>NZ_CP007201.1:0-1200000 GCF_000568815.1 Sulfurospirillum multivorans DSM 12446
TTTTATCCTTTATTCACAGCTTTGTTCACAGGGTGAATAACTTTTTTCACATTATACCCATACCCTCTTTAACATATAACTAATAATAGTTTAGATAAAATAAAACAAACTTATTCACATGATATTCACAGGGTGAAGACTTTTTTAAGGAGTATGTTTGCTAGCAGATACCATCATAGAACTTTTAAAAGAAGAGATCTCTTCACAAGAATATGATCGCTATATTAAACAACTTAAATTCCACGAAAAAGCCTCCAATTCGGATCAAATGGTTTTTCTTGCTCCTAACATTTTGATCGCTAATTGGGTCAAAACAAAATACTCCGATAAAATTGCCCATCTGTTTGAACTCAAGACGGGTAAAAAACCTGAGATCAAAATTGTCCTCAAAGAGCATCTTAAAACCACTAAAGTGAAATCAACCCCTGTTGAGATGATTGATGCGATTAAAAACACCAAAAACACTATTTTAAACCCATCTTACACGTTTGATAGTTTTGTCGTAGGAAGCTCCAATCAATACGCCTACACTGCCGCTAAATCCATTGCAGAAAAACCCGGTGTCATGTACAATCCTGTTTTCATTTACGGTCCTACGGGACTTGGTAAAACCCACCTTATTCATGCCATCGGCAATTATGTTCAAGGCAGAGGTAAAATCGTTATTTATGCGACGATTGAGCAGTTTATGAATGATTTCACCTACAATCTTCGCAACCAATCCATGGACAGATTTCGTGAAAAGTACCGTAGTTGTGATGTTTTGCTCATTGACGATACTCAATTTTTATCCAATAAAATTCAAACGCAAGAGGAGTTCTTTCATACTTTTAATGAACTTCACTCTGCGGGTAAACAGATCGTTTTAACTTCTGATAAACCACCAAAAATGATCAATGGACTTGAAGATCGTCTTAAAAGTCGCTTTGAATGGGGTTTGATTGCCGATATTGGCTTGCCTGAATTGGAAACTAAAATTGCGATCATTAAAAAGAAGTGTGAACTCGATGGTATCAATCTTAACAGCGACATTGTCAATTACATTGCTGCCAATATGGGCGATAATATTCGTGAAATTGAGAGTGCTATTATCAACCTTAATGCCTATGCGTCGCTGATGCGTCAAGAAATTACCCTTGATTTTGCAAAAAACGTGATGCGTGAGCAGATTAAAGAGCGCCGTGAAAACATTAGCCTTGAAGATATTATTCAAATCATCGCTAAAGATCTCAATATTAAACCAAGCGAAATCAAATCAACCAAACGCAGTAAAAATATTGTGGAAGCCAGACGTATTGGTATTTATTTGGCACGTACCCTTACTCCAAATTCTATGCCTTCACTTGCAACCTATTTTGGAATGAAAGATCATACAGCCGTTTCACACAATATTAAGAAAATTAACGAAATTATTGAGACCAATGAGTCCTTTAAACTCAAAGTTGAAGATCTAAAAAATAAAATTTTAACCAAGCAGATGTAAAAAGTTTTGATGATAAATGTGACGAGATGTGAAAAACCCTTGACGCATCTTTCACGCCAATAATCCCTAGTTTGAGGTATAATGTTGATGTTTTCACAATTTCATCCCATTCTACTACTTCATCTATTTTAAATTAAATAATAAAAAAGGAGACTCTATGAAGGTTTCGATAAAAAAGAGCATTTTAGAAAACATGTTACTCAACATTCAACCCTATTTAGAAAAAAAGGATTTGAGTCAGATAACATCCCATGTTTTACTCATTACTGAAGAGAGTCAATTTGTCATCAAAGCAACCGATTATGAGATTGGTTTATGCTACCACACACCTGAAGTCAAAATCATCACAGCAGGAAATGCAACCGCTAATGGTAAAAAACTTCTCGATATTATCAAAAGTTTAAAAGATGACGAAGTTATTTTAGAAACCATCAATGATTACCTCTATATCAAACAGAATAGCTCCAAATTTAAACTTCCGATGCTTAACCCAGTAGATTTCCCACCCTTCCCTCAAATTGACGCTAAGCCCAAATTTGACATCAACAGCAACACACTCGTTCGCTCCATTAAAAAGATAGCTCCTGCCATTGATAGCAATAACCCTAAATTTGAACTCAATGGCTCTTTAATTGATATTAAAGACAACAGCATCAATTTAG
Source organism: Sulfurospirillum multivorans DSM 12446 (assembly GCF_000568815.1). Lineage (NCBI taxonomy): Bacteria > Pseudomonadati > Campylobacterota > Epsilonproteobacteria > Campylobacterales > Sulfurospirillaceae > Sulfurospirillum > Sulfurospirillum multivorans. Next base: position 2,146 of record NZ_CP007201.1, read on the forward strand.
TCGCAACCGATACCAAACGTTTGGCAATCGTGCAACTTGAACAGCCGACCGAACATAACTTTACATTGATTATTCCTAAAAAAGCGATCAGCGAAATTCAAAAACTCTTTTTTGATACCATTGAAATTTTTTACGATGAAAACACGCTCATTGCTTCATCGGCTCATTTTACATTTTATACCAAACTGATCAATGGAAAATTCCCAGACTATCAACGCATCATTCCTAAAAATAAAAACTATAGAATTTTACTCAGTCGTGAATCGATGGTGGATTCTATTAAACAGATCTCAATCATCTCTCCTGAAATTAAAATCACTTTTAAACCTGAAAAAATAGTTTTTGAGAGTTTGAACGATGATAATATTGAAGCCAAAACAGAAATTGAGTTTAAAACGGGGCTTGATAGTGACATTTACCTTGCAGTTAACAGTCGTTATATTTTAGATTTTTTATCCAATATCGAAAATAGTAACTTTACCTTAGGTTTCAATGACAGTGGTCTTCCTTTCACGTTAGAGAGTGATAATTTTACAACCATTGTTATGCCAATTATGATCTAAGAAACCAATACAAAAAGATAATAAAGAAGTGGAGAAAATATGAGTACTTACGGTGCAGACAATATTAAAGTTTTAAAAGGCCTTGAAGCAGTACGAAAACGTCCAGGTATGTATATCGGTGATACCAACATTAATGGTCTTCACCATCTTATTTATGAAGTGGTTGATAACTCTATCGATGAAGCAATGGCGGGCTATTGTGATCTCATTAAAGTTGAATTGACACGTGAGGGCTCATGTATTGTTGTTGATAACGGTCGTGGTATTCCTGTGGGTTGGCATGAGGGCGAAAATATGTCAGCAGCTACGGTTGTTTTAACCGTTCTTCACGCAGGTGGAAAGTTTGATAAAGATACGTATAAAGTCAGTGGTGGTTTGCACGGTGTAGGTGTTTCGGTTGTGAATGCACTTTCATCAAAACTGGTTGCGACCATTAAACGTGAAGGCAATGAACACCGTCAAGAGTTTGCTGCTGGTATTCCTCAAACACCTCTTGATGTGGTTAAAACAACGAATCGCACGGGTACCATGATCGAATTTTGGCCAGATTCTACTATTTTTGAAACCACTGAGTTTCAATTTGAAATTTTACAAACACGTTTTAAAGAGCTTGCCTACCTTAATCCAAAAATTACGATTGAACTCAAAGATCAAAGAGACGGACGCGTTGAAGTGTACCATTTTGAAGGTGGTATCAAACAGTTTGTTTTGGATCTCAATAAAAAAGAAAAAGTAGCGGATGCTGTCCACTATACTGCTAGTATTGAAGATGTTGAAGTTGATGTTGCGATGATGTACAACTCAACGTATAGTGAAATTCTCTTCTCTTTTGTCAATAACATCAAAACCATTGATGGTGGAACGCATGAAAGTGGATTTCGTGCGGGTTTAACGCGTGCCATTACGGGTTATATTAGTCTCAATGCAGGTGTAAGAGAAAAAGACGTCAAAATTACAGGTGATGATGTTCGTGAGGGCTTGATCGCGATTGTCAGCGTTAAAGTGCCTGAGCCTCAATTTGAAGGTCAAACCAAAGGAAAACTAGGAAGCTCTTACGTAAAACCAATCGTTCAAAAATTGGTGTATGAGCAACTGGTTAAATACTTTGAAGAAAACCCAATCGAAGCTAAAGCCATTATGAACAAAGCACTTGCAGCAGCACGTGGACGTGAAGCGGCTAAAAATGCAAGAGATTTAACCAGACGTAAAGATGCAATGAGTATCGGTACACTTCCTGGAAAATTAGCGGATTGTCAAAGTAAAGACCCTTCTATTTGTGAACTTTACCTCGTAGAGGGCGATAGTGCGGGCGGTTCTGCTAAACAAGGAAGGGACCGTGTTTTCCAAGCGATTTTGCCACTTAAAGGTAAAATTCTGAACGTTGAAAAAAGCCGTTTGGACAAAATTTTAAAATCCGAAGAGATTAAAAATATGATCACTGCTTTAGGCTGTGGCATTGGTGAAGAGTTTAATGAAGAAAAACTTCGCTATCACAAGCTCATCATCATGACCGATGCGGACGTTGATGGTAGCCATATTCAAACACTGCTTTTAACCTTTTTATTCCGTTTTTTACGTCCTGTTGTGGACAATGGGTATGTCTATTTGGCACAGCCACCTTTGTATCGTTACAAAAAAGGTAAAAAAGAGATTTATCTCAAAGATGACACTGAAATGAATACCTTTTTAATTGAATCAGGTATCGATAACATTGCGATTGAAGGTGTTGGAACACCTGATTTAATTGATTTCTTTAAAATTATTTCTGCGTATCGTGGTATTTTAAAAGAGCTTGAAAAACGCTTTTCTATGATCGAAGTGATTCGTTATTTGATTGAAAACCCTGATTTGATCACGCTTCCAACCGATAAACTCTTTACAGAAATTGAACGATTTATCACAGCCCTTGGGTACAATATTTTGAACCATTACCTCAACGATGAGAGTATTCATCTGTTTATTCAAACCAAAGATGGTTTGGAAGAGCTTCTTTTGGATGAGACATTTTATACGAACCCACTGTATGAAGAGGCACTGTATATTTATTCTAAAATTCAAGAGCGTGATTTTGATGTTTTTGACGGACGTGATCCTGTTGAAGTTTTGGACGAAATTGAAAAAAATGCTAAAAAAGGCGCTTATATTCAACGTTACAAAGGTCTTGGTGAGATGAACCCAGAGCAACTTTGGGAAACCACGATGAATCCTGAAAACAGACGATTGTTACAAGTTAAAGTCGATGATGCTGAAGCTGCTAGTGACACCTTTACACTCTTTATGGGAGATGAAGTTGAGCCTCGTCGCCAATACATTCAAGATCATGCCAAAGATGTAAAACACTTGGACGTTTAATGCTCTATTCTGAGATCAAGGAGAGAGAAAACCGATTTATAACCGCCCTTAAAATCGTGTTTCCTCTCCTACTTCTCATTGGCATTTTTTTTCACTCGTATCAGCTCTTTCCACATACGTCCATTAACTTTATTCTTCTGATTTTATTGATCCCCATTTATGTTTATTATACGGTCTATCTTATCTATTATGGATTTCAGACTTCGTTGATTGACCCGATCACTAAAACATTCACGAGAGCCGAAATTATCGCGAAAATTAAAAAAATTAACGATCGGGAAAATACCGCCGTTATCTTTTTACATGTAAACAATTTAAGCGACATAAATGAGCGGTATGGTATTAATAATGGAGATCTTGTTTTAAGGCAATTTATCCAAAAATTGGAATTTTTTCTAAGAGAACACCGTTTTAAAAAAGTTGCGATTGGGCGTTACAGCAGTGATAGTTTTTTGCTTTATCTCAAACATCCACATAAAGAGCTTCGCCATCTTTTAACGATTTTCACCAAAAGCGTTCAAAATGTGGGTATTTCCAATATTGAAATCAAAGTGGCTTTTTCACTCTTAAGTGCTGCGTATGATAGCGATACACATAACCTCATTGAGCGACTTTTAATGCTGATTGAAGAGCAAAAAAAGAGTGAAGAGACGACACCTCACATCAAACTCAATCAATTTCACATGATTATCGATGAAGCGATCAAACAGCATCAGCTTTTTTTCAAATACCAACCCTCTCTCAGCCTTCAAACAGAGCAGATCAGCATTTTAGAAGTCCTTATTCGCATGGAATCACACATCTATGGATCGCTCTCAAAACAACAAATTCAGCGCATTGTAAACCATACGGGTTATGAGATGGCGTTCGATGAAAAAGTGTTTGAACTTTTGGTCGAAGAGATAGAACCTTTACTTCAAAAAGAGCTGCTTTTTAGTGTTGAGATTTCCCCCGTGACCCTGCGAAATCTCAGTTTTAAACGCTATCTTTTAACGCTTCTTAGCCAACACAAGATTGATCCACACCGTTTTATTCTTGAGATAACAGAGCAAAAAAGTTATGAAAATATGCACCGATTTAGAGAAATCATTGAGAGTTACCAAGAGGTTGGGTTTAAAATAGCACTTGGTAATTTTGGAGGCAACAACTGCGGGTTTGAGTATCTGAAACATTTGCCGATTGATTTGGTAAAGTTTGACATTGAATTTACCAAAAAAATCGAAGATCCAAAATACCAACAGCTTCTTTTACATTATGTGGAACTCATCCAAACGCTTCACATTCAAAGTATGGTAAAATTCGTGGATAAAGAGGCACTTTTGGAAAAAATAAAAGAGATTAGGCCTGATTTTATCCAAGGGTTTTGTATCTCAAAACCTAAAAATTTAGAACAAATAGTAGGAGATATTTTATGAAATACGGTGAACAAATTATTAAAGAATTTGATGTTGAAAAAGATTTGGAAATTTGGCCCAATCAGCATCAAAAAAACTATGTGATTAAACTGACATTGCCAGAGTTTTGTTGTCTGTGCCCACGCAGTGGTTATCCTGATTTTGCGACGATTTATATTGATTATATTCCGAATGGCTTTGTTGTAGAACTTAAAGCGATCAAGCTTTACATTAACAGCTTTATGAACCGCAACATCAGCCACGAAAACAGTGCCAATGAAATTTATGATCTTTTAGATTCCAAGCTCAAGCCAAAATGGCTCAAAGTGGTGGCGGATTTTAATCCACGAGGCAATGTGCATACGGTGATTGAAATTGACTCAAAACAGGTACGAAACGAAAGCGCATGTTAAGTCCAAAACTCATTGAGCAGTTCTTTGGAGCAGCTTCAATTCAACGCTGGAACGATTACCCTCGCATGGTGGAACTCGTCGAGCTTGATAAACAGGCGCACAAATTTATCATCGCCTATTTTTTAGCGCAAATGGAAGAAAAAGATAGCATCAATATGGTCACGATGATCGAAGCGGGTATCTTTGAATTTTTGCGTCGCGTTGTGGTTACCGACATTCGCCCCGATGTCTTTCGTAAGGCACTTCAAAAAAAAGAGAAAGAGATCAATACATGGGTACTGGCTCAACTCTATGATTCGCTCAGTGACATCGAAGATGGCGCGTTTTATGAGCGTTTTAAGAGTTATTTAAATGACAGCTCTATGTATAAAAAAGAGCGTTTCATCCTTAAAGCGGCTTCGTATATGGCGACACGTTGGGAATTTTTGATTGTCTATCAAACCAGTCAATTTCTTAACAATATTGACCGTGTCAAAGAGGCAGTGGAAGAGGAAATTGAAGATTATTATGAGCTCATTGGGGTTCGTAAAATGGCGATGAATAAAAAAATCTCTAAGATCGTTGATCTTAGTGGGCGACTTCGTTTTCAAAAACGGTGGGCGCAAACGCCTCGCATTCCTGAAACCTCCGTGCTTGGGCATATGCTGATTGTCGCCATTTTGGGTTATTTCTATTCACGTTCGATCAATGCGTGCGACAAACGTCTTGAAAACAACTTCTTTTGTGCTCTTTTTCATGACTTTCCCGAAGCGCTCACTCGTGACATTATTTCACCCGTCAAATACTCCGTCAGTGGGCTTGATGACATCATCAGTGAGTTTGAAATTAAGATGATTGAAGAGGAAATTCTGCCGTTTTTACCCGATAATTTGGTTTCAAGTTTCAAATATCTTTTGGGACTCTATGGCGACAATCAAAAAAATGAATTCCTCAATAAAATCAATCACACTGGCATTGAAATTGTCGAAGATTTGAGTGCCTATAATGAAGATAAATACAACGCCATTGATGGCGAAGCGCTAAAAAATTGCGACAGGATAGCCGCATTTATCGAAGCAACGCTTTCTATTTCGCATGGCGTGAAGTCTAAAGAGTTGATTCAAGGCAAAGAGTATATTCGTGGGAAGTTGAAAGAAAAAGGGCAAATGGGCAATGCTGATTTTTATCAATTGGCGTTGGAAATTGAAACGTATTTGGGAGTTTAGGGTGTAGTGTAAAAAACCCTCTCCCAGATGACTGCGGCACACACCTAAAAAAAGCGCTCTGCTGTGTTCCCACCCTGAAGCGTTACTCTTAAAAGACATTGCACAGGTCTAGAAGAAGGCGAAGCGTATTTTACCCAAACATTCTTAAAAAACACAGAGGATATTCATGGTTGATCCAAAAATTGAAGCGAGTTGGAAAAATGTTTTACATGTAGAGTTTCAAAAGCCCTATTTTGAGGCGTTAAAAAGCTTTTTGGTGGAAGAGAAAAAAAACTATACGGTTTATCCCAGCGGAGCCAATATCTTTGCGGCGTTTGATAATACCCCTTTTGAGAGCGTTAAAGTGGTCATTTTGGGGCAAGACCCATACCATGGAGCCCATCAGGCACACGGGCTCTCTTTTTCGGTACAAGATGGAATTCAGCATCCGCCATCCCTTCAAAATATTTTTAAAGAATTACGCGATGATTTGGGGTGTGCGATTCCCAAAAGTGGCAATCTAACTGCATGGGCAAAACAAGGTGTTTTTTTACTCAACACCGTTTTAACCGTGCGTGCCAGTGAAGCCAATTCTCACCGTGGACAGGGTTGGGAAAACTTTACGGACGCTGTAATTAAGACACTGAGCGCTCAAAAAGAGCATTTGGTGTTTATTCTTTGGGGCTCTCCTGCAGGAGCCAAAGCCAGTCTGATTGATAGTAAAAAACATCTCATTTTACGTGCTCCTCACCCTTCCCCGCTCTCTTCGTACCGTGGTTTTTTTGGCTCTAAGCCTTTTTCAAAAAGTAATGAGTACCTTACATGTAAAGGCAAAAAGCCCATCAATTGGTGTTTGAGCTAAATGATTTTTTTGCGTGCAATGCACTAATTTTTGGTTTAATTTTAGTGAGATAATTTTGTTATGTTTGGTGTATACTATTGCGTAACTAAACAGATGGATTTACAATTATGGTAGAGCATGAGTACACTTTTTCCAGCTCTTTAAGTGGAGAGCTTCTTCTCTTTCGTACACTGTGGAACAATTCAAGTGATAACATGTTCATCGTTGCAATAGACAGTGATGGTGATTTTGTCACTGAGGCGTGTAATGCTGTTCTAGAAAAGACGTTTCATCTCGAAAAACATCAAATGAATGGCATAAAATTAAAAGATATATTTGATGAAGTAACATTTAAAATGATAGCCGATAACTACACTCAATGTATTGCGTTAAATAAACCCATTACATACAATGAGAGCGCTATTATCGATCATACGGGCGAGAGATTTTGGAATACAACCATTTTACCTGTCACAGATGAGCGTAGTGGAAATGTAAGAATATTTGGTATTTCAAGAGAATTTACGCAATTAAAAAATGCAGAAAAAGAGCTTCAAAAAGTCAATGAAACTCTTGATAAACAAGTTAAAAAAAGAACAAAAGAGTTAGAAAAAGCCAATAAACAACTCAAGCGTTTATCCACCATCGATGACTTGACTGAACTACCCAATAGAAGATATTTTGAGGAGTATTTTCAAATGAATTGGGAAGTTGCAAAGCAGCAACGTAGTGCTATCTCTCTTGTGATGTGCGATATCGATTATTTTAAAAAAATTAACGATACGCATGGGCATCTTGTTGGTGATCTGGTGCTAAAAGAGATCGCCAAAGCAATACAACTCTCTTCGCCTAAAAAGATCGACTTTGTAGCACGGTATGGCGGTGAAGAGTTTATTATCGTTTTATGCGACACCGATCAAACGGTGGTATATCAACTCTGCACAATCATTCAAGATAACCTTAAAAACATCCACCATAATTGTGTTCACGGTGTTGTTCTAGCGCCCATTACAATGAGTTTTGGCATAAGCCGCACCATTCCTAAACACGAAGATGACCCCGAACAACTGATACGAGATGCTGATAATGCTTTATATAAAGCGAAAAACAGTGGAAGAAACTGCATCATCACCGCTTGAGTCTAATTGACATTTAGATACACTTTCGTATGTATAATGAAGCTCAAAAATTACTTTTAGATTGGTACGCTAAAAACGGTCGTCATGATCTTCCGTGGCGCCAAACCAACGATGCGTACACAATATACCTCAGTGAAATCATGCTGCAACAAACCCAAGTCAAAACGGTTTTGGAGCGCTTTTACTTTCCTTTTTTGGAGCGTTTTCCTACCCTTCAAAGCGTGGCAGATGCGCCGCTCGATGATGTTTTAAAAATGTGGGAAGGACTCGGCTACTACACCAGAGCTCGAAATCTTCACCATACCGCGCTTACATGTAAAGGTATTTTGCCTCAAAATCCTGAAGAGCTTGGCGGGCTTAAAGGCATTGGGAAAAGCACAGCACATGCGATTTGCTCTTTTGCGTACCACCAAGCGCTTCCTATCTTGGATGCCAATGTGAAGCGCGTTTTGTGTCGCTACTTTGCACTCAGTACAAAAGATGAAAAAGCGCTGTGGGAAAAGGCGTGGAAACTTTTAGCCGTAAAGCATCCGTATGAACATAATCAAGCGATGATGGACATCGGTGCAATGATCTGCACACCCAAAAATCCGAACTGTTTGGCATGCCCTCTTGCGTTTACATGTAAAGGTAAAGATGCCCCCGAAAACTATCCAAAAGCGGTTAAAAAAGCCAAAGTTCCAACAAAAAAACGTTTTGCTTTGGTTGTTTTCCAAGAGGGAAAATTGGGGCTTATTCAGCGCAAAGAGAGACTGCTTCATGGACTTTGGGGATTTGTTCAGATCGATGAAAAGCCAAACACGGCACACAGCCTTGGAAGCGTTTCTCACACCTACAGCCATTTTAAACTCGAACTGGAAATCATTCATGATGACGCTTTACATGTAAACGTGGATGGCTATTTTACAGAGGAAGAAATTGAAAACTTAGCACTATCAACCGTCGATAAAAAGATCATTCAAAAGATTTTTAGCCCTAAATAGCTATTTTATGTTACAAATTTACACAAAAAAACTATTTTTCTACTTATATCCTTAAAACTTCCTAAAGTACCACCCCATAGTACCTCATGACCCTTTTAAAGGTCATAAAACTTAAGATTATTTTAAGAATATGCTAAAATTTTAGCTTCCTTTAATTCTCTTTTGCTAAGCTAAAAGGAGAAAGTTATCTCTATTTACTTAATTTTACCTTAGGAGTTAGAATGAAAGAGGTTAAAATTGAGCTAAAAAATGTCTATAAAATTTTCGGAAATTCACCCAAAAAAGCACTTACTCTTTTAAAAAAAGGTATGGACAAAGCGGAAATTTTCAGACGTACTGCTCAAACAATTGGTGTTAATAACGCTAGTTTTCAAATATACAAAGGTGAAATATTTGTTATCATGGGTTTATCAGGATCAGGCAAGTCGACATTGGTTCGACTGTTTAACCGTTTGATTGAACCCTCAAGCGGTTCTATTTTAATTGATGGCGAAGATATTGCCATTATGAATCACTCAGAACTCAGAGCCGTTCGAAGAACTAAAATGAGTATGGTTTTTCAATCCTTTGCTCTTTTACCCCATCTTAATGTGCTTGATAATGCTGCTTTTGGGTTAGAACTTGGAGGTATGGCTAAAGTTGAGCGCTATATCAAAGCCAAAGAAGCACTTGCTCAAGTAGGATTGATCGATTACGTTCATACGTATCCTGATTCTCTGAGTGGTGGTATGCAACAGCGTGTTGGATTGGCACGAGCATTAGCCAATAACCCCGATGTCCTTTTGATGGATGAAGCCTTCTCTGCACTTGATCCGCTCATTCGTAGTGAGATGCAAGATGAACTACTTAAGCTTCAAAGTGAGCAAGAGCGCACCATCGTTTTTATCTCGCATGATTTAGATGAGGCTATGAAATTAGGCGATCGCATTGCTATTATGGAAGGTGGCACCGTCGTGCAAATCGGAAGTCCTGATGAGATTTTAAAAAACCCTGCTAACGAATACGTGCGCTCTTTCTTTAAAGGTGTTAATGTGGGAGGGGTGATTACAGCCAAAGATATTGCCAGTAATCAACAAGTCACAATGATTCAAAAAGATGGACAAGGCACACTGCAGGCACTGCAGATTTTAAAAGAACATGATCGTGAATTTGCCTATATTGTGGATCGAAGAAAACGTTTTTTAGGCATTGTATCGGTGGATAGTTTGCGTGAAAAACCTAAACGAGAAAGCATTGATGTTGCCTTTTTAAAAGAGATTCCAACGATTGATGGTACGGCATGTTTAAATGATATTGTTGGCATTGTGGCAAGTACGCGCTACTCTGTGCCCGTTGTCGATAAAAATCAAAAATACATAGGCGCCATTTCAAAAGCGACCCTTTTAAAAGCATTGGACTACCATGGGGAGGATGACAATGAATGATACAGCAGCAAATCCATGGGCAGAAGCGCCCATCGCACAAGAAGATTGGCTTATTGACACATCCGTTGCTGATCCTACGGTTTCATTTGATTGGCTACATCCTTTTAAAGAGACATTTTTCCCTTTAGATCGCTATGTCGAATCAGGTTTAGCATGGACAGTGGAGCATTTTCGCCATGTCTTTCAATCCATTCGTGTTCCCATTGATGTGGTATTACGTACGATTGGAGATTTTTTTCAATTTGTTCCTTCAACCATTTTTATTGTCGTCGTAACGTTGATTGCATGGCAATTTGCAGGGCGTAAAATTGCGATTGGAACATTTATTTCGCTTATTGTTATTGGCTTAATTGGTGCGTGGAGCGAAGCGATGGTTACCCTCTCTTTGGTGTTTACCTCGTTCTTCTTCTGCGTAGCGATAGGACTGCCTATCGGTATTTGGGTTTCACGTAACGATAGAGCTTCTTTGATGCTTAGACCCGTTTTGGATGCAATGCAAACGACACCGGCGTTTGTCTATTTGGTTCCGGTTGTGATGCTCTTTGGCATCGGCAATGTCCCCGGTGTTGTGGTGACCATTATTTTCGCTCTTCCCCCATTGATCCGCTTTACCAATCTTGGTATTAGGCAAGTGCCTGAGGATTTGATTGAAGTATCACGAAGTTTTGGAGCAACGCCTTGGCAGATGCTGATTAAAGTACAGCTTCCCGTTGCCATGCCAACCATTATGGCGGGTATGAACCAAACATTGATGCTCTCACTCTCTATGGTGGTATTTGCCTCTATGATCGCCGTGGGAGGCCTTGGACAGATGGTACTTCGCGGTATTGGAAGACTTGATGTGGGGTTAGCCTCTATTGGTGGTGTGGGAATTGTTCTTTTAGCCATTGTGCTAGATCGCATTACCCAAGCACTGGGAGAGAAAGATACCCTCCATGCGCATTTTGCGTGGTATGAAAAAGGGCTCATAGGCTTTGTTTATACCACCATCTTAAAACAAAGGAGAAAACATGATTAACGTACTCAAGCAAGGGCTTCTAGGTATTGTTTGCACGATGCTCTTTAGCAGCATCAGTGTTGCAGCAGATTTACCAGGCAAAGGTGTTAAAGTGCATTCCATGCATAGTCCTATTTCTGAGGAGAAATTTCAAACGGTCATTATCAATGAGGCGCTTAAAGCATTGGGATATGACGTTTTACCCATTGATGAAGTCGCTTACGCAGTCATTTATCAAACGATTTCTCAAAATAAAACATCAAAAGATATTTATTATACATCGGTCAATTGGACACCACTGCATGATGCTATGTTTGAAAAAGCAGGTGGAGAGAAAGAGATGTATCGTAAAGGAACGTATGTCTCAGGATGTGCACAAGGTTATTTGATTGATAAAAAAACAGCTGAAAAATATAATATCAAATACATTAACGATCTCAAAGACCCTAAAATCGCGAAATTATTTGATAGCAATAATGATGGAAAAGCTGACTTGGCAGGATGTAATCCAGGTTGGGGATGTGAAAAAGTAATCGAATTTCAACTCGATGCATTTGGTCTTAGAGATACGATTAAACACAATCAAGGTGAGTATTCGGCAATTATTGCTGAAACCATTGCACGATACAAACAAGGTAAACCAATTTTATATTATACATGGACACCGTATTGGGTCAGTGGTATTTTAGTTCCAGGAAAAGATACTGTATGGCTTCAAGTAACGAAGAGTGCGCATCCAATTACCAAAGATACGGCATTAAGTAATGGTCAAAATTATGGCTTTAATGTTAACGCTATGAAAATTGTAGCCAATGGCGATGTCGCGACACAAAATCCTGTGGTGGCTAAGTTATTTGAAGTTGCAACGTTGAATATCAATGACATTAGTGCTGAAAACATGCTGATTAGTAAAGGTGAAAACAGTGAAGAAGACATTGTTCGTCACGCGCAATCGTGGATAAAAGGACATGAAAAAATCTTTCAAGGCTGGATAAACGAAGCGAAAAAAGCCGCAAAATAGTATGAGCTAACGAGAAAAAATTCTTCTCGTTAGCTTCCATGATGCGGAATGTAGCCTCTACTTCCCAAAAGTAACAGCGTTGCGCCACATACGCTGACCACCATCATCACACCCGTGATGGGAAAGAGTGTTGCATCGTGCAAAAAACTTGCGGTAAACCCCATGAGGGCTCCCACACTGTACTGCAAAACACCGATGATGGCATTGGCCGAAGCGCTGATGCTTGGGAAAAACTCCAAGGATAAAGAGACAGAATTTCCAAAAATGAGCCCTAGCGTACCAATGTAGAGTCCAATGAGGGGAAAAAGAACGTAAATACTCTGATCTTGGCAGGCAAACAACGCAATGCCAATGAGTGCTTGAGCGCTCATACCAATGCGAAGCAGAACAAGAGGGTCTTTGTATTTGACAAGCCATGCGTTGATCCTTCCCACGATCATCAGTGTGGTGACATTAAGCGCGAAAAAAAGTGCAAATTGACCTGAGCTGACATGAAAATGTTCCATATAGATGAAGGATGAAGAGGTGATAAACGTATACATCCCTGAAGAAGAGAGAATTTGAGAGACGATAAAAACCATCGCCATTTTATGGCTAAGCACGGTTTTATAGTTCTGAATCGGTGTGACTTTGACTCGTTCTTGCTTCACAGAAGGAAAACGGAAGAGGTAAAAACCGAGCGCAAAAAGGGTGTAAAGGCTTAAAAATATAAAGATGATGTTCCAGTCAAAAAATTTGAGGACTAACGAGCCCATCGTTGGAGCGATCAAAGGTGCCATCAGCATCACCATCGCGATCATGGAGAAGATGCGCGCACTCTCTTTGCCCTCGAACATATCACGCACAATGGCGGAAACATTGACCGTGGCGATGCCTCCACCAAAGGATTGAATCGCTCTTAAGATCCAAAACATTTCGATGCTGTCGGTAAACGAGAGCAAAAGGCTACTGATACCAAATAAAATAAGCCCAATGATGATCATCGGACGTCTGCCGTACGCATCCGAAATGGGACCGCCAAAAAGCTGTCCCATTGCCATACCAAAAAAGAAAAGGCTTAAGCTGATTTCGACATTGGGGATAGAGGTTTGAAGGCTTTTCGCAATGATAGGAAACGCGGGTAGATACATATCAATCGATAAAGGGGTAATGGCAGCAAGGCTTGCAAGGGTTAAGACAATTTGACGCTCGGTAAGTGTGTGGGACATGAAGTTCTCTTTAGATTAGTGTGCGCACATTATAGGGTAAAAGTTTAAATCCTCTGTTAACATACCTGTTTACATGTAAAGGTTGCAGAAGGTAAAAAGATTTGTTAACAGAGCGTTTAAGCTGTTTTGAAAGCAAAGTTCACAACGAAATTTCCTTGAAAAAACGGGGCGCACCTTTGGTGTTTTTGCTTTACATGTAAGCTTCATTTGAGACGAATGCTCTTCTTAGATTAGTTTAAGCCCGCTTTGCCTACAATTAACGGTGATAAAATATCACATATTACAAAAAAGAGATCAAACGGTTTTAATAACAGGAGGTAGACGATGTCTACATGTGAAGAAGAAGCAAAGCTAGTAGCGATTTTAGGAAAATTCATCGACATTGTCTCCAAAGAGCTGCCCGATGATGTGATGAAAAAGCTCACAGAACTTAGAACACAAGAGGAAGCGCCCTTAGCCAAAGCGATTTACGATGTGATGTTTGAAAATATGGATAAAGCCAAAAAGCTAAATCGCCCGACGTGTCAAGATACAGGTGTGATTCAGTTTTTTGTGCGTTCAGGCTCTCGCTTTCCTCTGCTAGGAAAACTACGAAGCATTTTAAGGGAAGCGACGATTAGTGCAACAAAAAGTGCACCCTTGCGCCTCAATGCAGTCGAAGTGTTTGATGAAAAAAACACAGGAACCAATGTAGGAACGGATGTGCCCTTTATCGAGTGGGAGATCGTGGATGATAGTACCAACGTCGAGATCGAAGTGTATCAAGCAGGAGGTGGTTGTTCGCTTCCAGGTCGTAGCATCGTTTTACCTCCCCTTGCGGGCTATGAGGGTGCGATGAAATTTGTCTTTGATACGATTGTCGATTGGGGTATTAATGCGTGCCCACCACTTGTCGTGGGCGTGGGGATTGGAACCTGTTCAACGTCTGCGGCGAAGCTCTCCAAAAAAGCGATGCTAAGACCGATTGGCACTTCTCATCCGCACCCCAAAGCGGCAGCCATGGAAAAAAGCATCGAGGAAGGGCTAAACGCGATTGGTTTAGGACCTCAGGGTATTTCAGGGAAAAACAGCGTGATGGCAGTCCATGTTGAAGGCATGGCGCACCACCCTTCGGTTTTGGGTGTGGGTGTCACGGTAGGATGCTGGGCAAATCGTCACGGCATCATTCGATTTGATGAACATTTAGCGTACGAAGTGGTGTCGCACACAGGAGTGAGTCTATGAAAAAAGTTTTAACAACCCCGATTCAAGATGAAGATATTGCATCGCTTCGCGTGGGAGACATCGTTTATTTGAGCGGCACATTGGTGACATGCAGAGATGAAGGACACCGTAGAGTTGTGGCAGAAAATAGCATGCCCTCCCTTCCGTTGGATCGCATCGCCATTTTTCATGCAGGGCCGATTGTGAGAGACGTGGAAGGTGGTTGGGAGATGGTTTCTATTGGACCCACAACCAGCATGCGCATGGAGCGTTATGAAAAAGAGTTTTTAGCCAAAACGGGCGTTAAATTGGTCATAGGCAAAGGCGGCATGGGCGAAAAAACGGCGCAAGGGTGCAAAGAAAGCTTTGCTGTGCATGCCGTTTTCCCAGGTGGTTGTGGTGTGGTTGCTGCGGAGCAAGTGGAAAAAATCGAAGGTAAAGAGTGGCCAGAATTTGGGATGCCAGAGGCTTTTTGGATACTCAAAGTCAAAGAGTTTGGTCCGTTGATTATCTCGATCGACACAGAGGGAAATAACCTTTTTGAAGCGAATAAAGTGACATTTCATGCACGAAAAGAAGTTGCGCTTAAAGATACTGCCAAACAGATTGTTTCGATGATCGCCAAGAGCTAGAAGATAAGGCGCTTTTAAAAAGCGCCTTGAGGTTATTTAAAATTAGAAAGGGTGCTGTTCATACTGCGAACGATATGTTCGCGCATAATGTTACATGCCCCTTCATAATCTTTTTCAATCAGTTTTTCGACCATTTGGTCGTGTTCAGCGAGTGAAATAGCGGCGTACTCTTGCGCTGTGACCAGACGGTTCATGGAGAGACCATTCCACAAAAGAGCGAGAAAAGATTTGAGTTTTTCACTCCCCGCGGCTTCCCAGATGGTCATGTGAAACGCTTGGTTGGCGATATTATACGCCTCCGTATCGCCTGCTTCTTTGGCACGTTGCCCTTGTTTGTTGATCTTTTTGATCGCTTCAAGAATGTGATCGTTCATATTAGCGCAGGCGCGTCTAAACGCTTCGGTTTCGAGTAAGATGCGCATTTCGTAATGGTCTTTGATCGCCTCTTCCGAGATGCCCTTAACGATGGCGCAACGGTTTTGGCGAAGTTCGATGAGCCCTTCGTTCGCAAGAATCTGAAACGCTTCGCGAACGGGTGTTCGAGACATGCCAACTTGCTCACCGATACTATCTAGGGTGATAGACTGACCCTTGCTGATGCCGCCTGTGAGGATGGAAGAGCGAAGGATCGAAGCGACTTGTTCGCGCGCGGGTAACATCTGTATTTTGGTAAGATTCATCATAAAATGCTCTTTATAATTCTGTATTTATTTAAGTATAGCATGACAAGGCTATCTTTTTCAAGAAAAGTAACAATTTCGTTTTACATGTAACGCTTTTTGGGAATTACATGTAAAACGATACAGGCTCAAAAGGATGAACCATGCACGCGATTGAAAAATTATTAGCCAAAAAAGCAGGCAAAAGAAGTGTTAAAACAGGTGAAATTATCAACTGTGAGATTGATATGGCAGGCATCAACGATCTCTACCTTCAAACCCTGCGCTCTTTTTTTGAGATGGGCGGCACAAAGGTGCATGACCCAAGTAAGGTCATTATGTTTTTAGACCATTATGCACCCGCTTCGACCATCACGCAAGCAACGAATCAGAAGCAGTTTCGAGAGTTTTGCTGGGATCAAGGCATTGATCTTTTGATGGACATCGACCAAGGAGTTTGCCATCAGGTTTTAGCCGATAAAGGCTTAGCGTATCCGGGCGAAATCGTCGTTATCACGGACTCGCATACCACAACACACGGCGCGTTTGGTGCGTTTGGAACGGGTGTGGGAGCGACGGACTTGGCGATCATCTTAGCGACAGGAAAGCTGTGGTTTAGGGTGCCTGAAATCATAAAAATAAATTTTGAGGGAAAATTGCCCAAAGGGGTGTATGCCAAAGATGCGATCTTGCACGCGATTGGCACGCTTGGAGCGGATTATGCCGTCTACAAAGCGGTTGAATTTGGAGGCTCTATGCTTGAGCACTTAAGCATTTCCGAGCGTATGGCACTGTGCAATATGAGCACCGAAATGGGCGCCAAAGCCAGTTACATTCAACCCGATGCGATCACGATGGCGTTTTTAGAAGAGAAAGTGACACGGGCGTATGAGATTTACCACACCGATGAAGATTTTGTTTACGCGGACGAAGTCACATTTGATGTGAGTAACCTCAAACCGCAACTCGCCGCACCTTCAAGTGTCGACAACGTTTTTGATGTGAGTCAGTTTATCGGTCGTCACATCGACCAAGCCTATTTGGGGTCATGTACGGGCGGCAGAGCTGATGACATCGGCATTGCGGCACATATTTTGCAGGGTCGTAAAGTCGCACCGCGCACACGTTTTGTGATCGTTCCTGCCTCCAAAGGCGTTTTACTCGAAGCGATGGAAAAAGGGTATGTGAAAACATTGATCGAAGCGGGAGCGACCTTTGTCACGCCTGGGTGCGCCGCCTGTTTGGGAACGCATGAGGGCATGATCGCTTCGGGTGAAACCTGCATTACCACGACCAATCGCAATTTTCCAGGGCGCATGGGTGACACGAAAGCGGAGATTTTCTTAGGCTCACCCGCAGCGGTTGCCGCAGCAGCTTTGATGGGCGAAATCGTCGACCCTACGCTTTACATGTAAAGGATAAAAAATGCAAAAATTACTCAGTGGCAATGCCTTTGTCTTTGGCAAAAATGTCGATACGGATCAGATTTACCCAGGGCGTTTTGTCGAGTTTACCGATGTGGAAGATGTCGCGAAATACGCGATGTTTGGCGCCGATCCCGAGTTTACATGTAAAGTCAAAAAAGGCGATTTTATCGTTGCAGGGACAAACTTTGGGTGTGGCAGTAGTCGCGAACATGCCGCTATTACGCTCAAAGCTGTTGGCATTGGCGCGATCATCGCAGAGTCGTTTGCGCGCATCTTTTACCGCAATGCAATCAACCTTGGCATTCCTCTCATTGTCTGCCCTAACATCTCAAAACTGATCCAAACAGGCGATCGTTTGAGTCTTGATCTTCACAGTGGCGAAATACGCCTCGAAAAAAGTCTCATCGCAACCGCGGAACCGATGTCAGAATATGTGCTGAACATCTTAGAAAGTGGCGGCATCAAACCGCTGATAAAACAGCAATTAGCGACTGGAAACAGAGCATAAAATGGCTTACATGTAAAGCGTTTCCTTACCTAACTTTTTGGGCTTGTAATGGTTTAAGTTATGCCGTTATAGAATGAAGTGGAAACGAATTTAAAGGAGTCAGGTGATGCTAAGAGAGATGATGGCATGTTTAATCGTTTTAGGCTTCCTTGGTGGCTGTAGTGGCACAGAAAATCACGAAGTGGTAGGCGAAAAAAGCGTTGAAAAAGTCTATCAAGACGCGATCAGAGACGATATTCTAAAAAGCACCAAAGATCCCAAAGAGTACCAACCGCTTTCATGGAAACTGTTGAAAAGCAGTGAAGTGGTAACCAAGCGTCTTGGTAAAAGAGCTGTTTTCATTGTTCATGCGTATAAAGAAAAAAATATTTACGGTGGCGTGATTCAACGTGAAAATATCTATTTTATCGGTGATTCAAAACCGAGCCTGATTATTGACTTTGATATGAAACAGGTTTTTGAAGAGTTCCTCTTCAGTCAGAGCATGCGCGATGTCTTCTCTCAAACGACGTGGAACTTTGAAACCCTGCAAGCAGCATATCCAAAACGCTCCAGTGACCCTGTGGCTAAAGAGAGCGTGAAAGATTTTATCTATGCTATTAAGCATTACAGTAAGGCAGATCAAGAAGTGCTCATGCATTCCATCACCAATGCCAACAACCCGATGTTCATCGCCAAAAACATGGCTATTTTTTTAAACATGCGATCCTTCCCCGAGCTGATGGAAGAGTTATTGTTTGATGAAATAACCTATAAAGGGAAATACAAATAAGGAATTACCATGAAAAAATTTTTACAACTTTTATCTTTTTTAGCACTCTGTGCGCCGTTGTCGTATGCGGATGATTTGATGGATGGAATTAACGCGTATGAGAAGCGTGACTATGGCAGTGCTAGTGCCTCTTTTCAAACCTCATGCGAGAGTGGCAATGCCGAAGCATGCTACAATCTTGCCAATATGTATGACGCAGGACTTGGCGTAACTAAAGATGATCAAAAAGCCGTTACGCTCTTTACCAAAGCATGCGATGGAGGCTTTATGGATAGTTGCTACAACCTTGGGATGATGTACGATAAAGGCGAAGGCGTAAAACAAGACGCGACAAAAGCCGTTTCACTCTACACCAAAACATGCGAAAGTGGACATACTAGGGGATGTTATAACCTAGCACTCATGTTCTATAAAGGTCAAGGCGTCCAAAAAGACTTCGTCAAAGCATCTGGATTGTTCCAAAAAACATGCGAGCAAGGCTATGAAAAAAGTTGTTACAATCTAGGCGTAATGTACCGCGATGGACAAGGCGTTATGAAAAGTAAACAACAAGCTCTTGAGCTTTTCAAAAAAGCATGCGATCAAAATCTCCCAATTGCTTGTAAAAATTATGAAAAATTAAAAAGTGGGATGTAGGAAATCGTAAGGGAAATATTCAAAAATGGCGGGCAGAGGGGGACTCACGAAGGAAGTTCCTCAAAAGCCCTATAATACGAGATTCCAACGCTTCCACATTTTTGGCGGATAGCGATTGTATCATAGTTTTTTTCCTTTGTATCATAGTGTATTTCACCCACTATGATACCTTTTTTACTTCTAAAATGGTATAAATCATAAAAAATTGTAATCATTTTTTATAATTACAATTACATAAAAACAAGCCAATATATTTATATTATACAACTGGACAAACTTTTGTCTTTATAGTTGAAAAATCTACATCTTCTTTTTTTCTTGAGTTCCTTCAACCTTTTTATTCATTTCACTTTACCTTCATACTCTTTCATAAAATTTAAACACATTTAATTTTTCTACAAGAGATATTACAGTCATTTACAATCATAAAACGCCCGAAGAAACTCACGAGACGAAACAAACGAAGATTAAGAGAGATTCTTTCTATAAATTCAAAAACATAGAAAGAGCCACCCTCAAAAATCTTCAAAACAAAGCAAACTTATCAAGGAGATAAAAATGTCAGTTACAGCAGAAGCAACAAGAGCGATTAAAAAAGAGTTAAAGGTTTTATATCCTGAATTGAAGTTTAGCGTTTCTATGCGTGATTACAGCGTTGTAAATGTTATTTTAAAAGAGGGTGATATTGATTTTAAACAATACAAAACCAAAGAAGGAGAAATTTATTATACAGACGATAAACGAGATTATTTTAACGTTAACGATTGCCATATTGATAGCCATTGGAAAGGATTAGCTCGTAAAATTTTTAAAGATATTCTTCAAATCATTTATAAACATTGTGGAAGACATTACGATAGAAATGCAGGGGATATGGGAGCAGATTATGCAGGATGGAATTACTTTATAAGAGTAAGTGTTGGTTCTTGGTGTGAACCTTATGTTAAGAAGGGGTAATCCCTCTTAATTTCATAATATTAAATTAAATCTTAAATATTTTGATAGTAATATATTTTATTAAAAATAGGAGATATAAATATGAAAAAGTTCGTATTTTTGCTTTTTATGTTAACACCGTTTTTATTCGGTGATTATAAGCTTTTAATTAATACTACAGATAATTATAAGCAAGAGAATATTATTTCAGAAGAGACTATTTTTTTTGGTAGCTTTGATGACTATATGTCATACAGACAAGAAATTGCAAAAAAACTATTGGCTGGAACAGCAGGTGGTGCAATTCAAGGACTTTCACAAGGTGCTGCACAATTAGCTCAGGGTTTATCAGGTGGTGTTGCCAGTGGATTAACAGGTGCAGGTGTAGGATTCGTTATTATAGCAATTCAAGAGCAAATTGATAAAAACAGGGCAGATCAACGGTATATTGAACTTCACAAAATAACTTTAAAAGATGGTTCAACAGAGCTAAAAAGCTTCTTCTTTAATGGAAATAAACAGCCTGTCTATACAGAAGAAGAGATAAAAGATTTTATTAAATTGGGAGAAGCTAAATGAAAACATTATTAAGTATTATGGCTTTATCCATTATAGGTTTATTATTTTCAGGTTGTACAACAGGAAAATTAATTTCTGTTCCGAATAATCCGCACGAAAAAGATGTGTCCGTTTTTCAAACGAATGATGGCTATATTATTTTTAAAAATAAATATCCGTATGAAGATAAACCTTACAAAGCTTTTATTCAAGTTGTTGATTCAGTTGTTTTATATGCAAGAGCAAATAATTATAAATATTTTGCTTTTGTTAATGAAGAATTTAACAATTTAAATGGTTTTACGGTTAATAAATATCCTGACTTTAGAAAATTTACTGATTTAAAAAATGGGTATCATGGGAATGGAAAAAAAGTTCAATCTTATCTAGGATCTTATTCCGTAAATTTAGAGGTTCAATTTTTCAAAGAGAGACAAAAAGGGTTATTCCTATATGATGTAGAAGAATTTGAAAAAGACAGAAAAATTTATGAAACAGCAGAAGAAGAAACCATCCCCAAAAATAAAGTTATCAGAGATACATTGCCAAGAATTTAATGAATACAATACAAAAAGGATTTTTATGAAAAAGGTTTTTGTCTTACTATTGTTCATTTTATCTATAAATCTTATTGCAGGTGACTTGGAAAGAGGTCTTGAAGCTTGTGCAAAAAAAGATTATGCAACTGCTTTTGCTCTCTTAAAACCATTGGAACAATCAGGCAATGCAGAAGTTCAATTTAATCTTGGATATATGTATAGTAATGGTAAAGGTATAAAACAAGATTATGCACAAGCAGTTTTTTGGTATACAAAAGCTGCTGAGCAAGGACTTACAGTGGCTCAATTTAATCTTGGAGTTATGTATTACGATGGTAAAGGTGTAAAACAAGATTATGCACAAGCACTTTTTTGGTATACAAAAGCTGCTGAGCAAGGAGACACAATGGCTCAACATAATCTTGGAATTATGTATAGTAATGGTCAAGGTGTAAAACAAGATTATACACAAGCAGTTTCTTGGTATACAAAAGCTGCTGAGCAAGGAGACACAAATTCTCAAGTAAATCTTGGAGGTATATATTACGATGGTAAAGGTGTAAAACAAGATTATGCACAAGCACTTTTTTGGTATACAAAAGCTGCTGAGCAAGGACAGGCATTTGCTCAGCGTAACCTTGGAATTATGTATAGTAATGGTAAAGGTGTAAAACAAGATTATTTTAAAGCTTTTAAGTTTTATACTGAAGCCTGTAATGGTGACGACGCTACTGGGTGCTATAATCTTGCAACTATGTATCTTTTCGGTAATGGTGTAAAACAAGATTATTTTAAAGCTGTTGAACCTTCTACTAAAGCCTGTAATGGAAATGACGCACTGGGGTGCTATAATCTTGGAATTATGTATAAAAATGGTAAAGGTGTAAAACAAAGTAACTCAAAAGCCAAAGAGTTTTTTGGTAAATCATGTGACTTACATGAAGAAAATGGTTGTAAGAACTACGCTGTTCTCAATCAAAAATAGTCTTCAATTATTTAGCGGATATTTCCATAAACCATATTAAGAGAGTAGCTTATTAAAAGCTACTCCCCCCTCAGTCGTTTATTTGGTCAAAAACTTTCCTGCTCCAACAATACCTGCTAATTTTCCTACTGTATTTAAAGCTGTTGAAGCTGTTGCAATCGTAGAACCTGAAACATAATCACCTTGAGCAACGTTGTATAATATATCATTGTTAAATGAGCCAGTCTTACTATACTCTTGAGTTGCTTTTGAAATATTTGTTATATTTTCTCCTGTGATGCTTTGTGTGAATTTACGTTCAAATCCTGAAATATCATTTGTTGAAACAGAAAGACCATCAAGACCACCTTTCACTTTTGAAGCAAGAGCTATTCTTTCGTCACCTGTTGAATTTTGCATAGCTTTTTCAACGTCTAAATAAGAAACATTACCGTTAGTTCTATCAACTTTTATAACTCCCATATGTTCAAATTGATCGTATACACCTTCTATTTTTGATGCTGTTGAGCTTTGAATATTTTTTACTTCTGAAGAGTTCATATAGCTATCTGCTTTTGATTGTAAGCCTGATATATCAATTTTATTCATTTGCGTTTCTAACGCTTCAGCTTGAAGAGTATTTCCACTATTTAAAGCCGATTCTCTTAAATGTTGGAAATGCTCATAACGTTTTAAATCTGCTAATTCAGAACCGCTAAAATGAGTCGATAGCCCTCTATTTAAAGATAACTCTCCTTCTCTTTGAATAGTGTTGATTTGCGAAGTCATAGCATTTCTAGTTAAATCCTCTCTAAAGATTCCTGCATTACCAAATTGAGTAAATAAAAATTCATTAGCTTTTTGATTATCTCCACCGAATGAATTTAAAGCTTTTTCTCTTAAATCTGCTTCGCCTTTCATAAGTTCAGGTAGAACATTAGAAAACGTATTAGCTGAAGATTTAGCATTTTGAATATCACCTATTGTATCTTTAACTTTTAAAACACTTGTATCTTCTGATCTGATACCATTGGAATTAAGACCTTCAATGACTTTCATATCTGCACGCATATTTTGATTATCTGATACACCGCTTGTATAAGCTTTTGTAGCTCCTGCTCCAACGCCTGCACCAAACATAGAACCAAATTTAGATTGCGCTTCACGAGCGATGGTACTAGATGAAGTTTCATTCAATTTTGCATTAAATCTATTTACTTCTTGAGTAGCAAATTTATCAGCAATTCCTTGCCTTACTTGAGTAGCGTTGATACCTGCTTCAAACGCCATTTCTTTAGAGGAGATAATACCGTCATTGTTATAGTCATTTCTCATTGTATTAGGCATTTCTTGCGTTATAAAATCTTGTTTAGATTGTAATGTTGCAAATTCATCTCTTTGACCTTGAGAGCCTATTTCTGATTGTCTCGTTAGGTTCTTAATAGTGGATTCTGGAATGACCCCAAATTTGTAGACACAATTTAATTCTGCGAAGCCATATTTAATTTCTCATTATATCTTTTTTCAAATTCATTGGGTGAAATATAACCAAGATAACTATGCCTTCTAGTTGAATTATAAAACATTTCGATGTAGTAAAATATGTCTGATTGTGCTTCTTCTCGTGTAATATAAATCTGCTTTTTGACACATTCACGCTTAAATGTTTTAAAAAAGCTCTCAGCAACTGCATTATCATAACAATTTCCTCGCCTGCTCATACTAGGGATAAGGTTGTATTTTTGGAGAAGTGCTTGCCACTCGTATGAGCTATATTGTGAGCCTTGGTCTGAGTGTACAATCACTTCATGATGTGGTTTTTGTCTAAAGGTTGCCATTTCCAGGGCTTTTAGAGCCAACCCAGTTGTCATGCGATGACTTGTTGCCCATCCTGCTATTTTTCTGCTAAAAAGATCTAATACAACTGCTAAATAAAACCATCCTTCGTATGTTTTGATATAGGTTATATCTGTTACCCATGTGTGATTTGGCTCTTGAACATTGAAGCACTGTCCAAGATGGTTAGGATGCGCCACATGTCTTTTCCCTTTTTTGTAACGAGGTTTTCTCTGCTTTACACCTGCACCAAAGAGTTTGGCTTCACCCATCAATCTTGCAACGCGTTTTTTATTAACACCAATACCTGATGCCACAAGATCTTTTGTAACAGTTCGATATCCATAAATACGCCCACTATGCTCATAAGCCTCTTTAATGTGGTGCAACACAACTTTATTAGCTATGTCACGCTTTGACTCTGGTTGTTTAGCCCATGCGTAATAACCACTAAAATGAACTTGCAAAGTTTTGCACATTCTTCTCACAGGATAGAGTGGCTCATACTCTTTGATAAAGGCGTACTTTACTTTTGGTTTTTGGCAAAGTACGCTGCGGCCTTTTTTAGAATATCGCGCTCCTCTGTGACTCTTTTTAATTCTGCTTTGAGCTTTCTATTTTCCGATGACAAATCTTTGGAAGCTTGGTGTTGTGAGGTACTTTGCGGATTACTGTAGATTTTTATCCATGCTTTGAGCGAATCAGGATGCACTCCCAATCTTTGTGCAGTATCTTTAATGGGATAACCATTTTTGATAATTTGGTTGACAGCCTCTTGTTTGAACTCGTCTGTGTATAGTTTATTTGCCATGGAATGACTTTCTCCTCTTGGTATTTTATTTGGTCATTATCGACCAGATTAACAGTTTCAAGAGTGTCTAGTATTGTGGGGTCATTCCATTCATTAGCTCTAGTAAAACTATCTTCAGTTAATTTTGAACCGAATTTAGTTTCCATTCCTGCTTTAGCTTCCATTTGTCTAACGCCTTCTCTTCCTGCTCCGTAAGCTGTTTGAGAAGTTAAAAGCGAATTAGAACCCATCGTTCCTGCAAAATCTAAACTAGATTTCTTTCCTTCTTGGGAAAGAACATTAGATAAGCTCCCTACTTGAGACATTTTAGCGGACAACTCATTATAGGGTTTAGAACTGTCATAATTGAGCTTATTTTGAAAGTTCGCACCTTGATTAAGGTTAGTGCCTATCTCTATACCTTCTTTTGTTCCTGCTTGAATATTTTGATAATGTAAAGCTTCTGCATAACTCAAATCTTTACCAGTGGATTGAGATACAGATTCTTTTAATTGGAGAGCTTTAGAATCTGAAGATATACTCATTGCAGATAAATTTTTAGAGAGGCTTTGAGTCATATTTGAAGCGATACTACTTAACATAGTAAAAGAACCGCTCATTAAACCCCACGAGATCATAGGAACAGAAACATATAAATAACCTGCAACTCCTGCCATCGCAGCAGAATCAGAAAGCATTTGCATTGAGTTATATGCTGTTACATCTCCACCGAATGAATTTTCAGCGTATTTCAAAATAAAGAAGTTTAAAATAGAAGCGCAAACACCCCACATTTCTATCCATACTAAAGCTTTAGCATAGTTTTTGAAGATAGATATGCCATTAATCAAACCAATAACAACAATCAAAGGAAATAAAGCATATAAAAGACCTCTTAAAACAACTTGTAAGATCGGTAACATTTTAGACATATAATAGCCACTAGCTAAATTTGTTTGAATATATTCTGCTCTTGTTTTCCTTTCTGCATAAGCAATACCCGTAGGTAATTTTGAATTACTTAAAAAAGAATTGATTAACCCCGATTGTATTGCTAATTCTTCAAAATTAGATTTAGGTAATGAAGTTTGTTTTGTAATAACTTCGACATCTCTATCGTCAACGTTTTTAAAAACTTTTGACATCGTGTCTTTATAAGAAGTTAAATCATTAGAAGATAATTTAGTCCACAAAGCACCACATTCGTATACATCTCCATTAACTGAAGCAGTATAGGAATTAACAGGAATATTACCGACTGTAATAGATGAGGAATACCAGGAATCTAATGTACTTTTAATACTTGTTGAACTATATAATTCATCGATTCTTTTCTGACCTTCGTCTCCCTTCCCTGAAAATGGAACTAAAATACAATCAGCTACAAATCTTTCAACGTCATTACCGAAATTATGTGAAGAGTCATTAAACTTATGATTCAAAATATCAATCGAATCTCTTAGCGAAGAAACATAACCACCACTAGCAAGAGAATAATTACCACTTCCACTATAACTCATTGCTGTTTGAAATAAGTTTGTCAAACCATTACCAAAAGAATTAAAAAATGAATAAGAGTAAGCTAAAACAGTCGGAATGTTCGCAACTGCCGTTCCTGTTGTAATCGTTGTATTATTGTCATAATATAAAGGATAGTTATCTGTTTTAATATATACTGTAGAGCTTACAGAAAAAACAACTGAAAGAACACCAACCACAAAAATCTGATACATTGAAAAGCTTTTTAAACCCTCGGTTCCTAGTTTTCCAGTTATAGCATTGATGAAAACAAAAACACTACCAAACAACGCCACTAATTTTAAAAGAGATAAATAATCTTCACTATGAAATATCATAGCTACTGCATTTAAGATAGAAAACATACTATCAACTTCTTCAGCAGATGATACAGTTACTAAGTAATCGTCAGCTAAAGCACCCAAAGAAAATAAACATAAGATTGAAATTACCTTTATCATTTATATACTCCTGTATTGTTTTTGGGAACCCCTAAAAGGGAAGAAATAATAAGGGAGAGAGATAATAGGTGAGTTCATTAAACGCCATAAAAAGCAGCAATACGGGGAGTGAGCTTTTTAGCTCATTGCAGTTATAGAAACTTTTTTTAGCAAAAGTGCGATTCTAAAAAAAACCGTAAAAAACTTGCAAAATACTTAAATTCTATTTCCAATTAACAGAGAAGACAAAATATGATGTCATTGGCAATATTCGTAGTGACGCAATAAATGACAGATGACAAAATAGAAATAATCCCTTAAATAGGGGGTTAAAAGAGGTTTTATGACGCTGTGACACACAAATAGCTAAAAAAAATTCTCTAAATTAAGAACACTTGTTCTTATGAATCAACAATATTTTAGATGGATTACGTCATAAATGCTTACAAAGCACGATACTATCGAGGTTTGAAGGTGTCATAGTAGCGTCATAACTGCGTCATTGTGCTGTCATCGTGTCATTTATCTTATTTATATATATTTCTTCTAAACTCCCTAAAATAGGGATAAATAAAAGAATATATAAGAGAAGAGTTAACAAATTTAGGGGAATTCTTCTATGACGCAGTAGTGTCATTGTGCTGTCATAGTGTCATTCCACTTTTAAAATTGAAATCGAGCGAAATTCATATTATTAAGACAACTTTTCATAAAATAATAACAATTACAAAAAGGGGTCATAGTATGAGGCTAATGTTATTGGTTTTATTTATGGTTGTTGGTTTATTTGCCAACGAGGTTAAAGTTGACGGAAAGTATAGTAATTTATTAGGCAATCCGTTTAAGAGTGTTTTAGAAACTAAATCACAAGATATTTCTATTGTTTCAAATGAATCAAAGTTAATCTCTTTAACTGTAGAAACAAATAGGAATGATTTTAGTTTTAGTAAACCATCGTTAGAGGTTTTAAACACTTCGTGCAACAATGTTTTAAAATCATTTGTATCAGAAGATTTTAACATCGTACAAACTGCTTCAAGAAAAATCTCGTGTGAAATTCTTCCAACAACAATCGTCAAAATTGATTATGTAATGAAAGACGATAAATTTATGGATCAAATTTCTGACATCGTTATTCACTTAGCAATTAGAGTAAATGATAATGGCAAGGTATATGAAGATAGTATAGATATGAACAAAGACCTTAATCTAAAAGGTGCTATGAAATATGATATCTTTGCAATTAGATCAGAATTGAATTTAGATAGAGAAACAATGGAAGAAAGTATCCAAAAAATTGTAGAAAATGCTATCTATTCAATTTTATCAAAAAATAAAAAAGGATAAGGAATGTTAAATATAATTAAAGGATTATGTATTATTTTATCTTTGACATTTTTAACTGGTTGTGGAACAAAAGGTTTATATCATGAAGATTATGTTTCTAAAGAAATCAAACCTAATTTAAACAAAGTTTCTAATACAAAAGTTTGTTTGAAGGATTATGCTAATGTAATTGCTGTTAGGTCTAATTCAAGACCTAATGTTCCTGCTACTGAAATTGCTCTCAATGCAGGAGAGATTAATACAAATATATTAAATCTTTTTACTAAACAATATTTTACTAAAGTGGAAAAAAATTGTGGTAATGAGTCTATTTATATAGATTCATATATTCAAAGTTTTAAATTTGATTTACATACTTTTGGGGGAGGTGAAATATTTGTCTTAAATAATATAAAAGTTTTCAAAGACAATAAAATTATTTTAGAAAAAACATATGATATTCAAGCTGATAACAAAATTGTATTAGGAATTTTTGCGATTAAAGACACTGCCTTTGATAGTGTAATTGAATTATATCATAGAGCACTTTTTGAATTTTATGAAACAGAATTCAAAAAAGATCTCATAGAGGGACCGTTCAGAATTCTGTGTCAATCGGGTAAAATAACAAATACCCAAGGACACAGATATGAAGATAGAAATAGACGTAGAGCAATTTGCTCAAGATATTAAAGCCGGCAAGAGTATTGGTGGCTCAAATGGAGCCTTAGGATCACTCATCAAACAGCTAACCGAAGCCGCGCTAGCAGCTGAGATAGATTCGCACCTCTCCCAAGACCTCAATAGAAATCGAAAAAATGGCTATAGTTCAAAGACTATGAAAAGCGATCATGGTGCCTTTGAACTTGATGTTCCAAGAGACCGTAACGGTAGCTTTGAACCTGAAATCGTAAAGAAAAACCAGACCAGCATGACGAGTGAAATCGAAGAGAAGATTCTTTCTCTCTTCGCACTTGGCAATAGCTATTCCCAAATAGCCAAACACATAGAGGATTTTTACTGCGTAGGCTTCTCTAAAGCCACTATAAGCGCCGTAACCGACAAGATAATACCAATGCTTCAAGAGTGGAAAACAAGACCCTTAGAAGCTGTGTATCCATTTATATTCTTAGATGCCATTCACTACAAAGTAAAAGAGGATGGTCGCTACATCTCAAAAGCATTTTATACAGTGCTTGGTGTTCGAGTGGATGGCAAGAAAGAAGTCTTGGGACTTTACCTCAATGAAAGTGAAGGCGCCAAATTCTGGCTACAGGTGCTTACCGATTTGCAAAACCGTGGCGTTAAAGATATCCTCATTGCTTCGGTAGATGGGCTTAAAGGCTTTCCAGAAGCGATAAACTCAGTCTTTCCAGATACGGAGGTGCAACTCTGTGTAGTTCACCAAATACGCAACAGTCTCAAATATGTGGGCTCTGCTTATCAAAAACAATTTGCTAAAGAACTCAAAGCCGTCTATCAAGCTTTTACCAAAGAAGAAGCAGAATTTGAGCTTGATAAGTTGGAAGAAAAATGGGGTAAAAAATACCCTATCGTCTTTCAATCTTGGAGAAATAAATGGGATAATTTATCTGTCTACTTCCAATATCCAGAAGATATACGTAGAGTTATTTACACAACTAATATCATCGAATCAGTCCACCGCCAGTTTAGAACTCTAACGAAAACCAAAGGTGCTTTTCCCAATGATGATAGCCTGCTAAAACTACTTTATATGGGGATTCAAAATGCCCAGCAAAAATGGACTATGCCAATTAGAAACTGGAGCTTAACAATCTCTCAATTAGCCATTCACTTTGAGGGACGGCTTGATGACGCTTTAAACTTATGATACAATTTTAGGAATTATCCGATGTTGACACAGAATCTTGAACACTACCCTCATAGAAGCGCTACAATCAAACAAATAGTCTTAGCCCTTTAAGGGCTAGGTCTTTTTCTCTTTCATCTGCACGAAAGCCTAAGAATTCTTTTTTGCGAATTTCTTCTGATTTTTTGTTCATATTTGTGTCCTTTTTTTGCTGTTTTTTTAACTTTTTGGTTAACCTGTTTAAACACCTATGCAGTCGATGTTTTAAAGGTATTGAAATTAAAAAGTTAACCAAGTGTTGATTTTTGGTTAACCTGTTAACGAAGGGCTTTTAAAGCACTATATTCACAACGAAGTTGGGCGTATAGTGCTTTAAGAAAATAGAAAAATAGAAAATTGAGTAAATCAAAAAAAATTCATAAGAAAAAATAGAGACTAAACAAATTGAAAGCTTATGATTGAAGAGAAAAATTTCTAAGATTGAAAAATAATTTTGATGAGAAGAGCAAGAGATTTTAACTCTTACTCTATGATTTTTTTAATTGAAGTTGAACAAAAGACCGATAGGTTTTTTTGATAAATCTCTATTGATAAATTCTCTATATGAAACAGTAAAAGCATTAAGCTCACTAATCTTTTTCAGTGGAACTTTTAGAATCTCTTTTCTTATATACTGAAATCTTTTGTTAGAATTTGGCTCACAAAAAAAATATATTAAGTCACTCAAGCTTATATGAACTTCACTGTTTATTTTCATCCTTTTCATTTGTAAAAAAATATAAATCAGTTGAGTTCTTTTTAATGTTAGGAACTTTTTTTCTTTCTTGCTGAATTCAATTTTGTTAAAAGTGGTTTCAAGAATTTTGAAAGAATTTTTTAATAGAGCTTCTTTAATAGGGTGATTCATATTTAGAACAATGCTATTATTTTTAATCTCACATTTACCAAAGAGTTTTACTTCTTTGTTCAATGCTCTATGATAAATAGTTATATTCTTTAGTTCCTTGAAAACTTTACTCAAAGTTGAATTATCAAGAAGCAATAATTGATAATCCATATCTATAAAATTTTTAATGCTCATTTCATTTAAAAAGCTTAGTAATTCATTTTGATTAAAGATGTAATCTTTTAGAACTATAAAACTTTTATTAGACAATAAAAATCCGAGTCTTAATATTTGTAAAGATATTTGCATAGATACTCTATCTACTTTTTTATTCTCATTATTTAATCCATTCTCTTCATTGTAAAAATCCAAGCTTAATGCAATTTCGTTATCTGAATATGAACCATTTTGTAAATTCTCTTTGAATGTATTGGTTTGCGTTTTATTTAAGTACATTTCTATTCTCCTTTATATTCATTTAAGAATTATATCATTAATTTATTAAAAAATATTCAAAACATTAAATAAAACTTAAAAAATATTGTATAATACTTCAGAAATATTTAAGTTCTTAAAGAATTTTGCAAGTTTTTTAAGATTTTTGAGTCTTTCGCACTTTTTTTAAAACTTGTTCTTACAACCAGTGAAAGGAGTTTGTTGTAAGTCTAATGTTAAAAAGAAGTTAGCCAGAATTTAAGTTGCTTTCATAAGAGAGCTTACAAATTTTTTTATAAGGAGTGCAAAACAAAAAAACAATACGGGAGACGTACAATGAATAATTCACAGTTACACGACTTAAATAAAAGTCTAAAATATTTAACAAAAGACCAAATCTTTAAAGTTATTGATTCATTAAGAGAGCTTGATTTAATAGCAAATGAAGTTCACTTAGAAGAGATATTAAAAAGCGGTCAAATATCAGAAAATATCTTCTTATTCAAAGATGAAAAAGAAGGATATATTATTGAAAGAGACGGACAGATAGATAATCTATCAGAGAATGCTGTTAAATCATATTTGGTTCAAAAATACAACTATTTTAATTTAGCTTTTTTATCTAGCAGGATGCTTGTTATTCCGATGTTAAAAAAGATATTCAATCCTTTAGAAATAAGCAAAATTTACAATGAGGGTGAGATTAAATACTTTAATACATTCTTACCTTCACCATATGTCAAAGCTTCGTTATCAGTAGAAACTAGACACGACTTAGATATTGAGTTTGTAAAAAGAGAATACAACTACATATATACGCTTTTAGAAAATCTTTTCAAAAAAGACGAGTATATAGAATACTTTTTAAACTGGATTTCTTGTGTTGTCAATACACGTCAAAAAATAGGAACGTGTTTAATCATTAGAGGAACTCAAGGAGCAGGTAAAAACTTCTTATTAGATCATATCTTAAAACCTCTTGTAGGTGAAGATTATGCTATAGAACAAGATAATGACCGGTTAAATTCAAAATTCAATTCACACTTAATTGAGAGCTTAATTGTATGTTGGAATGAGATTAAAGGTGATTTTAGAGACTCAAGCACAACAGCAGACAAAATGAAATCTCTCATTACTGAATCAAAAATTGTATTAGAAAAAAAAGGTCAAGACGTTGACACTAAAACTCATACATATTTCAATAGCATAATCTTTTCTAATCACTCACTCCCGTTTCAGATTGATATAGACGATAGAAGATTTACAGTTATTGAAACTAATTCAATAAATCTATCTGATTACGTTCAAAAAAAACACGACATCAAATATAGTGAATTTGAATCATTTATAGAAAAATTTGATAGTCAAGTTAGCAGCTTTTTAAATTACATTGTCTCTTTAAAATATAGTATCTCAAAAGCTCGTAAGAGTTTAGATACAGAATCAAAAAGAGGAATTGCGGAAGCATCATCAAGTCAATTAACAAAATTAAAACACAAATTAAAAGCGAGAACACCTGAATCAATACAATGGATTTTTAATACTTTTTGTGAAATGTTTGTAGCTTCCGAAGATATAAACAAAACACAGTTTGATATTACTTTGAAACGGTTTTTAAAAGAGGTATGTATCGGAAAAGTATCTATTGCTTCTTTAACGTTTGCATACAAATTTTACGTTAATCAAGACGCTATAAATTCAAAAATTCAAAAAGATTTACAGGTTGAATTTGGAGAAACAAAAAGAAATTCATCCGTTGGATATAAATACCTTGGTGAAGAAATTGAGTGCAATTTAGAGTCTCTTTTTGCTGAAGAAGAAGAGTTAAATAATCCTCTTGAAGATAGAGAATTTGATAAAGTAATCGACAAAATATACAACGGAAAATAAGGAGAAATATTATGAAAACATTAATGATTATGTTAATTTGGGTAGTGGTTATAGTTGGGGTAGCAAGTCTTTTTTTATCTTTAATTGGAGTTCAATTTAAAGATTTTGTAGACTTTATGTTTATGCCCTCATTTATTGGTTTTATTGGGTTTGTAGTCTTACTCAAGCGAAAACAACATCAAGCAGGATTACCGTTATAAGAATAAAGAATTTGATTTAAAGGAAGGATTGCACAGATAAAGCGTCGGCAAAATGCCTGACACAACCCTCAAGGGAACCGATATAGTCGACATTTTAGTGTCGGCTATATGTCTTCTTTTTTGAATATTGTCAGACAAAGTGTCCGACAAAACACTCTCAAAGCCTTAAATCTCAATATCTTTCAGTATGACATTATGTCTTATTTTGCGTTTTTACTCAACGCAATACAAAAGGAGTAGCATTCTTAAAAATAACTTAAATATAGGAGAAAACATTATGGAACACGACAATAAAATTAAAAAAACGGTTAGGTTAGAGCCTTCAATTTACGAAGCTGTAGAAGGTTATAGAGGTGCAACTAGAGATAATTTCACAGGTGCTTTTGAGAGTTTAATTTTGAAAGGTTTGGAGAACGTAAATACAACTCAAATGATTTCAAAAGTTATCAAAGATGAACTTAAAAATATTCGACAAGATCAACAAAAAAACACAGATAGAATCATTAGTGTTTTGATGGGTATTACTAGATTTATTGGTCGTATTTATGCTCATACATTTTTGACAGTTGAAGAAGTTAAGCATAAGAATAAAGAGGAAATCAAAGAGTTTGAAAAATTCGGAATTACTAAATCTATTGAAGAGTTAAGGAGTAAAGAAGAGGTAAAAGACAATGAGTAAGTTCAATAAATTTTTTGATTTACAAGATTCAAGCTATAAAGACTTGAGAGTTATATCTCTTAAGTCCGAACAAAAAATGTCTTCAGTTTATGCCTCTTCATCATCAATCGGAATATCACTTAGAACAGGTAATTCAAAAGGTGGTGAAATTTGTAAAGGTCAGACAATTATTACAAAGAGTAATTACGAAATAGCAGGTAAAAAAAATAAAGACGGAAAAAGAAATACAAAAAAAGAAGTTGGTTCTCACGCTGCGGCAAGTTTAGATTATATGGATAATCACGGAGCAAAAGATATAGAAAATGATAATAAAGACTTATCAAATATCTATGACGAAACAGGCGAAAGATTGACTAAAGATGAATTGTCGGATTTGAAAAATACAATGAAAGATCAGGGCATAAGCTCTATGCGTAGAACGATGATAGACATAGGGCAAAAAGGAGACGTAACACGAGAAGAATATATTTACCTTGTTAAAGATATTCAAAATGAATTTATTGAGCAAACAGGTAAAAACTTTGACTATAAAATTGCAATTCATACAGATCACGTAGAAACTGGTGGCAATATTCACGCTCACATTTTATCTTATGGAAACGGAAGAGATACAGGAATGAATAAAGATCAACTTAAACTTTTTAAACAAATCTCAAGAGTTAAAACTGAAAAACTTTTGGAAAGTAAAGATAGAAGTCTTAAAAAAGAGTTGAATAAAGTCCTAGATAAAGCTCAAGATATTTCAAAAACAATAGACAAGCTATTTGACAACAGTAAAGGAGGAGGTTTATCACTATGAAAAATATAATTACATTTCTAAAAGAAAATACGTTGTATATCGACATCATTTTATTAGTTATTTTTTCAATCACATTTTTTGGTACATTCAAAAGTTTTAGTGATTTTTTCACGAGAGAATCAATAATGTCAATTAACGTGATTATGTTCTTTTTTATTATCGGTTGTATGATTAATGAGTATCTTATTGATAAATACTATATCAAAAAAGATCAAGCTCAACAAACTATAGATTATTTTGCAGAACAAAAAAACATCGTTGAATCAGTTGTCGAAGAACAAAAAGAACAAGTTGTTTATGAGTGGGAACTTCAAAGAGAAATACCACCGCAAGAACCAATCACAAGAACAAATGAAAATCCATTTTAAGGAGGCACAAAATGAGTATTGAAAGAAAAAATATAGTTAAATTTGGTAGAAAACTTAAATCAGTTTCGATTATTTCTGCATTTATAGCCTTCTTTTTTGGACTATTAACAACAAGGGATATTCTTTACATCCCTTTTTATGATTTTAGTAATTTATTACCGGTTCATATGTTCCCCTTACCTGATAATTTTTGGCAAAAATCAATAAAAGGATTTTTGATCTACAATCTATCAGCGTTTATTAACTTTTTTACAATATCTTTTATTATCACTTACTTTGTTCATTCAAAACTTTTCAAAGATAGAGAAGGTGAAGAGGTATTTAAAAGAGGTGCTAAAAAGCTTGAAGCTAAGGAACTTGTTAAAGTTATTACAAATGATATGAAAGAAAAAGGCGATAAGCCTTATGTGTTTTTATCTAAAGATAAATTGCCAATTCCATTTAAAGAAACTGTTCGTAATTTTTTGTTTCTTGGCAAAGTCGGAAGCGGTAAAACTCAAGGGATATTTAATCTAGTTTTCGGACTATATAAAAACGAAAAAAAAGAATCCATTGGATTAATTGATTACTCTCAAACACTTATTATCTACGATAGAAAACCTGATTTCACACAGTTATTATATAGACGTGGAACAGGCAAAGATTTTCTATTTGACCCTAGAGATACAGATTGTTTGAAATGGAATATCTTTAATGATCTTTTGACAAGAGATAAAAACATAAATGAATCAATGGTAGATTTTTTCGCTCAAGCTCTTTGCCCTGTTGATTCAGATTCTAAATCTAGCCACTTTCAAGAACAAGCTCAAGCAGTCTTTAAAGCAGTTCTCGTAAAGGTCGCAGGAATGAAAAACCCTAACAATAAGATACTTATTGACTTCTTACAAGCTAATGGCGAAGGAACACAGCTTAGAAACGTTCTAATCGTTGATTCTAACGTTAAAAAATATGGATTACAAAGTTCTGTTATAAATTCTTTGACATTGGGTCAAGGAGGATTAGATAATCAAGGTAACAGTGTTATGTCTTCTCTGAATAAAGCATTTGTCAAGCGAAGCGCAGAAGTCGTCAGTTTTTAATGTAAGAAAGTTGCGAATTGAAACTTAAACCACCTCTGAATTTTGACCTTCTAGGTTTGAAGATTTAGCTTCAAACTTATAGATTTCTGAGTGTAAAACTCCTGTTAGTTTTTTCTCTTTAAGTCGGTAACTGTCTCCTTGAATATTGATGATATGTGAGTGATGTAATACTCTATCTAAAATAGCTGTTGTAACGATTTTATCCCCTGCAAATACTTGAACCCATTTACTGAATACCAAATTTGATGTAAAGATGGTGGAGCTTTTTTCATAGCGTTTAGAGATAATTTGAAAAAAGTGATTAGCTTCTTCTTTACTCATATTAAAGTATCCAATCTCATCGATAACAAGAACCGATGGGCTTGTGATGGATTTGAGAAAGCTATCGTATTTTTTCTCTTTTTTAGCTCTATTGGCACTGCTTAAGAGTTCACTGATGGTGGTAAATCTCACTTTGTAGCGATGTTGTACAGCTCTTAATGCTAGAGCAATAGCCAGATGGGTTTTACCCACACCGCTTTCACCTAAGAGGATGATATTCTCATGCTTCTTTACAAAGGTGAGATTGGATAACTCTTCAATCTGTTTTCTGTTTACGCCTACTGAGAAAGTGTAATCAAATTGCTCTAGGGTTTTAATAACGGGGAAGCCTGCAAGCTTTGTCAATGTGTTTTTGGAGCGTCCTAAGCGATTATCCACCTCTTGGCGTAAGAGTTCCTCAAGGAACTGAACATACTGCCAATTCTCTTTGGCTGCTGTTGTTGCTATCTCATGATAGTGTGTACTAATGGTGGAGAGATTCAGCTCTTTACAGAGTGCTTCAATGGATACAATTAATTCCATAATGCACCACCGTATAATCCAACTGGAAGAATAATATTGGCAACGATCGGGATAAACTCATCGTAGCATTGAATGTCACGATGGGGAATGTAGAGCTTATCGATGTCATGGTATGAATTGATTGGCGTATATTTTTTAGCTACACTTTCAATCAAAGCTTTAGGGTGGATTCCTTGATAGGCTTTAGGCACAGGACGCAGTTGCAGCTGCTCTTGTGCTAATAATTCAAATGGTATCTGTAATGTTGTTTGGTGGATGCGTTTATTGGCGGTATTATCCAACCATTTGAGCACTTCTGCATTCGCATTATCCAGCGTTAATGCATAATGCTTCATAGAAAGTCTCACTATCAATCCATTATGAAAGTTATACCGTAGATAATGGTTAAATCTCTCTACTTTTCCTTTGGTCTTGGCACGGTAGGGTTTGCAGACTTTGATGCTAAAGCCACAGTGTTTGGCAAAGTCCTCAAAGAGTGGATTGAGTTTATGTTTGCCTCTGCCATAACTATTCCGTCCTAAAATAACCGTTTTCATATTGTCATACAAACACTCCGTTGGAACACCTCCAAAGTAGCTAAAGGCATTCATATGGCATCCAATGAGCGTCTCTATCTTCTCATTATTGACATATTCCACATACGAAGCCCTAGAATATCCCATCGTTGCCACAAATGCTGATAAATTATCCTTTGGAAACTCTATCCAATCGACTTGCATCTGTTGGGCAGGTTTGGTTTCAAAGCGAATGATAGGTTCATCCAATTTGGCTCGACTTCTTAACTCATATCTTTGGATAACTTGCTGCAACCAACGCAAACTTCCCTCATAGCCTAGCTTCTTAATCTCTTCATAAATAACCGTTAAAGGGATTTCACTTTTCGTCGCTTCTGCCATCTCTAACATCTTGGCAATATGCGGTAGATAAGGATCAACACTATTGATGACAGGAGGTCGATTAATATGAGGAACATAATCATCAGGAAGATTGGCGTAACGCCTTACGGTATCTCTTGAAATACCTAACTTTCGTGCAATGGCACTCTTACTCAAACCCTCAGCTAAAAACTTCTTTATCATTTTAATTTCACCTTTTTTTAACACTCAACTCCTTTCCAGAAATTTGAAAATGGAGTTTAACCAATTTAACTTGGTTTCTTAAGGTTTTAAATCAAAATGCAACGTTCAAATTACATTTTCAACTGACGAGTTTAGCACTTCGTCTGACAGCATTTCGTGGAATTTGCAGAAGAGAATTTTATTATGAAGAGGGAAATTTTAGTGTAAGAGACTTTATCAATACCATAGATTCAACCCCTGACAGAAGACTTTTTATCGTTAATACTAAAGAAATGGCAGGAGCTTATACAACGTATTTTAGCCTTTTCTTGAATCTCTTCTTTAAAATAGGAACAACATTATCGCAACCTTCAAATAGAAGAATTTTTATGTTGTTTGACGAGATACAAAGCCTAGGAAGTGATGGAAATGAAGCATTAGGAAGACAGATCATAGGAGAGTTATGTAATTTTATGGCTGAATCTCGTGCTTATGGTTATTCTGTAACTGTTGCAACTCAATCGCTCCCACAACTTGAAAGACTTATTAAGAAAGAGGGAACAAGAGAGTTATTTCAACATCTGTCTAATAAGTTTCTGTTTCAATATAACGAACCTGAAGGGTCGGAGTGGCTAAGTAAATATTTAAATGAACAAGAGATAGATAGATTAAAAGAGAGTTATACGCAAAGTGGAGATACAGATTTAAATAAAGATCGTTTTCAAGAGTCAGACGAAGAGAAATTAAAGAGAATTGTCCTTCCTTCTGAATTTAATTCATTGAAGCCCCTAGAAGCCTTTGCAATCGTTGGAGAACATCCAACAAGTAAAATACAGTTCCTTTATAGATTACCGCCTAGAATCTGTAATAACTTGATTGAAAAGCCTTTACCTTTTTTCGATCAAGCGACAATAGAAGCGATGAGGACATTCTATAAATCACAAGCCAAAGAAGAGCAAATAAAAGAGGCTCTTAGAATGGCTCAAGAGACAAAGGAGATAAAAGAAAGTCTCAAAGAAGAATTACAATAATAGCGAAGCCCTTTTCAGGGCTTCCCATTTAATAACTTACGCTATCTACGATTTCTTTTTTTAATAATAAATGAAAACCCTTTGCATAAGTATCTATCGATAAACTAGCTTTCTCCTCTTTTGAATGTCCTACTATCTCTTGAATAGTATATAGATAGTCCTTTTTCGGATATTTGACAAAACATTTTTCCATAAATTTCCCTCTTAATGTGTGGAAAGTCTTATCCCCCGTTTGAGCTATTACTCTATAAAGTTGTTTTAGTATTGCTTTTTGAGCACCATTATCTGTCATTTCCATTTTCTTTTTTTTGTCATAAAGTAATGGGAATTTCATTTTAAGGACTCTCTCTAAAATGTCTTTATGAATTGGAACTTGTCTCTCTCCTGCTGTTGTTTTAGACTTCTCTATGTCAAAGTAATATATCCCTGTCTCTTCGTCTTGTTTAATACTTTCAGGCTTTAGAGCGTGAATTTCGCCCACTCTCATACCAGTGTGCGTAGCAATCAGGAAAATATCTTTAAATTCTTGTTCAAAATCAAATGATAGAATGTTATTAATCTCTTTATCTGTGTAGTTAGTTTTCTTTTTCTTTGTTGCATTTTCAGCCAAATTTTCAACATTTCTAGCATTGTTTTCTTTGATTAGCTTTCTACTAACTCCCCACTCCACGAAATCTTTCGTATACGATAAATAGTTATTAATCGTTTTATGAGCTAGTTTTTTGCTTTTTAGATAATCTCTAAATCGCTCAAAATCTTCTATCGTAAGAGAATCAATATTATCGCGTTTGAAAAATTCTTTAAGCTTATTAAAGGTTGTGGAATATGCTCTGTATGAGCGTTCACCGACTTTTTCGAGGTTCTTTTTGTATACAACAAATTTTACTTCTAAGTCATAAAAGTTATATGAACTTTTTTCTTTAGGATAGGCTTCTTCTTTTTTAACTATTTTCTGAACTTCTGTATAATGCTGTTTGATTACATCACATTTTTTCTGAAGTGCTTCTGATGACAATGTTCGAGCGTAACTCTCTTCGACTTTTTTTAGATATTTGTCGAGTTCTTCATCTGTATCATATTCAAATACATACTTAAAATCGCCTCTCTTAAAAGTAAACAAAAAATCCTCCTCATTCATTAGTTCGACCAATTTTTTACGCTTTAATGCTACTCGTAGCGATTTTGTACGTAGTGAAATTCTATATAACTTATACTTAATTCTTTTTCTGTAGTAAAAAGAATCTCGAACCTTGTATAAATTTTGTGTATCATAGTTTTGGCGGATTGTATCATATAGTGAAGTTGAAAAGTCTTTGGAAGTGCCTATTATAGGGCTTTCAAGAGCGTTGTTATCGTAGTGGCGGGCAGAGGGGGATTCGAACCCCCGGTGAGTTGCCCCACGGCCGCGTTCCAGGCGACTGGATTAAACCACTCTCCCATCTGCCCATTTTGATAGGACTGGAAGTATAACGATTTTGTGCTTATTTGAGGATTAATGGCTTTACATGTAAAGCCATTAATCCTTTTTTTACGATTTACGAATCGCTTTAAAGCCTTCGATGAGTTTCTCAAAGCCGACTTTACTCGAATTTTCAACGGCACGGAATGTCTCTACCCCTTCGTGTAAATTACCCTTATTGCTAAAAATATCAACGGCTTTTTTAAGACCTTCGTGAACTTTCACGTGATGATCACTCACTTCGTTGACAACCGTTTGACTGAGTCTTTGACTAATTCCTGAGAACCATTTTCCAAAACGACACGCGGTGTGTCCTAGAATGTCAACATTTTTGCGACCAAGGGCTGCGTTGTAGCCTTTGAGTTTGAGCATGATGTGGTCAATTTTACCATTGCTAACGGAGATTTCATTGGTGACATTGTCGCATTTGTTGGTAATGCTGACCGAATTTTTGAGCATCGTGCTAATTTGCGCATAAAAATCGTCCAATATTTTCATTGAAGCTTTGGATTCACTTTGGAAGGTTTCGCTGGTGTCTGCCATTGAGTTGGTGTTTTGTTTCAAAACGCTAATATTGGACTCGACCTCCAGTGTCGCTTTTTGGGTACGCTCAGCCAATTTGCGCACCTCATCGGCAACCACAGCAAAACCACGTCCATGTTCGCCCGCCCTTGCCGCTTCAATGGCAGCATTGAGTGCCAAAAGATTGGTTTGATCTGAAATGTCTTTAATGAGATTAATGATGTCACTGATGGC
The DNA here is from genome assembly GCF_000568815.1 of Sulfurospirillum multivorans DSM 12446. NCBI lineage: Bacteria > Pseudomonadati > Campylobacterota > Epsilonproteobacteria > Campylobacterales > Sulfurospirillaceae > Sulfurospirillum > Sulfurospirillum multivorans. The sequence goes on from NZ_CP007201.1 coordinate 43,723, forward strand.
GGAAACACTGCTGGAGAGATTTTCGACATCGTGGGTAAATTTTTGGGTCAATTCTTGAACTTTTTCGAGCGACGCAGAGATCTCTTTGGTCTGGTTTTCAACATTTTGACCTTCTTGCATGGAAGCATCGTTTAGTGTGTTGATCTCGTTGAGCATGGTGAGGCTCTCTTCGACGGTATTTTGTAGAAAATTCATACCATCTTCGTAACTGGCAAGAAGAATCGTCAGAAGTTCCTCTTTGGTTTGATCCGTTGAAGTCTCTTTTGCTTTTTGTTCCATGTGTTGATTCGCATTTTGAAGTTGTTCATTAAGGGTTTTAATTTTTTGAAGTTCGTCTTTGAGTGCTTGATTTTCACTCTCTAGTTTTGAAATACGTTTACCGCCAAACATCGTGTCTCCTTTGGTTTATATGACGAAGATTATAACCAAGAAGCGTGATTTTCGCGTTGCATTTTAATAATACCCCACACAAATTCCATTGGAAAGATTGATCTTTTTCTCAAAAGGTGAAGGTCCGAAATATTTGCATTTTTCAATGTAGATGTGGTAGTTGTAGCTCAGCCCTAGATCATCGTAAAATTTTTGGAGATTGACCAGTTTCACATCGCAGACATCGATGATTTCTAAGGCTTTGTAGATGCAAGAGTTATTGTGTTCTATGAGGTGCGAGGGTGCGAGACCTGTGTATTTGCAAAAGGCTTGGGATTGCACCATGCCTGTGAGGTTTGTGCACTGTTTGACGAGTTCTTTGTACTTTGGAAGGATGCTCTCTTTGCGTAAAAAGACGACTCTAGCGTCATCAAACTTAGCGGCTTCTCCATTTTTCCAGTAACGATACGCATTGGAAGAAATCCCCGCAAGCAGGCTAAACTCTTTGTTTAAAACATAATGGTTCAGCCAATGGTTATGCGTCAGAATGTTCATCTGCATGTTACATTATCTTCATACCCAGTTGCGCAAGGACGATAACGAGCACCAATCCCAGCGGATAAACGGCGGCATACGCGATGGACGGGTAGTCGGTTTTGGTCATATTATTTGCCATCGTTAACGAAGGCGTCGACGTCATCGCACCTGAGATAACGCCCAAAATATCGATAAAGTTCATCTTTAAAATGGTTTTACATGTAAAGGCGATCAAGCTCATGGAAAGTAGCAACGCACCAAGCGCCATGACGATCGGTAAAATCCCATTATTTTCGAGTGATTCGACAAGGTATTTGCCTGCATTCGTACCAAGTGTGGCGATAAAAATGAGTTGACCAAGGGTTTTTAAAAGCGTGGTTGAGTGTGGCGAAAGATTCCACACAATCGGCCCTACGCGACCCAGACGCCCTAAAACAAGCGCGGTAATCAAAATGCCACCCACGAAACTCAGCTTAATCGCCCCAACGCCTGGGATATAAAGAGGAATGCTTCCAAGTAAAATACCAAAAACAACACCAAGTGAGATAGGCAAAAAGTCCGCAGCAGGGTATTTTAAAAGATCATTACCGATCAGTTTTATCACTTTATCGGTGTAAATTTCAGGGGCAACCACGTAGAGTTTATCACCCAGTCGTAAGGTTAAATCAGGATACGCAGGAATATCAATACCCGCGCGTCTGACTTTGGTAATGATGGCGCGAAGGAATTTGAGTTCTTTAATCATGCCGATTTTTTTACCGACGATCTCTTTGTTGGTGGTTAAAAGCCTAAAAACAGACATATTGTCTTGAAACTCATGCTCTTCGCCAATCTCTTCCCCTAAAATAATGCTCAAACTTGCCAGTTGCTCATCGGTACCTACGACCCTGATGACATCGCCAAAACTCAGCGAAACATCGTCACTGGTGTAATCAATGATGGTACCATCGAGTGTCATACGCTCAATCACCGTAGAGGTCATACTCTCGATTTTCGATTTTTTGATTTCAGTCGTTTTAAAATTTTCATTGGTGATGCGAAAATTTCGGGTCAAAATGTCAGGAAAACGGGTTTTTTGTGCCGCCTCATACGCCTCGACCTCTTTTTCGATGTCGACACGAAAGAGCACAGGAAGCACGCGAATCAACAACACCGTTGCCACAATACCAAAGGGATAAACCAAACCAAAGATAACAGAAGTAGTAGGCGTATGTTTGATCTCAAGTGCTGCTGCAAGGGCAGGGACAGAGGTGAGCGCACCTGTAAAAATACCATCGATGATCGTTTTTGGCAGGTCAAAAAAGTAGCCAAAACCAAAAATAATCACAAAAAGAAGGAGCAAAAGCGCTGTGGCAATGAGGTTGAGCTTGAGACCTTCATTTTTGATCGTGTCAAAAAAACCAGGGCCGGACTGAAGCCCGACCGCATAGATAAAAATCGCCAGTCCAAAGTACTGAAATGCATCCGAAATAACCATACCAAAATGCCCTGCGATCAGTGCAACGATGAGCATAGCGGTCACATCAAGTGAGAAGCCTCTGATTTTAATATTACCTAAGATATAGCCAACGGAAATGATGGCAAAAAGGTAGAAAATTTCGTTATTAATCATAAAAAAAGTGCCTTAAAAGAATTAGGCGAATTATACCTTATTTTTGTGGTGTGACTTTTAATAAAAGTAGCATCGTAGGTTCTTGCTTCAACTAAGATTAAGTTTGCAGTAAGCTTTTGGTTAGTCGGGAGCTTTATAATTGAAACTATAAGTTTAAATTTAATATTTAAACTAAATATAAACTTGCCAGTGTGTAAGTAACACAAGGAGAAGAGATGCAATTCGCTAAACTCAGCGTAGTGGCAGCTATGGTTTTGGGGCTTTCAAGTAGTTTATATGCGGCAGATACACTGGCAGATGCATTTAAAAATGGTAAAGTCAGTGGCGAGCTCAAAGCATGGTATTGGGATCAAACGGTAGATACAGCAGGGGCCTCTTCCAATGTAAATATCATTAACACAGCTATTGAATTAGGCTATGTAACCGATACCTTTTATGGGTTACGCATGGGTGTTACATTTCAAGGTAATGCAACACCTTTTGCACAGGCTGATGCGAAAGAGGTGTATAAATACGAACAATGGGCGTCAGGTTCAACACTTTCTGAAGCGTATTTAGGTTATACGATTGGTAAGACGGACATTAAAATTGGGCGTCAATATATCAATACGCCACTCATAGCGGGTAACTATGCACGTATCTTTAAAGAGTCGTTCCAAGGTGTTTCGATTGTCAATACGGATCTTCCTGAGACAAGTGTTTTTGCACATTATATTGATAAAACACAAGGCAGAACAAGCACGGTTATGGGTGATGGAGACGGAGATGCTCCAAATTTTGAAAAAAGAGCTCTGTTTGCTGGTGTTAAAAATGCTGTATCTGTGCCTTTTGATGGTGTATATGGTTTAGGTGCTATCAACAAATCCATTTCAAATTTAACATTAACAGCGCAGTATGTCAAAGCGATGGATACTGCATTCTCGACTATGGCTGTTGATGATGTAGATCTTTACTACACTGAAATGAATTACTCCTATCCTATGAATGGATTTAAGTTAGGTTTTGATGCAAATTTTAGAGGATCAAAAACAGGTAATAATTTAGACTCTTTAAATGATGAAGGACATATGCTCGCAGGTCGCATCAGAGTTTCCGAACTGAATGGTTTTGGGCTTTCCTTTGCAGCGGCGACAACCAGTAAAAATGACGCAGTTATCGAAAGTATAGGGCTTGGTGGTGATGCTTATACCAGTGTTATGATTCGTGGACCATTTAACACAACACCATTAGCCAATAATGATTCGTACAAACTAGAAGTATCGTATGATTTTGCCAAAGCCAATATTCTTGGGCTTACATTCATAGGTCAATACCAATGGACGGATCAAGGTAAAATGGCGGTGACTGCTGGAAATTCAGTCGTTGGAACAAGTGCTGACTTTACAACCTATGCAGCCAATCTAACCTATGCCGTTCCTTATGTTAAAGGCTTCACGACGCAGTTAATTTATGTGACACAAGAAAAAGAAGCAACCAATACCTCAAACGTTGTTACCAAAACCGATACGGATGAGTTATGGTTTAAGGCAAACTATAAATTTTGATTTTTTGTTGGAGTATCTCGCTGTAACGTAGTGGGATACTATTTGAGTTTATCAAACCCTTTGATACGCATTTATTATATGAAAGATATATAATAAAATAATTGATGCAAAGGAAAACGATGAAGAAAATGTTTATTCATTTCATCAAAAATGTTGAAAACTATAAAGTCTATCATATCATTATTATTTTCACACTAGCGTTTCTGTTCATGCTCTTTAATGGCTTCTATCACATACAAAATGAGCTCAGAAGTTTTGCAAATCAAAACCGTGTTTTAATTGCCAAAGATATTGATTATACGATCTCCTCTTGGATAACAGAGCGTATAAATAACTTAGAATCAAGCGTAAAATACCTCAGCCAAGATTTGAAATTTCAAGATGAAAAAAAACTAAAAGTATTTGCAGAGACATTTTTACAAGACAATCGCTACTTTGATGCCATACAAATTTTAATTCCCGGCCAATATTTTTATGTCAATACGATGAAATTTAATGATTACCGTGAAAATCCTACGTATATAGATGAAAAAACGGGGATTGAGCCTTTAAAAACACAATGGTTTTTAGACACAAAGCAACAAAAGAAGACGACCATTTATGGGATGTCTGTTTATAATGGCCTGAAAAATCAAGACAACTTTTCAGCTCAATTAATTTCCACCTCTTACTGTTACCTTACCCTACATTTTTTATAAATTCAAGATACAGATTCATAGGTTTTTGATAGCCAATCGCTGAATGAAATCTCTTAAAATTATATTTATGGATGTAGTTTTTTACACCTTCTTTTAACTCCTTAATAGATTGATAGTCACTGATATAAATATTACCATGTTTAAGAGTTCTAAAAAATCTCTCTATCACAATATTATCAATTGATCTGCCTTTACCATTCATTGAAATCTGAATATCATTTTGTTTCAATACTTGCGTGTGCTCATAACTTGTGTACTGGCTTCCTTGGTCACTATTGAATATTTTAGGCTTTGGATATTTTAATAGTGCAGTTTTAAGCACATCAGTGGCTAATGTTGCATCCATTGAGTTTGAAATTTTATAGGCTAGGATTGCTTTAGTGTGCCAATCAATCACTGCAGCAAGATACATAAAGCCACCATTAGTTCTAATATAAGTGATGTCTCCACTCCAGACTTCATTTGGCGCTGGAACATATATCTGTTTGGTTTTACCTGTTCTACTCCAATACTCTTTAAGTAAGTATGGGAAGATGGTATGCTCAGGGTTTTTGATACTTGTAAGACGCTTCTTGGTTGGATACAGTGCTTGTATGCCCATCAATTGCATATACTTCAATACTCTGTCTTTTCCAATATTGTAGCCATCTTCAAGCAATTGCTGATGAATATAGCGATAACCGTATTCTGAATTATCTGTTGCTATCTCATCTATAGTATGCATTATTTTTAAATTCTGTTCACTAATGGGCACTGGTTTATAATAATGAGTGGCACGACTGATATGCAAAAGTTTACATTGCAGGGTTTTACTTAATTCGAGCTCGTTCTCAACAAGTGTTTTACGCTTATTTAATGAGACCGAGCTCTCTAGCTTTTTTGCTAGCCATTCCTTTTCAACAACGGATTTACCCAGTTGTTTCTGAAGCTCAGCTATCTCTTCATCTTTAGATTTTATCTCATCTTTAAACTCTTGCGCTGCACGAGTGGGTTCAAATGCCAGTGAAGCATTTTCCAAAAATTGCTTTTTCCACTTTGTGATAGATTGTGAAGCTATTTTATATTTAGTGGCTATTTGTGCAATGGTCTCTTCTTCTTTGAGGAGCTCTAACACTATTTTTGTCTTTTGCTCTGCACTGTAACTTTGACCTTTTTTTCTGCTCATTTTTATCTCCATAATGTTGCTATATTTTAACTTTTTTGGAAATAAATCTTGATGAATTTATGTCTTAAATATTCAGGCCATTATAGTTCATGGCTATTTATTGGAAAAAACGCTCAATATTTGCACACCTATTCTTTATAAAGAGAATTTTGAGGGCGTGTTTTGCGGTATTTTAAAAGCTAAGTCACTGTTTGAAAAAATTGAAAAACTCACTTTCCCTCAAAACGCCTCTTATTTTATCAGTGACGACGAGGGAAAGATATTAACGCCTTTTAAAAAGGGTCATTTTCAAGAGGAATTGGAAAAATTTTTCTTGAATAAAATTGATTTAAATACAAAGGAACCGCAAAAACTCATCATCGACAACGCAGTCATTACATTATCCAAATTTCAACGTTTTAACTGGTATATAGGCGTTGTAACGGATAAAGAGGATATTTTACAAGAAAGCAGGCAAAGGGTCACGAGTCATGCCATTTGGTTACTGCTTTGTTTTATTTTGCTGCTTATCGTCGTCAATAGCGCGCATGAATTTTTACGTCGCAGAGTTGAGCGTAAGCAAAAAGAATATGAATTTATGTTGGCACATCGCTCACGTATCTCGGAGATTGGAGAGTTGATTTCTGGCATTAACCATCAATTGCGTCAACCCATTAATGCAACCGCATTGGTGGTCAGTAGCACTTTAGACCTCTCAGAACGCAATCTTTTAGATAAACAAACGTTAGAAAACAATCTCAAATTGTGTCAAAAATCAATTAGTTTGATGGACAAAACCATCGGGATTTTTCGTAATTTTTATCGTTGTAGTGAGACGGTTACGGAATTTTCTCTGTTAGATTGTATGAAAAGTGTTTTACATGTAAATTATATAGAATTGACAAAAAGCAACATTAACATTGAAATGGATGAAAAAAGCTTTGAAAATATTCGCGTTATTTCGATAGAAAACTTTGTCCAACAAATTCTTTTAGTATTGATTCAAAATGCCAAAGAGTCGTTAAATGCGTCGGATTTGCAAGGTAAAGAGGCATTTCATAAAAAGATCATTCATATTGCAGTGATACTTGAGTATGGAAAAGTTCTTATTGATATTTCTGATGGGGGTGGAGGCATTAGCAAAGAAGTGCAAGAAACGCTCTTCTCAGAATTCAAAATTTCTAAAAAATACGAAGGTTCAGGTATTGGGCTTTATTTCGCTAAAAAGCTGGCAAAAGAGAAACTGTTGGGAGATTTAGTTTTATACAACGCTTCTTCTCCAACAACATTTCGTCTGATTTTCCCTCAATATATTTCAAAGAAAGAGTAAAAGATGCACATTACCACATTGAATTTATTAAAACATTTATCTATTTTAGTGGTAGAAGATGATGATATAGCGCGCATGATGATTGCTCAAGGGACTAAGCCTTATTGCGAGTCGTATTATGAAGCAAAAGATGGGCTTGAGGGACTGGAAGTTTTTAAAGAGCATCGTGTAGATATTATCGTGACTGATATTCACATGCCCGGAATTAACGGTTTTGAGATGATGAAAGAAATTTTAACACTAAAGCCTTCCCAACTTTTCATTGTGATGACATCATTTGATACGGACAAAAATCTTATCTCAAGCATTCATGAAGGAGCGTGCAGTTTTTTGCGCAAACCGATTGAGATTAAAGAGTTGCAAACCGCCCTTTTGATGACTTCAGGGCGCATTGAACAAACATTAAAACAGCTAAGACCCGATATTACGATCGATAGTCGAAAAGAGGGACCGTTCAGAATTCTGTGTCAATCGGGTAAAATAACAAATACCCAAGGACACAGATATGAAGATAGAAATAGACGTAGAGCAATTTGCTCAAGATATTAAAGCCGGCAAGAGTATTGGTGGCTCAAATGGAGCCTTAGGATCACTCATCAAACAGCTAACCGAAGCCGCGCTAGCAGCTGAGATAGATTCGCACCTCTCCCAAGACCTCAATAGAAATCGAAAAAATGGCTATAGTTCAAAGACTATGAAAAGCGATCATGGTGCCTTTGAACTTGATGTTCCAAGAGACCGTAACGGTAGCTTTGAACCTGAAATCGTAAAGAAAAACCAGACCAGCATGACGAGTGAAATCGAAGAGAAGATTCTTTCTCTCTTCGCACTTGGCAATAGCTATTCCCAAATAGCCAAACACATAGAGGATTTTTACTGCGTAGGCTTCTCTAAAGCCACTATAAGCGCCGTAACCGACAAGATAATACCAATGCTTCAAGAGTGGAAAACAAGACCCTTAGAAGCTGTGTATCCATTTATATTCTTAGATGCCATTCACTACAAAGTAAAAGAGGATGGTCGCTACATCTCAAAAGCATTTTATACAGTGCTTGGTGTTCGAGTGGATGGCAAGAAAGAAGTCTTGGGACTTTACCTCAATGAAAGTGAAGGCGCCAAATTCTGGCTACAGGTGCTTACCGATTTGCAAAACCGTGGCGTTAAAGATATCCTCATTGCTTCGGTAGATGGGCTTAAAGGCTTTCCAGAAGCGATAAACTCAGTCTTTCCAGATACGGAGGTGCAACTCTGTGTAGTTCACCAAATACGCAACAGTCTCAAATATGTGGGCTCTGCTTATCAAAAACAATTTGCTAAAGAACTCAAAGCCGTCTATCAAGCTTTTACCAAAGAAGAAGCAGAATTTGAGCTTGATAAGTTGGAAGAAAAATGGGGTAAAAAATACCCTATCGTCTTTCAATCTTGGAGAAATAAATGGGATAATTTATCTGTCTACTTCCAATATCCAGAAGATATACGTAGAGTTATTTACACAACTAATATCATCGAATCAGTCCACCGCCAGTTTAGAACTCTAACGAAAACCAAAGGTGCTTTTCCCAATGATGATAGCCTGCTAAAACTACTTTATATGGGGATTCAAAATGCCCAGCAAAAATGGACTATGCCAATTAGAAACTGGAGCTTAACAATCTCTCAATTAGCCATTCACTTTGAGGGACGGCTTGATGACGCTTTAAACTTATGATACAATTTTAGGAATTATCCGATGTTGACACAGAATCTTGAACACTACCCGAAAAGAGGTCATTTATAAAGATAAAGAGCCTATTTTTCTGACGCATAAGAACCATAAAATCTTTTGGTTATTGTGTTATAACTTTGGACGGCTCGTGACGTATGAAATGTTTGAAGACTATGTTTATGATGGTGAAGCGATCAATAAAAGTGTTTTGCATGTTGCTATTTTACGTATCAAACAACAGCTTGGCAAAATCAATATCGAAAATGTGACGAATTCAGGATATGTTTTAAAGCCTTATAGCGGTGAGTAAAGTTAGTCCCAAGAGAAATTTCTCTTGGGACTTGAATGCGTAGATTATTTTGAGAATGCTTTTTCAATGCTAAATGGCATTGCTTGATAACCTGTTGTATCTTTGAGTTGGATTTCAACAGAAGGTTGTTTTGCACCGTATTTGAACTCCATAATGAATGGATTTGGATCAGATTTGAATCCACCTGTCGCAAGATCAAAATCCGCACCTGCAGTTGCAGAGTACGTAAAGACAGAGTCTTTATCAGTTTGATATTCAGTAATGGATGTAACAGGGCTGAACCATTTGTTGCCTCTCTCTTTACCAAATTCCCATACTTGCTCAACAGTCATTTTCTTTTGATCAACTTTATAAATAACCGCACGAGAGTATTTCATACTTGGCATTGCAGGTTGTTCCATACCACGGCTATCACCATTGTCAAACGCACTTAGATAAAGGATTTCACCTTTTGATTTTGAATCGATTTTAAATGCGGTATGCTGTGTCCATGTCCAGTCAAATCCACCTTTGTCACTCTCATAACCTGGGCATTTTGAACCGCTTGGACCACAATCAATTTTATTGCCTTTTGAATCAACCGGTGTTAAGAGTTTATCTTTGTACTTAGCATTCCAGCCTTCAGGGCTACCTAAAATCCATTTCACTTGTTTATCACGGCCAATTTTGATCATTGCAGATTGGTGGCGTGAACTGATGATGATAGAGTTGTCTTCCGCATCGTGGTCAACGCTGTTAACGTGTGCCCAGTTACGTCCAGGACCAGAACCTACAACATCACCAAATTTATCGGAAGCATCTTGTTTTGCTAACTCTTCAGCAGAGAGCGTATGTCCTGCTTTTGAGGCGTCGATATTTAAACAGACAGCGCCTTGGTCAAGCACTTTCATATTAATATCTCTGTATGGATCAAGGATAGAGTAGAGTTTCCATTCATCAAGCACTTTTCCGCTTTGTGGTTCAACTTCGATGATCACGTCTCTAACGGTTCGTACGTTTTTACCATCTAAACGTTTTTGGTTGGCACTACCAACACGCATAAAGTAGTGTCCGTTTGGAGAAACGTCAAGTGAGTGTGAAAAGTCGTTGTAACCTGCTGGAAGTTGGCGATTGAAAATCTCTTTACCCATGATGTCGTACTTAACATATCGCTGACCATAACCCCATGTCATAGCACCATCAACGTTTTGTTTGAAGCCCATCATAACACCAGCTTTGTAAATGGAGTTAATATCATAAATAGGTTGTGCGTTCATGAACCAGCGTACTTCTCCTTTAGTATCAATGATGAAATTTTGTGGATAGTAATTCCACTCCAATGCACCACCCATAGGGTTGTTCCAAACCGCACGTGTTCCTTTTCCCGCTTTTGGTAGGAAGTTGTTAACAAAGTAAAGTCTGTCTGAAAACTCTTTATCGACTTTAACGACATCCGCTGATGAGAAGAGTGAAGCTTTGGTTGTCGCTAGACCATTTGGATCGGAATAAACGCCTGTGGTATAGATTTTGTAGCTTTCTTTAATGTGTTCACCTTGAGCGTTGTTGACGCTTTTAGTGTATTCAACTTCAACCGTGTTCTGATAATCTGCATAAAGACCAAATACAGGGATACCACCATGGGTCAGTACATTTTGGTCGGTAACTTTGTACTTAATTTCTTGTCCACCTGGTTTTGGAACGATTCGTACCGAAACATCTTTGAGATCATAACCACCACTGCGAATAACAGCTGTAAGCGGTGCAACTTCATAAGGATTGACAACCACCTCACCAATTTTTCCTGGGATTGCATAATCTACTTTTGGACCACTGGCTCCACCAATTGCAAAGGACATCGTTGGAACGACACTTAAGACAATACCTGCAACAATGGCAGATGACAACATTTTACGGACTCTCATAAAATCTCCTTTTGAATTTTTTCTTTAAGTTATGATCTAATTTAAAAAACTTAGTGTAAGTATAAAACCTGCGCCTAACGGGAGAATAACGTTAATATTAATTTTTACTGAAATAGTAAAATAGAGAAGATCATGATTTTTATAAAAAGGAGAAGGTGGCATCTACACACCTGGATAGATAAATTTTGTTAGTTACTAGTGTTCATAGGGAATAGTGTTAACCCCGTTTTTAAGAGCTTCTTGAATGCCACCACTTAAGTTAATAACATGTGTATAGCCTTGTGCGACAAGAAAATGAGTAACTTTCATTGAGCGGTTACCTGAGCGACATAGAATAACAAATGTGTCATCCTTTTTAACAATGGCATTTAACGCTTCTAAAAATTCTTTTTCGTTATAGCTTTGATCTTCTTTGTAAAATGTTATGAGGTAGCTTTGGGGTATAACACCCGTTTCATGCCATTCTGGTTCGGTTCTAATGTCTATGATGGGAATGTTTTGTGATAAAAAAGCATTGCGGAGAGGTTTACTTTTGATGGTAGGTGTTTTTTTTGGCTCATTATTATTCGCTTGAAGTAAAAGCATTCCACTGAAGCAAAACAGAGCAATGCAGATAAATATCAAAAAAATTTTCATAATGAACTCCAAAAAGATGATGAAGAAGAGGCAAGCTTGCAAGGATTAAAAGCAAGCTTACCCGATAGAAAAAAGATGATTACGCTTTTTTAGACTGGATCATTTTAAGAATCCAACTCGCACCCATAGCGCCAAGCAGAATAAAGCAAACGATGTAGGCAAAGAGGCACGCTTGTGCCATATTGACCGAATGAGATGCTGGGAAAAGGTACCAACCATCTGCATAAAAATCAACAAGAAATTGTTGTAATCCGCTAAGTTCTACACCATCTGGAACAATAGGACTATCAAATCCACAATCGCCTGTGGGTTTAAACCAATCGGGTGCCCATGTGTCCATAGGAAGACCAAAAGGAAAACGAGGCTCCGCTGAGCAGCCTTGAACACCAAAGGGATTATCGCTGTGCGCGGCATGGTGAATGGCATTAAGCTTTGTGCTATACATAATTCCTTGAATGATTCCCCAAAAACCAAAGACATAGCCAATAATTTTCAGTACACTATTTTTAGGATCAATGGCTGCAACCAATCCACCAATTGCCATACAAAGGAAAGCAAAACGAATGTAAACGCACTGTTCACATGGTTTCATATACACATAGTGTTGAAACAGTGTATGCGCAACTAAGATTAAAAAGATACTGGCTCCTGCCATGACGAGCCATAAAAAACGCTCATCTTGCCATTTTGCAATCGCACCCATTGGGCAGGATTTAAACTCCTGCCACATGCTTTTAAAAAAATTCATTGTTTATTCCTTATTTGGTAAGAAGCTCTTTAATGAGCTCTACCATACCATCGGGTGACGTGATAGACGCTGTTTTAATCAAATATTTTCCGTTGACAACAAAGGCAGGAACACCTTGGACTTTGGCGACTTCGTAGCTTTGTTCCCACTCTGCAAGAAGTGCTTTCACTCGTGGATCTTCTTTAGCTGTATCAAACTCTGCTTTGCTTAAACCACTCGCTTTAAGTCCTGTCTCCAAGAAGCTCTCGGCACCTGCATCCCAACGCTCTTTTTTATCATGGTATGCGTTGTAGTATGCCATTTTTGCTTTTTTGAATTGTGATTTTTCATCAAAAGCAGATTTGAGTCCGTTGTCTTGATCTTTTACTAATAATGTCGCAAAAAGTTGGCTAGCGGTTTCACCGTATTTGCCTTTTGTTTTGAGATGGAATGGTCTAAATGTAACACCTTCTGGTAGTTTCGGAACAATCACAGGTGTAACGGCTTTGTCGTATTTGTAGCAGAATGGACAATCATAACTAAAGACTTTGATGAGTGTTTTATCTGCATTTGCAATCGGTTTTTCAAGTTTCACATAGTCTGTGCCTTCTGTGAAACCAAAACTAGCTGTCGCAACGAGCAGACTTAACGCTAAACCTTTTGCAAGTGATCTTGGTAATTTGAAACCCATGGTAACTCCTTTAAACTTTAAATTTGAAACCATTATAAAGGAGTGAACTAACATAGGTATCACGCACATATTAAATTTTACTTAAATAGAAAGTTTATTTTTAAAAGTGAGTTTGCATCTTTACATGTAAAGATAAAAAGAGAAGAAGAGCCCTGTATTTTAATACCTAAGGCTCTTAAGCAGAATCGTTAAAAATTAAAAATCTTTCTCGATTTTAAACGCATCAAAGATAATGTCGATGGCAGACATGCGTGCACCGTGGTTTGTTGCATCCAGTATTTCACCATCGGTATGGCCAAGATCACGCAACGCTTGGACATCTTTGGCTTCAACGTCGTGAGGTGTTCGTACTGCTTTGAGAACAAACAGAAGCATCGCTTTTTCTTTGGTGTCTAGTTTGGCATCGTTTGGATTGGCTCGCATCGCTTCGACATCCTTTGGTGTCCATCCCATCATGTTGATGAGGATTGAGGCGTTAAAATCAACGCAATAGCTACAGCTGTTTTTATCGGAAATCAGCATACGAATGCTTGCTAAAAGCGGCATCGAGAGGGCTTTTTGTTTGACCATGTAGTATTCGATGAAACTCATTTGCTGTTTGATGAGCTCAGGACTTGCGCTAAAGATCTGCGCTGAATTGCTTACGCGTCCTCGCATCGCTTCTATTTTTCCATAAAGCTCGGCGAGCTCACCTGTGGCGTTTTCGGGTTTGACGGTTGTGATTAATGGCATCATATCTCCTTAATGATTTAGAAAATTTTGAATGTTTTGTGCAACCAAATTCATAAGCGCTGTGCGTGCTTCAACGCTTGACCATGCGATATGCGGCGTCATAATCAGACGCTCAGGATGCTTTACATGTAAAAGTGGATGTGCCTTTTGCATCGGCTCAGTTTCAAGGACATCAAGTCCTACGTAAAGCTCTTTTTCATCGATAATTTTTGCAAGGGCTACCTCATCGATGATGCCGCCACGCCCGACATTGACAAGCACGGAACCCTCGCTCATTAGGGTGAGCGCGTTACTATCTATAAGCCCTTTGGTTTGAGCATTGAGCGGTGCGTGGATGCTGATAACAGAACATGTTTGAAGCATCTCTTCTAAGCTAAGTCGTTGATAGAACGCATCATTATTGGCGCCACTGGTGGAGAAATAAACAACCTCCGATCCAAATGCCGTCGCAATCTTCGCCACCTCTTTACCAATCGTTCCAAGCCCGATAATCCCCCAACGTTTGCCTTTCAGTTCCCAAAAAGGACGCTCGATATGCGTAAATGTTGGCGCTTCAACCCAGCCACCTTTTTTGACAAAATCGTCGTAATAGCCGCAACGACCGATAAGGCTAAGTGCTAGCATGATCGTCGTTTGCGCTACGGACGCGGTGGAGTAGCCTGCCACATTTTTAACCACGATGCCCTTTTCGCCTGCATGTACCAAGTCAACATTGTTCGTTCCCGTTGCCGTGACGCAAATGAGCTGAAGCTGTGGGCACGCATCCATTGTCGCGGCATCGATGAGGACTTTATTGGTCAAAACGATGTTTGCATCTGCGATATGCGCAACACACTCTTCGGGTGACGTGGTTTCGTACGTGTGAAACTCCCCAAAGGATTTAAAGAGGCTTAGGTCAATATCTTTTCCCATCGTTTGGGCATCTAAAAAAACGATTTTCATACATTAATCCTTTTTAAGTAATGGTATCCATTCGTTTAGCGTTAAAACGCGACTAAATCCAAACGCCTGCGCGACTAAAAAAGCTCGGTGCAACGCTTCCGCACTCACGCTTCCTGCAGTGTTCTCAAAATCCAGTGTACCATTGGCATCGCTGAGAAATTCAACATTATAGCCAAGCTGTGAGGCATCTCTTGCCGTAGCATCGCAACAGTTTTGCGTCATGTACCCGATGATGGAAACCGTGTCAATACCAAGAGCTCTAAGCCTGTAGTTTAAGTCCGTTCCCACAAAAGAGCTCGCATGGTTTTTTTCGATGTAAAGATCGGGTTTAATGGCTTTGATCTCATCGTGAAATTCCCACAGATGACTTCCTCTCACAAACGCTCCCGCATTTTCTTTGAGGCTGGTGTGTTGCATAAAAACGATCAAAATTCCCGCTTTTTGCGCTTCAGCAATGGCGGTTTTGATTCTCTCAAAACTATTGGACGGGTAGCTAATAGGCAAAGCGCCACCTTCAAAATATTCATTTTGTACATCTACAACGATAAGAGCACGTTTCATAAAACCTCCTTGACTGTTTGGTCAAGTGGCATTTTAACAAAAATTGACCAAACAGTCAAGGGGCGTAAAAATATGTTATAATTTGCCTAGAATATAAAGGAAGAATTATGGAAACGACACGCGACAAGCTTATCAACGCAACATTTGACGAGGTCTTTTCACACGGCTATCAAGGCGCATCACTCTCCGACATCTTAGCCAAAGCGGGTGTACACAAAGGCTCGATGTATCACTTTTTTGCCAATAAAAAAGAGATGGCACTCGCCTCCATCGAAGAGACAATCCTTCAAAGAAATGCCGAAAAATACCGTTACGTCGAAACCTACACCAGCGGCTTTTTAGAAGAGTTCTACACACGCCTACGCGACACCTCTGTGCGAGACTTCAAACGCGGATGCCCCATCGCCAACATCGTCCAAGAGATGTCCAACATCGACGAAGATTTCAACACGCTGATGAAGTCTATCTACGGAGCGTTTCGCGCGAATATTAAAGCCATTTTAGACAAAGCCATTGAAGTAAAAGAGATGAAACCCTGTGATACAACGAAACTGGCACTCTTCATCACCTCAACCATCGAAGGTGCTATTCTCGCGGCAAAAGCGAGCGACAATGCGCAAGACTATGTCGATGTGATAGAAGAGTTGATAGAACATATTGAGGGGAAAAGGTAATTTAGTGCAAAAAGATCTCGAGATTAAAAAAATAAAATGCTTATATTGTAATATAGCAAAAGATGAAGATAGTTTTTCATTAGAACATATTTTCCCTGTGGCTCTTGGTGGAAAAGTAATAACTGATAGTCTTTTTAAAACAAGACAAGTATGTAAAGATTGTAATAGTAAACTAGGGTTAGATGTTGATGGTATCTTTTTAAAGAATTTTTTTATTAAAAAGAACGCATCAATGGACTTTTTGAATTATATAAATTTTGAAGATGATAAGTATGTTATACCTTTCATGTATATGGGCAAGAATGAACAAGTAAATCATCCTATATACAAAGATTGTGATTCTTGGTTGTGGCAAGGGGGTAGTAGAGTCTATCATTTTCACAATAACTATTCGGATAGATTTAATGCTTATGCTGGAGGCAATCCAATAGGGCATAATGACAAAAAAAGAGCGGGCGAAGCGTATCTTGTTTCTTCAACAGATAATTCTCAATGGATTAAAAAATTACTTGTTTCTTATAGAGAGTATTTTAAGAATGCAAAGCGATATAGCACTAATATTAACATTCAAAATGAAAATAATTTTTTGAACTCTCCAAGTTCAAATGAGCAAAATATTATAAATGAGATTACAAAAATATCGGAAGAGAACAGGCTACAAATCAATCAGCTTGTATTTCAAATAGGGTTTGAAATACGATTTTTATCTAAAATTGCTTTGGCTATTGGGCATAATTTATTTGGGGAAGAGTATAGCAACTCCAATTATGCACAAATTCTAAGAGAAGTTATCTGGGAAAGTGATTATCAGAAATTGCAAAACTATGAACATAAAATATCTAACTTTTTTTCTGAATCCAATACTCTTTTAAAGGATGTCTCACAAATAATTGCGTGGAAAGGTGGCACTACAATTATATTACTTCCTATAAATAATAGCTTGGTTTTACTACTTTATCTAGTAGGAAATAAGCAACCTATAGTTATAACTATTACGGATGAATTAGATTGTTTTGCAGTAGAAACTTTAAATAAATTTCCAAATGGATGTGTTTGGATATTGATACCACAAAGGCAAGTATTTAAAGGGGCATACGGTTTGCCTGAATATTTGGCGTATAAGACAGAAGACAAAAGTTTTATAAACGATTTAAATGAAATTGAAAAACTGTATGTTGAATTTGAAAAATTGCCACCGTTTGTGATTGAAAATAAACTTTAAAATGAGAAAATATGCCAAGTTGGGATGTATTGTGTACGATGAAGGAACTAAAGCCGTTCATTTCACAAGACTATGTTCATACTTCAAAACTTAGCAACCATGGAGTAGTTTTAATTTTACTATTACTCTACACTTTCACATAAACGTTTTAAAGAGGGGCTATGAAAGAGATCACCAAAGAGGACTACGTTCACAGTGTGTATAAGGTCATCTTTTACATTGAAGCGAACTATGCGCAGGAGCTGACTCTTGAAGAATTAGCCAAAGTGGCGGGGTTTTCAAAGTATCATTTTCATAGGATTTTTAGGGCTGTGAGTGGTGAGAACATTGGGGATTACATTCGTCGTATAAGGCTTCAAGGAACGACGTGGAAGCTTAAAATCGAGCCAAAAATCACTCAGATCGCCCTTGATAGTGGTTACGAAACCAATGCCTCTTTTACCAAAGCGTTTAAAAAACATTTTGGGATGAGTCCGAGAGCTTTTGCGGATCAGCTCAAAGCGAAAAAAGGAGTTGTGATGGTAGCGCCAAAAGTGGTTAATGTAGAGCCGATAGCGGTTTTATATGTACGAAAAACAGGTTCGTATGCGACCTCAGCGTGTGAAGCGTGGAATGTGTTGATGCCTTTTGCGTATGAGCAGAAGATGAAGTTTCATAAAAAAATTATGGACAAAGAGACGATGCACTTTGGCATCGGGCATGACAATCCTAATCTTATAGAGCCAGATTTACTGCGCTACGATGCGTGCATTAGCTGTAATGATGTGAGTGTTGAGTCAAAAGGTGAAGTGTTTCGCAAGGTGATGGAGGGTGGAAAATGTGCAGTCTTTTTGCATAAGGGTGCGTATGAAAATCTCAAAGCAACGTATGATGAAATCGGTCAATGGATCGTGCAAAGTGGTGTGAAACTACGCGATAAACCCATTTTTGAAAAGTACCTCAACCGCGATCCTAGGCGCACCAAGCCTGAGAATTTGCGTACCGAGATTTATGTTCCTATCGCGTAACTTCATCGTTACGCGATAAAAAATAGCGTTACATGTAAGGCTATAAATCCCCCAATCCAATGAGTGTATTGGTTTTAAATTTTCGATCTTTTTCAGGATAATCTATGCGAAAATGCGACCCCCTGCTCTCTTCTCGAAGCAGGGCTGATTTGGCAACTGCTTTTGCCACCACGAGGACATTTATCAGCTCAAGTATGCTTTTGATGGTTGAGGGCTTATCGCTTTGCATTGTTTCCATAGACTCTTCCATTTCTTCAAATCGTTTCAAGGCACTTTGAAGGTCAGCCTCCGTGCGGATAATGCCAATTTTTTCAAACATGATCTGCCCTATTTCATTGCGAAGGGCGTTGGCATCGACATGCTTAGCAAGCGCTTCTAGCCGCTCGACCAAATGAATGTCATTGGTGATGTCATAATAATCCACGCCGTTAAACTTTTTCATCTTGTTGGCAAATTTGATAGCCTCATACGCTGAAATCTTTCCGAAAACAGCTCCTTGGCTGAGTGAATTTCCCCCAAGTCTATTGGCACCATTCACCCCATTGTCGCCTGCTTCTCCGATGATAAACAGCCCTTTGATACTGGTTTTTCCGATCACATCGGTTTGAATCCCACCCATGGTATAGTGTGCCACAGGGGTAACGGGAATCAAGTCTTTGCTTGGATCTAGTTTTTTAAGGGTGTAAACCCTTTTTTTGATGCTGACAAGCTTTGTATCGATAACCTCAGTGGGCACATCGCGTAAATCCAAATAGACTTTATTGCCTTTTTGCATCTCTTTAAAGATGGCACGTGTGACGAAGTCTCTGGTATTGAGCTCATCGACAAAAGAGTCGCCATTTTCATCGACCAATTTACCACCCTCCGCGCGTGCGGCTTCACTGAGTAAAAAATTGGTTCCTTCCAAGCCCGTAGGGTGAAACTGAACAAACTCCAAATTCATCGCTTTGAGTCCCGCACGAAGTCCTATTGCGATGGCATCTCCTGTAGCGTCTTTGACATTGGATGTGTAGTTTCTGTACAAAGAGCCAAACCCACCCATGGCCAAAATAATGCTTTTGCCTTCACACACAACCACTTTTTGACTCTCTTCATCAAAAAGCGTTATCCCTGAAATAATGTTGTTTTTCATAATAAGGTTAATCGCCATATGATTTTTGATAATATCAATTTCATACTCTTTAATCACCTCATACAGAGCCTTCATGATGGCAGGTCCCGTTTCATCGGAGGCATACACGGTGCGTTTAAATTTTGAGCCCCCAAAAGGGCGTTGCGCAAGTTTGCCACTCTCAAGCCTGCTAAACTTGACACCATAGCCCACCAGTTCACGCACCGCCGCAGGGGCTTGTTCACAAAAGATACGAATCGATTCTTCATTCCCTATATCAACAGAGCTTTTAAGCGTCTCGTTGATGTGCTGAAAAATGTTGTCGTTATCGCCCATGTTTCCAAAAGCGGCATTAATGCCACCCTTTGCCATAAAGGAATTATTGGCCGATGGGGAAGACTTTGTTATCAGAACCACATTGGCACCTAGCTCTTTTGCCTCAATGGCAGCTCTCATTCCTGAGATACCACTGCCAACCACAATGACGTCGTATTTCATTTTGTGCCTTTATGTTTCAAATATACACATAATTGTATCTTGAAGAGTTTATTAAAAGATTATTTGAGTGTAATTTTGTATCAAACTAACTAAATAAGTTACAAATATACTCTTTATTTATATAAAACATACAAAATTTGTATGATTAGGTGCTATACTGCAAACGTGCTTTGGCGCACTGCTAGAGCAAACACAGCGTTAGCGTAGTTTTTTCACAGAAACTTCGTTTTGAGCTTTGCTCTAAAAGCGTGTCAAAAGTTCTGCAAGAACTTCAGTAAAAGCGCCATAGGCGCGTGGGCTCACTGCCGAAGTGAACACAGCGTTAGCGTAGTTTTTAGAGCTCTGCTCTAAAAGCGTGTCAAAAATAAAAAAACAAGGAGGCATAGCATGGGGAAAAGTAAAAGAGTTGGCATTGTCGGTGTTGGCAATGTGGGTTCAACCGTTGGTTACTCGATAGCTATGCGAGGTTTAGCACATGAAGTCATCTTGTGTGATCACAAAGTTGAACGTGCTAAAGGGATGGCTCTTGATATGAGTCAGTCCGCTCAAGCGGCTAGAATGAGTACATCTGTCAAAGTTGCTGAAACACCTGCACAGTTAATAGATTGTGATTTGGTGGTGGTGACAGCGGGAAGCCCAAGGCTCCCTGGAATGAATCGAAATGATTTGCTCATAAAAAATGCTCAAATCATGAAAGAAGTTGTGCGTGATATTAAGACGTATTCACCCAACGCGATTATCATCCCTGTTTCAAACCCACTGGATGTAATGGTCTATGTGGCACTTAAAGAGACGGGGTGGGAGAGAAGCAGGGTTGTAGGAATGTCAGGCATTTTGGACAGCGCTCGAATGGCACATTATATTCAAGAGGCAATTTTTAATAAACATAAGATTGAATTTGGCGGTCAAGTAAGGGCACAAGTCATCGGTGGACACGGCGATACGATGGTTCCATTGCCTCGCTTTACGACGGTTGCGGGCTTACCTTTAACCGATTTTTTGGATTGGAATGAGATCAATGAAATTGTCTCCAAAACGAAAAATGGTGGCGCTGAAATCGTGGGATATTTGCAAACAGGCTCAGCCTATTATGCCCCTGCAAAGGCAACTTCACTGATGGTTGAGTCTATTTTGCAAGATAAAAAACTGGTCTATCCTTGTGCCGTGATGCTTGAGGGTGAATATGCGTATGAAGATGTTGTCAGCGGTGTTCCTGTCATGTTGGGTGCACGAGGGGTAGAACAGGTATTTGCCCCAAGCTTAGACGCCGAACAAGACAGACTTTTTGCCGAATCCATACGCTCAGTCAGAGAATTAATTGACGTCCTTAATCTCAATAAGTTTTTTGAGACAAAGTAATTTCTACTGGGTGCCAGATAACTTTTGAAGCTTTACATGTAAAGCATGGTAACGACAGCTTCTGCCTCGAAAGCGTCTAAAGTGTAAAAACAATAAGCACTAAAAAATGCTTAAGCCTCTGCCTCGCACGAGGCAAGCTTTAGCGCCTAGTGCAACGTAGCTTTTTAGGCTTTGCCTAAGAAGCGTGTAAAAATGAAAAACAGGAGAAGTAGCAGATGGCACAAAGGGGAATTTGTGAATACGATGGCAAAGCTATTTTTTCGAAACATTGGGGAAAATACTTTAGCGGATTTCACTATGGATTTAGATCGGTCTCAGTTAGCAGTGGCGATGCGTTGCGCACAAAAGCCAATGAGCATGGTTTTGAGTGGCTCAAACAAGTGCCTTTGGTTGCAAAGCCCGATATGCTCTTTGGTAAACGTGGCAAAAATAACCTCGTTTTATACAAAACAAAAAAAGTAGGCGATGTGACGCTTGAAGATGCGGCAGCTTGGATTGATGAGAAGATTTCGTATAAGACGATTCTTCTCTCAGGTCAAAAAGGCACGTTAAATCGCTTTATTGTAGAGCCATTTACGCCACACAGCGAAGATCAAGAGTATTACATTAGTGCCACAACGGTGGGGGAGGATGATGTACTGTACCTCTCTGCTGAGGGTGGAATGGAAGTGGAAGAGGGATGGGAGAGTAAGGTAAATGAGGTGGTGGTTCCTATCATGATGGATGAAGCCAACATCTCGCATCTGATTCGAGCCAATGTGCCTGAGGGCATTCCCGCTGAAAATAAAGAGCGATTTATCACATTTGCAGAGCAGTTTTATACCTTTTATCGTGATATGAATTTTGCGTATCTTGAGATCAATCCTATCGTAATGATTGGCAATGACATGCACATTATGGATGTGGTGGCACGGTTGGATGATACGGCGGGATTTATGATGAAAGAGGATTGGTGTGGTGCAGAATTTCCAACCGCTTTTGGTATGGAAGACCAATCCACAGAAGAAAAAGCCATTGCTGATGCGGACGCTAAATCGGGAGCTTCCTTGAAACTGATCGTGCTCAATCCTATGGGGCGCATCTGGACGATGGTTGCAGGGGGTGGTGCTTCGGTGGTGTATGCCGACACGATTGCTGATTTGAGTGGTAACGTGAGCGATTTGGCAAATTATGGCGAGTATTCAGGTGGCCCTACCACGGATGAAACACGCTTTTACGCTGAAACGGTTTTGGATTTGATGACCCGTCATAAAGACCCAAAAGGGCGCGATAAAATTTTAATTATCGGAGGTGCCATTGCCAATTTTACGGACGTAGCTAAGACGTTTACCGGCATTATCCAAGCCCTTGAGGTGTACGCCGATAAAATGAAAACGATTGGTACACGCATCTATGTAAGGCGTGGCGGGCCTAATTATGAAAAGGGTTTAAAAGAGATCAAAGAAGCGGCGGATCGTTTGGGTCTTTCTATCGAAGTTTACGGACCTCAAACCCATATCACGGATATCGTGCGTATGGCACTTGAACACTAAGGAGACAAAGATGAGCGCTTTATTTACCCAAGAGACACAGGCCATTTTTTGGAATCTCAATACCAGTGCTATTCAAAGAATGCTTGATTATGATTACAGTGTCAATCGCATGAAGCCCTCTGTGGCGGCGATTGTAGCACCTACATCCAACAACAAATTTGAAAAGTTTTTTTACGGTGCTGATGAGATTATGGTGCCAATTTTTAGAAACACTATTGATGCCGCAAATGCCTATCCGCAAGCAGATATATTGCTTAATTTTGCTTCGTTTCGTACCGCGTATGACGTAACGATGGAGGCGATTGGTATCCGAGGGCATTTTAGGATGATTATGGTCACAGCAGAGGGCATTCCTGAGAGGCTTGCTCGAAAGATGAACCAAGCAGGGCGTGATGCAGGCGTTGTGATTATAGGACCTGCTACGGTGGGTGGCATCGCTCCGGGGGCATTTAAAATCGCCAATATCGGGGGAACGATTGAGAATATCATCGCTTCAAAGCTGCATCGAGGAGGTTCATGCGGACTTGTGACCCGTTCAGGTGGGCTTTTTAACGAGCTTGGCAATATTATTGCGATGCACGCGGATGGTATTGCTGAGGGCATTGCTATTGGTGGAGATCGTTTTGTTGGCTCTGTTTTTATCGACAATCTTCTTCGCATGGAAGACAATCCCAATGTCAAATACTTGGTGCTTCTAGGCGAAGTGGGAGGATTGGAAGAGTATAAAGTCATCGAGGCGGTCAAATCAGGTCGCATCAAAAAGCCTGTAATTGCGTGGTGTATCGGAACGATTGCGAAGTATTTTAGCTCAGGCGTGCAGTTTGGACATGCGGGGGCTTCTGCTAATGCGGATGCTGAAACGGCAGGGGCTAAAAACAAAGCGATGGCAGAAGCTGGCTTACATGTACCAGCAAGTTTTAATGATTTGCCACATACCATTGCTAAAGTCTATACCATGCTTTGCGAGCAAGGTGTGATTGAAAAAATCATCGAGCCTGAGCTTAGAATCATCCCTAAAATCCGTCGAGGAAAAGAGTTTATCTGTACGATTTCAGACGACAGGGGCGATGAAGCGACCTATGCAGGCTATCCTATTAGCTCTTTAGCAACGCCTGAAACGGGCTTTGGCATTGGTGATGTGATTGCGCTTTTATGGTTTAAAAAACGCTACCCCAAATGGGCAACGGATTATATTGAAACCGTTTTAAAGACGGTTGCGGATCATGGTCCTGCTGTTTCTGGAGCGCACAATGCCAAGGTAACTGCACGCGCAGGAAAAGACATGGTAAGCTCACTTGTGAGCGGTCTTTTAACCATAGGTCCTCGCTTTGGTGGGGCGATTGATGATGCGGCACGCTATTTTAAATACGCAAACGATAACACGATGAGTGCCAGTGAGTTTTTGGACTATATGAAAAAAGAGGGTAAAACGATCTCAGGCATTGGTCATCGTGTCAAGTCGGTACGCAATCCCGATTTGCGGGTCTCAGGCTTGAAAAAGTACGCAAAAGCGCATTTTCCGCAGACTTCATTGCTTGAATTTGCCCTAGAGGTCGAGGCGATAACGACCTCTAAAAAAGACAATCTCATCTTAAATGTTGATGGAACCATCGGTGTTTTGATGGTTGATATGTGGCGTTCACTAGGGTATGCGGAGCATGAAATCGATAATTTTATCGAAGCAGGAACACTCAATGCGCTGTTTGTTTTGGGACGATCCATTGGATTTATAGGGCACATCTTGGATGAAAAACGCCTTGGAATGCCGATGTATCGCCATCCAACGGATGATATTTTGTACAACGTAGCGCTTGCAGACGAGATCTAAACAGTAGACTTTTAACCGTAAGAGCTCTTAAAAAACTCTTACGGTCTCTTCACATATGGCTCTTTACACCACAAAAATAGTGCGAATTAATCTTAAGTGTTACTAATTTACTCTTAAAATAGTTCAATTTTAGGTACTAGTTCAAAAAATATAAAGAAATTAAAATATTGTGTTAAAAATAAGTTACATTTCAAAACATGAACGCTTTTCTAGGGTAAATTTATCGCCATTTTAGCGTTACATGTAAAGAATTTTTACGCAAAAAAAGCTCTTCTAAAGAGGAATAATTGGTTAAGGTGTGGGTGAAGTTGTTGTGAAATGTGGGAGCATTTCACAACAGAGTCTTTTACTGCTTGCGTGCGGTGAGTAAAAAGATGGGGTAGTCTCCATAAGGTTTTTTCGCCACGCTGACAATTTCGATAGAGACATCCTCAAATCCTGCATTTTGAGCCCAAGTAGCAAACACTTCTTGGTCAAAACCAAAGTGAAACACGCCCATATCTTCGGTGTGAAAACTGCCATCTTCTTTGTCCAAATCCGCCAGCGCAATGGTACCTCCACGGTTGAGCAAGCGATGAAATTTGTGAAAGAGGGCTTGTACATCTTCGACATGGTGAATCGTCATCGAAGAGATGATACCATCAAAGTTCTCATCCAGCTCGCTACTGACCAAGTCAAGCTCTAACATGTTCAGCTCACACCCGAGTTGCTCTTTCTTGGCACGAAGCGCTTCGTTCATCGAAGGAGAAATATCAATGGTGGTCATTTTGCGCACAAAGGGAGCGATCTGTTCGGTCAAAAGCCCTGTGCCTGAGCCAAAATCCATCACATGGGTTGTCGTTTTATCATACGTTAGTCTCTCTAAAATAGCTTCACCAATGTTTTTGACGTTGTTGGTGCGCGCAGCTTCTTTTTCATACTGTTTTGATTTTTCATGAAAATAATCTTTTTTAGGTTGCATTAATAGCCTTTGAGTGTGAATGCGAAAGTATAACACAGGCCGTCGAGGAAGAAAATTAATGCACACAACTAACCTTATCCCAGCACAAACGAGGCATAACCGACCACGCGACTCGCATCGTTACTGCGTGCAAAACTTGTGCGGTAATCTAAAAAATGGGCTTGAAAATTGCGTGTAAGTGCGCTTTGAACCATTGCTTTTACGCCTGTTATGCCACACGCTTCACAGCCGTGCGTTAGGGCGTGAAGATCAAGATGTGAGATAGCATCGATGCAAGCCTGATCAAGCGCATTGGCTTCCTCTTCGGTGTAAAAATGACTCAGATCAGTGCTGATGACCAGAAGTGTTTTTTCATCTTTGAGTAGCGCATCGATCAAGCGAGAGAGTTCTCCAGAGGTAACGTCGCCATAGACGATTTCAACGACTTTGGCGTGTTTAAAGTAGTGGCGAATCAAGGGCATCTGCACTTCGGTGGAGTGCTCTTCGTGTGCGAGCGGGTTGAAGCTTAGAAAAGCGAACTGTTTTTCAAGCGCATGGCTGAGTTCGAGGTCTATTTCGATTTCACCGCACGGTGTGTGATAGCTCTCAAACAAGGCGATGGACGCACCCGCAATGTAGATACGATGACTTGGCCCTAGCACGACCACACGCTCGATGTCGGAGCGTTTTGAAGCGGTGTAGTGATAGGCAAGATTGGCGGTGTATCCGCTGTAAATGTAGCCTGCGTGGGGCACGATGAGTGCGCGAGGCAGGACATCCAGTTCCAACGGAGGCATTGCTTTAGTAAAATGGTCGATAAAGTGTTTGATCTCACTGCAGTTATCGGGATAAAACATGCCTGCAACGGCACTTTTTCGGTGTTTATTCATCAAAAACTCCTGCGAGTTTGGTTTTACATGTAGGACAGCGCGCATCTTTGATCAGATGGTTTTCCATCACATCAAAGCGGTAGCGCTTAATCAAAACCGCGTTACATGTAACGCACCGTGTTGGGTTCTCAAGTCCGGCATTGCCGATGTAGATGTGTTTGAGCCCTGCTTCTTTGCCGAGCGTTTCGGCGCGTTTGAGCGTCTCTATCGGTGTGGCGGAAAGAGAAAGTTCGTGGTAATCGGGATGAAACGCGCTGATATGCCACGGCGTCTCTTCTCCCAACTCTTTGGCAATAAACGAAGCGATGGCGCCTAGCTCTGCGTCTGAGTCGTTTTTTGATGGAATGATCAGCGTGGTCACTTCGACCCAAATGCCGTTACGCTTGAAATGTTTGAGGGTTTCTAAAACCGTTTCAAGCCCTCCTCCAAGCTCTTTTTTGTAGTAGTCGTGGTTGAATGATTTTAGATCGACATTTGCCGCGTCGATGATGCCTTTCATGTCGTCAAGCACTTCGGATGATTCAAAACCGTTCGTAACGAAGATATTTTTGATGCCTCGTTCATGCGCCAAAAGAGCGATATCATGGGCGTATGGGTAAAAAATGGTTGGTTCATTGTAGGTGTAGGCGATGGAGGCACATTCGTATTTGAGCGCCATCTCTACGATTTGCTCTGGGGTAATAAACTCTTTTACATGTAACTTTTTTTCTTGGGAAATACTCCAATTTTGACAAAAAGGACAGACGAAGTTACAGCCAATGGTTCCTAAGGAGAGCGCTCGGGTGTCGGGTAAAAAATGGTACAGCGGTTTTTTCTCAACAGGGTCAACATACAACGCCACAGGAAAGCCGTACACCAGATTTTTGATGGCGCCGTCTACGTTTTTATTGACACCACAGATGCCGCTTTGTCCCTCTTTGAGGTGGCAGTAATGTGCGCAGAGCAAGCAAACTAAACGTGAACCTTCCGTTTTAAAGTAGTTCATTATTTCACCTTTTTAACCCTGTAACGTGAAATGTCAGGATGGCTTTCTAAGCAATGTGCGTCCAGTCCTGCTTTTTGGCAGAGATGGGAAAAAAAGAGTTCAAACGTAGGCAGTTGCTCCCAAACTTGGGGTAAAAAAGTCGCTTTTCGCGCCCCTTTTTGAAGAATAATGCCATCTTCTCCCACGGTAATTTTGGATTTGAGATCGGTTGTATCGCTGTATTCCACGCTTTCTGGCGCACTTAAAAGCGAGACTTCAATGCTTACATGTAAAAACTCTTCAGAACTGAGTGGATAAAAACGTGGGTCATCAAACGCGGCGGCTTTGGCGTTGTAAATGAGGTCGTCCAAAAAGGGTCGATGCGCGATAAGTGAGCCGATGCAGCCACGAAGCTGACCATCAAGAGTAAGCGTTACAAAGGTCGCTTTGGGTTTGGAAAATTCAGGGTAGTGTTTCAGAAGGGCGTTTGTATCGATAGTCGAAGTGTGCTCCAAGCCGTCTTTGATGGCTTGTTTTGCAATAGATAGGATCACGTTTTGCATGGTATCTCCTTGTGGGAGCTTTATTATATGATAAAATGGCTGATAGGTTATAGCTCAAGGAGTCTTTAGGATGATGGCGATTTTGGAGCACACCCCATTGTGGGTTTATTTTCTTTTTAGCGTGTTAGTGATTTTAGGATGGATGCAGAGCAAGGATCGTATTGTGCCCTATTTTCGCGCATTCATCGTGCCTTGCATGATGATGCTTTTGTCTATTTATGGGGTTGTTTCCGCCTTTGGGATGAGTATGGGCATTGTGGCGTGGAGTCTTGGAATGATCATTGTGCTAGCACTTGGCATTCGCGTCAGGATTTTGTATAACGCTATTTTTATGGAAGAGCGTAATGCGTTTGCGGTGAAAGGCAGTTGGTTTTGGCTTTGCGTGATGATGGTGATCTTTGGACTCAAATTTGCGGTGAGTGTTGCCTTCGCGAGAGAGTTAGCCATGGTGTATGAGCCTTGGTTTATGCTGAGTATCAGCCTGTGTTATGGACTTTTGAGCGGTCTTTTTCTTGTGCGCATGGTGATTTTATGGAAGATCAAAAGCTTACATGTAAAACATTAACACTGTTTTGCTAGACTACCGTATAATTTTTAAGGAGCAATGGATGAAACAGTGGTTGGTCATCGTGATGAGTGTTGCATTTTTTTCAGGCTGTAGCATGAGTTTTAATTATAATTTTTGGAGCCAAAAAGCCCCTGAAACGCCCGCTCCTACTGTTGTGACAGAAGCTAAAATCGCACTACCAAGTACTGTTTTGATGTACGATCTTGATATTACCGATCGCCCTTACACCAGCCTTGGTGAAGTCAGCGTGACACTGACCAAACTCAATCCGTGGGGCGAAGAGCCGACCCAAGCGGAAGCGGAAGCGAAGCTCAAAGATGAAGCGGTGAAAAAGGGTGCGGACGCGCTCATTTACGTGCGTTACACCAAACTTGGTGCCTCGTGGAATCGACTGAGCGGCATCGAAGGCAAAGCGCAAGCGGTGAAATTTACACGCTATTAAAAGCACAATTGCGTTATACTTTTGCCATGAAAACCACGTTACTCAGCGACACGGCGTTTGAAAATATCGCCGATTCGACCAGTAGTTTTTCCTGCCACTTTCACGACACCTACACGATTGGGCTAACGCATCATGGCATGTTTACGTCTCTTCATGAGCATAAAATCACCCAAGCCTATGAGCGTTCGGCGCGCATCATTAACCCTGGTGAAATTCACGGTGGGGATTCACACGCGTGGCAATACACCAATTTTTACCCCAGCATTGAGCTCTTAAGCACGCTTTACGAGCAGATGTACGGCGAGAAAAAGATGCCGATTTTTGAGAAACACATCATCCAAGATGATGAACTCTACGCTCGATTACTCCTCTTTTTTCAAGCGGTTTATGCTAACGAAACGGCGATGCTTTTGGAGTCCAAGCTCATCGCCGCCCTCTCCTATCTCATCGCGCATTACGCGCATCAAACCTCGCCTTATCCTTTTACATGTAAAGATCCCAAAGCGATGTCTATGGTGGTGGAGTACATTCACGACAACATCGCTTCCGACATTAGTTTAGACGCACTTGCTGGAACAGCAAAGGTGAGTAAGTACCATTTTCTAAGGCTTTTTACCCATCACACAGGGCTCACCCCGCACCAATACATCTTAGCACAGCGCGTCTGCAAAGCCAAAACGCTCGTACTCGAAGGCGAATCATTAAGCCTTGCAGGACTGCATGCCGGCTTTAGCGACCAGTCCCATTTCATCCGCACGTTTCGCAAAATTTACGGCTATTCTCCCAAAACACTGCTTCAAAAAAGCAATTTTATTCTATACACCTAAATTTAAAAAGAGTACACTTTGCGCCAAGGAGTTGGCTATGACACATAAAAATCTTTTCTTCTTTTTACTCTTCATCGCGATGCTCGCGTGGGGTGGTTCGTGGGTGAACGTGAAAATTTTAGGGCACTATATCAGTGCGTATGAGATGATCTTTTTACGCTTTGGCATCACTGCCATTACGATGGTTCCGATCATTATTTGGCTGAAACATTCGTTCAAAATTGACCTCAAAAGCTTTGGGTTGGTTGTTTTAGTCGCCCTTGCGCTGATCTTTTACAACAAATACTATTACCTTGGTACGAAGTTTGGAACCGCCTCTTTGGGTGGGGCGATGGTGACCACGATGATTCCCATCTTAACCTTTGTTTTACTCGCTTTGATGGGGGTTAAAAAGGTGAGTTCTAAAGATTTGTTTGCCCTTGCTTTGGGGGCTGTGGGTGTTTTGACGATGCTTCATATTTGGACATTTGATCTCGCACACATTTTGCTGATCCAAAATCTTTACTTTATCATTGCCGCTTTTTTATGGGCGATTTTGACGATTATCAGCTCCAAATCAACGAAGATTTCGCCGATTGTTTTTACGTTTTACATGTACATTATGACCGTTGTGTTGGATTGCGTTTTGTTAGTGGATGTGAGCGCGATGCCTTTTGAAACGTTTGATGGCATCTTTTGGATTAACATGCTTTTGATCTCCCTCGCTGCTTCCACCTTTGCCAATACCATTTTCTTTTTAGGAATTGAAAAATTAGGCGCAGCCGAGGTGAGCTCTTTTGTCTTTTTAGTACCGTTTTCTGCGATTGGGCTCAGTGCCATTTTCTTAGACGAAAAAGTGGATCTTTTCATCATCATTGGAACGATCTTAACGCTTTTTGCCGTTAAGATGCTCAATAATATTACAATTTTAAAGCGACGCCGAAAAAGCGTTGAATAGTCTCAAAATGGCGATCCAGCCCTTCAAAGCTGTGATTGCCACCCTCTTCCACGACCATCTTCGCTCCCTCTAAAAAATCAAGCGCCTCTTCATAATCTAACACCTCATCGCCTTTTTGCAAAAGCAGTAAAAGATTTTCAAGATTGGGCTCTTCAATCTCATAACTCTCAAGCATCTCCAAATGCGATGCGTTCCATTCGTACGTGCTGTTATCGTAGTAATTCACCCCATGCCCAATGGCGCGCTCAAGCGTCTCGGACGCATTCACCGCAGGATTGATAAGCACGGCTTTAAGGTTGTACTTATCGCTGAGATAAAGCGCGTAATACCCACCAAGCGATGAGCCCATAAGATACACTGGCTCTTGATACGATTCGATCAGTTCACTGAGTGTTTTAATCGCAAGATCGGGAATCGTAGGCAAAGATGGCGCAATGAAAGCAATGCCTTTTTCGTGGCAATAGGCACGAAGCAATTTCGCTTTACTCGCCTCGCCACTGGAGCCAAATCCGTGAATGTAAAGTATCATACGTTCTCCTTTAAAATACCGTGTGCGGCGCGAATGCCTGAAGCCCATGCGGCGGTGATGCCTCTGCTGGTTCCTGCGCCGTCTCCGATGATGTAGTAGCCTTCTTTGACGCAAAAGTGTTTATTAATAAACGCTGGTTTATTCGAGTAGGTTTTAATTTCGGGGTAGTAAATGATGGTTGAGGGGTGAAGGACGCCTGGGATGATCGTGTCAAGCATCTTGAGTGATTTCCAAATGTCTCGTAAGATCTTTGCGGGCATGCACAAAGACAAATCCCCTGCAACCGCACTTTTTAAGGTGGGTTCAAAGTCGTACAAATCGTTGTTAAACGTCTCCGCCTTAGAGCGTGCTCCCATGCGAAAATCCCCCACGCGCTGCATGATGACAGAGCCACCGCTGAGTTGCATCACCATCTCGCCCAAAATCTTTCCAAATTGCTGACCGCTGACGACGGGTTCGGTGAGGCGAATGGTTTTGAGCATCGCAAAATTGACTAAATTGTTGCGTTCGTTTTCACGTGAGAGCGAATGACCATTGATGGAGTAGTAGCCTTTGTATTTTTCACGCACGATATGCGCACACCCTGAGTTGGTACAAAAGGTGCGTACTTTTCCTGGAAAGAGAATCTTAGGGTCATAATAATCCCGCACAATGGGGTAATTTTCCTCTTTCGTTTCGATCCTCACACCAATGTCCACGATATTGTCGCTGTAGGTTACACCCAGCGTGTCCATCTGCTCTTGCAACCAATCATAATCGGCACGGCCTGGGGCTAAAATGAGGTGATTAAAGGAGATGCGGGTGTCATCTTCAAGCAAGATGGTTTTCTTCTTGGCGTGAATGCTGTGCACTTCTGTTTTAAGCGCGACGTTTACATGTAAGACTTTGAGCGCATCAATCAAGTTCCCAATCAGCTCTGAGGATTTGTCAGTTCCGACATGTGCTTGGTCGATACTGAGGATTTCAACCCCAATTTTTTTCGCACGTGCCGCGTATTTTTCAATGTTAATTTTTGTTTCAATTGTAGGGTTCAGATGAGAAGCGACCTCTTTGAGCAACTCCTCCGCCTCTTCTTTGCTCCAATGCTCACACGGAAAACCCACGGGATACGTGTAGTTTTGCTTGCAGTCGTTGCGCAAGCCGCCTGAGCTTATCTTCTTTTTTTCAACGAGTAAAATGGAGTGTTGAGAATTTTCAGCAAGCTTAAATGCTGCACCTAGACCTGCAGGTCCTGAGCCTACGATGATGACATCGTAATGTGAGTTGAGTCTGTTTTTTTCCATGGAAAAGAGTATAGCAAAAGATTCGTTAGGCTATAATACGCGCAATTACTTATAAGAGGTTACTATGAAATTACAAGAATTGGAAGCACGAAAAATCATCCAGATGGTGATGGGTGAGTCGCGTCCCCTCACCAAAAATGATGAAGAATTGGCACTGCTTCTCAAAAAGAGATTGACCAAAAAAGAGTGTGAAGTCTTAAATGCACAAGCACGTGGCAAAGACAAAGAAGCGCTTATGAACGAGCAAAAAATAGATGCAACACGTTACGATGCGCTGATGATGAGTGCGACTAAAAAGATCAAAAATGAGTTCGTTCATGGAGACTTTTTCTATACCAAAGGTGAATAAATATGGAACACGTTGAAGTCATAGACAGCGTCTGTACCTATTGTGGTGTGGGGTGCGACATCGCCGCCAATGTCAAAGATAATAAAATCCAAAGCATTTTCGCCCATCCTGAAGGTGTGGTCTCAGAGGGAAATCTGTGTGTCAAAGGCAAATATGGCTTTGAGTTTGTGGATGCTCCTGATCGTCTCAGAATCCCACGTATTCGTAAAAGCTTTTTGGCTCAAAACCCTGTAATTTACGAAGCGATTTCTTTACATGTAAACGATTTGGATGAGACGTGGGTTGAGACAACACTCGATGCTGCAACCACCGCGGCGGCGATGAAGCTTCAAGAGATTCAAGCAAAGTATGGACGAACAAGTGTCTGCTCCATCGGAGGAGCACGAACCTCGTGTGAAAGTTCGTACCTACTTCAAAAATTTACCCGTCATACGCTGAACTCTCCCCATGTCGATAACTGCGCGCGCATTTGTCACTCTCCAAGCCTTAAAGGCATGCGCACGACCATCGGCGAGGGTGCGGCGACCAATCCTTACAATGACATCTACAACGCCGAATTTATGATCGTTTTTGGCTCCAACACCACCGAAGCGCATCCGATTATCTCCAACCGCATCGTCGATATGGCAAGCAAACACGATAATCTAGCCGTGTTTGATGTGCGAGAAATTACCTTGCACCGCTTTGCCAAATACAAAGGCATCATCCCTCACGAAGCCAATTTGCTTGTTTTGAATATGATGGCGTACGTCATTATCACCGAAGAGCTTTACAATGAGCATTTTCTCTCAGATCGCACCAAAGGTTTTGAAGCGTTTAAAACAAAAATACTCAATGATCCGTATGCTAATCCAAAGTATTTTGAAAGCATTGAAGGCTATGAAAGCCTAAGTAAACTCATCCCCAAAGTGGCGCGTGAATACGCACTTAAACGATCGATGATCTTTTGGGGATTGGGCATTACAGAACACATCGATGGTTCGTACGCTGTTATGGCGATAACGCATTTAGCGCTTATGACAGGTAACATTGGAAAACAAGGTGCAGGGCTTATGCCGCTTCGTGGGCAAAACAACGTCCAAGGTGCGTGTGATATGGGTATGCTGCCTTACTACGACCCCGATTATCAAACACCTAAAGAGATAGGGTTGATGACGCCACAGTTGGTCGATGAGATGCTAGAGGGTCGCATGAAAGCAATCATCAATATGGGAGAAGACCTCACCCACGTTCACCCCAACAGTAACAAAGTCAATCATGCGCTTGATAATGTAGAATTCATTATGGTGCAAGAGCTTTTTATGACAGAAATCGCTAATCGAGCGGATATTGTCATCGGCGTGAAATCTGCCTATGAAAAAACAGGTGTTTACGTCAACGCCATGCGCCGTCTTCACCTTTCGCAACCGCTTGTAAAGTCTGACTTGCCCGATGACTGGGAAGTGATCAAACTGCTGGGTAACAAAATGGGCGGAAGCTACGCGTATGAAGACTCCAAACAGATTTGGGATGAAGTACGCGAAGTGGCTTACCGACGTTTTTCGGGTGCAAGCTACAACAGACTAGAGCGCCACCGCGTGCGTGGACTACAATGGCCCGTACACACCGAGGATACACCGATCTTGCATCAACTAGACTTTAGAACCGAAGATGGTTATGGTGAGTTTCACTACCATCCCTATCAGCTTCGTGGAATGGTGCAAGAGATACAGGAGAAAAGACTCACAGGCTATCATCTTACCACTGGAAGAACCTTAGCTCAGTACAACAACGCTTCGCAAACCAGTCGTTGTGAAAAGCTCAATAAACGCTACGATGAAACGATTTTGTTAGTGCATGAAGAGGACGCGGCAGATTTTACCAGTGAAAAAGTCATACTCAAAACCGAGTTTGGGCAAAGTGCGCCACTTACGGTTAAATTTACCGACAAAGTAAAGCAAAAAACGCTTTTTTGCACCTTTCATCACGCCAAATCAAAAATCAATAATCTGTTTGGCGACAGATGTGATGAACTCATTTTAACGGCAGCCTTTAAGTCGATCAAAGTGGAAATTGTAAACGCGTTAGATTAAATAGTCATAACCCTGTTTCTTCCTGTCGTTTTAGCGGCATAAAGTGCTTTATCTGCACGGATAAACATGCTGTCTTTGGTGTCATTCTCTTGATACTGGCTAACACCAAAGCTGCATGTTTGAAAAATACGCGTTCCAAAAGAGTGCTCTTCGATGATAAGGCGCAGTTTTTCTGCCAAACGAGACGCCTCTTTTTGCGCGGTGTTCGGACAGATAATCAAGAACTCTTCGCCTCCCCAACGTCCAAAAATATCGATGGATCTAATATGCAGTTTGATCAATTGTGCCAGCTCCACCAAAATGGTATCGCCCATAGTATGACCGTAAGAGTCGTTAATGTCTTTGAAATAGTCAATGTCGATTAGGATCAGCGAAAAGAGATTGGTGGGAGAACGAGAAGCGCGTAAAAGCTCTTTTTGATAGTGTTGATCCAACGAGAGTCGGTTGTAAATTTGAGTCAATTGGTCGGTTTGCGAAATCTCTTCGATACGCTTTTTGTCGGTAATGTCTACTCTAAAACTGTTATAGCCTTGAATCGTTCCATCTTTGGCAACGATAGGTGAAATACGCGCATGAACCCAATAAATCACGCCATTTTTTTTGATGCTTTTAAGCTCACCTTCCCATGTTTGAGCTTTGAGAGCTGCTTTTAAAGCCGTTTCAAACAGTTTTGTCGAAACATCAGGATGGTTTAAAATCGTTTCCGATTCTCCCATCAACTCCTCTTTGGTGTAGCCACTTAATTGACACAGCGCTTCACTGACATTGGTAATGATACCTTCGTTATTGGCACTGATGAAAAGCACGTACTGATCGATCACTTCGATGTGTTTTTTGATTTTGGTGTTGTAGCGTTGCATGACTCGGTAGCGATACATGAGCAGTATAAAAAGTAGGAGTACAATAAAAGCCAATTGCCAAAAAAGAGCATAGTCAAATCCATTTTCATAGCGAATGTTAACCCATTTGGTTGTAATGGACTGTTGGGTATTTTCATCAAGGGTACTCAGTACTTTTTCCAAAATCTGTGCAAGCTCAGGCTCATCATTGCGTGCAGCAAAGCCCATATCCCATGATTGGTTCATTTTCCCCGCAATTTTTAGCATATTGGGGTACTCTTTTTGGATCATATAGCCCACCGTCATCAAGCTATCAACAAAACCGTACAGCTCGCCTCTGGCTACTTTTTCAAGACCTTCTTTGATGTTTTTGACTTCAACGAGCTGGATTGTGGGGTAGTCCGTCTTTAATAATGCTACGAGCGAATAACCCTTTACCACACCTATTTTTTTATCCAGAATATCTTCCGCTTTAGCAATAAAAAATTTATCATTGGTGGTTGCTATAACGATCGGCGTTGAGAGATACGGTCGGGTATAGATCATATAGCGCTCATTTTCAGGAGTGCTCATGGCGAGTGAAAAAATGTCGCATTTGCGCTCTTTGGCATACCGTAAAGACTCTTCCCAGCTAGCGGTTGGAACAAGGGTAAAGGGTATGCCCGTGATAGGCTCTATAAGATTGAGATAATCCACACTCAGACCCTTAAGTTTGCCATTTTCAATTTTTTCAAAGGGCATCCAATTGGGATCTGAACAGACTTTTATCTCTTTCTTTGCTTCCAAATAGGCTTTTTCTGTGTCACTTAGCTCACCAAAACGGTCTTGCACAAAATCCTCAATCTTCATTTTGGTGGGAATATACCCCATGACATTGTAGAGGTCATAAATTCTCTGAAGCTTGTTTTTATCCATTTTACCGAGCGTTTCAGTTTTATAATAAGAGAGTTTTTTAAGCTCTTCCCCTTCATAGATTAACGCTTCTTTAGAGAGATTTTGAGTGTTGTATTTTTCCAAGATAAGCTCGGCACTCTCTTCAATATGAGCGTAAGCGTATTGCCATCCTTTGAGAGAGGCTTGCTTAAATGCTTCAACGAGCTTTGGATTTTTCTTGATGAGCGCTTCGTTGGTGTATAAAAAATCACTGTACATATCAAACCCATACTCTTTGGGATGAAAAATCGTGTACGAAATCCCTTTTTCTTTCAAATCAAAGGGCGCTTTTGAGAGATACGCGGACATA
This sequence comes from Sulfurospirillum multivorans DSM 12446, assembly GCF_000568815.1. Classification (NCBI taxonomy): domain Bacteria; kingdom Pseudomonadati; phylum Campylobacterota; class Epsilonproteobacteria; order Campylobacterales; family Sulfurospirillaceae; genus Sulfurospirillum; species Sulfurospirillum multivorans. The sequence continues at coordinate 80,839 of NZ_CP007201.1, forward strand.
ATATCGACTTTTCCATCGATCAAATCGTTAATCGTGTGGCTATGTTCGATAAAGGCATAATCTTGAGGCTTCAGATGGTACGAGTTGAGCATGGCTTTTAAAGAGACTTCAGAAGAGTCGTTCAATGTTGCCATGAGGCGTTTGCCCGCAAAATGGTGTAAAGAGTTAATGGCAGAAGATTCTTTGGTGATAAAAATCAAAGGCGAAGTTTGAAACAGAGCATAAAGGGCGACAATCTTTTGATTGAGCGCTCGCTCTACAATCAAGGTCTCTCTTCCAATGGCAAAATCCGTTTTCTGTGCTACAACGTCATGAACGCTGTTTGCCCCAAATTGAAAAGGTAGAATCTCAACATCAAGCCCCGCCTCTTTGTAGTACCCTTTTTCTTTTGCGATATAGTAGCCCGCAAATTGGAATTGATGAAACCAAGAGAGTTGCAATGTCACTTTCGTAGGCTCACCATTAAAGGCAGAAGCATACGTCGATAGAAGAGAAATCCCTACCATACATTTGACACAAAAAATGATAAAACGAACTTGAGGTTTCATACGCATTTGATTCCAGTATCGTGTAAAATCTTGCTCAATAGTAGCTAAAATTGAATAAAAATTACAGAATCCCACCAATAGGCACTTTTAAAATACTATGAATCCTAAGAAATGGAATTTATTCTCATGTGAGGTATAAAATCATTTGGTATAAGAAAGAGAAAGATATGTTACATGTAAAGAGGGAATATTGAAAGATGCATGCGTGAATCTAAGATAAAGCTACCTAACGCGTTTTTTAGGTACGAGAATATTCGCTTTGACATCTTCAATTTGTTCTTTAACGGTTGGACGCAATAATGCTTCTAATTCTTCCAATCGGCCAAATGTTCGCATAACCTTGATAAAATTTGCTAGAGAAATGATTCCTTTTTGTTCAAAATTTGCATACGTTGTTGGTGAGCTGAGCTCTGCTTCTGTACTAAATTCTCTTTGTTTCTTATCCTGCTTTATTCTCAACTCTTTAGCTCTCATCGCTATAACTTGAGCTATCTCATCATCGGTAAGTGTTGCAAATGTACTCGTAGGGGTCAATTTTCTTTTTACGATTTTCTTTGCGTTTTGCTGTGAGTGTTTTAACTTTTTAAGGAGTTCACTTTGCATTATAATGCTCCCATGAATGTTCTTTTGTTTACGGCATCTAAAATCTGTTCTTGTTTTGGAGTATCTACGTTGTACTCTTTTAAAAGCTTTGGTAATTCAATGTCTCGCGTTTTTTTCATCGTTTCCAAAGATAAAGCAACAAATTCCATATCAATAGAAAATTCCGTTCCTAAAGCTGCGATTTCATCCAGGCCAATTTCAGATAGTGGTTTACCGTAAAGGGATAATTGATGCTCTACTGTTTGTCCACCACCTTTCGCAAAAGTAAGATCATACGCTGGAGTTGCTCGCCATTTAAAATCTTTGTCACACATAAACGAGAAATTTCGACTATGATCATCTTGGTTAACGAACATATAATTGAACACCATTTGCAGAAAGAGTTGCTTTAAACTATTATGAGCACCTAATTGAACAGCCGTTCTCAAGAGATCCTCATATCCTATTGCACGTGGGATATTATAATCTAAGTGCAAGAGCCCGGCAAGCGAATGAACATGGTATCTTTTTGCATTTGGCTCAATATCAAATCGCTTTGTTATAAAATGATGCTTTCCATCCGCTTCCAAGAGATAACTATCTGTCATAGTAAGCCCACATTGCTTTGCCAGGCAGTAATAGATATATTCAACTTTTGAATAAACTGACTTTTTCTTGTCAGAATCATCGTATTTAATAATGACATGCGTTAAGCCGTCTTCTAGTGGTTTTGTACGATCACCTAAGAATACAGTTTTTGTATCAAGATTTATCGCGCAAACAGCTTTGCTTCTTGCTCCTCCCACAAAAGAGTGTGCACTTACCAAAAAGACATCTTGCAGAGCGTGATAATGTCCACCACGTTGAATTTCCCGTGCTTGTTCAAACATACTCTTAAGCGAGAGCGTATGTTCTGTGTAGTCTTCTTTTATAACGGATGGTTCAAATGTAAGTGCACCAAGCCCACGATTGCCTATAAAAAGTAGCTTATCACTCACCGTAGGATTTGAGCGATGATTTTGGAGGAAAAAATTCTTTAGAATTTCATTTCCAAAGTTACCAGGTAATGAATCACTGATAAAGCCGGCCACTTTTTCCAGATGTACCAATGTTGTTGTATCAATCTCTTTGATGGTCGGAGATAATCGTAGAGGGCTTACTTTATGGCACATATCATTAACCTGTTCTAAAAATATGCGATCATCATTTTGATACATATCAGCCACATGTTGGTCAAAAATATTAATGGATACTTTTTGCATGGTTTTTATCCTAAAACATATATATTTGTAATTATAGCACTATTTGTTTGTTAATTACAAATATATATGAATTATTTACAGTCGTTGGAATGTATGTTTTGACTAGTAGAAACTTAGTAATAATTTGGCAAAATGATAGCTCAGGATAAATATTAGCGCAGCATGTCGCTATAAAATATAGAGGAAATATAAAATGGAAATTACATCCATAAGAACTGAAAAAGATTATATATTAGCGTTACAAAGAATTGATACGCTCATGGACGCAAAGCCTAATACTAAAGAATTTGATGAACTAAATAGTTTAGTTCATCTTGTGGAAGTCTATGAAGAGAAACATTATAAAATTGATGCACCGAGTCCAATATTTATGTAAATTTTTTATTTGATTTGTAGAGTAAATCCCATTGCATTCATGACGCTAACAATAGTGCTGAATTCTGGATCAGCACCCTTCTGAAAAGTTTTATCAAGACTTTCTATATCAAGGCCAGTTTCTTTTGAAATTTGTGTCATGCCTTTTACTTTTACAAGATATCCTAATGCTCGTAAAAATTCATCTTGATCTCCTCTTTCAAGGACTTGAGATAAATATTCCATTATTGCTTCTTGGTTATCAAGATATTCTGACATATCAAAATCTGTTAATTTTTGCATTTGAGTGCCTTGTCTTTAATTAAAGATGTATCTTAAAAGGCATATTTTAGCAAAGAAAATTATAAATTATGGGATGAAAAATACAGCTGAATTGACCGTTAAAAGCTATGTATGTTTTTGTGATTGTTGGAAATAGGTTGGAAAGAAGCTTTTTTTATTTTTCTTAAATTGTTTTAGAATATCGATAAAATGGGAGTTTTGAAGGAGTTTAAGTATTAGTGGCCGGGAGAGAGGGATTTGAACCCCCGGAGGTATAACCCTCAACGGTTTTCAAGACCGCCGCATTAAGCCGCTCTGCCATCTCCCGACAGAAAATTTGTAGATGATACATAATACAAAGGTGGAGGCGACACCCGGATTTGAACCGGGGATCAAGGCTTTGCAGGCCCATGCCTTACCGCTTGGCTATATCGCCACCGTATTCTCTATATCGAGGTGGTGCCCGGAGCCGGATTTGAACCGGCACACCCAAACGGGCGAGGGATTTTAAGTCCCTTGCGTCTACCAGTTTCGCCATCCGGGCAACGCGTTTCTTTTTAAGATTAAACTAAATGGAGCGGGAAACGAGGTTCGAACTCGCGACCCCGACCTTGGCAAGGTCGTGCTCTACCACTGAGCTATTCCCGCATCTAAAAAAGAGATGAGAGTATAGCAGTTTTTTTTCGCAATGTAAAGTGCTATAGGCTAAATTCTTTACATGTAAGCTTTTTTAGAGCGGTTTTGCTATAATCTAAGAAAATTTTTAAGGAATAATTGATGCGTAGTGATCAAGTCAAAAAAGGGTACAACAGAGCACCACACCGAAGTTTGTTTCGAGCAACAGGTTTAAAAGATGAAGATTTTAACAAACCATTCATTGGAGTCGCAAACTCATATATTGATATTATTCCTGGTCACTTTTTCTTACACGAATACGGACAAATCATTAAAGATGAGATTCGCAAGAACGGCTGTGTGCCATTTGAGTTCAACACCATTGGTGTCGATGATGGCATTGCGATGGGGCATGATGGTATGCTCTACTCTCTTCCAAGTCGTGAATTGATTGCTAATTCCATTGAAACAATGATGAACGCGCATATGTTGGACGCGATGATTTGTATTCCTAACTGCGACAAGATTGTTCCTGGTATGATCATGGGAGCACTTCGTGTCAATGTCCCAACGGTCTTTGTGAGCGGTGGACCGATGAAAAAGGGGTATACCAAAGAGGGAACACCGATTGACTTAACCACGGCTTTTGAAGCGGTGGGGAAATTTGAAAAAGGCGACATTAACGAGGCCGAACTCAATGACATTGAGTGTAATGCCTGTCCAAGTGGTGGTTCATGTTCTGGTATGTTTACCGCCAATAGTATGAATACATTGATGGAAGCAATGGGAATTGCCCTTCCTGGTAATGGCACGATTCCAGCATTAACGCCTGAACGTGAAGTGCTTTTACGCGCTGCTGCGAAGCGCATCTGTGAGATTGCCATCGATGATCGCTTTAAACTTCGTAATATTCTCAATGAAAAAGCGGTACGCAATGCCTTTGCTGTTGATATGGCGATGGGTGGAAGTTCTAACACTGTTTTACATATGTTAGCGATTGCCAAAGAAGCAGGTGTTAACTTTGCGATCAAAGATATTAATGAGATCAGTAAAAACGTTTCACATATCGCCAAAATTGCCCCTTCACTTTCAACGGTTCACATGGAAGACATTAACCGAGCTGGAGGCGTGAGTGCGGTGATGAAAGAGGTCAGTCGTCGTGATAACGGCATTTTACATTTAGATAATTTAACCGTGACAGGTGAAACGATTGGTGCACGCATTGCCAATGCTGAGATCAAAGATACGACGATTATTCACACGCTTGAAAATCCTTATTCAAAAGTGGGCGGGCTTGCGATCTTGTTTGGTAATTTAGCAGAAGAAGGGTGTGTTATTAAAACGGCTGGTATTGTAGGGGGTCGTCAGTTCATCGGTAAAGCGGTCTGTTTTGACTCACAACAAGAAGCGCTTGCGGGCATTATGGGTGGAAAAGTCAACAAAGGAGATGTTGTTGTTATTCGCTATGAAGGCCCAAGGGGTGGCCCTGGTATGCAAGAGATGCTTGCTCCTACGAGTTTAATCATGGGTATGGGACTCGGTGCTGATGTGGCACTGATCACCGATGGGCGCTTCTCTGGAGCAACCAGAGGGCTTAGCATTGGTCATGTAAGCCCAGAGGCGGCTGAGGGTGGACTTATCGGTCTTGTGCAAGATGGCGATACCATACAGATCGATGTGGATGCCTATACGATTGAGGCGTTGATTGATGAAGCAGAATTGGCGCGTCGCAAAGCGGCCTTTAAACCCAAAGTAAAAACGATTCAAGGAAGTTGGTTGAAACAGTACCGTCAACTGGTCACCAATGCAAGCAGTGGCGCTGTTTTAAAGACTGATGAATAATGGCTGAATTTTTTAATTTATTGCTACAACATACCATCACAATGATGGCGATTGTTGATCCTTTAGGCGTGAGTGCGATTATGCTCTCGCTTCTGCCTCAAAGTACCACCAAAGAGCATATCGATAAAATTGCATGGAAAGCTACGATGACAATCATCGTAGCTTTCTTTGTTGTCCTTTTAACAGGTAATTTTTTGCTCAATCTTTTTGGCATTGAAATCGATTCACTGAAAGTGATGGGCGGTATTATCTTACTTTTAACTGCGATTAAAATGGTACAAGGCTCAATGGAGTCGAAAAATCAAACCGAGGAAGAACGCGAAGAGGCGATCAAAAATGATGAATTCTCCGTCATTCCTCTAGGTGTGCCGATTACCTTTGGTCCTGGTATTTTTGCAACGATCATTATTTTGCGTGGGCACAGCGAAGGCATTGCTTCGATTGCAGCACTGATTATTGCCTATCTCATTGTCGCACTGAGCGTTTATCTTGCGTTTAAAAACAGCATTTACATTCGTCATTACCTTGGCATTACGGGGCAAAAGATCGTGAGTCGTTTGATGGGACTTATTGTCGGAGCGATTGCAGTGCAGTTTATTGTGGGTGGTGTGAGTGTGCTGGCGAAACATTACATGTAAGGATTTTTCATGAATCAAGGTGGTTGGAGCTGTCCTCATGATGTGGAAGGAATTTGTGATATTATTCACAAAGAGTGTGATCCGGGAGATCGCGGATGTGTGTTGTATGGAAAAGCAAAATTTGCCTGTGAAGACTCCCCTTCCAATGAAGCCTTTGAAAAACGCATGGAGCGCAAAATGCGTGAAATGTTAGGCGAGAGTCCAAAAGGCCCTAGCACCTAACATTTTTATCGCTTACCAGCCGCGTGAATACGCCTTTGCACACTCAATGCAGACAGTTTTGCCCTCTTCTAATCGCATTTTGTGCTCAGGGGCACTCTCACCGCATTTCTCACAGATAACAGACGTAAAAATCCGTGCTTCTTCTGGAAGTTCAAAAGAGGGCTCTTTAAGATCAAAAAGTTCATCCAGTGGTGCACTCAAGATATGCTCTTGGAGTTGCTGGCGTTCGAAATTGGGATTGAGCGGACGCTTAAACACAATGCGCCCTTTTTTACCATTTTTACGATCAAAAAAACTGAAAGCCTGTTTGCCCGTATCTTTGTAGATAAGATTGCCTTTTCCCATACTGCAACCAAGAAGCACTTGAATGGCATGACGCCACAAGCATCATTTTCGGTGACACACACTAACTCCTCATCTTGGCTAAATCCAATCATTCCAAGCCACGTGTGTGCCGCTTCTGCTGCCCTAAAACCAATCGCTAGTCCTGGACACGCATGTCCATGAAATGCGATACATTTTTCCCATAAGTGTTGCATTAGAAATGTACCCCCATTGTTAACATAACGGTGCGCGGAGCACCTTGGTAATAACTGGCTGCGCCATCCATTGTATCGTCCGAAGCATTAATCACTGAAATATACTCCTTATCAAAAATATTATTGATTTCAAGTGCCACTTTAAGTTTTGCTTTGTCGTAAAAATTCTTTTGCGTATAGACAATTTGCCCATCAAATAACCAACACGCATCTACTTTATTATTGTTAGTAGCATCCCCATACCGTTCACCCAAATAGCGCGCCATTGGAATGATCTCAAAAGGACCTACTTTATAGATAAGACCCGTGCGCGCCATCCATTTAGGCGTATCTACGATCTGATTATCTTTGGTAGCCATGGTAGCGCCTAGGTACGTGATCTCGTCATCGTAGGTAAAGTGGCTGTAGGTTGGATTGACAAAGAGGGTTAGGGAATCACTCATATAAAGATTGATCTCTGTCTCTAGTCCATAACTGGTCGCTTTCCCAATATTTTGTTGGTAATTGATAGGCTTACCGCCTGAGAGTACTCTGCTATCGGAAATAGTGGTTAAAAGGTCTTTGTGTTTGCCATAAAAGAGTGTTGGGAGATCTCAAAGAGATCTGCTTTGTAACGAATTCCTACATCAAAGTTATCGGATTTTTCAATGCCATAACCATCAAACAGGTCTTGCGCAGTTACACCTGCTGCTTGAAACTGTGTTCTGTAGGTATTGTAGGTGTTCATAAGGGGCATATAAGAGTAAGGACGAATAAAATTTTTGCCATAATTTGCATAGAGTTGCCATGCTTCATCCATATCGTAAGAGGCTCCAATCGTTGGAAGGACAATGGTATAATCCGTTGCATCCCGATCCAAATCAGAAGCACGCTCTAACGCATACGTTGTGCTGTTAGTTGTGTAGCCTAAGCTCTCTGAATCTTCAAATTTGAAGTATTTTACCCCACCTTGCCAGTTAAAATCTCCCTGTTTTCCTGAGACTTTCATATACGGCGTGTTAATGTACGTCGTTCCTGATGTTCCCACAACGCCATAACCACGATACGAAAGACCTGAGCTTGTGATGGCATAGTTTTGGGTGGAGATGTCCATGGATGAGTTTTCATAGTGGTAGCCTAAAACCGCTTTCATATCGCCAAACGTAGCCTCAACTTCACTTAAAATACCATAGCGCTCTATATCGCGTGTACGTTTTTGAATGCGGCCTCCATTGGAGGTCACCCCTTGATAAATTTGCGTATCTTCGGAGGAGTAGTACGGTTTGAGATTAAGGGCAAACGTGTCGTCAATGTGGTATGTTATAACCGATAAAAAATCATCGTTTTTATAGGTTCCTTTATTGTAATCGTAATAGTAAATATCCTTGGAAGCGACACCGCTTAATGCGCTATTATAATCTGTTTTGTAGTTTGAGGAGAGATTGCCGTTACTGATTTGGCTATAGGTGAGGGGGCGATAGAGATGTTGTTCTTGATCATTGTGGTTGTACCAGAGTTTAATCGTTGCTTTATCGCCTACGGGTTGAACAAGGGAGACATTTCCATTGACACGAGGTCCTAGTTCGCCCTCCCCTCGAAATTTATCCGCCTCAGCGTAAGAGAGAGAGCCCGAAAAACGTGTACCACTTTCATTGAGTATGCCACTATCAAGCCTAAAATAGCTTTTGGTGTAATCATTACTGCCGATGCTTTGGCTGACATCAAATCCAAACTCTTTTTCCGCCCATCTTGGATGCAACGTAATAGCCCCGCCACGAGAGCCAACGCCCGTGCCAATATCTGCAGGAACGCCCCCTTTGTAGATGGAGATCGATTCCATATTTTCCATATCGTAAAGATAATCCCTAGGGCCTATGGGATTGCCACCATAATTGGGCACACCTTCAACGCTGAGTGCTCCCATAGAGCTTTTAACTCCTCGCACGCGCACGCTACTTTGCTCAATGGCAAGTCCACTGCTATCGGGTGTTTCGACACTGATACCTGGCAAAAGACCAATCGCTTCATAGACGTTTGTGGTCGCTTTTGTTCCTTGGAGCTCCATACCTTTTTGGGTGACTTCGCTGCCCGTGTAGACCGTTTCGTTCGCCTGCATCGTTGGCGTTATCAACCTGTCCGCCTCAACTTCAATTTTTTCAAGCTCAACAGCGTGAAGAGACACGGCTAGTAAACCGATTGCTACGTAAGGCGAAAGCGATGTTTTTTGAAAATAGATCACCACAGCACTCCTTAATAATCAGTAATTTTAATAAATAATTCGTGTTACTATAGAGTTTTTAAGCTGTAATACAAATTAATTTTTATTAATATTTAAAATAGATTTATTGATTATTCTTAGCGATTGTAAAGGTATGTGCGTGCTTGTGGGGCGTCTCATCGTGCGCATGCCCATAATAGACAAAGGTGTGTCCCTCTTTTACATGTAAGCTTGCTTCGACATCAAAAAGCTCTTGAATCATCGATTCACTCAGAGTTTTGGTGGGGACATGATGCAGAATCTTTCCCTGTTTGAGCAGCACCAGCGCATCGGTGTAGTGGATCGCATGTTGGATGTCATGCAACACAATAAGAGTTATCAACCCTTTTTCACGGGTCACATGGCGCACGGCGGAGAGCATTTCAAGCTGATTTTTAGGATCAAGATGGGAGATGGGCTCATCTAAGAGGAGAATTTTGGGCTCTTGCAACAGTGCACTTGCGATCAATACTTTTTGTCTTTCTCCTCCGCTGAGTGTCTCAATTTCCTCTTCCAAAAGAGGTGCGAGTTCAAAGTGCTCAACGATGGTTTCAATTTTTTCTTTATCGCTCTTGCTGAGTCGCATACCACTGTAAACCCTCCTTCCAAGCTCTAACACCTCTAAAACCGTTGCATGAGAAGGGGTGTTAAATTGTGAAAGATACGCAATATGCGAAGCCAATGCTTTGGCATCCAGACTGCTAAGATCTAACGCGCCTAGTGTGATGCTTGAAGCAGGGCTTCGTAAAATACCTGCAACATGTTTTAACAGGGTGCTTTTACCTGCACCGTTTGGTCCGATGAGTCCCAAAACTTCATTGGGAAATGCTTGAAGGGTGATGTTCTCAAGCAGATGGCGTTTTTTAACCTGAAAATGAAGATGGTTGATGCAAAGATTCATCGCATTTTTCCTTGGCTGACAAGAAGGTAAAGCAGTAAGGGCGCTCCAATAAATGAGGTAAGAATCCCCACAGGCAGTAAGGAAGGGTACAGAAGCATCCGTGCTGCTAAATCTGCCCCCAAAAGTAAAAATCCACCGCACAATGCCGAGAGCGGAATTAACGCGCTATGTGCGCTTCCAAGGATGAGACGCACCATATGTGGAGCAATCAAACCGATGAAGCCAATAATGCCAAAAAATGCCACAGCAATAGCCGTACAGAGTGCGGAGAGAAGAAGCACTAAAGGGCGAAAAGAACGTGCATTGACCCCTTTGTTGAAGGCACTTTCATCGCCAAAAGCAAGGGCGTCAAATTTCCAATGCACCATGCCTAAAAAAAGAAGCGATGGTAAAAGAATCGCACTCATCAGCCAAAGATTGAGCGTGGTTGCTTTGCTGAGATCTCCAAACGTCCAAAACAGGGTTGCGGCGGCGTTAATTTCGGTTGTAAAATACTGTAAAAACATTGTTCCTGCATGAAACAGTGAGCCCAAACCTACACCCGCTAAAATCAGTGAACTAGGGCTCATGCCCACTTTTTTGCCGATCCAGACGATCATCAGCGTGCAGAGCATACTTGCCCCAAACGCAAATAGCACGATATTAAATTTTGCCATTAATGGGTTGGTAAAACTCTCTGGATGGCATACAATGATGGCAAATGTCGCCCCAAATCCAGCGGCTTGCGAGATGCCTAAGGTAAAAGGCGAGGCAAGAGGATTGCGTAAAATGCCTTGCATCGTAGCACCCGAAAGTCCCAAAAGCATTCCAACCAAGATAGCCGCTAAGGCTCGTGGAAGTCGTATGGATATGACGATCATCGAAAAGCTATCGGACGTAGACCCCAGTGTGAAAAGTCTAGCCGTATCGGCTAAAACAAGATGGCCCGCGCCACTGATAAGCGTTGCCCATGTGAGCACGATAATGCCCATAAGCAAGAAGCTTCCCAAAAGAAGGCGTTTACGGGTTCGCGCGCGGTACGCTTTGTGTACGCTCATGGTTGATTCAAATGGTAAGGAAGTTTGGTAAGCAATGCGTCTGCTTTTTCACCGTAAAACGTGGTAAAAATCTCTTTTGCTTTGCTGTTGATGTCAACAGGAGCTCCAAGGGCGTGCGCTACTTGCCATGCAATCACAAAGAGATTTTCGATATTGGTACTGTAGTAGTTGTACCCAATCACCTCTTTGACATTTCCTTTTTGATACGCTTGAAGACTCTCAAAAAGAGGCTTTTTCTCCGCATACTCCTCTTCAACTTTTGCTTTACCAAAAAGATCAACAAAAATAATCTCAGGATCAGCTTTTAGAAGAGCCTCTAATTCGATAAATTGGTGACCTTTGGCATCGGTGTTTGCAAACACACTGTTTTTCAGTCCGAGCAGTTCAAAAGGAGGATAATTGGCTTCCGTACTCGTCATTCCCTGAACTCCTTTGTAGCCGATACCTCCTACGTAGAGTGTTTTAGGGCTTAGTTTCAAAGCCGAAAGTCCTTTCTCTTCATTTTGCATAAAGGCAGTTAATTTTTGGGCACGCGCTTTGGTTTGGGTCACCTCTCCTAGTAAAAGCAGTGATGCCTTAATCTCTTCAAGATTTTTTTGACTGCTTCCTCCATACGAGGCGCCATAACTCACCGCAAGAATGGGAATAGTGGTTTTAGAAGCAATGAGGTCAATCTGATTTTGATCAACGAATGAGGTGATGATCAGATCAGGTTTCAAAACAATCAACGCTTCAAGATCAGGCATTTTTCCAGGACCTCCTGGTCCTACAAGGGGTAGTTTAGCGATCCATTCTTTGCCTAAGAATGTACGGTAAGGAGAAAGAGGTGAAGCATCATTTTCCGTTTTTTCGATGCCGACAAGACGCTCTTCAAGCCCCAAATAAACACCCAAACGCAAGGCGCCTGGTCCTAAAAAAACCAATTTGGAAGCGCTCTTGACTTCAACATGACGCCCCAGCATATCGGTATAAGTTTGGGCACAAAGGCTGCCTAGAAGGATGAGCGTGCAAAGGATTATTTTTTCCATGAGATGAGTTCTACTCCTATATTGGTTTCAAACGCAATGGTGTTGTTATGATTTAGCGGGGCTAAAAGCTCTTGAATGCGCTCTAATTGAGGAAGGGTTTGGTTGATCTCTAAGTGCCATAAAACAGAAGCAAGCGCTTCTTCATAAGGCTTTACATGTAAACGTTTCTCTTCGATGTATTCGCGCTCATAATCAATTTTTTGATCGTGTAACCATGCTTTGAGAGGTTCGGCTCCTGGAGGTGCTTTTAGGGGTAAATCGTGTGCTTGAAAGATGGGATCTAACAGTGTTGACTCACGTTTTCCTGCCCAACCAAGATAGATACAGTGTTCGTGTGCGAGGTCATGAAATTTTTGAAAATCCGCATCATTTCGTAATGCAGGTGACATGGAACAAAAAAGAATCTCAAATGTTTCGGGCGCTTCAAACGCTTCCCATGTTTTACATGTAAGGGTCAGTTTGGAGCAAAGTCCTTCGTGTTTGGCATCTTCGTTTAAAAGTGCGAGCATTTCACCAGAGAAATCAAGCGCGTTTACATGTAACGCTTCTTGGGCGATATGAAGCGTGTAAATACCTGTGCCACAGCCAACATCTAAAACGCTCTTGTCATGAAAATGAATACCGCGTGCTGCTATTTTAGAGAGAATTTGCTTTTGAAAGCTGTTTTCATGGTGTGAAAAGCGTCCGTACTGCGAAGCTTTTTTATCCCACATCTGTGGTTGAGAGGCTTGAGTGAACATTTTTTATGCCTTTGTGTAATAACACTAAGTTAATATTTTTATTATCTTAGCAGTAAAAGTTTAAAGCATAACTGAAGAGGAGGGATGGTTCTGTTTAGAGTCCAAAACCATCGGTGTGCATAAAAAAAGAGGTTTTTAATCTATTAAAATGATTGAGATTGTGCCAAATATACAAAACCCAGGGCAAATAAAACAGCGTTAAGAAGTGTCATCACTAATCCAACTTTTGCAACGTTTAACTTTTTCATCGTTATAACTCCTTTTTTGTATTTTCGGAATTATATGTATATTAAACTTAAAACTAAGTAAATAAAATAAGAATAATTTTAAGTATTGAAAATTGGTAACCTTTCTACACTTCAGTTTGAATGAAAATACCTTAATTAATCATATAAATTAAGCTATTTATAAGTAGAATAGACGTAGTTACGCTTTGGGTTTGTAGCCTATTCTAAAGCCACCCCAATGACGCCCCTTAATGTAGATGGGGATCGAAATATCATGCATAACATCGCCATTTTCCCGACGATAGGTCTGAAGTAGCACGCGCTTTTCATGGTTCGCACCTCTAATACCACTGTCGGTGAAGATGCGTTTGGAGCGGTTGCCAAAGAGATCTTTTTCATAATTGCCTGTAAGCGGTGCACGCGCGTTATGGGTGGAGATGTAGCCTGATGTGTGCATGGCGACCGCGTAAAAAAGCGTTTGCGTATTCTCTTTCATCAACGTATCCACAATATCGGGGAAAGTTTGGTCGGTAAACGCATCGTATGCGGTCGTGTATTTTTGAGGATTGGTATTGGGGATTGGTTTAAAACGGGTATCAAAAATGGCTTCAAGGGTGAGTTTTCCACTCTCAATGGCATTTTCAAAAAGCGCTTCAACGCGCGTTTTGGCATTTAAACAACGCTGATACATTTTTTCATGGTACTCATCCATCGCAAATGCGCTGAGGTTTTCATGCGCCTCTTCAGATCCTAGGATGATCGCTTGTGTCTGTCCTGAGATGGCTTTCATCTCTTGAGTACCCGATTCGAGCTGTTCACGCATCTTTAAGATCATCTCTTTAATGTCCAGCAACTGCTCGCTGTTATAATCTGAACTCTGTGCAATGGTTCCGATTTGGTGCTCAATCTTTTCTGCATTGCTAATAAAATGTTTAATCTCATCGCCCACATGTTGCACGGTATGGGATGCTTGTTCTATCTCTTGGCGCAGGGTTTCGATGCTAGTGTATACTTCATTGGTGTCGTGTTGAATCTGTTTTATAATGAGGGTGACTTCACTGGTTGATTGGGAGGTGCGCTCTGCTAGATTGCGCACTTCATCCGCCACCACGGCAAAACCACGCCCATGCTCACCTGCACGTGCTGCTTCGATGGCGGCATTGAGTGCAAGCAGGTTGGTTTGATCGGCAATATCATCAATGACAGTCGTGACATTGTGAATGGTGATCGATTTTTCTTTCAGATCATTGACTTTGGATGAAGCGTCCGCCGATTGGGCATTAATATGTTTCATACGGGTGATAATATCGTTGAGTTCTGCAATGCTTTGTTGGCTCTCTTTCATGGAAAGCTTGGCAAATGAAGAGGCTTCTTGCGCGTTAGAGCTGACTAAATGCACGTGTTCAAAAATGTTTTGAGTTGCGTTTGAAATTTCTGCAATGGAGTGTGCTTTTTCTTCAAGCTTCTTCGACATAGCGTCGATTGAATACATCAGTTGTGCCGTTGCAATGGAATTTTTGCCCGCACTTTGTGAGTAGTTCTCACTCAAATAGGTTAAGAGTGTCACAAGCGTATAGATTCTAGGAAAAAGTGTGCTCAGTAACGTGTTCTGTTCGGTTACATGTAAAAACTTTTTTTGGTAGCCCTCGCGCACGGTTTTGTCTCTTGCATCAAATTGAGACAGGAGTTCTAGGGCATTGGAAAGGGGTTGAATGATGATTTTAAAGAAGATGATTAGAAGCACACACAAAGAGATCACTGCAAAGAGTGCAACCCAAAAAGGCTCTGAAACACGCCATGTAACAAGAAAAAGTGCGATGCTTAAGAGAATCATAACAGCGCTGATTTTAAGAAAGTAACGTTGAAGCATGGTGTCCCTTGAAATGAAGATGTATGAGCGTAACATATTTAAATGACAAAAGTATAAAAACACGTAAGCGTTGAAAAAAAATGAGTTTAAATGTTTAGATTTGCTACTCATGAAAAAAAGAGCAAAATTAAGCTAAAATTGCACATTTAAAACCTCAGGAGCGATACAGTGTCGAGTATCTCAAAATATAGCAAAATTAATAGTTTAAAATCCGTCAAAAAATGCCTTTTCCCAGCCGCAGGCTATGGAACACGCTTTTTACCAGCCACCAAAGCGATGCCAAAAGAGATGTTACCCGTTCTTACCAAGCCTTTGATTCAGTATGGTGTTGAAGAAGCCGTGAGTGCGGGTATCGATACGATGGCGATTGTTACAGGTCGTGGTAAACGAGCGATTGAAGATCACTTTGATGTGAGTTATGAGTTGGAACACCAAATCAAGGGAACCTCGAAAGAGAGTTACCTGACTGAAATTAGAAATTTGATCGATAATTGTACGTTTAGTTACACCAGACAAGTGGAGATGAAAGGTTTGGGTCACGCGATCCTTACAGGCAAAACGTTGATTGGAGATGAGCCGTTTGCGGTTATTTTGGCGGATGACTTATGTGATAATAACGATGAAGACCCTGTGCTTAAACAGATGGTCGAAGTGTATGAAAAATACCGTTGTTGTGTCGTTGCCATTGAAGAAGTGCCTAAAGAAGAGACGAATAAATACGGTGTGATTGATGGCAAAATTGTGGATGGCAATGAGTCCGTGCTTCGTGTTTCCAACATGGTGGAAAAACCAGATCCTAAAGATGCGCCAACGAATTTGGCGATCATTGGTCGTTACATTTTAACGCCCGATATTTTTGATGTGATTGAAAACACCAAACCGGGAAAAGGTGGCGAAATTCAGATCACCGATGCACTTTTGGAACTGGCACAACAAGGTAAAGTTATTGCGTATAAATTCCAAGGAAAACGGTTTGATTGTGGCTCCATCGAGGGCTTTGTTGAAGCAACCAATTACTTCCACGATAAAGCAAAATAACGTTTTTAAATCGTTACATGTAAGCCTCTTGACCCCATAATAAGAGGCTTTCCGCGCGTATTCACTTTTCTTCACCGCTTGGGAATAAACCCTTTATTAGCTTACATGCGTTATAATCAAGGCATTAAATAATAATGAGGCGGAAGAGTATGTCCAATCACGAAACGAAGTATATTTTTATAACCGGAGGCGTTTTAAGCTCTCTTGGTAAAGGCATAGCAGCGGCGAGTATCTCCACACTTTTAAAAAATGTTGGCTTTAAAGTCAGCATCCTAAAAGCTGACCCTTACATCAATGTCGATCCAGGAACAATGAGTCCTTTGGAGCACGGCGAAGTTTTTGTCACCGATGATGGCGCCGAGACCGATCTTGATCTTGGGCATTATGAGCGTTTCCTTGATGAAAATCTTACCCAAGCGAACAACTTCACCACAGGACGTGTTTACTCGGCGGTTATTGAAAAAGAGCGCAGAGGCGATTACCTTGGTAAAACGATTCAAGTGATTCCTCACATTGTGGATGAGATTGCAAACCGCATCAAAGAAGCGGGTCGTGGTCAAGATATTTTGATCGTCGAGATCGGTGGAACCGTTGGCGACATCGAAGGACTTCCTTTTTTAGAGGCGATTCGTTCCCTTAAAAGCGAGCTTGGCAAACGCAGAGCCATGAATATTCATCTTACCTTGGTTCCTTTTATTAAAGCTGCGGGTGAACTTAAAACCAAACCAACCCAACACTCGGTTCAAGAGCTCCGTCGTATTGGTATCACGCCTGATATGTTGATCTGCCGCTCTGAATACCCGCTTCCAAAAGAGCTGAAAAACAAGCTAGCATTTTCATGTGGCGTTGAGCGCAATTCCGTCATTGAGTGTCTGGATGCTACGACCATTTATCAAGTACCCCTTAGTTTTCTTAAAGAGAACATTTTAGTACCGATTTCAGAAGCACTGAATCTGGGTGATCTTACACCGCATATGGATGAGTGGGATATCTTGGTCAAACGTGTCATAGCACCTCGTGATGAGCTCATGATCGCCTTTGTAGGTAAGTACCTTGATCTGAAAGAGTCATACAAATCACTCACTGAATCATTGATTCACGCAGGGGCAAATCTCAATGCCAAAGTGAAAATTCGCTGGGTTGATTCTGAGATGATCGAAGAAAAAGGGTGTGAAGAGATACTCTCCGATGTCGATGGCATTTTGGTTGCGGGCGGTTTTGGTGAGCGTGGTGTTGTGGGTAAAATGGCTTCTATCCGTTATGCAAGGGAGCACAACATTCCTTACCTTGGGATCTGCCTTGGAATGCAACTTGCGATGATCGAATTTGCACGCAATGTTCTGCACATTGAAGATGCTAATTCGGCAGAATTTGATGCTACATGTAAAAATCCTATTATCTATTTGATCGACTCATTTATGGATGCAAGCGGTCAAAAACAGCTTCGTACGTTCCAAAGTCCATTAGGCGGTACCATGCGTTTGGGCGGTTATGAGTGCGAAACCAAAGAGGGTTCGCTGCTCCGGTCTGTTTATGATGGCGCTAAAGTGATTCGTGAGCGTCATCGCCACCGATATGAAGCCAACCCTGCGTATCGCGAAGCGTTTGAAAAAGCGGGTCTCATCATCAGTGGCGAGAGCGAAGGCTTGATCGAAGCGGTGGAGCTTAAAGGGCATCCATGGTTTTTGGGTGTTCAATTTCACCCTGAGTTTACATCACGTTTAACAAACCCAAACAAAACCATTTTAGGTTTTGCGAAAGCGGCTTTGTTACAACGTCAAAATGGCTAGTTTACTGACCAAAGAGGAGATAAAACGGATTCTTCAAAGCAGGTTCGAGAATGACGAGTGTACCCGTCTAAATGAGATTCCTAAGCCCTCCTCTTTAAAAGATATTGCGCGCGCGTCAAAACGCATTGTCCACGCCATGAAAAATCATGAACGCATTGCCATTGTGGGCGATTACGATGTGGATGGTGTGATCTCTTCGGTGATTTTAAGCCAATTTTTTGATGATTTGGGTGTGGATTACTCGTTGATCATCCCCAACCGTTTTACCGATGGGTATGGCTTAAATCCTGACATCGTTGCCAAACTGGATGTGCATGTGATTATCACCGTCGATAACGGCATCTCTGCGATTGAAGCGGCGCACATTTGTAAAGAACAAGGGATTGATCTTATCATCACCGATCATCACAGTGTTCCTTCCATCTTGCCCGATGCATATGCGATTGTCAATCCCAAGCAAGACGATTGTGCGTTTCCGCATTGTGAAATTTGTGGTGCGCAAGTGGCGTGGTATCTGGTCGCAGCGCTTAAAGAAGAACTCGGCGTTGAGTATGATCTCTCCAGCTTTTTAGACCTGCTGTGCATCGCCATTATGGCCGACATGATGGCACTGGTTGGCATGAACCGCGTGATGGTTAAAAAAGGGATTGTCGAGCTTAACCACTCCAAGCGTGCCGCCTTTGAAGCGATCAAGCAGTATTTTGGTAAAGCAACCTTAGAGGGCGATGATATTTCCTTTTTGATAGCACCTCTGATTAACAGCTCGGGACGCATGGAAGATGCGATTTTCTCCTATGAATTTTTGAAATCCAAAAATGTGAATGACGCACTGGTTAAACTCGATTACATTGTCTCATTGAATGAAGCGCGTAAAGAAGAAGAGCGGCTTTTATTTGAAGCCACGCTTCCGTACGTCAAAGAGGGTGAAAATATCATCGTGGCGTGGGGTGAAGAGTGGCATGAGGGCATCGTCGGGATCGTCGCCTCGCGGCTTTCTAAACGCTTTAAAAAGCCTGCGATTGTCTTTTCTATTCGCGATGAGAGAGCCAAAGGGAGTGCGAGAGGCATTGGTGATGTCGATATTTTAGAGCTCATTCGTTCTCAAGAGGCGATATTGCTAGGTTACGGTGGGCATAAAGGGGCTGCAGGTGTTTCGATTGAGATCAAACATTTGGAGCAGTTTCGTGCTAATTTGGAGCAAGCATCAAGCCATTTAAACAAAGAAACGTTAGAAGCGGATAATGATCTTTTAGGTGAAATCACTGCCGATCAGATCGATTTTGAGTTACTGGAAATTTTGGAAAACCAAGAGCCTTATGGGCAAAAAAACCCAAAACCGAGCTTTTTATTACGTAATATCGCTGTCAAAGTCGATCGTTTGATCGGCAAAGATGGGCAACATTTAAAGCTTATTTTGCAGGAGGGAAGTAATGCCCTTGAAGCACTGTTTTTCAATTACGATATGAAAGCCAAACAAGGCGATCACATCGACATTCTCTTTACCGTTTCGCGCAATGACTATCGAGGACTCGTGACGCCTCAGCTTTTAATCAAGCAGATTGTGAATAAATATTAGCAAAATGTACTAAAACTCACGACCATCTTGCACGGGCACAAAGAGGCAATCGCCGATTGTCTCTTTGTGTATGCCCTCTTCTGTTTTGATAAAACGGGTAATGATCTGTTTATTCCCTTTTTCAATGGGCGCAACCAAAATCCCCCCTACTTTTAACTGTTCAAAGAGTCTTGGCGGTACTTCAGGCGTTGAGGCTGAAAAGAGGATGCGATCGTAGGGAGCAAACTCTCTCCACCCATTTTGCCCGTCGTCAAAACGCGTGTGAATGTTAGAAATTCCCAAGAGTTTAAAACGCTCACGCGCCTCTTTAAGTAATCTTTCAATGCGCTCAATCGTAAAGACTCTGCGGATGATTTTACTGAGAATAAGCGCTTGGTAGCCACTACCACAGCCGATCTCCAAAACACTGTCCGCACCTTTACATGTAAGCGCTTCGGTCATTTTAGCAACCGTTAAAGGCGAGCTGATCCATTGATTCGCAGCCAAGGGCAGAGCGTCGAGTTTGTAAGCGTGCATGCTCATGCCTTGTGGCACAAAAAGCTCTCTCTCACTCTGACAAAACGCATCGTAGACGTTAGGGCTGATGGGACATATTTTGGCGATTTCATCTGCCATTTTCTTGTGTTTTTGAAAACTAATTTTCTCTTTAAAGTGAGCCGTTTGCGGCATTATGGTTTAATCCTATGTCAAGGTATCGTCGCATTTTTTTGATCTCGTTCGTATCAAAAGAGTGCAGTATTACAGTAGCGCTATCATCGCTCGTTACGTCGCCAAATGGGGAGATAATCGCACTTCCTTTTGCCATACTTTCATCCGCTCCATTGGCACACAGCACATAGGCTTGATTGGCAATGGCGAGCGCGGTTGTAAGTATTTCAAAGTGCTTTTTGCGAAGCGTGCCCCAGTAGGCTGGGACTAAAATAAGATCTGCCCCTTTGATTTGCTCCCACAGTTTTGGGAAGCGAAGTTCAAAGCAGATAAGTACAGCAATTTTTATTCCATCCACGTCGATGATGCCAATCTCTTCAGGGTTTCCTGCTTGAAAATAGTGCTCTTCTTCGCCTAAGGGGAACAATGTTGCCTTTGCGCGCGAGAAAATAAGCGCTCCGTGGTGAAACAGTTTGAAGTTATTCACATAGCCAGTCTCTGTTTTTTCAATTAAGGTGAGACCAACTGTTTTACATGTAGAAAGTTTTTCAAGTTTTGGAATGACCAAAGCCGAAAAGGCTGCGGCTTCTTCCATCGTGTCGTAACTGTACGCACTTAGACAAAGTTCTGGCGCTAACGCGATGCACTTCTCGGGTGTTTGCTCGAGAAGTGCTTGCAAGGTTGCAAAATTCTCCTCAAAGCTTCGGCCTTCATAGGCAAATTGTAAAGCGCAGAGCATGGGTTTAGAAGTCATCGAACGTCAGACTTCCTTTGCTGTAGTTGGAGACATTGCCTTCAAAAAAGTTCGTTTTTTGGTCATTAAATTTCGAGAAGTCATCGACCCATTTGATTGGATGTTTGGCATTGTAAAGCTTTTCAAAACCTACGGCGGTTAAACGATCATCAATGAGGTAGTGAATGTACGTCTCGATGATGTCATCGGTGAAGCCCATAATTTGATTTTGGGTGATGTATTTACCCCACTCAATCTCAAGATCGCCTGCTTTTTGGAACATATCGTAGACTTTGGCTTTGAGTTCCGTGGTGAAAAGATCAGGTCGCTCTTTTTGAACGGAATTAATCATATTTTGAAAGATCAGAAGGTGCGTAATTTCATCGCGTTGGATAAAACGAATCATCTGCGCACTGCCAAGCATTCTTCCCGCACGGGCAAGCGCGTAAATCGCCGTAAAACCAGAATAGAAGTAAATCCCCTCTAAGATTTGGTTGGCAAACATCGCTAACACAAGTTTTTCATCGGTCACATCACCGGCTAATTCTTCGTAAACACTGGAAATATAGTCATTTTTACGACGCAACACTTCATCGTGTTTTTCCATCTCGTAAATCAAATCGGTGTTATCGCAAATCGCTTCGACCATAACGGCATACGATTTTGAGTGGTTCGCCTCTTCGTAGGATTGACGTGAAAGACACGCGTTGATCTCGGGTGCGGTGATGTAAGGGTTGATGTTATCGGTTAAGTTATTGGTTTGGAAACTGTCCATGCTGATCAGTTGTGACCACACCAGATCGTACATCCGTTTTTCGGCATCGGTGAGGTTGCGGTTGTAGTCGATGACATCTTTAGTCGTATCGACCTCTTTAGGAAACCAGGTATTGGCCTCCATCATATCCCAAAGTTTGAGTGCCCATGTGTATTTTGCTTTGGTAAAATTTAAAATTCCGTGTGGATTTCCGCCAAAGACTCTGCGATCATTGATGCTCTCATCTGAGTTTGGGTTGTAGATTTTCTTGCGCTCCATTGCCATTCCTAATACGTTAATCTAGGAACTATTTTATCGAAAATTTCTTAATTCTATGGGCAGTGGAGGGTTTAGTTGGCTCACATCAAACTGATTTTGTTGCTCTTTTGTTGCTTTTACATGTAAATCATTTTAAAGATGCTAAACTCCCATAAATACAGTTTTTAACGCACTTTTTGGGAGAACGTCACATACGATGAAACAGCACGCAAAACCGCATAACGATGAAATCGACGCTTTATGGGAACAAGCGCTAAAATTTCATAAGCTTTCACACGACGACGAGGCTCAAAAACTGTATGAGAAACTCTTAACCATTCAGCCGCATGCGCACGCTTATTACAATTTAGGCACGATTTTTCAAAAACAAGAGAAGCTTGAAGAAGCCATCGAAATGTATGAAAAAGCCATCGCATTGCAACTGAATCATGCGAATGTTTACTACAATTTAGGCGTTATTTTGAAAACACAAAATAGATTTGAAGAAGCTGCTACATTCTATGAAAAAGCCATCGCATTGAGTCCAGATCATGCCAATGCCTACACCAATTTAGGCAATATTCGCAAAGAGCAAAACAGACTTGAAGAAGCCATGGCACTCTATGAAAAAGCCATTGCTTTAAATCCAAACAATACCAATGCGCACCTTAACAAATCGCTCATTCTTTTGGCAAAGGGCGATCTTTTAGAGGGGTTTGCGCTGTATGAAAAACGAAGGCCTGTAAGATCGTTTTCAAAGCCTGCTTGGACAGGTGCGGAATCGTTGGAGGGTAAAACCCTTTTGATCTATTCTGAGCAAGGATTTGGCGATACGATTCAGTTTTGCAGGTATATTGAGATGGTTGCAAAATTGGGTTGTACCGTCATTTTTGAAGTCGCCAAACCACTTTTGCCGCTTATGCGTCAATTACGCGGCGTTTCTTGCTTTGTGGAAAAAGGTGAAGCTTTACCCCCATTTGATCTTCATTGTTCCCTTTTAAGCCTTCCTTTTGCGTTTCAAACCACGTTGGAGAGTATTCCTTCAAAAGAGCGTTATTTGACTGCAGATCCTCAAAAAGTTGCTGATTGGCAGAAGGTATTAAATGGGACAAAACCCAAAGTCGGGTTGGTTTGGAGCGGTAGCGAGACCAATAAGGGTGATGTGTATCGAAGTATTTTTTTAGAAACATTGCTTGCATCTCTTCCCAAAGGTTTTGAGTATATTTGCTTGCAAAAAGAGGTGCGACAGAGTGATCACACTGCTTTAGAGAATTCTCCGATACGTTTTTTAGGAGAATCATTACATGATTTTAGCGATACCGCAGCGGTCTGTTCTCTTATGGATTTGGTTGTAAGTGTCGATACGAGTGTTGCGCATTTAGCCGCGGCTTTGGGTAAAAAAACTGTGGTGCTTCTGCCGTTTGCTCCTGATTGGAGGTGGCTGCTTGAGCGAAACGATAGCCCTTGGTATCCTACGATTCAGCTTTTAAGACAAGAGACAATGGATGATTGGGAACGTGTGTTACAAAAGCTCAGCCAAATATTGCTTAATTTCGAAAAGCAATAGGGATAAGGGTTAAAAGCTCCGTTTGATCAAAAGTGCGTGTTGGTGGTGCTGTATGCCCCATTGTTTCGTTTACATGTAAATAATTTTGGAGGTAATACGTTCCTGTATAGCCTTTTACATGTAAATCTTCTATGATCGTATTGATGTTAGCAGTTGTGAGCAGATCAGGGTGAAGTGTGGTTCGAACTTCAAACGGAAATGAGCGTTGAATAAGCATGCTCAGACTCTGCTCAAAGCGTTCAAAGTGACGGTAATGCGTTAGGGTCTCATACTGCTGCTTTGGGGCTTTATAATCAAGGGCGATGTAGTCCACAAGCTTTTTTTCGATTAAGCGGGTGAGAAGCTCTGGATTGGTGCCGTTGGTATCGATTTTGATCTTATAGCCTAAGGCTTTAATCGCTTCGCAAAAGGGTTCAAGATGTGGGTAAAGGGTACACTCGCCGCCGCTTAAAACGACACCATCCAAACGACCTTGGCGGCTGTGTAAAAATTGCAGGGCAAATTCGAGGTCAATCGTTCCATTGTCTCGTACGATGTGAGGATTGTAGCAATATGGACACGCCATATTGCACTTGGCAAACCAAAAAATAGACGCTAGATGATGGGGATAATCCAGCGTCGTAAATTTGGTAATGCTGTGGATTGCCTTATCGGCAAGAGCATTTTTCAACAAATTGAATGCGCTCCCTATGTTCGCCTGTTTTACCAACATTAAAACTCTCTACGGGTCTGTGGTAGCCCATAACACGGGTGTAGACGATACATTTGGTACGTTTTTCTTTCAACTTCTCTAAAATTTCGGTTTGACTCACGATACTTCTCCTTTTTTGAATTGTTCGACTAATTCTTCATCGCATTTCGGGCAAAATTCATGCTCACCACTGATGTAGCCATGCTTCTCACACACCGAAAAAACCGGCGTGATCGTAAGATATGGCATACGGTAGTTCGTAATCACGTTTTTCACCAACTTTTTGCACGCTTCACTGGAACTAATGCGCTCTTTCATGTAAAGATGCAGAACGGTTCCGCCTGTGTAGGAGCATTGAAGGTCATCTTGGAGATCCAATGCTTCAAAAGGATCATCGGTAAAATTCGCAGGAAGTTGAGAGGAGTTGGTGTAGTAGACATTTTTTCCCGATCCTGCTTGGATGATCTCAGGGTAGCGTTTTTTATCTTCTTTGGCAAAACGGTACGTTGTTCCTTCTGCTGGGGTTGCTTCAAGGTTGTAGAGATTTCCACTCTCTTCTTGATAGGCGACCATTTTGTTGCGCACAAATTCTAAGATTTCGTGAGCAAATTCCATTCCATACTCATCGGCAATCGTGTGCTTGTCATCTGTAAAGTTACGAATCATCTCGTTAATGCCATTCACACCAATCGTTGAAAAATGGCTGTTAAACCCTGGCAAATAACGTGCCGTATACGGGTAAAGTCCACGGTTATACATTTCTTGAACAAAGACACGCTTTTTCTCTAACGTTGATTTTGCCAAATCCATCAGGTACTTAAAACGCTCCATCAACTCAGTTTTATTGCCTTTGTACAGATAACCAAGGCGCGCCATATTGAGCGTAACGACACCGATGCTTCCGGTCATCTCAGCGCTTCCGAAAAGGCCACCACCGCGTTTTAGAAGCTCTCTAAGATCGAGTTGTAAACGACAACACATCGAGCGTACATGACCGGGCTTATAGGCTTTGGGGTTTTCAACGAGTTTTCCATCCGCATCTCTGACATATTGACTTCCGATGAAGTTTTGAAAGTACGAAGAGCCAATTTTGGCAGTATTTTCAAAAAGGAGTTCGGTGTTCTCTCCATCCCAATCAAAATCTTCGGTGATATTCACGGTCGGAATTGGGAAGGTAAAGGGTTGACCTGTTTTATCGCCTTCGGTCATCACTTCATAGTAGGCTTTATTGATCTGATTCATCTCTTTTTGGAAATGTTTATAGGTCATCGCTTCCAGTGAATTTACACCGCGTTTTTTTGCCTCTTCAATCAGCTCTGCATCGTTAATCTCTTTAAAAAGATGGTGTTGGCTTGACGTTGGAATTTGATCGGCTAAATCGGTCGGCACGGTCCAGTCAATCGTAATGTTAGTAAACGGACTTTGTCCCCAACGTGCAGGAACATTGAGGTTGTAAATAAAGCTACGAATCGCTTTTTTGATCTCTTTGAATGAGATTTTATCTTTAAATGCGTACGGCGCTAAGTAGGTGTCAAACGAGCTAAATGCTTGCGCACCTGCCCATTCGCTTTGTAAAATGCCTAAAAAATTTGCCATCTGCCCGAGTGCTTCTCTAAAGTGCATTGGAGGACGACTCTCCACGCGACCGCGAACACCGTTAAAGCCTTCATCTAAAAGGACGCGAAGGCTCCAACCCGCACAATAAGCGGTTAAACAATCCAAATCATGAATATGGTAGTCTCCATTACGGTGCGCTAAGCCCTCTTCTTTAGAATAAATTTTATCAAGCCAGTAGTTAGCGATGACTTTGCCTGCGGTGTTGTTCACAAGCCCTGCATTGGAGTAGCCTGTGTTAGAGTTTGCCTTAATTCTCCAATCGCTTTTGCCAATATACTCTTCAATCGTTTGGCTGGAATTGACATAGGTTGTATCTTCACTTAGCCCGTAAATATGCTCGCGTTGCATTTTGTGGGTATGGCGATAGAGAATGAATGAACGCATAACGTCAAAATAGCGTGATTTGTAAAGCTCTTGTTCGATCATATCTTGGAAGTCTTCGACCGCTGCTACCCGTTTCTTCTCGATCCGCTTTTGAATCTCTTTGAAAATGCTTTCATCGTACGTGACACCTTCACTTTTAAAGGCCTTCTTGATGGCGTCTTCGATCTTGTAGGGTTGAAATTCTTCGGTTGTACCGTCGCGTTTGAGAACTTTGGTGAGCATGGTTATCCTAGATTTAAAAGTAGAGAAGATTATAGTAAGTCTAAAGTTTAAAGAAACTTAATAATTAACCTGAAACACTTATGTCACAGCTAACAAGTAAAGCTTTTTTGATGAGTTTTATTAAAGCAATAAATCCCTAAATTATGGGATTATACTTAACTTTATGCTTTAAAATATTAAAATTTAAAGTTAATTTTTATTCCAAGTTATTATGGCGTGAGTGCGCGCCGAAGCGCTGCATTTACATGTAAAACGGTTGTGTCAAACAGCGGTAAAGGGGAGCTTTTTTGATCCAGTAAAAGACCAATTTCTGTGCAGCCTAAAATAACCGCATCAATCGCTTTATCATGGACTTTCAGCGCATCGATGATGTTTATAAAGATCTCTTTGGAGGCTGTTTCAATTTTACCAACACAAAGCTCATCAAATATAATGCGATTGATCTTTTTGATAGACGTAGTATCGGGGATAACAACCTCAATCTGATGGGCATTTAAAACCTCTGTGTAAAATGTCTCTTGCATCGTAAACGTGGTTCCAAGTAAAATAGCTTTACGCGCACCTTGTGTACGAAGCGCGTTTGCAGTCGCTTCGGCAATGTGTAAAAAAGGTGTTTTTACATTGGGCGTGATGAGTGGAAGAATTTTGTGCATCGTATTGGTGCACAGGAGTATAAAATCTACTCCTGCGCGTTCCAGTGAAAGTGCTGCTTCTTGGATAAGCTCAGCCGCCTCTTCCCATTTACCTTCGCTTTGAAAGCGTGCAATCGGTGCAAAATCAACAGAATAAAGGATGATCTTGGCGCTATGAAGTC
The DNA here is from genome assembly GCF_000568815.1 of Sulfurospirillum multivorans DSM 12446. Taxonomy (NCBI): domain Bacteria; kingdom Pseudomonadati; phylum Campylobacterota; class Epsilonproteobacteria; order Campylobacterales; family Sulfurospirillaceae; genus Sulfurospirillum; species Sulfurospirillum multivorans. The sequence continues at coordinate 107,854 of NZ_CP007201.1, forward strand.
CACCGCAGTGTGCTTTGACACCCTCGTTTAAAAGTGTGTAATAACTCTGCGTGGACTCCCAACTCATGCCGCCGATCAATCCTATTGTTTTCATTTGCACCTTTACATGTAAAACATTTTTTTATTGACAACCCTCGCACTCAATGCTACGATCTGCCACTTCGAGCTTATTCTCAGGCGATTGAGAGCGTAGGTAATAGGTCGATTTAATACCGAGTTTCCATCCAAGCATATAGATGTCATTGAGGTACTTTCCGCTGGCTTTATCAAGGGTGATAAAGATGTTAAGGCTTTGCCCTTGATCGATCCATTTTTGACGAATCGCACCTGCTTTAATGAGCACTCTTTGATCCAGTTCGTAAGCGGGTGTGTAAAAATTCCACGTATCGGGACTCAGGTTTGGAACGACCACAGGGATCATGCCAGAGAGATTCTCTTCAAACCATTTACGTTTGTACACAGGCTCTATCGTTTGCGTTGTGCCCACTAAAATGGAGATAGAACTCGTTGGGGCAACGGCCATCAAATAGCCATTGCGCATACCATTTTTTTTCACTTTTTCTCTCAAACTATCCCAGTCGTACATGTAACCAAACAGTCCACCACGATCGACCAATTTTTTTGCCTCTTCATTGGCAGTGTCGATTGGGAAAATACCTCGGCTCCATTTAGAGCCTTCAAATTCAGGGTACATCCCTTTTTCAATCGCAAGATTGGAAGAGGCAAGAATAGCGTTGTAACTCACCGCTTCCATCACTTCATCGATTTTGCTAAAGTGCTCGTAGCTTCCCCACGCAATGTGTTGTTCTGCCAGCATTTGGGCTTCGCCCATGACGCCCAACCCAATGGCACGTGATTTGAGGTTGGTGTGTTTGACTTTGGCATGCGGGTAGAAGTTCAGATCAATCACGTTATCGAGCATGCGAATTGCAATTGGAACGGTTCTTTCAATATCTTCTTTGGTATGAATCAGTGAGAGATTGACACTGGCAAGGTTACACACGGCAGTTTTTCCCTCAACCATCTCTTTTTCAACAATGAAAATATCTTTGCCATTGATGCTATCCAGCGCCGTTACTTTTTTCGCCTCTTTGGTTACGCCACTATCGACTTTGACCAAGTCGCTCTCTTCATAGGTATCAATGCTCTGGTCATTGTAAACAATCTTGATTTTATAATGATTCGGTGCCGTATTTTGAAAAATCTCGGTGCATAAGTTGGAGCTTCGAATGATACCTGTATGATCATTGGGGTTAGCACGATTGGCATTGTCTTTGAAACAGAGGAACGGACTGCCGCTTTCAAAGTAACTGGTTAAGATTTTTTTCCACAACTCTTTTGCAGGTACATACTCTTTAGAAATAGCATCGTTTTGCTCATATGCAGTGTAACGACGCTCAAACTCTTCGCCGTACACTTCAGCAAGATCACCTGCTTCAGCAGGATCAAACAGTGTCCACATCGCATTGGCTTCAACACGTTTCATAAAGAGATCATTGATCCATAGTGCTGGGAAAAGATCGTGTGCACGACGTCTCTCTTCACCCGAATTTTTCTTAAGGTCTAAAAAGTCAGAGATGTCCATGTGCCATGGTTCCAAATAAACCGCAATCGCACCTTTACGCGTTCCGAGTTGATCAACGGCAATGGCGATGTCATTGGTGATTTTAAGAAAGGGTATCACGCCACCTGCGGCATTTTTATGCCCATCAATCATGCCACCCATTGACCTAACCAAGTTCCAATCCCAACCAATGCCGCCACCAAATTTACTCAGCAGTGACATCTCTTTGTAAGAGTCAAAAATACCTTCGATATTATCAGGGGTACTTCCGATGTAGCAGGAACTGAGTTGATGACGTGTGGTTCTTGCATTGGACAGTGTTGGCGTTGCGAGCATCACTTCAAATTTACTAATCACATCGTAAAACTTTTTCGCCCAATCTTGTGAGTTCAGCTCATTTTGCGCTAAAAACATTGCAATCGCCATAAACATATGCTGTGGCAATTCAATCGGCCTGCCTTGTCTGTTTTTAATAAGGTAACGATCGTGAAGGGTTTTAATCCCAAGATAGGTAAATTGAAGATCGCGTTCTGGTTTGAGGTGCGCTTCAAGGTCGTTAAGATCGTATTTGGCTTTCATACCAAGCGCGATACGTCCCTCTTTTTCACCACGATCCAGATACTCAGCAAAGCTTCCATAACCCGTAAAGCCATTGACTTTATGGTAAAGATCATACAAAAACAGGCGTGCGGCAACAAAAGTCCAGTTGGGACGATCAATATCGATCTTATCTACTGCTGTTTTGATCAATGTCTTTTGAATCTCTTCCGTGGTAATTTGATCGCGAAACTGAATCTTCGCATCAACCTCAAGTTCACTTTGAGAGACGTTGTCCAAACCTTTGATGGCAGAGCTGGTGTATTTTTGAATTTTAGAGATATCTAGTGGCTCAATGCGACCATTACGCTTTTGGACGGTTAACATTATTTGAACACCCTTTGAAAGATTTTGTCGACATTTTTTGTATAGTAAGCATAGTCAAAACACTCTCTGATTTCTGTTTCGTCCAGTTTGGCTCTGAGGTCTTCATCGCCTAGCAAGTTTTGAAGGTACAAACTTTCGCCATCACTGTTAAGAGCAGGTTTTCCATGTTGAAGATCTTCCCAGACTTTCATCGCATTACGTTGAACGATTTTGTAGGCATCTTCGCGTGATACATTTTTGAGTGGAAGTTCAAGTAAAATGCGTTGAGAGAAAACAAGACCGCCCGTAAGATTAAGGTTGCGCATCATATTGTCTGGATAAACCACCAGTTTTGAGATAACGCTATTGAGTCGGTTGAGCATGAAATCGGTCGTGATAAACCCATCCGGTAAGATAAAACGTTCAACCGAGCTATGACTGATGTCGCGCTCATGCCATAATGCCACATTTTCCATAGCTGGGATCGCGTAGGATCGTATCATACGGCAAAGCCCCGTAATGTTCTCACTGAGGACGGGATTGCGCTTGTGAGGCATTGCAGAGCTTCCTTTTTGCCCTTTTTCAAAGAACTCTTCACATTCATACACTTCGGTGCGTTGATAATGACGAACAGCCACAGCAATTTTTTCACAACTGGAAGCTAAAAGTGCGAGTGCATTCATTAAAGCAGCATAACGATCGCGCTGAATAACTTGGTTGGAAACTGGAGCAGGTGTGAGTCCAAGATCAGCACAAACATACTCTTCAAGTTCGATCGGAGAGTGCGCCATATTTCCCATAGCGCCACTGATCTGCCCTACCGAAATCACTTCCATAACATTTTCAAGATTTTTGAGGCTGCGTTTGATCTCTTCGTACCAAATAGCAAGCACCAAACCAAAGGTAATAGGCTCACCATGAATGCCGTGACTTCGTCCGACCATTAAGGTCATCTTGTGTTCCATCGCTCTTGTTTTTAAAGATTCCATCAATGTTTTAACATCTTCTATGATTACATGTAAAGAGTCTCGCATCTGAAGTGCAACGGCGGTATCGATACAATCGGAACTGGTCATGCCATAATGCACCCATCTGCTCTCTTCGCCAAGGCTGTCCGCAACGCTGGTTAAAAAAGCGATAACATCGTGTCGTGTTACTTTTTCGATCTCATCAATGCGGTCAATATTAAATTTGGCATTCTTAACGATCTTCTCACAATCACTATCTGGAATGAGCCCTAATTTATTCCATGCTTTGGTTGCGGCTTTTTCGACTCTGAGCCATGCGTCGTATTTTGCCTCAATTGTCCAATGCTTTTTCATCTCTTCTCGTGCGTAGCGCTCTACCATTCTCATTCCTTGTCTGTTTGTGATTTTTCTGTGATAAAATACGGTGAATTTATCTATCATTGCGTGTTTTATGTAATGATTTATTTTAACAATATCGGACTAAAAAAGGGTTGAATTTTGGCGTATACTTTGAAAAAGTTTGTTCTTGAAAAACCAACACTAGCCTTTCGTTTCTTGATGGATACCTTTGAGATTCGTATGGGTGAAGCACAAAAGATGATTGACAAACGACGTGTTTTTGTCGAAGGCGAACAGCTTCTGAAAAAATCAACAGTGATCGTAGGTAATATTAGTGTGGTCGTTTTTGAAGGCGAATCCAGAGGGTTGGCTCCTGTTTTTGAGACAGAAGATTTTGCTGTATTTGAAAAGCCCAGTGGCGTGATGATGCACCCACGAAAGCGCAGTGATGGTTATACACTCAATGATGAGATAAAATCATTGTATGGGAATGATGCCAATGCGGCGCATCGTATTGATAAAAGTACGAGCGGATTGGTTTTGGTTGGTAAACATAAACAAGCCGAAATTGAGCTCAAACGTCTTTTTGCCACGAGACAGGTTCAAAAAAGTTATTTGGCGTTGGTTCATGGGAAAATGGATGATGTGCTGATGATCGATGAAAAACTCAAACGCGATGTTGAAACCAGTCAAATTCGCCTCAAAGTCCATGTGGATGAGAGGGGCAAATTCTCTCAAACAAAAATAACCCCGCTCCACTATTTTAAAGATAAAAATGCCACGTTGGTTGAGGCGATTCCTTATACAGGTCGGCAACATCAAATCAGGGTGCATTTGTTCCACGTGAAACATCATATCGTTGGTGATCCCATTTATGGTGTTGAAGAAGAAGATGCTGAACGCTTTTTAGACGGCACAATGTGCCTTGATGAGCAAATCACCCTGACCCACAGTTCCCGTCTTCTTTTGCATGCACAAACCTTAGCATTTGAATATAAAGGGATTTTTTATAAGATAGCATCACAATTTGATGCTAAAATTGAATTTTACACATTGATGAAAGGTTAGAGATGAAAACAGTTGTTTTTGATGGTATACGCGTTGCCCCAAGCAAGGTTGTTTGTATTGGACGAAATTATGTTGAACATATCAAAGAGTTAAATAATGAGGTACCAACCTCGATGGTTCTTTTTATGAAGCCTAACGCAGCACTTAGTGGTGAGTTAATAACAGGTGCACAAACACCGCTGCATTATGAAGGTGAAATCTCTTTTTTAATCAAGCAAGGAAAGATCTGTGCTGTTGCTTTTGGACTCGATTTGACTAACCGTGAACTTCAGAGTGAGCTTAAGGCAAAAGGGTTGCCATGGGAGCGTGCAAAGGCTTTTAATGGTGCTGCTGTTATGAGTTCGTTTGTCAGTATTGATGAATCTGATGTCAACAAACTCTCGATGCAATTATGGATTAACGGTGTGTTAGTACAAGAAGGAAACATCGATCTGATGATTCACAAACCTTTGGCTGTTATTGCTGAGATTAACTCCTTTTCAACACTGATTGATAATGATATTGTAATGAGTGGAACACCAAAAGGGGTAGGGAGTTATGTCAAAGGAGATTTGTTTATTGGTAAGATTTTTATTGGTGATAGAGAAATCATTTCTCAGGAGTGGATAGCAAAATAAAATAATAGCGCTTAGGATTTTACTAAGCGCTATTCTAAAATACGCTTTACATGTAAAGCTATTACTTCTCTTTTTTAAAGAGGACGGTTACCAATCCCCCTACTCCTACAATAACAACGATAATTAAAAATCCAAGTTGAAAAAGATCAAGCATTGTCATTTTTTTGCTCCTTATCTTTAAGTTGACCACAAGCGGCGCTAATGTCTAAGCCTTTGGATTGACGAATAGTACAAAGCACTCCGTGATCCACAAGATACTGTTGAAATGCAACCATATCTTTCTCTAGCGGTCGTCCAAATTCACTTCCTGGATGTGGGTTAAAATAGATAAGATTAACTTTCGATTTTATGCCGTGTAGGAGCTTCACCAGCTTCTTTGCACTCTTCTGGTCATCGTTTACCCCTTTCATCACCAAATATTCAAACATGACGCGTTTACGTGCGTCTATGGGGAATGCTTTGACGGCGTTGATAATGGACTCAATATTATAGGCTTTATTGATGGGCATCAGTTTTTGCCTAAGATCATCATCCACTGCATGCAGTGAAATAGCTAACAGTACCCCTAAATCCATAAGGCCGAGTTTTTCGATTTGCGCACTCAGTCCACTGGTAGAAATGGTTTGTCTACGAGGTGAGATGGAAAGACCATCAAGATCGTTAAAAATGCGTACCGCTTTACTCACGTTAGCAAGATTGTCCAATGGTTCACCCATCCCCATATAAACGATATTAACACGTCTGTTTTCGGCAATAGCATTGTCTCTTTTAATCATGAGAATCTGGGTTGTTATCTCTCCAGCAGTTAGGTTGCGTTTAAAGCCACTTTTCCCTGTAAGACAAAAGGCACAGCCTATTTTACATCCGACTTGGGAAGAAATACAGATCGTGTAGCGTGTATGGTGAAGTAACTTTCCCTCTTCATCTGTTTGTTCTTGTTTCATAGGAAGAAGAACAGATTCGACGGTATTGCCATCTTTGAGCGCAAAGAGATACTTCTTGGTACCATCTCTACTCTCTTCAATTTTATCGATCGAAAGAGGATCAAGATAATAATGTGTATTGAGCTGCTTTTTGAGCTCTTTGGGTAAATTTTTCATCTCATCAAAAGAATTCACATATTTTTGATACAGCCATTGGTAAATTTGCTTTGCTCTAAAGGCAGGTTTAATGACTTCCGATAACTCTTCTTTGGAGAGATCAAATATATTTTGTTTTTCCATAATACCTCAAATTTTCATATTTTTTTCTACATGTAAAGTGATTAGCGCTTTTGCTTGAGCATGATTTTTTATAAAATCACTATGTGCATTTTCATCGCAATAGTTGGTAACAACAAAAAGTCCAGAACAAGGTATTCTAAATTGGTTAGCAACGCTCACAATGGAAAAGAACTCCATATTTTCTAGTTCAATATTTTTTGTAAGCATTTCATTTGCCAACGTTGCATCGGTAGTAATGTAATTACTTGAATTCACACAAGGAGAGGAATGATTTGTTCCACGTGAAACATAGATTGTGTCTGCTTCAATTTGGTTTTGTAAAGGGGTATAACATTGATTTTGTAAATATCCAAGTTCAATATTGGCGGCACGATGACTGTAAATGAGATCAAGTGGCTGATGGTTCCCATAACTTCCTGCAGTACCTACAAAAAATAAAAAGGCAGGTTTTTCCTCAAGCACAAGTTTTGTAAGGTTGATGGCACTTTCTATCAGCCCAACGCCAATAGGTTTGGCAAAGTCAAATGTTTCATTTCGCCCCGCGCAGAGAATCATAACCGTACTGCAATCCCCTCATTTCTGAGGTAACGTTTAAGATCCATAATATCAATCTCTTTGAAGTGAAAGATAGAAGCAGCCAAAGCCGCATCAGCACCATTTAAAAACGCATCTTTAATATGCTCCATCGTTCCTGCTCCACCACTGGCAATCACAGGAATATCAAGCATGCCACTCATTTGAGAAGTAAGAGGAATATCATAGCCATTTTTTGCACCGTCGCAATCCATTGAGGTTAAAAGTATTTCTCCCGCGCCTCTTTCTTGAACTTCTTTAGCCCAAGTAAGCGCATCAATGCCTGTATCAATTCTTCCGCCATTGATGAAGACATGCCACGAATCACCTGTGCGTTTAGCATCAATTGCCACAACAATACATTGTGACCCAAATCGTTTGGAGGACTCATCTATAAAATGAGGATTAGCAATTGCCGGAGAGTTGATGCTTACTTTATCACAGCCTACATGTAAAAGGCTATAAATATCATCTAATGTTCGAATCCCTCCACCAACGGTTAGGGGTATAAAAACTTCACGTGCGACTTTTTCAACAATCTCAACAATGGTGCCACGCCCTTCATGACTCGCTGTAATATCCAAAAATGTGAGCTCATCTGCACCTTCTTCGTTGTATCGTTTTGCTATTTCAACAGGATCGCCTGCATCTTTGAGTCCAACAAAATTAACACCCTTAACAACACGTCCATTTTTGACATCCAGACAAGGGATAATACGCTTAGCAAAATGCTCCATAAGGCTCTCTTTTTTAGGTAAATATAGGCACAAATGATAGCGAAAGAATTAAAAAAAACTTCTGAATACTAAGATTAATTAAGACTATAACTCTTTTATAAGTAAAGGTTAGCTACAATCGGTTAAATTTTAGAAAACAGGGTACAAATTGATAGAGGCAAAAAAGAAATTTGGCCAAAATTTCTTAAAAGATAGCAGTGTTTTAAGTAAAATCATCCAAGCGATGCCCCAAAACGATCGAAAACTCGTTGAAATAGGGCCTGGCTTAGGTGATTTGACGCAAGAACTACTGAAGGTTAAGCCTTTAGTAGCATACGAGGTCGATGAAGACTTGTGCGTTTATTTGAGAAAGAAATTCTCAAAAGAGATAGATCAGGGGAGCCTGACATTGGTCCACGCCAATGTTTTAAACCAATTTGAAAAAGGGTCATTGCTCAACGAGCCCTATGATTTGGTGGCGAATTTACCCTATTATATTGCGACAACCATTATTTTGGAAGCCTTAGAAGATCCTTATTGTAAATCAATGGAGGTGATGGTTCAAAAAGAGGTTGCAGAGAAATTTGCAGCAGCTCCAAAAACCAAAGAGTTTACTTCTTTAGCGATTTTAACCCAAAGTATTGGTACTGCAAAGTTACTTTTTGATGTCGATCGAACATCGTTTGATCCACAGCCTAAAGTGGTCTCTTCTATTCTCAAAATTGATAAACACAAAGAGTTTGTTGAAGGATCCTTTGCGGGTATCTTTGAAACCAAAGAGCAATTGCAAAAATTTAAAAAATATTTGCGCTGTTCCTTTCAAAGTCCGCGAAAAACTTGGTTGAAAAATATTTCTTCTGAGTTTGATAAGCAGTCTGTTCAAGATTTGATGCAGATGCATGATCTTCCAATAACCATTCGTCCTCATGAAATAAGCGTCTTGTCTCATCATCTACTATTTAAACATTTAAGGTTGAATGATGCAAGAAAACGAAGTAACGCAACAACAGAATAACAGTAACGAGAAGCCTAGAGAAAATACTCCAAAACTTTCAGGTCAATCTAAACAAACTCCCCACCCGAATAACAGAACTCAGGTGAACCCTAACCAAAATCCAAACCCGAATGCACCCAAAGATGCTTCTGGTGAGCCAAGTGAGAAAAAGCCACGCAATAATAGAAGACGCAAAAGCAATAAATCTCCTACCGCAACCATTGAGGGGAATGAGCCTTGGCAACGTGATATGAAAAAGGCAATTGAAGCCAACCAAAAAATGCACAAAGATAGGTTAAATCGCTCAAATTTGCTTGACCAAACATCCAAAGGAAAGATTAAAATCACACCTCTTGGAGGATTGGGTGAAATCGGCGGAAACATCTGTGTTTTCGAGACTGAGACATCAGCCATTGTTCTTGATGTTGGTATGAGCTTTCCAAGTGAAGATATGCACGGTGTGGATATCTTAATACCTGATTTTAGCTATTTGCGCCAAATTAAGAAAAAAATAGCTGGAATTATTATTTCACATGCCCATGAAGATCATATTGGCGCACTGGCTTATTTATTCAAAGAGATGCAGTTTCCACTCTATGCGACGCCATTGCCTCTTGGTATGATCGCAAATAAATTTGACGAACACGGTCTTAAAGGTCACAAAAAATATTTTAGACCTGTTGAAAAACGCAAAATCTATAAAATTGGTGAGTTTGAAGTAGAGTGGATACACATTACGCACTCAATTATTGACGCTTCTTCTATTGCCATTACCACAGAAGCTGGAACAATCATTCATACGGGTGATTTTAAGATCGATCATACCCCCATTGATGGTTATGTAACGGATCTTAACCGCTTTGCCTCTTACGGTGAAAAAGGGGTTCTTTGTTTGATGAGTGATAGTACCAACTCTTATAAAGAGGGCATTACGCGTAGCGAAAGTACTGTTGGAAAAACATTTGATTCTATTTTTTCCAAGGCAAAGGGTCGTGTTATTATGTCTACTTTTTCGTCAAATATTCATAGGGTTTATCAAGCGATTGATTACGGTTTAAAATACGGCAGAAAAGTCTCAGTTATTGGTCGTTCAATGGAGCGAAATCTCTTTACGGCAATTGATCTTGGGTATATAGAGCTGGATAAAAGTATCTTTATTGATCCACATGAGGTCAATAAATACCCTGATAAAGATGTTTTGATTGTCACCACAGGAAGCCAAGGCGAGACGATGAGTGCACTGTACCGAATGGCTACGGATGAACACCGACATGTTAAAATTAAGCCAACCGATCAGATCATCATCTCTGCAAAAGCGATCCCAGGCAATGAAGGGAGTGTCTCAAAGGTTCTCAACTTTTTGCTTAAAAGTGGTGCGAACGTAGCGTATCAAGATTTCAGTGAAATTCACGTGAGTGGACACGCCGCGCAAGAAGAGCAAAAGCTCATTTTACGTTTGGTTAAGCCACGCTTTTTCCTCCCCGTTCACGGCGAATACAATCACATCACCAAACACAAAGAGACAGCGATGCAATGTGGTATTTCTGAGCGAAATATCGTCTTAATGAGCGATGGTGATCAAATTGAAGTGTGTTCAAAATACATCAAAAAGATTAAAACCGTCAAAACAGGCAAGGTGTTTATTGATAACCAAATCAATGAGCAGATTGCAGATGACGTTGTGATTGATCGTCAAAAATTAGCAGATTCTGGTTTGGTTATGTTAGTGATTCAGCTCGATAAGAGTGATCATAAACTTATTTCTAAGCCAAAAATCATTAGTTATGGTTTGGTGCCTGATCGTGACGACAAAGCATTCTCCATTGAGATGGAAGGTGTTATTGATCAATTTGTTGCGAATGCCAAAAAAGAGCTTCTTGAGAATGCACGAGCCCTTGAAAATGAAGTACGCCAAGTGGTGCGTAAACATATCTATCGTACAATGAAAAAATACCCAACGATCGTTCCAACGATCTTTATGATGTAGGAACGTGTATGGAAGATTTTAAAGCAATAGCGAAAGAAGTGTTAGAACTTGAAGCCAAAGAGCTTCTCAGTGCCGCTCAAATGATTGGCGAAGAGATGAGTGAAGCAACGAATTTAATTGCTAACATCAAAGGCAAACTGATTGTTACAGGCGTGGGCAAAAGTGGACTTATTGGGGCAAAAATTGCCGCAACGCTAGCCAGTACGGGAACCAGTAGTTTTTTTCTTCATCCTACTGAAGCCATGCACGGTGATCTTGGCATGGTTGGTAAAGACGATGCGGTGCTTGCCATTAGTTACAGTGGTGAAAGTGAAGAGCTGATCAAGATATTACCGCATATTAAGCGCTTCGAGATTCCTCTCATTGGAATGGCACGTTCATGTGACTCTTCTCTTGGGCGTTACAGCGACATTTTTATCCCTTTACATATAGAAAAAGAGGCATGTCCATTGGATGCGGCACCAACGTGTTCAACGACACTCACCCTCGCATTGGGTGACGCGTTAGCAGTTTGTTTGATGAAGAAGAAAAACTTTCAAAAAGAAGATTTTGCATCCTTTCATCCAGGTGGAAGTTTAGGTAAGCGTCTGTTTGTTAAAGTAAAAGACTTGATGCTAACAGACGAACTTCCGATCGCACATGAGACAACAAGGCTTAAAGATGCCATCATCACGATGAGTGAAGGCAGACTTGGCAATGTTCTTATAACCGATAAAGATAACAAATTGTTAGCTATTTTAAGCGACGGGGATTTACGTAGAGCACTGATGCGAGATGATTTTAGCATGGATGCAACGGCATTCGAGTATGCTTCTAAAAATCCAAAAAAACTAGACGACGAGACGCTTTTAGCCAGTGACGCATTAGCTTTCATCGAAAAACATAAAATACAACTTTTAGCCATTACCGATAAAATTGGAACGCTTAGAGGTGTTTTACATATCCACCATTTAGTGGAAGCAGGAATAAAATAATATGGAATTAATGAGACTCAATAAAATGATTTCGCATAACACGCACTTTTCTAGGCGTGAGGCGGATGAACTGATCAAAGCAGGGCAGGTCAAAGTCGATGGTGCCGTTGTGCAAGATCTCTCAACGCAGGTGAGTTTTAAAAATAAGATCGAACTCAATGGTAGAGCCCTTTTTGAAAAACACGGTTATTCTGTAATTGCGTATCACAAACAAAAAGGCGAGTTAGTGAGTAAAAAAGATGATCGTGGTCGAAAGACCATATACGATACGCTTCCTGCGCAATTTGGGCATTATCTCAGTGTAGGAAGACTCGATTTTGCGAGTGAAGGGTTGCTACTTTTGTGCGATTCTCCCTCCGTCGTTTCAGCGTTGATGCATGGCGATTTAGAACGTGTCTATTATGTGAAAATCAATGGCATGATCACACCCGCAATGGAAAAAGCGATGCAAGAAGGGCTTTACCTTGAAGATGCCCGTAAAGGTGGACACTCGCGCAGTGAAATTCATTCTATGGATTTTGCACCGTTTCTCTCGTACCGCATTATTAAAAACAGCCCAACATTCTCAACGATTAAAGTGATGATTAACGAAGGCAAGAACAGAGAGCTTAGACGCTTTTTCGGCTATTTTGATGTTGATGTCGTGGATCTCAAGCGCGTGAGTTATGGTAAAATCGATTTAGGCATGCTTAAACCTGGAAAACATCGCTATTTCACGGGGAGTGAATACTCAGCGCTGAGAGACTATCTTGAGTATATGAAAAAAGGTAAAGAGAAGGTTAACGAGATTGAAGAGGATGATGATCAATAACTTCGCCCTCTTCTTTCGTCCTCAAGCGATTGAAGAGTTAGCCGGGCAAAAACATCTTAGTGGTGAGCGTAGCCCTTTTCGTAAACTTCTTAAGTCTGGCTCCATGAGCCATTCGCTTTTCTTTGGTCCTGCCGGTGTAGGGAAAACGACGTTAGCCCGTATTGTGGCTAACGAGTTAGGACTTCCTTTTTACGAATTAGATGCGACAAGTGTTAAAGTCGAAGAGATTCGCAAGATCCTTTCACAACACCGCGGCGCTCTTCAAAAACCACTTATTTTTATCGATGAGATTCACCGTCTCTCTAAAACACAGCAAGAAGTACTCTTGCTCCCCATGGAAAATCATGAAGCGATTGTCATTGGTGCTTCAACCGAAAACCCCTACTTTGTTCTTAGTTCTGGCATACGTTCACGTATGATGCTCTTTGAATTTTATCCCCTTGAAGAGGATGATCTCAAAGCCATTATTGAACATGTTCGCGAAAAAGTTACGTTTGAGATTGATGATGATGCCATAGCCTATTTGATCAGTTCAAGTGCAGGAGATAGCAGGGCACTCTTGAATTTACTTGAATTTGCGCTCAAAGTGGATTTACATGTAACGCTCGAAACCCTTAAAATGCTGCGCCCTAGTGCGCTTAAAGATGGTGTAAGCTCCGATAACACACACTATAACTTGATTAGCGCGATGATTAAAAGCGTGAGAGGCTCTGACGTGGATGCGGCGCTGTATTATCTTGCGCGTCTCATTGATGGTGGAGAGAGCCCTGATTTCATCGCTAGGCGGCTTGTCATCCTTGCAAGTGAAGATATTGGCAATGCTAACCCTAACGCGCTTAATTTGGCCTCTAGCACGCTTGCAAGCGTAAGTAAGATTGGTTATCCTGAAGCGCGTATTATTTTATCGCAGTGTCTGATCTATCTAGCATGTAGCCCCAAGTCTAACAGTGCTTATATGGCGATCAATAATGCGTTAGCCTATGTTAAAAATGAAAAAGCACTGAAAGTCCCAGCACATCTTAAAAGCCCTTCGCCTAAAGGGTATCTCTATCCACATGATTTTGGTGGCTGGGTGGAGCAGAAATATTTGGAAAAGCCCCTTCATTTTTACGATAATTTGCCGATAGGGTATGAGAAAACACTTGCTGAGTGGCTTGTGAAAATTAAGACAAAAGATACTAAATAACTGATGTTACGCAATGTGCGTAACGGTATCTTCAACAATGAGTAAAACCCATTGTTGAAGGTCAGGGATAAATCCCCGACACCTCCTAAAGCTTCATAAAACAAGTTTTATGAGAAATAAAAGGTGAGATGTTGCGCTCTTTTGAAAAAGTGCGTAACATCCATAAATAATCGTAAAAAGGCACGGACTATGATAGTGTGTGGCACAAAGGTGTTTTAATGGACATTTCAACGACGTCACTGCTTGCAAATCAGCTCCAAACGCTTGACCCAAAAGCGACAGCCAAAGAGAATGCCACAAAGATTATCCAAAACAGTGCCGATATTCCGTTATCGCTTACCGCTCAAAAAAGCACAACAACGCCAAGTAATGCCCAAGAGGTCATTGGTCAACTGTTAGGATCTGCTGTGAGTGAAGCCAAATCGAAAAGTACTATTTTTGAGATTTTACAAAACAATCAACTTTTTAAAAACATGGGAAATTTTGCCGAAGATATTAAAAATCTAAGCTCTATCGTTAAGATGGATTCAACCATTGCACAACCTTTAGCCCTTTTGCAGATTTTTTCCAAGAGCATTGATCAGATTGATACGAAGATGCTTCAAACACAAGTGCAAAACTCAGGTGTTTTTTTTGAATCAAAGTTAGCGAACATTGTGACTCAAAAAGGAGTTGCAGAGAGTATTCAAACACTCCTGTCCGAGCTTCAAACCCATCTTGAGGGAACCAACAAAGCCATTGCTCCCCTGGCAAAAGAGATAACGGCGATTATGGATCGTCTGAATGCGTCACAAGATCTCTCCTCTAAAGAAGCGCAAACAAGCCTGAAAAGTCTGTTAGATCTTTTCCGTCAAAGTGTAAAACAAGAGATCGCAAGTGAGGGAGTGGCTGCGTTTAAAGGTGTTTATCAAAACGTTCAAAAACTTAATTATGCGATTGCTCAGATGGATTTGATCCATTCTAAAGTAGAGAATTATGCTACCAATATGAAAGTGGAAGAGCATTTTACAACACAAGTGAAAGTTCTTTTAGAGATGCTAAAAGAGAACCTCAGTGCCTTGCAACTGGATGAGTTGCAACCTCAAATCGATCAGCTACTCAAAAAAGAGACATTGTTAAAAGCGCCTTCCACTGCGGCGTTATCTTTGCCTTTAGCTGAAGGGTTAGAAGAGGTCGTTTTAGCCACAAAAACAGTGCAAGAGAGCTCTTTAGCAACCGCAATGAGCAAAACTTCTATGCCTCCTGCAACAGTAGAAGAAGCGCTTCAGATGGTGGTGAACCGCATTAAACAACAGATTGAAATTCTAGACAGTAAAACGATTCAGCAAGCAGACTTCCTTGATAAGAGTAGTACGTTAGAGCAAAAGATTCACAGCCTGATTAAGCCTGAGCTTTTTGTGGGCAAAGCCATTGCGCAAAAACTCTCACTTGATCCTACAGATGTAGAGTTGCTCAGCGATATGAAAGGCGTTTTAACCAAACTGAGTGATCATCTTCAAGCATCGGGGCAAAACAAAGAAGCCCTAGAAATTACGAATCGTCTGCTAACACAAATCGAGTACCATCAGTTAGTCTCCTACGTGAGTAGTTCGACACATCTGTATGTTCCTTTTAGTTGGGATGGACTCAAAGGTGGTTCCATGATGATGAAGCAAAGTAGCGATGATAAATTCCATTGCCAAATAGACCTTGATCTTGAAGCCTATGGAAAGCTTAATATGATGCTGGTGCTTTCAGGCGAGAAGTATATTGACATTACCATTGCATCGCAGAAAAAAGAGCTAGGAGAGAAGATTACACAGCAACTTGCAAAACTCAAACGTGCTCTCAACGAGGTGGGCCTTATCACAGGAACGGTGAAAATGTTGGAGTATAAAGACGTCAGTGTTGTCAAAAATGACTATTTTAGCGGTGAAAAACTTCAATTTGGGATTAATATAACAATATGAATACACCCTCCCCTAAACCTCAAAAAGCGGTTGCGCTCAAATATGACCGAGAGAAAAAAGGTGCCCCTCGGGTTGTTGCTTCGGGTAAAGGTGAAGTGGCAAACAACATCATCAAACTAGCGCAAGAGCATGACATCTTCATCAAAAAAGATGCCGATTTGGTCGAGCTGCTCTCAAAAATTGAACTCAATAAAGAGATCCCGCCCATGCTGTATAAAGCCGTGGCAGAAGTTTTTAGCTTTATCTATAAAATTACGGGCGATAAACGCAAATAATCTTTACATGTAAGCCTAAATCCCTCGAAGTTTTAAACTCAACAACCCAACATATTCATGCAGTGCAATGTAACTTTTGTAAAACGAGTGCGCATTTGGAAGGTAATCCCAAGTATCTTTGGCTCTGTGATTGATTTTAAAGTTCGTCGCAGCAGGAATGACGTTGAAGCCAAAGTGCTCATAAAGGCGGATAGATCGTCTCATGTGATACGCAGAGGTTACAAGGTAAATGGTCGGTGTAGCCAGTCCTGCTTTTTCAAACGCAACTTTGCAAAACTGTGCATTTTGATAGGTATCGAGGCTTTTATCTTCTACATGTAAAGAGAACTCTTTGGATCCTAAGCTTTTAGACGTGGGTGTTGGGATTTCGAGGTAGAGTTTTAACTCTTTAAGGCTATCCAAAAAGGCATCGCTTTCCAAATACTCTTTTTGCATACCGCCGCCGCTAAATAAAAGTGGCACATTGTTCGACTTTGCAACCATCAATCCCCACATCATACGCTTATACGCATCGCTGCTCAGTGGTAAATTGGCAACCCCTTGCGTGTGCCCTCCTCCAAGGACGATCACCGCGTCTACGGGCGCTTTGGTGATATTTTGGTTAAAAGGCTCTTCCAGAGGTTTTAAAAGCCAGTCGGCGACATAAGCGTTGCTCAAAAGATAAAAAATGACAGCATTGGCTACAAAGAAAAGACGAAAACGTTTGGCATAGAATGAGGCAACTAAAAAGAGGATAATAAAAATACCTGGCGGTAAAACCAGGTATGTAAAAAGCTTTGAGAAGAGGTAAACGTTACTCATTAGAGCATAATGGCACTACGTTCGCCAGCTTTAAGTTCCCCGATGACATAGCCATCACTGTTTGCAAGGACATCATCGACATTCTCAGGACTGACCACGAGAATCATTCCTACGCCCATATTGAACGTGCGGTGCATTTCGCTCTCTTCGACGTATTGACTCATAAAGTCAAAAATGGGGAGGGTTTTGATTTTAGATTTATACACCTGCGCTTGTAATCCCTCAGGAAGAACACGCGGAAGGTTCTCAACGATGCCACCGCCTGTGATATGTGCTAAAGCGTTGATCTTGGGTTTAAGCGCTTTAAAGAGTTTCACGTAGATACGTGTGGGGGTTAAAAGCGTCTCGATAAGTGGTTTGCCATCAAACTCTGTCTTAAAGGTGTAGCCTAATTTGTCAAAAAACAGTTTACGAACGAGTGAAAAACCATTAGAGTGAACACCTGAACTTGGAAGTGCTATAAGAACATCACCAGCTTTAACGTGTGGAAGACGGTTCATTTCATCTTTTTCAGCGATTCCAACTGCAAAACCTGCAAGATCAAAATCTTTACCGTGATACATGCCTGGCATTTCAGCCGTTTCGCCACCAATGAGAGAACATTCGGCTTGAATACACCCTTGCGCAATACCTTTGACAATGTTCACAGCAGCATCGATCTCAAGCTTGCTCATTGCATAGTAATCCAAGAAGAAAAGTGGCGTTCCAAAGTTACAGATAAGATCGTTCGCACACATAGCAACTAAGTCGATACCAACAGTATCATAAATCCCTGAATCGATTGCCAGTTTAAGTTTGGTTCCAACGCCATCGGTTGCGCCTAAAATAACAGGTTTTTGATACCCCAAAGGTAGCTCATAAGCACCTGCAAAAGAGCCAATGCCTCCGATAACATTTTTATCAAAAGTGGACTTGACGAGTGGTTTAATATTTTCGACAAATTGGTTTCCCGCGTCTATATCGACACCAGCGTCTTTGTAGCTGACAGTGCTCATGGATATGCCTTTAGTGAGGTTATTTATTGTTTAATAGATTTTAACAAAAGTATGTTAAAATCGTTATAAAAATAGCAAAAGGTGTTAGGATTCTATGGCGTATGAACATGCGATTGTTTTAACGGGTGGGATTGCCACTGGCAAAAGTACGGTCTCGTCAATGCTAAAATCACATGGTTTTGATGTGATTGACGCGGACGTCATCGCAAAAGAGGTTTTACCTTTACATGTAAAAGAGGTGGAAGCACTTTTTGGGGATCGTGTCATTAAAGAGGGCACGATTGATCGTAAAGCACTTGGTGCATTGATTTTTAATGATAAAAAAGAGCGTGAAAAACTCAATGCTTTTTTGCATCCGTTGATTCGTCAAGAGATTTTCAGACGTTGTGACCTGTTAGAAGCGAAGCAGAAGCCTTATATCATCGATATTCCGCTCTATTTTGAGAGTGATGGCTACGCGTGTAAGCTCGTCGCTGTCGTCTATGCACCTGTTGAGGTTCAGCGCAAACGGTTAATGGTGCGGGAAAACTTTACCAAAGAAGAGGCGCAAAAGCGCATTGATGCGCAAATTAGCATTGAAGAGAAGAAAATCTTAGCTGATTTTCTGATTAACAACTCCTTTGATATGAAATTCTTAGAGAGTGAAATCGAAAAATTTATCAAATTTGTACGAGGTATCTATGCACATTGCAAAATATAATGCGAATGGAAATGATTTTATTATTTTTCATACTTTTGTTGAGGTGGATCGAAGCACACTCGCCCAACAGCTCTGCGATAGACAAAAAGGTGTGGGTGCAGATGGATTAATTGTGTTGCTTCCCCACAGTGAATATGACTTTAAATGGCAATTTTACAATAACGATGGCAGCATCGCTTCGATGTGTGGTAATGGTACGCGTGCTTGTGCACATTATGCGTTTACGAATCAGCTTGCAGACGCTTCGATGCGTTTTTTAACAGGCGCTGGGGTGATTACTTCCGTGGTCGAAAACGATGTGGTCGAAACAGAGTTGACAACGCCCAAAGTGCTCAGCGAATCCTTCGAAGAAAATGGGCTAACATGGCATTTTTGCGATACAGGAGTGCCTCATTTGGTGACATTCGTTGAGGATATTGGCTGTTTTGACAAAGTGATTGCACGCCAAATGCGCTACAAATACAATGCCAATGTCAATTACGCGAGACTTGAAAAAAATGCTTTACATGTAAGAACGTATGAGCGTGGGGTCGAAGATGAGACTTTGGCATGTGGGACGGGCATGGCGGCATGTTTTTACAGTGCGTATCGTCAAAAACTCGTCGGGACGAGCGCTACGATTTACCCTATCAGTGGTGATGAGTTAAGTTTGCGTATTGTGGATCAAAAACTTTTTTTCAAAGGTAGCGTTCAAAAAGTCTTTGAAACGGTGTTGGACCTCTAATTTCGTGAAAGTATTTTCTACTTTTTTGATCGCCTCGTGTCTGCTTTTGCAAAGCGTACTTCATGCAGGAGGTTTATCTTCAGAGTATTATCAGATTGATGACAGCGCTAAACAAAAAGAGGAATTTATTCGCCAGATGAAAATTCTTGTGGATAAAAGCAACGAAGAGATTCGTAAAGATCGTGAGTTTATTACCAATTTTTTTGCCAAAGCAATGCCCGATGCGTTTCGGGGGCTTAATCAGCAAAATGTAGGTTATTTGATCTCATTACGCAATAAATATGGCATAGAATCGCTCTTTGACAGGGATGAATACTTCAAACGTATTGACGTTATTCCAACTTCATTAGCCCTCGCACAAGCCTCTCTTGAGAGTGGGTGGGGAAAGAGTCGTTTTGCCAGAGAAGCGAACAACCTTTTTGGCCACTGGACTTACTCCGGTGTTGGTTTGATGCCTCAAAATCGAATGATTGGTAAAACGCATATGATTCGTATTTTTGGTTCGCTTCAAAAATCCGTTAACGCCTATATGCTCAATCTCAATACCAATGACGCGTACAGCCTCTTTCGTGAAAGAAGACTCATCGCACGTAACAGTGGGAAAGCATATACGGGAATGGATGCGGCTAAGACGATGGTCAATTATTCAGAACTAAAAGAAGAGTATAACAAAATGATTAAAGAGATGATTGAGCAAAACAATCTCCTGATCTACGATCAATAGACGTTAGAGATTTGCTTCTTTCATAAGCTCAGTTTGATAGTGTGTGATAATCGGGTCAATAATCTCATCGTACAAGCCACCTTCCATAATCGCATCCAAACGGTACAACGTTAGCCCTACTCTGTGGTCCGTAATGCGGTTTTGTGGATAGTTATAGGTTCGAATTCTAGCACTTCTATCGCCTGAACCGACTTGAGTTTTTCGCGCTTCACTCTCTTTGGCATTGCGTTCTTGCATCTGCATGTCGTAAAGCTTTGCTTTAAGAACTTTCATTGCGGCATCTTTGTTTTTGTGCTGAGATTTGCCATCTTGATTGACAACAACAAGTCCTGTGGGTAAGTGCGTGATTCTTACGGCACTATCGGTCGTATTAACCGATTGACCGCCATTTCCAGAAGATCTCATAACATCAATTTTGAGGTCTTTTTCCAATATCTCAATTTCAACATCATCCACTTCGGGCATAACCGCAACGGTAACCGCTGAAGTATGTACCCTGCCCTGAGATTCCGTTAATGGAACCCTTTGGACTCGGTGTACACCGCCTTCGTATTTGAGGCGTGAAAAAGCACCCTGCCCTTTAATAAGCGCGATAACCTCTTTATAGCCGTTAAGTACGCCTTCACTTAAAGAGACCACTTCGACTTTCCAACCACGGTTTTCAGCGTAACGAAGATACGATTTGAAAAGATCTGCCGAAAAAATAGCAGCTTCATCGCCACCTGTTCCTGCGCGAATTTCCAAAAAGATATTGCGATCATCATTGGGGTCGGTTGGGAGTAAAAGAAGTTTAATCTCTTCTTCAATCTCCTCTTTGCGAGGTTCAAGAATTCGAAGTTCATCTTTAGCAAGTTCACCGAGTTCTTCATCATCAAAAAGAAGTTTGTTCTCCTCAATTTGCTCTAGTGTTGAAAGATATTCCAATGTTTTATCTTTGATTTTCTCTAATCCTGACTGCTCTTTAGAAAGTGCGGTCATTTTTTTAATATCAGTAGCGATATTAGGATCACTTAAAAGTGTAGAGAGCTCGTTGTAACGTTCAAGAAATGGGAGTAATTTATCTTTCAGCATGAGAGGAGACTAAAATAAAGAGGGAGTTGCCGCACGTTATGCAGCAACACTACCTAGCGTATTAACAAGTTGTGACAATCTGCTTACACGACGCGCAGCTGTATTTTTAGTTAAAATACCTTTGCCTGCATAAGAGTGAAAGTTTTTATTCACATTTTTCAACGCAACTTCAGCTGCCGCTTGATCACCTGCCTCAACAGCTTCTCTTACAGCACGGGTTAGATTTTTGATTCTAGTTTTATAAAATCTATTTCTTTCAGTGCGTTTTTTTGTTTGTCTAATACGCTTTTCTGCTGACTTGTGGTTTGCCATAGATAAGCCTTTCGTTTTTAAATTTAGGCGTAGATTATATAAAAATAAATATTAAATAGAACTTATTTTAAGGACATTTTAAAATAGAAAGAGCAATCTTTTCATCCATTTGAGAGGTTTTTCGCCGAAATAGGCTTTTTTTGCCAGAGTTTGTTTAAAAAACTCTTCTCTTCTCCATAATAAGCATAGTGAAATTCATAAAAATTATTGGCAATGTACTCTAAATGATCTTGTGCATTGGCATCACCTGCAAATAAGAAGAGGTCGTTTCGCTCCAAAGAACTTTCCCAATCAGGCAGTATCTCAATCTCTTTATGACGCACGCGCATAAGAGGAATGAGATTGTTATTAAAATTTCTATCTTTGAGCGATCGTTTAAGCAATGAGAGCTTGAATGACAATGTTTGAATGTTTTGAACGAGCATTGGTGCTTGTGCCTCATCAATTTTAAGGGTAAAAAGAAGCGGGTGCAAATTGATCTCTAAAAGTTTTTTGGTTAAGCTCATCACTTCATCTTCTGCTAAACGGTGAACATGTTTAATGAAAAGGTCCAAAGTAGGATTTAAAATGGCATTCACCGTTTTATTAATCAGCACTTTGGCGGGAATAAAGATCGTATCAATATTGGAGCTTTCGAAAATGGAAAAATCTTCGAGCTCATTTTCGCGCGCGATGGTAATAATATGAGGATTCAACTTTTTGGCGGTTGCTAAGATCGAAAGGTTATTGGTGTCATCGTCAGTTCCTGCAATAATGGCTACACAGCTATCAATACCCAGTTGTTTGAGGATCTCTTTATCGTCTCCATCGCCAATCATGATCTTGGGGTGATCGTTGCTAGCAGCATTAGGATGAGATATCTTTTGAGGATCAATTTCGGCAAAAGCAATCTCAAAATTATTTTGCTTGAGGACTTCATAAATACTTTTTCCCATTCGCCCGTATCCACAAACAATGTATTTGCCATGCGGAAGGCTTAATAGAGGATCAAAAAGGGTGCCAAGACCATAAATCCAGCGCACCAGTCGCAGTCTATGCGGCGTATTGATTGCCATATTGATGTGCTCTGCAATAATCTCAAAAGGATTTTCAATGATTTGAACTCCCACATCCATCAGATTTTCTGTTTGATTTTTAGTGGTTGATTTAATTGCCATAAAGATAGTGGGGTTGAGAACTTTCGATGTTAATGCGATGCGAAGATTGAGGGCATCGTTTTCAAAAAGACTCACAATCGCGCGGCAATAGGGCGACTTGATTCCTGCACGCTCAAGCGCTTCTGGGTTGTACGCATCGGCATTGAGGCAAAAAACAGGCGGTGTAAAGTTTTCCAAAAGCAGATGATCTCTCTTTTGCTCCTCTTTTTCAATCACAACCGAACGAAGACCATACTCATTAGCTTTCTTAATAATTTCACTTGTAATGCTGTTATAGCCTAAGATAATAATATATTTCTCTTTGAGATATGCCACTTTACGTGTAAATTTGGCTTTTTCAAACTCTTCTAAAAAAAGTTTATTTTGCAAGAGCGCGATGAGGGTTCCCACACTGTAAAACCACCCAGTTACGGTAAAGAAGATCGACATCGAGACCCAAATACGTTGAGGATAGGTAAAAACAAAAGGTGTCTCTCCAAAGCCAATGGTTGTAGCGGTGTAACTGATAAAATAAAAAGCATCAAAAATAGTGAGATGATACACATTCCCTTCATTATCAACCCCATCAATCAGTAAAAGACCAATAATGGAAAGTGTGTATGTGAAAATTATCACCAAAAAAGGGGTGCGCATCCGCTGTAAAATGAGCCATAGTGAGCTGTGTTTCACGTAGCTTCTCTAGCGCTTGGATTTGAGCGTATCACCGATGTAGAGCAAAACGCTGGTAATATTGGCAAGCAGTGCGCCTCCACTGAGGCTGATAATCATCGAGGTCACTTCACGATCAATACTGTAAGCATACGCTGCAACCGTCCAAATCGTTGCCGAAGCGATGAGTTGAATATCAGCAACTAAACTGGTGGCTAAGAGTACCGAGCCTAATTGTGTTTTATCACCAATTTTAAGTGTTGTAGCGATAATATTTACAACCAATGCGGCAAAAAGTTCATATTTACTGTGTAATTCCAGGTCGCCCAAATCGCCGTAAAAAAATCCAAAGTTAAGCGTCATGGCTAAAATAATAAAGAATCCAGAGATCACTTTATCTAAATTCATTCATTTCTCCTCGTGGTGTTAGGGTGCTAAAGTACCATTATACCCTTTACATGTAAAGATTAAAAAAGTTTTGTTACAATTTGCGTATCATTTTACATGTAAAGAGAAAACAGGAAAAACAATGAAACTTTTTGGAACTGATGGTGTACGAGGCAAAGCAGGTAAAAAACTGAGTGCTTTTATGGCAATGCGTTTGGCTATGGCTGCTGGGATCTATTTTCGTAAAAACTCCATTACCAATAAAATCTTAGTGGGAAAAGATACCAGACGCAGTGGTTATATGATCGAAAATGCGATTGTCTCAGGCTTAACGGCTGTGGGGTACGATGTACGACAAATTGGACCTATGCCCACACCTGCCATTGCATTTTTAACCGAAGACATGCGTTGTGACGCGGGTATTATGATCAGTGCATCACACAATCCTTATTTTGATAATGGCATCAAATTTTTTGACTCTTTGGGCAATAAACTTGGTGAAGTGGAAGAAGCGGCGATTGAGAAGATCTATTTTGATGATGAGCTTATTGAAGCCAATCAAAAAATCGAATTTGACATCGGACGATCTAAACGAGTCGATGATGTTATTGGACGTTATATCGTTCAGATCAAAAACTCCTTTCCAAAAAACTTAACCCTTAAAGGGCTGCGCATTGTGCTTGATACTGCCAATGGTGCAGCGTATAAAGTCGCACCGACGATTTTTAATGAACTGGGTGCGGATGTGATTATGATCCACGATGATCCGAATGGAAGCAATATCAATCTTAATTGCGGTGCTTTGCATCCTGAAGAGTTAGGCGAAGAGGTGAGACGCTTGCGAGCAGATGTGGGATTTGCCTTTGATGGTGATGCCGATAGACTGGTTGTTGTGGATGAAAATGGAAATCCTATTCACGGCGATAAGCTTTTAGGGAAGATTGCAACCTTTTTGCAAAGCCAAAACAGGCTGACTAACAAAGGCGTGTGTGTTACGGTTATGAGTAACCAAGCGTTAGAAGATTATTTGAAAAAAGCAGGGATTAAAACGTACCGATGTGATGTGGGCGATAAAAATGTTCTAGAGACCTTGTACAGGGAAAAAATTAACTTTGGAGGCGAGCAAAGTGGGCATATTATTCTCTCCGATTTTGCCAAAACAGGCGATGCGTTAGTTGCAGCACTTTCTGTTATGCACTGTATGCTCACAGAAAAGAAAAAAGTGAGCCAACTGCTCAATCCTTTTGAGCTTTATCCGCAGTTACAACAAAATATTAAAATTGACAATAAAATTCCTCTGAACGAACTCAAAGGCTACACCACCCTCGTCTCAGAATTGGAAAGTAAAAAAATCAGAGTGCTGATTCGCTACTCGGGAACTGAAAATTTACTGCGCATTTTACTGGAAGGTCAAGATGAAAAAACGCTCGAAGAGCAGATGGAAAAAACCGTTAAATTTTTCAAAAGTGCCTTAAATGAATAGAGCTTGGATTGTTGTTTTGGGAGTCGGGTGTTTCATTTTTTTCGCGGATCAATGGATAAAAATGTTTTTTTTAGAAGGTTTTCGCTGGCAGGGAGAATTTTTTTCTTTAATTCTAACCTATAATAAAGGCGTTGCTTTCTCGATGTTTGCCTTTTTAGAAGAGTACCTTAAATACATACAGTTATTGTTAGTGGGTGGCTTAGGGATTTACCTATTTTTTAATAAAGAGATACTTCGTATGTACGCGCTTCCTATTGGAATTATCGCAGGAGCTGCGCTTAGCAATATTTTTGATCGGTTTATTCATGGCGGAGTGGTTGATTATTTCTTTTGGCATTATGGCTTTGAATTTGCCGTTTTTAATTTTGCCGATGTTATGATTGACTTGGGGGTGGTTTTGATTTTATACCGTTCATGGAGAGCGCCTAAAAAAGTGTTTTAATCTTACATGTAAAGATTTTTTCACAAAAAACGTTGCATTTTCGTTTTTTTTTGGTATAATCTCAGCTCTTAAATTGTGTGGCCGCGTAGCTCAGTTGGTAGAGCACTACCTCGACAAGGTAGTGGTCGGAGGTTCGAATCCTCTCGCGACCACCATTTTTTTGTTCTCCCGTCTGTTTGGGAGTTCATACAAGTAAAAGGATTTATTATGATGAATGATGTTATAGCCTACAAAGATGGCGCCCTTATCATCGACACCCAAACCGCTGCTGTTTCCTCAAAGACTTACGAAGACAAAATCTTATTTGACAACTCTAAAGAGGCTCTTGAAGTGATTCGTCACTCCTGTGCACACTTAATGGCTCAAGCCATCAAAGCGCTGTATAAAGATACACAATTTTTTGTTGGACCGGTCATTGAAGACGGTTTTTACTACGATTTTCGTGTGAATGAAAAGATCGGTGATGCTGATCTTAAAGAGATCGAGAAAAAGATGGCAGAACTTGCTAATGCCAAGTTACCCATTGAAAAAAGTTATACGACAAAAACGGCTGTTATTAAACATTTTGAACACGATGATCTGAAACAAGAAGTGTTGCTTCGCATCCCTGATGGTGAAGTTTCCATCTACAAACAAGGGGATTTTGAAGATTTATGTCGTGGCCCTCACGTTCCAAATACCAAATATCTTAGATTTTTTAAATTGATCAAAGTCGCGGGTGCTTACCTTGGCGGTGATGAAAAACGTGAGATGCTGACACGCATCTACGGTATAGCTTTTGCAGATAAAGAGAGTCTCAAAGATTATGTAACCATGATTGAAGAGGCGAAGAAGCGCGATCATCGTAAAATCGGTAATGAACTTAAACTCTTTACCTTTGATGATGAAGTAGGCGCAGGACTTCCTATTTGGTTACCTAATGGTGGAAAATTAAGAAGCAAATTAGAGCAACTTTTATTCAAAGCGCATAGACAACGTGGTTACTTGCCTGTACGTGGTCCTGAGATTTTGAAATCAGAAGCGTGGAAAATTAGCGGGCATTATCAAAATTACGGTGAAAACATGTATTTTACAGTAATTGATGAAACAGAATATGGTATTAAACCGATGAACTGCTTAGGCCATATAAAAGTGTTCCAAAGTGAAGTCAGAAGTTACCGTGATTTACCGCTGAAGTTCTTTGAGTACGGTGTTGTTCATCGTCATGAAAAAAGTGGAGTACTTCATGGACTCTTTAGGGTTCGTGAATTTACGCAAGATGATGCACATATTTTCTGTACACCGGATCAAATTAAAGAGAACGTTTTAGAAATTTTAAGTTTTGTCGATTCTATTATGAAGACTTTTGGATTTAAGTACGAGATGGAGATCTCCACACGTCCTGAAAAATCAATCGGCGATGAAAAATACTGGATAGCAGCAACAGAAGGGCTTAAAAACGCGTTAGATGAAAATGGCATCCATTACGGTATTGATGAAGGTGGAGGAGCGTTCTATGGTCCTAAAATTGACATCAAAATTACCGATGCGCTTAAACGTAAATGGCAATGTGGTACTATTCAAGTTGATTTTAATTTGCCTGAGCGTTTTGATATCTCGTATGTGGATGCCAACAATGAACATGCGCGCCCCGTAATGCTCCATCGTGCCATTTTAGGTTCATTTGAGCGTTTTATTGGTATTTTGATTGAGCACACCTCTGGTGAGTTTCCATTCTTTATAGCGCCAATTCAAGCGGTGATTATTCCTATTTCTGATGCGCATTTGGATTATGCGAAAACATTAGCCAATGCATTGATGGCTGAAGGAATTGACGTTGAGGTCTCTTCTAAAAATGAGAGTCTGAATAAACGTATTCGTAACGCTGAAACCATGCGTGTACCGATGATTTTGGTGATTGGTGATGCCGAAGTTGAAGGACAGAGCGTTGCAGTGAGAGATAGACGCGAAAGAATACAGTATAATTTGACAAAAGAAGCATTAATATCAAATATGAAGGATAAACTTAGTGAGGTACACTTTTGAGTAAAGACAAAGACGTTATGCTAAACGACGAAATCAGGGCAGCTGAGGTAAGATGTGTTGGCGATGATGGCACACAATATGGCATCATTACCAGAAATGAAGCTCTTGCGAAAGCAGACGAGCTAGGATTAGATCTCGTTTTAATTGCACCTGATGCAAAACCACCTGTTTGTAAAATTATGAACTATGGTAAGTTTAAGTATCAACAAGAAAAGAAGTTAAAAGAAGCGCGTAAAAATCAGAAAATTATTGAGATCAAAGAGATCAAACTTTCTGTTAAAATTGCGGCGAATGATGTTAACTATAAAGTCAAACATGCTAGAGAATTTCTAGAAGAGGGTAAACATGTTCGTTTTAGGGTTTTCCTAAAAGGGCGTGAGATGTCTAATCCAGAGATTGGTGAGCAGGTTTTAGAGACTCTTTGGCCACTCATAGAAGATATCGCCGAACGCGAGAAAGCGCCAAAGCTTGAAGGACGTTATATTAATATGCTGGTGACTCCTAAAAAGTAACTCCAGTTTATCGCAATCTTTCCACTCTTTTAATCCCCTCTAAGGAAAATTAAGCTATTATAGCCGTTTTCTAACGCTAGAGGGGATATTTCCTCATTAGATTTTAGAATAATCACAAGGAGTAAGCATGCCGAAAATGAAAACGGTACGCGGTGCAGCCAAACGCTTTAGAGCAGGTAAGAACAGAATCAAAAGAGGCGCTGCCTTTAGAAGTCATATTCTTACTAAAAAACCATCGAAAAGAATGCGTGGTTTGAAAGTCGCTAAAACAGTTGATGCACGCGATGAGAAGTCCGTTAAATTAATGCTTTGTAAAGCGTAATTTAAAAAGAGTTTTTGACAAGAGTCATTCACCCAACATGTAATGTTCCCCTCATTATGAGGGCAAGTTCCCCCGCGGGACACCGACATTGATTTATTTGGTCAAGGAGACACCATGGCAAGAGTAAAAACAGGTATCGTCAGAAGAAGACGTCACAAGAAAATTTTAAAGATGGCAAGAGGCTTCTTTAGTGGAAGAAGAAAACACTTTAGAAAAGCGAAAGAGCAAATAGAGAGAAGTTTAGTTTATGCATTCCGTGATCGAAGACAAAAGAAAAGAGATTTTAGAAGACTTTGGATCACACGTATCAATGCAGCATGTAGACTTAACGACATTAGCTACTCACGCTTCATCAATGCCCTAAACAAAGCAAATATTGATTTAGACAGAAAGATTCTTGCAGATATGGCGATGAATGACCCTGAAGCCTTTGCAACCGTTGTAAAACAAGCAAAAGCAGCGATTTAATACCTCTACACACTAGATGGTGGTTTAACCATCATCTAGCCCCTTTTTTTACCTTCACTTTTTTATTCCACTATCCAGACTTGTTTTGTAAATAAGAAGTAATGAAGATATAAAAAATAACTATTGCAGTATTGAAAAAGTGTGTAAGGAAAAAGTTTCCTTACACACTTTACTCTTTCTAAGGTTGGACATCACTTTTTTTAGGATAGATAAAAATCGTATGTCGTTCTACAATGATGGTCTCTTTTGCATCAACGGCAAAGGCTTTCACCGTAATAGGAAGATCCTCGCCTTCGACTTTAAGCTCTTTAGGCACAGAAACGAGAATCACAACTTTTTTGACTTTTTCACCCGCTTTGAGTAAAAAAGGCTCGCTTGGTTTCTCTATTTTTATATCATTATTGGAAATGTCAAAATAATAAAGATGGTCTTTTGAATCCGTATTTTGAAACAAGAAGGTATAGACATTTTCAACAGTTTTACCATCGTCTGCCATTTTGTAAAGTTGGCTGGTACGGTTAATATTTAAGAGCATATACTCTTTTTGCGTTCCCATAGCAAAAAGTCCGATAAGCGCAATACTTAGCGCCACCATATAGGCAATGGTTCTAAAGCGGAAATATTGTGTTTTAACACCTTTTTCTGCCGCATTATAGCTTGTCCATGTGATCAGAGACGTTTTACCTAATTTTTCCATCACTGGAGTACACGCATCCGCACACTCTAAACAGTTGATACACTCTAATTGCATACCTTTACGAATATCAATATGCGTTGGACAGACGCGAACACATGCTTCGCACCCTGTACAGTCATCGGTTGCCAAAGGAGGTTTGCTTCCGAGTTTGTGACCTTTTTCATCGTAAATCTTTCCACCACGCTTTTCATCATAAATGGTTTGGATGGTATTTTCATCAAAGAGTGCGGATTGAATACGTGCATAAGGGCAAATATAGACACAAAAATTTTCTTTAAGCGTAACAACATCGTACACTAAAAAAGCAGTGATACCTATCAAAAAGCCATACATAATGCTATTATCAAGAGGGTTTTGAAGGTAAACAAAAAAGTCTTCTGGTGGAATAAAATACCACAAGAAGTTCGATGCTGCGAGCAATGCTAAACAGGCCCAAATGACCACTGCTACAAAGCGTTTTAGTATTTGACCCTCGGGCTCTTTTTGTTTATTATGAATATTTTTTCGGATTCCTAGGAGTTGTGTCTGGATGAGATCGCGAAAAATAACTCTGAAAATG
Organism: Sulfurospirillum multivorans DSM 12446; assembly: GCF_000568815.1. Classification (NCBI taxonomy): domain Bacteria; kingdom Pseudomonadati; phylum Campylobacterota; class Epsilonproteobacteria; order Campylobacterales; family Sulfurospirillaceae; genus Sulfurospirillum; species Sulfurospirillum multivorans. The sequence goes on from NZ_CP007201.1 coordinate 138,028, forward strand.
GTTTGGGGACATGACCAGCCGCACCAAACTCTACCACCAAGGGTGGTGATAAAAAAGATGCCTAAGAAAAAGAGCATGATAACAAAAGGCATTAAATAAAGTTCTTGCATATCAAAAGCAGTAAAAAAAAGATTTAACTGTTTTTTGTCAAAACTCAGTAAAAAAAAGTGTTTCCCCTCTATGGTAATAAATGGCAAAATCAGTGCAATAAGTGTAATGATGCCAAAAACAACATAGCGTTTTATCCTATAATAGATTGGTTGTGTTGAACAATCGCTATTACAATTCATGGTGTAATCCTTCTGGTTGATCTATGATTTGCGTAATGAGTGAGCACTCTTTCGCGGTTTGAGCTTTCGTAAGTGTTAGTGGTCGTTGACGAGGAGATTGAAGTAAGGTTGCTTTTGCTTTAACAAGTTCTTTTAAGCCTCTTGAATTGACATAATCTTTTAAAGACGTACGGCTTACATGTAAGATTTTTGCAATCTCACTAATGGACGTGCGATTTTCAAGCAGTTCAATCACTTGAGGACGATACGCATCAAATTTGGATTTGGACATACGCCCTTTTGGTCTTCCTTGCGCTTTTTCTTTGTCCAATTTTTTATTGAACTCGCGTTGTTTTACCAGAAGATCCAGTAAGACTAAGGGTTTTGAGTCAACATGAATACAGGCATTTGCATCGGCAATGTGTATCGAAATGGAACGTGTTAGCAAGCACTCAAATACTTTGACTAATTCTTCCACATTGTTGGAAAAGGTTGATAGATCAAAAATGATAATATGATCATTTTTGGAAAGTGATCGTAAAAAACCTTTAAACTCTTTACGCTCTTCTAACTCCAACGTAGAATCGGAGTTCTCAATCTCTGTTGTATCGATTTTGAGATCGTGATGATGAGCGTACTTCATGATCTGTTTTTGCTGAACAATGATGGGAGCATCATCGCTTCTGTTTTTTAAAAGGACAATATTCATAAAAATGTCACCTTTTTATCATTTATATAAACGAAAGTATACAGATATTGACGTAGAAAGTCAATATAAAATTGAATTTCTACGTCAATATTCATAATAATATAGTATTAGTATAAAAGTAATAAGTTGTTTTAAGCTTACATGTAAAAAGAGTTGGCTAAAATGCAACCCTAAATTCATCCAGAAAGGTGGTGGATAGAGTATGCCAGGAATTAAAGTACATCCTAACGATTCGTTTGACGAAGCGTATAGAAAGTTTAAAAAACAAGTTGATCGTAACCTAGTTGTAACCGAAGTGCGTGCAAGACGTTTCTATGAAACAGCAACCGAAAAACGCAAAAAAGATAAAATTAGTGCGCGCAAAAAACAGTTGAAAAGACTTTATATGCTTCGCCGTTACGAGTCGAGACTCTAACACACACAGCCAAGAAGTTAGCTTCTTGGCTTCTTCTCTTCACTCTCCAAAAAACTTTCTCAAAATAAACTAAACAAACCTATGATAACATGAATGCAAATATATTTCTCTTTGTTAGCAAAAGGGTCACAAGATGGATAAAAAACTAACCGTTATTGAGGCGGCAAAGCTTTTAGGCGTGAGTAAAGAGGCTATCTACAATCGTTTGCGAAGAGGGTCGTTACAAAGCGTTGTTGAAAATGGAGTAAAGTACATTTTACTAACAAAAAATAGTCTCAAAGAAGGAACGCCTGCGCGCAAAATCCAGAGTCCTACCGAGAGTGCTTATGTTGAGCTTCTTAAACTACAGCTTGAAGAGATGAAGCTTAAAAACGAGAAGCTAGAAGGAGATAAAGAGCGACTGATTGCCGATAAAGAGCGTTTATTAATCGAATCCAAAGAAAAAATCGAGATGATCTATAAAGAGAGAGATGAACAGCTCAAAGCCATTCTTACGTTAGCCAATCGCCAAATCGTGCATGCTCCCATAAATGAAACCGTCACAGCGGCTAACGCATCTACGACAGATGCTTCTATGCCAAAGAGTCCTAGTGAAGACACTTTTTCTTTCGAAGAGGCGGATGTCTTAGATGAAGAGGAAGAGGGTGGTGTTTTGGAAAATAGGTTTGAGGCATACAGTGACTGGAGAGATTTGCGCAGTTATCTTAAGGAAAAAGGATTTTCTAAAAAAGAAAAACAGTATATTAGCGATAAAGTAGGTAAAAAAGTAGGTCAGCTGAATGATGTGATGGATAAAAATGGCAAACTTTTTATCAAAAAAGGAAAAAAGCTTAAAGAGATATTGGGAGAATAAAAAAATGAAGTATATTCGTAAAATTTCAGACTATATGATTGCCGGAGGCATAGGTGTGCTTGTGATTGCCAGCATGCAAGGGTGCGATCAAAAAGATGAGAATAAAAATGTTCTATCCGATGCCGCTAAAACACAAGGGGCATTGGTCATTGTCGATGAAAGTGCTACAGGTGAGTATAAAATCGCAGAAGAATACCCAAGCTCAACAACACGGGTCATTGTGCGAAAGCCCGATGGAAGCGAGCGTATTTTATCGCAAACCGAAATTGATGCACTCGTCAAAGAAGAAGCCGCTAAAATTGATAACAACACATCTGCGCTCACAAATCCAAGCATGGGTACAGGTCAAATGGGATTAGGTGGTATTTTACTCTCCAGTATCGCTGGTGCGATGATTGGTAGTTGGATAGGCAATAAACTTTTTAACAACCAAAATTTTCAAAATCAACGTGCAGCAACGTATAAATCTCCACAAGCTTACTCACGAAGTACCAGCAGTTTTAACAAACCGATGTCAACATCAGGCAGCAGTAGCGCTACTAAAAGCAGCGGGTTCTTTGGTTCTTCAGGCTCAAGTAGTGGCTCTTCATCCAGTGGTACTTCAAGTGTACCTAGAAGTTCAGGAAGTTAATCATGTTACATGTAGAAAAAATTAAACCTTTAAGCAGAGAATTTTTAGAGTCGATCGGCTTTTACTGGCATACCGATGCCGATCAAACATCGTATGTTGCGGACGAGCTTGTTCTTGTCAGCAACGATGAAGTGGAAGCGTATTATGAAGCGGCTAACACGCTGTACGATATGTTTGCACAGGCAGGTCAGCATGTGATCGATAACAATCTTTTTCATGAGCTAAACATCCCTTTTAATTTAGTGGAACTGATCAGAAACTCATGGGCAAATGATGTGCATTGGCATCTGTATGGTCGTTTTGATTTTGCAGGTGGTGTGGATGGTAAGCCAATTAAACTCATCGAATTTAATGCCGATACACCAACCTCACTTTATGAGACAGCCATTATTCAATGGGCAATGCTTAAAGCCAATGGTATGGATGAAGCGAAACAATTCAATACCGTTTTTGAAGCGCTAAAAGAGAATTTTAAACGCCTTGTTGTACTGGGTGGAAATACAGAAGATTTTGCTGAGTATTACGATGGTTGGAAGATTTTGTTCTCTTCAATTCGCGGAAACATTGAAGATGAAAATACTACACGGTTACTTCAAACAGCCGCAAATGAGGCGGGATTTCATACCGATTTTGCGTACGTGGATGAGGTAGGATTTAATGCCGAAGGGATTTTTAAAGAAGATGAAAATTTCGAATTTTGGTTTAAATTGATTCCTTGGGAAAATATCGCCATCGAAGAGGGAGATTTAGCTCTTATTTTAGATGAAATTGTGCGAGAGCAAAAAGCGATTATTCTCAATCCTGCCTATACACTGTTGTTTCAAAGCAAGGCATTTATGAAAATTCTATGGGATCTTTTTCCTAACCATCCGCTATTGTTAGAGACATCGTATGAGCCACTAAAAGGCAAAAAACAGGTTGAAAAACGGGCGTTTGGACGGGAAGGTGCTAACACGGTTATTTACAATACCGATATGTCTGTTATGGCAAAAGTTGAGGGTGATTATGGCAATTTTAAACCCATTTACCAAGAATATGTGGAACTTCCCAAAGACAATGAAGGTAAATCCTACCAAGCAGGGGTCTTCTTTGCTTATGAAGGGTGTGGTCTTGGTTTTAGAAGAGGAGGGCTCATTATGGAGAATTTCTCCAAATTTGTGGGTCACCGCATTAACGATTAAAGTATGAGACTTCTTGCAAAACTTAATTTTGTAAGAAGAAAAAGCACCAAAGGTGCGTGGGCACTCTGCCGAAGAGAACCCAGTGTTAACGTAGTCTTTAGAGCTTTGCTTTAAAGACGTGTAAAGAGTTCTGCAAGAACTCTATTGATAAGATTATAAGGAGAAAAAATGGCAAAAGAGCATAGTTTTGACATTACTGCAGAGATAGACAAACAAAAATTTAAAGATGCGTATGAGCAAGCTAAAAAAGTCATCACCAATCGATGGGATTTTAAAGGCATTACGTGTGAATTTGAACACAATGAAAAAGCCAAAACGGTGACGTTGTTGACGACAAGCGATACAAAAGCGGATGCTATGGTGGAGTCATTGATTTCCGAAGCGATTAAACGTGACATCTCTTCAAAAGCACTCAAAGAGACCAAGCGAGAAGTCGCAGGTGGCAATAAAACCAAAGTCACCGTCAGCATTGTTGATGCGATTTCCGGTGAAGATGCGAAAAAAATTGTCAAAGAGATTAAAGAACTTAAACTCAAAGTGCAAGCTTCCATTCGAGGCGATGTGGTACGTGTGGAGGGCAAAGCGATCGATGATCTGCAAGAGGCGATCAAAGCGATTCGCGGATGCGATTTTGACTTTCCTGTCAATTTTACCAATCTTAAGTAGCTATGGAGCAGATACCTCCTATTCTTGAGCTCGTTCCCAAGATCAAAGGATTTTGGTGTAGGATTTTAATGTTTAGCCTTTATGGTGCGTTAACCTTCATCCCTTTGATTGTGGGACTGTGGATAGGCTATGTGTACAATATCTGGATAGGCATCGCTTTTTTTCTGTTTTTGACGCTTGTAAGCGGCGTCATAAGCTCGAAAATGCGTGTCTGTTCCATTCCTTTTGACCAACGCGAAATGAACTATTCGACGATGGCGATTGTGAAGTGGTATTTGGCGCGAAATATCTGTTTCAAAGCGTAATCAATCCTTACATGTAAAATTTTGATATAAGGCTTAGTGTGCGAAATCAACCTAAATACCATTTTATAAAAAATACAACCTACGCTCTTAAAGGGCTTAGGGATATTATTGTCAATGAGACCTCTTTTCGCTTGGAATTGATCATTGTGTTGTGTTTATTGCCTGTGAATTTTTTAGTGCCTTTGGAGCTTTCGTATAAACTATTGATGTTTATTGCTTTGATGGGAATGCCTTTGGCGGAGGCAATCAACAGTGCCATTGAGCGAGTGACGGATTTGGTCACGCTTGAGTACCACGAAATGGCAGGGCGCGCGAAAGATGCAGGAAGTGCGGTTGTGTTTTTAAGCATCGTGATTGTTGTGGTTGTATGGGGTGCTTGTTTTATTAAAATTATTTTTGGGTAATTTTTACACGACCGTTGCGTTGTGTGTGAACATTTGTGTCAAACATCGCAAGATTGTCATGCGGTTGTGTTAGCCTTTACGAAAAGAGAGATTCGTAGGAGGCAAAACGTGTCAGATAAAATTTTTGTAGGTCATTTAGCCATTGATAGCGTACTGTATGATTTTATGATCAATGAGGCACTTCCCCAAACGGGTATTTTGCCAGAGCGATTTTGGAGTGGGTTTGAACAAACCGTACAAAGCCTTGCTCCGTTAAACAAAGCCCTTTTAGACAAACGAGATGCGTTTCAAGCAACTTTGGATGCGTGGTATAAAGCGCGTCGTGGTACTTCGTTGTCATTTGAGGAACATCACGCTTTCTTGCGCTCTATTGATTATCTGATCACCCCTCCATCACCTTCTTTCATTGCACCGTTACATGTAGATCCTGAAATCGCTCATTGTGCCGCACCTCAGTTAGTCGTCCCCGCAGACAATGCCCGTTATGCGCTCAATGCCGCCAATGCACGGTGGGGAAGTTTATTGGACGTTTTTTATGGAACCGACGTAGTAGAAGAGGCAGTGGGGTATGAAAAACAAAAGGACTATAACCCCAAGCGAGGTGAAAAAGTCTTTGCGCTGACGTATGATTTTTTAGATGTTATTATCCCGTTAAAACAAGGCTCTTATCGTGATGTGAAATCCTTTACAGTGCGAGATAAAGCCGTAATTATGACGCTTTTATCAGGAACTGATACAACGCTCAAGGTGCCTGAACAATGGGTGGCTTACCTTGAAAAAGAGGGTGTGTTAACTTCGCTTGTTTTTAAACATCATGGTTTACATGTAGAGATTCAATTCGATGCAAAAAGTCCGATAGGGCAGAGCAATGCCGCTGGTATCAAGGATGTTATTTTAGAATCGGCGCTTAGCGCTATTCAAGATTGTGAAGACTCGGTTGCGGCGGTAGACAGTGCGGATAAGGTGAATATTTATCGTAATTGGAATGGACTAATGAAAGGTGATTTGTCTGTTGATTTTGAAAACAGAGGCAAAAGGATTCATCGTACCCTCAATCCCGATAAGCACTTTTTAACCCCCGATGGACAAACACTCACGCTCAAAGGTAGGGTGTTGTTATTGATTCGTAATGTGGGAATGCACATGTACACCGATACCATCACCTACCGAGGCGAAGCCATTCCCGAGGGTTTTTTAGATGCGTTTGTCACCACGTTGTGTGCTATACATGATGTGCGTAAACGTGAGGGCATTCGCAACAGCGTGGAGGGGAGTGTTTATATCGTAAAACCAAAATGCCATGGTCCAGAAGAGATAGCTTTTGTAAGCACTCTTTTTGCGCAGGTTGAAGAGGTTTTGGGGCTTCCTGCATACACCATTAAAATGGGCATTATGGATGAGGAGAGGCGTACCAGTGTCAATCTCCAAGCATGCATTGAAGCGGCAAAAGAGAGCGTCTTTTTTATCAATACAGGATTTCTTGATCGAACGGGCGATGAAATTCATTCGTGCATGGAATTGGGCGTCGTTGTTCCCAAAGAAGAGATGAAAAAAGAAGTTTGGTTGAAGGCCTATGAAGACCAAAATGTCGATATTGGACTTCTTTTAGGGTTTAAAGGAAAGGCTCAAATTGGGAAAGGTATGTGGACGATGCCCGATGCTATGAAAAAGATGGTAGAGATCAAAATCGCTCATCCCCAAGCGGGAGCTACCACAGCATGGGTGCCTTCTCCTACGGCGGCGACATTGCATGCGTTGCATTATCATTATGTGGATGTGATGGCAAAACAAGATGAACTGATGACACGGCAAAAAGCGTCACTGGAAGCATTGCTGACACCGCCTCTTTTGAAACGTGCATTGAGCGCAGAGGAGAAAACCAAAGAGATTGAAAATAACATCCAGAGTATTTTAGGGTATGTTGTGAGATGGATAGATCAAGGTGTTGGATGCTCTAAAGTACCTGATATTAACAATGTTGAACTGATGGAAGATAGGGCGACGTTACGCATTTCAAGCCAACATCTTGCGAACTGGTTGCACCATGGATTGGTGAGCGAAACAGAGGTGAGAGAGGCGTTTAAAAAGATGGCGATAATCGTCGATCGTCAAAACAGTCATGATCAACAGTATAAACCAATGGCACCCCATTTTGAAAAAAGTGTTGCGTTTCAAGCTGCATGTGATTTGGTTTTTAAAGGAAGAGTTCAACCCAATGGCTATACGGAATTTATTTTACATGTAAAGAGAAAAGAGGCTAAAAAAGAGAGAACGTGAAACGATCTTAACTCTTCGGACGCAGCTCGTTTTGTGAGAATGTATTGGATGAATGGTTACATGTAAAGTATCGCAAGGCTCATTGAGCCTTGCGATACTTCAATAGAAGACGCGCTTAGAGTGTATTTTTAAAGACGACAACAAGTCCCCATGCAATAAAGACTAATGCCCAAATAATCGTAATGCCAACCGTAGCATTGGCCAGTTTAGTAACGGTACCATCTGCCGTATAAAGACCTTTGGTTCGTCCTGCCCTCCATGCTAATGTCAACATAAATCCAACGCCCGTAAAGCCAACGCAGACAAATGTTGATAAGAACATAATCACAGTTGGCCAGTCGATATTCATTGGATAATCATAGATACTGTAGCCGTATTTGCTCATGATATTCATGCGAATGACTTCACGCAGTGTTGAAATGAGAAGTGCCGTTACCACTAAAACAAGGGTTGTAATGTAACTGTTGATCTCTTTGATCACCATAAAAAGCAAAATAAGCACAAAAAGTACAATAGCAAGCACCAATGGATGAAATAACATATGAAGTGTAAGAACCCATGCTGCAAAAAGAACAGCACTGATCAGTAAGCCTACAATAGCTATTTTCTTACCAAGGCTCTTCACAAATGCGAGATATTCAGCCGTATAGCCATCGCATTTTGATGTGTAATCTGTATAGTTGAGCAAAAAGATACCCACAACAGGTGTACTAAGGCTCACCATAAAGGCTAAGCGTAGAATATCAATATGCAAAACAGTACCAGATGTGTCTACCACGCCATTGGGGGCGTACCAGTTCATCCACTGATCGGGTTGAATGGATTCGTTGGCAAAAGCATGCATCAAAACCCCTGCTGCGATAAAAGCAACAAAAGAGACGCTACCGATAAGCCATGTAAACGAAGAATTGCCTTTATTGGCATAATAGAACCAATACCAAAGTGAGTACGCTAAAATCAGGATATAGATAAAAGCAACAACCCAAAGTCCTGATAATGTGTTGGTGACGTACCAATTCGCATCATAGATGACTTGCGTAAATAAAAGAGGAGCGACCCCTAAAACAATGAGCAAAGAGACGCTGATTTTGGCAACCTGTGTCATATGCGCACCTAGTTTTTTCCAGTTTTCATCAATGGATTTTTTAGCATTACCAATCAATGCAAGGGGTATTCCACCAAGCGCTAACAAAACAAAGGCGATATGCAATGCCCATGTTAGAATATAAAGTGCTTGAAATACAATGGGATAAAAGGGTACGCCCGCAGGATCGCGAAGCGTATTTAAAACAAGACCAATATCCATGTCGTCCTCCTATTTATTTTGCGTAGCAAGCCAAGCTGCTAACGCTTTAGTTTCATCTGCAGGTAGTTTAATCGGTGGTATATAACTACGAACTCCCGTTGCAATAACCTCTGTTAGTACCATTTCAATCGTATCCTCATCCATTTCTGGAAACTTATCGGGTAATGGTCTAAATTTAGCTCCTTTTTCCAAGGAGTGGCAATTGGAACAAGCGATTTTGGCGAGCAACTGTCCTGCTTCAAGTTGATTTTCAGGCGTAATGGTTCGCAGACGATCAGGAATAAAAGGGGCTAGCTTTAACAAGCCTTTTTCTGCGACAAGCGCCATTTCAGATTTGACATGTTTACCAGGAACATCTCTTGAAATCAGTTGATTACTGTAAATATAGCGACCTGCAACATAAGGTTTACGCATACTCTCTCGCATTTTTTCACCCGGCCAAACTCCGATAACGCCAATAACGAGCATCATCACGACGGCTAAGACTGTATTGATAGATCGAGGGAGTGCAAACGCTAACAGTAGATAGAATGCAATAACGCTTACGACAATAATTCGTGTCATTCCATCACGTTCCCAGAGCACATCATGGAAAAGATCCCATGCGCTTTGTGGCAATGTTTGCACATACCATAAGAACGACATCATGACCGTAAGCCCACCAATCATTCCAACAACCGCAAGTTTACGCGTTAGCTCAGCTCTAAGATCTTGTTCTTTTAGGCTACTACTGATAATAAATCCAATGATAGCTGACATAACAATCATAAAGCCAATGCGTAGAAACATATGTGGGAATGTATTGATACCAAAAAACGCGTCGCTGGCTGAACCTGTTTGATACCATGCTTCCGTTCCAGGCCACATCATAAAGCTGATGATGCCGATAATGAGGAATAGGGTAGAAATGGAAGCTAACGCAAACATATAAGTAAGCTTTAGATGTGTTTTGCGATCAATCTTCCCAATCGTATAAATGAGTGTAAAGATACCAATCACTTCAACAATAAAGAAGACCCATTCAGTTGCCCACACCCAAACGAAGTTATGAATCAACGCGCTAATACCACGAGGACTCGCCGCTGTGGCGGTATACCAAATACCAGGCCCCGTAATAGAACCGATAACATAAGAGAAGATCACCAAAAACATACCATACTTTTTCATATAGTCATAAAGTTCTGGTCGGTCTTCGTGGTATGCTTTGTGTGCTAAAAAAGCAAACAATAAAGCCGCGCCAACAGACGTATGCGACGCCATAATATGTATGCTGCCCGTAATTCCCATCAGCCAAGCTGAGCCAATTTCTGGAAAATAGAATAGAGGATATAATCCAATGTATTCCACCTAACACCTCCTTAAGATTTTAAAATGGTTTGCAAAAGCAGAGCCTCTTAATACGTACTATTTTTGTGACATAATGGTGCACCAAGAGGGGAGGTGTCTCTGCCTTTGCAAACTATTTTTAGATATTACATGTAAAAGGTACTTGTGGTTAATGCAGAAATAGCTTAGTCTTTAAGCCAATGATTGAGTAGAATATTTCCACGTTGCAACAAGCACGTTGTGCTTACCCGATGTAGGTTTGGCGATCACTTCGGGTAAGCGGCATTTTGAAACTAAAAGTTTCCTTGTGTAAAAGAATGACATATAAGTGTTAATTTAATGTTAAATTTAGAGCCGTTAGAAAAGGGTTAGAGGATGTGTTTGTAGATGAACAGATAAGGATTTTGGATAAATAGGATTTTAAAAGAGTTTAAACAGAAAGAAGTGGGAGCGGAGGGGAAAAATTTCCCCTCGGAAAGGTAAGGCTATTTAAGTGTAGGGATGTACTCTGAGAGTACTTTAATGTCGTCTGCGCTCAGGTTCTTAACCTGTGGTGTCATAGTGCCCTTTAGTGGACCACCGTAAGTGCCTGCTTTATAACCATTTAGTGCGGCGGTGATTTTAGCAGCATCCCAACCCGCGATAATTTGCGATTTGTTTAGGGCTGCTTTTTCTGCTTTCATCCCATGACAGGCAGTACATGTTTTAAAAAGTGTTGCCCCATCTGCTGCAAAAATAGAAGTAACACACACAAGACCTGCCAAGAATACTGTTTTTTTCATCTTTCATCGAATCTCCTTATATAAATAATAGAAGAATTATATAGCTTAAAAGTGAATCTATTGTGAAATAAAAAAGTAGTTATTTTAATTTATTAAAAACTTGGTATTTTAGCCAATACGTATCGAGGGCTTCTTGGAGTTCTGTGTCGCTGAGTGTTGTTTTTTTCTTGACACCAAAGCGGTTAATCAGTCCATCGACCAAGATAGAGTTCTCCGCTTTTGGGTTTTTAAGATACTTTGTCATCGCGTTTTTCACTTCCATTTCACTGCTGTATTTCAGTAAATAACGGTAGAAAAATTTATCGATTTTAACCGCCATATCTTCATGACACGGGAGGCAATTTTTCTCATAAACGCCTGTTTTTGCATCAAGGAAAGAGATGACAAGCGTGAAAATAAGCGCTTTTTTTACCATGAAATCCTCACTGTCGTTCCTTCATCAAGTACCGATTCTAGCTTTACATGTAAAGCATACTCCTTCGCAATGCTCGCCACAATACTCAGCCCAATACCAAAGCCTCCCACACTACGATCAAAGCGTGAATAGCGCTCAAAGACTTGGTTGATTTGACTCTTCTCAATGCCTCTACCACTGTCTTTGATCGCGATGCCCTGCTGGCCGAGGGTGACTTCAATGAAACCACCAATTTTATTGTATTTTATCGCGTTGGAGAGAATATTGTCGATGAGTTTTGTCATCTTTTTACGATCAATAGTGAGGTAAACTCCCTCTTCAAGCGTATGGGTAAGTTGGATTTTTTTAGATTCAAAGAGCAGAGAAAAATACTCCAACCTCTCCTCAAGAAGCAGTTTAAGATCAATCGTTTCATCTTGAGAGAGAATTTTGTGGGAAAGCACCAAATAGGTCAGATCATCGTAGAGGTTGCAAATCGTTTTCGATGCGATCGTAATGCGTTTGATCTTCTTAAGCATATTCTCATCAAGGCTTTGAAGGTCCATCATCTCGATGTTGGAGAGAATGGCATTGACGGGTGTATTGAGTTCATGCGTTGTGTCTTTGATAAAACGATCTAAAAGGGCTATCGTGTCTTTCATGGGACGCAGAAGAAGACCCAGCAGAAAATAGCCAATCACCACCAAAATAGAAAAGATAAGCGCGCCATAACCTAAGAGTTTACGAAAAACTTTTTCGCTCCATGCTGGGGGTGCAGGTACTTCCAAAACGATGTAACGCGCTCCTAAATAGTAAGACTCGAGCTCTTTAATAAAATAGATACGGTCGTTTTTAAGGTAAATATCCTCATAAAGATTGACTTTGTGTGTGCTCAATGTTGAGAAAATTTGCTTAAGACTGCTGTCATAAATGGCAGAGTTGAAACGCTCATCTCTAGGATATATTTGCTCTTTTTCAAGGTTTACATGTAAAGATTTTAAGCGCGCGATCTGTTCATTGGTCAGGTTTGAAAGCGCTTCTCTTTGGTTTTGAAGCATCAAATCACGCTCCAAGCCATAGTATAAAAATGCAACAAAGGCTAAGATCAGCAGTGTTAAAAAGGCGTAAAGAAATAAAAACGATCGAAGCGTCTTTTTTTCACGCGAGCGTAAATTTATATCCCAGTTTTTTAATACTAACAATGCGGTCCTTCCCCATAATTTTACGAAGGTTTTTGATGTAAGTGCGAAGGGTTTCGTCACTGCCTTGTTCGTCGTATTCCCATAAATGCGTCATAAGCATCTCATGACTGATAATCTCATTCTTCTTTTGCAAAAAGAGTTTAAGCAGTTTTGCCTCTTTGTTTTGAAGTTGTACTGCTGTTTGATTGATGAAGAGTTGGTTACTCATCGAATCATACGCGATGCGCTCATCTATCTGTATTCTAGGACTTATTGCGTGGAAAAACTCCCGTTTTAAAATGGTTTCGATGCGAAAAAGCAACTCTTTAAGGGCAAAAGGTTTGCGCAAATAGTCATCGCATCCACTCTCATAGCCTTGTTCTAAATCTTCAATCGCATTAAGGGATGTGAGAAAAATGGCAGGCGTTGTATTGCCCTCTTTTCTCACGTTTTTCAAAAGCTCAAAACCATTTAATAAAGGAACATTGACATCGAGTAAAAAAAGATCAAAATGATGCTCATAGATGAGTGTTTCGGCGGCTTCTCCATCGTAAATGGGCGTTATTTCATACCCTTTAGACTCCAAAAACTCACACATAGTTTCACTGAGATTGGTATCATCTTCCAAAAGGAGAAGCTTAGTTTTGGGCATGGTCTCTTCTTCGTTTATCTTCCTCGTAAAGCGCTTTTTGTGCTTCACTCATCTGCTGGGTTCGACGCTCTAGCTCTTCATAAAAGCGCTCCTCTTTTGTCTTATCCACATAGCCCATCAAGGCGACAAGCTCTTCGGTACTCATTTCACTAAAATCCGTTTTAGCGAATAGAAACGAGAGCGTGCATAAGACTAAAAAGAGAATTTTTTTCATCGTTACTTGCGAACCTCATTGATCCAGGTGGCGAGGCTTTGGATGACATCGGCAGTTGCTAAATTAAACGCTTCAACCGTTCCTACTGCACCGTTGGTGTTGGTAACCTCTTCTTTGGAGGAGAGTTTGATACTGCCTAAGACGTCACCATTTTTGATTTCGACGACGCGAAAACGTAGGCTAACATGGACATAGGATGTTCCATCTTCTCTAAAAACTTCTTCAAAATTTTGAAGGACAGGCTCCAATACAAGGTTATTGGCTGCCATGGACGTTCCTGAAATAACCGAACTAAAATGGTGTTGATCCATCAAGGCTTCGGTGATGAGGTGCTGGAGTTTTAAAGGGGGAGTTTCGCTCCATGTTCCGTATTTGTAAGGTTGCATCGCACCATCTTTTTTGTACAAGATCGCTCGGCTATTGAGCCCACTAGGCGCATCGATGTAGGCAACTTTGAGCACATCTTGGTTTTGGACGCTAACGTGTTTTAGCTTTAACATGGGCTCTAGAGTATAGTTGTAGGGTTTCAAAGAGGTCTCTTTGACGCTACATCCACTGAGTATGAAGAGTGTGAAAATTGCAAGCAGTATCGGTTTCATTCTTTTTCCTTTATCGTTCATTTGGAGCAGGTTTGATGGTCTCTTCTTTGAAGAGAAGGTCACTTGGACTATCTTTGAGGTTACTGACAAGACCTTGTGTTTCATTCAGCAGTACCTGTAACTCTTGAAGCGTTTGGTGTAAAGGCATCAGGTTCTCTTTCAGTAAAATATCGACATCGAAGGAGCCTTTCTCAAGTTTTTGATTGAGTCCTCCCATAACATTCGTAATGCTTTGAGAGGCTTTACTCACGTCACGCATCATTGTAACGCCCGTGGTATCAACGGCGGTTGAGAACGAATGCGACATATCTTTAACCCCTTTGACAGCAGCAGTAGCTTCTTGTAAGAGTTGATTGATCTCTTTGTTGTGTGCTTCGATGTTTGCCATGGTTTTGCTGGTAGATTCAGCTATCTTGGCACTATTTTCAATGATAATCTCCAAGTTTTTGACATTTTTCTCACTCATAATGCGCTCAGCCCGCTCAAAAATCATCTCTGCTTTGGTGCTTAACGAGGTGATTGTTTTATCGAGCCTTGAAAAGGTTGAAGGTTTAGAGTAGATAATGCCATACTCTTCGACTTTACCGCTGGTTTTAAGCTCTTTGGCTTCGTTGGTTCCGCCTTGAAGCTGAATAAAACTAAGCCCCGTAATCCCTTGTGCTTCGATAACAGCATACGTATTTTCTTTAATAGGTGCGTCATCTTGAATACGAATGGTAACTAAAACTTCTTCAGCATTTTTGGGGTTAATGGTGATGGCGCGTACTTCACCGATTTGAACACCTCGAAGTTTGACAGGTGCTTTTTCATTGAGTCCTGAAACAGACTCTTTGGTCGCCACCCTGTAAAATTTAAAGGTTCCTTCATCGGAATAGTTTCCCAACCAAAAGATCGCCAAAACACCTCCGATGAGCAATATAAAAATAAATGCGCCTACTAAAATATAACTGAGTCTATTTTCCATGTTTTCCTCAACTTAAAAATTTTTTCAATTCGTCGTTCGTTGTCTGTTTTAACTGTTCCATATTGCCTTCAAAGAGCACTTTCTTATTGCCTAAAATGACAAAGCGATCAAGGACATTTGCCATCGTGTCTTTATCGTGCGTGACCATCACCACGGTAATGCCTAGGGTGTCTCGAAGCGTGAGTATAAGCTCATCAAAGGCTCTTGCACTTTGAGGATCAAGTCCCGAGGTTGGTTCATCTAAAAAAAGTAGTTTTGGATCAAGTGCAAGAGCCCTCGCAAGTCCTGCTCTTTTTTTCATACCACCGCTGAGTTCTGAGGGAAACATCGTGGCTACTTTGGGAGGAAGTCCTACCATGGAGAGTTTCATCAAAGCAGATTCTTCGATAATCCAAGCAGGAAGATCTGTGTATTCACGCATCGCGATGGTTATATTTTCTAAAATGGTTAACGAGGTGAACAGAGCGCCAAATTGGAACAGCACGCCCCATTTTTGCCTTAACTTTTGAGCCATTTTGGATGAAGCTTTCATCACATCGGTGCCTAAAACAAGCATCTGCCCCTCGGTTGTTCTTTGGAGCATGATCATCTCTCGAAGCAGGGTTGTTTTACCGCTACCGCTACCACCCAAGAGTCCGAAAATCTCCCCTTTTTGGATTTTAAAGCTGATGCCATCGTGAATGACATTTTTGCCAAACGAGGTCACAATCTCTTTTGCTTCAATAACAACATGATTTTTCATAGGCCGATCTCCGTTAAAAGAACAGAGATAATCGCATCAATGGCGATCACCCAAAAAATAGCATTGACGACGCTAATCGTGGTGTATTTACCGACACTCTCGGTGCTACTGTCGATCTGAAAGCCACGAAAACAGCCAATGGTTGCGATAACAGCTCCAAAAATAGGCGCTTTAATCAATCCAATTATAAGGTGTTTAAGCGCAACGGTCTCTTTAATGCGGTCAATAAATTCGACAAAACTCACATCCAGTTTGGTTGTAGCGATGACCATACCGCCAAAAATCGAGACAATATCAGCAAAAAAGACTAAAAGAGGCATGGAGAGTATCAAAGCAAAAAGGCGAGGTAAGACCAAAAAATTCCATGGCGAAAAGCCCATGGAGCTCATGGCATCGACTTCATCGGTGATTTTCATAACACCAATTTGCGCGGTGTAGGCAGAAGCACTTCGTCCTGCTACAACGATGGCGGTTAAAAGCGGTGCTAACTCACGCACCGCAGAGATCGTGACCATCTCGACAATGAAAATATTGGCGCCAAATTTTTCCAGTTGGGCTGCCCCTTGATACGCAATGACAATACCAATCAAAAAAGAGGTGAGTAAAATGATAGGGATAGCCCCAGCACCGCTTTGCTCAATGTGATACAGCGTTGCTTTCAGACGAATGGTAAAAGGTTTTAGAAAAGCAGCAATAACAAAATGGGTCAACTCTCCTGTAAAAGCGAAGAAAAAAGAGAGGGTTTTGTAGCCTTCAAATATGTGTTTACCGACGTTTTCTAAATACGAGAGTATAAAATTTTCGTGAGGGAGAATGATCTTGTCTGCGGGGTAGTTTTGCTCACAAACCGCGAATAGCTTTTCGAACGATTCACTCGCACCCACTTTTGAGACAGTGCATTTGTGTGCTTCCAGTTTTTTAGCATAGTGCAAAATAAGCATAATACCATGCGTGTCAAATTCACGAATGCCTGAGAGATCAAATGTATAAGCAGTTTCTGGTTTACATGTAAGCGCGTTAAATGCCAGGTCAAGCGCTTTGACCGCCTCTTTGACCCATTGACCCTGCAATGCCACCGTAAAACCATCGTTTGTTTGTGTTACTTGCAGTGAGGGTTTGCTTTTCATTTTGACATACACCCTATTTTTTTGGTTATTATAACATAATTAGATTACTCGAAACGGCACAGATTAGGTTTTATCAGCAGATGCTATAATCTTTGGTAAAAGGGAGTTATTCATGAAAAAAGTGCTCTTTTTAATGCTGCTTTCACTGAGTGTTATCACTCACGTGAGTGCAAAGGAGGCAGAGATGAAATACGAAGTTGCAACATTGGGTGGTGGCTGTTTTTGGTGCTTGGAAGCGGTTTTTGAAGAGACACGCGGTGTGATAGACGTGGTGAGTGGTTACGCAGGAGGAATGCTTCACACTCCAAGCTATGAGCAGGTCAGCAGTGGCGCCACAGGACACGCTGAAGTGGTGCAAGTGACGTTTGATCCTAGCATCATTTCGTATAAAGCACTGCTAAAAATCTTTTGGCTCATTCACGACCCCACCACGCTTAATCGCCAAGGAAACGATGTCGGAACCCAGTACCGCTCTGTCATTTTTTACCACGATGAACACCAAAAAGAGCAAGCAGAAGCTTCGCTCAAAGCATTTTCAAGCAAATTTACCAAGCCCGTTGTCACCGAAATAAAGCCTTTGGAAACGTTCTACAAAGCCGAAGCTTACCATCAAGACTATTTCAAAAACAACCCAAACCAAGGCTATTGCATGTTTGTCGTTTCCCCTAAAGTAGAGCATTTTAAGCATGAATATAAGGATTTGGTGAAATAGCCAAATCCTTTACATGTAAACCTAAAACGTGTGAATAAGCCCTCGTATACCGTCTATAAACATCTGCACCGACATCATTAAAAGTAACATTCCCATCAAGCGTTCAAGCGCTGAGAGTCCTTTTTCGCGTAGCAGTTTGTAGAGTAGGGGCGAGAGGTACATGATGAGTGCGGAGGCAAGCCATGCTAAAATGAGCGCGGCAAAGACACCGCCTAGTTCGTGCGTGTGTGCTTTTCCAAGGACTAAGAGCGTTGCGAGTGTTGAGGGGCCTGCGATGAGTGGCATCGCGATAGGTACCATAAAAGGCTCTTTAGATGAGCCGTACAGTCCGCTACTGCCTTCGTTTCCTGGGAAAATCATCTTGATGCCAATGACAAAAAAGATCACCGCTCCTGCGATGCGAACCGACTCTGTTTCCAAGTGAAAAATACTTAAAAAGAGCTCTCCACCAAAAAGAAAAAGCATCAAAATAACAAGTCCAAAAAGCATTTCTCGGATAATAATAATCCTTCGGCGCGCGATGTCTACATCTTTGAGGATGGAGAGAATCACTGGAACCGCGCCAAAAGGATCAATCACGAACATCAATAGAATAGCCGTCGAAACAATGGAAAAATCAGCGTTCATTCGCACACATCCATCATGTTCTAAACTCAGAAAGTTTGAGGTTGAGTGTTTCGGTCATACGGCTGAGGTGTTCCGCCGCACTCGCGATCTCTTCAACACTTCTAGCATTTTGAGAGGAGATGTCGTTAATGCGACTGACATCATCAATCATCGATTCGATGTCGGAGCCAGTTTTGAGGTAATTTTCTGCAGTTTTATCGGAAACTTTGGTGGCATTGCCCATGACGTTGAACATATTGTTGATTTTTGTCTCAACATCACTCGCCGTGGTGGCAAGGGATTCTACTTTTTTGGAGTTAGAGGTCATTTGATCGCTACTGTCCGCGATGGCTTGGACAATGACATTGATGGTTGCATTGATCTCTTGCAGACTTTTTTGGGTTCGCTCTGCTAGTTTTCGCACCTCATCCGCAACAACGGCAAAGCCTCGTCCATGCTCACCTGCACGCGCTGCTTCAATGGCAGCATTGAGCGCAAGCAGATTGGTCTGATCGGCAATATCGCCAATAACGACCAAGATGTCTTTGACTTGGCTGGCATCGGAGCTGAGTTGTTGAACACGGTGTGCGAGTTCAATCTCGGTGCTTGCGCTAATTTGAATCTCTTTGGTCAGCTCAAGTATGGCATGGTTGGCTTCTGTGAGATAGTTGTTGGCTTTTAGAAGCTCCTCTTTTCCTGACTTGGCTTCATTCATCCCCGCATTCATCTCTTGTTTGAGTGTTGTGGCTTTGCCCGTGGTGTTGCCTACAATGTTCATAGATGTTTCAACCGAACGTCCTACTTCAAGGGATGTTGAAGAGAGTTCATGCGAAATAGAAGAGTTTTCGTTCGAGAGGTTCTTCGCTTCCGCGATTAAAATACGCACTTTTTCGATAAAACGGTTAATGCTCGTACTCGCTTCTGCGATCTCATCGCGTCCGACCACTTCAAGTTTGCGCGTCAAGTCGCCATCGCCACTGGAGAGGTTGTCTGCTCGGAGAATCAGTGCGTTCAAAGGGTTTGAAATCGTTCGTTTGATGATAACCATGGTTCCTGCGATGCTGAAAACCACAAGGACTAAAGAGATGAGCAAGAACGAGCGAATCTGAGAAGCAACATTGTCACTGATTTGTGTTTTGATTTTACCCACTTCCGCTTCGACATTATCGACATAAATACCCGTTCCTAGCGTCCATTTGTAGGGTTCAAAGGGTACGGCGTAGGCAAATTTCAAAAACGGTTGTCCATCTTTGATTTTTGGGAAAAAGTATTTCACAAGACCGCCACCTTTTTGTGCCATTGCAATGAGTTCTTTCACAAAAAAGACGCCATTAGAGTCTTTTAATCCAATGAGGCTTTTACCTTGTAGTGATTTATTGGTGGGGAGAAGAACGTTAGTGCCATCATTTTCATAAATAAAAACATAACCGCTTTTGTCATTGAAAAAACGCAGTTCATCCAATTGTGCCAAAATAGCTTCTTTAATGGTTGCATCAGAGCTGCCTTTGGCTTTTTCTGCTTTATAGATGGTGTTTGCATTGTGTTGCATCATCTCCATAATTGTTTTGAGTTCATTTTCATAAAAGGTATAGGCACTTTTTTCATAATCACTGACAAAGGTCTCGGCGTTACTTTTGGTATTGCTATTAAGATATACCAATTAAACATCCACCTAAGAGTAGCAGTGATAGAACGAGCGAGATTAAAATCCGCGTTGAAATTTTCATTTTTCCCCCTTATTGCTAGTGTCTTTTATTGTAACACAAAATACGATTTATTGCGATATATCTTTAGGACTAATTAATACCCACAAAAGCTTAAAAGAGCGTATGAAAAGTTACAATGGCGGTGAAAAAATTTAGGAGAAGAAATGAATCAGTATGTTGAGTTGTTACGCAACAACACAACGCTTCGTCGCTTAAGCATTATCCAGCTTATTAGCTATTTTGGCGCATGGTTTAGCCACATGGGAATTTATACCCTTTTGATACAGTTAGATGCACCTGTTTGGGCACTCAGTGCGGCGGCGGGATTTACCTTTTTGCCTTCGATGCTTTTAGCCCCTTTTAGTGGCGCGATCATCGATAAAGTTGATACGAAAAAGTTTATGCTTTTTTTAACAGCGATCGAAATTGTAACAGTTTTTTGGCTTATGTTTATCACGTCACTGGACGCTCTGTGGATTTTACTGGGATTGATTTTTATTCGCATGGGAACGGGAAGTATCTACTTTCAAACAGAGATGTCGCTTTTACCCAAACTTTTAAACAATGACGAACTTAAACTTGCCAATGAAATTCACTCGATGATCTGGTCTATTTCGTATGCGTTTGGAATGGCGGTGGCGGGGTTTTATATTCACTACTTTGGAACAACCAGTGCTTTTATTGCCGATATGGTTCTTTATTGCATCAGTTTTTACCTGCTGTTGGGCTTAGATATTCCCTCCATTGCAAGCCAACATGCTTTACATGTAAAGGCAATGATCTGGAGTGGGTTTGTCTATATCAAAGAAAATCCAAAGATTATGCATCTGATTTTTCTGCACGCGAGTGTGGGGCTAACGGCGTATGATGCGCTCATCGCTCTTTTGGCGGATCATCAATACAAACAGTTCTTATCGATTGCGCTCGTGATGGGTTTTATCAACGCTTCGCGTGCGCTCTCTCAGGTTTTAGGGCAATTTTTACTCAGTCGTTATATCACGAAAGAGACTCTTTTTTACATTTTTATCGTTCAAGGTATAGGCATTATCCTCTGGGGTGTGTTGCAGTATGATTTTTACCTCAGTTTTATCGGGATCTTTGTGTGCGGGCTTTTTACGACAAGTTTATGGTCGTACACCTACACGCTTTTACAATACGAAACCGATGAAGCCTTTTATGGCAGGGTGATTGCCTATAACGATATGGTTTTTATGGGCATGTGTACACTCGTCTCTTTTGCCATTGGGATCTTGTTTGAATGGGGGCTTTCGTTGTCACTGATTACAGGTGGGTTGGGATTCTTTTTTATCGTGTTTGGGTTCTATTGGAAGTGGGTTCAAAAAGTGATAAAATAGTTTTTTAGCTCAAAGGAGTGTTATGAATATTCGCACGAAAGTCAAACTGAGCTTTGTTGTGGTTGTTGCAATGTTGCTTTTTTTAGGGGGCATTAGTACGATTATCACCTATCAGATTAAAGAAAATAACATGTTTCGAGAGAACATCTCTTTTATTCTGCTGATGCAAGAAGGCATGAATGATATCATCCTTGAAAGCACTAAACAAGGCGATGCTCTTAAATTAGAACAATTGCATACAGAATTTATGATGTATGAAAAGAATTTTGAAGATTTACGCGCCATACTCTCTTCGCACGTTCATGCTCCTATGCTCAATACGTTTATCGTCAATATTCGCGAAGATAAAATGATCCAAAATTACCTGAATGCGCTGTATGCCAATGAGCATCGCATCGAGTTGATGTACAGTGCGCTTTTTAACCTTGAACGTGAGAAGCTTGATTATGTCACGATCTTTAATGCACTTTATCCCGAAGAAAATCGCGCGCGTCTTGAAATTCAAGAACATCTTTTGCACAATAATCACTTAGATCAGATCAAAGCTTTGAGTGATTTAAGGTACTATAGCAAAGAGACGCTTTACCAACATGGCAATGAAGCCACACTGCAAAAATGGCTCGCACCTATTAATGAGCTTCTTGATGCAACTGCGAATGAAACCGAGGGTGATTTGCATGAAAATTTGCTCTATTACAAGGAAGTTGTCGGCATTATCGCGGAAAAAGCCATTAGCATTGAACGAACCAAAGCGATTGAAAATGAGACGATCACCGAAGCATCTAACGTGTTGGATGAAAACAAAAATGTCAGCATTGCCTTAGAAAAAACGATCTCACAATTATCAAATGAGTTTATTGACCAAATGCGTCTTATTCAGCTTTTTGTCGGTATGGCAACGATTGTATTTATTGTGCTTCTTGCCATCAAAGTTTCACGCAATGTCTCGCTGAGCATGGATGAGGTGGAAGCGAAAATAGAAGAGGGTTTGCAAGAGGTAAATGCGCTCAATCAAGAGATCGAAGACACGCAAAAAGAGGTTATTTTTACGATGGGTGCCATTGGCGAAAGTCGCTCCCAGGAGACAGGAAATCATGTAAAGCGTGTTGCGGAGTACTCTAAGATTCTTGCGTTGCATTACGGGTTGGATGAAGAAGAGGCAGAAATGCTCAAACTGGCGTCTCCAATGCACGACATCGGTAAAATAGGCATCCCTGACGTGTTTTAAACAAGCCGGGCCGGTTTGATGAAGAAGAGCGCGCAATCATGGACACCCACGCAATGCTAGGGTATGAGATGCTCAAATATTCCACACGCCCTTTGCTGAAAATTGCAGCGATTGTAGCCAAAGAGCATCATGAAAAGTACGATGGCACAGGCTATCCTGAGCAAAAAAGTGGTGAGGAGATTCATATTTACGGTCGTATTACCGCACTCGCAGATGTTTTTGACGCCCTTGGAAGCGAGCGCGTGTATAAATCTGCATGGGATGATGAGAAAATTTTCGCACTTTTCCAGAGCGAAAGAGGGAAGCATTTCGATCCTAAGCTGGTCGATATTTTCTTTGAGCACTTGGATGAATTTTTACATGTAAGAGAGCAAATGCGCGATTGATTTCACAAATACTTCACAATTATCTGTTAAGATTCTACCAAATAAACGAAAGGAGTATCCAATGAAAATGTTAAAAATGAGTTTAGTTTCAATCCTGTTGGTGCTCGGTGTAACTACGAATTCTTATGCGTGGGGCGATAGAGAACAAGGTGTATTGCTTGGTGCAGGTGCTGCTGTTTTATTAGGCGGCATTATTAATGCGGCTCAACAACCAACACGATACGTCGAAAGCCCTGCTGTCTATTATGAACCAAGACCGACCGTGGTTTACAGAGAGCCTGTTTATGTTCAAGAAAGAGTGATCTATGTTGATCCTCCACGTTACTATTATCCACCGCGTCATCATCGTGATCGTTACGACCGTTATGATCGCTATGATCGTCACTACCGATAAGCACTCAAAGTTCAAATCAGAGGTAGCGCCACCCATCGCTACCTTTTTCTTAAAATTGCGATCCGCTTTCCATCCGTTTTAACAACGTCCAATCCACATTTTTTAGCTAAAACATCAAGCGTATGCGGCGTGTAAAATGTAATATGCGTAGGATCTCTTCGGTACCACCATGTTAAAAAAGAGGCTTCGTCATTAGTATGAAACAGTGTCATCAGTGCGATCATTCCCTCTGGTTTAAGATGCTGATTTAAAAGACTGAGTGTTGCCACAGGATCTTCTAAATGTTCAAAAACTTCAGTGGAAGTGATGAAGTCATAGGATTGATTTTCAAAGCATTTGATCGGTTGATAAAACTTATCGTAATGATCAACATTCACGCCTCGTTGACGAAGAAGTTCCGCTAAAACAGGCGTTGGGCCAGATCCAAAGTCGAGCCCTTTTTCTTTACATGTAAGATCATTCCAAAAGAAATCCAAAAAATCCTCAAACATTTTCACATAGCCTGCATTTTCCAACGAGTTGTGATGGTTGTCGTAGAGGCTATTCTCTTTTTCTAATGAGAGCTGATATCGAGGATCAAGCATGATGCACTGGCAGTTTGGGCAGATGTAAAACTGTTTATGAAGGTCTGGATCGTCAAACACTTTTGTATCAAAATCACAAATTTTACAGTTCATTTTTTAACTCTCTTTCATTTTTTCCGAAAAAAATATTTAAGTAAATATTTTTTTACTATTTAAGCGTTTTTATAAAAAATAGTTGATATTATATCGCTAAAATAAGATGAAAGCTAAAAAAAGATGCGCAAATTCGTAGGAGTTATCCTTGTCGTGTTAACGCTACTGCTTCCGTACTACTTCTCAAACACAAAATTTGAAGGCAATGTCATTCGTTTGGGAATGAGCGGTCCTTTTAGCGGAGGGCTCAATAGCGTTGGCAATCAGTTTCTCTTAGGCGCTGAAATTTATCTGCAAAACCTCAATGATCAAGGGGGCATTTACGGTCGAAAAATAGAGATCGTTGCCAAAGATGACCGTTATGAGCCTAAAATTGCGATTGAAAATGTTCATGAACTGATTGAAAAAGAGAAGGTGTTTGCGCTCTTTGGCATTATCGGAACCCCTGTAATAGAAGAAGTTTTTCCTATCGCCATTGAAAAACGCATTCCTTTTGTGGGTGCTTATTCGGGTGCCGAATTTTTACGCAATCCTCCCAATCCCATTGTCCTCAATGCAAGAGCGGGTGATCTTGATGAAATCGAAAAATTGGTGCAACATTATGCGGATGATTTGAAATACAAGCGTTTTGCCCTTTTTTATCAAAACGATAGTTTTGGAAGAGCAGGGCTTAAGGGCGTCAAAACGGCTCTGTCCAAACGTAACTTAGTGCTTGTTGGCGAAGGAAGCTACAAACGCAATACGCTCTCTGTAGGAAATGCGCTGTATGAAATCGAACTGTGCAACCCTGAAGTGATTTTGATGATAGGCTCAACCAATCCTACGGCAGAGTTTATCAAGCGAGCACGTAAGAGTACAAAAATACGCCAAGAGGTACAGTTTGGGCTCTTTTCATTTGTTGAACCCAAACCTTTGATCGATCTTTTGCATGGTCAGGGCAAAGGCATTACGTTTGCGCAAGTGGTGCCTTCTCCTTGGACCTCAGAGGTTGATGAGGTGGAAAATTACCGTCTGTTGATGCGCACCTATTATCCCAAAGAAGCACTGGGGCATGTCTCATTGGAAGGTTATTTTGCTGCGCGTATGATCACGGAAGTGTTTAAAAGTTTAGGTCGTGATTTTACGAAAGAGGAATTTATCAAAGCGCTGGGAAACTTTTCTAAAACACTTGATGAGACCGCTGTCTCTAAAAATAGGGATGAACGTTGTAAATGTTTGCACCGCGTGCATTTAAGTGAATATGTCGATGACGACTTTTACTCCGTAGGAAAAAGTGATGAACAATAACCCTTTAAGTGATTTTATGGGTAGCATCGATGAGATGACCATCGCGAAAAAAACAACGCTTCTTTTTCTCATCATGGTGGTTGGAATGCTTTTTATTGGGAGTTTTGCCCATCTGAGCATTAACCGCATTAAAGACAATTTCGATATTTTGTATACCAAACGTATGCTCCCAACCATTCGTCTTGAAAACCTAAAAGACATCTACACGGTCAATATCTTAGACACGATTCGTGACATCGAAAAAGGTTCCATCAGTGCCCATGAAGGACAAGTCGTGATCGCTCTTGCACAAGAGCTGATCAAGATAGAGTTGCAAGAGTATAAAAACAGTTTAGGGATTGACGAGAGTGATTGGTTGATCAAGTTAGCGCGTTCGTGGGGATTGATAAATACCACGAGTAAATCTTTTTTTAAAACCAAGGAAGATGATGTTTTAACCTTCAAGATAGAACAAAAAATTCACACCATTGATGGCATTTTGCTTAAAATGTTTAGCTATTTTGAAACCAAACAAGCGCTCAAAGCGATTGACACGCTCCAAAATGAGCTCTATCCCAGTGTTTATTCTATCAACATTGATCTTACGGGGCTGATTAACCTCAATTTGGATGGTGCAAAAGAGGGCTATGCGCGCACAACAAAAGTGTATGACAATACGTTTGAGTGGATCGTTGTAGCAACGCTGGGTACAATTGCATTTGCCGCACTTTTGGCAATTGTGTTATTGCAAAATATTCGTTTACTTCACGCCAGACTGGCAAAAATGGTCGATGCCAAAACCAAAGAGTTACAGCAACTGAACCGCGATCTTGAGCTTAAAGTGCAGCATGAAGTCGAGCAGAGCCGTCAAAAAGATCAGATCATGTTTCGTCAATCAAGACTCGCTTCAATGGGTGAGATGATCGGCAATATTGCCCATCAGTGGCGTCAACCCCTCAATGCCATTGTGCTTATTATTCAAAGTTTTCAGATGAAACGCATGGCAGGATTAGCGCTGAGTGATGAATTTATCGACAAGCAGGTCAATGAAGGTCTTCAACTTGCTTCATTGATGTCGCATACGATTGATGATTTTCGTAACTTCTTCAAACCCAACCACAGTGAAGAGAAATTTAGCGTTAAAGAGACCGTGTTGTATAGCCTTAAATTGGTGCAAGAGTATTACGCCAAATCGGGGATTGAGATCTTTTTAAATTGCAATCATGATGTGCAGATTTGTGGTTATCCCAATGAATTTTCCCAAGTGATAATGAACCTCTTCTCCAATGCCAAAGACGCCCTTGAAGAGCGCGGTGTGGAAGAGAAGTTGATTGAAGTTGTGGTAACAAAAGAGGCGAGTAATGCGGTTATTAGCGTGATCGATAATGGAGGTGGCATCAGCGATGAGGTGCAAGATAGGATGTTTGAGCCCTATTTTACGACCAAACACAAAGCTTCAGGCACAGGAATTGGACTTTACATGTCAAAACAGATTATTGAAAAACAGATGCAAGGAAGTATGAGTAGCACGAATATCACGTATGTTTTTCAAAATGGCAAACGCTATGAGAAATGTGCTGTTATGACAATTTTAGTACCACTTGAAAAAAAGGAGGAATAATAAGATGGATTTTAATGGGTTAAAAGACTGCGTCGTATTATACGTCGAAGATGAAAAATCAGTTCAGATGCAAACACAGATGATTTTGAAAGATTTTGTGAAAGAGGTGTATCTTGCTTCAAATGGCGAAGAGGGGCTGAAAATTGCACTTGAAAAAGAGGTTGATATTATCGTGACCGATATTTTAATGCCGGGAATGAATGGCATTGAGATGCTTAAAAAGCTCAAAAAAGAGTACAACCGTGACATTCCTGTCATCATTACAACAGCGTTCACTGAGACAGAGTATCTTATTGAGGCGATCATGCTGAAGGTGGATGGGTTTATAATGAAACCGATTAACGTCAAAGATTTGATTAGCAATATTTACACTACGATGCTTCCAAAACTTCATAGCAAAGAGATCCAAGGGTGCTCATTTATTATTGAAGGGCTTGCCGCGCTCATCGGTGGTAAAAAAATTGAAATTTTAAAATACATCATCAACCATCTCGATGAAAACAAGATCTTTAATGGCTCCTACCAAGATATTATTGACAACATTGGTGTGAGTAAACCAACCGTGGTGCATATGTTTCAACAGCTCATTAAAGTTGGTATATTAGAGAAAGTGAAAAATAAAATGTATCGATTCCGCAATACAAAACTTATTGGAGATCAGTAAATGAAAAAAGTGATTTTTGTTCTATTTTTAGGGCTTTGGAGCGCACTTCTTGCCAAAGAGGTGGTGTTTGAAACAACGCAAGGAACCATTATTTTTGCTCTCAAACCAGACGTTGCACCTAAAGCGTGCGAGAATTTTGAGGGATTGGTGAAAAAAGGGTACTACGATGGCATTAGCTTTCACCGTATTATCAAAAATTTTATGATTCAAGGTGGAGATCCTACAGGAACAGGTCGTGGTGGCGAATCGTTGAATGGAGCGCCATTTGAAGATGAGTTTAAACCCAACGTGACATTTACAAAAGCAGGGATTTTAGCGATGGCAAATGCAGGTCGAAATACCAATGGAAGCCAGTTTTTTATCACCACGGTTCCAACTCCGCACCTCAATGGCAGACATACTATTTTTGGTGAAGTCGTGGAAGGAATGGATGTTGTTCGCAAGCTTGAAAATGTTGCGACCGATGGTAGAGATAAGCCCATGCAACCACAAAAAATTCTCAAAGCATATTTAAAATAATTTAAGGTAAAATAGACCCAATTTGAAACATTAGAGGAGAAAAATCATGAAAAAAATCGAAGCGATTATTAAACCTTTTAAACTTGAAGAGGTCAAAGATGCCCTTGCAGGTGTTGAGATCACAGGTATGACCGTGCATGAAGTCAAAGGCTATGGCAGACAACAAGGACACTCTGAGCTTTACCGTGGTGCTGAGTATGTGGTTGATTTTTTACCAAAAATTAGACTTGACATCGTTGTAGCTGATGAAAATGTAAACAAAGTGATTGCAACCATCACAGAAGCCGCAAAGACTGGTAAAATAGGCGATGGTAAGATATTTGTGAGTAATATTGAGCGTGTTATCCGCATTCGTACCGGTGAAGAAAACGAAGACGCTATCTAGAAACTAACAAAAGGTGATTAAATTTTAATCACCTGCCATCCTCCCTTTTTTGTACAATCCTCCATTACATTTTAGTTCACACAAAGGTTACATGTAATGGATGTATCTTCAATTCACTATGTCATTGACACCTTCTTTCTTCTTTTTGCGGCTGTCTTAATTCTTTTGATGGTTCCAGGTTTTGCCATGCTTGAAGCAGGGCTGGTTCGTAGTAAAAATGCCTCAGCCGTTTTGACAGGCAATGTGATGCTCTACGCGATTACGTCGTTTGTTTTTCTGCTGTGGGGTTATAATCTCATGTTTGGTGGCAGCGGCTTTTTTTTAAACGGTGTCGCCGTTGAGGGTTACAGTGCGTATGCGTATTTTCTCTTTCAGATGGCATTTGTAAGTAAAACGGTTTCTATTATGAGTGGTGGTGTGAGCGAGCGTATTCGCATTGTTCCTTTTATGATTTTTGCCGTTCTTATGAGCGGATTTATCTACCCTATGGTCGGCAATGCGATTTGGGGCGGAGGCTTTTTAAAAGAGGTGCATGATCTTGCGGGCTGTACGGTGATTCACTCTGTTGGTGGTTGGGCACTGCTAGCAGGTATTTTAGTCTTAGGTGCAAGGCGAGGGCGTTATGGTAAAGAGGGACAGGTACGTGCCATTCCTGCGTCTAACATTCCTTTGGTAACCCTTGGTGCGATGCTCCTTTGGATTGGTTGGTTTGGCTTCAATGGTGGCAGTGCTTTTACGATTTCCAGTGTTGAAAAAGCAGACTTGGTTGGACTCATTATCGTCAATACCAACACCGCTGGGCTTGCAGGAGCGATAAGTGCTGCGTTTATTATCTATTTTCAGTATAAAAAACTGGACATTACGATGATACTCAATGGTGCATTGGGCGGACTCGTCGCTATTACCGCAAGTGCCGATGTCGTTGGACTTTGGGAGCCCATTATCATCGGTGCCATTGGTGGGACATTGGTCGTTTTTGCCGTTCCTCTTTTTGATAAATTAAAAATCGATGATCCTGTAGGTGCGCTTTCTGTTCACTTGGTCAATGGCATTTGGGGCACGCTTGCAGTGGCACTCTTTGCCGATTTCTCACTGCTTACACAACTCAAAGGCATTGCATTAACAGGATTGTTTACCTTCCCAATTTCCTATATTGCGTTTGTTCTGATTAAGAAAATGATTGGTCTGCGAAGTGACGAAGAACACGAATACGTAGGGCTTGATCTCGAAGAGTGTGGCTTGGAAGCGTATCCAGAATTTGCCAAATCCAAAGTCTAAAAAATCTTTACATGTAAGGGATATCCTTACATGTAAACTCACTATCTCTTTTATTCCATCCTGAAATATTTTCAAACAATCCAAGAAGATTATGGTACGTTACATGTAAAGATTATGAGGAGTGTAACATGAACAATATCAAGCTCTTTGAAGATAAAAAAATTCGCAGTCATTATGATGAAGAGCATGAAAAATGGTTTTTTAGCGTGGTGGATGTCGTAGGCGTATTGACACAAAGTGTTGATGGTAGAAAATACTGGAATAAACTCAAACAAAGACTAAAAAAAGAAGGTAATGAAACGGTGACAAATTGTCACCAGTTGAAACTGAAAGCCGAAGATGGCAAACAAAGGCTCACGGATGTAGCCGATGCAGAACAACTTTTACGCCTTATACAGTCTATTCCCTCTCCTAAAGCAGAACCTTTTAAACTCTGGCTTGCCAAAGTGGGGTATGAGCGCATTCAAGATATGAGCGACCCATCATTAAGCGTTGATAGAGCTAGAGGCTTTTGGAAAAGTGCAGGTAGAAGCGAAAAGTGGATACAACAACGCATGATGGGACAAGAAACGCGCAATAAGTTGACTGATTATTGGCAAGAAAATGGGGTTGAGAAGCCCAATGAATTTGCTCTTTTAACAAACATCATTCATCAAGAATGGAGCGGACTGAGTGTACAAAAACACAAAGCCATCAAGGGACTTAAAACGCAAAACCTTAGAGATCACATGAGCGAAGCAGAACTCATCTTCACCGCACTCGCAGAACTCTCAACTCGGCAGATTGCCGAAGTTGAAGAGGCAAAAGGTCTGGATGACAATGCAAAAGCTGGCAAAAAAGGTGGAGGCATTGCCAAAAAAGCCCGCTTAGAGTTGGAACACACGACAGGTAAAAGTGTGGTAAGTGGCAAGAATTTTTTACCACCTAAAAAGAAGAATAATATTAAAAAGGTTTGAAGTTTAAAAGTCTCAGCTTTTTGTACCTAGAGATAGAAAGCCAAAGTTCTATTTTGCTTTTATTTTCCATAATATCCTCCATTCAAAATAAGTCTATTGATTAATGAGTTCCACACAAAACTTATATTTGTTATTGATATTCCATTTCTAACAGGGATAGCCATAACACCATCATTAAATCTAAGTAAAATATAACGTTCTATTTTGAAATTCAAAATAATATAAAGACATTGCATTATCAACGTAATTCCTACATATAAAAAAGAAAAAAGCCAAGCCCAATGCTTTTTATCTCTTTCTTTAATATCAGTAATCCATATTTCATCAGTCATCACAGAATAAGGAAAAAAACTCCAACTAACTTTTTCTATTTGAGTGTAAAAAAGTGTGTGAGTCTTTTTTTCACCTTTTTCTGTGATATATTCATAAGCAATTTGATCTTTATTAAGTGTGATAAAAAGTTTATTTTTTATCAATCCAATGAGCATTTTTCCATGCCCTAAAAAACTCCAAAATAGACCAGAAATAAAAGTTCCTAAAGCCATTTTTCGATACAGCTCATTTAATGAATCTTCTTCTACTACTAAATTAGAACTGATACCCCAAGTAAAAAGAACTATCAAAATAATTCTTAGCATTAAATCAACTCTTAACAAATAATTGTTTTGAATTTGAAGAGGCAATATTTCTTCAGGAACACCTAATGCTGAATAGTTCATTTTAACCTTTCATTTTTTTACATGTAAAGCTTACCCCATCGGGTATAAAATCTCTTTTTGCACCTTCTCACATTCGTTTAAAATTTCAGGGCTGAGTTTGAGTTCAAGCGCTTTAAAACTCTCTTCTAGCTGTGTGGCATAGCGCGCGCCGATGATGGTAGATGCTACAAAATCAAAGTGCATGCTCCACGCAATAGCGAGGGTGACAGGACTCATGCCGTATTTTTTGGCAATGTCGAGGTATTTGGCGGTTGCGCCGAGTGATTTTTCATTGACGAAGCGTTTATACATCGCTTTTTGTCTGGGTTCTTTTGCTTGAAGGTATTCGCCAAAACGACTTTTGGGGTCGATGAAGGCTTGATTGTATTTACCGCTCAAAACGCCTCCAGCCATCGGCGAGTAAGGAAGCAGTGAGACATTTTCTTTACGGCACACGTTGGAGAGTTCATCCAAAAAGCGAGGATTGAGCAGTGAAAAGTTGTTTTGGATCGACTCAAAGTGAGCGAGTTTTTCATACTGCGCAATCGTGTTGGATTTGGTCAGTCCATATGCGGTGTCATTGGATGTGCCGAGGTAGCGTACTTTTCCACTTTTGACCAGTTCATCGAGTGCGCGCATCGACTCTTCTTTGGGAACAAGCTCATCGGGCCAATGCACTTGGTAAAGGTCGATGTAGTCCGTTTTAAGACGCTTCAAACTTCCTTCTATGGCTCGTTGAATGTGAAAACGATCGATCGCAGTGAGTCCATGACGAATCGGTGGAACAAACCAACCGTTCGCTGCACCTGCCATTTTGGTTGCTAAAATAATGCTTTCACGCGGTTTCGTCGCAAGCCACTCAGAAATAATTTTCTCAGTCTCCCCTGCATAATCACCACGAGGAGGAACGGGATACAGCTCTGCGGTATCAAAAAAATTGATACCACGATCGTACGCCGTGTCGAGGATTTTAAAGGATTCGGCTTTGTCGCTCCAGCTTCCAAAACTCATCGTTCCCATACAAATAGGGGTTACTCTTAGTCCGCTTTTCCCAATGTAACGAAATTCCATAGGTATGCCTTAACATTTTTGATGGAAGTATAACATTTTGGGCTTGCTTTGATATAATTAAAACCAAAAAGGCATGCGTAATGACCCACACTCTGATTTCTCCTCTTGATATGCACCTGCATTTACGTGATGAAGCGATGCTCAAGGTGGTGGCACCTTTGAGTGCGCACAGCTTTGTGGGTGGTATCATTATGCCCAATGTTGTTCCTCCTATTACGACCATTGAAGCAGTCATTGCCTATAAAGAGCGCATTATGAGCGCCATTGGCAACAACGTGTTTGAGCCTTTGATGACACTTTTTTTTCGTTCGGATTACACGCGTGAATTTTTAGAAAAAGCGGCGTTACATGTAAAGGCGTTGAAGCTCTACCCTTCAGGCATTACGACCAATTCTGAAGGTGGTGTGGCGAGCATGGACATTGAAGTTTTGCGCCCTGTGTTAGACGCGATGAGCGATTTGGGACTGATTTTATGCGTGCACGGTGAGACCAATGGATTTGTGATGGATCGGGAAAAAGAGTTTGGCTCCATTTATGAAAGTCTAGCTTCGTCTTTTCCAAAACTGAAAATTGTGATGGAACACATCACCACCAAAGAGAGCGTGGCGCTTTTAGACCGATATGAAAATCTTTATGCCACGATTACACTCCACCATCTTTTAATTACGTTGGATGATGTCGCAGGTGGCATGCTTCAGCCGCATCTTTTCTGTAAACCGATTGCGAAGCGTTATGAAGACAGAGACGCACTTTTACATGTAAGCCTTAAAGCCCATCCTAAAGTGATGTTTGGAAGTGATTCTGCTCCACATCCGATTCATAAGAAAGAGTGCTGTGGCTGTGCAGCGGGTGTTTTCACAGCACCCATCGCACTACAGGCGTTGGTTGAACTCTTTGACAAACATAACGCCTTAGCAAACCTACAAGCGTTTGTGAGTAACACTGCACAAACCATTTATGGCTATAAAGCCCCACATAAAGAGGTTGTTTTAGAAAAAACACCCTTTGTAGTAACACACAGTTATGGTGACGTTGTTCCTATGTTTGCAAACGAAACATTAGCTTGGAGTATCAAACATGTCCTATAAAATTCTCATCTTAGAAGATAACACACTACTGCTGCAAACACTCGAAGATTTTTTGAGCGGGCATGGGTACGAATGTACGTTGGTGAAAAGTGGCGAAGAAGCGCTGAAACAGTGTTATGAACATAAATTTGATCTCTATCTTTTAGATGTCAAAGTGCCAGATATGAACGGATTTGACTTCTTAAAAGAGCTTCGCGCTGCTGGGGATCGCACGCCTGCTATTTTTGTGACATCACTCAATGATCAAGAGAGCCTTGCGAAAGGTTTTATGTTGGGTGGGGATGACTACATCAAAAAACCGTTTGATTTGGAAGAGGTATTGCTGCGCATTAAAGCGTTGCTAGCGCGTGCAAAAGGGATTGTGGATGATTGGCTAAGCATCGATGAAGCGTATAAACTCAATCTTGCGCGCAAACGTCTTTTTTGCAATAAAGAGGAACTTGATATTAACCTCAAAGATTTTGAACTGCTTTATTTACTGGTTAAAGAGCGCGGAAACGTGGTCACTAAAGAGATGATTCATGAGCGCCTTTGGAGCAGTAGTGAAGAGATTAATGAGGGTTCTATTCGTGTCTATATCAATAATCTTAAAAAGATTTTTGGTAAAGAAGTCATCGTCAATATTCGAGGAATTGGGTATCGTTTTGAGAAGTAGTGGTCGTTATTTTTTAGTGAGGACTATTATAGGGCTGAGTCTAGGTTTGTTTGTTTCCATGACATTTACAGCGGTATTGTGTTTTTGGATTGATTCATGGGCTTGGATATTAGGTTTAAGCATTGTATTTGCCACGATTGTTGGTTATGTAACGGTAACATCGTGTCTCTCTACGCTTTTGAAAACCAACCGTTTTTTAGATATTTTACTCAAAGACACACTCCATGAGCTCAATATCCCTCTTTCTGTCATCAATGCCAATCTGCAGATGCTTCAAGCTGATGAACAAGATGAAAAGAGGCTCAAACGTTTAGGGCGTATTGATTTGGCGAGTAAAGATCTGTATGCGCTTTACAAAGAGGTGGATTATTACATCAAAAAAGAGATTCAAGAAGATGTTCGCGAGAAGTTTTACCTTGATGAGCTCATTGTAAGCGTTGTTGAAAAACAACAGGAGATGGCGGAAGGTGTTGCCATCATCCAGACTCTTTTACATGTAGAGATTTTTGCCGATAAGCACGGCTTCGCCAAAGTCATTTCAAACCTTGTACATAATGCGTTGAAATACAATAAAGATCATAATGAGATTCATATTTTTCAAGAAAAAGAGAATCTTATCATTAAAGATCAAGGGTTAGGTATGAGTGAAGCAGAGCTCTTTTTGGCGTTTGATCGCTACTACCAAGCCGATACAACCAAAGAGGGATATGGCATAGGGTTGAGTCTTGTTAAAGCTTATTGCGATGAGTTTAAGATTACCATGCGGATCCATTCTCAAAAAAATGTGGGCACCGAAGTCATCTTGGATATTTCACATCTTCTGAATAAAAAATGATATAATCAAGCCAAAATCAACAATCAACGGGACATTACGATGGAAAAAGAAGTTATCTCCTCCAGCGACAAAGAGAAATTTTTAGCTGCTTCTGCACTTTTTTTGAAAGAGTTTGAGCTCTCTTTTACAGAATATTTTACCTGCTTGTGCATGAATTACGCTAAGGCTGTGAGTAAGGATGAGGCAAAAGAGATCGCCTTAACGATTTATCACGGGCTTTTTAAGTGTGATTATGACATTGAAGAAATCAGAGAAGATCTTTTTGTCCGTATGGGGCATGATGGTGTTATGATTGGTTTTTTGATCAATCGCATTCTTTTTTATGTGATTGAAAACTATCTCTCTTTTGTGCGGAAACAAGAGATTGATTCACAAGTGGAACTTTTGATTGGGTGTGTGAGTCATTTTATCCATGTCATTGAAAGTGAAGTAATGCCTAAAGTGTGCAATGCCACAGCTGCTTTTGATGTCAGTTTTAGCAGTGATGTGATGTTTACCCCCACCAACAATATTATTGAAGCCTTTCATACGATGCGAGACGATAATCAAAGCGTTACCTTTCTGAACCTCTATAAAGGTGTTCCGATCAGTTCTGAAGCGAGTATTGTCGAGATTGAGGGTGAGCAAGTAACCTTTCGCATCGATAAATTGCAAGAGATTGCGATGAAATTAGATGCGCAAGCGTTCATTGTCAAAAATAACTATTTTAATAAACACCTCAAAGCGGACATCGTTCACAGCGATTTTCAAAACAATACGGTGGTGTTAAAAAACTTTATTTATCTTTTAAATATGCCTGCACTGCAACGTGAGTTTATTCGCGTCCATCCGGATATTATCGCCAATGTTTATCTGCATCAGTTTGACAATATGCAAACCATAGGGCGTTTGTATGATCTCTCTATGAACGGTTTAGGTGTTGTGAGTAGTGAGAATAATGGTATTTTTGTAGGTGCAAAAGTCTTGGTTGCGTTTGAACTTAACAGCGCTTCCATTTCTTCTGTGAAGGGAGATAAAAAGATTGAAGTTCAAGGTGAAGTCATTAATGTGATTGAGTATAAGGACTCTTACCGCTATTGTATGCGTATTGTTCCCAATCGCGAGATGAGTGACAAGATTCTGCACTATATTACTAAACGTGAGCGTGAAATTTTAGAAGATCTCAATAATGAATTAAACGAATACAGGGTGTGATGGCACGTAAGCTTTGGTGCTTACATACCACCTTGTTTTTTCATTTTCATTTCGATTTTATGTCCGAGTACTGAGAGTAAAAATGTAATTGCAAAATAGACTGCTGCAATAATAAGCCATGTTTCAAAGGGTGAAAAGGTGTTAGCAACGATCTCGCGGCCTACTTTGGTTAGATCGGTTATGGAGATAACAGAGACGAGTGAAGAGTCCTTAACAAGCGCGATCATCTCTCCTACTAAGGTTGGGAGGGCACGTTTCAGTGCTTGAGGCATAATAATATAAATCATCGTTTGCGTATAGTTCATACCCAAAGATTTTGCAGCTTCATATTGCCCTTTATCGATGGATTGAATCGCACCTCGTAAAACTTCAGCTATGTAAGCTCCAAAGAAGAGTCCGAGTGATATGGCACCTGCTAGAAAGCGTTCAAGCTCAAAGATTGTAGCAATAATAAAATAGAAGATAAAAATTTGAACCAGAAGAGGCGTTCCTCTGATGACTGCAATGTAAACGGTTGCAATATCTTTTAAAAATTGGTAATTCGAGATACGCATAAAGGCAAGCAGTGTGCCTATCGAAAAGGCTAAGATCGCAGCAAGACCTGAGATCTCAAGTGTTACAATTAAGCCCTCAAGCAAAGGTCCCATTTGCATGGATGTTTTTTTAGCAAGGGTATCATTTTCATAAACACTATCACCCTCTTTGACACTCAAAGAGTACCCTGAGTCAATGGTAACCTCTTTGCTGTCATCACGTCCTTGAATAACCAGTGCAGATCCTCGCACTTGGATGACGCCATCAAGCGGTGCTGTAATAGTCTCTGTTTTTTCATAGGCAAAGTATTGTGGTACGCTCGTCCACTTCCAAATGTAGTTCATGTTAGAAGCTGCTGTAAAGAGCAAGTAGCCAAATGTAACATAAAAAGCAACGGCCACAAAGTGACCGAATGCTTTATTATGCAAAAGATTTTGTTTTGTCTTTGCCACTGCTTACATTACCTTTTTTTGCCAAGCGGTATCTGCAAACCATCTGTCATAGATTTTTTTGTACGTACCATCATTTTTTGCTTGATTTAGGAAGTTGTTGAGCCAGTTAAGAAAATCTGGATCGCCTTTACGAATGGCAAAACCAAGAGGTTCATAGGTAAGTTCATCACTTAGGTGTGCTAATTTATCGGCACCTTTTTCAGCGAAGAAGATAGCATTGTAAGGTTTGTCATAGACCATTCCATCTGCATTGCCATTAAGCACTTCTTGTGCAGCATCTGCTTCTGTCTCAAAGGTTCTGATTTTTGCTTTTTTAAACATTTTACGTGTTGCGATTTCGCCGGTTACACCGATTTTTGTGACGATGGTGTATTCTGGTTTATCCAAATCACTCCATTTTTTACCCGCATGTTTTTTGCTAGCAAGAATGGTTTGACCCACACTGATGTAAGGATCAGCAAAGTTGATTTTGAGGTTTCTCTCTTGAGTAATCGTCATACCCGACATAATGATGTCATATTTGCCTGTCAAAAGTCCTGCAATAATGCCATCCCATGCGGTTGGAACCAGTTGGAGTTTGACACCCATTGCTTTTGCCATTTCATTCGCCATATCAACATCAAAACCGATGATGTTTCCTTGTTTGTCTTTCATCTCAAATGGCATATAACCAGGCTCCAAGCCTACCGTTAAAACCCCTTTTTGCACGATGCTGTTGAGGGTTGATTTTTGCCATAGGTTGATATCATCAGCCATAGCGTTAATGCCTAGCATTACAAGTAATGCTGCTAAAAGTTTTTTCATTGCTACTCCTTAAAGATTTGGGTTTTAGTGTGTTAAGATCTCTTGTAAAAATTTTTGAGCACGTTCTGTTTTGGGGTTGGCAAAAAAAGCTTCAGGGGTTGCCTCTTCTATAATAACACCCTCGTCCATAAAGACGATGCGATCGCTCACTTCTTTGGCAAAACCCATTTCATG
Source organism: Sulfurospirillum multivorans DSM 12446 (assembly GCF_000568815.1). Taxonomy (NCBI): domain Bacteria; kingdom Pseudomonadati; phylum Campylobacterota; class Epsilonproteobacteria; order Campylobacterales; family Sulfurospirillaceae; genus Sulfurospirillum; species Sulfurospirillum multivorans. The sequence continues at coordinate 176,283 of NZ_CP007201.1, forward strand.
CGTCACACAAACAATCGTATAGTTCTCATGGGCAAGTTCGCGCATAACATCCAAAACACCACCGATCATCTCAGGATCAAGCGCACTGGTTGGTTCATCAAAGAGGATAATTTTAGGCTTCATTGCAAGCGTTCTCGCAATGGCAACGCGCTGTTTTTGCCCACCACTCAGCTCATTTGGGTAACCTTCTGCTTTATGCACCAGTCCAACACGCTCCAATAATTTAAGCGCTGCTTCGTTGGCATCGTGTTTGCTCATCCCTTTAACTTTACGTTGAGCGATGGTAATGTTCTCCAGAATCGTTAAATGGGGGAAAAGATTGAAGTGCTGAAAGACCATTCCTGTCTCAGCACGCACTTGGTTGACGTTGGTTTTTCGATCGTAAAGATTGTAGTCGTCGATGACAATTTCACCACTATCAATCTCTTCAAGTTTATTCATACAGCGAATAAGCGTTGATTTGCCACTGCCACTAGGACCGCAAATGACAACGATTTCACCTTCGGTAACAGAAAAATTAATATTTTTAAGCACATGAAACGCGTCATAATATTTATTGACATTTTCCATGCGCACGATCGCTTGACTCATTCAAACCTTTCATTTAAAAGGGTTCGTGTAGAACTCTTTTTATTACGGCTTTTAGGTAAAGCCTAAAAACCTACGCTAAGCCACGGTAGCACTAAAGCTTGCCTCTGCAGAGGCAGAAGACTTTTGCCGTTTTGCAAGAAGTCTATTACGTGGCGTTGCGCATAATTGTAGCAGTAGAATATAAAAGTAAGATAAAGGAGTTTTTACATGTAAAAAAGCGCAAAAATCTTTGTGATTAGTAAAAATATAGACACTTTTTTACCTCAAAAAGGCATGGCAGAGCATGTAAAAGCTATTTTTGCAATTTAGAGACATAGGTTGCTATGTCTTGAAGATCTTGTAGATTCATATTTTTAACCTGTTTGGACATGACCAACGAGGTTCCATGGGTTTTAAATTCGGTCTCTTTATAATATTTAAGGCTTTCCACCAGCACTTCAGCATCTTGACCTGCAATGATACCACTTTTACCAAAGGCTTTATTGCGTCCATCGGCTCCATGACAGCCTGCACATTGTTTAAAAAGTACCTCACCGTTGTTCGCGGCATGTAAAAATGAGCAGAGTAAAAAAAGAGAAAGAAGGGAGATTTTAATGTGTTGTACCATAACCCAAAGCCTCCAAAAATTAAATAGTCATAAAAATATTTTACTAGGTTTGGATTATAGCATGTTCTGACAAATGAGGTAAAGGAAATTTTCTGAAGCAGAAAAATTTTGAGCGTAGGTATTCGGTATTTCACATGTCATTGTGATACAATGCCGATTTTATCTATGGTATGAGGTGTGTGGTGATGAATCATAAATTGCGAGAATTGGGTGCAGATTTTTTACTTTTAATGGTGGCTGTGGCATGGGGAAGTACCTTTTTTGTGGTACAAGCTGCGGTCAATGAAACACCGGTGTACACTTTTCTATTTTGGCGCTTTTTCTTAGCCGGCCTTTTGATGGCACTCATTTCATTTAAACACCTGCATTTGATCAATAAAGAGGTTTTAAAAGCGGGAATGCTTTTGGGTCTTTTTATGTTTTTAGGCTACGCGTTTCAAACCTTTGCACTCACCTATACCTACTCTTCAACGGTTGGCTTTATCACGGGGCTGAGTGTGATTGTGGTTCCTTTTGCTTCGTATCTTATTTTTAAACATAAAGCTTCAGTTTTCTCCTCTTTAGGGGCGATTGTGGCAGCCATTGGGCTCTATTTTTTAACGCTTAACAGTGAAATTGGACTCTCTTTAGGCGAATTGTACGCCTTCATCTGTGCGATGATGTTTGCACTGCATATCGTCTTTACGGGGCATCTTTCCCGAAAGCACAATGTCTATCTTTTGGTCACCATTCAATTTTTAACCGTGGGCATCTGCTCTTTGATGGGAGGTCTTTTCTTGGAAGGTTCTATCGTTCCGCCTCAAATGGATCTGCTTTTTATCAATGCTATTGCGATTACGGTTATTTTTGCGACAATTTTTGCCTTTTGGGTTCAAACGGCGATGCAACGTTTTACAACCGCGGCTAAAACAGCGATTATCTTTACGATGGAGCCTGTGAGTGCGGGGATTTTTGGCTACTATTTTGCGAACGAGCTTTTAAGCTTTTCTCAAATGTGTGGTGCTGTGATGATTTTGTGCGGCATGGTGATTGCAGAACTAGGCTCTTACTTTATCGAACAGTACCGAAGACGAAAGAGTAGACTTTAATTAGAATTCGTAACACGTGTTCTAAGCTTTCGTCAATCTGCTGTATAAAAGTTGTAGGAAAAAAAGCGTGGTTGCGACGAGAATGATGGATGCACCGCCACTGAGGTTGAAGCGATACGAGAGGTACAGCCCAAGTATGCAAAAAAGTGCTGAAAGAAGCGAAGATACGACCATCATGCCCCCCACGGAATTGGTGAATTTTTCGGCAATGTAGGGTGGAATGGTCAGCAGTGCAATGACTAAAATAAGCCCTACCGCGCGAATGATAATGACAACACCCAGCGCTACCATTAAAACCAACGCAAAATAGAGTAGTGTGACATTGATGCCTCGAAGTTTGGCAAATTGCGCGTCAAAACTCATCGCTAAGAGCTGCTTGTAAAAGATAATGGCAAAGGCTAAAACTAACACCAACACCGTACCCATACTGTAAAGATCTTCGGGTGTGACCGATAAAATCGCACCAAAAAGATAACTCATCAAATCCACATTGTATCCAGGTGTAAGGTCGGTCATGATGATGCCCAGCGCCATACCAAATGCCCATAAAACACCAATCAGTGCATCAAGACGTGCGTTGTTTTGGTGTGTTATATAGGCGATAATGGCTCCTAAAAAAAGCGCAAAAAGTGAAGCACCTAGCATGGGAGCAATACCAAAATAAAGTGCTAAACCAATGCCACCGTACGAGCCATGTGCAATGCCTCCTGCGATAAACACCATGCGATTGATAACAGTGAGTGTTCCAATCACACCACAAATAACGCTGACTAAAAGTGACGCCCAAAGGGCATTTTGCATAAAATCAAAGCTTAGAATATCCATCATGCGAGCTCTTTGGGGAAATGATTGCAACGGGTGGCGCTGATGAGTTCAACGGGGCAGACATGTTCGTTTTGATTTTCAAAGACTTTGAAATTTTGGGTTTTTGGCACATCGTGAACGAAGAGCGTTTTGTTGACATGGACGACTTTTGTGGCGTAATTGAGTGCAACGTTAATGTCATGACTGATGATGACAATGCCGACCGTTTCATTGAGCGATTTGAGCAGTTTAAACATACTGATCTGCCCTGCAGTGTCAATACTTGCAGTTGGCTCATCTAAAAACATGATTTTAGCTTCACACGCAAGGGCGCGGGCGATGAAAACACGTTGGCGTTGTCCGCCTGAGAGCGTGTTGATCTTTTGGTTTTCAAACCCTTTCATGCCCACTCGCTCTAACATGCCAAGCGCAATCGCGCGATCTTCTTTTGAGTACGTTGCAAAGGCTTTGGATTTGGAGAGTCTGCCCATCAAAACAACGTCCATCACTTTAATGGGGAAGTCTTTATTGGCGATAGTATCTTGGGGAACATAAGCAATTTCATGGCTTACATGTAAAGGGTTTTCACCAAAAAGAAGCACTTCGCCGCGTTCAGGTTCCAGTAAGCCTATCATCATTTTTAAGAGGGTGCTTTTACCGCCACCGTTGGGACCAATGATGGCTAAAAATTCGCTCGTGTTGTACTGGAGGTTGATGTCCTCCAGCACGCACGCGCCATCATAACTAAAATAGAGGTGATTGATTTGAATATCATTTTGCATAAAGCGATTATATCATTTTAGTTCTGATTGAAACGTTTTGGCAATGCTCAAAAGATTTTCACTCCACGCATAAGCTAAAGGATCGATGGGTACTACTTTGCCATTAATTTGCTTGGCAATACTGATGGCACTTTTTTGAGAAAACTGAGGCGCAACAAAAATCACTTTAGCATTTTCCTCTTTAGCTTCTTTGATGATGGTCGCTAACTCACTTGGTTTTGGCTCTTTTCCACTCACTTCAATCGCAATTTGCTCTAAATCATAACGTTTTGCAAAGTAGCCATACGAAGGATGAAAGACGATAAATTTACGGCTTTTAATGTCGCTAAGGGTCTTTTGAATAGACGTATCTAAAGCATCGATTGAGACGATAAATGCTTCGTAATTTTTGGTAAATTCACTTGCTTGTGCTGGATAAAGTGTGACCAGTGCATTGTAAATGTTTTTAGCTTGGGTTTTGACTAAAATGGGGTCAAGCCAAACGTGTGGATCGAGAGATTCATCTTCATGGTCGTGATGCGCCTCTTTTTTAGAATCTGCTTTTTCATCTTCATGATGATGTTCCGCCATTGCTATTTTTTCAATGCCTTTTACTGTATCGACCATCACCATTTTAGGATTGGTGCTTTGAAATTTAGGAAGCCACGCTTTTTCAAACCCATCACCGATGCTAAAGTAGGCATCTGAACTGGCAAGCTCTTTCATTTGCGAAGGCTTCGGCTCATAGGTGTGTTGGTTCGCCCCAGGCGCTACCATAACGTTTACATGTAAAAAATTTTTCGCGATTTGTTCCACAAAATATTTTTGAGGCAAAATGCTGACCGTGACGGTCTGCGCGGCACTTAAGAGTGAACCAAAGAGAAGTGTGACGAGAAGAAGAATGTATTTCATGATGTTTCCTTTGCGACTTAGTTGCATAATTTTGTGAAATCTTAATCAAATGCAACTTAGTTGTGACTTAGAATGATTCTTTAATCGTATATGAAAAAAAATTGGGTACTATTTCTTAGATTTCATCCCAAAGAGGAAACTATGAGCGAACAGCTTCAAAACGTGTTTCAAGAATACGACATCAAATTTACAACCGCGCGCGCTTCGATTTTAGAGGTGCTCAAAGTTGCCAACAGTCCGCTAAGTTACGAGCAGATCAAAGAAAAAATGAGCGTGAGAATGGACAAAGCGACCTTTTATCGCAACATCGCTAAGTTTGAAGCGTTAGGCATGGTGCATAAGTTTGAGTCGGATGATCGTAAGTGGTATTTTGAGCTTTCCAGTACGACACATGCGCATTTTATTTGCGAGCAGTGCCATAAAATCACCTGTATGAACGTCGATATTGGCAATGTTGAGGGCGAAGTGACCAGCATCGTTTTAAAAGGTACATGTAAGGAGTGTCATTCGTGAAAAAACTTTTACATGTAAGCTTTTTAGCCTTGCTTTTTTTGAGCGGATGTGCACTGAAACAAGAGATTACCTCTTCTGAGACGTATGTGATTACCATTAAAAACAAACACGTAGCACTTTCCGATACAGGGTTTATTAACCACGGAAATGACTATACGAATGTTCAAATTTTCACGGCAGGCAGTGCTCTTTTCAATCTTGAAATCATGGGAAGCACTATCTGTTTGGATGGGCGTTGTTTGGACAAACTCGCTTTCAATGAGCAGTTTTTTCAAGAAGAACACTACGCGGAATTGATGCAGGAAATTATCGCCAAAAAGCCTATTTATGAAGGGCTAAATCTGCTTCAAACTTCTAGTGGCTTTGAGCAAGAGATAGACCGCCCAAACAGCCATCTTATCTACACAGTGCAAGGGCAAATACTGAGCTTTAGAGATACCAAAAACGGTATTTTGATACGCCTAAAACCATTACCATAAAGGAATTTTCATGAAATTTGTCGGGGCACATGTGAGTGCCAGTGGCGGAGTCTTTAATGCTCCCATTAATGCTACAAAAATCGGAGCCAAAGCGTTTGCGCTTTTTACAAAAAATCAACGTCAGTGGGAAGGAAAGTCTTTAACCCAAGAAGAGATTGATCGTTTTAAAGCTGAGTTAGAAAAAGCGGAGATTTTACCCAAACATGTGTTACCGCACGACAGTTATCTGATCAATCTTGGGCATCCAGAGCGTGAAGCGCGTGAAAAATCATTGAACGCCTTTTTGGATGAGGTGCAACGCTGTGAAGCTTTGGGGTTGGATAAGCTCAATTTTCACCCAGGAAGTCATCTTAAACAGATCAGCGAAGAGGCGTGTTTGGAGCTTATTAGCGCTTCCATGAACGAAGTGCTACGTCAAACAAACGGTGTGACTTTGGTTGTGGAAAATACTGCAGGGCAAGGAAGCAATATGGGTTACAAAATGGAACACCTAGGCTACCTTATGGAGCACTCCATCGATCAAGAGCGTGTCGGGGTTTGCATCGATACTTGCCATCTGTTTACTTCAGGTTACGATATCAGAAGTGAAGAGTCTTATAGGCAAACGATGGAAAAATTTGCTACAATCGTCGGATTTAAGTACCTCAAGGGGATGCATCTTAATGATTCTAAGCCAGATTTAGGCACTCACGTTGATAGACATGACTCTATTGGCAAGGGGAAATTAGGCGTAGAACCGTTTGGGTTTATCATGAACGATGCGCGCATGGATGACATTCCTTTAATACTTGAAACGATCGACGATTCGCTATGGGCAGAAGAAATTGCACTGCTTTATAGTTTCACTCACTAAAACATTCTAAGGACAATCTATGACACAAACGGTAAGAGTTGCCACGTTACTCAGTCTGAGTGCGGCGACGCTTTTGGCTTCAGGATACCGTATCCCTGAACAATCTTTAAACTCAGTAGCACTCAGTGCAGCGTATGTCGCTAGTGCCAATGGCGCAGATGCGAGTTATTATAACCCTGCCAATATGGCATTTATGGCTGAAGGTGGTTATATTGAAACCTCTTTAACGTATATTAATTTATCAGAGGTTAGTTTTGAAGGTGTCTCTTCTTCTATGGATGGAGATTCTAAAGAAGAAGAATTTTTACTTCCAAATTTGCATTATGTCTCCCCCAAAATGGGTAATTGGCGCTATGGTCTCTCTATTGTTGCTCCTGCAGGTCTTTCAAAGCGTTGGGATGAATCTTTTGCCAAAGCAAGTTCTGAAGAATTTACGCTTAAAGTCATTGAGGTAAATCCAACAGTGAGTTATCTTGTGAATGAGCAACTCTCACTGGGTTTTGGTTTACGTGGTGTTTATACGGATGGGGTAGTAAAAAGTGATGCTTCAGGTCTTGGTTCTCAAGCAAACAGGGATCTTACAGGTGATTCGATTGACTTTGGTTACAATCTAGCTCTCAGTTACAAGCCGATTAAAGATGTGACCTTAGCTGCAACGTATCGCTCTAAAGTAGATTTGAGTGTTGAAGGTGATGCTACACTTGTCAATGGAATGTATAATGGAGGTGCAAGTGTAACGATTCCACTTCCTGCCTCCTTAGCATTAGCGGCAGCGTATACCTATGATAAAACAACGGTAGAATTTGTGTTTGAGCGAACCTATTGGTCAAGCTATAAAGATTTGGATTTTAACTATGATGTTGATTTAACCGCTACGGCTATGGCTGGATTTGATAATCCCATTGCCAAAAATTGGAAAGATGCTAATGCGTATCGTATTGGTTTAAGTCATCAATGCACCGACAATCTCAAAATGATGCTTGGTTTTGCGATCGATAAATCGCCAGTTCCTAGCAATACCCTCGGTTTTGAGCTTCCTGATTCGGATGCAAAACTCTACTCCATTGGCTTTGAATACGCCATGAGTCAAAATCTTAAAGTGGGTTTGGCATACCTTTATGACGACAAAGAAGATCGAACCGTAAGTAATTATACGGGAGGAACATCGGTAGCGCCATCGGGTACCTTCACCGATTCAGCTGCCCATCTTTTAACAGCATCACTCAAATATAAGTTTTAAAGATGCTCACCTATCCGTATCAAAATTTTTATGAGATCATGGAGGCCAATGCTAAAAATGATCCTAAAAAAACGGCTATTTTTATGGATGATCACAAAGTATCGTATGTGAAGCTTAAGCATCACATCGATACGTTTGCGCGTTTTTTGGAATTTAGCAGTATCAAAAGTGGGGATCGGGTTGCCATGATTGTGGGCAACTCGGTGGAGTTTATTGTCTCTTTGTTTGCGATTACGAAGATTGGAGCGATTGCCGTACCTCTGAATACTTTTTTGAAAAAAGAGGAGTTTGAGTATATTTTGAATGATTGCAGTGCCAAAATGCTGGTTTGCTCCGCATCGTTTGCCAATGAGACCAAAAACTTACTGGATACGACGAAGATTGAAAAGATCATTTGGTGCGATGATTACCCGCATTTGGATGAACGCAATTACAGCTTTAGCGAAATTGATGCAAGTGCGGACAGGCATGGCTATGGAGCCAAAAAGCCAAAATTGGATGATTTGGCCTGTATCGTTTACACATCAGGCACAACAGGTAAACCCAAAGGCGCTATGCTCTCGTATCGCAATATCTTCTCCAATGCGATCTCAGGCGCAGACTCATTTCACATTACATGTAAAGATCGTTTCATCGTTTTTTTACCGATGTTTCACAGCTTTACGCTCTCCATTATGGTACTTTTGCCCCTCTTTACGTGCTCTAGCATTGTCATCGTGCGTTCGGTTTTTCCTTTTGCCAATGTGCTTAAACAGACCCTACTTAAACGTGTGACCATTTTCCTTGGCGTTCCAACCTTGTACAACGCGCTGTTGAAAGCAAAAATTCCATGGTATTTTATGTGGTTCAATCAGGTGCGTATTTTTATCTCAGGCAGTGCGCCACTCAGTGAGCAGTCACTGAATGATTTTAACGCCAAATTTAAAAAAGCGACGCTTTTAGAAGGCTATGGACTCAGTGAGTGTTCGCCTGCGGTGTGTGTGAACCGATTGGATCACCAAAAACCGCTCTCGGTTGGTTTACCGCTTCCAAGTTATGAAGTGAAAATCGTCAATGAAGAGCGCGTTGAGGTCAAAACGGGCGAAGTGGGTGAAATTATGGTGAAGGGCGATTGCGTAATGCAAGGGTATCTTAACCATGCCGATGCAACCGATGAGACCATCATCAATGGCTGGCTTTTAACGGGCGATTTGGGTAAAAAAGATAGCGATGGCTTCATTTACATTGTGGATCGTAAAAAAGATCTGATTATCTCCAAAGGAATCAACATTTATCCTAGAGAAATCGAAGAGATTATCTATAAATACGAAGGAATAGATGCGGTTGCGGTGATTGGTATTCGGGATGAACAGACCAAAGATGAAGAGGTTCTCGCTTTTATTCAACTCAAAGAGGGTATGGAGATTCAAGAGAGCGAATTGCGCGCTTATCTTAAGCAACATGTGGCAAATTTCAAGTTACCGAAGCATATTTACTTTGTTGAAGAGCTTCCTAAGAATGCAACGGGTAAGGTTCTAAAGCGTGTTTTAAAAGAAAATGTCAAAAATGGTGGAATCTTACGTAAAAGATAGAGATTAACTTTTTAACCAAAGGGTTATTTTATCATCATCTTGTCATCATATATTTCCATGTAGTCGTATAATAATATTTTTACTATGGATCAAAAGGCTTTGTATTGCAGTATTTGATAGATTTTTTAGAGAGTAAAACGGTTCAAACATCCACAATCTATGAGCATCTTAAGTGTTCGATTGACGAAGCAAAATTTTTACAATTGATGACCAAAGAGTACGTGCAAGGCTCTGTTGATCTCGGTGTTGGGGAGATTTTGATCAAACTTTTTGGCGATAAAAAGTATGCGCATCTGCAAAAACTCTCGTTGGTGAAAGAGTTGATCGAGCAAGGGTGGATTGTTCAAAACAATTTTCTAACCTCAAAGATCATGGATGTCTCCAATTTAGAACTCTTAAACAGCAGTGTTACGCTGAGTTCTGCTTTTTTAAAGCTTTTGGAAGAGGGAACCCTAGAGGTTGTGTTACCAGACGTTACGCCATACGCCGATCATCTTGAATATCTTAAAGATCAGTTTTTCAGAATTGAGCTGTATCAAAAACTAAGCCAAACCAAACACAATGCAACGGAAAATTCACCCAGCATTGGACGCCTTAAAAATAAACTCGATCTTTTAGAGAGTCGTATTGTTGAGCGTATTAAAGTCACTCAAAACGAGATCATCGTTGAAACTATTTTCAAAGAAAATGAGTTAAGTCCTAAAGAACAGCTCATTTTTCTAGCACTTCTCAAAGAGGAGTATGCCGGTGAGTTCGAAAGTTTACGCGATATGAATACACTCATTAGTCTTATCAGCGTCGATGATTATGAGAAGATTAAAAATCGTTCTTTGTTGGAAGAGGGCTCAAAACTCATCGAAAATCTCATTATTGACTACGATGAGATGCTGAGCACCTTTGGTGGCGTGACGCGGAGCTTTTTCATCTCTGAAGAGATTTTACAAAAAATCATGCACCCCAATAAAGAGAAAAAAAGCAAGAAAATTAAGCTCGATATGCTCATTGGCGAGCAAGAGCTTTTTGAACTGATCGACCCTAAGACTAATTTAGATGATGTGATTTTGCATCCAAAAACCAAAGAGGTGCTTGACAATTTACTCAAACAAATTGATAAAAATGTGGTGAAATTGCTTCGGGAATGGGGGATAAAAGAGCGTCGCAGTGGCATTGATGCTAAGATCATTCTCTACGGTCCTCCGGGTACGGGTAAAACGATGACAGCGCTCTCTTTAGCGAAGTCGATGAAAAAGCGCGTGCTCAGTTTTGACTGTTCTAAGATTCTCTCCAAGTACGTTGGTGAGAGTGAAAAAAATGTACGTAGTATCTTTGACACCTACAAAGAGTTGTGTAAAAAGACGAAAAGTGAGCCTCTTTTACTTTTAAATGAGGCGGATCAATTTTTAAGTGCGCGATCAACCGACAGTGGCGCAAGTGCGGATAAAATGCACAATCAGATGCAAAATATCTTTTTAGAGCAGATTGAGCGTTTTGATGGACTACTTATTGCAACTACGAACCTTTTGGAGACGATCGATCCTGCATTTTCAAGGCGTTTTGATTATAAAATCGCGTTTGAAAAGCCTGATTTAAAACAGCGAATAGCGCTTTGGAAAAAACTTTTACCTGAAAATGCTACCTATGAAGAGGGTTTAGATATTGAAAAACTCGCTTCGTATCCGCTCACGGGTGGGCAGATCAAAGTCGTGCTTAAAAACACAGCGCTCAAAGTCGCTGCCAAGGCAAAACCGCTGTTTACGTTTGAAGATTTTAAACTCTCGATTGACCGCGAAACCAAAGGCGCCTTTGGCGACGCAAAATCCGTTGGATTTATGAATTAAAGGCATAAACAAGCCTTTTTGAGTGCTTTACATGTAAAGCACTCAGATGGATTTGTTGTGAAATGATAGATTCTGCCTTGATAGAGGTAGTAGCGTTTTGGGCTTTGCTCAAATAGCGTTATAAAATGAATGAATGAAGGAATGATGATGACCCCTTTGTCGCATATGGATTTTGCCCATCCCTATTTTGGAGCTTTTTTCCTCCTTGTTTTTGGCGCCGTTGTCTTTTATGGCATTACCGTCTTAGCACGTCTTGTTAGCCGTAAAATGGCGCGACTCGATACGGAAAAACTTAAACTCAGCATTTACGAATGCGGTCCTGAAGTGACCAAACAGCCCAATAAAATTTCGGCACATTTTTACCTTTTTGCGCTTTTGTTTATTTTATTTGATGTGGAGATTATCTTTATGTTTCCGTGGGCGGTGGATTTTAAAGTTTTAGGCATGTTTGGGTTTGTTGAGATGATTTTATTTGTCATTATTTTAACCATTGGTTTTGCATACGCATGGAAAAAAGGAGCGCTCGAATGGCACAGCATAAGATAAATTACCTTCAAGAAGCAGGACTTCCTGTGGCACTGACCACAGTCGATAAGTTGGTTCAATGGGGTAGAAGTAACTCGTTGTGGCCACTGACCTACGGGCTTGCCTGTTGTGCGATTGAGATGATGGCAACGGGTGCGAGTCGTTATGACTTTGACCGTTTTGGAACGATTTTTAGGGCGAGTCCTAGACAAGCAGACGTCATCGTCATTGCAGGAACACTTACCAAAAAACACGCGCCGTTTATGCGTCGTTTGTATGACCAGATGCCCGATCCAAAATGGGTCATTAGTATGGGAAGTTGCGCCAATACGGGTGGTATGTTCAACACCTATGCCACCGTTCAAGGCGCTGATCGCATTATTCCTGTGGATATTTATTTACCAGGGTGCGCGCCTCGTCCTGAAACCCTTCAATACGCACTTATGCTTCTACAAAAGAAAATTCGAACCGAGAAAGCATCACGCAGACTTTCTCCCAAAAGGTTGGTATGATGAGACGTTACAGCGATAAACAAAATGTTCAAAAAAAGCCGTATTACAGTGATCGTTACTTTGTAGCCCCTCAAATTCCAAAAGAGGCTGTGGAGAGTGACGAAATCTTTGCCAATGATGTCAAAGTATTGCAAGAGAGTTTTGAGATCAAAGAGGCGTATATTCAAAGGGGGCAATTGGTTGTTTATATTGACCCAAAAGATAACGTCGATGTTTTAATGGCTTTAAGAGATCAGCTCTCCTACAACTTTTTGAGTGAACACAGCGCGATTGACTGGTTAGCCAAAAGTGGTGAATTTGAGATTTTTTACCAGATGCTTTCAACCTCAAAGCGTAAACGCATGCGTGTGAAATGTTTTATCAAAGAAAAAGAGGTGCTTAAAAGCGTTATTAACGTTTACAAAAGTGCCGATTGGGCGGAGCGCGAGATGTACGATATGTTCGGTGTTATTATCAGTGGACATCCGTATATGAAACGTATTTTAATGCCCGATGATTGGTATGACCATCCGCTTCGCAAAACCTATCCGTTGCACGGTGATGAAGTGGCGCAATGGTATGAGATCGATAAGATTTTTGGTAAAGAGTACCGTGACATCATAGGACCCGAAGATCGCGATAGTGCACGTGTGGATGTGAACGATACGTACCGTTTTGCACACCTTAACCACGAAGTGCCTTTTGGTGCTGAGCCAAGCCAAGAAAAAACGAACATCGATTACCAAGAAGAGGGTGGCGTATTTATCGTGAAAAAACTCAAAAAAGAAGATGCTAAAATCGTGAAAGAGAGATATTAATCATGCAAAAAGTCAATCGTCTAAAACCTTTTTTTGAGAATATTGCTTTTGAGCGTGAAGATAACCACATGATCGTTAACTTTGGCCCTCAACACCCAAGTGCACACGGTCAGCTTCGTTTGATTTTGGAACTTGATGGCGAAAAAGTGAGCAAAGCGACCCCTGATATTGGCTATTTGCATCGCGGTATGGAGAAAATGGCTGAGAATATGATCTACAACGAATTTTTACCAACGACCGATCGAATGGATTATATTGCCGCAACTGCCAATAACTACGGCTTTGCGCTCTCGGTTGAAAAACTCATCGGTCTTGAAGTGCCAAGACGTGCTAAAGTGATTCGTATGATGCTTTTGGAGCTTAACCGCATCTCTTCTCACCTCTTTTGGCTCGCAACGCATGCCCTTGATGTGGGCGCGATGACAATTTTCCTTTACACCTTTAGAGAGCGAGAATACACGCTGGATTTGATCGAAGATTATTGTGGTGCGCGTTTGACGCACTCTTCGGTGAGAATCGGTGGTGTGCCACTGGATTTGCCAAAGGGATGGATTGACGGGCTCAATAAATTTATTAACCATTTGCCGCTTGATATTGCAGATTACGAAGGCTTACTTGACCAAAACCGTATCTGGAAAATGCGTTTGGAAGATGTGGGCGTTGTGAGCCCTGAACAAGCGCAAAGTTGGGGCTGTTCAGGACCGATGCTCAGAGGAAGTGGCATTGCATGGGATATTCGCAAAGAAGAGCCGTATGAACTCTACGATGAAGTGGAGTTTGATGTGCCTGTAAGTACGACCTGCGATAGTTATGGAAGGTATAAGCTTCACATGGAAGAGATGCGCCAAAGTGTTCGCATTCTCAAGCAACTCATTCCGATGTATGCGGAGACCTCACCCGAAATTATGGCCCATGCGCCTCAATATATCTCTGCGCCTAAAGAGCAGATTATGACGCAAAATTATTCGTTGATGCAGCATTTTGTACTCGTGACGCAAGGGATGCGTCCTCCTGTTGGAGAAGTGTATGTGGCGACCGAATCACCTAAAGGGGAGCTTGGTTTTTACATCAACTCTCAGGGCGATCCGTATCCTTACAGGTTAAAGCTTCGCGCACCGAGTTTCTTTCACACGGCACTTTTACAAGAGATTTTAGTGGGTGAATATTTAGCCGACGTGGTTGCGATTATTGGTAACGCGAACATCGTCTTTGGCGAAATTGACAGATAGGAGAAGGCGATGCAACGGTATGATTTACGCCATTTAGGGGATGATTTTTACGGACGTATGCTTGAGATTATCGATGAGACAGCCATGGGTGAAGTGTCCATTTTTATGTTTGAGATCGGTGATTTTTCTCCCATTCAAAAAAGTGCAGACGTCATCAAGGAGGCAGGTTGGACACTCATGAACTCGTTGAAATTCAATGAAGCTGACTGGACAATTGTGGTTAAAAAAGTGAAAAGTGAAGTAGCATAGATGGTAAAGAAGCAATTTATAGAAGCCTTAAATCAGCCGAGCCAAGACGCTTTTGCGTTTACATGTAAAGAGTTTGATCTTATTATTTGTCTAGGAACGCTTCCTTCTCGCCATGACACAACACTCTTGGAAGATTTGAGTGCGAGTGAGGCTAAAGTGGTCTATCTCTTTACGATGGAAGATTCCGATTTGGTTGAAAAAAGTACTTTTTTTAGCCGCTATGAAGTGGGTGCAGAAGAGGGTGTATTGGCACTTCTTGCCAAAAGTTTTCTTTTACATGTAAAGCTTCCAGAAACTGTTCAAAACTATTTTGAAGAACTCGATGAGGGTTACATCAGTGCGGAGAGCAATCTAGGCGAAGAAGAGATTGAAGAGATCGAAGCGTTGTATCAAGAGGCTAACCGTGTGCTGATTGTTTTAGGTGATGATCTGATACGTCATCCACAAGCTGCTTCTATTGCACATCTTGCAGGATTGATCGCAAAGTTTGGCAAAGCGAAATTGCTTGTTGTGGGTAGCACACCTGAAATGATTGTCTCATCACACAATGAGAGCGTTTTAGGCGCAGTTGAAAATCTGAAAAGTTTTGATGGGGTTGTGGTTTACCAATGCCCTGTAACGCAAGCGGATGAAGAGCAACTTCTCATCGGTTCCGCCCAGTTTCAAATGGCAGCCAAAGTGCAAAACAACGACAAAATCACGGTTGCCATCAACCAAGAGGTCTATCCGCGCACCTTTGTTCGCGACGATAGTTTAAAAGGCGTGATCGCTTTAATGCCCTGTGCGAAAGCGGACTCTAACTATCCCTACCATGTAGTAAAAATAGTGAAGGCAGAGCAATGAGCGATGTTTTAATAACCATAGATGGAAAACAGTGTACCGCGACAGAGGGTGAATACGTTTTAGGCGTTGCGCGCAGAAACGATATTTTTATCCCAGCGCTCTGTTATGTAACGAACTGTTCACCAACGCTTGCGTGTCGTTTGTGTTTGGTGGATATCGATGGCAAAAGGGCGTACAGTTGTAACGCACGCGCCAAAGAGGGCATGAACGTTATCACGAAAACGGAAGAGATCGAAAAAGAGCGAAGAGCGATCATGGAGATTTATGACATTAACCATCCTTTGGAGTGTGGTGTCTGCGACCAAAGTGGTGAATGCGAACTGCAAAACTACACCTTGCATATGGCTGTGGACAGCCAACACCACTGCATCGCCGACACGCACCGCCCAACCAAACAGTGGGGTAAAATCCATTACGATGCATCACTCTGTATCGTGTGTGAGCGTTGTGTCACGGTGTGTAAAGATATGATCGGCGAATCAGCCCTTAAAACCGTTCCTCGCGGTGGTGCTGAGCTTGATAAGGCATGGAAAGATAAAACCGAAAAAGACGCCTATGCGATGTGGAATAAACTCCAAAAGTCGATCATCGGTATTGCCAGTGGTGCTGAAACACTCGACTGTACACAGTGTGGCGAGTGTACGGCGGTATGTCCTGTAGGAGCGCTTGTTAGCTCAGACTTCCAATACACGTCTAACGCATGGGAACTTCAAAAAATCCCAGCGTCTAATCCGCATAGCAGTGATTGTTCGCTTCTTTATTACGATGTCAAACACACCAGTACGAGTAATCCTGAACCTAAAATTTACCGCGTCAATAGTGACCATAACTACGCGCCCCTTCATGCGGCAGCTCGTTATGGTTTTGACTTCCAAAACGAGGTTACATGTAAAGATGAAAGTGCGTTTGCACGGGTGGTTGAACTGCTTCAAACCAAAGTTGATACCATCGTTTTTGACAGTTACATTACCAATGAAGAAGCGTTGATTTTACAAAAACTCAAAGAGAAATTTGGCTTTAAGTTAGTAAACGAAGATGCCAAAGCGTATCAAAACTTCCTCAAACATTTTGCAAGTACATCAGGTTCAAATCTCTACAGTGGCGATTTAAAATTTATTTCTGAAAGCAATTTTGTCGTAAGCTTTGGATCTGCGATTAAAACTGATAGCCCTAATGCAGGGTATGCGATGAATAATGCGATTGGTATGAACAAAGGTGCTGGACTTTATTTCCACCCTGTGGCAGACCCCATCGTTTCGGCTTACTCAAAAAATCTTCTTAGTATCACTCATAAAATTGGCGCAGAAGAAGCCATCGCTTATCTTCTACTTGACCTTTTTGGTGATAAAGCGGCGATGCCAAAAGGTGTCGTTGACTATCTTGCCTCTTTTCACGCAGTAGAGAAAAAAATCATTCAAGAGAGCGTCAAAGAAGAGATCAAAGAGATGGTCAAAGACGAAGAGAGTGGCGAAGAAAAAGAGGTTGTTAAAACCATCACGAAAATGGTGGAGACCGAGATTGAAGTTGACACCAATGCGCTTCTTGAGATGATTGGTGAGGAAGTGGATTTGGTTGAGAAAATTACTAAACTGCTGGATAAAAAAGATAGCTTTAGTTTGATCGCGGGCGAAGACCTTTACACGCATCCACGAGCGGAAAATATCGCCAAACTGTTAGGCTTGATTGAGCGTTTTACCGCGTTTAAACTGGTCATTATTCCTTCACGTACCAATACATTGGGTATTTCGCTCATCTGTGATTTGGACGATGTAAAAGGAAACTTTAGTCTAGGCTATAACGTGAAAGGTGATTTTACGCTGAGTAGTTTGGGTAAGGGTGATTTGGATATGCCAGCCCTTAATCAACAAGAAGGAACGTTTACGTCGATGAACAAATGCGTTGTTCCTACCAACGCGGCACTTGCTTTTAAAGGCTATTGTCTTAATGATATTGCTAATGCCGTGGGCTTGGAAGCGGAGTGGACGATTGATTATACGCCTTATTTACCGAGTGAAAAAGGTTTTAAGAAAGAGAAATTTGATACCTTGCCGAACCGTTTTGAAAACGATGGTACTGAAAATCGTGGCTACGCCCTTGAGCCTCAAACGTTTACATGTAAAGATAATGTTGAACCAATTGCAAGCTTTACATGTAAAGAGGGCGATGTGGTTTACCGTGCTAATCCAGTATATCAATTTAGCGCCTTCACCAACAAAGCGCATCAACTCAGTGAAGCAGGAGCGCTGTACGCATCGACGGCATTCTTAGAAGCTAAAAATCTTCACGATGGTGCAGTCGTTACCGTGGAAAATGAGGCAGGTGCGAAGTTGGTTATCGCTGTAAAAGAAGAGAAGATGATCGATGGATTGATCGCGTATCTTCCAACGTTCGATACCAAAATCGATACCGCACCGTTTTTTAAAGAGGGTTACCGATTCGCTCACGTCGTGATTAAAGGAGTTGAACATGTTTGAAACAGCCGTTTTGGTTGAAACCATTGTCAAAGCCGTCATTGTTGTTGCGGTGGTTGCAGGTATGGCAGGGTTTGCGACGTTTATTGAACGAAAAGTGTTAGCCTTTATGCAACGCCGTCTAGGACCCATGAATGTGGGCCCGTATGGGTTATTACAACTCGCAGCCGATGGTATTAAACTCTTTACCAAAGAGGACATTGTCCCTCAAAATGCGGTCAAGCCTATTTTTATGATAGCCCCCGTGATTGCTGCAACAACAGCGTTTGTGGCGATGGCAGCGGTTCCTTATTTTCCTGAATTCACCCTTTTTGGCTATGTGATTCATCCGATTATCTCCGACATTAACGTAGCACTTTTGTATGTGATGGGCGTGGCATCGGTGGGCATTTATGGTCCACTACTAGCTGGTATGAGCAGTGCCAATAAATGGTCACTTTTAGGTGCGGCACGCGCTGTGGTGCAGATGCTCTCGTTTGAAGTGGTCACGGGTTTATCGGTACTTGCACCGATTATGATGATAGGCTCTTTATCACTGATTGATATTAACGATTACCAAAGTGATGGTCTTACCAGTTGGCTGATTTGGAAGCAACCTTTAGCCTTTATTTTGTTTGCGATGGCGGGATTCATGGAGACCAATCGTGCGCCTTTTGATACGATTGAGTTTGAAGCCGAAGTTGTGGCTGGGTATGCGACGGAGTATTCAGGTATGCGTTGGGGACTCTTTTTCATTGGTGAATATGCCAATATGATCACGATTTCAGTCCTTGTCAGCATCCTCTTTATGGGCGGCTACAATTCACTTTGGTTTATTCCAGGAGCCGTGATGATGTTAGTGAAAGTCTCTTTTTGGGTCTTTTTATTTTTATGGGTAAGAGCAGCATGGCCACACATTAGACCCGATCAGTTGATGTGGGTCTGTTGGAAAGTCTTAATGCCTTTAGCGGTGATTAACATCTTAATCACTGGCTTTGTGCTGATTTAGGAGGATGAAATGGAATTAAAAGATTTTAAGCAACGTAATATTTCTCCTGGATACATCTTTCTTGAGGGTGAAAAAGCACCTGAAAATGGGTGGCAAGCGTTTCAAAAAGTGGTCAAACGAACGCTCAAAGGCGAGCTTTTTGTTGGTCTTTGGATAGTGTTTCGAGAGATGATTCGTTTTGACATTCACACGATTCAGTACCCTGCCGAAAAAATGGAGATGAGTCCACGCTATCGTGCCATTCATCGTCTGCTTCGTCTGTTTGAAAGTGGTAGTGAGCGCTGCATTGGGTGTGGGTTGTGTGAGAAAATTTGTATCTCGAATTGTATTCGCATGGACACGCACATTGATGAGAAAAGCCGAAAAATGGTGAGCGAATACAGCATTAACTTTGGGCGTTGTATCTTTTGTGGGTATTGCGCTGAGGTCTGTCCTGAACTTGCCATCGTGCATGGGGTAGAGTATGAAAATGCCAGTGAACAACGCGCTCATTTTGGTCTCAAAGAGGATATGTTAACCCCGCTTGATACCTTTAGAGCCAACGAACAAAAAGAGTTTCCAGGGTTTGGTGCATTAAGTGATAATGCCGATGAAGCTGTGAAACAGACACCATTAGCGTATTGAGGTAGCCATGTATGAAATTATAGCATTTTATGTTTTTGCCGCATTGACCATCGGTATGTTTAGCATTGTGGTGACGAGTCGTAATGCCCTGTATGCGATGAGTGCATTAGCGGGCGGAATGATCTTCATCTCGGGCTTCTTTTTCATTTTGGATGCCGAGTTTTTAGGGGTCGTTCAAATCGTCGTTTATTCGGGCGCTATTATGGCACTTTACGCGTTTGGTATGATGTTTTTTGATACAACCCGCGATGTTTCAGAGAAAATGCGCTCCAAAAGAATCGCCTACAGCCTCTCCCTCTCCAGTGCGGTTTTGATTGTCGTCATTTTATGCGCACCGCTTGTGGGCGAGAGTGTGGAAGCACTGTATCCTAGCATCGAGGGTGTAGGCAATGTTCAGATGATCGGCGTTGTGCTCTTTACCAAATACTTAGTTCCGTTTGAGTTAGCCGCCATCATGCTTTTGGTTGCGATGATCTCAGGCATTGTGCTTGCGAGTAAAAAGATGGATGAGTATTTAGCCATCGAAGATGAAGATCTTGAAGATGTCAAGGAGGGCAGATGATCACCTTAACACACTATTTTATTTTAACAGGTATTCTATTTTCCATTGGGCTTGTCGGTGTGATGCGACGAACGAACCTTTTAATGCTTTTTTTCTCAACCGAGATTTTGCTCAATGCGATTAACGTAGGGTTTGTAGCGGTTTCAAAATATTACAACGATCTGAGCGGTCAACTTTTCGCCTTTTTTATCATTGCCGTTGCGGCAAGTGAAGTTGCCGTGGGGCTTGGACTTCTCATCTTGTGGTACAAACGCAATGGCTCGGTTGATCTTAACAGCCTTCAAACGATGAAAGGGTAAGCATGGAAAATTATCTTTATACCGCACTCTTTGCACCCTTGGTAAGCTCACTGTTTGTCGCCTTGTTTGCGGCACGCCCTAAGATGCTTTTTACGGGCATTGTGGCTTCTCTTCTTATTGCGATTTCGATGATTGCCTCCTTTGTGTTGCTCATCGATGTGAACACGTATGGCCCTTTACATGTAACGATGATGGACTGGATTGCCGCGGGCAATTTGGACGTTCCGTTTGGCTTTGTGGTCGATGAAATTTCTGTCATTATGATGGTCACCGTCACGCTGGTTTCAACCATCGTTCATATCTATTCGATTGGGTATATGGATTACGATAAGAGCTTTAACCGCTTTTTCTCTTACCTTTCCGCCTTTGTTTTCTCGATGATGATTTTGGTCATGAGCGATAACTTTGTAGGGCTTTTCATTGGTTGGGAAGGCGTGGGACTGTGTTCATGGCTCCTCATTGGTTTTTGGTACCAAAAACACTCTGCCTCTTGGGCGGCGAATGAAGCGTTTATTATGAACCGAATTGCCGACCTTGGCATGTTGATGGGTCTTTTTCTGATCTACTGGAGTGTGGGATCATTCCAATACGATGAATTTTTTGCCAGCGTAAAAACGATGGATTCTACGCTTCTGACAACGATTGGTATCTTCTTATTTATCGGTGCGATGGGTAAATCAGCACAGTTTCCCCTTCACACATGGCTCGCCGATGCGATGGAAGGTCCAACACCGGTTTCAGCACTCATTCACGCGGCGACCATGGTAACCGCAGGTGTTTATCTGGTTATTCGTTGTGGCGAACTCTATGCCCTTATCCCCGATGTGGGCTTTGCAATCGCATCCTTAGGCGCATTTGTCGCACTCTTTGCCGCTTCAATGGCATTGGTCAATAACGATCTTAAACGCATTATCGCCTACTCAACGCTTTCACAATTAGGTTACATGTTTGTGGCAGCAGGACTGGGTGCCTACTGGATTGCACTGTTTCACTTGATGACACACGCCTTCTTTAAATCACTTCTTTTTTTGGGTGCGGGTAATGTGATGCACGCGATGCACGATGAACTCAACATCAAAAAAATGGGTGGGTTGTATGGTTCGATGAAAGCAACGGCTATTTTGATGAGCGTGGCTTCGGTGGCATTGGCGGGAATTTATCCTTTCGCTGGCTTTTTCTCCAAAGATAAAATCTTGGAAGTTGCCTTTAATGAAGGTGCATACTTTTTATGGTTTGCCCTTTTCATCGGTGCGGGACTCACTGCATTTTACAGTTTCCGTTTGGTAATGCTCGTTTTCTTTGGCGAAAAAGAGCATGTGAAGTATGGCATTCATCCGCATGAAGCGCAACCGTTTGTCATTTATGCCCTGCTTCCTTTAGGGCTCTTAGCTATTGTGGCAGGATTTCTAGAACATACGTTTGAAGGGTTTGTAACGCGTCTTTTGGCACAGTATGAGATTCACATCGAACACGGTACGGAAGTGTTGCTCATTGC
Source organism: Sulfurospirillum multivorans DSM 12446 (assembly GCF_000568815.1). Classification (NCBI taxonomy): domain Bacteria; kingdom Pseudomonadati; phylum Campylobacterota; class Epsilonproteobacteria; order Campylobacterales; family Sulfurospirillaceae; genus Sulfurospirillum; species Sulfurospirillum multivorans. The sequence goes on from NZ_CP007201.1 coordinate 198,134, forward strand.
CGCCACATTGGGAATTGCGCTCAGTGGAATTGCTTTTGCAGTTTACATGTACAGGCACGGAGGTTTCCCAAAATCGTGGGAAGAACGTTTTTGCTACAAACTTTTAAGCAACCAATACTATATACCCAAACTCTATGAACTCTATATTATGCGTCCTTTTAGTGCTTTAGCAAACTTTGCATGGCAAAAAATTGATACGAAAGTGGTGGATTTAACAGTGGATTTAATTGCTAAAATGGTGTACTCCACAGGTGAAAAAAGCAGAAAAATGCAAAGTGGTAACCTCTCTGATATGCTCAGATGGATGGTGGTTGGTATGATTGGCTTACTCATTTTAGCCTTCGTTTATAGACCGATGGTTTAGGGAGTAGAAGATGGAACATATTTTATCACTTCTTGTATTTTTCCCTGCAATTGCAGGGCTCTTAGGCTTTTTGGTCGTTAAAGAGAGCATTCGAGCGTATGGTATCAGTGTCAGTGCGATTGAGTTTTTTCTCTCGATTATTTTATGGATTGGCTATGATGGTTCCAATGCTGGCTATCAATTTGTCGAGTATTATCCTTTTATCTCAAGCTATGGTATGAGTTATTATCTTGGCGTGGACGGTATTTCCCTTTTCTTAGTGATCTTATCGACCTTTATTACGATGATCGCACTTATTGCACTGAGTATCGAAAAAGAGATTAAAAACCTTATCATCTCCGTGCTCTTTTTAGAGATGACGATGGTGGGCGTATTTGTGATCTTGGATGTGATTTGGTTCTACGCCTTTTGGGAACTCTCTTTGGTGCCGATGCTCTATATCATTGGTGCGTGGGGAAGTGCGAACCGTATGTACGCTTCGATAAAATTCTTTCTCTACACCTTTGCAGGCTCCGTTTTAATGCTTGTGGGCATTTTGTATATGGGCTTTTTATACCACGAGGCAACGGGTATTTGGAGTTTTGCATTGCCAGATTGGTATTTGTTGCAAGTACCATTTGAGACGCAACTGTGGCTTTTTGGAGCGTTCTTCTTAGCGTTTGCGATTAAAGTGCCGATGTTCCCGTTTCATACATGGCTGCCTTATGCGCACGGTCAAGCCCCAACGATTGGTTCGATCATCCTTGCAGCCGTGCTTCTTAAAATGGGAAGTTACGGTTTTGTCCGTTTTTCACTCCCGCTATTTCCGGATGCGTCGGTCTATTTTCTGATCCCTGTGGCGGTGATTTGTATCATCATGGTGATTTACGCGGCGATGATTGCGTATGCACAAAAAGATATGAAACAGGTGATTGCCTACAGTTCGATTTCGCATATGGGTATTGTCATCCTTGGAACGTTTGCAATGAATGCTGAGGGCATTACAGGCTCCATCTTCTTGATGCTGAGCCATGGTATTGTCAGTGGCGCTCTGTTTATGCTGGTGGGGGTCATTTACGATCGCCGTCATACGAAGCTTATGAGTGATTTTGGAGGTCTGGCTTCCGTGATGCCAAACTTTGCAACCATCTACGGCATTATGCTGATGGCCTCTGTTGGACTTCCTCTTTCCATCGGATTTGTTGGGGAGTTTTTATCCTTAGCAGGGTTTTACCGCATTAGCTGGGTAATGACATTGTTGGCGGGAACGGGCATTATTTTGGGTGCAGTTTACATGCTCGTTTTGTATAAAAAATCTTTTTTTGGTGAAGTCGTGCATGCTGAGAATAGAACCCTCAAAGATCTTAACGCAAAAGAGTTAACGGCACTGATTCCGTTAGTGGCACTGGTCGTCATTTTGGGTGTTTATCCCAAACCCGTACTCAGTGTGATTGATATGAGTGTTCAAAAGATGCTGGTACTCATGGATCAAAAAGCGGTTGTGCAAGAGACAAAAGATCTGTTGTTTAAAGCCAATACGATAGGAGGAGCCTACTAATGTTAGAGCCTATTATCATTGATGTCGCAAGCCTCAATCTGCCTGCGCTTCTTCCTATGGCAATTCTTGTTGTGGGTGCCCTAGCGGTTATTTGTGCTGATTTAGCGGTTAAAGGGCTCAATCGTAGTTTTTTAACGATGATTACAGTGCTCTTCATTATCTTGGATTTTGGCGCGGTGATTGGCTACACAGGTCCTTCACGTGGATTTTTTGATGTGCTTTTGGTCGATGGCATTGCCATAATGGCACAAGTGATTATTTTAGTCGCTTCGGCTCTTTTCTTACCGCTCTCGTTAAGTCATCGCCACTTTAGAGAGTTTCGAATGGCAGAATTTTACGCCCTCTTTATGTTTATGATCGTAGGGTTCCAATGTATGGTGGTCAGCGACAATCTCATTTTGATTTTTATTGGATTAGAAACTTCAAGCCTTGCGCTTTACACACTCATTGCGCTACACAACCGTGCTAAAGCCTTTGAAGCAGCGATTAAATACTTCACTATGGGTGCATTGGCGGCTGGATTTTACGGAATGTCCGCACTTATTTTTTATGCTCTCACGGGGAGTGTTGAGATTTATCAGATCGAAAAAGTACTGATGGCGCGTCATTTTGAGCCACTTATTGGTGTGTTAGCGGCAACGGTATTTATGTTAGGTGCGCTTGGATTTAAACTCTCCTTGGTGCCATCACACACATGGACACCTGATGTGTACGAAGGAAGTTCAGCACCACTGGCTGGGTATATGTCCGTTGTACCAAAAATCGCAGGATTTGTGGTCGCAATGCGTCTGTTTGAGATGCTCGTAGCTTCGGGTGTGGTATGGGTAGAGCACATTCTTTACGTAGCCGTAGTGCTCACAATGACGTTAGCCAATCTTACAGCTCTTGTGCAAGAAGATGTCAAACGAATGTTAGCCTTTAGCTCCATTTCGCATGCGGGCTTTATGATGGCAGCCATTTTAATCGGAACAACCCAAGCCAATACTGCTCTTTTTCTCTATTGGACGCTTTTTATGTTTACCAACCTTGGCGCATTTACAATGCTTTGGATTGTCCGACATCGTAAAAATCTTTGGGATGAGCGTTATCAACACCCCTACACCAAATTTTCTGGCTTGGTCAAGATTATGCCTACAACGGCAACGATTATGGGTATTTTCATGTTTGCACTTGCGGGTATGCCACCTTTTTCTGTCTTTTGGGGTAAGCTCTATCTGATCAGTGCTGCGATTAACAGTGAGTTTATTTTCTTAGCTGTTATCATCGCGCTCAACAGTGCTATTGCGGTGTACTATTACATGAAGTTGGTCATTTACATGTTCTTAAAAGAGCCTGTCACTATCGATGCAAAGTTGTATGCCACCAATGCGTCAACCCCATTAAAAGTTATTGTGGGTGTTGCGGTTATTTTCACTATTTTTGCGATTGTTTTCGTGGATCCTTTATTAATGGTTATTACCAAATATGTGATCGCTAGCGGTTTTTAATAAGGGGTGAAAAACCCCTTATTTTGCTATAATGCACGCATGAAATCTATTTTAATCTTCCTTTTAGCATCGGTACAACTCTTCGCTTTGGAGATTGTTTTAAACAGTGGAAAAGAGAGTAGGGTGAATTACGCCATCTTACATGTAATGGATGCAAAGCCCTTTTTATGCCAAACAATCCCTGATGCCCTCGATAAAAAACACTACATTTGTACGATCAATCGACCCATTGACAAACCCATAGATTCGAAGAAAATGAAGCTCGTAGAGCTTGATTTTTATGAAAAAGAGGGTCTGTTTTATGTCGCGATTGAGCCAAAAGTCGATTCAAAACTGATCCCTGTGGAAGAGAGTCTTTATACGACCAGTGAGATTTTAACGAAACCTCAAGAGAAGCTTTATTCCCACTGGACGATTCTCTTGCAAGAAAAACCCCTTTATGAAGAGAAGAGTGTTCAAGATGGAATTGACTTTCCTGTTGAATTCCCCAAATATCAAAAGCCTTACATCGGCGCACTTGATCTCAATGGTGCTCCTATTTCATACGCACAAAGCAAAGATATAGGGCTCTATTTAGAGATTAAGAAGGCGTATGAGAGTGGTTATTATGATAATGTGGTGAAAGATGTCAAACGTGTTTTAACGCTTTTTCCTAACTCGATTTTTCGAAGTGAACTGGAACTGTATCAGATGCGCGCCATGGATAAAGTCTTGAGCGCTAAAGGTGAAGACAAATCCGATAATCTCGCTTTCAATGAAAATGACATTATCACTGTGGGTAAACGGTGGACAAAAGAGTTTGCCAGCGATGAGAATATTCCTGAAGTGTTAATGTTGATGACCAAAGCGTATATCAAAAGTGGCTCTAAATCGGATACCAATTATTTTATTGATATTTTAATCAGCGAGCATCCCGATAGTCTTTTTACCAAACGTGCCATTTTGCTCTATGCCGATAATCTTTTCCTTAAAAAAGAGAAAGATAAGGCGATGAAACTCTACCTCGATGTTCTCTTTAGCGCGCAAGATTTGGACATAGCATCCGAAGCGGCGATTCGCTTGAGTGATCATCAGATGGATGCGGGTAAGATGAAAGAGGCTAAAGAGTATCTGCTAAAAGTGCTCAATGTCAATGCGCAGTATCTTCTTAAAGACAAAGAGGCCAGTTATAAGTTAGCACGAAGACTTTTTGAACATCGGCTGTATGACTTAGCGGCGAAGATTACCGATTTGCTCTTAGATAACGCATCGAAGCGAGAGGATAATCGAGAGCTCTTACTTAAAGAGAGTGGAGATTGGCATGCCAAAGCCAATGAGGTGGAAGCGGCACATGCACGCTATCAAGAGTATTTAAATGATTAGACATCTTGCAAAACTCATTTGTATTCCACAGCAAAACCACGGTCAAAGTTGATTAATCCACATATCAAATTAAAGCGTAGATTGAATCGTTTTCTTCTGTTTCTGTATTTTTGGGTGAGTATCTGAAATGTTTTGATTTTAGCATTCACATGTTCAACACATATTCTAGCACTTGCTTTTTGTCTGTTTTCCTCTTTTTGCTCCTCACTCAAAGGATGAAGTTTGGAGGCTTTATGGGGAATTTGACAATGGCTATGTTCTTTGGCAATACCCAGATATCCCAAATCAACATAAACACAGGTCTTGGGCATCAAGGGGAGATTAGATTCTTGAAACAGTCTAAAATCATGTGTCGTACCTTTAGCGGTATGCACACACATAATCCTCTCCTCTTTATCAATCACAATCTGTCCTTTAAGGGTATGACGCTTTTGCTTACCTGAGTAGTACTCTCTTTGCTTTTTTTGGGTCTTTGACAAGGCGTTTCTGTCGCATCAATGACAACAAAAGAGAGGGCAACATCACTTTTATAGAGTTCTCTCTTGCTTGGCAATGAAAATCTACCAGACTTAATCAACACTTCTTCTACTTCACATACAATCCTTGAAGCCGTTGATTCACTCACACCATAATCAAATCCAATATGTTCAAGGGTGCGATACTCACGATAATAGCCAAGCATCAAAAGTACTTTATTTTCTGGTGAAAGAGATCTCCTCCCTCCTACACCTAATCCTTTTTTACGATTCTCATCGTATTGCCTAAACACCTCTATCATTGCGTTAAATGTCTCTTCATTAACGCCAATATGGCGCTTAAAATCTTTGGGTTTATGCTTTTGCATTTGTTCATATTTTTTCATGCCTCTTGCCAAGCATTTTTAGTGCCTTTTATTTGAGTTTTGCAAGATGTCTATTATAAAAACAGTGGTGATTATGTTCAAGAAGTAACGGAGAGTTTGGATGAGCTCTTTTTTAAACGGAACGAAAACAATGAGACAAAACTTGCCAATTACTATGATAAATTGATCGAAAAATACAACAATGAAATTGGGCAAAAAGCGCTGTTTGAAAAAGCAAAATTATTGCTCAAACAAGAGCGATTTGAAGAGGTTTTAAACCTTCAAAAAGAGCTTGAGCGCGTACCGGACCGCTTTGAAATTAAGCCTGAAGAGTTGGTCTATGAAGCGGCAAAAGCTTTGGCATTGCAACAACTTCAGAAAGATGAATGCCATACTGTGGTCAATCTCATTGAAACCTATAAACTTCAAATTACTGAGCCTGAATACGAAGAGAAACTTTTTCAATGTTTTATGCGTGTATCGCGCTTTGATCGAGCTAGGGAGATTTCAACAGCACATCTTAAAGACAGCACTCTTTCAAACAGGTACTACTGGGCTCAAAAAGAGGTTCAAGCACTCTTTAAAATGGGCAAATACCCAGAAGCACTTGCGTTTAAAGAAGATCTGAAAACCCTCTCTTTTTCACTCAGAGAAACCATTGGACTAGAGACGATTCGCGATCTTTTCTTCTCGTTGGTCAAACTCAAAAACCTTGAAGGTGCCGCTTCGTTGGCGGAGGGTATTAAAATTCTCTATCCTAATGAAGCGAGCAATTTGGATATCTATTATGAGATTGTGAAAATGGCGAGTGATGCTAAAAACGATCTTCTGCTCGTAACATACGCAGAGGCAAGCCTTGAGATGCAAAAGAAGTTTAACTCCACAGCCCTTAGCCCCACACTGGAGTTTAGTTATGTGGATGCGCTAAAGCGTTTGGGTCGAGATGAAGAGGCTTTACGTATCGCAGAGTCGCTTCTACCTCAAAATTTAACACCTAAAGATAGAATACGACTCTTCTATCAAGCAGGAGAGCTCAGTTTAAAATTGCAAGATACGGCTAAAGCCAAATCGTATTTTACACAGTGCGTCGCCATTAACGATAACAGCTCATGGAAAAATATCTGCCAACAAAATCTTGATTTAATGCCTTAAAACGTATTTTGTAAGAAGTAAAAAGCACCAAAGGTGCGTGGGCTTACTGCCGAAGTAAACCCAGTGTTAACGTAGTTTTTTCACAGAAACTTCGTTTTGAGCTTTGCTTTAAAAACGTGTTCAGAGTTCTGTAAGAACTCTATTAAAACAATATAGACTTGATCTCGCAAAAAGCGTCCATGGAGTAGCGTCCACCCATTCTGCCTAGACCTGATTGTTTCATGCCACCAAAGGGAGGGTTTTTTGCCTTTGATGCAGCAGTATTGATCAGAACTCTTCCACTTCGTATCTGTTTAGCAAATTCATACGCCTTCGTTTCATCGCTTGAAAAGACATATGCAGAGAGCCCAAAAAGAGTGTCGTTTGCCATGCTGAGCGCTTCTTGCTCACTCTCGTAAGGTAGAACGCATAAAACGGGGCCAAAGATCTCTTCTTGCACGATTTTTAATGTTTGATCGTGACAGATAAAAACGGTTGGTTTGACAAAATAGCCTTTCTCAAATTCTTGAACCCTTCCAAGTCCACCGCACAAAAGCTGCGCCCCTTCTTCAATACCACTTTTGATGTAGGCTTGTACCGTATTAAACTGGGTTTGGTTGATCATTGGACCAATCTTTGTCTCTTCGTTTTTTGGATCGCCGATTGTGAGTTTTTGGATCGTTTCGAGGAGTAGCCGTTTGACTTCGTTCAATTTTGCTTTGGGGACTAAAAGTCTACTGCCTGCATGGCACGCTTGCCCGCTATTGCTATAGGCACTGCTTAAGACATGAGGAATCACTTTGGCTAAATTCGCATCTTCTAAAAGAATCGTAGGGGATTTTCCACCGAGTTCGAGGGTCATACGTTTAATGGTTTTAGAGCAGTTTTCAAAAATTTTTTTGCCTGTTTTGGTACTTCCAATAAACGAAATAGCATTGACAAGCGGATGTTTTGTTAAAATTTCACCGACACTCTCACCGGTGCCATGAACGACATTGACAACACCTTTGGGAACATTGGCTCTGTGCAAACACTCTAAAAACGCTTGGGTTTCAAGGGCATTAAATTCACTGGGTTTAATCACCAGTGTACATCCAAGTGCGATGGCAGGAGCGATATTACTACATAAATGCGCTAGATTGGCATTCCACGGAATGATCACGCCAATGACGCCCACGCCCTCTTTGATTGTTATGGAGTAGTCATCTTTTTTGATAAAATCGTAGCTTTTAAGCTCTTCTTTGATCGCTAAAAAGAGGTTGATAGCATTTTTGGTTCGTCTGCGTGTCGTGGTAATCGTCGCGCCAAATTCTAAAACGGCTAAGTCAATCAGTCTCTCTTCGTGCTTGATCAGTTCATCATGAATATGCTGTAAAATCTCCATTCGTTCCTGAATCGACGTTTTTGAAAAGGATTCAAACGTCGTCGCTGCGCAATGAATGGCTTCGTCCATTTCAGAAGGCATGCTCAAATAAATTTGAGCGATTTCCTCTTCGGTTGTAGGATTTTTCAGCGTTAAGCTTTTGCTCGAATCAATTTTTTTAAATTCGCCGTTGATGTAGTTTTGGTCGATTATTTTCATTTAATGAGATTACCTTTATCGTTGTTAAGATTTAAAATGCGTTTCAATGGCGCCAAAAAGATCATTCACATCGCCTTTGGGATGCGGCGGAAATTGCGAAGCATTGAAGGTGCGTTGGCGTTTGGCTAAATGAATTGTATTAAAGCTAATGCGCTCGCTAAGAGCATTAAACGTCAATTTCCCATCGAAATAATCCAACACCTCTTTGATGCCAATCGCTTTCATACATTGGGGCGCTCTGCTGTACCGTTTTTCCAACCCAAAGACTTCATCCACCAAACCTTGTGTGAGCATGTTCTGCGTGCGCAGTGCAATTCTTTGCGCAAGAATTTCTCGTGGCGTATCAATTTCAAACAGGGCAACCTCTTTAATGAGAGGCGCTTGCTTGGCATGCAAAAGATAGGCTGAGGGAATTTCACCTGTTGTCAAAAAGATCTCCAACCATTTCTCGATGCGGTAACGATCACTGGAAGCAATTTTACTCGCAAATGCCTCATCATGCGCGTTTATGAGCGCATACGATGTTTCGAGATTCAGCAGGAGATGATCGATTTTTTCTTTTACATATAAAGATATTTCAGGCTTGATACTGAGTCCTTCCATCATCGCTTTGAGGTAAAAACCTGTACCACCTACGATGATCAGATTTTTCCCCTCACGCAAAGCTTCGTGTTTTGCTTCGTTAAAGAGCTCAAAAAACATCGTGACATCAAAATGCTCGCTGGGCAAAAGAACATCCATCCCAAAATGCTTTATGCCTTGTCGCTCCTCAAGGGTGGGTTTTGCAGAAGCAATATCAATCTCTTTATAGATGCTGAGCGAATCAAGCGATACAATATGTGCGTTATATTTCAGCGCCAATTCGATGGAAAGTGCTGTTTTACCTGAAGCCGTTGGTCCTAAAATAGCGATGGTTTTCAATGAGTTTCTCTTACATGTAAGTCTGAGTACCGTTGTACTTTTGCGCCTTTTAGCGGTGCTGTGCGTGCAATTATAACACTTTTAAAGGGTTTTGTTGTAAAATCAAGCCATCTTAAACGTAAAGGTTAGTATTGCAACAACTCTGGCTCAAACTCAAAGATATTAGTGATTTGATCGTCTTTAAACACTCCGTTTTCGCACTCCCTTTTATTTTCGTGGCGATGATTGTCTCCTCCAAAGCGCAAAGTGGCACCGTCTGGTTTGGATTTAAACTGTTAATTTTTGGACTACTCGCCGCTGTAAGTGCGCGTAATTTTGCGATGGCATTTAACCGCTATGCCGATCGCGATATTGATAAGTACAATCCACGAACCGCCAATCGCCCGAGTGTCGATGGACGCATTGGTACGTTCAATATGCAGCTTTTTATTGCGCTCAATGCTATTGTTTTTATTGTCGTCGCATATCTTATTAATGATCTTGCCTTTTACCTCAGCATTCCAATTTTGATTATTTTGGGCGGTTATTCCCTGTTTAAACGTTTTTCACCGTATGCACATTTGGTACTTGGAGTTTCGCTTGGATTGGCACCTATTGCGGGTGTCGTCGCGATTCAAGAATCCATTCCGTTGTGGTCGATTTTACTCTCCATTGGGGTGATGTACTGGGTGGCAGGGTTTGATCTGCTTTACTCCTTGCAAGATATGGAGTATGATAAAGCCAATGGACTTTTCTCGATTCCCTCCCGCTTTGGCAAAGAGGCGACTTTTTTTATCTCACGGCTGTTTCATGCCCAAACCGTACTGTTTTGGTTTCTATTTGTGCTCAGCGCTGATCTTGGATTTTTGGCGTATGTGGGTGTTTTAATCTCTGCGATTGTGCTCTTTTTTGAACATCGCATTGTGCTCAAAGATTTTTCCAAAATTGATCGCGCTTTTTTCACGCTCAATGGCTATTTGGGAATCATCTTTTTTGCCTTGATCTTTTTAGATAGGATCTGAATATGGAAACCATTCGTTTCGTGACCGCTTTTTTAAAGATCGCCTTTGAGCCAAGTGATGTGGAAAATTCACCGTTGATGCAAGAGTATTACACACTTTTGCAGATCAATGATGACCCGTTAGGCGTTTGGCTCAAATCTTCTAGAATTCGCAAAGAAGCCGAAGCGAGCGATCAGGTACTTTTAACACTGTTGATTGAACTGCACCGCAAAATCGATAAATTGACCCATCTGTCGACCAGTGACACACCGTTGTATGTGCCTTTAGCGATGCACGGAAATCTCAAAGCGATTGGGCATGGGTACATTGAGTTTGATAGCGCTGTTTTAAAATTAAACGAGAGCTATTATGCACGCATTGATATGCCAACGTTTCCAAGGCGTCAGATTCCCATTTTTTTTGAAGCGCACACGCAGAGCATCGGTAAAATTGTGATGATGCACGAAGATGATGAGAACGATTGGAACGCTTATATGGTAGCGTGTGAGCGTGTGATGATACGCCAAATGAAAGGAAATCAAAGTGAGTATTGAAACCCTCGCCTTTATAGCATTAGCAGCCCTTGTGGTGATCATTTTTTTAATGGTCTATATTCGCGATATCGAGGTCAATAAAAAACTGATGATTTATGAAAAAAGCATCGAAGAGCTGAACTACCAAAATCATGTGCTCAATAAGACATTAAACGAACTCACTTCCGCTTCTAAAGAGCCTGCACTCGATGCTAAGGCGTTGGAGAGTAAGATTCTTGGGAGTGTAAAAGAGGAGATCCATCAAAGCGTGTTTCCTCTGGTGGCTTCCCTCCAAGATGTTGAAAAAATTATGCAAAATTTCAGAGATGAGCAAAGTGGTCGCATTGATCGTTTGGAGAGCCGTACCAAAGAGATGGGATTTGCCTCCTCGTCGCCTTCAAGCTCGAATGAAAAAGTGATCGTTTCCCAATACGCCAAAGGCAGAAGCGAAGCTGAAATTGCCAAAGATTTACGTATTGGCATTGGTGAAGTTGATCTTGTGTTGAAATTGGCAAATTTAAAATAATGTAAAACGGCTTTACATGTAAAGCCGTTTTAAGTACTTACTTCCCTGTAGAACGGCACTCCGAAGCGGATTCTTGGATCATGGAATCTAAAAGAGTAAAGAGGCTGGTACTCGCATCTTCCATCTTTTTAAAATTGTTAATGAAGTGTGAAATCGTCTCACTGGTATACCCATTTTTAAGCAGTTGCATATTTTCAAGCACAGAGTGATGCACCGTTTTGTGCGGTTCGTGAAGCATCGGATACGATTTGGTACTACCAAAGCGCTGTTGAGTCGTAGGCTCTTGGTACCACTTTCCAAGCCTACACGTCTCATGGTCTGAGAATGCAATATCTTGTTTTTCATTGAGAACGGCAGAGTAAGCATTGGTTTTATAGACAACATGATCGATCTTCGCCAAAATTGTAAAGATTTTATTTTCAAGCTTATACGAGATGTCCGCTGTAGCATTAGCATCTTTGTTAAAGGCACGCAGTGCATCTTCAAAGTGAATGACATTTTGACCGCTCGTGTTAGCAATAACGCTAATACGATCCGAATTGGAGTGAATGCCATTGGTCTCTTGTTGCAAGGTTTGAATCGTCATGGCGATCTCTTGCGTCGCTTTTTGGGTACGTTCAGCAAGCTTTCGCACTTCATCCGCAACAACGGCAAAGCCACGTCCGTGTTCACCTGCACGTGCTGCTTCAATGGCGGCGTTGAGTGCGAGCAAATTGGTTTGATCGGCGATGTCTTTAATGAGGTTTGCCACAGAAGAGATTTCCGAAGTGCGTTCACTCAAAGAAGTAATCGCCTCATTGGTGCTGGCTAAAAGTTCTAGGAGCTCTTGAATGCCTGAAGAGAGCTCGATGACAGTTTCTAAACTATCATTGGATTTTTCAGCGGTCATATTGGAAACTTCAGTGATTTGCGACATCTCTTGAATGCTGTTGGAGAGGTCTTGTTGAATGCTAATCACACCGTTATTTCCATTGCCAAGGTCTGAGAATGCCGAAGAGAGCATGCCTCTGGCTTTTCCTTTTTGCCCTTCTGAGATGCCACTAACCCCCTGGGAAAGATAACGTGCATTAATCGCAAAGAGTCCACGGAACCCTTCGTTAAAGATATTACGATACGTTTTGCCTTGACTAGCTGATTCGATAGAGGTTTTTGTCTCTCTCATCAATGCTTCCATTTGGTCTAACAGATCGTTGATGGCGTACGCCACTTCGCTCATCGGTTGTTTGGGATTGACATTAACGACACGAGGCTCTAGGTTACCTTTAGCCGCCTCTTTAACCACATTGAGCACTTTTTCATAGATGTCAACATCACACTGCATACTCTTACGGCTTCCAAAAAAAGAGCCGACACCCACACCCAGAAGCAATCCAGACGTCGCCATCGTATCGGTATAGCCTGCAAAGTAACTTCCACAAGCGATGAGAACGAAAAGAGCAAAAAAAGTCAGTTTAGAGTCGTTGAAGCGTGTTAGAAAGCTCTGCATAGCTGACTCCTTTTTGATTGAGTAGATCGGTAATATAGGCTTGTGAAGCATCGATGCCGCCTGTTTTTTCCAATTCAAGTAATTTGGCGTACAGAGGTTTGATAATTTCTAACGCTTTAGGATTGGCTTTGCGTCTGACGGAGTAATACCCGATAATGTTGCCTGATTGATCGGTTGAAGCGGTGACATTGGCATACACCCAGTAACATCCTCCATCAAAACTAAGATTTTTAACATACGCAAAAATCTCTTCTTTATTTTTGACATGATCCCATAACAGTTTAAAGATGATGCGAGGCATATCAGGATGACGAATAATACTGTGAGGTTTACCAAGAATTTCTTGCTCGCTCGCACCTACGATTTTGATGAAAGGTTCATTGCAGTAAGTGACTTTGCCATGGATATCGGTTTTAGAAACCAAAAAGGCATCCGCACTTACGGAATGTTCCTTACTATTGGGAATAGGCTTTTGCATACCTATACTCCTTGCAAAGATTATTTAAAAAATGTCACACATTCTAGCTCAATCAATTTTAGAAATAGCTTGAAAGTTCTGAGAATCACTTTTGCAATCTATATTGTGGATATTTATGTATAATGACCTCCGCATTAAAGTAACAAGGAACAAAAATGTTAGTGGATGGATTTGGAAGAAACGTCACTTATTTAAGGGTTTCCGTAACGGAGAGGTGTAATTTTAGGTGTCAGTATTGTATGCCTGAAAAGCCTTTTTCATGGGTGCCTAAAGAGAATTTACTGAGCTTTGAAGAACTTTTTTTATTTGTAAAAGTCGCCATTGATGAAGGCATCACCAAGATCAGAATCACTGGAGGCGAGCCTCTTTTAAGAACCGATTTAGATAAATTTATCGCCATGATCAATCAGCACAAGAGTGGATTGGATTTAGCGCTCACGACCAACGGTTTTTTACTCAAAGATGCGGCGCAAAAACTCAAAAATGCTGGACTTCAACGCGTTAATATCTCATTGGATAGCCTAAAGCCTGAGGTCGCCAGTAAAATGGCGCAAAAAGATGTCTTAGCTAAAGTGCAAGCCGGTATTGAAGAAGCACTCAAAGTGGGACTCAATGTTAAAATTAACATGGTGCCTATTAAAGGCATTAACGCTGATGAGGTTTTAGATGTGCTTGAATATGCGAAAGAGCGTGGCATGTCGATTCGCTTTATCGAATACATGGAAAACACCCATGCCAAAGAGCAACTCAAAGGTTTGAGTGGCGATGAGGTGCAAGCACTGATCGCGCAACGATACCCCTTTAAAGCGATAGGCCGTGTGGGACCCAGTCCTGCGCATCTTTTTGAGTTGGATGATGGGTATGTTTTTGGCATTATTGACCCGCATAAACACGATTTTTGTGAAGATTGTAACCGTATTCGACTCACCGCAGAGGGCATGCTCATACCCTGTCTTTATTTCGATGAGGCGATGAGTATCAAAGATGCGGTGCATAAAGGCGATGTTGCCGCAGCGGCTGAGATTTTAAAAGAGGTACTCCGCAATAAACCTGAAAAGAATAAATGGAGCGATGATGATCAAAATGAGACATCAAGTCGCGCCTTTTACGAAACGGGTGGGTGAGTAAAATAGAAGAAGGGGATCTCTTCGCCTTCTTCTATACTCTCTTTGCCTTCGCTTAGGGTATAACCATTGCATTGACTGAGGATATTAAGCCGTCCTGCCTCGTAATAGGGAGCGCATACAAAGTGTCTTCCATCGCTGTAACCTGGAATGGCACTCATCGAATTATCTTTACATGTAATGCGTTTTTGGTTGATGCAGGTGATAAAATCAGGAATAATGCAATGCCGGTGTTGCAGGTGTCGAAGCAGTGGAACACCCAACATTTCAAATCCCAACATGCACCCCAGCGGAAGTCCTGGAAGATGTAAAATAGGCGTGTTCTCAAAAAGTGTCAGTGCACTTGGCTTAGCAGGCGTAATGCGGACTTGGTGAAAAAGAGGCAGAAGTGTTTTGGTCTCCAAGAGATGGCGCATCGCATCGTGACGACTGAGTGCTCCCGTTGTTATCACACAATCTGCTTTGCCAACCAGTTCTTGCAGTGCTTTTAAAATCTTAGCGTCATCCTCTTCGCCAATAACAATTTCCCCTACTTTCCCCCCTAATTCGATAACCCGTGCCGCTAAACTCATCGCATTGGAGTTATGAATTTCGCCCGTTGCGAGTTGAGAGCCAATGCTTAAAATACTTACCGTTGGTCTTTGAACGGCTTTGACGGTATTAATGCCTTGTGACGAGAGGGCGGTGATTTTTTGCGCACTGATGCGCTCATATTTTTTCAACAACAACTCTCCCTTAGAAATGTCTTCGCCCTCTTTTTTGATGTGTTGGGATTGGCTTACATGTAAAGGAATTTTGATGCACTCATCGTGGTCAACCAAGACATCTTCTTCGGCAATAATGGTATCGGCACCTTCGGGAATGCTCTCCCCCGTGGAAAGCCTAACACCGTACCCCAACGGAATGGGCGTAGGATAGGGTGGATTTAAAAGTGTGTAGGTAAGGGTAGTTGGCTCAAATGCAATGCCATAGCCTTCTTTCAGGCTCATCGGATGTTTTGGGAGCGCAAATTTGGCGTAAACATCGCTACTGGAAATGCGGTTGATCGCTTTTAAAAGAGGCAATGTTTGGTTTACATGTAAAGGTTGAATCTGCGTCTGAATGATCTGAAGCGCTTCTTGGTACGAAATAGGCATGGTTTAACCTTATGATTTATGGGTACTATTATACTAAAATGGGTAGAATCTGTGATTATTTTTTGAAGGATTTTTCATTATGGAAGAACTGATCCAATTATCGAGTCAACTGCATTTGGTTTTTATCATCCTTTTAGTCGTACTCATCGCACTCAATCTCTATTTGCTCAAAAGTGACAAAACATTTCTTAAACTCTCCAAAAGACTTGAACTGATTGCTCCTCAATACTACATCGTCCTCTCCGCCATCTTTTTCACAGGCATTATTGTCATGGCAGTGCGTCAATTTACCTTTTCGCTTTCGGTGTGGGTGATGATTGTTGTCTGGATTGGTATTGTCGCTTTTGGCATCAGAGGGCATAAAATGTACAAAAAATTGGAGCGAACCGAAGCGTCTCAAAGCGCTTATAAACGTTATGCCATTAAAAAATACACGCTCGATTTACTCGCACTCGTGCTCACAAGCGCGCTCTTTTATACGGTGCATTAAATGCAGTTTGTCTATCATCCCCGTGCAGGTGAGCCACTCCTCAAAGTAGATACGAGGGAATACGAACATCTCTTTAAAGTGCGTCGTATCAGCGTGGGAGAGAAGCTTTCGTGGCGAAATTTAGAAGATGCGTTTATCTATGAGTATGAAATTACCCAGATTGGTAAAAAAGAGGCAGAGCTCGCACTTGTGTCTCAAAAAGAGTTGCCATTGATGCCTTCAAACGTTTTACATGTAGGTTGGAGTATCATCGATCCTAAGATCATTGAAAAGACACTTCCGATGCTCAATGAACTCGGTGTTTCTAAGATCAGTTTTGTTTATGCCGAATTTTCGCAAAAAGGGCATAAACTGGACTTGGAGCGCATGAAGCGTATTTTGATCAACTCTTCCCAACAGTGTGGGCGAAGTTTATTGATGCCAATCGAAGTGTTTACTTCGCTTCAAACCTATTTAGAAGCGTATCCGAAAAGTCATGTCTTGGACTTTTCAGAGGTCAAATTAAAGGGCGATGAAGCGATTAGTTCAATCTTGATTGGACCGGAGGGCGGATTTAGCCAAAAAGAGCGATTGTTACTTCAAACTCAACCGATTGTGGGTCTTACATGTAACACAATTTTACGAAGTGAAACGGCAGTAGTGGCTGCGGCTTCCAAAATATTGGCATGACTTGAAATAATGAATCTTTTGTGCTATAATTTGCACCCTTTGGCAAGACGTGCCAAATAATAGATTTTATTTTTATGAACAATTAAGGAAAAGCATTATGAAAAAAGATATTCATCCAGAATATGTACCATGTGTTGTAACGTGCGCATGTGGAAATAGTTTCGAGACTATGTCCAACAAAGCCGAGTTAAGAATTGACATTTGCAGTTCATGCCATCCGTTCTTCACGGGCAGTGAGAAGATCGTAGATGCTGCAGGTAGAGTTGAGAAATTTAAGAAAAAATATAGCTTAAAATAGTTCTTAAACCCATTGATCTATTTCATTCCTACCCCTATAGGAAATTTAGATGACATCTCCGTTAGAAGCCTTAAACTTTTAACGGAGTGCAAAACCCTTTTCTGCGAAGACACCAGAATCACTAAAAGACTTCTCTCCCTCCTTGCTCAAAGACATAACGTAACCTTTCAGATCCAAAATTTTATCTCCATGCATTCACATAACGAAGAGGCTGTTTTAGCGAGTATTGATAAAAAAATCTTTGAAGAGCATGTAGGCTATCTTAGTGATGCAGGCATGCCCGGTATCAGCGATCCAGGCGCTGCATTGGTACGTTTTTGCCAAGCAAATGCCCTAGCGTATGAGATCCTCCCAGGTGCGAATGCTGCCTTACTAGCGTATGTCACCAGCGGCATTAAAACCCATCAGTTTTTGTTTTATGGCTTTTTATCGCACAAAGGAATGGACCGTCAAAACGAGCTGTTTGAGGTGTTGAACGCTCCGTACGCGGTGATTGTGTATGAGTCGCCTCATCGGATTGAGAAATTGATTGAAGAACTCGCCCAGTTTGCCCCCAACCGTCAGATATTTGCGATCAAAGAGGCAACCAAGCTGTATGAAAAACGTTTTTTTGGAACTGCACTTGAGGTGCAAAAAGCGTCTAAAACAGCGAATCTCAAAGGCGAATGGGTCGTAGTGATTACGCCTGAAACAAAGCACGGTGGTGAAGCCATTACCAAAGAAGATTTGATTGATCTTGACCTTCCTCCAAAACAAAAAGCCAAACTGCTTTCCAAACTCACCGGAGAGAGTATCAAAGAGTGGTATACGAAACTTCAAAATTAATGTCCCTCTTTTGTTACATGTAAACTCTTAAAAATGGTATTTTACATTCAAGCTAGTATTATTTTAAGCCAGTTTGGATACAATAATTGCCATGATAATCTATGGAAAACAACTCTTTTTACATCTGTTAAATCACTATCCTTCAAGGATTGAAACGGTCTTCTTGCCCAAGCAGTGTGACCCTAAGCTCTTCTCTCAGATTGCGCGTGTCACGCAAAAGATCTGCACCATTGATGAGCGAAAAGCACAAGCGTTGTGTCATGGAGGAAACCATCAAGGCTTTATTGCTGAGATTAAGGATTTTGAACTTGCTTCGTTTAATGAAATAAAGCATGGCTCTTTCTTGGTCATTTTGGATGAAGTCACCGATGTGGGAAATATTGGTGCTATTGTACGCAGTGCGTATGCCTTTGGGGCGGATGGCTTGATCTTAAGTGGTATGAAAACATGCAACTTGGAGGCAATTTTGCGTACTAGCAGTGCTGCTGCATTTGAATTGCCCATTGCACTTTGTCCTTCAACACGCGATATGCTCAATGAACTCAAGCAAATAGGGTTTACACTCTATGGCGCCGACATGAGTGGCGTGGATGTGAAAGAGGTCACCTTTGCACCCAAACGGGCTTTGATTATGGGAAGCGAAGGCAAGGGTTTGTCTCCTAAGGTAAAAGAGCGATTGGATACACTTATTTCAATCAAAATGACAAGAGCATTTGACTCTTTAAACGTAAGCGCAGCTGCCGCGGTACTGTGTGATAGGATTGCCAATGGATAAGGATATCAGGGTCTTAGAAAAGGTTGGTTTACAAGAGGTTTGCAAACAAACCCATATTGAAGTCAAGCAACTCGAATACATGGTTAACAATCAGTATGACAAGCTTAATCAAGTCAATACTTTAGGCTTTGTCAAAATCTTATCCAGAGAGTACAAGCTTGATTTAACCGATTGGCTTGAAGGCTTTTATGATTACTGGGCTGAGCACAGTGTTGAAGAGGATTCTCATAAAGATAGGATTTTTATTCGCGCTAAAAGCGATCGCGCTTCTAAAAAAGGGGCATGGCTTTTTCTCTTTATCTTCTTAATTGCAGGCATCTTTGGTGTTGTCTCTATTTTTAACGGTGAGATTACTATTGATCTTATGGCTCTTTTGGATAAAGCCAAAATTGAAACCAATCAGACCAGCGCTTTTCAAAGTGCCCCTATCGTTCAAGAAGCAGCGACATCTTTAGGTGTCAAAGTGGAAGAGCGTGTTGTTGAAACGAACAGTAGCAATAGCACCGTGGAAGCTGTTGTGGTCAGTATTGATGAGAATTTAACACGTAAAGCAGAAGGGAATGATAGCAATGCTTCAAGCATACCTCTGCCAATGCTTCCAGAATCCAATACGACGTTGATCAATACAGTTCCTCACAATAATGCAATCATTATGCCAACAAAACGTATTTGGATTGGTCGTGTCAATCTTGAAACCTTTAGCCGTAATGAGAGTACCAACGATCAAAATATTACCATCGATTTAAGTAAGAATCAAATCATTAAAACAGGAAATGGCTTTTTCAAACTCTCCTACGATGGAAGTGTGGAAGATTTTAGTGAACAAGGATCAACTCGTTTCTTAGTGGAAAATGGTGTAATGAAAAAAATCTCTGAAGAGAAATTTGTAGAGCTCAATCGAGGCAAAAACTGGTGAAAAAATTATGTCTTATTCTCATCCTTTCACTCTCTTTATTTGGGGCGCAGAGCCTTCAAGAAAAGATTCGAAGTTTTGTGGGTGCTTCAAAATATGAAACACAAAAAAACCTAATTCAAGTCCTTTTTGCGCAAAATAGCACCTTTGTAAAACCCAATGGTGAAGTGGACAGTGTCAAAGTGATTTCAACGCTTAAAAAAAATGGGTTGCTCCAACTTTTATACGATAGACCCATCCAGTTACGTTTGGCATTTCGTACACAAAGTGATCCGCTTATTTTTCTCAAAATTGTGAATGAATCCCTTGAAGCGATGGGGTATAACTATTTTTTAACAAACAATGCACTGCGCGATAGTGCGGGTTTCGTATGGGAGATTTACCTTCAAACCGAGCATATCGTCGATCCTGAAACCTTCGCGAATGCCCTTGAGGCTAGAGGATGCACTGTAACGAATATCGTAAAAAATGAAGACCATTACTGGTTTTATGACATTGATTCAAGTAACGCTTATCTGGGCGCTAAAAAGGTAGAAAGTGGTGTTACAACACCCTTAGGCAAGCCTTTAAAGCCTTATTGGATTGATGTGAAAAATAGGAGAGAGGTCACCATAACCGTTCACTCAGGTGATCGTTGGTTTCCCGATGTTGTCTTTTTTGATGAAAATTTGCATCTACTCAGTGATGTCAAATCGGAAGAATCGACACGAACGCTGAAGCTAAAAGTTCCTAGTAATGCCGTTTATTTGAAAATTGGCGATGCTTTTATGCTTGAGAATATAAAACATGGATTATCTTTACATGTAAAAGAGTAATAGGAGAAATAAAGATGTTTGATGAGATTAGATTTAATACCATTGATAGATTACCAGGGTATGTTTTTGCCGAAATTAATGAACTAAAGCTTGCAGCACGTCATGCGGGTGATGATATTATCGACTTTTCGATGGGCAATCCTGATGGAAGAACCCCACAGCATATTATTGACAAACTCGTAGAATCTGCTCAAAAAGATGGCACACATGGCTATTCGGTGAGCAAGGGTATTTATAAATTGCGATTGGCAATTTGCAATTGGTATGCACGGAAATACGGTGTTACACTTGATCCTAATACTGAAGCGGTTGCAACCCTAGGAAGTAAAGAGGGCTTTGTGCATTTAGCCCAAGCGATTATGAATCCAGGTGACGTGGCGGTTGTGCCTGATCCTGCGTATCCGATTCATGCCTATGCGTTTATGATTGCTGGTGGAAATGTTCATAAATTTAGCCTTGATTATGATGAAAAATATGTCTTGGATAAAGAGCTATTTTTTACAAAACTCAAAAAAGTGTTTAAAGAATCAGCTCCCAAGCCAAAATTTGTCGTCGTAAATTTTCCACACAATCCGACCTGTGTGACCACCGATGTCTCTTTTTACGAAGAGTTGGTTGCGTATGCTAAAGAAGAGCGCTTTTACATTATCAGCGATATTGCCTATGCAGATCTCTCCTTTGATGGCTATGAGACACCTTCCATTTTCCAAGTTGAAGGTGCTAAAGATGTCGCAGTTGAGTGCTATACGCTCTCCAAAAGTTACAATATGGCAGGCTGGCGTGTCGGTTTTGTTGTGGGTAACAAAAAACTTGTGGGTGCACTTCAAAAGATTAAATCATGGTTTGATTATGGCATGTTTACACCGATTCAAGTCGCTTCTACGGTAGCACTCGATGGCCCGCAAGAGTGTGTGGATGAAATCAGATCTACGTATCAAAAACGTCGCGATGTTTTAGTAGAGAGCTTTAACAATGCTGGCTGGCCGATGGAAAAACCGCAATCAACGATGTTTGTCTGGGCAAAAATTCCTAAAGTGGCAGCACATTTAGGCAGCATGGAGTTTGCAAAACAGTTGCTTCAAGAGGCAAAAATTGCTGTGAGCCCCGGTATTGGTTTTGGTGAAAGTGGCGATGGTTATGTGAGAATTGCGCTCATCGAAAATGAGAACAGAATCCGCCAAGCCGCACGTAATGTGAAGAAGTATTTGAAGAGTTTAGAAGGTTAAAGAATGATCAGAGTCGGAATTATAGGCGTAGGAACCGTTGGTAGCCACGTGGTTAAAATTTTACAAGAGAATGAAGACATTATCACAGCGCGTAGTGGCAAAAAAATTATTCCTATCATCGGTGTCGTCAAAGATACAACCAAAAAAAGGGATGTTAACCTCCCTTTGAGCAGCGATGTTAATGACGTTTTAGACAATCCTGAAGTCGACGTTGTGGTTGAACTCATGGGCGGCGTGGATGAAGCCTATAAAATTGTCACCCGTGCACTTAAAAATAAAAAAGCTGTTGTCACCGCCAATAAAGCACTTTTGGCGTACCATCGCTATGAATTACGCGATCTTGCTGGCGATACCCCCATTGGCTATGAAGCTAGTGTTGCGGGTGGAATACCCATTATTAAAGCATTGCGCGAGGGCTTAAGTGCCAATCATATTGAAGCGATTAAGGGCATTATGAATGGTACATGTAATTTCATTTTGACTAAAATGATGAATGAAAAAGCGGAATTTGCAGATGTTTTAAGAGAAGCGCAAGCGCTAGGATATGCCGAAGCTGATCCAACCTTTGATGTTGGTGGATTTGATGCTGCGCATAAACTGCTAATTTTAGCGAGCATTGCGTATGGCATTGATGTCAAGCCTGAAGAGATTTTGATCGAAGGCATTGAGCATATCAATAGCGAAGACATCTACTTTGCCAAAGAGTTTGGGTACAACATCAAACTGCTAACGATTGCGAAGAAAAGTGGCGATCAAGTTGAGCTTCGTGTGCATCCTGCCCTTGTGCCGATCACGCAGATGATCGCTAAAGTGGATGGTGTGATGAACGGCATTAGCGTTATCGGTGATCGTGTCGGCGAGACGATGTATTATGGACCAGGAGCTGGTGGAAGCGCTACGGCGAGTGCGGTTGTTTCAGACCTCATTGACATCGCGCGGCATACGCAAAATTCACCCATGCTTGGATTTATCAAACCGCTTGAAAAAAGTGGTTTGACGCTGATGAATAGGGATAATATTTGCACACAATATTACATTCGTGTTACGGTGGAAGATAAAATTGGTGTTCTCTCTAAAATCTCAGAGATTTTGGGAAAACACTCTATTTCTATCAGCAGTTTTTTACAAAAACAAGATGTGAAAAAAGAAGAGCGTGCGGTATTGCTCTTTTCAACCCATACATGTAAAGAGAGCGATATTCAAAAAGCACTCCAAGAGCTCAGTCAGTTGGAATTTGTTGAGCTTAAACCTGCAATGATCCGTATCGAGGCGTAAAATGAGTTTAAAGGTAGGAAAAGAGGCTGAAGAGAAGGCCTCTGCCTACCTTAAAAAAGAGGGACATACGATCCTTGCACAAAATTTTCACTCGAAATTTGGCGAAATCGATATTATTACATGTAAAGAGAATACCCTTCATTTCTGCGAAGTTAAATTTTCACACAAATACGATCCTATCACGCGTATTACCCCTTCTAAAATGACAAAAATCATCAAAACAATACAGTATTATTTGCTAACGCACCCCAATTCGTATGATTATCAAATTGATGCTATTTTAGTAACGCCAGAAACCATTGAAATAATAAAAAATATTAGTTACTAAAAAAATAACTTTATCCACTATGGTAATTTTAAAGTTAGAGTGAGTATAATTGACCATCTATAAAATAACGTTTTAGGGGAAAAAAAATGGGAAAATATTTAGAGTTGAATGCATCAAATTTTGATAGTACCGTAGCAGAAGGCGTAGCCCTAGTAGATTTTTGGGCACCTTGGTGTGGACCTTGTCGTATGATCGCTCCCGTTATTGATGAATTAGCAGGTGATTTTGAAGGTAAAGCAAAAATTTGTAAAGTCAATACCGATGAAGAGCAAGATGTTGCGATTAAATATGGCATTAGATCTATCCCTACGATCCTTTTCTTTAAAAATGGTGAGTTAGTAGACCAAATGATTGGTGCATCATCAAAACAAGTTTTAGCGGACAAAGTTAATTCACTTCTTTAATTAAAATTTTGCACGGAAGCCGTTAGACTTCCGTGACTACGTTACCTCTTTTGAACCATAAACATGATTTGTACGAGTATAGATACAACGTGTCATTCGGTCACTCTAAAAAAAGATAAGGAAAAATTATGTTAGATCTAGCAATTATTGGCGGCGGCCCAGCAGGTCTTAGTGCTGGATTGTACGCAACACGCGGTGGTTTGAAAAATGTAGTGATGTTTGAAAAAGGACTTCCTGGCGGACAAATCACCAGCAGTAGTGAAATCGAAAATTATCCAGGCAGTGCAGAAATACTCAGTGGTTTAGACTTTATGGCTCCTTGGTCAGAACAGTGTATGCGCTTTGGTCTTAAACATGCGATGGAAGAGGTCTCCCGCATTTCAAAAAATGCAGATGGCACGTTTACAATAGCGCTATCAGGCGGTAAAAGTGAACAGGCTAAAAGCGTCATTGTTTGTACTGGAAGTACGCCTAAAAAAGCCAATTTTGAAGGTGAAGCCGAATTTTTTGGAAAAGGGGTAAGCACCTGCGCAACCTGCGATGGCTTTTTTTATAAAAACAAAGAAGTTGTAGCCCTAGGTGGCGGTGACACTGCTCTTGAAGAGGCACTTTATCTCTCCCATATCTGCTCAAAAGTTTATCTTGTTCACAGACGTGATACCTTTAGAGCCAGTCCAAGTACCATCGAAAAAGTTAAAAATAATCCAAAAATTGAACTTATTTTAAATGTGACGGTCAAAAAAGCGTATGGCGATAAAACGGGACTGAACGGCATTATTGTCGTTGATGCTGAAGGCAAAGAGCGTGACATTGCCGTTCCTGGTGTCTTTGTCTTTGTTGGAATGAATGTCAATAATGCTATTTTGAAGCAAGAAGATGGTAGTTTTTTATGCGATATGGATGAAAATGGCAATGTGGTTGTTGATCTGAACATGCACACCTCGGTAAAAGGACTTTTTGCGGCAGGCGATTTAAGAATTAAAGCTTCAAAACAAGTGGTATGTGCGGCAGGCGATGGCGCAACGGCAGGTATTCAAGCTTTAGAATATGTGAACCATTAAGAAGGAAACGCGCGAATGATAGATGTTGGAATCCATGGCTCGACCGGTAGAGTAGGCAGATTGTTGATTGAAAACCTCATAAAAGATAAAGAGGCAAGACCACACGTTTTGCATGCACTGGAAGATTTTAACTTTATGCCTCCCAAAGAGGCAATCGTAACGGATGATGTTGTAGAACTGTTACAAAAAAGTGCTGTTATCATTGACTTTACCATTGCTATGGGGTGTGAAACATTGCTTGAAAATGCGCTGAAGCATCCTACTCCTCTTGTTATTGGAACGACAGGGCTTAACGAACATCAACAAAATCTCTTAAAAGAAGCGGCGAATAATATGCCTATTCTTTACTCTACTAATATGTCTTTGGGTGTAGCCGTACTCAACCGTTTGGTTGAGCTTGCTTCTAAAAGCCTGAGTGATTTTGACATTGAGATCGTGGAGCAACACCACCGTTTTAAAAAAGATGCACCCAGTGGTACGGCATTAACCCTTGGAGAGCACGCTGCTCGTGGACGAGGTCTTAATTTAGATGATGTACGTGTCAGTGGTCGTAATGGTCTTATTGGTGAACGTAGTAAAGATGAGATTGCTATAATGGCACTTCGTGGTGGTGACATTGTTGGGCGCCATACGGTAGGATTTTACAATGATGGTGAATTTATTGAGATGAACCATACGGCAACCAGTCGTGATACCTTTGCCAAAGGCGCTATCAAAGCCGCAAAGTGGATCATCAATCAACCAAATGGTCTTTATACCATTAGTGACTGTTTAGGTCTTTAAAAAAAGGTGATATGAACTTATGTGTGCAATTGTTGGTGTATTTGATGTAAAACATGCTTCTAAGATAGCCTATTATGCTCTGTTTGCGATGCAACATCGTGGTCAAGAAGCAACAGGTATCAGTGCCAGTGATGGCAAGAAAATCCGAACGATTAAAGATAATGGTTTAGTCACCGAAGTCTTTAACGAAGAAAAACTCGCTTTCTTACATGGCGACATGGCGATCGGGCATAACCGTTATTCAACCGCAGGAAGTGACTCGGTAAGAGATGCACAACCTGTCGCCGCTAGTTATAAACTGGGCGATATTTCTATTGTTCATAATGGAAATTTGATCAATAAACATGAAGTGCGAAGTAAATTGGTGGAACAAGGTGCTATTTTCCAATCTTCCATGGATACGGAAAATATCATCCATCTCATCGCTCGTTCCCAACAAGGCAAACTCAAAGACCGTATCATTGAAGCTTTACATGTAATCAAGGGAGCGTATTGTCTTTTGATTCAAAGTAGATCCAAAATGTTTGCTATCCGTGATCGTTACGGAGTTCGTCCGTTATCGATTGGTAAAATGAAAGAGGGCGGTTACATCGTTGCAAGTGAGACATGCGCACTTGATCTCGTAGATGCTGAGTTTGTAAGAGACGTCAGACCTGGCGAGATGGTTATTTTTCAACACGGTAAAGAGACCTTTGAAAGCATCCAACTTTTTGAGCCCGATCCACATATCTGCGCCTTTGAATTTATCTATTTCGCTCGTCCTGATAGCGTCATTGAAGGTAAAAATGTTTATGCCGCACGCAAAAAAATGGGTATGAAGCTCGCAGAACTCGCTCCTGTTGAAGCAGACTTTGTGATTCCCGTTCCTGATAGTGGCGTTAGTGCAGCATTAGGATATGCACAAGCCAGTGGCATTCCTTTTGAAATGGCGATTGTTCGAAATCATTACGTTGGAAGAACGTTCATTGAGCCAACCCAAGCCGTACGTGATCTCAAAGTAAAACTCAAACTCTCTCCAATTCATAAAATTTTAGAAGGTAAAAAAATCGTTGTGATTGATGATAGTATCGTAAGAGGTACCACGTCACGTCAGATTGTAAAATTACTTAAACGTGCGGGTGCTGCTGAAGTGCATATGCGCATCGCGGCTCCAACGATTGAGCATCCGTGTTTGTATGGCATTGATACCCCAAGCTATAAAGAGCTTATTAGTGCCAATAAAACTGTTGAAGAAGTCAGAGAGTATATTGAAGCAGATTCATTGGCTTTTTTAAGTATTGAAGCGCTTAAAGAGAGTATTGGCAACGATATGAACTATTCACTGGTTAGCTTTGATGGAAACTATTTTATTAAATAATGCGCGAGATTTTAACCGCTGGGCGGTACTTTAGGAGAAAATTTGGGGAAAATGTGTACAAAATCCCCATCTCTATCTCTGGATTTACCTGTCCGAATATCGATGGTACGGTTGCGCGAGGTGGCTGTGTTTTTTGTGAAAATGAATCATTCAGCCCCAATTTAGAGCACAACCAGCCGAAACGATTTTTCCTCAACCCGACTTCAGAAAATCCTTACTTAGCATTTCAACTGATTCAGTTAGAAGCACAGTATAAGAAGACCAAAAAAGTACTGGCTAAAAAATTTGGCGCTCAAAAATTTATCATCTATTTTCAATCCTTTACCAACACCTACGCTCCACTTACGACACTTCAAGCCCTTTATACGAAAGCGCTTAGTTTTGAAGGGGTTGTGGGGCTTAGCATTGGCACGCGTACCGATAGCATCAACGAAGAGGTGCTTGCGTATTTGGCTGAGCTTTCCACACAGCATGAAATTTGGGTCGAGTATGGGGTGCAATCTTCATCGGATGAGACACTTAAACGCATCAATCGTGGACATGATAGTGGTAATATTGAGAGATACATCACTTTAACGCATCAGTACGGGCTTAAAATGTGTGCGCATGTTATCTTTGGACTCCCTGGAGAAACACCTGAAATGGCGTTGGAAAGTGTGAAGTTTGCCCTTAGACTTGGCGTTCACTCGTTCAAATTTCATCCCTTGTATGTTGTCAAACGAACAGCCTTGGCGAATGATTTTAAAAAAGGAGAGTTTTCGCCTATCTCAGAGGAGTGCTACATTCAAACGTTGATTGAAGCGATCAAGCTTTTGCCAGAAGAGGTGATGTTACAACGTGTGAGTGCAGGCATTGAAGATGAAACACTGCTCTCTCCTGCATGGTGTTATACCAAACATCAGCAGATGTTTAATATTCGACAAGCCTTAAAAAAAGAGGGGTTTATGTATTAGACTTCTTGCAAAATACATTTTGCAAGAAGAAAAAGCACCAAAGGTGCGTGGGCATTGCGCCGAGCAAAACCCAGTGTTAGCGTAGTCTTTTCACAGAAACTTCGTTTTGAGCTTTGCTTTAAAGACGTGTAAAGAGTTCTGCAAGAACTCTAATAGCACTAGTGGCAGAAAAGCTCGTAGCGTGTATAAGGTTTTGCATAAGAGGGTGGATAGCGCATAAAGACGGTGAAGTTGCGCATCTCACCTTTATATAAATTCTCAGCAATCACAAACTCTTTCGTTGTCTCAACACTATGGCTCTCTTCTCCCCAATTAAACAGGTTATCAAACGCAGATTTTGGAACAAAGCTTATACCTTCTGTGCCAGCTCGCTCAAACGATTCATTGGAAATTTTGACTTCCAAAACACATGCGCCAATTTTAAAATGACCAATATTACGAATTTGTCCTGAGATAGAAAACGATTCATTGATCAGGACTTTTTTCTGTACTATATTTTCAAGTCGTGCAATTTTAGTGTATTTATCAAGACCATAAATAGCAAAAGCTGCAAAAACAGTTGCAATAAAAAATGCAGTAAAAATAGGTGGATAGAGGGAAGATTTGCCATCATGGCTACGAATGGTCAATACGATGGCCAAGATAAAGAGTAAAAAAATAACAATCATAGCGAACCAATGGAGTATGGTAAAATAAGTCATTTGCACTCCTTTAGTAGCATTCTGCGCTAAGTGACGCATTCACATCGCCACTGTAGACAAAATCATCGAAGACACTTTGGAATTCCATGACACCCTCTTTGAGAAGCGTTTGTTTTACTAGTATCGACTGATTCGCGATCGGTTTTAATCTGTTAATAAACGCTTTAATCCCTTGTGCATCGGTTTGTTTGAAAACAGTGGTATGCACTAAACAGAGTGAAAAATCTTTTGTTGAATGGTTAGTAATGGACCCCTCAACAATCAAAGAGTCAGAAAAGGTCAATTTTTTCACCAGACTGATTTCCGTTGTGGTCGCTCGTGTGATTTCACTGAGTTTTAGTTTGATAAAAAAAGGTGAAACCACAAGAAGAATCAGTGCAATAATAATCATAAAAAGTGAGGCAACAGAAGATTTTTTGGCAATTAAACTTGCCAAGATAATCAATGCTAAAAAGGTAAAAAGTAGCCATCCAAATGCCAAATAATCATAAAGACCAAAATGTTTTACATAGGTCAATAGTGATAATTTAAGGGCATCAATGTTCATTGCGGCTATTTTTCTCCTCTATTCCACTGAGTCCAAAGCGCCTCTCAAGCTCTTTGGAAATGAGTGATGGATGAATGTTTTTAGCGCCGAGTGCTACGAGGGCATGAAACATAAGATCGGCCGCTTCATAGACAATCTCTTTACTCTCACCATCTTTACATGCAAAACAAAACTCACCCGCTTCTTCAACCACTTTTTTCAAAATGCTGTTATCGCCTTTGTGCAGCAGTGATGCAACATAAGAGCTTTTAGGATCAGCGTGTTTACGCTCTTGAATGATATGGTAAATTTTATCGGTGATCGAATAAGCTTCGATCTTTATTTCTGGCTCTTTAGGTATCTCTTCAACGTCTACACGGTTAAAAAAGCACGATTTACGACCCGTATGACATGCAACACCCTCTTGCTCGACTTTGAGCAATAAGGTATCGCTATCACAATCCAAATAAGCCTCTTTAACGTGTTGAAGATGCCCACTGGTTTCACCCTTTTTCCAGAGGCTTTGGCGGCTTCTGGAATAGTAGTGTGCAAGTCCTGTTTGCAGTGTTAATGCAAGCGCTTCTTGGTTCATGTAGGCAAGCATCAGCACTTCACCACTTATAACGTCCTGTGCGATGACAGGCAAAAGCGGTGAAGCATTCCAGTCGATGGAATTTAAAAGTGTTGAACTCATTTGCTTATACTAACTGCTTTCTGGCTATCTTTAGTATCAACCCAAATGTTTGGCACTGCGCCACCAGGTGTTAGGAAAATTTTTGCATCTTTGTTTTCACGAAGTGCTTCATTAAACTTTCCTTGAACTTCAATTTGTCTAAGTGTCAAAAGAGGTGTTGAGATACTGTCGCTGATTTTTTTGTTGGCATACGCATCCGCTTCTGCTTCAATTTTAATCGCATTGGCTTGACCTTGCGCATTAATTTCTCTCGCTTTTGCTTGACCTTCTGCTTCAGCAGCACGTTTTAAAGCTTGTTGGTTAGCGATTTCAACCTCATAACGTGTTCGTTCTACCTCTTGTTTTGCTACTTGTACACGCTCAATTTGCTCTTTGATTTTCACCGGCAAAACAATTTCTCTAAGTTGCATCGTGAGAAGTTCAACAGGTTGACCCGGTTGTGCATCAATCGCTTTACGAATGCCTTCTTCAATGTTAACCGCAATTTCATTCCGTTTTTGAGGAAGTTCCTCAGCGTTAAATTTACCAACAACGGCACGTGTTACATCTCGAACGACGGGATTGATAATTTTATCTTCCCATGACATACCCCATGTTGCAATGGTTTGTGGTGCTGTGGTTGGTTCAAGTTTGTATTGAACGGTGAGTTCAATCGAAACAGGAAGACCTCTAGCATCAAGAACGGAGATAGCAGCATTTCGTTTAATGCCTGAGCCTCTTTGCAGCACTTCGCCCAAATCTTCTGTGGAGGAGTAGTTCATAATACGCACTTTCGTATCAACAATAAAAACTTGTTGAATAAACGGAATGAAAAGGTGAAAACCTGGTTCCATCGGCGTTGATTCAAATTTACCTGCGGTGGCTTTAATACCCATTTCACCTGAGTTAATAATAACAAAAGGTTTTGCCACAACGGCAATGATAATAATGGCAATGAGCACATAGATAATCCCGGCTTTTTTGCCAAGGTTTTTCAAAAAATCAGGAGGTTCGATATT
Source organism: Sulfurospirillum multivorans DSM 12446 (assembly GCF_000568815.1). Lineage (NCBI taxonomy): Bacteria > Pseudomonadati > Campylobacterota > Epsilonproteobacteria > Campylobacterales > Sulfurospirillaceae > Sulfurospirillum > Sulfurospirillum multivorans. Next base: position 228,713 of record NZ_CP007201.1, read on the forward strand.
AAAAGGCGTACGATTGTCATTGTCACCGCCACCGCTGTTTCCGCTTCCTCCACCGTTTTTCTTTTTAAAATAATCGTTTAAATCTGCTGGCATAATGTTCCTTTTAGTTGTTTAGATAAATGTTAATAAGTGTTTGTATTTTGGATTGCGTCCGTAGACAACATCAAAGTACGCATCTTGAAGTTGTTTGGTTACGGGACCTCGGTTACCATCCCCTATGATGTAGTTATCGATGTCTTTAATCGGTGTGACTTCAGCAGCTGTACCTGTAAAGAAAGACTCATCGGCAATATATGCTTCATCACGAGTAATGCGTCTGCGCTCAATGGGGATACCTGCTTCGCGTGCAAGATCTAACACGGTTGCTTGGGTAATGCTTTCAAGTGAAGTGTCATTTGGTGGTGTAATTAAAACACCGTCTCTTACGATAAAAAAGCATTCACCACTGCCTTCTGCGATAAAGCCATCTTTATCGAGCAATAAGGCCTCTTCATAACCAGCTTCTAAAGCTTCGTATTTTGCCATTTGTGAGTTAAGGTAGTTTGCCGCGGCTTTGGCTTTACCCATGGTTGAACTCACAGGGTTTCGTGCAAACGAAGAGATTTTAACACGAATGCCATTCTCTAACCCTTCATCACCGAGGTAACTTCCCCATTGCCAAGCCGCGATGGCTGTTTTGACAGGCGCTTGAACGTGGTTTAGTCCCATAATACCGTAGCCTAGATAGATCAAAGGTCTAATATAAACATTTGACGTAAAGTTATTGGATCTTAGCACTTCAATGTGCGCAGCTTCAAGTTCTTCAAGTGAATAAGTTGCTTTAATACGTGTGATTTTAGCAGAATTGAGCAAGCGTTTGGTGTGCTCTCTGAGCTTAAAAATTGCCAGACCATTGTCTGTCATATACGCACGCGTACCTTCAAAAACACCATTGCCATAGTGAAGTGTATGGGTCAAAATATGTACTTTTGCATCGTCCCATGCAACGAGTTCGCCATCCATCCAAATGTATTTTGCTTTATCCATTTTCTACCTTCTTAAAAGTCGTTTTCTAAAGAGATACTATGTTAGCCAAAAATTAATTAAAGATAGTTTTAGTATGAAAAGTTGCGTTATAATTTGGTGACAAACCAAGGCGTAAAAATCATGAAAGTAATGCTTTATTGTGGTTTTACATGTAAAGATATAGGAGCGTATAAAGAGGTGCATTCACCTTGCGATGGGTGCATGACACTGTATTTTTCGCTCTGAGATGACGATACTCAGATAAAATCTGTGGTAATATGCTGAAAAATATAAACAAAGGAAATACTATGTTAACCATAGGCGATAAAGCTCCCGCTCTAAGTCTTCCCAATCAAGACAATGTCGAAATTTCACTCAGAGACCTTGAGGGCAAATGGATCGTGCTCTACTTCTACCCCAAAGACAGCACACCTGGATGTACCACTGAGGCGTGCGATTTTACAGCAGCACTTCCCGCATTTGAAGATCTTAATGCGGTTGTGTTAGGTGTAAGTCCTGATAGCACAGCGTCGCATCAAAAGTTTATAGCCAAGCAAAAATTGGACATTACACTGCTTTCGGATGTGAGTACCGAAGTAGCGCAAAGTTATGGGGTTTGGCAACTCAAAAAGTTTTGCGGCAAAGAGTATATGGGCATTGTGCGCTCAACGTTTTTGATCGATCCCAGCGGTAAAATTGCCAAGCTTTGGTCCAATGTGAAAGTGAAAGACCACGCAAGTGACGTTAAAAAAGCTTTGGAATCACTAAGCTAAAGTGTCATTTGGAGGCTTAAATGCGAGCCTCCAAACTTTCTTAGTTACTCACTGAAATCGAACATCCCACCCACTCTTCACGAATCGCATCACTGGCTTGAGGCTCATTTTTTATAAGTCGCGCAGGTGCTATTTTATACTTTGTCGTCAAGGTTTGAAAGATAGTATCGAAGCGCTTAAGTGCTAAAGCGTGAAGTGCTTCAGGTGCTATCGTAATGCTTTCTGCAATCTTAGAGATCAAAGAATCGTGAATAGCACCAAGATCTAAATTCTCTTCTTTATAGGTTTTCATCAGCTTACTGTACGCATCATCCGAGTATTTTTGAATGAAAAGTTTTTTGATCGTTTTGCCATAACTATCATCTTCTTTGCTTTTTTTAGGAATCAAGGTTTCGATTTGTGCTGTGACATTTTGTTCTTGAAGCGCCTTGGTATCGAGGGTTTCATTGTAACTTGGCGTAATGATGAGTTTGAGTTCCGCTCTTTTGTCTAAAATTTGACGATACTGCTCCATTTTTTCCTCTTCCGAGGCAATAAGTACAGATTCACCAGCCGCAAAATCGATACTTTTAAGATTTTCCGTTTCAATTCCTAGCATAGAGCCTAAAAGTTTAAACGGAGATGTCACAATGCTCCCGATGAGGTTTCCAATCGCTTTCCATACAATGCTTCCATAACGAAATTCAGGGTCATTCAAGTCGCCACTCACGGAGAGGTCAAGGTCAATTTGCCCTCTAGAATCTTTCAAAATAGCAATCGCAAGTCCTAAAGGAAGATTGGATGCGTCTTTACTTTCGATCTTTTCACCCAGGATGAGTGAATCGAGGTTGATTTTATTGGCACCTTCCATGACTCCTTTTTTAATTTTATAGTTCAGATCCATCGAGAGTTTTCCCTCTTTAATCGCATACCCTATGAATTTACTCGTATAAGGTGAAAGAGAAGGCATATCGATGTTTTTAAAGAGGATTTTGAGTGCGGCTCGATCTTTAAAATCAAACGGCAAAACAGATCCATCAATTTTTGTATAGCCGTATTTATCCACTTTTCCTTCGAGTTTGAGCACGGAGGGTTTGGTGCTTTTAGTGTCAAGGGTTGACATCGATCCATTGAGGCGATCTGCAAATGTCGCAAAAGGAAGGAGCAAGGAAGCATCTTTAAAATGCGTTGTTCCTCTTTTGAGTACGATATTGCCAATATACATGGACATCGCATCGTGTGTGGTTGTGGCTTTTTGTGTTTGAGACGACTTTTGGGGTTGTGTGGTTGATGTGTTTAAAAGATTGGAAAAATTGGTGGTGCCATCTTTTTTGATGTCAAGATTGATATAAGGTTTATCCAGCGTGATCTTTTGAATACTAAGTGCTGCAGGAGAGAGATTGTAAGCGATACTGTTAACATTTAGCGTTTCCCATGCCACAAGCGAGTTTTTGAATTTATCGGCGAGTGAAAATTTAGAGACGGTTGCATCTCCTTCGATTTTGAACGTTGGCTTTTGATCAAACGAAGCGGTGAGCTTAGACGTGAGCGATAAGGAACCGTCTTGAATGAGCGTTGTTGTAAAAAGCGTGATGTAAGGTTGCGCTTTTTCTAAAGAGAGTTTAGAGGCATTCATTACCATCTCAAGTGAAGCCGTCGCAGGGATAAAAATACCTTTTGCGTTTAAAGAAGCGGTGGTGTCGATGGTGCTGTTAAAATCATAACTAATAGGGCTATTTTGATCGTGCGTAATGTTTTGAGCCGTTAGTTTCAAAGGTGCCAAGTGGATAGGCGTACTTTTGACATTTTTGTCCGTAACATCAATGGTTGCTTCATTGATTTCGAACGTTTTGAGTGCAAATTTCCACTCATTTTTAGTTTCTTGCGCGGCAGGTGTTGGAGTTTTGGGTTGCGTTGGTCCACTTTTAGGGGTAAACAGTTGTACCAAATTCACCGCATACTCTTTCTCCAACTGCACATCCACAAACGGTTTGGAAAGGGTGGCTTTTTCGATGCTGATGTTAGACGTTTGCAGGTCAAAATCAATCGTTTCAAGTTTGAGAGAAGGCACTTCAACGACTGTTTTTTGCTCCGTATCGACGAAGCGAATTTTTTCCAATAAGGCAGATGCTTTTTCGAAAGATACCAGTGGTTTTTCTTTGCTTAGATCTATGGAAAAAGGAACTTTAAGTGAGAGCTCGCCTTGGGTAAGGGTTGCTGGAATGTTGGGTAATGCGTATCGCCAAAAGTGTGAAATTGGAAGATGTGAAATACCCAGTTCCCCGTAAAATTTGAGAGGTTCAAAGGAAGCACTGCTGGCGAGCGTTATTTTTTCTTCATTTTTTAACATCACTTTGAGTGCGTGAATGCTCAGATCATCTTTGTAAAAACTGAGATTGTTGACCGCATAATTGATAGGGCCAATTTCGAGTTTAAACGGCTCACTGGGGCGTTCATCGCTAAAGTTAGTTTTCGCATTTTGAATTTCAACATGCTCGATGATAAAAGGCATCATCAGACTCGTATCCGTGGTTGTATTGCTTTCGCTCGAAGGGTTTGTTGGAAAAAGGCTCAGGAGTGTTAGATTCCCTTTTGGATCGATTTTAAGGTCAACAAAGGGTTGCTCAAGCAGGAGTGATTTGACAAAAAACTCTTTCTTGAAAAGATAGGTTGGATCGTAATTGATGTAAAGATGCTCCAGCGTTGCAACATCGTTTTTTGCCGTATCGCGCAGTGCAAAATGGTTTACATGTAACTCAAACGTAAAGGGGTTAAAAAGCACTTTTTCCATGGAAACAAAGAGATGAAATTTCTCTTCCAAAAGGGAAGGCATTTGGGTACGCACCCACCATGGAAGGATCACAAAACCACTCAACGTATAAAGCAAAGGGAGAAAAATCAACCAGAATAGTAGACTTTTGAGACACTTTTTGATCATAGTATTCTCCTTCGGTGGTAAATTTATTATACTACAAAATACAAAATTCTATTTAAAAATACGATTAGTTGTATGAGGCAGGAAAGGTTATATGTTACCTATGTTATACTTTATACAAAATTTAAACGTGATAAAGAAATGCCATGCTCGTACATATTTGCTGCTCCGTCGATAGCCACTTTTTTCTTCAAAAACTACAACAAGCGTATCCCAAAGAGAGACTGGTAGGCTTTTTTTACGATCCTAACATTCATCCTTTTAGTGAGTATGAACTAAGGCTTTTAGATGTGAAACGCAGTTGCGATAAATTGGGTATTCCTTTACATGTAGGCGCGTATAATTATGAAGGATGGATCGAAGCCGTACGAGGACTAGAAAAAGAACCAGAAAAAGGAAAACGCTGTTTAGTCTGTTTTGATAACAGGTTAGAAGAGACTGCACGAAAAGCACTGGAACTGGGTGAGAAAGTGATAACAACGACCTTACTAACAAGTCCCAAAAAATCACTCGATCAGTTAGGAAACGCATTGCGTTTGATTGCCGATCGGTACCATCTTGAAATCGCCGTACCTGATTTTAGAAAAGGGGGTGGCACGCAAGAACAATTTGCTCTTGCTAAAGAGGCGATGTTGTACCACCAAGATTATTGCGGGTGCATTTTCGCACTCAGTGTTCAAAGGCAACAGCAACAAAGATGGGCAGATGAATTAAGCTCTCCTTTGCGACCGCAGATACTTCCCTCTTCCATTGAAGCACGCACCGTTTTGTATGAAAAGGTCATGGAATGTGAAGCGCAAAAAATTCCGTTTAAACTGGTGCGCGAAAAGTTTTTAAATTACAGATTGCTTCGCGCATGGGTGAAAAACAGTGAAAAAGAAGTGGTTCCCAGTTATGTTCTTTTTTACTCTACATGTAAAAAAGAGAAGATCAAAGCAAACATCGAATTTATCAACGAAGGTGTTGGTTTTTTAAGCAAAGAAGAGGCGCGGTTTATTGCGCTTGAAACGTTTAATACGTTAGCCAATACGCACTATGAAACACTCAAAGAAATGCTACAAAATCCCCCAACGGTGGAAATTGAAATGGCAGTGAGAAACGCGATAATGAAGTTATCCTTTGCCTCTTTAACCCCTCTTATCGTACTGGATGAGGTGAACGTGGGTGCTTATGAACTCTTCCTTCAAAGCAAAACCTACCATGACATTAGAGAAAATTTAGTATTTATTAGCTAAAATATTAGAATTTTCATTGATAAGGTTTCAAGAATGATAGATGTTATAGAAATTCAAAAAATACTTCCCCATCGTTACCCTTTTTTATTGATTGATCGTGTTGAAGAGCTGATTCCAGAGCAATCAATCAAGGCGTATAAAAACGTGACCATTGGAGAACAAATTTTTCAGGGGCATTTCCCTGGTCATCCCATCTATCCGGGTGTTATGATTTTAGAGGGCATGGCGCAAGCTGGTGGCGTGCTAGCATTTAAGAGTATGAACATGACCAATGAAGAGGCAGCGCAAAAAGTGGTTTACTTTATGAGCATTGACGGTGCTAAGTTTCGAGCTCCTGTTCGTCCTGGTGATAAATTGGAATATCACATGAATGTTGTGAAACATAAAGGCTCCATTTGGGTTCTATCAGGCAAGGCGTATGTCGGTGATGTGCTGATGAGTGAGGCTGAACTTAAAGCCATGATCGTTGATAAATAGGCGGTTACGATGAGTTTAATTTCCCCCCATGCCCTTATCGAAGAGGGTGCTATTATCGGACCTGATGTTGAAATCGGGGCGTTTTGTTTTATTTCAAGTCAAGCTAAAATTGGACAAGGGACAAAAATTGCTCCAGGTGTTCACATCTGTGGCAGTACCACCATTGGCAAGCACAATGAGATTTTTTCGCATGCCGTTTTAGGGTCTATCCCACAAGATCTCAAATACGCAGGTGAAGCGGTTGAACTGATTATTGGCGATTACAATAAAATTCGTGAATTTACTCTGTTCAACCCAGGAACCCTTGGCGGTGGTGGTAAAACGATCATCGGAGACCATAACTTGTTTATGGGCTATGTCCATCTAGGGCACGATGTCATTGTGGGTAATCACTGTATTTTAGCCAATGCCGCAACGATTGCTGGGCATGTTGAGATGGGAAATTACGTGGTCGTTGGTGGAATGACACCGGTGCATCAATTTGTTAAAATTGGCAGTTACGCGATGATTGCAGGAGCGGCGGCACTTTCACAAGATGTTCCTCCGTTTTGTTTAGCAGAAGGCAATCGTGCGGTTTTAAGAGGACTGAATCTGACAGGACTTCGCCGTCATCTGGATCGCCAAGACATTGATGCCCTTAGAAGTGCTTACCGTGAATTATTTGAGTCGGGTCAACCGTTACAAACACAAGCTGCAAAATTGTTAGAAGAACAGCCTAATGTTCATGTTCAACAAATGTGCAATTTTATTATGGAGTCCACACGTGGCATTCCATTTGAGAGGAAAAATAATGGTCAATAGAGAGTGTAGTTTTTGTGGCACGAAAGAGAGTAGTGACACACGTTTGATCGCAGGCGATGATGTTTTCATCTGCGAGCATTGTGTTATCTCCGCCCATAAGATATTTTTTGGAGAAATCCCAGAGCCTTCTGTAAGTGGCAATGAAGAAGCGTTCGATCAAGAGCTTTTAGCACCCAAAGAGCTCAAAAAAGTGCTCGATGATTTTGTGATCGGACAAGACCATGCCAAAAAGATTTTTTCGGTGGGTGTGTATAACCACTATAAGAGAATTTTCAAACAAAGCACTATTGCTGACGATACTGAAATTTCTAAATCCAACATTTTACTCATTGGCCCAACGGGTAGCGGTAAAACTTTGATGGCTCAAACTTTAGCACGCTTTTTAGATGTGCCGATTGCCATCTGTGACGCTACGAGTTTAACGGAAGCAGGTTACGTGGGTGAAGATGTTGAAAACATTCTTACAAAATTGCTTCAATCCGCCAATGGCGATATTAAAAAAGCAGAGCAAGGTATTGTGTTTATCGACGAGATCGATAAAATAGCTCGTATGAGTGAAAACCGCTCCATCACCAGAGATGTTTCAGGCGAGGGCGTTCAACAAGCATTGCTTAAAATCATCGAGGGTAGCGTGGTCAACATTCCACCCAAAGGTGGACGAAAACACCCAAATCAAGATTTTATTCAGATTGATACCACCAATATTTTATTTGTCTGTGCGGGTGCTTTTAATGGCTTGGAAGAGATCATCAAACGTCGTATCGGCAAAAATGTGCTTGGATTTGAGCAAGAAAAACGCACCAAAAGCCAAGATGCAGGACTGTTTGATTTGGCAGAGCCCGATGATTTAGTGCATTACGGTCTGATTCCAGAGCTCATTGGACGTTTACATGTAACCGCAAAACTCTCACCAATTACGCAAGAAGACATGGTGCGTATTTTGACGGAACCTAAAAATGCGATCTATAAACAGTACCGAAAACTCTTTGCAATTGATAACGTCGAGCTCTCTTTTGAGAAAGAAGCGCTTGATTCTGTGGCAGAGCTTGCGATCAAACGCAAAACGGGAGCGCGTGGACTTCGAAGTATTATAGAAGACATTATGGTGGATGTAATGTATGAGCTTCCAGAGTTGGATGGGTACGAAGTGGTGATTACAAAAGATGTGGTTACAAAAGGTGAAAAACCGCTTTATATCAAAAAAGATAAAAAAAGTGCGTAAAAAAGGATTAGAGAGATGATTTTAGACAAGATAATAGGATTTTTCTCAAGTGATATGAGTATCGACCTTGGAACGGCTAATACATTGGTATTGGTCAAAGGTAAAGGTATTATTATCAATGAGCCTTCCGTTGTTGCTGTACAACGCAACCGTTATGGTAAACAAAATATCCTAGCGGTGGGTAAAGAAGCGAAAAATATGGTGGGTAAAACACCAGGTGACATTGAAGCGATTCGTCCGATGCGTGATGGCGTTATTGCTGATTTTGATATGACAGAAAAGATGATTCGTTACTTCATTGAAAAAGCGCACAAAAGAAAAAGCTTTTTACGACCGCGCATCATTATCTGTGTCCCTTATGGTTTGACGCAAGTGGAGCGTAAAGCGGTACGTGAGTCTGCAATGAGTGCGGGTGCGCGTGAAGTTTTCTTGATCGAAGAGCCTATGGCAGCAGCGATTGGCGCAGGACTACCGGTTCGTGAACCCCAAGGAAGTTTGGTCGTTGATATCGGTGGTGGTACGACAGAAATCGGCGTGGTTTCCCTGGGTGGTTTGGTTATTAGTAAATCAATTCGCGTTGCGGGTGATAAGATAGATCTTGCCATCGTGGATTATGTGAAGAAAAAATACAACCTTCTCATTGGTGAGCGAACCGGTGAAGAGATTAAAATCGCCATCGGTACAGCGGTTCCTATGGATGAGCCTATCTCCATGATGGTCAAAGGTCGTGACCAAGTGAGCGGACTTTTAAGCCGCATTGAGCTTACCAGTGAAGATGTGAGAGACGCGATTAAAGAGCCACTTAAAGAGATTGCAGACGCGCTTAAAGATGTGCTTGAAGTGATGCCTCCTGATCTTGCGGGTGATATCGTTGAAAACGGTGTTGTCCTCACAGGTGGTGGTGCATTGATCCGCGGGTTTGATAAATACCTCTCAGACATCGTCAAGTTGCCTGTTTTTGTTGCAGATGAGCCACTGTTAGCGGTTGCAAAAGGTACGGGTAAAGCACTCGAAGAGATCGAACTTTTACAACAATTGTCGAATGAGTAAATTAAAAATTATCATTTTGCTTGGCATCTTTGTGTTTGTATCGTTTCGGTACAGCACGGAGGCTAGGCACATCATAGGTAGCGCGAACACAAAAATTCTTGCTTTCTATGTTGAGATAAAGACCAAAATTCAAGATAAGATCGACGAGCATTTCTCTCAACAAGAAGAGATACAGCGACTCAGAACTGAAAATCAAACCTTGCAAAAATCAGCCGTTCTTTCGATCGCTTTTGCCAGTAAACTCAACGATATGTTAAAAGAACACAATACCACAGGGTATGATCCTCAGGTGAAGATGGTTCAATCCATTGGGTATACCAATCTGAATGATTATGGCAAAGTGTGGCTGAAATTTGATGATTTTAATCAAAGCAAGATTTACGGCTTGTTGCAACAAGGGTATGCTGCGGGCATTGTGGTTTCAAATGATGGGCATCCTCAAGGTTTGCTTTTGAGTGACCCCAAAGCTATTTTTGCGGTTTATGTGGGCAATCAAAAGATGCAAGGTGTTGCGCAAGGCAATAGCAAAGAGCTTTTGGTCAAATACATTTCCCAATGGCTTCAACCTCATGTAGGCGATGAGGTCATTACAAGTGGGCTCGATACGCTCTTTTTTGAGGGAATTAAAGTGGGCGTGGTCACCGAAGTGATTGAAGAAGAGTCTTCAAAAACAGTGGTCGTTAAACCCTATGCAACATCGCATGTACCTTCGTATATGCACGTGATCGTACGCAACTAGTTTTGAATCCAGAGCCTAAGAGGCATTGGGTTGAATACTACATGTAGAATAAAGGAAAGAGATGCCAAAACGTCAAGATATTAAAACCATATTATTAATCGGATCAGGTCCTATTGTTATCGGACAGGCATGTGAATTTGACTATTCAGGAACTCAAGCAGCGAAAACGTTAAAAGAGCTCGGATACCGAGTCGTACTTGTTAACTCCAATCCAGCGACCATTATGACAGACCCTGAATTTGCAGATCGCACCTATATCGAACCGATCACGCCTGAAGTGATCGCACGCATTATCGAAAAAGAGGGTGTTGATGCGGTACTTCCAACAATGGGTGGACAAACCGCACTCAATGTCGCGATGACGATGCACGATCAAGGCATGCTAGAAGGCATCATCTTTTTAGGTGCCAATCCTGAAGCGATTAAAAAAGGCGAAGACAGACAAGCCTTTAAAGAGGCGATGATCAAAATTGGTATGGATTTACCTATTAGTGCGTATGCGTACAATTTAGAAGAGGCGTATGCGGCAGCGGAGAAAATTGGCTTTCCTCTCATTATTCGTGCTTCTTATACCTTAGCAGGTGGCGGTAGTGGCGTTGCGTATAACATCGATGAATTCAAAGAGCTTGCGATGGCAGGTATTGATGCCAGTCCGATTAATGAGATTTTGATCGAAGAGTCACTCCTTGGTTGGAAAGAGTATGAGATGGAAGTTATCCGTGATCGTGCCGATAACTGCATCATTGTTTGCTCCATCGAAAACTTTGACCCCATGGGTGTTCATACGGGAGATTCCATTACCATTGCTCCAGCTCTTACCTTAACCGATAAAGAGTACCAACGTATGCGCAATGCCTCGTTTGCGATTCTTCGTGAAATTGGTGTGGATACGGGTGGTAGTAACGTACAATTTTCCATCTGTCCTGAAACAGGCAGAATGACCGTTATCGAGATGAACCCACGTGTAAGTCGTAGTTCTGCCCTTGCTTCTAAAGCGACGGGGTATCCTATCGCTAAAGTAGCGACGCTTTTAGCGGTTGGTTTTACACTCGATGAGATTAAAAATGACATTACAGGCACAGCGGCAAGTTTTGAGCCTGTTATTGACTACATCGTGACTAAAATCCCTCGTTTTACGTTTGAAAAATTCCCTCTGGCGGATTCTACACTCACCACTTCGATGAAAAGTGTGGGTGAAGTGATGGCGATTGGTCGAACGTTTAAAGAGTCTTTCCAAAAAGCACTCTGCTCACTTGAAACCAATTTGAGCGGATTTGAAAGTATCAAAGCAGATGAAGACAAACTCAAAAACGAGATTAGAAGACCCAATGCCGATAGAGTTCTTTATGTGGGCGAAGCATTCCGTAGAGGTTACAGCGTGGAAGATGTTTTTGCGCTGAGCAAAATCGATCCATGGTTTTTAAGACAAATCAAAGAGATCATTGATTTTGAGAAAAAGATCGATATGTTTATTCTCAACGATGAAAAACTGTTACGTCAAGCCAAAACAATGGGCTTCTCCGACAAGATGATCGCCAAACTGATCAACAAAGAGGACAATTTAGAGCTCACAACCAATGACATCTATTTTGCACGCAACAAACTGGGTATCGATTTTGAGTACAACGAGGTCGATACGTGTGCGGCAGAGTTTAAAGCGCTTACACCGTACCTTTACTCAACGACCAATGTGACCAAACTTCCTTTACATGTAAAGGAAGAAGAGACACAGAAAAAAGTGATGATCATCGGTGGTGGACCAAATAGAATAGGGCAGGGCATCGAGTTTGACTACTGTTGTGTGCATGCGGCGTACGCGTTAAATGATATGGGTGTTAAAACCATTATGTACAATTGTAACCCAGAAACCGTTTCGACTGACTATGACACGAGCGATATTCTTTACTTTGAACCGATTGATTTTGAACACGTGAGAAGTGTGGTTGAAAAAGAGCAACCCGATGGCGTCATTGTCCATTTTGGTGGTCAAACACCCCTTAAGTTAGCGAAAAAACTCACCGTGATGGGTGTTAAGATCATCGGTACAACGGCGCGTGTGATCGATATGGCAGAAGATAGAGAAAAATTCTCCAAGTTTATTACAGAAAACAACATTAAACAACCAAACAATGCAACCGCAACGAGTGAAGAAGAGGCGATCGAAAAAGCAAAAGAGATCGGCTATCCCGTTCTTGTACGCCCAAGTTATGTTTTGGGTGGAAGGGCGATGCGTATCGTTTACAACGAGAGCGAACTTCGCACGTACATGAAGGAAGCGGTGAGTGTAAGCCATAATTCACCTGTTCTGATCGATCAATTCCTTGATCGCGCCATTGAAGTGGATGTGGATGCGATTTGTGATGGTAAAGAGGTGTATATCGGTGGTATTATGCAACACATCGAAGAAGCGGGTATTCACAGTGGCGATAGCGCATGTTCATTACCTTCAATTAGCCTCAGTGATGAACTGCTTGCTAAGATTGAGTCACAAACTAAACAAATCGCCCTTAACCTTGGCGTTGTCGGTTTGATGAACATTCAATACGCCATCTATCAAGATGATGTCTATATGATCGAAGTCAATCCTCGTGCGAGCCGTACGGTTCCATTTGTGAGTAAAGCGACAGGTATGCCGATGGCAAAAATCGCGACACGCGTCATGTACCAAGGCAATCTGAGAGAAGCGCTTGCTTTTTATGACAAATTTGACGTGGTACGCGAAGGCAATGGCATCTTGAAACCTAAAAAGTTCGACCATGTTGCAGTTAAAGAAGCGGTTTTCCCGTTCAACAAACTTCAAGGTGCAGACCTCATTTTAGGACCTGAGATGAAATCAACAGGCGAAGTTATGGGCATTAGCAAAAATTTCCCAGCGTCGTTTGCAAAAAGTCAAATCGCTTCAGCTAACGTGCTTCCTAAAAGTGGTTCTGTCTTTATCTCGTTAGTCGACATTGACAAATCGTTTGCCAAAGAGATCGGGACGAAATTTGAAGCCTTAGGCTTTAAAGTCGTCGCAACGGGTGGCACACACAAAGCCCTTCAAGAAGCAGGTGTCAATGCAGAGTTTGTCTATAAAATCTCCGAAGGTCGTCCAAATATCGAAGATAAACTCAAAAATGGCGATATCGCCCTTGTGATTAACACGAGTGATGCCAAATCAAGCAAAGACGATGCAAAGAAAATTCGCCAAGCGGTTCTTCGCTTTAAAATCCCATACTTTACCACCGTTGCCGCAGCCGCAGCAGCAACGACGGCGATAGAGTACATCCAAGACAAAAGTGCGCTTGAGCCACGTGCTTTACAAGATTATCTAAACTAAATCCCATGAACCCCGACCTTGTTTATCTAGCCCAAACAGAGACAACGGCGGGGTTCCTCTCCCAAAATGCTGAGGCACTCGCTCGCATCAAAAATCGCCCAAGCGGTAAATCTTTTCTCATCAGTGTCGATTCGCTGAGCACACTTCGTAGTTTTACCAGAGTTCCAAAAAGACATAAAAAAAGTGTTCGTAAATCCCAAAAAACAACCTTTGCTTATCCCTGTGGTTTAGCCATTCGTGTGGTTAAAGATGCAGAGCATTTACAGTTTTTACAAAAACTAAAATGGAGTTATTCTACTTCATCCAATCCCAGTGGAAAGGGCTTTGATGAAGTTTATGCCCAAGAGAAAGCTGACGTCATACTCTTTATATGTAAAGGTTTTTTCGAGTCCAAACCTTCTTCGATTTTGAAGCTTGGAAAAAGAAAAATGAGGAAATTACGGTAAGATTTGAATGGTGTTCTCTAACTAACTCAAAGTGAGAAGCAGATTTATGCAAACGCAAAACGATCAAGTGCCCAATCATTTCGATGCGCATTTTATTTTCCAAGCGTTAAATCAAGATATTCATAAAGATAGATGGTCGATTCCTTTCATCATTCTTCTTTTTTTAGCTCTGACGCTTTTACTCTTTCCGATCACTTTTTTATATTTAGTGGGTATGGTAGCTTATGCCGATTTGCCAATTGTAAACCACAGTCTCCTCTCTACATTTAGTACTACAAAATTTGTTTTAGTGCCGTACTCTTTGGTCTTAATCTTTTACTTTTATGCAACCTATAACTCCATTCAAGATAAAAAACAGCATGCGTATGAAAAAGCACACTTTTTTCTTATCACCTCCTTGGTTGTAGGGTGTTTCCCTTTTATATGGTACGAGTATCGCTTAATATGGTATGTCATCTATGCACTGCTTTTTGGCGCAAGTATTTATTACCTTTCGATTGCTTATTTAGGTTATGAAGACAAAAAAGGCGATTTTACGCCCATGAATGAAAATAATTTTATCCGCAATGAAGACATGGGCATCTATGGATTTATCGACGATCCACTGAGCACATCCGATGATATAAACAGGGCAAAACTAACCGTTGCAACCGCTTCGGCTGGATTTACATTGATAGGATTTTTAACGAAAATGGCTTTGCATTCATGGATCTATTTTATTGCAACGGGGAACAAAAAGTATATCTTAGAAGCAGTGCGTTTTTTAGATGCTCTCTTTGAAAATAAGATGAATCAACCGCGTACCAATTTAAGTCATTATGCAAAAGCAATTTTGAGCTATAAAGGGTATATTGTCTTTGCATCAAGCGGTTTGGAAGTCACAGAAAAAAGCAAACAATTAGCAGATAGGGCAAGAAAAATTACAAGAGAAAAAGAATTTTATGAAAACCATTGAAGCAAAAGCCTCTTTACATGTAAAGACGTTAAAAAAGAAAATGAGGAAATTACGGTCATGAATCTGCATAAGCTCAAAGAGGCAGAAGCCTATTTTTTGGAAATCTACCCACAAGGTTTTGAAGATGTAGGACTTTTGCCCATCATCAAACGACACAATACCGCGAAAATCGGCGAACAAGTCCGTGAGCTGTTCGCCAAAGAGAACTTCACACAGCCCGAGATCATCTGCGAAAACTTCACCAAAATCGTCTCAAAATCAACCCTCATATCACTCTTTGAAAAACCAAAAGTAAGAGATATGATCAAATCGATGCGTATGGAGCGAAGAGATATGTTCGCTATTGGTCTGTATGAAATGCTTTATGGTGATCAAAAAGAGGGATTTGACACTTTGGTAGAGGTGCTCTCATTTTATAGTTTGGCAAAATGGTCTATTGTAACACTCATTCCTTATTATTTCTACAGAGACAAAGAGTTTTTCATCAAGCCTACAACCACCAAAAATATCATCACATTTTTTGAGATAGAAGGGTTAGTCTATAAGCCAAGACCGAGCTATGAATTTTACGTGCAGTATACAAAAGTTTTAGAATGTATGAGAGCGGAAGTTAGTGAGAAGATAAGTCCTAATGATAATGCTGGGTTTACGGGATTTTTGATGATGGCGATGGAAGAGTAATTGGATATAAAAGACAATATTGGAAAAGTTTTTAAAATAGACAATTTGGTGTGGAGACATATATGAGATGTTCTATCTTGATATTTATTCTTTTAGTGATTAGTAGCGAAAATATGTATAGTGCCAGTTTTGACTGCACAAATTCAAAAACAACAATTGAGAACATGATTTGCTCCGATGAACTCTTATCTGAGGTTGATGAACAATTAAACCATGAGTATCAAGATATTCTTAATAACTTGGAAATGGAAGAAGCTGAACAAATAAAATATAAACAAATAGAATTAGAACGCAAAAAATGGTTAATAAAAAGAGATCAATGTAGAAATATAGAGTGTGTCTATGAGGCGTATATTGAGCTCGCATGCGAAGGAAATCGCATAGGTTCATATAGAGGAGCTGGTGAATGTTTTGATCTAAAACTTAATACTTTAGAGCGATACTTAAACGCGATAGAAGAAGAATACGTGAAAAAAATTCTTGTTCAATCTGAGAATCCAGAATATTTGAAAAGCGTAGTGGAAGATGAAAGAATCAAATGGAAGCAGTACCGTAACTCCTATTGTGAGCTTGTAGGTCAAGTTACAGGTGGTACGGACGGATGGAAAAGTGTTTGGACAGTTGATTGTAAAGTTGAAGAGACAAACAAACGGATAGATTGGTTAAAAAATGGTTGGCACTAACAATTAAGAAGAGGTTGTGTATTCCTCTCCTTTTTTACATTTTATCCGTTAATTTACGAATCGCCAACGAAGCAAGCGTCAAACCAAACGAAGCGGTCACACACATCAAACTTCCCATCTCTTTACAAATAGGCTTTTCATCCGAAAACACCGTTAAAAACGAGCCTTGAAAACCTGTTTTTTTAAGCCCATCTCTAAAGCCCTTTGCTAGCATATCGCCATACGTGTCCCAAATAGGGGCATAGTGAATTTTAGTTGGGTCAATTTTTTTCGCACCACCTGCGGAGCTTAGAAGTTTGGTGTGGGCTTTGTGCGCCACGGCGATTTTCGCTTCCATATCATCGATCGCGTCAATGACGATGTCGTAGGGTTCAAAGTCAAAACTCTCGACCCATTCAGGGGTAACTTTTGCTTCGATGGGTGTTACGCCTTTGTAAAGGCTTGCCATATGCAAGACTTTGACTTCGCCCACGGCTTCAGAGCCTAGCTGTCTGTTTTGGTTGGTCACATCGTAGGTATCAAAATCAACGATGGTGATGTCACTGATACCTGTGCGGTAGAGTGCGTCCAAACAAGGGCTTCCGACACCGCCGATGCCTAAAAGAAGTATTTTTGCTTGTTGGAGTTTTTCAAAGTCTTCACCAAAAACGCGTCTAACACGTGAATAACGATCTTCCATTATTTTATCCATTCTTTTAACGTTTCAAGTTCATCGTGTGCGGTCATATCGAGTTTGATCGGGGTGATGGAGACGTAGCCATCATCAATGGCGCTGAGGTCACAGTCATCTGCCTCACCTTTTTTCCACTCCAGCGTATGAACGCCCAGCCAGTAGTACTCTTCTCCTCGTGGATTTCGGTGCAGATGCGCGTCGTTGCCGTACATTCTATAGCCTGCGCGTGTAATTTTGTAGCCTTTGCACTCTTCGGGTTTGAGCGGAGGAATATTGACATTTAAAAAGCGACGCTCTGCAAGAGGAAAAGTGCCGTCTAAAATGCGTTTAGCCAGATCGTACACGGTTTGCTCTGCGAGATCATAGCCGTGGGTGAGTTCAATGTTTTGAGGACCACCGGTGTAGACTTGGGAGATGGCGATGGCGGGAACACCGTGCAAGGCTGCTTCCATTGCCGCACTCGCTGTTCCGCTATACGTGATGTCTTCGCCTAAATTGGAGCCTTTATTGATGCCACTTACGATCAAATCAGGTTTTGACTCTCCCTCAAAAAGGGCGTTCAAGGAGAGATAAATACAGTCCGTGGGCGTGCCATCGTCAAGTTTGAAAAAATCATCGCCTATGGCAACAAAACGAAGGGGACGTGTAAGAGTAAGTGAGTGTCCGCAGGCGGATTTTTCAGACGTGGGGGCTACAATGGTTACTTGCCCTAAAGGACGAAGTGCGCGAGCAAGGGCGTGAAGTCCAGGACTTTCAAAGCCATCATCGTTGGTAATTAAAATACGTTTCATTGAAATGCCTATTTTTTAGTTACATTATAACGAAAGAGGCTTATAGTTGACTTCCTTTTTAGCTCGTAAAAGAAGTCTATTTTTAAGAGATTTTTGTATAGACTTCGTGTAATAGAATGTAAAAGGTACCATTTTGAAATTACTTGTCTCCGCCCTAGAGCCATCCGCCAATTTACACTTAGAGCCTATTTTAAATGCCCTTGAGCAGTGCGAAATTTATGGCATCTTTGATGAGCGTTTTGGCAAACCTTTGATGCCCAGTCGAGCTTTTTCGATTATGGGTTTTTTAGATGCTTTACCAAAAATCCGTAAAGCCAAAAAGGCGATTAAGATTATGGCGCGTATGAGTTTTTTTGTGGATAAAGTGCTGCTCATCGACTCACCTGCGTTTAATCTTCCGCTTGCCAAGGCGATTAAAACGATCAATCCGAATGTCGAAATCATTTATTATATTTTGCCAAAAGTGTGGGCTTGGAAACCCAAACGTGTCGCCGCGATGGAGAAGTATTGCACCGTTTTAGCTTCCATCTTTCCGTTTGAACAGCAGTTTTACACCAAAGCAACCTATGTGGGCAATCCTTTGCTGGATGAAATTCCTCTGTTTAAACTGCGCTATGAAGAGACGGGGATTGTTTCTTTTTTCCCAGGGAGTCGTAAGAGTGAGATTCGCAGTCTTTTCCCGATTTATAAGGAGTTGGCTTCTAAAATTGAGGGAAAAGAGAAATGGCTGGTGATTCCTGCGCATTATGATTACCGTGAAATTGCAGAGATTTATGGCGATATTCATGACTTTAAAATTTGTCGTAACACGTATGAGGCGTTAGAGCAAAGTGAATTTGCGTTTGTCTGTTCAGGAACGGCGACGCTTGAAGCTGCCCTTGTAGGAGTTCCATTTGTCTTGGCGTATAAAGCCAAAGCGCTGGATTATTGGATCGCGAAGCAGTTTGTGAAGCTTAAACACGTGGGATTGGCGAATATCATTTTCGACTTTGAAAACAAAGAACCATTGCATGAGGAACTGTTGCAAGAAGAGGTGTATGCGCAACGTCTGTTTGAAGCGTATGAGAGTGTGGACAGAGAAGCATTTTTTAGCCGTATCACCGAGCTTAGGAAGATATTGGGGCATGGAAGTCAAGAGGCAATGATAAGCATAATGAAGATTATATGATGATTTGTCAAGAGGTAAAGCGGTTTTTTTAAAAGATTGTGATTTTTTTGAAGTTTTTAGAGGAAAGAGGCGTTTAAGCCTCTAACCTTGTTTTAGAGTCAAGTTGCTTGATAACCATGTCAAGCTTAGTGTTCAGAACTGCTAAAAGCTCATGTTTTTCTGTAGCATCTTTTTGTGCTTCTTTTAATTCTCGAATATCTTCCTCATTACGTTTTACTCGTTCTCTAAGAGAGAGAATAACAGAACCAAAAGCGATCACATAACCAAAAATGGCAAGAGCTAAAGAAATCCACTCAAAAACTGACATTAAGCGCCTACCGCAACTTCACGCATTGTAACAAAAACAGTATCAGCTTTAACACCGTTGATTGTTTTACCAACGAGAGCCGTTTGAATTTCAACATCGGTTACACCTGCTTTAGCTAAAAAGCCAAAGTATGTTTTAGAACCCGTTGAAGAAGCAATTTGGATACGTACATCGTGATATGATGTGATACCTGAATCGGTACCGCTCTCACTTTGTTTTGTATAACCTACATATTCACCATCCAACATAGCCGCGCAAAATGCGCTAGCCGCGGTGTCATCAGCAGGTGTCAGACGAAGTGCTAAACTCGTCAGTTGAAAATGTAATTTGAACGTTGCATTTTGATTTAAAACCTTAAGAAACCAAGTTAAATTGGTTAAACTCCATTTTCAAATTTCTGGAAAGGAGTTGAGTGTTAAAAAAAGGTGAAATTAAAATGATAAAGAAGTTTTTAGCTGAGGGTTTGAGTAAGAGTGCCATTGCACGAAAGTTAGGTATTTCAAGAGATACCGTAAGGCGTTACGCCAATCTTCCTGATGATTATGTTCCTCATATTAATCGACCTCCTGTCATCAATAGTGTTGATCCTTATCTACCGCATATTGCCAAGATGTTAGAGATGGCAGAAGCGACGAAAAGTGAAATCCCTTTAACGGTTATTTATGAAGAGATTAAGAAGCTAGGCTATGAGGGAAGTTTGCGTTGGTTGCAGCAAGTTATCCAAAGATATGAGTTAAGAAGTCGAGCCAAATTGGATGAACCTATCATTCGCTTTGAAACCAAACCTGCCCAACAGATGCAAGTCGATTGGATAGAGTTTCCAAAGGATAATTTATCAGCATTTGTGGCAACGATGGGATATTCTAGGGCTTCGTATGTGGAATATGTCAATAATGAGAAGATAGAGACGCTCATTGGATGCCATATGAATGCCTTTAGCTACTTTGGAGGTGTTCCAACGGAGTGTTTGTATGACAATATGAAAACGGTTATTTTAGGACGGAATAGTTATGGCAGAGGCAAACATAAACTCAATCCACTCTTTGAGGACTTTGCCAAACACTGTGGCTTTAGCATCAAAGTCTGCAAACCCTACCGTGCCAAGACCAAAGGAAAAGTAGAGAGATTTAACCATTATCTACGGTATAACTTTCATAATGGATTGATAGTGAGACTTTCTATGAAGCATTATGCATTAACGCTGGATAATGCGAATGCAGAAGTGCTCAAATGGTTGGATAATACCGCCAATAAACGCATCCACCAAACAACATTACAGATACCATTTGAATTATTAGCACAAGAGCAGCTGCAACTGCGTCCTGTGCCTAAAGCCTATCAAGGAATCCACCCTAAAGCTTTGATTGAAAGTGTAGCTAAAAAATATACGCCAATCAATTCATACCATGACATCGATAAGCTCTACATTCCCCATCGTGACATTCAATGCTACGATGAGTTTATCCCGATCGTTGCCAATATTATTCTTCCAGTTGGATTATACGGTGGTGCATTATGGAATTAATTGTATCCATTGAAGCACTCTGTAAAGAGCTGAATCTCTCCACCATTAGTACACACTATCATGAGATAGCAACAACAGCAGCCAAAGAGAATTGGCAGTATGTTCAGTTCCTTGAGGAACTCTTACGCCAAGAGGTGGATAATCGCTTAGGACGCTCCAAAAACACATTGACAAAGCTTGCAGGCTTCCCCGTTATTAAAACCCTAGAGCAATTTGATTACACTTTCTCAGTAGGCGTAAACAGAAAACAGATTGAAGAGTTATCCAATCTCACCTTTGTAAAGAAGCATGAGAATATCATCCTCTTAGGTGAAAGCGGTGTGGGTAAAACCCATCTGGCTATTGCTCTAGCATTAAGAGCTGTACAACATCGCTACAAAGTGAGATTTACCACCATCAGTGAACTCTTAAGCAGTGCCAATAGAGCTAAAAAAGAGAAAAAATACGATAGCTTTCTCAAATCCATCACAAGCCCATCGGTTCTTGTTATCGATGAGATTGGATACTTTAATATGAGTAAAGAAGAAGCTAATCACTTTTTTCAAATTATCTCTAAACGCTATGAAAAAAGCTCCACCATCTTTACATCAAATTTGGTATTCAGTAAATGGGTTCAAGTATTTGCAGGGGATAAAATCGTTACAACAGCTATTTTAGATAGAGTATTACATCACTCACATATCATCAATATTCAAGGAGACAGTTACCGACTTAAAGAGAAAAAACTAACAGGAGTTTTACACTCAGAAATCTATAAGTTTGAAGCTAAATCTTCAAACCTAGAAGGTCAAAATTCAGAGGTGGTTTAAGTTTCAATTCGCAACTTTCTTACATTAAAAACTGACGACTTCTGCGCTTCGCTTGACAGCACTAAATCTTCTTTTTAATAAAAATCCCAATGCTGATAGAAAACAAAAAGTTGTGCAACACTCATTAAGACATACCTTTGCCACCACAGTTTTAAATAATGGTGCTGAACTTAATACCGTGCGCCACCTTTTAAATCATCGCTCTATTGAAACAAGTTTACGCTATTCAAAAATGGCTGATTCTACCATGAATAAAGCAGTTGAAAATTTATATGACTAATCATTATTTATTATGTGCTATAATGATGTTTATACATCACTACGTTATGAAAGGAGTATATGATGCATAGAATTAGTTTAACCATAGATAAAGAGCTTTATGAACAAGCAAGAGCATTTGGTTTTATAGAAAAAAAATCTGTTTCTCAAATTTTACGCGAAAGCTTGGAAGTTTATTTTAAAACATCAAATTCCAAAGATAAAGCAGCTCTGATTTTAGATGCCAAGACAAGAAGATGTTTTACACATCTTGAATTCAGATACGTTTACAGATCAAAATGATTTTGCTAAAAAGTATAATGTGTGAAAATATCATTCTCAAAAACGTTTGAAAAAAGCTTTTCAAAATATGACCATACTTTACAAAAGCGCATTTATGATGCGATTGTAAAATTACCAGAAGGTGATGTCAAACGATTAGCGGGTGATGACATACCACCCATTTTTAGATTGAGGGTTTCGAAATATCGCATTCTTTTTTATATGAATGACATTGAAATCAAAATCTTAAAAGTTGATAGTCGAGGCGATATCTATAAATAAGATTCTCCGCCTCGGCTTTCGATAAACTTTCCTTCTAAAAATTCTCAGAAAAATTTTGAAATGTATTATGCAAAACCAATGTTGCCTTCTTAGATATTGCATTAATATACTTTTTCATAACTCATTGGAATGACCCCACAATACTAGACACTCTTGAAACTGTTAATCTGGTCGATAATGACCAAATAAAATACCAAGAGGAGAAAGTCATTCCATGGCAAATAAACTATACACAGACGAGTTCAAACAAGAGGCTGTCAACCAAATTATCAAAAATGGTTATCCCATTAAAGATACTGCACAAAGATTGGGAGTGCATCCTGATTCGCTCAAAGCATGGATAAAAATCTACAGTAATCCGCAAAGTACCTCACAACACCAAGCTTCCAAAGATTTGTCATCGGAAAATAGAAAGCTCAAAGCAGAATTAAAAAGAGTCACAGAGGAGCGCGATATTCTAAAAAAGGCCGCAGCGTACTTTGCCAAAAACCAAAAGTAAAGTACGCCTTTATCAAAGAGTATGAGCCACTCTATCCTGTGAGAAGAATGTGCAAAACTTTGCAAGTTCATTTTAGTGGTTATTACGCATGGGCTAAACAACCAGAGTCAAAGCGTGACATAGCTAATAAAGTTGTGTTGCACCACATTAAAGAGGCTTATGAGCATAGTGGGCGTATTTATGGATATCGAACTGTTACAAAAGATCTTGTGGCATCAGGTATTGGTGTTAATAAAAAACGCGTTGCAAGATTGATGGGTGAAGCCAAACTCTTTGGTGCAGGTGTAAAGCAGAGAAAACCTCGTTACAAAAAAGGGAAAAGACATGTGGCGCATCCTAACCATCTTGGACAGTGCTTCAATGTTCAAGAGCCAAATCACACATGGGTAACAGATATAACCTATATCAAAACATACGAAGGATGGTTTTATTTAGCAGTTGTATTAGATCTTTTTAGCAGAAAAATAGCAGGATGGGCAACAAGTCATCGCATGACAACTGGGTTGGCTCTAAAAGCCCTGGAAATGGCAACCTTTAGACAAAAACCACATCATGAAGTGATTGTACACTCAGACCAAGGCTCACAATATAGCTCATACGGGACCGTTCAGAATTCTGTGTCAATCGGGTAAAATAACAAATACCCAAGGACACAGATATGAAGATAGAAATAGACGTAGAGCAATTTGCTCAAGATATTAAAGCCGGCAAGAGTATTGGTGGCTCAAATGGAGCCTTAGGATCACTCATCAAACAGCTAACCGAAGCCGCGCTAGCAGCTGAGATAGATTCGCACCTCTCCCAAGACCTCAATAGAAATCGAAAAAATGGCTATAGTTCAAAGACTATGAAAAGCGATCATGGTGCCTTTGAACTTGATGTTCCAAGAGACCGTAACGGTAGCTTTGAACCTGAAATCGTAAAGAAAAACCAGACCAGCATGACGAGTGAAATCGAAGAGAAGATTCTTTCTCTCTTCGCACTTGGCAATAGCTATTCCCAAATAGCCAAACACATAGAGGATTTTTACTGCGTAGGCTTCTCTAAAGCCACTATAAGCGCCGTAACCGACAAGATAATACCAATGCTTCAAGAGTGGAAAACAAGACCCTTAGAAGCTGTGTATCCATTTATATTCTTAGATGCCATTCACTACAAAGTAAAAGAGGATGGTCGCTACATCTCAAAAGCATTTTATACAGTGCTTGGTGTTCGAGTGGATGGCAAGAAAGAAGTCTTGGGACTTACCTCAAGAAAGGAAGTCTTGGGACTTTACCTCAATGAAAGTGAAGGCGCCAAATTCTGGCTACAGGTGCTTACCGATTTGCAAAACCGTGGCGTTAAAGATATCCTCATTGCTTCGGTAGATGGGCTTAAAGGCTTTCCAGAAGCGATAAACTCAGTCTTTCCAGATACGGAGGTGCAACTCTGTGTAGTTCACCAAATACGCAACAGTCTCAAATATGTGGGCTCTGCTTATCAAAAACAATTTGCTAAAGAACTCAAAGCCGTCTATCAAGCTTTTACCAAAGAAGAAGCAGAATTTGAGCTTGATAAGTTGGAAGAAAAATGGGGTAAAAAATACCCTATCGTCTTTCAATCTTGGAGAAATAAATGGGATAATTTATCTGTCTACTTCCAATATCCAGAAGATATACGTAGAGTTATTTACACAACTAATATCATCGAATCAGTCCACCGCCAGTTTAGAACTCTAACGAAAACCAAAGGTGCTTTTCCCAATGATGATAGCCTGCTAAAACTACTTTATATGGGGATTCAAAATGCCCAGCAAAAATGGACTATGCCAATTAGAAACTGGAGCTTAACAATCTCTCAATTAGCCATTCACTTTGAGGGACGGCTTGATGACGCTTTAAACTTATGATACAATTTTAGGAATTATCCGATGTTGACACAGAATCTTGAACACTACCGCTCATACGAGTGGCAAGCACTTCTCCAAAAATACAACCTTATCCCTAGTATGAGCAGGCGAGGAAATTGTTATGATAATGCAGTTGCTGAGAGCTTTTTTAAAACATTTAAGCGTGAATGTGTCAAAAAGCAGATTTATATTACACGAGAAGAAGCACAATCAGACATATTTTACTACATCGAAATGTTTTATAATTCAACTAGAAGGCATAGTTATCTTGGTTATATTTCACCCAATGAATTTGAAAAAAGATATAATGAGAAATTAAATATGGCTTCGCAGAATTAAATTGTGTCTACAAATTTGGGGTCATTCCAAAAATAATAGCAGTACGTTCCAAAGAAATTATGGAAAGATATAGAGTTTCATTTATTTAGATAGTTTGCAAAATAAAATTTTTCTGATCAATTTTTTCAATTTTTAATTCTTTAATAAAAACATTACTATTGATCTCTTCAATTATATTATATGACATACCAATATCTATATTTACCATATCAAATAATGTTATATATTTAGGATGAAACTCTAAAAAATTATAATCATCATTCTTATTATATTGAAGAAGATTATTTTTTCTTAACACATGTTCAACACAATGTATGTCATTATCATATACTTTTGCACTTTTTAAAAAATAATCTTTCTCACTAAGATAAAACCATTTGTCAATAGGATATGCTGTATTGTATTGATATATTTGTCCCAAATGTTTATTTGCTAATGAACAATAATGAATACCCATTTTAAAATTATTTTGTTTAGCAAATCTAAGTAATTTAAGGCTGTCTTCTTCACTTCCTGCAATAGCTAAACCACCGGAATACCAATAGTTATAATATACTTGAAATGGTGGATATTTCAATAAAAAACCTCTTCTTATAAATTCTTTTTCATTGTGCAATGGAAAACAAAATTCAAGCAAATTAATACCCCTAACTCCAATGCTTTCTAAAGTAGTTATAATGTTTTCCATATGTGAATATGTCTTTGGAATGACTGGCATTTCTACAATAACATCAGGTATATAATATCTTGCTTCTTCAATTTTTTCTAAAATATCTGCCTGTTTTTCTAATGAATCTTCAAGCTTAATGCTAAATCTAATTTCTTGTAAGTTGCAGTTTTTTAATTTTTTTAAAATAAACGTATCAATTAATTCTCCATTAGTATATAAACGTTTGTGAATTTTTGAGTTAAATCTTTCTATTCTCTGAAAAAAATTTATAGCCTCTTTTTTATGTAACAAGGGTTCACCACCAGTGAGAGCGACATATTGTATTCTTGGATTTTCTTTTAAAAGGTGATTGGCTATTGATTGCCCTTTTTTAATATTTTGAGTATTGTCTAAAAAATCAATTTGATTTGGATTAAAACAAAAATAACAGCTTTTATTACATTTAAGTGATAAAAAATCTGAACGAGAATCAATACCTTTTTCACATGCAATACATGCAGAAGATTTAAAATTAATATATTCACTTGGTGAATACATTCTATCGCTTGAATAAATATTATGTTTATCAAATTTGAGGCCATATTGTTGTTCAATACTATTTATAAAGTCGTTCTCAATTTTATTATACATTTGAATGGATGTCGCAAGATTATTAGGAATCATTAATTCATCCCTAATGTAAATTTTATTGGCTGGTACAGGAAAACTTTTTTAAGAGGCAAATATCCCCATCTATAATTACAAATAGCGCCTGATTGCATTACAGTATCATAACAAAATGGAAAACATGGAACTATACTTAAAATTTCATTATGAAAATGGTCATTTTTTTCCCAAAAATCCTCTATGGTGTTATTAAAGGGTAAATTAAAAACAGCATTCCACAAATTTAGTTTATTATTGTTATTCATTTTATTTTTTTCTGTGAATAAACGGTCAAGATATTCTTGAATAATAACTTTATCTTCTATTAAATCAGCATTCCTCCAATATCCTTCAATATTCATGTGAAATTCATCAGCAAATTCTAAAAAACTTAAAAAACATATTCCTTTGTTTGTTATTCCCATTAATGCTTTGCCTAAAGGGCTTTGACCTATACCATATGTAATTTTTGTTTGATAGCCAAAATGTTTATATTGATCAGGGCTAACAGCACAACTTTTTATAAAAATATCATATAACCTGGAAGAACTAGATAAGCCTAAATCTAGGGTATTATCTAAAAGAGTTTTATTAATTCTAAGATTTTTCTTTGCATCATTTAAAATTCTCATATGTAAAAATTGAATAGGAGTAATCCCTATAAATTCTGTAAATAATCTTATAAAATGATATTTACTTAAATGCACAGTTTGTGCCAATTTTTCAATATTTGTACTGTTCAGATTTAAAATAATGCTATCAACATTAGTGATAAACTGACTAATTTTTTCAAATTTTTTCATACTTCCCATACTTTTTTATGAGTTAAAAAAATTATAAATATTCTTTTGACTTTTGCACTCAATACACATAGTATCTTCTTCATTGGGCATAAAATTACCACATATAGTACATTTTTTAGGAGTGATTTTTATTGTTGCATAATTTATTAGTGAGTTTTTTGCGTTATATGACTTTAATCCAAGGTTTCCTTTGAATAAACAAACGGTTTGACATAACATGCATTCCATACATCTCAAGGGTGAATGCTCATAAATAATATAATTTTTAGACTTTGTAATAGATATCGCGTTATTAGGGCACATTTTTTCACAAATAGCACATCCAATACAATTTGCTTGGATATCTAATGTTTTCCATCCATGATCTTGATCATATTGTTTTAAATATTTAAACATAATTTTTCGACTAACATCATTTAGTAGGTGAAATTCTGGATCATCAATGAAATCCTTCGCATATTTTTTAAATAATTTAAATATTTCACGCTTTCTAATTTCAGAATTCACTACTTTATCTTCAATAAGAACCCTTTTATGGTACTCTACCCCTAAAAACTCTTGTGCCCTATGTAAAGATTTTTTGAAAATGTCTAAATGAGATGTTAAATTACATGTAGAACAAGTATCCATGAAAAAAATCACAGGCTTTTTTAGTGCTGCATAAACAATAAATTCCCAAGGAAGGGAAGCAATACAAAAAAGTTTTAAATTCTTATAATTTTGACTTTTTTCACAGCCTATATATATGAAGTCATCAGATGTTTCATTCAATGCCTGCCAAATTGATAATGCATTTTTTTTTGAAAAGGAAATAGAACGAGTTGGGCAACCAACTAAGCATAAATTACAATCTATACATTCTTCAGAATTTATTTTAGTATAGGGGGTTGTTTTCATAATCTGTTTTGGACAGACCGTCTCACAGTTATTACAAGGTTTTTTACTTTGCAAAGTATTTAAACATGTATCAATATTTTTAGATACATGTGAAGAATAGTACTTCATATCAATTGTTGTTAAAAAACCACTCATAATAATGTCCCTCTAAATATCAATATTAACTAAAATATTGTTGTAAAAATTTTTTATCAGCAATAAGAAAACTAGATAAATGCCATGCAATTTGCTTGATATATATGCTCTCACTCTCATTCAATTGATTTGCATATAAATTAATCCATTGGAGTAAATGATTTTCTAGAAATAGCAAGCTATCGCCAATCACATTAACATCTTTTTCATCTTCACATAAAAGGCCTGCTAGGTAAAGCATATAATTTAATTCGAACATAATATGATCATCTGAAACATGAGGATACTCTTTTGGAAGAAGATTATATTTCTGATATTCACTCCTAACTTGTAATGTATACTCAGTAAAAATGACATTTTCTTTTTTACGATATACACTTTCCCATGGTGGCGCTACAAGTTTATGTGGGCCAATCATCAATTCAGTATATTCCTTTTGTAACCTATTCTTGAATTGACTATTTCCAAAATTATTAGCCAAATTTATTACAAAATTATAGTAGTCTATATTATTATAGATATTTTCCGCTATCTCAAAAGTTTTCTTAAATTCATTACTTGTCAAAAAGCTAATATCATCTGTATCTAAAGCTTTTGAGAATAATAGGTAAAATGACTTGTAGAGATACACTCTACAAGCCAAAATTAAATCCAAATCTGATATATATGTTAACTTTTTCATTGCAAACCTATAGTACTTGTTTGCATTGCTAAATAAAAAATTAATTTTGCTAATAATGCAGCAGTAGTTAGTAATAACGCTGAAATTATACTGGAATTTATCGCAAGTTGATTATTGCTGACCTTTTCAAATCCAATAAATTCAAGAAAATTCTTCAAATAGTACAAAACTATTGATAATCCTCCAGTAATCCATGCTAATAACATAACATCTTTATATGAATAAAGTATTTCTGCACTTTTTTGTATGACATTATTTCCGTTGGCTAAAGATAAACCATGGAAGACATAAGAAATAGCTAAAATACTCGCTGAAACAATAGTAATAGCTCCTAAAAAGACATATTCTTTACTTGAATATTCAATATTTGCGCCAATACTGTAGAAAATTGCTCCTAAAGCTATGGCTGAAGCATAGTATTCAATATAGGTATGGTTTGTATGCCAAAAAGGGACACTTGTATAAATATAAACATTACTCATTGCAAGTAATGTAAATATTCCAACTATAGCTGAAAGAGAACCAAAGATTTTTTCAAGACTTCTTTGATTTTTGAAGCTAACAAATAAATATATTATTGTAAAAATGGTAAAAGTACTAACTGATAAAATTTCTCTTGAAAGCCAGGACGTTTCTATATTTACTATAGAATAATAAACATGGAATGGATAACCTAAATGTTTCAAGGAGACAAGAGAACCAATAATTGCGCATATAGCAGCTATACTAATTACTCTCTTATTCGTTTGACCATTTTTGAAACTATAAAAAACTTCAAATAGAATCATACCTATTGATATTTCAACCAATATCGTAAAAAGACTAAGTCCTAATTCTCCAAAAAAATGTTCCATCTTATAGCTCCTTGATTTTAAAATACTTATCAAATGCTTGTGCCTTTGGCTTAATCAATATACTTGGTTGAGTAATAGATGACTGTGGCAAAATAGGAAGATCTTTTATATACGCAGAATCTTCTTCTATGTTATCTAAATCAACAATCTCCAAACAACGCATAACACAAGAATCAACACAAGCTGGATTTTGCCCTTTATTTTGTAAATCTTGGCACATATTACATTTAGCAACCATTCCAGTTTTTTCTATGTACTGTGGTACACCATATGGACAATTCCATGTACAATATTTACATCCAATACATTTTGAATCATCATGTTGCACACTACCATCAGAACTTATATGCATTGCGCCAGTTGGACACCCTTTAACGCATTTTGGATCACGACAGTGATTACATGTGGCAGTATAGTGATACATCTTGGCATTGGGGAAAACGCCTGTTTCAAAACTTACTACTTTCCTAAAAAAAGTACCTACATCTAAGTTGTTTTTATCTTTACATGCTATTTGACAAGTTTTACAACCAATACAGCTAGTCATATCTAGTTTAAAACCTTTTTTTCCCATAATTATCACTCCTTGATTTATAAAACAATTCTTTGTGGTTTTTTAACATCATTTATAAGCTGGTCATTGAATTTACTTATATTTACAATACAACTATTGTAGCCTGACACCCCTTGCCCTGTTGCAAATTGACCAGATAGCGTATTATCCGCCCCACCCTTATCTATACCTGTTTTAGGATCAACATCACTCCATGCACCATGTGGCAATGCAACAACTCCTGGCATTAAACACTCTGTAACTAATGCATTTCTCAATACTTTTCCATATTCATTTTCTACCAAAACAGTATCACCATCTTGTAAATTTTTTATCTTTGCATCATATGCATTGATAAAAATTGGATTTTTCCATGCTTCTTGAAGCCATTTGATATTATCAAAAACAGAATGTGATCTTCTCAAATAATGTGGGGTTATTAATTGAAATGGATATTTACCTTTTTTCTTTTTTTGCCAATTCTCAAAGGTATCTACATAACCATCTTTAACATTGATGTATGTAGGTATTGCCTTAATTGTTGAGAATCCCATTCGATTAACTTTTTGAGCTAGTGTTGGAGAACAAATTTCTAACTTACCAGTTTGTGTTGTTAATGGATATGCATCAGGATTTTTTCTAAACTTTTCATAGGCAATATAACCAAAATTATCACCTTGGAAACGTTCAACTTGATATACACCATTTTCTTTGAATTTTTTATAAGAAATTTTTCCTTTTTGCGTTTTACCGATAACACCTAATTCTTTAATATCTTCCTCTGTAATAGTTACAAGAGGTGAATATGTTTTCCCATCATCATTAACAACTTGAATAGTTGTTAATTCATTAAAATATTGTTGTTTTTCATCAAAAGGATAAACATCTTTTTCACTAATTCCAAGTTTCTTTGCAAGTTCTTTTGCAATCCATTGCTCAGATTTAGCTTCATAGAGAGGATTTGTAACTTGTGAATAGTGAATAATCATTTCTCTATTACCACTATGAATCAAATTACCACCTAAAAAACCTCCAAATTGTTCCCATGGTGTAATAATTGGTAAAACAATATCAGCATATTTTGCATTTGTTGTCAAAAATTGACCATGAGCAACAACTAAATCTACTTTTTTGTGGGCTTCTATTCCTCGTGCCATACCATCATTGGTTTGTAATAATGCACTCGCTGCATGATAGATAACTTTAATATTAATATTTCTTAATTCACCTTTACTATATTGCGTCGGTGAAGCGAAGGAGCCTTGACCGGTAAAAGTATATTTTCCATCAAGAATAGCATTCCATAACTCATTGGCATTAATTGTGTCATCGATAGGATTTAGAATGGCTGGCAATCCTTTACTCCCAGCTTTTACAAGTGCTGGACCACCATTCCCTGAAGTACAATGCATTGTACTTCCTGTCATATGTCCTGATTTACCCATATGTCCGGTCATAGCACCAATAGTCATAATTAATTGTGGTAAATTATCAGAATTTCTAGTTCTTGCAGATGCCATACCACATAAGATAGCAACCTTATTATTCTTACCAATAGTTAATGCTAATTGCTTAATTTCATTTTCGTTAACACCACAAATATCCGATGCCCATTTTGCATTTTTAGGTTGTTTATCATATGTTCCAAGAACATAATCTTTAAAATTATCTTCTTTTTTCATATTGTCTGGCATGTGATCCGCATCAAATCCAATAGTACATTTTGATAAGAAATCCCAATCTATAAGGGGCTGGTGTATTGGATCATCCATTACTAATAAAGAGTGTGCAACACCAAGTAATAATGCAGTATCTGTGGATGGACGTGTTGGTAGCCATTTGGCTTCAAGAAGGTTATGTGTTTCATTATACATTGGATCAATTGCAATAAATTGCGCACCTGCTTTCTTTGCTTGCAAGTAATTTAAGGTAGAACTACCCATCGCACTCCATGCTGGATTCATACTAATCATAACGATTGTGTCACAATTTCTTAAATCAAATCTATCATTAACAGTTTGATCCCAAACTCCCAATTGCATAAAACCAACTGTTGCAGGTGTTAAAGACCAACTTCCAAAAGAATTTGTATTCCAACATTCTGTATATCCACCAAAAAGTCCTAAAGTTCTTGAAATATCAGTAATGGCGCTATTCCATCCAGCAGATATTAAAATTGAATTATTACCAGATTCTTTTTTTGTTTTTTTTAATTCATCTGAAATATAATTGAATGCCTCATCCCAAGAGATTCTTTCCCATTCATCTTGACCACGTAAGTTTTTATCACCGCCACCAGGTTTCCAATGTTTTCTCTTCATTGGATATTTTAATCTATCAGCACCAAAAACCTGTTTTCGCTGGCTCCTACCACGTAAACATCCTCTTTGTTGTGGGAAATCAATACTATCTGAATGGGTGTCATCTGTTTTTTGTCTAATGACAATTCCTTCTTTTACTAGTGCTTTATTTACACATCTACCACCACAGTTATGCCAACAAGCTGCTGTAATCCATTGTCCCTCATCAATGTCCTTAGATACTTCTTTTGTAGATAATTTATTTATTAACGTATTATCAGAAGTTGCCACAGAAGTAGAAGCTGCTGTTAATGCAGCAGCTTTTAAAAAATCGCGCCTATTAAATTTTTTTTCATTTACACCAATGGAATCAACATAAGACATTTTTATCCTCCAAAACTAATTTTTTAGAATAATATTTAATAAAGAAAGTTATATCAATCTGAATATTGCGATTTTATAGAACACTAAAAGTTCATTTGAGAATAAATCTTTAGAACTGCAAGATAATATTAATTATACCCAAACTGCTAGTTGAACAGCAAGGCTTTTTTGTCATCACTAAGCTTCAAAAAGCAGTTGATAGCGTAAGTGTCAAACGAAGTGTAGAACTAGGCATATATTTTTAAAAACTATCCCTTTTGTTTAGGCTTTTAACAAAATTATACATGCAAAAAATTGCACTTCGCCTGATAGAAGATAAAAAAGTTATTGTAGTGATTGATGTTTTGTTCTTTTTGAAGTCTTTGAATGACTGCATTTTTAACACTTTCACATTCACAGACTATGACAACTTTATGTGGTTTTAGCAGGTTGTATTTCTCTGATAGGACTCTTTTTGAAATTGCAAAGACATGAACACATAATTGTTCAAATAGCCTTTTGACATCTTGACCGTTATGCTGCTCAAATAAATAAAGGTGCTTTTGACATCTTGACCGTTATGCTGCTCAAATAAATAAAGGTGCTTTTGACTGTCAGACGAAGTGCTAAACTCGTCAGTTGAAAATGTAATTTGAACGTTGCATTTTGATTTAAAACCTTAAGAAACCAAGTTAAATTGGTTAAACTCCATTTTCAAATTTCTGGAAAGGAGTTGAGTGTTAAAAAAAGGTGAAATTAAAATGATAAAGAAGTTTTTAGCTGAGGGTTTGAGTAAGAGTGCCATTGCACGAAAGTTAGGTATTTCAAGAGATACCGTAAGGCGTTACGCCAATCTTCCTGATGATTATGTTCCTCATATTAATCGACCTCCTGTCATCAATAGTGTTGATCCTTATCTACCGCATATTGCCAAGATGTTAGAGATGGCAGAAGCGACGAAAAGTGAAATCCCTTTAACGGTTATTTATGAAGAGATTAAGAAGCTAGGCTATGAGGGAAGTTTGCGTTGGTTGCAGCAAGTTATCCAAAGATATGAGTTAAGAAGTCGAGCCAAATTGGATGAACCTATCATTCGCTTTGAAACCAAACCTGCCCAACAGATGCAAGTCGATTGGATAGAGTTTCCAAAGGATAATTTATCAGCATTTGTGGCAACGATGGGATATTCTAGGGCTTCGTATGTGGAATATGTCAATAATGAGAAGATAGAGACGCTCATTGGATGCCATATGAATGCCTTTAGCTACTTTGGAGGTGTTCCAACGGAGTGTTTGTATGACAATATGAAAACGGTTATTTTAGGACGGAATAGTTATGGCAGAGGCAAACATAAACTCAATCCACTCTTTGAGGACTTTGCCAAACACTGTGGCTTTAGCATCAAAGTCTGCAAACCCTACCGTGCCAAGACCAAAGGAAAAGTAGAGAGATTTAACCATTATCTACGGTATAACTTTCATAATGGATTGATAGTGAGACTTTCTATGAAGCATTATGCATTAACGCTGGATAATGCGAATGCAGAAGTGCTCAAATGGTTGGATAATACCGCCAATAAACGCATCCACCAAACAACATTACAGATACCATTTGAATTATTAGCACAAGAGCAGCTGCAACTGCGTCCTGTGCCTAAAGCCTATCAAGGAATCCACCCTAAAGCTTTGATTGAAAGTGTAGCTAAAAAATATACGCCAATCAATTCATACCATGACATCGATAAGCTCTACATTCCCCATCGTGACATTCAATGCTACGATGAGTTTATCCCGATCGTTGCCAATATTATTCTTCCAGTTGGATTATACGGTGGTGCATTATGGAATTAATTGTATCCATTGAAGCACTCTGTAAAGAGCTGAATCTCTCCACCATTAGTACACACTATCATGAGATAGCAACAACAGCAGCCAAAGAGAATTGGCAGTATGTTCAGTTCCTTGAGGAACTCTTACGCCAAGAGGTGGATAATCGCTTAGGACGCTCCAAAAACACATTGACAAAGCTTGCAGGCTTCCCCGTTATTAAAACCCTAGAGCAATTTGATTACACTTTCTCAGTAGGCGTAAACAGAAAACAGATTGAAGAGTTATCCAATCTCACCTTTGTAAAGAAGCATGAGAATATCATCCTCTTAGGTGAAAGCGGTGTGGGTAAAACCCATCTGGCTATTGCTCTAGCATTAAGAGCTGTACAACATCGCTACAAAGTGAGATTTACCACCATCAGTGAACTCTTAAGCAGTGCCAATAGAGCTAAAAAAGAGAAAAAATACGATAGCTTTCTCAAATCCATCACAAGCCCATCGGTTCTTGTTATCGATGAGATTGGATACTTTAATATGAGTAAAGAAGAAGCTAATCACTTTTTTCAAATTATCTCTAAACGCTATGAAAAAAGCTCCACCATCTTTACATCAAATTTGGTATTCAGTAAATGGGTTCAAGTATTTGCAGGGGATAAAATCGTTACAACAGCTATTTTAGATAGAGTATTACATCACTCACATATCATCAATATTCAAGGAGACAGTTACCGACTTAAAGAGAAAAAACTAACAGGAGTTTTACACTCAGAAATCTATAAGTTTGAAGCTAAATCTTCAAACCTAGAAGGTCAAAATTCAGAGGTGGTTTAAGTTTCAATTCGCAACTTTCTTACATTAAAAACTGACGACTTCTGCGCTTCGCTTGACACTTTTTTTATAAGTAGTTTTTAAATAATCAAAAAAGCCTAGAATTGAACCCTCATTATTTAAAATTGTGAGAGAGTCGTATTTTTGACCATCACATGTAAAAGAAATATCCAACTTATCCTTGGCAACATCTACACCAACAAAAACAACTTTACGCATGGTAAATCCTTTTTTATGTATAATGTGTACTTCTTTATACTTGTAAACGTGATCTAGTCACTAGATTATTATTAAAAGTTAGTACACGAAAACCCCTATCTTCATTTAAAGCTTAAAGCCTAAGGTATAATTCGGGGTTAAACGTGTATATCGTGAGAATCAAGTAACTTTTAACACGAATAATTCAAAGAGTATTAAAAGGATGAATGACAAAAAGCATCTTACAAGGTATAATGGAAGATATTAAGGAGTGAAAATGAGCAATGCAAAAGAACCAATGACCGAATACGGTTACAAAAAATTAATGAATGAACTGAATGATCTTAAAAAAAAGCAACGACCGGAGACGGTTATTGAGCTTGATATTGCGAGAAGCCACGGCGATTTAAAAGAAAATGCGGAATACCATGCCGCGAAAGAGCGTTTAGCGTTTATTGATGGGCGTATTGGGGAACTCAGCGATCTTGTATCGCGCGCGCAAGTGATTGACCCAACCACGTATGAACATGAGAAAATTCGCTTTGGTTCG
The DNA here is from genome assembly GCF_000568815.1 of Sulfurospirillum multivorans DSM 12446. Lineage (NCBI taxonomy): Bacteria > Pseudomonadati > Campylobacterota > Epsilonproteobacteria > Campylobacterales > Sulfurospirillaceae > Sulfurospirillum > Sulfurospirillum multivorans. Next base: position 265,140 of record NZ_CP007201.1, read on the forward strand.
ACCATTATGTTGGAAAATTTAGAAACCAACGAAGAGGTGACGTACACCATCGTGGGAAGTACGGAGAGCAATCCGGACCTAGGGCTCATTTCGTACTATTCACCTTTAGCGATTCAGTTAATGGGACGAGGAGAAGGTGAAGAAGTAACCATCAAACTGCCTTCAGGCAAACAAGTGTATGAGGTTTTAGAAGTCGCATACCGTGAGATCAATTTCGAGGGATAACATGGCAAAAATAGACGTAGCCATCATCGGCGCAAGCGGTTATACAGGCTTAGAGCTGATCAAAATTTTGATCAATCACCCCCATTTTAACATTAGCTACATCGCAACCACAGAAGGCGGCATCAAAGCGAGCGAATTGCATCCAAGTTTACTGGGCGTTTTCGAGCAAGAGGTTTTAAAAGCAGATGCTTCAGTCGTTGCCAAGCATGCTAAGCTCGCTTTTTTAGCGCTTCCGCATAAAGCGGCGATGGGGTTTGCGAAAGAGCTTTTGGGTTTACATGTAAAGGTAGTTGACCTTTCCGCGGATTATCGTTTGGAGTTAGAAGCGTATGAGAAACACTACTGTGAACATGAAGATAAAGAGCATTTAAAAGAGGCTATTTACGGGCTTCCTGAGATCAATCGTGCCAAAATCAAAGAGGCGAATCTGATTGCCAATCCAGGGTGTTATCCAACGGCTTCGATTTTGGGAATTTTACCGTTTTTGAGTTATCTTAAAAAAGATGCGCCCATCTTTATTGATGCAAAAAGTGGTGTGTCGGGTGCGGGTAAAAAACCGAGTGCGACAGCGCATTTTGTCACCATCAATGAAAATATCTTTGCCTACAATCCGCTCAAACATCGCCATGAGCCAGAGATTTCTGAAAAACTCCGACTTGTGAGTGGACATCCGTTTGAGGTGAATTTTGTACCGCATTTATTGCCTGTGAGTCGTGGCATGTTGGTAAGCTCGTATTTGCAAACCAATGAGGTGATTGACGCGAAAGCGATTCTTCAGGATTTTTATAAAAATGAACGTTTTGTACGTATCCGCGAAGTACCTGTGGATATTAAATCAACCGCAGGAACGAACTTTTGCGATATTTTTGTGAGCCAAAAAGGCAAATCCATTTTTGTCTCATCAAGCATCGACAACCTTTTACGGGGTGCGTCCGCCCAAGCGGTCGTGAATGCCAATCTGATGTGCGGCTTTGAAGAGTCCGCAGGAATCCCTATTATCGCCTATGTCCCCTAATCTTATCATCCAAGAAGGAGCGCTTTTTATTGCCGATGCGCATGATTCAGATGAGCGCTCTTTCTTCTTTGATTTCCTTTTACATGTAAAGCAAAATCCTCCACCCCAACTCTTTTTAATGGGCGATATGTTCGACCTTTTGGTGGGCAGTGTTGCGCATGGGGTTCAACAGTACCAACGCTATATTGATCTGATTGAGGCGCTTGGAAAAAGTTGTGAAGTTTACTATTTTGAGGGCAATCACGACTTTGATCTCTCCAAACTCTTTAACCATGTAAAAGTGATTCCGATTGAATCACAACCACTTACATGTAAACTTCCCAGTGGCAAAACCTGCTTGTTGTTGCATGGCGATAAGTATGGAACGCTTCTTAATCGCACGTATACCAAAATCATCCGCAATCAAAGTGTCTTAAAAATCCTTAATTATATTGATAAAAGAACAGGCGCTTCAATCTCAAAAAAGATCCAAAATGATCAACGCACGAAAAAATTGTGCAAGACCATCGAGCATTTTGCAACGCAAATACAACGCAAGCTTCATTTTTACCCCCAAACGGACGTTATTGCAGAGGGACATTACCATCAGAATGTCGATTTTATGGTCTCTGGCGTGCATTATGTAAATTTTTCCTCTTTTGCGTGCGATCAAAGTTACTTTAGTGTACAATCTTCCTCAGAGACAGAATTTGCGCAAAAGCAACTAAGGGGCTGCAATGGCTAAAGAGAGTATTTTGAAAGTAGGCTCTAATGAAATGGAGCTGGTGGACTTCCGTATTTTTAAAAAGGAAGAAAACGGGGTGTATGAGGGAATTTACGGTGTGAACGTTGCGAAAGTGCGCGAGATCATCAAAATTCCTAATTTAACAGAACTTCCAGGCGTTCCTGATTATATCGAGGGAATTTTTGACCTTCGTGGCATCGTAATTCCTGTGGTAAATCTTGCAAAATGGATGAACATTAAAGAGCCGGATGATGGATCGATTAAACCTCGTATTATCATTACGGAGTTTAGCGACATTTTGATCGGTTTTGTGGTGCATGAAGCCAAACGCATTCGTCGTATCAGCTGGAAAGATATTGAGCCAGCATCGTTTGTTGCGGGCATGGGCTCACTGGATAAGAGTCAGATTACAGGTGTAACGCGTATTGAAAATGACGATGTACTTTTGATCTTAGATCTTGAGAGCGTGGTTCAAGCACTGGGCATTTACCAACCGAAAATGGATATTAATGATGACCAAATTCTTAAAGTAGAAGGCACCGCACTCATTTTGGATGACAGTATGACGGCTCGAAAGCTTGTCAGCGATGCGCTTAAAAAGATGGGCATGCGTGTGGTTGAAGCCAAAGATGGAATGGAAGGGATGCAAAGACTCAATGAGCTTTACGCAACCTACGGTGATCGTTTAACCGATGAGGTCAAAATTATTATCAGCGATGTCGAGATGCCTCAAATGGATGGATTTCACTTTGCAGCCAATGTGAAAGAGGATGCCAGATTTAAAAACATTCCGATCGTTTTTAACTCTTCAATTAGCGATCATTTTAGCGAGATCAGGGGCAAAGAGGCGGGCGGTGAAGCCTACTTAACGAAGTTTGATGCAGGAATTTTCTACAAGGAAGTCTCAAAAGTCATCAAATCACACGTGAAAACAGCACAATAGGGGTAGAACGATGGAAGATATTCAAGAAATTTTAGAAGATTTTTTGGTTGAAGCGTTCGAACTTATTGAACAACTTGATCAAAACTTAGTGGAGCTTGAGTCCAATCCCGATGATTTGGAACTGCTCAACAGTATTTTTAGGGTCGCACATACGATTAAAGGATCATCATCCTTTTTAAATTTTGACATTCTAACAGGTCTCACACACCACATGGAAGATGTTTTAAATAAAGCACGCCATGGTGATTTGAAACTCACACCTGAGGTTATGGATGTGGTTTTGGAGTCTATTGATTTGATGAAAAGCTTGCTTCATGCCATTCGTGACAGTGGAAATGACACTTCAGCGGGTATTGATATTACGGATATTTGCCGTCGTTTGGACATCATCTCTAATGGTGAATCTGCCGCCAATGTTGTCGTAACACCAGCGGAAGTGGATGAGTCTCCAACCCCTACGTATGAAGAGGATGATAACACAGACTACTCCAAACTAAGCGACAAAGAGGTCGAAGACGAAATTGAACGTCTTTTGAAAATGCGTAAAGAAGAAGACCGCAAACGTAAAGAAAACACCAGTGCTGCTAAAGCGGCGGCTGTGCCTACACCATCGTTTGAGAGTTTGAAAGACAGCGATGAAGAAGTAGCACCAAAAGCGGCGGCTGAACCTGTTGTTGCAAAACGCGCTTCAGCCGAAGCGAATGCGCCAGCTAAAAAAGAGTCAGCCAGTGCGATGGAGCAAACCATTCGTGTTGAGGTTAAGCGACTAGATCACTTAATGAACCTTATTGGTGAGCTGGTTTTGGGTAAAAACAGACTTTTAAAAATTTACGACGACGTGGAAGAGCGTTATGAAGGTGAAAAGTTCTTAGAAGAGCTGAACCAAGTGGTTTCATCGATTTCACTCGTCACAACCGATCTTCAAATTGCGGTTATGAAAACCAGAATGCTTCCAATTGCAAAAGTCTTTAACAAATTCCCAAGAATGGTAAGAGACCTCTCTCGTGAACTTGGAAAGCAGATCGAACTTGAAATTTCAGGTGAAGAGACCGAGCTTGATAAGTCCATCGTTGAAGAGATTGGCGATCCACTGGTGCATATTATTCGTAACTCATGCGATCATGGTATTGAAGATGGTGCGACCAGACGAGCGCAGGGTAAATCCGAGATGGGACTCATTCAGCTTAAAGCGTACAATGAGGGAAATCACATTGTTATTGAGATTACCGACGATGGTAAAGGACTTGATCCTGATCTTCTTCGTTCAAAAGCAGTTGAAAAAGGTATGATTACCGAGCGTGAAGCCGATGCAATGACCGACAAAGAAGCCTTTGCATTGATCTTTAGACCATCATTGTCTACTGCGAAAGTGGTAACAAACGTTTCAGGTCGTGGTGTGGGAATGGATGTTGTTAAAACCAACATCGAAAAACTCAACGGTATCATTGATGTCGACAGCGAAGTTGGACATGGTACGGTGATTAAACTCAAAATTCCTCTTACTTTAGCGATTATTCAAGCCTTGCTTGTCGGTGCGCAAGAGGAGTACTATGCGATTCCTTTGGCGTCTGTTTTAGAGACGGTTCGTATACCATTGGATGAGATTTATACGATTGAAGGCAAAAATGTTTTAAGACTTCGTGATGAAGTGCTCTCTTTGGTTCGCCTCTCAGACATCTTTGGTGTCAAACAGGTGTATGAAGGTGGCGAGCATACCTATGTGGTTGTTATCGGACTTGCAGAGTCTAAACTGGGTGTTGTGGTTGACACATTGGTAGGTCAAGAAGAGATTGTTATTAAATCACTCGGTGATTACCTCCAAGGCATCGAAGGCATCGCGGGTGCTACGATTCGAGGAGATGGACGTGTGACATTGATCGTCGATGTTGCCGCTCTTATGAATCTTGCAAAAGGCATCACGGTTGATATTCGTGCGAGTGCAGAAACCGTTGTGAAGACCAAAACGGTACCAAGCGACTACATCGTTTTAGCGGTGGATGATAGTGCGATGGATCGTAACATCATGAAAAAATCGATGGAACCTATTGGGGTTAAAGTGCTTGAAGCCAGCAATGGTCAAGAAGCTCTTAACATGCTCAAATCGGCTGAATACAGCATCGATGCGGTTTTGATTGATATTGAGATGCCGCGCATGGATGGATACACGTTAGCGGGCGAGATTCGTAAATACTCGAAGTACAAAAACCTTCCACTCATTGCAGTAACATCTCGTACGTCTAAATCAGACAGACTTAGAGGCGTTGAATCAGGTATGAGTGAATACATCACCAAGCCATACTCTCCCGAATATCTCGAGAGTGTTGTGCGAAAAAATATAAAACTATAAGTGGGGCAAAACGATGAATGATAAACTCAATCAAATTCTTAAAAAACAGCAAGAACAAGTTGATGAGCCGCACAAAAAAGAGGATGATGTTATTCAACTGGTCGGATTTATTATAGGGCAAGAAGAGTACGCGGTGCCCATTTTAAGCATTCAAGAGATCATTAAACCGATTGAATACACAAGGGTTCCCAGTGTGCCAACGTATATCTTAGGTGTCTTTAACCTTCGCGGAAGCGTCATTCCTTTGATTGATCTTAGAAGCAAGTTCAAAATGGATCCAGCTAAAGTGACGGAAGATACGCGCTACATCGTTATGAAGGGTGTCGATAATACCGCAGGCTTTGTGATTGATCGTCTCACAGAGGCGATTCGTATCAAAAGCAGTCGTATTGGACCACCACCTGAAACGATTCATGCGGAAAAAGGGATGGTGTACGGCATTGGAATGCGGGATGAAAATATCTTGACAATTCTCAAAGTCGAACAACTCTTAAAACGCGATTTCTAAACCCTTGTAAAGCGCCAAATCAAAAGGTTTGGCGCTTTACATGTAAACACCTTAATACTTCACCAAATCTGCGACCAATTCAAAGTTATTGGCACTCATTATATGAATCTTTGGATGAATCTTTTTAAGTTCTAAAAAGGCATTTAAAGAGAGTTCAAACCCTACTTTTTTCTCTTCTTCTTCACTGATTTTTTTAGCATGTGCTAGTTTGTCCATCCAGATAGAAGGCACATGAATGCCTGGAACGTGCGCGCTCAAAAATTGAGCGGTACGCAGTTTGATAATCGGAAAAAACCCTAAAATGAGTTGCGCTTGGCTCTGCTCTTTGTTGATCTCGGCTTTGGCATCTTTGAGTAAGTCTAAAAGCATTTTCGCATTTTCAACGCTGTAAACAGGTTGGGTGATGATGCCCACCGCGCCATGTTTGATCTTTGTTGCCATCTTTTTCATTAAATTTTTAGGGGTATTGGCATGTGCATTGCACACCGCAAAGGAGTAAATGGGTTTGGGTTGCGTTTTAAACGGTTTTCCCGAGTAGTCAATGCCTGCATTAAAGCACTGAATGATTTCTAACAGAAGCGTACTGTTTCCTTCAAAAACCCCTTTAACGGCGGGTTGATCACTTGCGCTCGCTGGGTCTCCCGTAAGGGCGAGAATCGTGCGCAGATCAAATCCATTGGCGCCCAAAAGGTCCGATTGTAAGGCGACTTTATTGCGGTCTCGCATGCTCATTGTCGCGATGACGGGTTTATGAAACTGTGTTTGAAGTTTGAGCGCGCCAAAAAGGGCATTGAACTTAAGACGTGCGAGCGGATTGTCGGTGGTGCTAAAGCCATCCACAATTTTATCCAGTCCAAACGTCGCAATTTTTTCAATAATCGGCTCAAACGTTGGCTCGTGCATCGGGGTTGTCTCAAGCGTCAAGAAGGTGTCATGCTTTAATTTTTCAATAAAATTTTCAATCATTTCGTTTATCCATTCGGGTGAACTTTGGCGTATTATAACTTAAACGCTGAAAAAGAGGTAATTGTTTTATGTTTTATTGCCTAAGCAAGATACTGCTATAATAAGTGCCTTAAGAATCACAAGGAGCAGTCTGGATGAAGTTGTGTGTGTTTGATTTTGACTCAACGCTGATGGATGGCGAAACCATCGATTTTCTAGCCAAAGCGCATGGAGTCGAAAAAGAGGTTTCAACGATAACTGAAGCTGCGATGCGTGGAGAGCTTGATTTTTTCGAGAGTTTGAGCACACGTGTAGGGCTTTTAAAAGGGATGAACGCCAAAATTGCAGAAGAGATGTGCGCTTGCTTACCTCTGATGAATGGTGCCAAAGAGGCAATCTCTGGACTGAAAGCCAAAGGCTATACGGTAGTCGTTTTTAGCGGAGGTTTTCGCATCGCAACGACACCTGCTAAAGCGATTTTAGGGTTTGATGTGGACTTTGCGAATGTTTTACATGTAAGAGATGGACATCTTAGTGGACTGGTCGGTGGCGACATGATGTTTGGTTTTTCCAAAGGTGATATGCTAAGACGCTTGCAAAATCTTTTACATGTAAGTTATGAAAATACGATTGCCGTGGGTGATGGCGCGAATGACATCTCGATGTTTGAATGTGCGGCGAAGAAAGTAGCCTTTTGCGCCAAACCGATTTTGAAAAATGCAGCGAATATCGTGATCGATGAGAAAGATATGCGCAATCTTCTCCAATTTATTTAAAAGAGTCAAACAATGTATAACAATGAACTGAAATTTTCGTTATGGTGTGATTTTGTGGAGCGAAGCTTCCTTGAGGGTGAATTTGGCGAGTTGATCGCAAACAATGTTGTTAATGCGGCAACGAGTAATCCTTCTATTTTCCAAGCCGCTTTTTTAGGCTCGCCTGCGTATGCAGAAGATAAAGCCAAACTCCAAGGCAAATCGGCTAAAGAGATTTATGAAGCGCTGGCGATTAGCGACATTCAACTCGCCGCCAAAAAGCTTTTAAGTTCGTATGAAAAAGGCGATGATGGCTTTATCAGCATCGAAGTAGACCCTTTCTTATGTGACGATACCGAAGCGACCGTAGAAGAGGGCAAACGCCTTTTCAAAGCGATCGGTTATCCTAATGTGATGATCAAAGTACCAGCTACGGAGGCTGGTTTTAGTGCGATGGAAGCGCTTTTGAGCGAAGGCATAAATGTCAATGCTACTCTTGTTTTCTCTGACACTCAAACCAAAGAGTGTATTAAAGCCTTTGGCAGTGCGAATAAAACGTTAGTCGAAAAAGGGGTTAAAAAACTGCCTCAAGCGGTCATCAGCATCTTTGTCAGTCGTTTTGATCGTAAGTTGGATGGTGAACTTGCAAAGATTGATTTTGTAACATCACGTGTGGGCATTATGAACGCCATGCGTTGCTATGAGCTCATTCAAAATGCAAAGTTACCCAATGTGAGAACGTTGTTTGCGAGTACAGGCGCTAAAGGCGATAAGCTGAGTCCTGATTATTACATTAAAGAACTTTTGCTTCCAAACTCGATCAATACCGCTCCACTTGCAACCATTAAAGCATTCATTGCCTCTTCTAAAGCGTGCAAGCCTATCGAGCTTAGATCGGACTGGATTGAGAACTTTTTTCACTCTGTAGAAGCCAATGGCATCGATATGAACGTTGTATGTGATGAATTGATGGATGAGGGTTTACGTGCCTTTAAAGAAGCTTTTGTAGAGATTTTAAACGAACTCAAATAGACAAAGGATGCCCAAATGGCAGCAGTTGAAGTCAATGTAAGCGAACTCACATTTGAGATGACCAAAAAGCTGAAGTTTTATCTCAGTAAGCTGGTTGAGCACAAAGGAAGCGATTTACATGTAAAGACAGGAGCGACAATTCGTGGGCGTATTCATGGTGAAATTGTCTCCTTTTCAAAAGAAGCGCTTGGATACCAAGATGGACTGACGTTGGCAAAAGAGCTTTTACGAAGTCGTTTCCCTGAGTTGGTTGAGAAGAAAAACATTAGACATCTTGCAAAACTCATTTGTATTCCACAGCAAAACCACGGTCAAAGTTGATTAATCCACATATCAAATTAAAGCGTAGATTGAATCGTTTTCTTCTGTTTCTGTATTTTTGGGTGAGTATCTGAAATGTTTTGATTTTAGCATTCACATGTTCAACACATATTCTAGCACTTGCTTTTTGTCTGTTTTCCTCTTTTTGCTCCTCACTCAAAGGATGAAGTTTGGAGGCTTTATGGGGAATTTGACAATGGCTATGTTCTTTGGCAATACCCAGATATCCCAAATCAACATAAACACAGGTCTTGGGCATCAAGGGGAGATTAGATTCTTGAAACAGTCTAAAATCATGTGTCGTACCTTTAGCGGTATGCACACACATAATCCTCTCCTCTTTATCAATCACAATCTGTCCTTTAAGGGTATGACGCTTTTGCTTACCTGAGTAGTACTCTCTTTGCTTTTTTTGGGTCTTTGACAAGGCGTTTCTGTCGCATCAATGACAACAAAAGAGAGGGCAACATCACTTTTATAGAGTTCTCTCTTGCTTGGCAATGAAAATCTACCAGACTTAATCAACACTTCTTCTACTTCACATACAATCCTTGAAGCCGTTGATTCACTCACACCATAATCAAATCCAATATGTTCAAGGGTGCGATACTCACGATAATAGCCAAGCATCAAAAGTACTTTATTTTCTGGTGAAAGAGATCTCCTCCCTCCTACACCTAATCCTTTTTTACGATTCTCATCGTATTGCCTAAACACCTCTATCATTGCGTTAAATGTCTCTTCATTAACGCCAATATGGCGCTTAAAATCTTTGGGTTTATGCTTTTGCATTTGTTCATATTTTTTCATGCCTCTTGCCAAGCATTTTTAGTGCCTTTTATTTGAGTTTTGCAAGATGTCTATTGACTTCACCTTTAAACTCAACGATGAGTACCGTTTCCGTGTTAATATGTTCTTTCAAGTCGATGGTGTCTCCGCAGTTTTTAGAACGATCCCGATGGTGCTTCCTACGATTGAAGCCCTTCATTTGCCTGATATTTTGAACACGCTGTGCGATCTTCCTCGGGGTCTTATTTTAGTCACAGGTCCTACGGGATCGGGTAAAACAACGACACTTGCTTCGATGATCAATCGCATCAACAAGACGCAAAAAAAGCATATTATTACGATTGAAGACCCCGTGGAGTTTATCTACAAAGATGAATCGTGCGTGGTCAATCAGCGTGCCATCGGGCAAGATGCCATCTCCTTCTCCGATGCGCTTCGTGCCGCACTTCGTGAAGATCCTGATGTTATTTTGGTGGGTGAAATGCGTGATCTTGAAACGATCGAAACGGCGATGCACGCAGCCGAAACCGGTCACTTAGTGCTCTCCACACTGCACACCGTAGATGCAAAAGAGACCATTGGGCGTATCATTGGTATGTTCCCAGGAAGCGAGCAAAACCGCATCAAGATGTCATTGGCGTCTGTTTTGCAAGGCATTGTTGCGCAACGATTGGTTAAAACGGTCGATAATGGACGAACAGCAGCAGTCGAAATTTTGGTCAAAAACGCCCGTATTGAGGCATTGATTTTAGAAGGGCGTGAGGGTGAAATTCCTGATGCGCTTAAAGAGGGAAAAGACGTTTACAAAACCCAAACCTTTGATCAAGCCCTTTTAGGATTGTACGCGGAGGGAAGAATCTCACGTGAAGCGGCGATTCAAACCTCGACCAGTCGCAATGACATTACGATGGCACTCGATTTTTACGATGCCGATAAAAGTCAAAAAGAGACACGCAAAGATGAGACGCGTGTAAGCATCAAAGAGCTTCAAGAGATCGACAAAGACATCCTTAGCTTAAAGAAATAGAAACTTTATACAGCTTTTAGGTTTACTCCTGTACAATTAGCACCTTATTTTTTACAAAGGAAAACTATGTTAGAAGGCATCATTAGAGATAGTATCGAAAAAAAGGCTACCAAAGCGCTTCGTAGAGATGGATATCTAATTGCTAATATTTACGGTAAGGGTGAACAAAACATCAATGCTGCATTTAAAGCAAACGAATTCATCAAAGCAGCAAAGAACAAAGAGACTCTTATTTTCCCAGTCAAAGTTGCTGGTAAAGAGTACAATGTTGTGATCCAAGATTACCAAAGAGACCCAGTAAATAGCAATCTTTTACATGTAGATTTGCGTATTGCACTTCCAGGTGTTCTTAGTAAATATTTAGTGCCTGTTATGCTTGAAGGTCTTCCCGTCGGCACAAAAAACAAAGGCGTTTTGATTCAATCAAAAAAACGTTTAACCGTTAAATGTACAGCAGAAAATTTACCAAACAGCTTCGTCATTGACGTCAGTGGACTTGATGTTGGTAATACTGTTCTCGTACGTGATATCCCCGTTCCAGCAAACGTTATCATCATGGATGAGACACGTGTTTCTGTTGCCGGAGTTATTAAAGCGAAGTAACGCTTATTATGACACTGATCGTAGGGCTTGGAAATCCAGACTTACAATACAAAAACAATCGACATAATGTCGGTTTTATGGTCATCGATGCACTCATCGATGACCAATCTTCTTGCGAAAAAATCACCAAAGCCAATTTCAAAGGCGAGCTTTTTAAAGCCCCTTCGATGCTTCTTCTTAAACCCACAACGTATATGAATCTCTCAGGCGAAAGTGTTAGAGCCGTGGATGATTACTTTAAACCTGATCAAATTATTGTGATTCATGATGATTTAGACCTTCCTTTTGGAACCCTGCGTTTTAAAATCGGAGGTGGTCATGGCGGTCATAACGGGTTAAGATCGATTGATGCACATATTGGTGCTGAGTATATACGGGTGCGCATTGGCATTGGAAAACCCTTGCATAAAAGCGATGTAGCCAAGTATGTGCTTTCTGATTTTTCAGCGTGTCAGCGAGAATTTTTACCCGAAATTCTTTTACATGTAAAGAAAAGCATTCAAGCCCTCCTCTCACAGGATTTAAAAGAAGTTTCGCTACAATACTCCCTTAAACAAACACTGTGCGAGGCGGATAAGGTATGAAACTTTTTGAGAAATACATTGTTAAAAATTATCTCAAAAATTTCTTTGTTATTTTCATAGCGCTTGATCTTTTTTATGTCGGTGTTGATCTGCTTACCAATTACAATAACATTCCCGATTCTGCCAATTTACAGCTACTCTACGCAATTTTCCAAGGGATGAATGCGGTCAATTATGTATTGCCACTCTCTATTGTTTTTGGCATGGTTGTAACCTATTTTGGGATGATCAAATCCAATGAGCTCATTTGTATGTACGCTTCAAGTATCTCAAAACGCTCTTTGGTCAGACCTTTCTTTCTGACGGCTTTGCTCCTAACGCTGGGCTACATTGGGCTTAATTGCACCGAGTTTGCCTATGCGTACGAGTACAGTGCCAATCTTAAAAAATATAACCGTATTTCCACCAGTTCCGAAGATCTTTTCTTAAAACACGATAACCAGTATGTCTATTTTAAGCGGCTTGACCCTCTTAAACAAGTCGCATACGATGTCACTATTTTTGAAGTGGAGAGTGTGGATCTTACCAAGATTATTCGCGCTTCCGTTGCTTCGTTTATTCAAAATCATTGGGTTTTAGAAAATGTCAGCATCATTCATAAACCGCATGTCAGCTCGCTGGATGATACAGGATACCGCACGGAAAGTGTTGAAACACTCAAAACGATGGAAAATTTTAAACCAAAGATCATGGACAATGTGTATCAGAGTGAATATGCACTCTCCATTATAGACGGCATCGATGCGCTACTCTTTTTTGAAACCCAAGGGGTGAATACCCATAAGATCAAAGCGACACTTTTTTACCAACTTTTTTTCCCGCTTTTTGCCCCTTTTTTGATTGTCATTTTGTACTATAAAGCACCTGTTATGGGGCGTTATTTTAATATGGCACTGATTGCTTCTTCGTTTGCCTTTATCACCCTTGTGGTGTGGAGTGGACTCTTTTTGCTCAGCCGTTTGGCAGCCAATGGCGTTATTTTTGCTGAGATTGCTATTTTACTTCCAATTATTCTGCTCTTTTTTACAGCATTACATTTTTACGCTAAACGCTAAATTGGGCTCTATTTAATCATTTTTTGTTGAACTTTTTGATAGAATAGTAAATTATTGTTATCTCTGATAAGGTTCAAAATGACGAAATTCCAAGCTTTGGCACAAAAATATGGCACCCCTTTATACGTGTATGATTTTGATACGATCGACACAAAATTTTCTGCTCTCAAAGAGGTTTTTAAAGCACGCAAATCACTGATCTGTTTTGCCGTAAAATCAAACTCCAATCTCTCTGTTTTAAAACACATGGCACACCTAGGTGCAGGATGCGATTGCGTCTCCATTGGCGAAGTGAAACGCGCTTTAGTGGCGGGAATTCCAAAATACAAAATTATTTTTAGTGGTGTCGGCAAACGGGATGAAGAGATTGAAGAAGCCCTTCAAAACGATATTTTGATGATCAACCTTGAGAGTGAAGAGGAGATGAATCGCGTTGAGATGATTGCCTCAAAACTAGGCGTGATTGCACGCATCAGCATTCGTGTCAATCCCAATATCGATGCTCAAACCCATCCGTATATCTCAACGGGTCTTCATGAAAATAAATTTGGCGTGGATTTGGACAGTGCCAAACGCATGTACATTCATGCCAAAAACAGCGCTTCACTTGATCCTGTGGGCATCCATTTTCATATTGGAAGTCAGATAACCGAAGTGGAGCCTTTTAGAGAAGCGGCACTGGTGTTGGCGAATTTATTACGAAATTTAAAAGCGCTCAAAATAGAGATTAAATTTTTTGATGTGGGTGGTGGCATTGGTATTCAGTACAAAGATGAAACAACTGTTGATCTTTATGCTTACGCTCAATCAATTTTTGCAGCCCTTACCGGTCTTGATGTCACACTTGTGTGCGAACCAGGACGCTATTTGGTAGGCGATTGTGGCTTCTTTTTAACGCGTGTGCTGTATGAAAAAAACAATGGTTTTAAACGCTTTGTGATCGTTGATGGCGCTATGAACGACCTGATTCGCCCCAGCCTTTACCAAGCGTATCATGCCATTGATGTTGAAGGCAAAGAAGAGCAAGCGACAAGCGTGTGTGATGTCGTTGGTCCGATTTGTGAAAGTGGTGACTTTTTTGCGAAAAATATTGCCTTACCTGCCCTTGAACACGATGATCTTCTGGTCGTTAAAAGTGCAGGAGCCTACGGCTTTACGATGAGTAGCAATTACAACACACGTACGCGCGTCGCCGAAGTTGCACTTGAAAAGGGCGAAGATCGTTTGATTCGCCAACGTGAAAGCTTTGAAGATGTGATTGCATTAGAGAAAGCATATCTGTGAGTTATTCCATAGGAAAGGCACATCATGCAGGTAATCGATAAATTTCGAAAAGAGATTGATCTGATTGACAATGAGATCTTAAAACTACTCAATGAACGTATGGAAAAGGTCAAAGAGATTGGACGTGCCAAACAAACCAGTGGAACAGCAATTTACCGACCTGAGCGTGAAAAAGAGATCTTAGATCGTCTCAAAGCGCTCAATAACGGTGCGCTGAACACAAAAGCGATAGATGCAATTTTTTTAGAAGTTTTTGCCGTAAGCCGCAACCTTGAATTTCCTGAGAAAATCGCATTTATGGGACCAGAAGGCAGTTACACGCATCAAGCCGCAGAGAGTCGTTTTGGCGCGATGGGCAGTTATATTGAAGTCAGTTCCATCGAAGCAGTGTTTCATGTCTTGGAAAATGGTGAAGCAAAATACGGCGTGGTTCCTGTGGAAAACAATACCGCAGGTGCCGTGGGTACGACACTGGATTGTTTAGGAAAATTTAGCTCAAAAATTGTAGCAGAACTGTATATGGACATTCACCACTCCTTTGCTACGGTGTGCGAGGACATTAAAAAAGTAAAACGCATCTACTCACATCCGCAAGGTTACAACCAATGTCGAAGATTTTTGGAGGAGCATATGCTCTTAGGCGTGGAGTTTATTCCCACCAAATCAACGGCAGAAGCGGCAAAAAAAGCAAGCGAAGATCCAGATGCCGCAGCGATTTGCTCACACATTGCTGCTAAATTGTCGAACTTGCCCATTTTGTTTGAAAAAATTGAAGACAATATGGCAAACCAGACGCGCTTTTTGATTTTAAGTGACTTCAAAAACAAAAAAGGGGTACATAATAAAACCTCCATTTTGGCAAAAACTGATGATAAACCAGGCGGACTTGTGGAGTTTTTACAAACCTTCCAAGATCAAAAAGTGAATCTTACAAAGATTGAGTCGCGCCCAACAAAAGAAAAAGGGTTTCAATCCATTTTTTACATGGATTTTGAGGGACACATTGATGATGAAAATGTCCAAAAAGTGATCGATGAAAATAGAGACAGATACGATATTAAATGGCTTGGAAGCTATATTTGTGGAGGATGAGGAATGCAATTTAACGGTATTTTAGCAAATTTAAAAACGTACGAAGCGGGCAAGCCGATTGAGCTTGTGGTACGTGAGTATGGCATTGAAGCCAAAGATGTGATTAAACTAGCAAGCAATGAAAACCCAAGAGGGTGTAGTCCAAAAGTGATTGAAGCGGTACGCGCAGAAGCGGTTCATATGAACCGTTATCCCGATGACAGTATGTATGAACTCAAAGAGTCTTTGGCGAAAAAATACCATGTTGAAGATAAAAACATTATCATAGGCTCAGGTAGTGATCAAGTGATTGAGATTGCGATTCACGCGAAAGCCAATGCGAATACGAAAGTGTTAATGGCAGGTATTACCTTTGCCATGTATGAAATTTATGCGCTTCAAACAGGTGCAAAAGTACTTAGAACGCCTTCTGCTCAGCACAATTTGAAAGAGATGCTTGAAATTTATAAAGCAAATAAAGATATTTCGATCATTATGCTTTGTATCCCAAATAATCCATTAGGCGAGTGTTTGGATGCTAAAGATGTTTATGCTTTTTTAGATCAAATTGACAAAGAGACATTGGTGGTGGTTGACGCCGCTTATTTAGAGTATGCACGCTTTAAAGATCCTGCTAAAAATATTGATTCCCAAGAGCTAATAACCAAATACCCTAATGCCATTTACACCGGAACCTTCTCAAAAGCGTATGGACTGGGCGGTATGCGTTGTGGTTATGGCATTGCACAGCCTGAGATCATTCAAACGTTTTTGAAACTTCGAGCACCGTTTAACATCACCAATCTCACACTTAAAGCTGCGATTGTAGCACTCAGTGATGAAGCGTTTGTGGATGCTTCGGTTAAGGAAAATTTTGAGCAGATGAGCGCGTATGAAGCATTTGCAAAAGAGCTTGGATTTAAAGTGATTGAGAGTTATACCAACTTTATCGTTTTAGAATTTGATGCGAGTAAAAACTCTGGCGCAATTGCGCAAAAGTTGATGGAAAAGGGTATAATCGTTAGAAATTTAGGATCGTATGGTATGAATGCTATTCGTGTTACTATCGGAACACCAGAGCAAAATGCACGCTTTTTTGAATGCTTTAAAACACTTTACATGTAAGAGAAAGAGACTATGGAGCTTAGAACACTTTTAAACCAAATAGCAACACTTATACAAAACTTGACCTTGCGCCAAAGGATTGTTGCTGCCGTATCGATTGTTGTTTTGATTGGTTTTTTAGTGTTTCTGACGCTTTATAAAAATTCAACTTCGGGCACAGGCAATGGCTACAGTGTTCTGTTTGAAAATACAACCGCAGGTGATTCTGCACTGATTATTCAGCAACTCGAAAAAGAAAAAGTTCCTTATAAAGTGCTCAATGAAGGCACCATCGCAGTTCCGAGTGATGTCGTTCATAAACAGCGCATTGCGATTGCAGCCCTTGGCATTCCTAAAAACAGCAAAGTAGGTTTTGAGATTTTTGATAAAACGGAGTTTGGTGCGACCGATTTTGAACAAAAAATTAAATACATTCGCGCCCTTGAGGGCGAACTTGCGCGCACGATTGAAAGCCTGGGTCCTATTGCCAATGCGAGTGTGCATATAGCGATTCCAAAAGAGACCGTTTTTGCGCAAAAACAAGCGGCTCCAACGGCTTCCATTGTTTTAAATATTCGCCCCAGTATGAACCTCTCTATCAAACAGATTATCGGCATTAAAAATCTCGTTGCAGCTTCTGTTTCTAACCTCAATGCGGAAAATGTCTCTGTTGTCAATCAAGATGGTGAGCCTTTGGGCGACGAGCAGAGCAACATCTTCCAAGGTGAGCTTGTTAAAAGTCAGATGCGTTATAAAAAAGAGTTTGAGAATAATGTTGAGCAAAAAATTATCAATGTCTTAGCGCCTGTTATTGGTGGTGTGGATAAAGTGAATGCCAAAGTAACAATTGATTTTGACTTTTCACAGCAAGATTATGTGAGTGAAACGTATGATCCAAACTCAGTTCCCAGAAGTGAGCAGAGCGTTGAAGAGAAGCGTGAAGGAAAAGAGCCCCAAGATGTGGGTGGCGTTCCTGGTGCTATTAGCAATATCGGACCTGTTCAAGGGTTAGAAAATGGTAAAAAAAGTGAAACCTATCAAAAAAGTTCCACCACAACCAATTATGAAATTTCTAAAAAAGTGGTCAATTCTAAAGATGAGTTTGCAAAAATTAAACGCTTAACTGCAGCAGTAGTGGTGGATGGTGTTTATAAATACGGAGTGGACAGTGAGGGCAATAAAAAGAACGAGTTAGAGTATTTTTCACTTTCCCAAGAACAGATGGATGCCATTCGTGATGTGGTACGTCAAACGGTTGGATACAATCAAACAAGAGGGGACGAAGTCACGGTGAATAACTTTGAATTCAAGCCACTCTCCAGCGATGGAACCCGTGCTCCAACCAAAGATATGATGGATAAAGTCTCTAATTACGTAGGGCCATTGGTGCCACTGGTTAAATACCTGATTGTTGCTATTTTGCTCTTTATCTTCTACAAAAAAGTTATCATTCCCTTTAGCCAAAAAATGGTGGAGACAAAATTGGATGACTTTGAAGATGAGGTCGAACCTGTTACGACCCATGAAGAAGAGGGTGCCGAAGATACCTTGGAGAAATTTAGACAAGCGCGTAAAAAAGTGGAAGATCAACTTGGTATTGGTCAAGACTTTAACGAAGAAGCCCTTAAATACGATGTTTTACTTGAAAAGCTTAAACATGTTGCTGAGCAAAAAGGTGAAGAATTTGCTTCACTTTTACAGTCTATGATTCGCAATGAAGGCGACTACGATAGTAGCAGAAACAGTTCTAAGGATATTGGATAATGAAACTAACAGAAGAGCAAAAAACCCTCTATAATGAACTCTCAATGTCTGAAAAAGCGGCAATTTTGATGATCCAACTGGGTGAAGATTCAACCGCTAACCTTTTTTCACATATGGAGATAGACGTTGTAACGGATATTTCCAAATTTATTGCAACGGCCAAAAATATTGATAAATCGGTTGCTAATGCTGTTTTAGAAGAATTTTATGTCATTTTACAATCCAACCAATACATCCGAAGTGGTGGTATGGAGTATGCGAAAGAGATTTTATACCGTACGTTTGGAGCGGAGGGTGCTCAGAAAATTCTTGATAAACTCTCTAAATCGATGGAAAATTCTCAAAGTTTTGGTTACCTCTCTCAAATTAAGCCTCAACAGTTGGGTGATTTTATTATGAATGAGCACCCTCAAACGGTTGCGCTTATTTTGGCACATATGGATCCAACGAGTGCGGCTGAAACACTCTCGTTTTTCCCTGATCAGTTGAGAAGTGAAGTAACGATTAGAATGGCAAACTTAGGTGAGATTTCACCTTCTGTTGTTAAAAGAGTGTCGGCTGTTTTAGAGAATAAACTCGAATCCTTGACTTCGTATAAAGTGGAAGTGGGTGGGCCAAGGGCTGTGGCTGAAATCCTCAACCGTTTGGGTCAAAAAGCGTCTAAAACAACGATTGCCTACATTGAACAAGCCGATGAGAAACTGGCTTCTATTATTAAAGATATGATGTTTACGTTTGAAGATATTATGAAACTTGATGGCAATGCCGTGCGTGAAATCCTTAAAGTTGCCGATAAACGTGATTTGATGGTAGCTCTGAAAGGCTCAGCCGAGGATCTTAAACGCAAGTTCTTTGATAATATGTCACAACGTGCTCAAGAAGCGTTTGTCGAGGAGATGAACTTCTTAGGCGCTGTTCGTGTCAAAGATGTCGAAGAGTCTCAACGAAAGATTGTTGAAGAGGTGCAAAAACTTTCAGAGCAAGGCATTCTCCAAATCGGCGAAGCCGAAGAGATGATAGGTTAAGATCGTGACAGAAAATATCATTGATAAAGAAAAAGTAGACGATCACTCGGTTAAACCGTATCGGTTTAAAGTCCTAGGCTCCAACGTAGCAGATGGCGTGGCACCTTTACATGTAAATGAAGAGTACGTCACTGAAAACGCTTTTGCTAGCGAATCAAAGCATGTTCCTGATGAAATCGTTAACATTGCCCGTATTGAAGAGGGAACCCAAAATCAGTTTATTGAAGAGCTGCTCAAAAAGACCGATGAGCTGACAACTAATGTGGTAAAACTTCAAATTCAGATTGAAAAACAAGAACAAGATTTTAATAATAGACTCACAGAAGAGCTCACCAGAGAGCGTGAAAACGCCTATGCTCAAGGGTACCAAAAAGCCAAAGATGAGTTTGAAGAGGTGACATCTGAGATGAAGTCACGCTATTTAAAATCGATTGGGCATTTGGATACGCTGTATAAAAGCATCGAAGAGAGATTGGCTAAACTAGAAACCGATATGAGTGTGACGGCTTTTGAGATCGCCAAAGAGGTGATTAAAAAAGAGGTGAGTGTCTCAAGTTCAAAAATTGCTGCATCGCTTTCAAAAGCGTTATTGCAAGAGGTTAAAGATGCGATTAAAATTGAACTGAGGGTCAACCCTAAAGATTTAGAGGCACTTAAAGAGCTTTACGCAGAAGATGAAAAGATCAAAGTAACGTCTGATGATGCGATTACCTTAGGTGGCGTTGTCATTCTCAGCGACGTGGGAAACCTCGACGGCAATTTGGCAATGCGTTTAGAAAAAGTAAAATATTTACTACAAGAAAATTAAAAAGCACTGGAAGCGATGAAAACATTACGAGAATACTCCATTGAAGAATTGAACGAATATTGTGAGCAAATTAGGCAAAAAATTATTCAGACCGTCAGTAAAAATGGTGGGCATCTGAGCAGCAATGTAGGCGCTGTGGAGCTAATTGTTGCCATGCACTACGTCTTTGATGTGAAGAATGATCCTTTTATTTTCGATGTAAGTCATCAAGCCTATACCCATAAACTCCTCACCGATCGTTGGGATCGTTTCGATACGCTTAGGGAAATTGATGGCATTAGTGGCTACACAAGACCCAATGAATCACCGTGTGATTACTTTGTTGCCGGGCATAGCTCCACCTCAATTTCACTTGCTGTAGGCGCTGCAAAAGCGATAGCACTCAAAGGAGAGCAATACAAACGCGTACCCATTGCGTTGATTGGAGATGGCTCACTCAGTGCGGGGATGGTGTATGAAGCACTCAATGAGCTAGGCGATCGCCGTTACCCTGTTGTCATTTTACTCAACGATAATAAAATGAGTATTTCAAAGCCCATTGGTGCCATTAGCAAGTTTTTATCCAGTGCGATGGCGGGTGGATTTTACCAAAGAATTAAAAAAACAACCGAACAAATTTTGCAGTACCTACCTGAGAGTGCTACATACATGGCGAAAAAGTTTGAAGAGAGTTTTAAGCTGATTACGCCTGGTATTTTATTTGAAGAGTTGGGTATTGATTATATTGGGCCCATTGATGGTCATGATGTTGAAAGCCTGATTCGTGCATTGCAATCGGCGCGAAGTCTTAAAAAACCTGTGATCGTTCATGCACAAACCCTCAAAGGCAAAGGCTATGAGATGGCGGAGGGGTACTACGAAAAGTGGCATGGTGTAGGCCCTTTTGATGTGGCAAGTGGCGAAGCGATCAAGCAAGGGCTGAGCAAAAATGCAACAACGATGTACTCTGAAGCACTGATGCAATTGGCTAAAACGCACGACAATGTCGTAGGTGTTACCGCAGCCATGCCCAGCGGCACAGGATTAACGCCTTTAATTCAAGCGTATCCAAATCGTTTTTGGGATGTGGCAATTGCTGAACAACATGCTGTAACATCGATGTGTGCCATGGCGAAAGAGGGTTTTAAACCCTATATTACAATCTACTCCACATTTTTGCAACGAGCGTATGATCAAGTGATTCATGATGCCTGTATTATGAATTTGGATGTTGTGTTTGCAATTGATCGTGCGGGCATTGTGGGTGAAGATGGCGAGACGCATCAAGGGGCATTTGATATTTCTTATCTTAGTGCCGTCCCCAATATGACCTTAATGGCACCACGCGATGAACGAAGCATGCACGCAGCGATTCACTACTCGTATCTTCACAAAGGGCCATTAGCCATTCGTTATCCAAGAGGATCATTTTTAGAATCAGATGCTTTTGAATCCTTGCCGTTTGAGTATGGAAAAGCACAACTGCTCCAACAAGGGCAAAGCAGCATTCTTCTTTTAGGGTATGGTGCAGGGGTTGGAAAAGCTGTGGCAACCGCAAAATTATTGGCTGAGAAAGGTATTGAAGCAGCGATTGTCGATTTACGATTTGTCAAACCTTTGGATGAGCCATTACTGATCTCTTTAGCGCAAGAGTATGATCAATGGTATGTCTTTAGTGACAGTGTAAAGATTGGTGGCGTTGGCTCATTGCTGATGGTATTGAAAGAGAAACATGCTTTACATGTAAAGATTAAAAGCTTTGAATATGAGGATGCTTTTATCACGCACGGTGCGACACATTTGATTGAAAAAAAATTGGGCATTAGCATTGAACAGTTATCCGAAGCCATTTTAAAGGAACTCTATTAGAGCTCTTGTAGAATTTTTTACACGTCTTTAAAGCAAAGCTTTAAAGACTACGTTAACACTGGGTTTTGCTCGGCGCAATGCCCACGCACCTCTGGTGCTTTTTCTTCTTGCAAACGCATTTTGTAAGAAGTATATTAATTAATAAAAACTATTAGTTAGTTTTTTTTCAGGAAAATTGATCTGAATTATGGAATCATTCAGAAAATAGTAATAAGAAAGGGGTCTATGATGAATGATTTTATCACTCTTCTCAAAACCAAAGAGCTTAAAGCAACACCCCAAAGAATATCGGTTCTTAAAGAGTTAGGTAAAAAGATGCATCCGACAATTGATGATCTTTATGAGGCACTTAGAAAAGAGAATCCATCGATGTCTTTGGCAACGGTTTACAAAAACCTTGCAACACTGAAAGAAAAAGGTGTGGTGATTGAGGTCAATACCGCTGAGGGGAAAATGCGCTATGACATCTACTCAAAGCCACATATTCATATTATTTGTAAACAGTGTGGAGCGATTGAAGATGTGGATTATGACCAAAATTTGTTTGAATATCAAACAGCGTTAGAGCAAGCTAAGAGCGTTAAAATTGATCGAATGGATGTGATTGCCAGTGTTGAGTCATGTTCTGTGTGTCACAAGAGGTCATAAAAAAGAGTACGCTAAGAGAGTTCATCTCTCTTAGCGAAGATGATTATAGTTTTTCTGAGTTATGCGCTAGATAATCAGCAACACCTTCTGTGCTTGCTGTCATACCTTTATCGCCTTTTTGCCAACCGGCTGGGCACACTTCACCGTATTCATTTGTAAAGAGCATCGTATCGATCATTCGTAACATCTCATCAATATTTCTTCCAAGAGGTAAGTCATTGATCACAGCGTGTCTTACCGTACCGTCTTTGTCGATCAAGAATGAACCACGAAGTGCGACACCCTCTTTGAAAAGAACATCGTAATCACGAGAAATTTGTTTGGTAATATCGGCAACCAATGGGAATCTTACTTGCCCAATTCCACCTTGATTGACAGGAGTATTTTTCCATGCAAAGTGTGAAAATTGTGAGTCAATAGAGACGCCAACAACATTAATTCCACGGTTTTTAAACTCTTCAAGTCTTTTATCAAAGGCAATGATTTCAGATGGACATACGAAGGTAAAATCGAGTGGATAGAAGAACACAACAGTGCCTTTTGATCCAAAGTTTTCGTATAGATTGAAGTTGTCGACAATTTGGTTGTCACCAAGAACGGCAGTTGCTGTAAAGTCAGGAGCTTTATTGGTTACTAACATAGGTATCCTTTAATTGAGAATTTTTATTGGTACAGAAATTATACAATTAAATATACAAAACTCTTTTAATCAAGAAGACTAATTTTATCCAATAAGTTTTAACCCAAAATTATGTTCTAAATTCTTCGAGCTTATGGTTGAGGTTTTCCGTCATTTTGCTGAGGTGTTCTGCCGCTCCTGCTATCTCTTCAACGCTTCTGCTATTTTCTGTTGAAATTTTATTGATTTCACCTATCTTAGTGATAATCGCATCAATTTCAGTGCCTGTTTGAAGATAATTATCAACGGTATTTTCGGTTGTTTTTGTCACCGCATCAATAATCGTGAAGCTCTCTTGCAGACGATTTTCAACTTCTTGGGCGCTGATAGCGAGTGCTTCAATTTTTTGAGAGTTATGGCCCATCTGTTCACTGGAGTTAACGATGGATTGGACAATGACATTAATCGTTGCATTAATTTCGATAAGGCTTTTTTGAGTACGTTCCGCTAGTTTTCGTACTTCATCCGCAACAACAGCAAACCCACGTCCATGCTCTCCTGCGCGTGCAGCTTCAATGGCGGCATTTAAGGCAAGGAGATTGGTCTGATCCGCAATGTCACTGATGACGGTTAAAACACTTCTGACTTGTTCTGCATCGGTACTAAGTTGGCTTAATTTTTGAGCTAACTCAATTTCGGTGACAGAACTTTTTTGTATCTCATCCGTGAGCGCAACAACGGCATTACTGGCGGAGTAGAGTGAACGGTTGGCTTTAATCATCTCTTCTTTACTGCTCTTAGCTTGCTCAATAGAGCCTAACATATTTCCGCGCACTTGATTGGCTTGTTTGGTGGTATCAAAGACAATGGTGGTTGATTGTTCGACCAATTTTTCAACTTGTAATGAGGTGGTTGAGAGTTCATGAGAGATGGAAGAATTTTCACTGGAGAGCGATTTTGCATTGCAAATGAGCACACGCACTTTTTCAATAAAATGGTTGATTTGCTCACTCGCTTGTGCGATTTCATCACTGCCTTTAATCTGCAGTTTTCGGGTAAGATCGCCATCGCCACTGGAGAGCTCTTTGGCTTTTTCAATCAGGTTATTAAGCGGTTTGGTAATAATTTGATTGATAATAATCCAGATAACAAGCACAATTACCACGGTAAGAATTAAAGAGGTAATGATAAGTATATCTCGTAGTTTGTCGTTTGCTGCTTGAAAATCTTTTTCATTGGCTTTGGCAACTAAAACCCAATTCCACTTATTAAAGGCTTGAAAACTTAAGATTTTCTCTTCCCCTTCTTCAATAATATGGAACATTCCATTTTTTTGTGTGAGCATTTTTTTATCGAGCTCTGAAGTAATTTTCGCTCCGTCATTTTTTGGGTGAATGTCATACGCTTCACTTTTGGTATTCATCGCATAAAAATAGCCATGTTCCCCAATTTTCATCGTATTGATCTGTGCTTCAAGTGCTTTAAGCCCCTCCGTAAAATTGTAACCAATAAATAAAATTCCCAAAATTTTATCATCTTCAATAATAGGAGCGTAAACGGTAATATAATCTTGACCAAAAAGCCTTGCACTTCCAATGTATTTTTGCTTTTTCATAATGGGCTCATAGGCCGGGCTATTTTTCCCTAAATAAGTTCCCATGGCACGTGAGCCGTCTTCTTTTTTTAAAGAGGTTGAGACACGAATAAAATCATCTCCACTCAATGCAAAAACAGTTGAAATCGCTCCTGTAAGCTCTTTAAAAGCTTCTACTTTTGAAAAATTATTATTGAGTGTGTATCCGCCTGCTGCAATTAAAGGTGTTTCAATACCGTTGACCTTGATCTTCTCATTGGCATCGACATTAAAAGAGCCAAAGCCCGCTTCAAAAATACTAAAAAGTTTCACCGCAGTATCTTCAAGCGCACTGTTATAAACTTGAACCGTTTGTTGTAAATCTGTAATATTTGAATGAATTTTTTGTTCAGTTTCTTGCTTAATATAACCACTCAGATAAAAATTGATGTAAAAAATAAATGAAAAAATAGAGATAGAAACAATGAATACTTGTAAAATTGTCACTTTTTTTGCTATTGAGTTCATGTAATACGCCTCCGCTTAACTAAAATCTAATTGAATGATAGTATTCAAATAATCCTTTTAAGATCGTTAAGGGGAAGCAGAAAAAACGTCAATGGGCGTTTACCTTCTTTTGGTTTGATGTGTTTAGATTACAATCCATTTTAATATCAAATTTAATTTAGTTTCGGTATAGTTTTTTGCTAGTATAAAACTAAAGTAAGGAGAAATTATGGCAGTTAAAATTACTGATATTTGTATCGCATGTGGTGCCTGTATCGACGAGTGTCCTGTGGAAGCAATTGTAGACGATAGTGACAACCCAACAGGTGCAGATATTTATTATGTTTATGCAGACAAATGTGTAGAGTGTGTCGGACATCATGATGCCCCTGCATGTGCAGAAGCGTGCCCAACAGAAGGCTGTATCGTATGGGATGCTCCTTATCCTGGTCAGCCAAGTCGTGATGAAATCGGCGCAGATTTGAGAAAAGGCACAACGCCTTGTGCTGAGTAAAAACAGTAAAAACTAAAGAGGATTTTTCCTCTTTAGTTTTACATGTAAGATACTTTCTCGTCTCTTTATTGATATTAAAAAAAAATTCTGCTATACTCCCACGTTCTAATTCCCTACAAAGTTATGAAATTAAATTATCTATAGGAGAGAATTGTGGAGAGCACATTATCTATTATTAAACCAGATGCAGTAGCAAAAAACGTTATTGGTAAAATTGTTGACAGATTTGAATCAAATGGGTTAAAAATTGCAGCGATGAAAAAAGTACAACTCAGCCAAGCGGATGCAGAGGCTTTTTACGCTGTTCATGCAAGCAGACCATTTTTTGGCGAATTGGTTTCATTTATGATTAGTGGTCCTGTTGTGATTATGGTTTTAGAAGGCGAAAATGCCGTTCTTAAAAACCGTGATCTTATGGGTGCAACCAATCCTAAAGAGGCAGCTAAAGGTACGATTAGAGCTGATTTTGCCGATAGTATTGATGCAAATGCAGTTCATGGTAGTGATAGTTTAGAGAATGCAAAAATCGAAATTGATTTCTTTTTTGCACGAAGAGAAATTCTTTAATTTCAATGCAGATCGAATTCAAAAAAATTCCCACAACTGGGATTCATTTTGAAACATCTTTAGGTGAAATTAGATTTTTCGGAGAAGCGTTAAAGACAAGTAAGACAATGGTAAAATGCACAGGTACAATGGAAGGAACCCTTCTTCATGTGTGTGATCGATGCGCTGAAAGTTTTAAGCTGATGGTCAATGAAGATGTTGAAGTCTTTGCCTGTGAGGGTCTTTATGAAGATCAAGAAGGCGAAGGGCTTTTAAATATAATAGAATTTTTTGACGGTTCGATTGATGTGGATTCAATGCTTCAAAGTGAGATCGAAGCCTTCAAAAGCGATTACCACTACTGTGGACAATGTGAACAACTAAAAGGAGAATAAAATGGCAGTACCTAAGAGACGCGTGAGTAAAACCAGAGGCGCGAAAAGAAGAACACACTATAAAGTAACCCTTCCTATGCCTGTTAAAGACACTGATGGAACATGGAAAATGCCTCATAGAGTGAACAAAACGACAGGCGAATATAAAAACTAAATGCTAACCATAGCAATTGACGCGATGGGCGGGGATTTCGGTCCTGCCCCCATTGTTGAAGGAACGCTTCACGCATTACGAGAACGTGATTTTAAAGCACTTCTTGTTGGGGACGTCACTCTTCTAAGATCCCTTACTCCTCATGAATATTTAGACAGAATCTCATTTGTTGAAGCTTCCGATGTTCTTGATATGCACGAAGCAGCCACCAATGCCCTTAAACGCAAAGAGACCTCTATTTATAAAGCCGTTGATTTGGTGAAAGACAAGGTAGCTGACGCCGTTGTTTCCATGGGACACAGCGGGGCAACGATGAGTTTGGCAACATTGCGTATTGGAAGGCTTAAAGGCGTTTTACGGCCTGCCATTGCAACCATTATGCCAACAGCTGTTCCTGGCAGATTGAGTTTGGTATTGGATGTGGGTGCTAATGTGGATTGTAAAGCAGAACATTTAGCACAATTTGCGGTCATGGGCGAAGCCTATGCCAAAGATATTTTAAAAATTGCTAAGCCTAAAGTTGGTTTACTCTCTAATGGCGAAGAAGAGAGTAAAGGTAATGAAATTACAAAAGAGGCATTTTTAACACTCAAAAAATGTGAGAGTTTTGTCGGTAATGTCGAAGGTAATAATATTTTTGACGGCTCTGTTGATGT
This sequence comes from Sulfurospirillum multivorans DSM 12446, assembly GCF_000568815.1. Lineage (NCBI taxonomy): Bacteria > Pseudomonadati > Campylobacterota > Epsilonproteobacteria > Campylobacterales > Sulfurospirillaceae > Sulfurospirillum > Sulfurospirillum multivorans. The sequence goes on from NZ_CP007201.1 coordinate 292,529, forward strand.
CATCGTTTGTGATGGTTTCGTGGGTAATATTTTGCTTAAAGCCAGTGAAGGTGTTGCCGATTCGATTACCAAGATTATCAAGCAAAATGTTAGGCGCTCTCCTTTAGCGATTGCGGGGGCGGTACTGATGCGCAAAGTATTTAGAGTGCTTAAAAAGCAAGTTGATTATGCAGAATACGGTGGAGCACCACTGATTGGTATTAATGGCTGTGCGATTATAGGGCATGGTAAAAGCAACTCTAAAGCGGTCAAAAATGCTATTTTTCAAGCGATCAATTTTTCAAGCTCCAATATCAACGCTGATATTGAGCAAAAAATAGCGCTACTAGAGCAATAAAGGATAAACGTGTACGCATCTTTAAAATCCATTGGTGGTTATGCCCCTTCTCACATCCTCAGCAATGTGGATCTTGAAAAAATGGTTGAAACAACAGATGAGTGGATTGAGAAGCGTACAGGCATTAAAGAAAGACGTATTGCTGCGGATGATGAGACAACAAGCGATTTGGGCGTTAAAGCAGCGCTTCTTGCCATTTCGCGTGCGGGGATAGCGAAAGAAGAGATTGATCTTATCATCTGTGCGACACTTTCACCTGATTATCTGTGTATGCCCTCCACTGCGTGTGTGATTGCTGGTAAACTGGGCATTAATGATGTGATGGCATTTGACATCAGCGCTGCGTGCAGTGGGTTTGTCTACATGCTTTCCATGGCAAAAGCTTTCATTGAATCAGGCATGAAGAAAAATATTTTGCTTATTGGTGCCGAAAAAATTAGTAGCATGATTGACTATACCGACCGAGGAACCTGTATTCTTTTTGGTGATGGGGCCGGTGCAGCAATTATTGGTGCGACTGAAGATAAAAACGAAGCTATTTTAGATATTCACGCCTCTGCTGATGGTCGTTATGGCGATCTTCTGATCACTCCAGGGTGTGGCTCAAAATACCCATGTTCCCAAGAGACACTGGATAACAAACTTAATTACATCAAAATGCAAGGCAATGAAGTTTACAAAGTGGCGGTTAAAACTTTGACCAACGATGTGATTGATATTTTAGAAAACAATAACATCACAGCTTCTCAGGTCGATCATTTCATCCCACATCAAGCCAATTTTAGAATCATCGAAGCGGTGCGTGCAAAACTTAATTTCCCTATCGAAAAAACCGTTCTAACCGTCGCAAAATACGGCAATACTTCTGCAGCGTCCATTCCGATGGCAATGAACGATGCTTATGAAGAGGGACGTATCAAAAAAGGCGATCTGATGCTCTTAGATACCTTTGGTGGTGGTTTCACGTGGGCAAGCGCTCTTGTGCGTTTTGGCGGTCATTAATCCTTACATGTAAACCTAAAAAAACTTACATGTAAAGCTTTTTTAGAGAATTTTATGCAAGGTGGTGGCTTTACTCATCCACGCTTCAAGACCATTCCAGTCCTCTTCTTCAATCATCTTTTTTGACTTTTCAAGCTCTTCTTTAAACACCTCAATCGAACTTAAAAGATTGGCTTTATTTTGTCTGAAAATGTCCGACCACATTTGAGGCGAACTCTTAGCCACACGGCTCATGTCCCTAAAACCACCTGCTGCAAGGGCTAAAATGCTTTTTGGGTCTTCTTGCCCCATAACACTGTTGGCTAGTGCATAACTAATCACATGGGGAAGATGCGAGATAAATGAAGCATGCGCGTCGTGTGAGATCGGATCCATAAAGACGATTTTCATTCCAATGTGGGAGAACATCTGAATGGCTCGGTTTTTATGCAGGTCATTGCTGTTGTCTGTATCGCACAAAACAACCACTTTGTCATGATAAAGATTTTGAATCGCGGCACTGGGGCCAAATTTTTCGGTACCCGTCATCGGGTGTGCGGCAATGAAGTTGGATCGAATTGCTTCAGGCACAGAAGCTACAATCTCCGCTTTGGTACTTCCTAAATCAATAATGGTCGTTGTATCGCGCACATCTTTAAGATCCTGGAGTGCTTTGATAATGCCTCCAACAGGAATGGCAAGGAAAATCACATCGCAAGCTTTAATCTCAGCGAAGGAGACAATGTCATGTACAAGATTGAGTTTTAATGCCTCTTCACAGTGGCTCAGATTGTGGTCGAAGCCAACAATTTTAGAGACCAATTTGGTGTTCTGGAGTGCTAAACCTAAAGAGCCTCCCATCAAACCAAGTCCAACAATACCAACAACCATCAAAACTCCTTTTCTACCGTATCTTCGAGCACTTACATGTAACCTTATATGAGGTTTAATAGGCACTTAATTCTAGAGATGGTATTATATTCAAAATATCTAAAAAAATAAATTCTAGGGCTGATCAGTATGAAAAAAATAACTGCGTTGTCTCTTGTTGTCGCGACTGCTTTGTGTGCGGCTCCGTTAAAAAACCTTCAGTTTGATGGTTTGATCCATCTTTCACCAGAGATGGCTTCAGAGATGATCGATATGAGAGCCGGTGACTCTGTCGATATGGAAAAAATCGATAAAGCAGTAAAAACGCTTTACAAACAGAACTATTTTGAAGATGTTTGGGTCGAAGAGGTGAGCGAAGGTGCTCTGTTGATCCATGTGAAAGAAAAACCCGTTATTGCTAAGGTCGATTTTTTAGGCATTAGTGAGAGCGACAAAGATGAGATGAATAAACTTGCAGGCATCAAAAAAGGTGAAGTTTATGATGCTGAACGAGCAGAACTCTCCAAACTCAAAATTATCAAGTTTTATGAAGACAAAGGGTATTTTGATACCGTTGTTGAGATTAAAACGACTTCGCTCAGTGAAAAACTCTCTATGTCATTGGATTTTATCATTAACCGCGGTGAAAACGTTGTGATTAAAAACGTTACCTTATGCGGTACAAAAGAGCTGGATTATGATGATGTTGAGCCTAATATCGCCAATAAAGCTGCAGAGTGGCTTCCTTGGATGTGGGGCTTTAACGATGGAAAGCTGAGAACCAGTGATTTAGAGCATGATTCTGCGCGTATTAAAGATACCTATATGCAAAAAGGTTACTTGGACTGTGAAGTGAGTCAACCTTTCTTAAAAACCTACCTCGATAGTTATACCGCTGATCTTGTTTACAGTATCAGTGAAGGCGAACAGTACAAAGTGGGTACGATTGCGATTGAAATTCCAGAAGGGTTTATCGATAGCGATGAAGTGATTAAAGCGATGTTCCTTCAAAATGGAAAAGTCTTTAACGTTGCAAAACTTCGTAAAGATATGACACTGATTGAGACCAAGGTCGCGGATCAGGGGTATGCGTTTGTGAAAATTGTTCCGGATGTTAAAAATGACAAAGCAACACACATTGCAAACATTACATACCGTGTTATCCCGGGTGAAAAAGTGTATATCAACAATGTCAGAATCGCAGGCAATAGCCGAACGATTGATAGGGTTGTCAGACGCGAAGTTTACTTAGCCAATAATGATCTTTATAGCAGAACCGATGTTACCGATACAAAAAGTGCGCTTAAGCGAACAGGGTATTTTGAAGATGTTGAGATCAAAGAAGAGCGTTTGAGTAAAAACTCTATGGACTTAGTCATCAATGTCAAAGAGGCTTCAACAGGTTCAATCGGTGGTGGTATTGGTTATGGCTCATCCGATGGACTTTTGTTGAGTGCGAGTGTGTCTGATGGCAATATCTTTGGTTCAGGCTTGCGAGCTGGTATTGATGTGGAAAGAAGTGATAGTGAGCTTAATGGTGCACTTTCTTTAAGTAACCCACGCCTTTTTGACTCTGTGTACAGCCTTAGTGGTAAAATTTATGCCGCCGACAATGACTACGACTATTATGATGAAGAGCGATACGGAATTAACATTGTTTTAGGGCGTAAAATTGCACGTAACTGGGGTGTTTCAATAGGGTATATTATTGAGCAAAACAAACTCTCTGATGTGGATGACAGCGTTGATCCCTCTTTGTATACCACGGAACGAACACTTAAAAGTTCGGTTGTTCCAGGTATCTCGTTTAACAATACCGATGACTACTACCTTCCACGTAGTGGTATCGCTGCAAGCAGCAGTTTAGAGATTGCAGGATTGGGTGGTGATGAGAAGTTTATGAGCAGTGTCAATAAATTTGCAACCTATTACGGTCTGCAAGATTTGATCGATTATGATTTGATTTTACGTTACAAAGCTCAGTTCAAATACCTTGCCATCAATGATTCAGATGAAATATACTCTTACGGTGAGAAGTACTATATGGGTGGTGTTAGAACCATTCGTGGTTATGAGTCTAACTCCATTTCTCCAAGAGGGACTCTAAAAACGACTGATGAGCCTTTAGGTGCGCTTGTTGGTGGTAACACAATGCTCATTAATACCGTAGAAGCGAGCTTCCCATTGATCGAACGTCTTAAAATGCGTGCCGCAATCTTTTTTGACTATGGTATGATCGGTGAAGATAATTTAAATATTAAACGCGGTGGTACAGGTATTGCGCTTGAATGGGTTTCTCCATTAGGACCGATTGGGCTTATCTTTGCACAGCCGGTTATGGATGAAGCAGGGGATGAAAAAGCATCCTTTGAATTTACCATCGGACAGAAATTCTAATCTTACATGTAACCAAGGAAAGCGTCTCTTTCCTTGGTCTTCTTCGCTTCAACTTCCTAAATTACTTAATAATAATCGCAAAAGAGGCTGGTTTAATCAGTTGCTTAATCTGTTCACGTGCTAAAAAAAGTCTTTTCTCTGCTTGAATAGTGAGAGTATGATTTTGGTAGCTAAAGGAAATTTTGCTGCGACGCATATCGCTGTTAATGGCTTTGGCTAACGAGAGAATGAAGCTGAGCCATTGCACGGTTTGCATATCGGGCAAAAGGGTTTTATAAAGCGTCATATCCTCTTGTGTTGGAAGTTTGTTGACGTGGTATTTAATCAACATCGCAATGAGAATTTTTTGTTCATGCGAAAAGCCGTAGTTGAGGTTATTTAAAATAAAGTAGAAACTGTGCAGATGATTTTGATAAAACCCTAGCTTTGTGCCTATGTTATGAAGTTCTGCGGCGACACCCAGTTCGTATTTAAAATGCTCGGTCATGCCATGAAGTGGTGATAGTGTTTCAAAAAGAAGGTGCGAAACCCTTTTAATATAAAGATTGTCTTCTTCCATCAGTGAAAAACGATCTTTAAAACTGCGAAGGCTGAGTTTAAAATCAGCGCTAAATTTATGATGGTGGGAGCGTAAAAGATCGCATAAATAAGCCCCTTCTCTGATCCCCGCACCACTGGTGATCATTGTTTTGCTGGAGAGCTTTTGCAAGATAGACTGAAAGATTATGCACCCTTCGCGCATCGTATCAAAGCGATCTTTACGCACACCCAGATTCTTGAGTCCCAAAACATCGGAACTGACGATAGCATTGACCAAAGAGGTGTGCGAAGCGATCTCATACTCAAAGCCATGCACCGTTTTAAGCGGATAATTGGTGCGTTCCATAATGATCTTAGAAAGCGATCTTAATGTTCCCCCAATACCAATCATATCGTTACATGTAAAACGCTCTGGAATCTTTTCAATGGCTTCATTGATAAAAGCACGAATTTTTTCCAAAGGTATTTTTTTATCAAAAAAGAGCTCTTTGAGTCGGACAGTGCCAATATTAAGTGAGATCGTTTCAACAATCAGACCATTTTCAATCTTAGCAAGCTCCGTTGAGCCTCCACCAATGTCAATCGTCACAGCATCGTGGATCTCTTTAAGGTAGTTAAGCGCTCCAACAGCGCCATAATATGCCTCTTTCGTTCCTTCAATAATTTTAATGTTGATATTAAGCTCATGATGGACTCTGTTAATAAAAGCATTGGCATTGGGGGCATCACGAAGTGCAGATGTGGCAATGCAAAGCACTTTGTTGCACTTAAACCCTTTAATGATGTGCCCAAACTCTTCAAGTGCCGTAAAAGCGCGATTCAGTGCAGGTTCTTGCAGTACGCCATCAAAGTTGTAAGCACCTTCTCCAATGCGTACACGACTCTTGGTCTCATTAATCAAATGGAACGCAAAACGGCTGCTTTTTTCAAAGATTGCCATTCTTGCAGAGTTGGATCCTATATCAATAATGGCTGTGCGTTTAGACATTAAAGGTCGCTATTAAGCTGTTCGTATTTTAGCTTTAGCTCTTCAACGCTTTCGATATTATCGGGGTCTGCAACGATGCACTCAACAGGGCACACAGAGATACAAGCGGGCTCATCATAGTGACCAACACACTCTGTACACACATCAGGATCAATGATATAAATAGGATCAGACTCCTCAATTGCTCCATTGGGGCATTCATCGCGACACGCGTCACACGCGATACACTCTTCCGTGATCATTAAAGACATGCTTGTTTTCCTTATTTAAGTCAAATTTATTGACGAGTTTATACACTAAAAATACTTTAACGAAATTTAAAGAGAACGTTTGCGAAGAGGAAGTAAGAGTGTAGCAACCGTTCCTTGCCTATCTTCCCTGTTTTTTAATGTGATTTTTGCCCCAATAGCATCGGCGGCATTCTTTGCAAGGAACAGTCCAAGCCCTGCACCTGTTTGATTTCCATAGCGTTTAAACGGTGCAAAAAGATCTTTACTCTCATCAATACCAATCCCTTCATCAATCACATGTACCACAAAACCCTCTTTTGAAAGGAGTGCTTGAATCGTGATATTTCCGTGCTTTGGCGTGAATTTGATTGCATTTTGAACAAAATTCTGTAAGATATGAATCAAAAGAGTGGGTTGAAGCATCATTTTATAGCTCAAAGGTGCGATCTCTTCAATAAGATTTTTATCTTCCATCTTGGCTAAAATGGTGTAATTATTCACTTGCTCTTTTAAAAAAGCAATCAAATCAATCTCTACAGGTTTTTCAAATTGCGCCCCTTCTTGCCTACCAATCTCTAAGATATTGCTGATCATCTTGTTCATATCGTTAATCGTTTGGTTATTGCTTTTGATCGTATCGATATATTTTTCATTCTCTCTTGGTTTTAAAAGTGTTACTTCATTTTTTGTTTTCATAACTGCTAAAGGTGTTTTGAGTTCATGTGCGGCACCGATGAAGAGCTCTTTTTGAGAGTTAACAAAGATTTGAATGCGCTCAACCAGTTTATTGATACTTGATCCCAAAGGTTGAAACTCACTGGGGAGCTTTTGTGTCTCAATCATCTGTAAAAAGTTTTCATTCATATTGGCAAGTTTGTTGGTCAAAGAGCGAATGGGAAGGACTAGCATCCGAGAAAGAAAAAGCGCATAAAAAAGGATCAAGAAGATCGCGGTCAGGTTAATGCTCAAAATATTTTTAAGAATTTTATTCAGCAAAATATCGGTATTGGAAATATCTTTGGTGATAGAGATGAAGTAATGTTCGCGTTTTTCCAAAGGGTAGTAGATGGTCAGAAATTTTTGCTCATCTTTTTCACTGTGCTCAAACGAAGGGGTATTGCCTTGATTGACACGAATGGCAATGGTGACTTTCACATCGTTGGGGTTATTGATTGAACTTAAGGATGGATCAAAAATATTAATGCCCATGCGCTCAATAGAGCTGGTGCGTGAGGTAGCAATAATTTGGGCTTGTTTGGTGAGTTCTTGGGTAATATCTTCAAAAATGGAGATTTTAATGTAGTTGTAGAGGATAACGGAAAAGATTACAATCAGTGTCGCCGAAGCGGACACCAATTGTAATATAAAACTTTCTCTTATACTTTTTTGGGAAAGCAAAATCTATAACCTCTTCGTCTAACGGTCTCAATGGTTGAGATTTCCAATGGTTTATCCATTTTTTGACGAATTTGGTTAATAGCAACTTCAATAACGTTGGGTGTAACAAGCTCTGGCTCTTCCCAGATCGCGTCAAGGAGTTGCTCTTTGGAGACGATTTGGTCGCTATGGCGAGCAAGGTGTGTTAATACTTCAAACGGTTTACCTTTAAGTTCAATCTCTTGACCTTTGTAGGTAATTTTTTCTTCATCAGGATCGATCGTAAGGTCATCAATTTTGATAACATTGGTACCGCCAAAACGAAGACGAGCTTCGATACGAGCGACTAAAATATCAAAATCAAATGGTTTACGAATGTAATCATCAGCACCCGCTTTAAGGGCTTTGATTTCGCTCTCTTTGTCATCTTTTGCAGAGATAATCACTGCAGCCGTGCGTGGAGATTTTTGTTTAATGAGGTTGATAAGATCAACGCCATCGCCATCAGGGAGCATCCAGTCTGTTAAAACGAGGTCATAATTACGAATACCAATGTAGTATTCTGCATCTTTATAGTTTTCAGAGCTGTCGGTTTGGTACCCAAATTCTTGTAAGCCTTCTGCAATAGTCTTATTGAGGGTTACTTCATCTTCAACGATTAAAATTCGCATTATAAATTCCTTAGTTGCTAAAATTTAAACGGGATTATAGCATAATTTTAGCTAGATTTAAAGTTTTTTTAATTAAATTTTAATTTTGGGCGTAGTAAATCGTGTGCGAAACCCCAACTATCGCATTTGGCAAAATATCGGGTTTTAAAATTTTGAGTTTAAGTTTTGAGATTTGTGGATAGAAAACTTTAAGTTTTTGACTTAAATCCTTTAACGCATCTTCGAGTAAAAAGTAGCACATCGCGTTCATTTCAGATTCTAAAAAAGCAGAAACTTTGGCATAATCAATGAAATTATCCCCCTGATAATCATACGCAATCTTTACATGTAACGTAACCTTTTGAGGGGTGAGGCGCTCTTTTTCAAGAATGCCTACAATTGTCTCAAACGTTAAATTGTCAATATGAATCTGCATTAGACAACTTTAGATTCTTTGCCTTGAAAGAGTCGAATGATATTGGGAATGTGTTTATACACAATCAAAAATGCGATGATAAAAATCGGCGCATGGGTTTTAATCCCTTCAAGATCAGGATGCAGGATAAACGAAGAGAGAATCAAAGCACACAGTGCCAAAAGGGATGATAACGAAGAGATTTTAAGCACTTTTCCCGCGACAAACCATGTTACAAAAGCGATCAAAGTTTCAAAAGGAAGCATCACAAATAGCACACCCGCTCCTGTTGCCACGCCTTTACCGCCTTCAAATTTCAGGTAAGGACTGTAGCAATGCCCAATGACGGCAAAAATAGCGATCGCCCACAGCGTTTCGATGCTTAATCCCAAAAATTTACCAACTAATAAAAGAACAATGCCTTTCAGTGCATCTAAAACAACCGTAACAATGGCGAGTTTTTTTGCCAATACGGGATTGGTCTCTTTGAGAACTCGAAGCACATTGGTCGCCCCAATACTTCCACTTCCTGCTTCTCGAATATCTTGACCTGTAAAAAGTTTTGCTAAGAGTAAACCAAACGGAATACCGCCCACAAGATAGCTTAAAATATAAAATTGAACGTTAATATTATAGAGAAAATCCACACACAATCCTTCATTGAAATTGCCACAGTATAGCAATAATTTTGTTATTATTTCTTTAACGCTATAATAAGTTTTTTCAATAGAACGCAAGGAATTTAGGGTGGATAATTCAAAACTCAAAGCAGAAATTTTAAAACTCAAAGACGAGTTACATGTAAGCATTGTGGCCCATTTTTATCAGAAAGATGAAGTGTTTGAACTGGCTGATTTTGCAGGAGATTCGCTTCAACTTGCTCAATGGGCAGCCAAAGATAAAAATCCTTATTTGCTCTTTTGTGGTGTGGGATTTATGGGGCAAAGTGTCAAAATTTTAGCGCCCGAAAAACGCGTTTTAATGCCTAAAATCGCCTGTTGCGCGATGGCTCGGATGATTGATGTGGATTATTTTGATCAAAACGTTGCCCTTTTAGAAAAAGCAGGCATTGCCAAAGAAGACATTTTACCCGTGACGTACATCAACTCCTCGGCAGACGTGAAAGCGCGCATTGGTATGATGGGTGGGTATGTCTGCACGAGCTCCAACGCTAAAAAAATTATCACCAAAGCACTGGAGAGCAACAAGAAAATTCTCTTTGTTCCCGATCGCTGTTTGGGACAAAACATCGCCAAAGAGATGGGGCTAAAATCATGCATCGTTGGGGACGGAAGTGATCCTAAAGAAGCGGATATTTTATGCTATAACGGTTTTTGCTCGGTGCATCAACTCTTCGATGTCGATGACATCGCGTTTTACCGTGCTAAGTATCCTGGCATCCTCATCGTCACGCATCCCGAGTGCAAGCCTGACGTGTGTGATCTCTCCGATTTTGTAGGTTCTACGAGTCAGATTATTGAGTACGTGAAAAAACTTCCACTGGATCAAAAAGTTGCGATTGGTACGGAGTACAACATGATTAAGCGTTTGCGTAAAGAGAATACCTATGTGCTCTCCTCTTCAAAACCAGAGTGTCCTACGATGAATGAAACCACACTTCAAGATGTGTACAACGTGCTTCTCAGCATCAAAGAAGGTCGATTTGAGAATGAAATCATGATTTCTGAAGAGACCCGAAAATGGGCGCATGTAGCGCTGAATCGGATGTTTGAGCTATGATCAAAACATTTGTCAAAAAAGCACTTGAAGAGGATGTCGGCAGAGGAGATCTTTTTTCATTGGTCGGCAAAGACAGTTTCGCGAGTGCCAATATCATCTGTAAAGATGAGGGGATTTTTGCAGGAAAGCCTTACGTTAAAGCGCTGTGCAAGATGAATAAACTGGATGTTACCTTCTACTTTGACGATGGCGATACACTTCAAAAAGGTGATTTGGTAGCCTTAATCGAAGGCAAATCTAAAGATATTTTGCGGTGTGAACGAACAATTTTAAATCTTATGCAACACGCCAGTGGCATTGCAAGCAATGTTGCGGCGTATAAAAAAGTACTGGAAGGTTACCGTGTCAAACTGCTGGATACTAGGAAAACCAGACCGCATTTGCGCGTGTTTGAAAAATATGCCATTCGTTGTGGTGGCGGTAATAACCACCGAATGGGCTTGGATGATTGCTTGATGATTAAAGATACCCATCTGAAAACCATCGACGATCTGAATGTTTTTATTGAAGAAGCCAGAGAGAAACTTCCCTTTACATGTAAGATTGAAATTGAGTGTGAAGACGCGGAGTTTGCGAAGTTTGCGATGCAATGTGGCGCCGATATTGTAATGTGTGACAATATGTCGTATGAAGCGATCGAAGCCGTTGTTGCGTATAAAAACAGCGATTTCCCTCATGTACTTTTAGAAGCCAGCGGCAACATCACCAAAGAAAATATCGTAGCGTACGCTCAAACAGGCGTGGATGCGATTAGCAGTGGGAGTTTGATTCATCATGCTGTTTGGCTTGATTTTTCAATGAAAATCACCCATAAAACCGTAATCTAAGTAGGAATAGTGCACTGTGGCAGATGATCAAGAAAAGACGGAAGAGCCCAGTTCCAAGAAGATAGATGATGCCAGAAAAGATGGCAATGTTCCCAAAAGCCAAGATACCAACGCTTTTGTTACGTTAGTCGTGGCACTGGTTGCTTTTTTAGCGCTCTTACCGTGGATAGAATCACGCATCGTCTATCTTTATTTCTATTATCAATCCCTCATTGGCACCGAAATCACCAAAGAGGTAACCTTTCAAATTTCAATGATCTCTTTTCGAGAAGTTCTTTTTATGGTCATTCCTCTCTCCTTAGCCGTAGCTATTTCTGGAATTTTAGCCAATGTGATGCAAACAGGTTTTATTTTTACCACCAAACCACTGATCCCGGATCTTTCAAAACTGGATCCGATGAAAGGGCTAAAAAATCTTTTTTCGATGAAAAAAGCAGTAGAGTCGATTAAAATTATTATCAAAGTGAGTGTGATTTTATGGGTATGCTACTATTTTTTACTCTCGTTTACGAAAGAGCTTCCTACCGTTATCTATTTTCCACTTTATGATCAATTGGCGTGGCTAAAAGAGAAAATGCTTATTTTAATTGCCGTCATTTTATTGCTCTTTTTGGTTATCGCCTTAGCGGATTTGATGTTTGTTCGCTATAACTACTTTAAAAGTTTGCGGATGAGCAAGCAAGAGTTGAAAGATGAATACAAACAGATGGAAGGTGATCCGAAGATCAAAGCCAAAATCAGGCAGATTCAGATGCAGATGACGCGCAAACGCATGATGCAAGAGATTCCTCAAGCCGATGTCGTTATCACCAATCCAACGCATTATGCCGTAGCCATTCGTTACAACCAAGAAAAAGAGGCAGCGCCTAAAGTGATTGCCAAAGGGACAGATTACATAGCCCTTCGCATTAAAGAGATTGCGATGAATTATAATATTCAGATTGTTGAAAATCCTCCATTGGCAAGAGAGCTTTATAAAAAGTGCAATATTGGTGAGATCATTCCTGAAAATCTTTACAAGGCCGTTGCTGAAGTATTGGCGTTTGTCTACAAAAGCTCTAAAAAAATGCGCTAGGGCATCAATAACTTTTCAGCAAAAATTAAGTATAATCACTGTTTTACGAATGTGGAGTTAAAATGTATCACCAAGCGTGGAAGCGTATGCAAGACGCCAATCATATTGTTATTGTCTCTCATGTACATCCCGATGGCGATACGCTAGGGAGTGCGCTCGCGTTGTATGATGCACTGATTCGTGCAGGAAAAAAAGTAACGCACTACAACAAAAACAGTGAATTGCCACGTGTGTATGATTTTTTGCCAGGTTTCTCAAAAATAAAAAATAGTGTACCAAAGCATTTTGATCTTGTGGTCAGTTGTGATTGCTCAACCCGTGATAGGCTCAAAATCCCTCTTGGTGATTATGAGATTATCAACATTGACCATCACCTTACCAATCACTATTTTGGAGACATCAACCTTGTCGTAGATCACTTCAGCAGTGCGGGTATGGTGGTTTACGAGCTTTTAAAAGCCAATGCCATTGAAATGAGCCAAGCGTGTGCAACCTGTCTTTACACGGCAATTGCAGATGATACAGGGTTTTTTCAGTATGGCGATATGGATGAATTTACGTTTAGCATTGTGGCACAACTGGTGAAAGATGGTGCCAATCCAAAAGAGATCGCTTCTAAAGTAAAGCGCAGGGAATCACTTTCAAAGATAAGACTCTATGGGTATATGCTCAACCATTTTGACCTTTATGAAAATGGGTGTATCGCGACCATTATTTTTGATAAAGCAGCCCTAGAAGCAACAGGCGCCAAAAGAGAAGATACCAAAAATATCGTCAATATGCTCAGAAGCATTGCGAATGTCACCATTGCTATTATGATATTGGAAGAGAAAGAGGGAGGCTATAAAGTCTCATTACGCAGTAAAGATATCAATGTTTCAAACGTTGCGTTGGCGTATCAAGGAGGTGGTCATAAGACTGCTGCAGGGTTTGAAGTGCCCCTCTGTGATCCCAAAATGCTTCGAGATGAAATTGTGGAAAAAATAAAAAGGATAGACAAAGAATGAAAAAACAGAGAAAATCATCTATAGCCGCGTTTGTGTTAGGATTTATTTTTTTACTCCTCGTGGGCGGTGTTGCGTTTGTATTTAACTCCAATTTGTTTGAAAGAGAAGTCCCACAGATCGTTCTTCCCAAAGAGATAGAGTGGAATTTAAAAGATCCGATTAAAGTTCAGATAGCCGATGCAAGCGGACTTCGTTTTGTACGTGCTTCGCTTTTTGATGGTGAAAAAAGCATTATTTTAGATACCAAAGAGTTCAAATCAGCTGAAAAAATGGTTGATTTAAACCTCTCTTTCCCAAAAATGGGCTTTGGTGCGAATAAAAAAGTATTTGAGTTAAATATCGAAGCAGTCGATGGTAGCAAATGGAATTTCTTCTCTGGCAATAGTGTCAGTGCCAAATCGGTGATTAAAGTCGATACCAAAAGACCTGATGTCAATATCATTGGAAGTTCGTATAAGATTATGAAGGGTGGTGTTGCGGCGGTGATTTTTAAAGCGCAAGATGAAGCGATGAAATCACTCTACGTTGAGACGAATTTTGGTAAGAAATTTTATCCGACACCGTTTTACAAAGAGGGTTATTACATCACGCTAGTGGCATGGCCTACAAGTATCGAAAGTTTTAGTGCTTCTGTGATTGCCATAGACCGCGCAGGAAATTTAACCAAATCCCATGTGCCGTATTTCTTACAAGATAAAAAGTACAAAACATCTACGATTGCATTGGAAGATCGCTTTTTGGATGGTAAAATTGCCGATTTGATTGCGGAGATGGCACCTGAACGCTCATCCCTTACCAAACTAGAGAAATTTAAATTTGTTAATGAAGATATGCGCAAAGGCAATGAAGCTAATATTTTAAAAGTAACCTCTGCCGTTCCAATAGAGCCTATTAGCGGATTTTATTTAAAACCTTTTTACCCGCTTCGCAATGGTAAAGTGGTTGCCAGTTTTGGTGATCACCGCTATTATGAGTATGAGAAGCAACCTACCAGTGAGTCATACCATCTAGGGCTGGATCTTGCCAGTAATGCACAAGCGCCCATGCAAACTTCAAACGATGGGGTCGTTGTCTTTGCGCGTGAAAACGGCATTTACGGCAATAACATCATTATCTCCCATGGTTTAGGTGTTTATTCACTGTATGGACACTGTTCTAGCTATATGGTCAAGGAGGGCGATGTGGTCAAAGCAGGAGAGTCCATTGCCAAAACAGGCTTAACAGGCTTAGCGTTAGGAGATCATCTTCACTTTGGTATGTATGTTCAAGGTGTGGATGTCAGACCCGAAGAGTGGATGGATGAGGTGTGGCTTAAAGAGAGCATTTTTAATGTAATAGAATCAGCAAAGAAGATTATGGATCGATGAAAGTAACGCAAAAAAACGTCAGAGTGTTTCATATTGAGATTGATGATGAAGCCTCTTTTTTAGACTATTTTAGAAAAAATAGCCTTCTTTTAAGGGAATTCTTTTTGCTTATAGAAGGTGAAATTACGAAGAATATTGTCTTTGTTTTAGAGCAAAGTGGCGTGTGTTATAAAGAGATCAATCAGTGTAACATTCGTTTTGGTGGTATTAAAAAAGAGGCACCAGCTCTTGAAGAAGCACCTAAAAAAGAGAAAGTTTTAGAAGTGCAACCACTAAAACAGATGCCAAAACTCAAGCTTTATGATCGTCCGATTCGTTCAGGCGAAGAGATTGTTGAGAGTTTACCGATTGTTATTTTCGGTCGCGTTAACAGCGGTGCAAAAGTCTTTTGTGAAGAGAGTATGAGTATTTATGGTATTATTGACGGATTAGTACAGTGCGATGGCGAGTATATCGTGCTGAGTGGCATGAGCCCTAGAGGTCACCTCATTTTTAATGGCGAGATCGTGGATCGGGAGATGCTCAAACTTAATGTGCTTCAAAAAATCGTTATGCGCGATAACGTTCTTGAGATAAAGGAAGTTGTGTGAAACAGACCACATTAGCCAAAGCTGTCAGCGGTGTTGGAATTGGGCTTCA
Source organism: Sulfurospirillum multivorans DSM 12446 (assembly GCF_000568815.1). Lineage (NCBI taxonomy): Bacteria > Pseudomonadati > Campylobacterota > Epsilonproteobacteria > Campylobacterales > Sulfurospirillaceae > Sulfurospirillum > Sulfurospirillum multivorans. The sequence continues at coordinate 307,969 of NZ_CP007201.1, forward strand.
TAAAGGTGAGCCTATTCAAATACGCCTTGAGCCTCTTGAAGCCAATAGCGGTATTCTTTTTTACCGAAGTGATATTGGACTCTTGGTTCAAGCTTTGCCCCAAAATGTTGTGAATACGCAAATGGCAACGGTCATTGGCAATACAAGCGGCTATATCTCAACGATTGAACATCTTCTCTCTGCGGTATATGCGTATGGTATTGATAACATTAGAGTGGTTCTTGATGGTGCTGAAGTGCCCGTGATGGATGGCAGCAGTGCCAGTTTTTGTATGATGCTCGATGAAGCGGGAAAGCGAAAATTGGATGCAACCAAACAGGTTTTGATCCTCAAAAAAGAGGTCGAAGTCGCCGATGGCAAGAAATTTGCACGCGTGACGCCGAGTCTTAAACCTACCTATAACTTTATGATTGAATTTGCGCATCCTTCCATTGGGAAACAAGAGTATCACTTTGAATTTAGCAAGAAAAATTTTATTGAAGAGATAGCGCGAGCACGTACATTTGGCTTTATGAAAGATGTACAAATGCTACGTGCTCGCGGCCTTGGGCTTGGTGGCTCGTTGGATAACGCGGTTGTTTTGGATGAGACGAAGATTCTCAATCCTGAAGGGTTACGTTTTACCAATGAATTTGTCAGGCACAAGATTTTAGATGCGATTGGCGATTTATCACTCCTAGGAGCTCCTTTTTTAGGTGACTACACCTCCTTTGCAGGAAGTCACAACTTAAATCATGAGCTGACCAAAGCGATTTTAAGAGATCCAAGCAATTATGAAATTCGTACGCTAAGTGTTGAGAGAGCCCAAGAATTTGAGAAGGTGTACGCATAAAAACGGCTGTTGATATTGTTGTTATAACGCTTACTTCGCCTTTACATGTAGGCATTTATGAAAATAACCAACTCATTAAAACGTATGAGACAGCGGAGCAAACGAGCGAAGTTTTGCCCTTGCTTTTTGAGGCTATTTTAAAAGAGTATCATCTTGTGCGTCTCTTTTTTGCGAGAGGTCCAGGAAGTTTTATGGCAATTAAAATTACCTACATTTTTTTAAAAACGCTCAGCATTACACTGAACATTCCTCTTTTAGCCTGCGATGGATTTGCTTTTAATGAAGGAAGAGCGATTCGTGCGATGCGCAATCTTTATTTTATAAAAGAAGCAAAAGCGATTACCACGGTGCGTTTGGAAAGCCCTGTGGAGCAACATTTTACATTACCGAAAGTTTTAGATGAAACCCTTTTCACGAACGAAATTGAACCACTTTATATGTTACCAGCAGTTTAGGAGCGATGTGTGAAGATAAAGATACCCGCGACCAGTGCCAATTTAGGACCCGGATTTGATTGTTTAGGTCTTGCCATCGCACTTTACAATGAAGTTTGCATTAAACCTTCAAGTTACCAAAGTATCTCTGTTAAAGGAGAGGGGGAAGAGAATGCAAAACTTAAAAAAAACAATATTTTTGTCTCTATTTTTTACGATATTTATCAAGAATTAGCGGGTAAAAAAGATCCTTTTAGGTTTGAGTTTTTTAATGCTATTCCTTTTTCAAGAGGGCTTGGAAGCAGTTCAGCCGTCATTGTTGGTGCCATCGCAAGTGCTTATGAGATGGCGGGTGTGAAAGCGAGTCGTGAGACTATTTTAAACAAAGCTATCTTATATGAAACGCATCCTGACAACATTGCCCCAGCCGTTTTTGGAGGCTTTACTAGCTCAGTGGTTGAAAGTGGAAGAGTAAGAACGCTGAAAAAAGTGCTTGGAGAGAAGCTTAAAGTGGTGATGGTGATCCCTGATCGCCCTATGTCCACCGCACATTCTAGGACACTGCTTCCTAAATCGTATCCGATGAAAAATGTGGTGTATAATCTTTCGCGCGCATCCTTGCTAACGGCAGCACTTTTTAGCGAAAATTGGGAATTTTTAAGAGTGGCATCCAAAGACTGTATGCATGAACATCGTCGCATGAAGCAGATGAAAGAACTTTTTGAAGTACGTGAGATTGCTTTAAGAAGTGGTGCATTGATGAGTACCCTCTCAGGAAGTGGCTCATCGTTTTTTAATCTCGTTAAGGCGGAAAATGCTCTAAAGGTTGCTACAGCGCTTAAAAACGCATTTGGAATGTTTAGAGTAGAAATCTTTGAATTAGATAATAACGGTTTTGAAATCGTAAAAAGCTGAAAGACAGCTAAAATTTGATATAATCAGGCGCAAAAATGAGTCAACCCATACGAATGTGCATTGTTTGTAGAGAAAGATCTTTACAACACAGTTTACAAAGATTGCAGATTGTAGATGGAGAGCTCATGCTCTTTTCCAAAGTTGGAAGAAGCTTTTATATCTGCAAGGCATGTATGACACACAATGAAAAGAAAGTTGTAAAAATACTCAACAATAAATGCAAAACAAATCACAAAGCAATGATGGAATTTGGTAAAATTTTTAAGGAGATAGGGTCGAATGGATAAAGTTCGTATAACCGAAATAGCAAAAGAACTGGGCATGAAGAACAAAGAAATCGTTGACAAAGCGGTAGATCTTGGTCTTGATGTCAAAGGGCATTCAAGTTCAATTAGTACAGAAGATGCCGAAAAACTCATGAATTACGTCTTAAGCGGAGAGACAGCACAAGCAAGCAAGCCGTCCCCTCAACCTAAAGCTCCAGAGATTAAACACGTTGAAGTCGTAGAGACTCCAGCACCTGTCGTTGAAAAACCAAAAGTACCTGAAGTTGCTGCTCCTAAAACGAAGACATTAAAAGAAAAAGAGCTTGAAACGGGGCATACCGCTCAAACTATCCCTCAAAAAGAGGTGGTTGAAAACGCAGTATCAGATGTCGTCGCAGATAAAGTAGAGACCGTAGACAAAGTAGATCCAACCAATGTACAAAAGCGCAGAGGTTTGGTTATTGTCAAAAAGAAGCGACCTGAAGTTAAAGAGGTCGAAGTTGAAGTAAGACAAAGCCCATCATCATTTTATGGTTCACGCGAGAGTACCCCTTCAAGGAGTATGGAGTCTATGTTTGCTACGTCTAACAGTGCAAGCGAACTTCAGAAAAAGAAAAAGAAGCTTAAAAAAATACCTGCTGAGAAAAAATCTACAACAGAAAAATTGGATATTGCTTTAAATATTGAGATGGGAGATAACCGTATTGATACGGAAGAAGAGGATATGATTGTCCTTCCCGATCTTAATGTGGGCCTCTTGGTGAATGAAGAAGCCAAAAAGAAAAAACAGATCGATCCAAGCCAAATTAGAACCACTAAAAAAACCAATTTTGTGATGCAAGGTATTCAAAGAGTTGGGCGAAAGCGTAGACGCCGTCCAGCGCAAGTGCAAGAATCCGAAGCGATTAGTGCGATTGAAATTCCTGAAGAAATTAGGGTGTATGAGTTTGCTGAAAAGATCAATAAACCGGTGAGTGAAGTCATTAAAGAGCTTTTCTCGTTAGGTGTTATGTTTACTAAAAATGACTTTTTAGATAAAGATTCGATTGAAATTTTAGCAGAGACCTTTGGCATCAATGTGACAACGGTTAATGATCAAGAAGCGTTTGACTATGTTAAAGCGTACGATGATGAAGGCGAAGCTAGTGATCAAATTCTTGTCGAGCGTGCTCCTGTTATCACGATTATGGGTCACGTCGATCATGGTAAAACATCTCTCTTAGATTACATTAGAAGTGCCAAAGTCGCTGCCGGTGAAGCAGGTGGCATTACCCAACACGTGGGTGCTTATATGGTAGAGAAAAATGGTCGAAACATTACCTTTATCGATACCCCAGGCCATGAAGCATTTACGGAAATGCGTTCACGTGGTGCGAAAGTGACCGACATCGTTATCGTTGTTGTCGCTGCCGATGATGGTGTTAAACCTCAAACTAAAGAGGCGATTGAACATGCAAAAGCGGCCAATGTTCCTATTATTATTGCCGTCAACAAAATGGATAAAGAAGCCGCCAATCCTGATCTTGTCAAAGCGCAACTTGCAGAGCTTGGTATTACCCCTGTTGATTGGGGTGGAGAGCATGAATTTGTGCCAGTATCTGCCAAAACAGGTATGGGTATCGAAGACTTACTTGAGACTATTTTATTGCAAGCAGACGTTTTAGAGCTCAAAGCAGATCCTAGTCGTGAAGTGAAAGCAACCGTTATTGAAAGCTCCCTCGAAAAAGGGCGTGGTCCTGTCGCAACCGTTGTTGTTGAAGATGGTACGATGCGTGTGGGCGACATTGTGGTTGCTGGCGTTGCCTTTGGTAAAGTCAAAGCATTGCTCGATGATCTTGGACGTTCCGTCAAAGAAGCACTTCCTGGTGAGCCAGTCGTTGTGCTAGGGCTTAGCGAAGTTCCAGGCGCTGGTGATACATTGATTAGCGTTAAGACGGATAAAATTGCACGTGAATATGCGAAGAAAAAAGCAGAATACCTCCGTCAAAAAGAGCTCTCCAAAACGACTAAAGTAAGTTTGGATGATCTAAGTGCGATGATTGCAGAGGGTGCTTTAAAAACATTGCCTGTTATTATCAAAGCGGATGTTCAAGGAAGTCTTGAAGCCATCAAGGGCAGTTTAGAAAAAATCAGAAATTCTGAAACCAAAGTTAATATCGTTAGTGCAGGTATTGGTGGCATTACAGAGAGTGATGTCGCGATTGCGAGTGCGAGCTCAGACTGTATCATTCTAGGTTTCCATGTACGACCTACAGGTGTGGTTAAAGAGAAAGCAAAAAGTGCTGGTGTTGAAATTAAAACCTACAATATTATCTATGATTTGATTGATGATGTCACCAACATTGTGACAGGCCTCATGGCACCGGTTATTCGTGAAGAGAATATCGGTCAAGCAATGGTTAGAGAAGTCTTCCCTGTGCCAAAATTGGGACACATTGCAGGTTGTATCGTAACGGATGGAACCATTAATCGTGGTGTTAAAATCAGGGTTATTCGTGATGGCGTTATCATTTATGAAGGCAGTGTTTCATCCCTTAAACGTTTCAAAGAGGACGTTAAAGAGGTGGGCAAAGGGTATGAGTGTGGTGTAGGTATCACAGGATACACAGATATTAAAGTCGGCGATTATATCGAGAGCTTTAAAGAGGTTGAAGAAAAAGCGAAACTATGATAGACAAAAGTATTAAAATCCAGAGAACCCAAAGCGTTTTAAGAGAACTTATTCCTGAGGCGCTTTCAACGTTAGAAGATGAGATGTTACGCGGGGTTTGCGTGATCGATGTTGAGTGTAGCCGTGGAAAATACGATGCGAACGTCTATTTAGATGGTTCTGTGTATGATGAAAAAGAGAAAAATTACATTCTTTCACGATTGGATCGCGTTCAGCGTCACATTCAAACCCACTGTATGCAAGCAGAAGGTTGGTTTCGCTGCCCCCGTTTCACGTTTTATTTCGATGATAGCTTAGAGCGCCAAAATAAGATGGATGCTCTGTTTGCCAAGGTAGATGAAGAGCTCAAAAAAGGTAAGAATAACGATGCTTGATCAAGAAAAAATTGTAAAAATTGTAGAGAGCTGCGGTGTCTCTTTCTATGATACCGAAGTAGCCAATGAATTTGATAAAAGAATTTTTCGTCTTTACATTACGTCAAAAGAGGGCATTAGCCTTGATAAATGTGCGGAGATTAGCCGTATTTTATCCCCTATTTTTGATTTAGAGCCACCACTTGAGGGTGAGTATCTTTTTGAAGTCAGTTCTCCTGGCATTGAGCGCAAACTCACTAAACCTGAGCATTTTACAGCTTCCATTGGTGAAAAAGTTAAAGTCAAGCTGAACAGTAAAGAGAAATTCATCGGGCTTCTTGAGAGCTTCGCTGACAATGTTGCCTGTGTTCGCGTTGAAAATGAACTCAAACAGATTTCACTGAATGAGATCGAAAGTATCCGAACTTATTTTGAATGGTAAGCGCGTTTGACACTCTTTTAATGCAAAAAGCACTTGATGCTGCTTGGGCGTATCAGGTGCTGACGTTTCCAAACCCTGCCGTGGGCGCAGTTGTGAGCAATGACCAAGGCGATATTTTGGGGTTAGCGGCACACCAAAAAGCGGGATCGGCTCATGCTGAAGTACTCGCGATTAAAGCAGCTTACGAAACACTCACAGAAGATAGGCGCATCAGCGACATCGAAGATGCGAGCGAACTCCATACATTTTTAAAAAAACATCACACCCATCTTTTCCACAATCTCTCTTTACATGTAACCCTAGAGCCGTGTCACCATTTTGGCAAAACCCCTCCATGCTCCTCCTTGATTGAAGCGCTTCATTTTAAACGGATTGTTATTGGCTCGTATGATGAAAGTATGGCACAAGGCGGTGGGGCGTATCTTCAAAGCAAAGGGATGGAGGTGCATTTTGGATGTCTGAAAAAGGCGTGCGATCTGCTTTTATCTCCTTTTACATGTAAAGAAAAAAAAGAGCCGTTTCTCTTTTTTAAACTCGCACTGAGTGCGAATGGCGTGGCTACGGGCGGGATTATTACTTCGCTTGATTCGCGCATTATGGTGCACCGTTTACGGGATCGCTGTGATCTTTTAGTTATCGGAGGCAATACGGTTCGAACCGATCGTCCCATTTTAGATGCGAGGCTGTGTGAGGGTAAAGCACCCGATGTGCTTATTTACTCTCATCACAACGATTTTGATTGTACCATTCCTCTGTTTGACACTCCTGATCGCTGCGTAACCGTTGCTTCTGATCTTAATCACGTCAATGACTATGCAATGGTGATGGTTGAAGGAGGGCAAGGGCTTTTGGATGCTCTTTCAAATGAAATCAAGTGGTATTTGATCTTTGAATCACCGCATGAAAAAGAGGGGAAGACGATCGTTTTACCCACAGGATTACAAAAGGTTTTTTCTCAAAGAGTGGGCGAAGATACGATGAGTTGGTATTTTAAACACACCTCTTAAACGTTTACATGTAAAGCGAATATTTGCGTAATAAAAGCGCTTGAGCCTCTTCGTAGCGTGGGGTTAAGGATGAAGGTGTGGAGGCAATTAGCGGAGCGTATTTTTCATACGTTTGCCACACGCGTAAAGCGCCCTCTTTTTTCCCTTTGCACGCCAATGCCAAAGCGGTAGAGGCATTGATCAGTCCTTTAAGGATTTTGGCTTCATCGGCGTGCTCTGGAAGTTTTTTCAAACGATGCCACTCCACTTCCAATACTTCGTGTCCTTCGACAAACTCATCACGTTCAACGACGTTCAAAAATGCTTCAATGGCTAACATAATGACTCTTTAGTTTTGTTTTTGGGGAAGGTTCATGCAAGTAGAAGCCTTGTGCAAAGTCAATGTCAAGCTCTTTGACTTTTTCTAAGATCTCTTTTTTATGAACAAATTCAGCTACGACTAAAATACCCAAGTTTTTAGCAAAATGGGTAATTGTTTTTACCGTCGCATACGCATTGGCATCGGTATCAAGGTTTTTAATCAGTGAACCATCGATTTTGATGAAATCCACATTGAGGCGCAGTAAGTATTCAAAGTTAGAATACCCTGCACCAAAATCATCAATCGCAAGCAAACAGCCGTATGTGCGTATCTGCTGCAAAAATGTTTGCACTTCTGTGGAGTCTTCAATGCCCTCTGATTCGACGAGTTCTAAGGTGATGTGCCCTTGAAGTGTGGGGTATTGGTGTAACATATCCATCAAAAACGCCGTTGTTTCTTGGTTCATAATATCTTCTTTGGTGATATTGATCGAAATATCACAATGCAGCTCCAAAGCGGCTCGCAACCCCTCTTGAATGACAAAACGTGTGAGTTGGTCGTACAGGTGCATGCGTTTTGAGAGGTCAATAAAATGAAAAGGGGAGATAATGCGTCCATCGGTATTAATGAGGCGAATCAGTACCTCATACTTTTTGCGCGCGTTCTTCTTTACATGTAAAGGAACAATTTCCTGCAAAAATATGGTAAAACGGTTCTCTTTAAGCGCACTCATGATGGTTTCATTCCACTGAATGTCTTTTTGCAAACGCTCTTCAAAGCCTTTATTGTCATCGTAAACCACGAAATTTTTGCGAGATTCGCGTGCCTCTTTCATGGCTATTTCCGCACGGTTGTAAAGATACCCAACCCCGTTGGCAATGCCAAAACGAAGGGTGAGTGGGTAAAACGATTGTTGTATGAAAAGCCCTTCATGCGAGAGAATGGCAAGAATGTGTTGGCACTCATTGTTAAAGGCTTGGTCAAGAAGTGGTGTGTCGCAAAAGAGGGCAAATTCATCACTTTGGAGATGAAAGAATTGCCATGTTTTTGGCATAAGCTGTTTGATTTTAAGGGTTAAATGGCGCAGATAGAGGTCTCCAAAAGCTTGTCCATGCAGGGTATTGATGTCACGAAACCCACAAATATTGAGAATGGCTAAGTGCGGTGCTTGGCTGCGTTCAATGGCTTCAAAGAGAAACTTACGACTGGGCAATTCCGTGAGCTTCTCTTTGCGCAGGTGTTCCACTTGTTCAAACAGCTCACTGACATCGTAACGAATCGCAATGTACTCATGAATCGCTCCTTGCTCATCAAACAGTGGCATAATCACCGATTTGACATAGTAAGCACTGCCGTCTTTGCGACGGTTTTTCACAACACCTTTCCAGGTATTTCCCTCTTTTAGGGTTTCCCACATCTCTTTAAAGAAGTTTTGAGGGTTGTCTGGATGGCGGACAATGTTATGAGGTTTGCCTAAAAGTTCCATTTCGGTGTAACCTGAGATAGCCATAAATTGAGTATTGGCATAGGTAATAATGCCTTTAGCATCGGTTTTGGAGACAATCGTATTTTCATCAATCGCCTCTTTGTAGTGTTCTAAGAGGTGTGATTGTTTTTCATGCTCACAAATCAGATGCGCAATTTCACCCAGTTCATGTTCTTGACGTGAAAGTGCTGCGATGTAATTGAGATTGTGGCTTTTAAGTGCCATGGAGATGTATCGAATTGGTGTGAAGATAATCTTATAGGTAAGGGTATGAAACAGTACAATGCCTCCTAAAACAATGATAAATCCTGCAAAAAGTAGAAAGTTTTGCATTTCAGCCATAAAAAGAAGCATCGAAGAGGTGTAGTAAAAATCAAGATAACCGATCACGTCATCCTGCAAGGAGCAAAGTGGAATCTCAAAGTGCTCTTCTAAGGTAGGATGATCACTCGCAGAAAAAAGTGACGCTGTTCCAAGGCTCACGTATCCCATACTTTTAAGAAAAGCATCATCAAAAAGTCGTCCTAAAACCAAAAATCCTTTTGGATCACCCGTGCGTTTCAAATCAGCCGAGGTATGAATGGGTGCTAAAAAAAATTGGACAAACGTACCATCTTCGTAGTGGTAAAATTCTTTAAAAGAGGACTTTGAGGCATCAAAAGAGGATAAATCGAAATTTATGGTTTGAACGTCGTTACTTTTATGGCGATAAACCTGCTTTTTGGAAGCATCAAAGATAAAAATATAATGCAGCCCAAATGTGGGAAGTAGAGGCTCTAAATTATCCTTGCTCCAGCTTAAATCTTGGGTGTTCACAAACGTTGCCATTTCATCCCAGCGTGAGTAGTTAAGGCTCATTTGCCTCAGAGGAGTCTTTTCCAGATTTAAGACGGCTTTGTAGCGTTCAAACACACTACTTTGCTCGTGTGCGATCTGCCTTTGCTCTTGCGTTTTTTTACTAAACCAGACACTTGTCATTAAGATCAGTGTGCAAGAGAGGATGATTGTGCTGTAAAGTGCGTATGTTTTTGCTATTTTCATGTCTCAGTATAGTTAAAAGCAATTTAAATTTGCTTTATTTTAAAAAATAAGATACACTATTTTCCTAGAAAGATGAGGTTCGAGTTCATCTTTGGTAGTTTTTTGATACGTGACCTTTAGTTAGCATCCTAAAATACTCCAAAAATACTCAATTTTCTACTTTTCGATCTTATAACAGGAGCATAGAATGGCTTTATTAGAGGGAACCGTTAAATGGTTTAACAATGAAAAAGGTTTTGGATTTATCCAACCAAACGATGGCGGAAAAGATGTATTCGTACACTTTCGTCAAGTAAATAGATCAGGTTATGGTCGTGTATCTTTGGCAGAAGGCCAAAAAGTCACTTATGAACTAGGCGAAGGTCCAAAAGGCCCACAAGCTGAGAACGTAACAGCACTATAATTTTTAGGAGGAGATTTTCTCCTCCTTTTCCTCTTTTCTAAACCAATAGCTAAATTCACTTCCTTTTTTCTCTTCCGATTGCACTTCAATCACAACACCATACTTATCACAAATACTTTTCACAATACTAAGCCCAATTCCAAAGCCACCTTTATAGATGTCACCTCGGTAATGGCGCTCAAAAATCTTCTCGACCTCCTTAATTCCCACCCCTTGATCTTTGACTTTAAAACAGAGTCTGTCGTTGTCTGAGTTTAATGCGACTTCGATGATGGTTTGCGTGGGCGAATATTTGATCGCATTGGTCAGATTGTTGTCGATGATGCGTTGAAGCTCAATGCGGTTGATGCGCACATAAAGCTGAGGCTCGATGTGTGAACAAATCGTAATCTCTTTTGAAGCGCTCAGAGCTTCAAAGTACGCAATGCGATCTTCTAAAAACGTTGAAAAATTGAGCAGTTCGGTTGTGTAGGTGATCGTTTTATTTTTGATGAGGTACTCCAAATCATCGTATAACGTTGCAAGGGTAGAGAGTGCCGCAAGGGTGCGACCGAGGCGTTTGTCTTTGTATTTTAGAACCAGCCCTTCGATATTGAGCTGCATAATGCCCAAAGGTGTTTTAAGTTCGTGCATCACATCGGTGAAAAAGAGATTCATACGCGTGGAAGTTTCGATGTAGGGTTTAAGCAAGAGTTTTAACAGCAGGTACGAAAAGAGCAACATTCCCATCAAAACGACGCCAATAATGACCAAAATATCAAAAATAACTTGCGAATGCGAGATCTCTTTTTGCACGATTAAATACTTTACATGTAACGCATTCGCAGCCAGAGGATGTTTGTAAAAAAGCGAGTTCTCATTGGTGACAAATTCATCGCTAAAGCTTGGAATGGGCTCTTCGATCAGTGAAAAAACGATGCGGTTGTTGGCATCTAAAAGCGCACTTTTAAAGAGGATGGAGCGTGGAAACAAGAAAGTTTTTTGAAGTGGCAAAATGCCTTGAATGGTTGCTTCAATCTCTTTGGCATAACTGCGCAGCTGCGTCTCTTGATTGACTTGGCTGAGGCGCAGTGAAACGGAGAGGTAATTTAAAATGGGAAATGAGACGAGTAAGAGCGTCAAAAAAGTGAGAATGATGGCGAAAATAAACGCATTTTTAGTCTCACTTTTCAATTTTGTATCCTATACCTTTCGCGGTGATGATAAAGTCCTTATCGGTCTTGTCGCGCAGTTTTTTAATCAGCATGCGTATGTCATTATCACCGACTTCTTTGCCTTCCCAAACGTATTCGTGGATGAGCTCTGTGGAGATAAAATTGCCCCTATTTTTTACCAAAACAAAGAGCAATTTGCGTTCATAATTGCTGAGATTGACCTGCATCTCTTCAAACCAAAGGCTTTGGTCGTCACTATGGTAGGAAAAACCATGCGTGAGGGGAATGACATCGAGTGTCGTATGCAGATGGTAACTTTTAAGCGTTTGCGAGACACGGTACTGAAGCTCTTTGAGTGAAAAAGGTTTACGCAGATAGTCATTACAGCCAAGCTCGTACCCCAAAGAGAGGTTGTTAATGTCCGTCAGCGAAGTGATGAAAATGATCGGTAGATCAAGTTTTGCTTTGCGAATCTCTTTGAGGATTTCATAGCCGTCCAGATGCGGAACTCGAATGTCCAAAAGGGCAAGATGGTACTGCTTTTCAAAGAGCGCATCAAGTGCAACAAGCCCATCTTCAAAGGCATCAACTGCATAGCCCATCTCTTCTAAGGAGTCTTTGATGCTTTCATTGTAGGTGTGGTCATCTTCCAGCAGTAAAATTTTCATCGAATCAGCACCTCACGTTTCTGTGAGTCTTCAATTGCAGGCTCCAAGGTCTTTACATGTAAAGGGGTCGCGCGAGGTGTCAATGAGGCTCGAAGGAGCAACGACTCTTTGAGCAAGGACTCTCCAAACCAGATTCCAATGTAACCGACCTGTTTGGCTTCAATGTCAAACAGCGGCGTAAAGCCAAAGAGGGCATCGTTAGAGCGCGCAAACCCTTTCTCCAGCGTAGACGTCGAGATGATGGAACTAAGGGCGTTGATGCACCCACTAGGGCAACCGTTACTAACGATGACGTAGTTATCGATTTGGGTCAGCTCTTTCATCCATTCGCCAATTTCTAAAAGCTCTTTATCCATTAAAATGACAAAATTGATCTTTTTGGCGTTCAGCTTTTGCGCGACTTCATCAAAACTGATGATGATTTCGAGTGAGCCGATAAACTCATTTTTAGCATAAATCGGGCAGAGTGCTTTGATGTTGAGGCGTTTGCCAAGTTCAATGGCAACGAGGGGCATTTTAGTTTGTTGCAGGAGCGCTATGCCTTTGCGAAACGTGGAGAGATCATCACCATAACCTTCAAAATCCCAACTTCGCACATAGGCTCTAGCATCTTTGGTATGGAGTTGTACTTCAAGGGTTTCAATGTGCAGATACTGTTTGATTTTAGAAATTTCGCTCTGTAAGGTTTCAAAAAGTAACGCACGATCATTTTTAAGGTATCCCGCTTTGAGTGTCTCATTTTGAGAGAGCATCAGTGCAATGCTAAGGGCGAGTTGTTTTTCATGGGAAATCAACTCTTGGGTCAGTCCTAGCACACTCTCCACACTGTTTTTGGCATCTTCGATGTAAAGGTTGTGGTTCGCGCGATAGATCAAAAAGCCAAGAGTGAGTATGAGGACGAAAAAGAGTCCAAAAAAGAGTGCAAATGCACGAAATGTTTTGATGGGAAATCCTTTAAAATCATTAGAGTTCTGGAGAACTCTTTACACGTTTTCAAAGCGAAGCTTTCAAAACTACGTTAACACTGGGTTTTCTTCGGCAGAAAGCCCGCGCACCCTTGGTGCTTTCCTTCTTGCAAATTGAATTTTGCAAGAAGTCTATTATGACTTGAATTATAGCTCAAAAGGGCGAAGTGGAAATTGACGAAAAATTGACGGAAAAAAACTATGATGGTGGTTATAGAAAATTTTAAGGAGATAAGAGATGAAAAAAGTATCGATTCTTGGAACAGCGCTACTCTTTTTGGGTGCAAGCGGGCTTTTTGCATTTGATGTGGGTGAACTTGCTAAACGAAGTGACCATGGTTTTAAACCTGTTGTGGTGAAAGATTGGCAAGCGCCTGATGAAAAAACGATTCCTAACAATATGTTTGGTGAGTATGTGCGCTACGGCAAAGCCTTAGTTCAAGAGACTTATAAATACATTGGACCTGAAGTAAATGATCCTAAAATGCGTTATGCAGGGAATAATCTTTCCTGTAATAATTGCCATCTTGACGCGGGAACTAAAAAATACTCTGCTGGTTTTATGGGTGTTTTTGCGAATTTTCCACAATACCGTCCACGTGAAAATACGATCGGTAATATTGAAGAGCGCATTAATGGGTGTATGCAACGCAGTATGAATGGTAAACCATTACCTGAAAACTCTAAAGAGATGAAAGCGATGGTTTCTTATATGTATTGGTTAGGTCAAGGCGTACCGATTGGCGCGAAAGTTGAAGGCGTCTCTTTGGTGAAAGTCGATCGTAAAATCATCATGAGCCGTGCGGCCGATCCGATTGCGGGTGAAAAAGTGTACAAAGAGATGTGCGCTTCATGTCATGGTGATAATGGTCAAGGTGTCAAACGTGAGGGTAAAGCAATGGGCTATGAGTTTCCGCCACTCTGGGGAAAAGACACGTATAACACAGGAGCTGGTATGTTTAGATTGATTAAATCAGCCGATTGGATTGTCGCCAATATGCCTTTGGGTGCTACCAGCGATGCTAGAATTTTGAGTGATGATCAAGCCTATGATGTCGCTGCTTATATGAATAACTACGACAAAGAACGCCCAATTAAAGCCAACAAAGAGAAAGATTTCCCTGATGCCGTTGTGAGAGCAGCTGATAGCGATATTGGACCATACAATGATGACAAAAATCGTCACCAACACAAATTTGGCCCTTACAAAGGGATCATTATTCCTGCAAAATAAACACCTTGTGGCAAATTTCGGTTTGCCACAGACTTCAACCCCTGCTTTAAAAATTGACACTGCTTTGCTGTAATAACGTTAGGTTTAGACTATTTCTTTATAATACGGTATAAAATCAGAAAAGAGCCTCCATGACCAAAGAAAAACTCATCTCCGACACGCAAACCTTGCACCGTTTTATTCAACTGCATTGCGACAAAAAGCATCACGATGTTCCCAAAAAGAAGGGCGCTTTGCAGGTGAGTTTTAAAGAAGAGTCCTTGTGCGATCTTCCCTATCATATCTGCGAAGAGTGCGAGACGCTTTTTCTCTACGCGTATGGCAAGCTTAAAAAGTGTCCGCATGAAAATAAACCGAGTTGTCGCAAATGCCCTGATCCATGTTATGAAAAATCGATGTGGAAAAAGATGGCAAGCGTAATGATGTTCAGCGGTATGCAGTTTGGACTCACTAAAATACGCAAAATTTTTTCCAAATAATGCTCCCCTACCTCAGTCACAAAGCCTTTATGCGCTCCCATTATGGCGAAGCACTCTTTAGCATTCCTGTCAATTTAGAGTTTGGCTGTCCTAATCGCGAACGTGATGGCAGTGGAGGCTGCTCTTTTTGCCCCGAACACGGAGCGCGTGCGGCGCAGATTGCGGATGCAAAAAGCGTGGAAGAGCAGATAGAAAAAGCAATTTCTTTTGCTAGAAGACGATACAAAGCCTCTTCGTTCGCACTCTACATTCAAGCTTACACAGGAACTTTTGCCTCGTTGGTCATGCAAAAAGAGGCGTATGAAAAACTGCTGTCGCTCTACCCTTTTCGCGCGTTACATGTAGGCACACGTCCTGATTGTCTCAGTGAATCGACGCTGGAGTATTTGCGTGAATTAAACCAAAAAATAGACGTCGTGGTCGAACTGGGCGTGCAAACTTTGCACGATGCAAGTTTAGCGCACATGAACCGAGGGCACGATGCCGCTTGTTCGCTGAACGCAATTAAGCGTTTACATGTAAAGGGTTTGAAGGTCTATGCGCATCTCATTATTGGCTTGCCTAATGAGAATTTAGAGATGTGGAAACAGAGTCTGAAAGGCTTGGTGGACGCTGGCATTGATGGCATTAAATTTCACAATTTGCATATCATCGAAAATACCGATCTGGCGCGCGAATTTTCTCAAAACCCTTTTGCGCTTTTAAGCGAGTACGAATACGCCGAAGCGCTCATCGAGCTGTTGCGTTTGACGCCTTCACACATTCCTATTTTGCGCCTTGCCACCGACACGCCAACACATGAACTCATCGCTCCCAAATGGCACATGGCAAAAGGACAATTTGGCGAATACATTGCCCAAACGATGCGCTATCGTGGCATCAAACAAGGCGATTTGGTCGAATCTAAGCGTGAAGAAAGTTATGAAATACCACAAAAAATCGATCTAAAAGATGGAAGTTCGACTTTATGGAGTGAAACGTACCATGATTATTACCATCCCAAAGCAGGTGCGTACATACAAGCCGAAACGCTTTTTATTGAAAAATCAGACCTCAAAGCACGCCTTGAAAAAGGCGATGTGAACCTTTTAGAGATCGGTTTTGGGATGGGTTACACCACATTTAAAGCGTTAGAATTAGCCCAAACCTTAGCCAAAAATCGTTTACATGTAAACACCATCGACCAAGATCGCATGCTCTTGCAAACGGCATCTGCCATCGTTCCCAATGCTTTACATGTAAAGATGTTGAACGCACTTTTTACATGTAAAACCTACGAAGATGATTTTACAAGGATTGACTTCCACACTATCG
Organism: Sulfurospirillum multivorans DSM 12446; assembly: GCF_000568815.1. NCBI lineage: Bacteria > Pseudomonadati > Campylobacterota > Epsilonproteobacteria > Campylobacterales > Sulfurospirillaceae > Sulfurospirillum > Sulfurospirillum multivorans. Next base: position 323,934 of record NZ_CP007201.1, read on the forward strand.
AAGCGCGCTATGGTGTCACGCTTTTGAGCGAGACATTTGATGTCATCTTTCTAGACCCATTTATCGAGAGTAATAACGCTTCGCTCGTCACCTTAGAATTTTTCAAAAACCTGCGAAAATTGCTTAAACCTGATGGCATTTTGGTCGCCTCAACCACTTTACATGTAAGCCAAATCGGACTCAATCTCGCAGGCTTTGACGTGCAAGTCGCCAATGATGAAAACAGCGACATCAAAGGTGTCGTCGCCACACATTCTACGGCTTCAAAATCGTTACATGTAAAAGAGCCGTACCGCGATCCTTATGGTGTTTGGAGTGATAAAATGATAGAAAGCGAGCATCAAAAAATCTTTACATGTAAAGGCAGAAGTTAAAAGTTTAGCCCTGACCCCCTATGTACTTTCTTCATCTCAAAACCTTTTTCTTTACAGTGTTGGATAAGATAACTTCTCATTATGTGCTTGCGCATCATCTTCCCAAATAAGCCGTACGATATGCTTTGGTCTTGTTTGCATATAAACTACAGTCATGAGTTCAACAGACTGATATTTTTCCAAACTCTCCATCGGAAATTTATCAGTCACTTCTGAATCAATGACCACATCGTTTCCTTCTGGAAACTCTATTCTCACGTTCCTTGCAGTTGATGCACCTTTATTCCATATTTTTAATCGATACTTACTACTACCTAATTTTATAAAAGATGCTCCGAGATCAGCTCTTTTCTCTTTAAGTAAATCCTCACTTTCTTTTTCTAATAAAAGTTTGTTCAGTTTCTCTTGGCTTTCAAAAAGTGACTTCTGCTTTTTATTGAAGCTGACTGTTTGCCAAGTTGCATAGCTAGACAATAAAAAGGCTAAGCCGGCAATTATATCTCCTGTATCAATAGCTACTGGCATTACTTAAACCTAATATTTTTATTACCAGAAAATGCCTTTTCTAAAGACTTCTGCAGTTCATTGGTTAAATCGTTCACAATTTCTTCTTTCGTCTCTGAAATATGCTCATGAATATTTTCACTATTTTCTTGGATTAGTTTGTCTTTATTGAATTCTCTTTTACATGAAGCACACGTTATTATTTGAATAGTTTCGTCTACTCCTTCATCATACGAAAAATCAGAGCAACCACATGTTGGACACAACAACTTTATACTTCGATTATATTTTTCAAGATTCATGTTATTCCTCCATTTATTAAGAATTAATGGAACTTAATGGTGACAGGCTACTTTTTTATATTCTCATCTCATTTTATATTTTTAACATGTAAAAATTTTATCTGACCATTTTGAGACAAATTATTGTAGCAAAATAACAGAAAATAGGGGTCAATGCTAAACTTTTAACATTTCCCCATTAAACGCCAATTTTATACGTTAAATTGTAGCCAAATTTCGTCTGCAAATCTTTACATGTAAAGATTTTTCACGTATCAAAAAACCAACCATCCTTTTTATTCTATGAAAAAAAGCTTTATTTGTAACGCTTACGACTTCTTTTTAAACAAAGTATCTTTACATGTAAACGTAAAAACATCAAAATTTACGTTATTTTTACGTCATAGAGTGCCCTGAAGCACGATGAAAAGCCTACTTATATAAAATCTTCTACAAAAAAAGTATTTAAAAGTCGTCTTTAAAGTTTACATAAAATTTACATAGCTTTTCTAAGATACCACTATGAAATCTTATGAAAAGGATGAAAGATGACTCAAATGCTTAGCCGAAGAGGATTTTTAAAACTCTCTTCTACTGCAGCGGCCGTTGCAAGTCTCTCTTCGATACCAGGGACTCTTGGGGCGATTGAAGAGAGTAAAAAGCAATACAAAGGTACAACGAAGTTTACACCGAGTATTTGCGAGATGTGTACGAGTTCGTGTACCATTGAAGCGCGTGTGGAAGAGGGGAAGGGAATGTTTATTCGCGGTAATCCTGCGGATAAAAGCCGAGGTGGCAAAGTCTGCGCTCGTGGTAGTGCAGGGTTTAATCAACTCTATGATCCACAACGTTTGGTCAAACCGATTATGCGTGTGGGTGAGCGTGGGGAAGGAAAGTGGAAAGAGGTCAGTTGGGACGAAGCATACACTTTCATTGCCAAAAAACTGGATGAGATCAAGCAAAAACACGGTGCGCATACGGTGGCATTTACCGCACGCAGTGGTTGGACGAAAACATGGTTTCACCATTTAGCACAAGCGTATGGCTCTCATAACCTTTTTGGTCATGAAGCGACCTGTCCATTGGCGTATGGAATGGCGGGTAAAGATGTATTTGGCGCAGGCGCTAATCGTGATTTTGCGAAAGCAAAATACATCATCAATATGGGTCACAATGTCTTTGAGGGCATCGTTATCTCTTACGCTCGTCAATACATGGATGCCCTTGCAAATGGTGCAAAACTGGTAACTTTGGAGCCAAGACTCTCTGTCATGGCGGCAAAGTCAACCGAATGGCATGCCATCAAACCAGGGCACGATCTTCCGTTTGTTTTAGCGTTTATGCACACACTGATCCATGAAAATCTTTACGATAAAAAGTTTGTTGAAAAATACTGCGAAGGCTTTGAAGAACTTAAAGCGAGTATTGCGGAGTATACACCTGAAAAAATGGCAACCGAATGTGATATACCAGCCGATACCATCAAACGTTTAGCGCGTGAGTTTGCAAAAGCGGCTCCAAAAGCGATCTTTGACTTTGGTCACAGAGTTACGTTTACACCACAAGAGTTGGAGCTTCGCCGTGCGATGATGATGATAAATGTTCTTGTTGGTGCGGTTGAGAGAGATGGTGGTTATTACCTCTCTAAGGGAGCGGATTATTACAACCAATTTATTGGCGAGGGTGATCCAAAAGCATTTAAACTTAAAAAACCAAAAACACCAGCGTATCCAAAAGTCGAAGTACCACGCATTGACCGTATTGGCGAGAAAGACAGTGAATTTTTCCTTGCAGGCAAAGGTGAGGGTATTGTCACATTGATTCCTCATGCGACACTGACAGAACTTCCAGGTGTGGGGTATAAACTTCACGGATGGTTCATTGCACGTAACAATCCTGTTATGACACAATCCAATATGGAACATGTCATCAAAGCGATTAAAGCGATGGATTTGGTGGTGGTTGTAGATATTCAAGTCTCTGATACCGCATGGTTTGCTGACATCGTGCTTCCAGATACGACCTATTTAGAGAGAGATGAAGAGTTTACTGCCAGTGGTAGCAAAAATCCAAGTTACGGGGTCGGTCGCCAAAAAGTGGTTGAGCCTATTGGTGAGAGTAGAGCACCATGGCGTATTGCTAAAGAGCTCGCTGAAAAAATGGGACTCAGTGCGTATTTCCCTTACAAAGACATTGAAGATTATCGTTTGCAACAAGTGGGCGATAACATTGATCTTCTTGCAAAACTTAAAGCGACAGGAAGTGCTAGCTTTGGTGTGCCTTTGATGCTTCAAGAGAAAAAGAGTGTGGCTGAGTTTGTGAAAAAATACCCAAGTGCTGCGAGCAAAGTGAATGAAGAGGGCACGATGGACTTCCCTCATAAAATCAAACTTTTCAGCCCAAGATTAGAAGAAGTTTCTAAAAAAGGCGCTCTGAGCTATGAGCCTTATAAATACAAAGAAGCGGATGAACTCTACTTCGTTAATGGTAAATCAGCGGTGCGCTCAAACAGTCACAACGGTAACAACGCATGGCTTAACAACCTTTTAGACGATGCGGCGGTGTGGATTCACCCAAAAACTGCTGAACGTCTCGGTATTAAAAATGGTGACAAGATCGATGTTTATAACAAATACAGCACTCAAAAAGGCAAAGCGCTTGTCACCAAAGGGGTAAGAGAAGATACGATCTTTGCTTACTTCGGATTTGGTCACATCAGCAAAGAGCTCAAACGAGCTTACGGCAAAGGTGTTAACAGCAATTCGCTTTATTCGCCTTTGGTATCGCCAAATTCAGGTATGAACCTGCATGTCGTTGGCGTCAAAGTCAAAAAAGCGTAAGGGGAGGAGAGAACAATGGCAAAAAAATATGGAATGATCCACGATAACAATCTGTGCATCGGCTGTCAAGCGTGCAATGTTGCGTGTAGATCGGAAAATCAAATACCAGAATCCGTGTACCGTTTACAAGTATGGGTCAAACAAGAAGAGTACCCTAATGGAACGCTTGGCTATGAATACCACCGCCAATCCTGTGTCCAATGTGAAAACACACCGTGTGTGAGTGTTTGCCCAACTAAAGCGTCTTATGTCAATGACGAGGGCATCGTGTTAGTCGATGTGGATTTATGTGTGGGCTGTTTGTACTGTGTTGCAGCGTGCCCTTACCAAGCACGTTATGTGCATCCAATTACCAAAGCGCCTGACAAATGTACTTTCTGCCATGAATCACGATTGGCTAGAGGTGAAGAGCCAGCCTGTGTCACCGTGTGCCCAACAGACGCACTTATTTTCGGTGATCTGAATGATCCGAAAAGCAAGATCAATAAAGCACTCTCAGAGCGCGTAACGTATCGTCAAAAAGAGTCTTTAGGCACTCAACCAAAAATGTTTATTGTACCAAACCACAAAGGAGGGATCAGATCATGAATCAGATATGGGGCTCAATGGAGCAATACTCAACACTCGTATGGCATTGGCCAATTGCGGTCTATCTCTTCTTAGCAGGTCTCTCAGCAGGTGCGGCGATGACGTCGTTAATCGTTAAATGGATAGAGGGTAACGGCAAGCCTCCTTGGGATGGTCTTATCAAAGCAGGAGCAATTCTTGCGCCTCTTACAATTTGTCTTGGTCTTTTCTTGCTAATTTTCGACCTTACACGACCATTGCATTTTTGGAAATTGTTGATTCATTATAACTTTGGATCGGTTATGACACTGGGTGTTTTAGCGCTTTTTATCTATACTCCACTCAGTTTTCTCTACACAGCCATCAAATTTAAACCGTGGTTGTTTGAAACAGGACCGTTTGCAGGACTTCTCAAACCTTTCCGTGGCATTATCGATAGCATAGGTGATAATCCTGCATGGTTAGAGAGAACACTGTTCTTGTTTGCTGTTATCATCGGTATTTATACAGGATTTTTGCTCTCAGCAATGTACAGTTATCCGTTGTTTAATACCCCGTTATTGCCGATTCTTTTCTTGGCTTCCGGTCTTTCATCGGGTGTGGCAGCGTCTATTCTCTTTGGACTTCTTTTCTTCAAATCAGAAGTAAACGAGAAAAATGCTAAGTACCTCCTTGAACTCGACCTTCGGGTTGTGCCAATGGAGTTGTTACTTCTTTTTACTCTCTTTGTGGGTATGTACTTTCAAGGTGGCGATAAAGCGATGGTTGCTATTCAAGCGATGACAACAGGTATTTGGGCTTTTGTTTTTTGGTTCGGTGTGATCGGTGTGGGTATTGCTACGCCACTTCTTATCGCCGTTACAGCGCTTAGACACCATGCGTACCGCGTAGGTTATATTTTACTAAACTCTGTAGTGGTTCTTATCGGTGTTATCTTTTTACGCCTTTACATTCTCTACGCAGGACAAACCTTCGTAGGATAAGCTTTCATCCTAAAGCTCCCTTTTTTAAGGGGGCTTGCCTTCTTTTTATGTTTCACTTTGTAAAATACTTCTTATAATAATTTTTTATTAGGGCCTTTTACATGTAAGACTTCAAAATAAGGTAACAGAGTGAAGTTAGTTAATTATACATATGAAACACTTGAGGCATTAGAGCACTTTTCACGAACCTATTTCAGACCGAACGAACATCTCTTTATCCAGCTTTTCTGCGGCAATACAGACAAAGCAATCATAACCGAAATCCTCCATTTTCTCAAAAAAACCTTTCCCAAATGTGTCATCATCGGTGCGAGTACGGCAGGCGAAATTAAATCGGGTCGCATCAAAGCCAGCACCCTTCAAATCAGCTTTTGCCAGCTTGAAAAAAGCAGAGCCAAGGCGCATTATTTTGAAGCGGTGAACTTTGAAAGCGGGCAAAAAGCAGCTGCAACGATTCTCGAAGAGGATACCAAAGTGTGTGTTGCGTTAGCGCATCCTTTTGGAGAGGATGACAGCGAAGATTTTGTGGAGGGATTTAATACGCTAAGAGCCGATATGCCACTTTGTGGTGGCAATGCTGCGGATGATTTTTTCTTCCAGAGCGCGTTTGTTATTTACGAAAAGCAGATCTTTTCCAAAGGCATCGTGCTCGTAACCCTAAGCGGTAAACGTTTACATGTAAACACCAATTACTCCCTTGCATGGACGCAAGTTGGCAAAGAACTGAGCATTACCAAGGTCGATAAAGGAACCATTTACGAGATCGATCATCAACCGATTCAAGAGGTTTATCGGCACTATTTAGGAAACGATGCGATTCAAAATCTTCCGAGCAGTGCGATGGAGTTTTCGTTTGTCAAAATCTCGGATGATGTCGATGTGTGTCGTTCTCTGATTAGCGCTAATCTTGATGGTTCATTAACCTTTGCGGGGCATTTTGAAGAGGGCGAAAAGGTACGTTTTGCGATTGGCAATGTGGAAGCGATTATCGACAGAGCTATCGTGATGCAAGATGAGATCAATGAAAAACCCTGCGATGCTATTTTTGTCTATTCGTGCAGTGCGCGTAAACTGTTTCTCTCAAAACAGCTCAATTACGAATTTGGACTCTTACAGCAAATCGCTCCCACAGCGGGCTTTTTTACCTACGGAGAATTTTTTCACTCACACCATAAAAACCAACTGCTTAATGTGACCACAACGGTGTTGGCGCTGGGTGAGTCGGATTATATTATCACCCATCCTTTGGGCGAAAAACCAGCCCTTAACTGCTCCACACTCAAATCTCTCACCCATTTGGTCAACACCACGCAGCATGAACTCGATGTCAATCTTAATTTTTTAAGTCAGTATAAACTGATTTTAGATGAGTGTTGTATTGTCTCCAAGATGAATTTAGAAGGAGAGCTGATCTACGTGAGTGAGCCTTTTTGCACGGTGGTAGGCTACTCTAAAGAGGAACTTTTAGGCAAAACGCATCGCATGCTTAGACCCAGCGACGCCGATCCTGCGATTTACATTCAGTTATGGGAAACCATAAAAGCGAAAAAGATTTGGAAAAACAGCGTTAAAATAGTCACTAAAAATGGAAGTGTACGCTATTTGCAAGCTACGGTTATGCCTATTTTGGATGAAGATGGCGCTACATTTGAGTATTTTTGTGCCCATTTTGACATTACCGATCTGATTTTGAAAGAGCAGTTAATCGAACAGCATTTTAAAGACGAGCTTACGGGGTATGGAAATCGCGAAGCCCTTTTTCATCGCATGCGTTTGGATGAGAGTGCGAAGCTGTTGATTTTGCTCAATTTAGTCGAATTCTCGGAGATCAATGACTATTTAGGGTATGACGTCGGCGATGAACTTTTACAGCAAGTGGCGCATTTTTTGGTGGAGACCTTTGATGGGCATCCTGATACTGTTTTTCGCATTAACGGTGATGAATTTGCCATTTTACTGATGGAGCAAGACCATAAAAGTTTTCGCAGCGTGCGCGATAAAATCAAACGCATGATCCACCATATCGAGAAAAAAGTCTTTACGATTGGTGGCTATGAGGTCGTGGTGAGGCTCAATGTGGGGGTTGCTGAGGGAATTTCCGATGCGATTTACATGCAGTCACATGTCGCGCTCAAAGCGGCAAAGGTGGAGCATAAAGCGGTGGTCTTTTACGACATCCATCAAACGTTGAAAGCCAAAACAGAAGAGAACCTTCAAGTCATCCAAAAGATCAGTGCAGCGATTGAAAATGACCGTATCGTTCCCTTTTTCCAAGGCATTTACGACAATACTTTGCGTAAAATCACCAAATACGAAGTGCTGATGCGTCTGCAAGAAGAGGATGGTAGTTATCTGAGTCCTTATTTTTTCTTGGATCAAGCAAAAAAGACACGGCTTTATGAGAAGCTGACCAAAATCATGATTTATAAATCGTTTGAATACCTCAAAGATTTTGAAGTGGATTTTTCGATCAACCTGACCAAGGGCGATATTTTATCCCTTTCGGTTAAAGAGTGTTTGTACGAAGCGATCAAAAAATACAACTGCGCACACCGCGTTATATTAGAGATCGTTGAGTCTGAAGGCATTGAAAATTTTGGTGAAATTACCGCGTTTATTCATGAAGTCAAACAGCTAGGATGTCGCATCGCCATCGATGACTTTGGTACAGGATATTCTAATTTTTCCTACCTCGCAAAGCTTGAAGTCGATATTATCAAGATTGATGGCTCTTTGATTAAAGATATTGACACGAACGAGATCAGCGCGATGGCAGTGGAGACCATCATCTCGTTTGCACACAAAATGGGCTATGCGATTGTCGCTGAATTTGTCGATCGTGAAGCGATTCAAGAGAAGCTTTTAGGTTTACATGTAAACTTCTCGCAAGGCTACCTTTTCAGCAAACCAAGCCCCATTATTTCGCATTAAAGTCAAATTATCGTACAATAGTATTAAACTAGGAAAGGGTAAGGTATGGCATATCTCCAAGCGCGAAGAGACTTCTTAAAGCTAGCAACAACGGGTGCAACCGCAACGGTTTTGATACCTGGAAGCTTGGGCGCTTTGGGCGAAGTCGCACTTCGGGGCGAAGATAAATTTGTTCGCTCCATTTGTGAGATGTGCAGTAGCAGGTGCCCCATGGAAGCGCGTGTCATCAATGGCAAAACCGTCCTGCTTCAAGGAAACGCCTTTGCTAAAGAGATGGGAACTTCTTTGTGTGCCAAAGGGGTTGCGGGCTCTTCTCAACTTTATGATTCCCAACGGCTTGTGAGTCCCTTGATTCGCGTGGGAAAACGTGGTGAAAACAAGTGGAGAGAAGCGAGTTGGGAAGAGGCATTAAACCTTGTCTCCACCAAACTCTCTGCGCTAAAAGAGCGGTATGGGGCTCGCAGTGTCATCTTTTCGTCTAAAACAGGCGAACATTACGACCTTTTGCGCTCTTTCGCCTCTGCGTTTGGCTCTCCCAATGTCTTCTCCCACTGGAGCTCCTGTCCCATCGCCATTGAGAGTGCGTTTACGCAGACCTTTGGCGAAAAACTTCACCGTGATTTTGAAAATGCTAACTACATTCTCAACTTTGGGCACAACCTTTTTGAGGGCTTAGACATTCCCCTCACCAAAGCGATGGCACACTTTTGCGCCAATCCTTCTAAAAAATTGGTCGTGCTCGATCCTCGCTTTTCCATCATCGCAGCTAAAGCCGATGAGTGGCATCCCATCAAGCCAGGCAGTGATTTAGCGTTTGTTCTTGCGCTTTTACATGTATGGATCAGGGATGGCAAATTCGATCACACTTTTGTTGAACAGTACACCATTGGCTTTGATAATTTGGTGGATGCGGTGAAAGAGACAACTCCTCAATGGCAACAAACACTCAGCGGTATTGACGCCAACATGGTGGAGCGTATCGCCTCCGAACTGTACGCGGCAGCACCTCGGTGTATTATTGATTGGGGGCACAAAGCGACTACGACGCAGGCAGAGTATCAGCGATCGCGGGCAATTTTGATCGCCAATATTTTGATGGGCAATGTGGAAAAAGAGGGTGGCATCTATTTTACAAAGAGTGCAAAGCGTGTCAATGCACTGGCAAAAGAGAGTATTGTTCCCGAATTAAATAACCCATATCCTCGTCCACAGATTAACGAACCACGCATCGATGGGGCAGGAGAAGAGGGAGCCTACCGTTTTGTCTCAAAACAACACGGTGTTTTAACCGCAATTCCCGAAGCCATACTCTCCCAAAAACCGTATGAAATTAAGGGATGGTTTTTAACCCGTCACAATCCGCTCATCACCGTCGCCGATCCGCAAAAGATGAAAGAGGCGATGGAGCAGCTCGAATTCATTGTGGTCAACGATATTTACCTCTCCGACACCGCGATGATGGCAGATGTCATCTTGCCTGAGTGCACCTATTTGGAGCGCGATGAGGGCATTAGCACGCTTACATGTAAAGTTCCCACGTATGCCATGCGAAACCGTATCGTCGCTCCTTTGCATGGGAATAAAAGTGCGATTGAGATCATGCGAGATTTGGCTGAGCGCATGGGGTTTGGAAGCCATTACGCGTGGAAAAACAGTAGTGAGCTTCGAGCATTTCAAGCCAAAGGCAATGCGGAGCTTTTGCAAACCTTGCTCTTACGAGGTGTCGCGTCGTTTGATGTGCCATATTTTTGTGCGCTTGAACCCTCTTTGGTGGAACGGTTTTGTGAACGCTACCCCAAAAGTCGCGCTTGGGTAGATGCACAGGGCTGTTTTGGACATCTTTTGGAGCATCTTAAAACACCCTCAGGAAAAATTGAGATCTATTGCGAAGAGATCGAAAAAGTGTTTAAAGGTTATGGAGTACCCAGAAGTGTTGATATGGACGTCACACAAGGATTTCCTTATGTGCTCACCAGTGGCAAAAGTGCGGTGCACACCAACGGGCACACGCAAAATGTTCCCTACCTTGCGATGCTCCTCTCTTCCAATCCCATCTGGATGCACCCCTCAACTGCAAAGGCGCATGGGCTGAAAATGGGCGATACTTTTTACCTTCAAAACGCTATTGCTAAGGAGAAGGCGACTGTTTTTATCACCGAGGGCATTCGACCCGATACACTGTTTGCCTACATGGGCTTTGGTCATGACGCCCCTTCTCTGAAACGAACCCATGGTAAAGGGACAAACCCTTCAACGTTTCTCTCCTTGGAGTCTGCACCGCTTTGTGGCGCTATGATCACCAATGTTGGTGTGAACATCATCAAGGCATAGGAGACACGACAATGGAAAAACAGTATCGACTGCTTTACGATGAAAACCTCTGCATCGGGTGTCAAGCCTGCAGTGTGGCGTGTCGTGTGGAAAACAGCGTACCTGATGAGGTTTACAGATTGCAAGTGCATCTTCACACCAAAGGCGAATTTCCCAATCTGGGGATGAATTACGAGCGACTCAGTTGTGTGATGTGTGAAAATCCTCCGTGTGTGAGTGTATGTCCTACCAACGCCTCGTTTCAGAGCAAAGATGGTTTGGTGCATATTGATGAGCGCTCTTGCATTACATGTAAATACTGCATCCTCGCCTGTCCTTACCATGCACGTTTTATCAACCCTTTGAAAAACGTCGTGGAGAAGTGTAATTTTTGCTACGAAACACGTGTTTCCAAAGAGCTAAGTCCAGCGTGTGTCAGCATCTGTCCGACCGATGCGCTGAGTTTTGGCGACATGCGACAGAAACATTCTCTCGTGCATCAAAAATCGCACAAAGAGGTTCTGGTGTTTCCCAAAGCGCATCTTGGAACAAAGCCCAAAGTGGCGTTTATACCCAATCGCAAAGGGATGAAATCATGAGTCCAATGTGGGGAAGTGTGGAGCAGTACAGTACCATTCATTGGTCATGGGCGATTGCGATTTACCTCTTTTTAGCAGGACTCAGCTCAGGCTCCATCATTGTTGCGTTGCTCGTAAAATGGAACCGTCATGAGCGCAGTAACTCCTCCATTTGGGATGCGATGATCAAAGCGGGCTCTGTCGTAGCGCCTGTGGCAATCTTCTTGGGGTTAATTGTTTTGGTCATCGATTTAGGACGTCCTCTTTCGTTTTATTGGTTACTGATTCGCTACAATATCACCTCTGTTATGAGCTTGGGAGTGCTTTTTTTACTCATTTACACGCCCATCGTAGTAGTCTTTATGCTGCTTGTTTTTGAGCGCAGTGTGATCAAATACCCGTTTTTTGCCCCACTGGAAAGTTTGATCAATCTGGTCAAAAGCTTTCATTCGTACGCGAAAATCATTGAGTATTTTCTCTTCGCAGCCGCTCTTTGTGTAGGCTCCTACACGGGGTTTTTACTCTCAGCTTTGTATGCGATTCCGCTGTGGAACAGCCCGCTTTTACCGATTTTATTTTTAACCTCAAGTCTCTCCTCAGGCGTTGCGGTGAACATTCTCATCGGACTTCTCTTTTTTAAAAGCACCATCAATGCAGAGAGCATCAAATACCTTTTGGTGCTCGATACGAGGGTTATTTTAACGGAACTTCCTCTTTTAGGGCTCTTTTTTATCGGTCTGTTTTACGCAGGAGGTGACGCTCCAAGTGCTGCTAAGATGGCACTCACAGAGGGGTTTTGGGCAGGTATCTTTTGGCTTGGAGTCATTGGTGTGGGGCTTGGGCTTCCTCTTTTGACGGTCATTATCGCTTTGCGCAGTCATGTGTACCGTGTGGGATATGTTGTGATTAACTCAATGGTGGTTATTTTAGGCGTTTTGATGTTGCGGTACTACATCATTTACGCAGGACAAATTTATCTTGGTTAAGGAAAAAGGCATGAAGATTTTACTGTTGGAAGATGACTACAACTACAATGAGAGCATTAAAGAATATTTGGAGCTCTTAGGGTACGAAGTCGATGCCTTTTTTGATGGAGAGAGTGCGCTGGATGCGATTATGGAAAAGTGCTATTATCTCTTTTTACTCGATGTCAAAGTGCCCAAACTCAATGGACACGAGCTGATCAAATACATCAAAGAGGCGAACATCACGACGCCGATTATCATCATGACATCCTTGGTCGATATTGACAACATCGAAATTGGGTATCAGCTTGGGTGCAATGATTACCTCAAGAAACCTTTTGAGCTCAAAGAGTTGGAGCTTCGAGTACGTGAGCTCATTAAAAAGCACTATCAAACGAGCAGTGATGGCGAGTTTCGCCTCAGTTGCGGTTTTGTCTTTAATTTTGAAACGGGTGAGCTTAAAAACGAGGAAAAAACCGTTTCACTCACCTCAAAAGAACTTGATTTGGTGCGTTTTTTGATTCGACGTAAAAACACCTTTTGCGACATTGAGTTGATTCGTGAAAATGTGTGGGAAGGCAAAGAGATCAGCTACGCGGATATTCGCATGTACATCAGAAAAATCAGGCTTAAAGTGGGTGAAGATGAGTTTATCAAATCCTCCCGTGGTTTAGGATACCGCATCGATGTTATCGCTTAACCCCTTTCGTTCGGTCTTAATCTATACGCTGATCGTGATGGCACTTTTTTGCGTGCCCAGTTACTTTGCGATTCAAAGTACGATCATGGAAGAGAAATACAAAGCAACGCAGGAGATTTTGGAGTGGGTGGATGCCCACGAGAAGAGCATTTTTGAAAAAGAGCACTTTGAAATTCCACGAAGCGTGCGCTTTCATATCAACATCTACGATACCTCTCACCAACTTCTGTACCGAGGTATCCAAGAATCTTTGATGGATCTTGATTTTAAAGTGCATGTGATTTATCCGTTTTTATATTTTCAAAAAAAGATTCAACACAAGAATGAGCTTTTATACCTTGTGGTGGAGTTGCAACTCAATTATGCCAAGATTATTTTTATTACGACGATGCTCTTTTTTATCGTGCTTTTTTTGATCTATTTGATGAGCAACGTTTTTATTCACTCCAGCATTTATCCCTATAAAAAGATGCAGCGTTATATGAACGACTTTTTTAATGACTCGATGCATGAGCTCAAAACGCCTTTGGGTGTCATCAACATCAACGTTGAACTGCTTTCAAGTTATGTGAACTCCACTAAGCATCTTCAGCGCATTAAAGCCGCCACCAAACAGATGCAGATGACCTATGAAGATGTGGAATACTACATCAAACATAAAAAAGTGATCTACAACAAAGAGAGGATGAATCTCTCCGAGTATCTAAACCAACGCATCGCATTTTTTGAAGATATTGCTGTTTCAAAGTCCATTGATTTGGAGCACAGCGTAGCGCCTGATATGATGATCTATATGAGTAAAGTGGAACTGCAACGCATCATCGACAACACTCTCTCCAATGCGATCAAATACTCCTTTTTTCAAGGCAAAGTGGAGATAAAACTTCTGCTTAAAGATGAAGAGCATTGTGTTCTTAGTTTTCACGATTACGGTCAAGGCATAAAAGATCTCTACAAAGTATTTCAGCGCTTTGAACGGGAGGATTCGGTGCAAGGTGGATTTGGTTTGGGACTTAATATCGTTCAAAATATTTGCAATAAAAGTGACATTGACATCAGCATCGAATCGTATGAAAACAAGGGTTCATGCTTTACGTATATCTTTAGGCTTGATAAAAAGAAGCTCTTAGACAGCGTCGATGATGGAACACTAAAGGGTGAAAAATGAAAGAAAAACGGTTTTTTCTCAGTGCGGCACTGATGCTTTTTTTTGGGCTTGTCATGCTTTTTTTGTACGACAAATCCATTGCGTATGAAGAGGAAGCAACGCTTAAAAAACAGATGGATGCTCTGCTGTTAACCTTGCACAATAAGATTGAAGAGACGACCAAGGTCTCTTTGGCAAGTTCGGTTATTTTGGCGAAAAGCCCGCATGTGGTGGCGTGTTTGAACCAACAAGAAAGAGAGCACTGTTTGCAATACTTGCTTGAAATCAGAAACAGTATGGCACAAGCCAACATCTTTGAGAATGCACGCCTGCATCTGCATACCAAGGATTTTAAAAGTTTTATGCGCTTATGGGATTACAGCAATCAGACCAATGATGATCTTAGCACATTTCGTCATGCGTTAGAGAAGATCAAACAGAGTAAACAGCCGATTCATGGCATTGAGATTGGAAGACATGGCATGTTTATGCGTGCGATTGCTCCGGTTTTTAGCAAAAGTGAGTATATCGGAACGATTGAAACCGTGGTAGATTTTAAAGACCTGAATGAGTACTTTAAAAAAGATGGTATTGAGCTTTATGTGTTGATGAAAAATGAGTACCAACCTATCGCCAATGCGGCAAGCTACTGTCAAAAACTGATGCTCGATAATTACACCATTGTCAATCAAGAAATCAATGGTTTGGGGTTCATTAAAGAGATCAATTTTCAAGGCACGGGGTATCTTAAACGCGGCGATTATTATGTGCTGTATACCCCAATTGTGGACATTAACGGGGAGCATATTGGTTTCTTTGTACTGACTTGGAGTGAGAGTCTCTCCCTCGCATCCTTTAAAGGATGAGTCCCTTGCGTGCATCGTTGCGGATGCGATCCATGCCCATGTAAAACTCTTTCATCATCACTAAAAAGAGGTAGTCGCCAAATTCAGTCGTGGTGACACTCTCGTGATTCTCTTTGATCGCTTTGGCAAATTTAAGCAGCATCAACTCTTTTCCAAGTGTGTCGTTAATACTGACGCCAAACATGGTGGCAAATTTTTTCTTTGAAAGTTTGCCATTGAAAAGATCGACCATCAAGCGATAATACATCTGAGAATTAGCAGGAAAGGTGCGCTCTTTGGTCACGGCTGAGTGTTTTTCTTGAATCAATGCCGCGTATTTATCCAGAGCAAATTCATTGAGATAGAGGGTGTCTTGAAGGAAGCTAAACGAGCCTGAACCTACCCCGATGTACTCTTCATTGTCGATGATATACTCATCGATAATCAGCTCGCTCTCTTTAGAAAACGACCAACCATGGCGCGCAGGATAACGCTCTTTTAAAGACTCTTTGATCACGCTAAAAAAGGCAAATTCGTTCTCAAGGCTGAATTCACCCAATGTTTTTTGGACACTGTTTTTCACTAAAGAGGAGGTCATAAGTGGATAAACACTGGTTTGCTCAGGGCTTAGTTTTTTCAAGATATCTAAATCTTGAATCAATCCCTCTTTGGTTTGCGTTGGAAAATTGAAGATCAGATCCACGCTGGTGATGGGCAAGATCCCCAACATGGATGCAATCTTCGCGTACACCTCTTCGCCTGAACCAAACTTTTCATAACGTCCCAGTTTTTTTAACAGAACATCATCAAAGGTTTGAACACCGATGGAGAGACGATCCACCAAACCATCCAATTGGAGTATGGTCTTGGGCTTGATGTGGTTGGGATCGGTCTCGCACGAGACGTGTTCAATGGAGAAGAGTTTTCGAACCAACTCAATGGTCTTTAGAAGCTCTTCTTCATCAATCAGAGGTGTACCGCCACCAATCACCAAATAGTTAAAATCATACCCTAACGCCTTTACATGTAAAATCTCTTCACGTAAATGTGCATAGTAGTGCGCCGCAGCTTCTTTGGTGTAGGTGAATTTATTAAACGAGCAGTACGGGCAAAACATCGTACAAAACGGTACGTGAATATAGAGAAGATACTTTTTGTCTTCAGGCGGTGGTGGCAATCCTAAAGAGGGTTTTTCGACATGTAAATAGTGCTTGGTGTATTGGCTCATAAAATAGCTTGTCGCATTCGTAATAAGCTTTGATTGTCGGGTTTGCATACTAATCCTTATTTACTTTTCGTGCCAAATGAAAGTACATTATAGTGGTTCTTTGTGACATTCAGAATGATATAAATTGTCTATAACAAACTTCTAGAAGTATTATAAACCTATGAACGTAATTTTTATGTAAACAAAAGGTTACGTAAATCAAAATGTTAAGAAATAAAAAAGGAATACTACATATAAAAAAGGAGAAAATGAGGGGAAATGCTTTTCATAATGAATCCACGTTATTTAACTATAATGATAAGATCTATTTAAAGGCTCAAGGAGAGATGATGAAATGTATAAAAATAGTTTTTACCGCGTTTGGAATAATGATGCTTACGGTATCTGCCCTCAGTGCTGCTGATTTTGATTGGATGGTCAATCTCAATCTTCGTTCAAACGCAGATCCTTACGCGTATAAATCAGGGCTTGTCTCACGTTTTGGCGTTCCTGAGTCACAGCTGAGCGTGATTCTTAAAAGTGTTGGTGCCCCTGCGGATGCCTATATGATTTTACGTTTGTCGGAGCTTTCGGGAAGACCGCCTGAATATGTGCTTAAACACTATCATGCGAAAAAAGACCGTGGTTGGGGTGTTTTGGCACAAGATCTTGGTGTAAAACCTGGCTCCAATGAGTTTAAAACACTCAAAGGGGGGCATGATATGCGTGATATGAATGATGACCGTCATGACGATAAACGAGACGACAAACGTGATGAGAGAGACCAAGTGCGTGAGAAAGAGCACGGTAAAGGCAAACACTAATCGCTACGCTTCAAGCGCTTAGAGGGTTTTGCTTCTAAGCGTGATACGTGGCTAAAATTTGAGCTAAATCGGTTATAATTACAGAAAAACTAAAGGAATTTTCCATGAAAACGTATGCATGTGGACATATTAATCCCGATTCTGATTCTGTTGTATCAGCCATTTCCCTCTCGTATCTCAAAACCCAACTAGGTGAGACATGTATTCCCGCTCGTCAAGGCGAACTTAGCCCTGAGACAGAGTTCATTTTAAAGACGTTTAATCTTGAAAAACCGCTGTTAAAAAATGATTTTTCAGGCGACAATCTTTACATTACCGACTATTCCGACCTTGCGCAAGCACCTCACAATCTCAAAGAGACGAATATCTTAGGGATTATTGATCACCATAAACTAGGTGACATTACCACAACGACACCCCTTGAGTGCTGGATTCGCCCTGTTGGGTGTACCAATACGATCGTCAAAGAGATGTTTGACCACTATAAAATTCAAATTCCAAAAGAGATTGCGGGTGGGATGATGCTAGCCATTCTCAGTGACACCGTTTTGTTCAAATCCCCAACCTGCACCAAAGTCGACACCAAAGCGGTGAAAGAGTTAGCGATAATTGCAGGTGTGGTTGATTTTAAAGCGTTAGGTATGGAGATGTTTTTAGTCAAATCGGCTGTGAAAGGTGCAAGTCCACGCTCCTTGTTACTTCGCGATTACAAAGACTTTGAAATGGGTGGTCATAAAATTGGCATCGGTCAACTTGAAGTGGTCGATCTCAAAGTGTTTGATGAGATGAAAGAGGCACTTTTTGCCGATATGAAAGCCTACAAAGAAGAGGGCGGACGCCATACGGTCATGCTTTTGTTAACCGACATTATGATTGAAGGGTCTCAATTTTTAGTCGTGAGTGATGATGAAAGTGTGATTGAAAAAGCAATGAATACAAAACTTGTAAACCACGAAATGTGGGTTGATGGCGTATTGAGCCGTAAAAAACAGGTCATTCCTGTTATGGAAAAGCAGTTCTAAAAGCGTTTCTGTGAAAAAATTTACGCTGAAGCGACGCTATCTGATTCAAAATCCTAAGGAAGTGGTGAAGTCTATTCTCACCACGTTTCCTCTTTACAAAAAAAATCTTCAACAACTTTTTATCGAAAACCATCCGGATGCGTCTGAGCGGTTGGCAGTACTTGGAACACGGTTTCATTCACTCGGCGAGATGGAAGATTTTGAAGAGGATTTGAAATCATTTCTATGCGCGGACGTGAGTGGCGATAAACGTTACAAAAGCCGCTATCTCTCTTTGTTTGGATTGCCTCAAACGTATGATTTTTCACTCTATGAAGTTTATAAGAAATGCGACAGAATCGGCATTAAATCCTTTGAGTTTGCTTTTGCTTCAGGAATGAGCACGCACAAAGTACTCAAAGTACTTCTCTATCGTGAGATGCAATTTTTAGAATACGAAGTGGCACTGCTTTTGGAAGATCATGCTAAAGCGCCTAAAACGATTGCCAAGCGAGCGGAAAATATCGGCTATCTTTTGAAGGTTTCAACGGCGATTTTCGATGAGGTGATGCGAGAAAAAATGCTCAAAACGTTCGCACCTCTGCTAAGTCAAGACAGAGCGCGTCTGCTTCCTTTTGTGCAAAGTAGAGCCTATGCAACCTTGCTGTTAGACATGCGTTTTTTTCTGCGTGAACAGAGTGGTTTTTACCTTTTAAAAAAGAGCGAAATGCCCCTGCTTTTTTTTGTGAAAAAGTACCTCAAAAAAGAAGAATTTCGCATCGCCAAAAGGCTTAAAAAGGCGCTTTATTAACACTTTATTTTGATTTTTGAGGTATTGCGATACAATATCATACTTCTTTCTAAAAAGGATAAACAATGAAAAAAATAGTACATGTAAGCCTTGCACTCAGTGCTGCGCTTGTTTTTATGACAGGATGTGCGACGAGTGAACTGCAAACAAGTGCCCGTATGACACAGAGCGTTTTTATTAATCCTGTGGCAAAAGATAAACGAACCATTTTTGTTTCAACTAAAAATACCAGTGGCGCACCAATTAACCTTGAAAACCGCATGGTTCAAGCCCTTTATGCCAAAGGATATACGATTGTGGATGATCCTGAAATGGCAACGTATGTGCTTATGACAAACATTTTATTTTGTAACAAAAAAAGTGAGAACAATGTCGTTGCAGGAGCTGTAATGGGCGGTGCTGCAGGTGCGATCGCCAATTCAGGATCGAGTGGAAGAGGCATGGCAGCAGCAGGTCTTGGAGGTGCACTTGTCGGTGGACTCATTGGAAAAGCGACCGAAGATACCATTTTCCAAATGCAAGTCGACATCGTGATTCGTGAAAAAGCCAAAGGCAGAGTGATGGCAAATACAGGCAATGTTGGTGGACAAGCTGGCATTAGAGACGGTCAAAAAACAGGCACGATCAACAGCTTTGGCGGACCAATTCGCGATGCGGATGCAAGTGGCAAACTCTACAGCAACACCTACTCCTCTGCTTCCCAATCGTATGAGAGTGACTACATCGAACACCGTACGATGATGTTTGCAGAAGCTACGAAAATGGATCTAACACTGTCCGAAGCAACACCGATTTTAGAAGATAAAATCGCACAACAAGTCGCAGGACTGTTTTAACCTTGACACGCACCAAAAGCAAAGCTCTTGGTGCTACGTTTGCCACTAGGGCACTAAAGCTAGCCTCTTGCGAGGCAGAATCGTTAAGCAAAGCTCGCCAATCAATTGGCAAGTATTTTACATGTAGGAATTGTTTTGGAGAATAACGACAACAAGCAACAAAAAATTGTTCAGATGTTTGATGAGATCGCAGGGACATATGACACTGCAAACCGCGTTTTAAGTATGGGAATTGACATTCAGTGGCGTAAAACGGCGTGTGATGAGACCTTTGCACGCTACACTAAACCGATCACTCTCATTGTCGATGTCGCATGTGGCACAGGCGACATGATGGGCTATTGGGCAAAGCAAGCCAAAAAAGCAGGACGCCAGATCGGCAAGATTTTAGGTGTTGATCCCTCCGTTGGAATGACCGATGTGGGCAAACAAAAATTTCCCGCGTTTGAATTTGTCATCTCTGAAGCTACACAGATCCCTCTGCCAAATGAAAGTGCTGATATTTTAAGTATCAGCTATGGTATTCGCAATGTCGTCCGTCGAGGGGAAGCGTTTAGCGAGTTTGCGCGTGTCGTTAAGCAAGGCGGATATGTTGTCATTTTAGAATTTACCAAAGATGAGAAAAAGGGCTTTTTCTTCACGATCAAAGATTTTTACCTGAACAAAGTGCTTCCGATTTTGGGTGGCATTATCTCTAAAAACAGAGCGGCGTATGAGTATTTGCCAACCTCTATCGAAGGGTTTTTAACCGCTTCGATGCTTCAAAAAGAGTTGGATGTCGCGGGCTTTGAAACTGAATTTGTTAAAAGCTTTTCGATGGATATCTCGACCTTGGTCATTGCTAAAAAACGCTAATGAGCCAAACGCTTAGTGTTTCAAGTTTAAACAATCAAGTCAAGTCTCTGCTTGAGACCACCTTTTTACATGTAAGCGTGGAAGGTGAGGTCTCAAGACCGACGTATCACAGCTCAGGACATCTCTACTTTACCCTCAAAGATGCCGACTCTTCCATCTCCTGCGTGATGTTTAAAGGCAATACCAAAGCCTTAAAATTTCAAGTCGAAGAGGGCATGGCGGTGGTCGTTCATGGCTCGATTTCTGTTTTTTCACCGCGTGGAACCTACCAAATTAATTGTACATCCATGGAACCTTCCGGAAGTGGTGCTTTGGCTAAAGCGTATGAACAACTCAAAGTTAAACTTGGAGCGAAAGGCTACTTTGAAGCAGAGTGCAAAAAGCCACTGCCTCGTTTTGTGAACCACATTGCGTTAGTCACTTCGGGTACGGGTGCTGCGCTGCAAGATATGCTGCGTGTTGCGACAAAACGTTGGCCGTTGGTGAAGATCACCCTGCTTGATACCCTTGTTCAAGGCGAAGGCGCAAAATTCTCCATCGAGGCGAACATTGCGCGTGCTGACGCTCTTGGGGCTGATGTTATTATTGTCGGGCGCGGTGGTGGAAGTGTGGAAGATTTGTGGGCGTTTAATGAAGAGATCGTGGCGGATGCTATCTTTACATGTAAAACACCGATTGTCTCAGCCGTAGGGCATGAGATAGACTATGTTATCAGCGATTTTGTGGCTGACATGAGAGCCCCAACGCCCTCGGCTGCGATAGAGATGATACTACCAGATAGTGTCGAGATGTTGCAACGCATCGATGGTTTGATGGAGCGCTACACACTTGTGTTTGGGCGAATCTTACGCTCCAAAGAGGAGAGTTTAACGCACCTAACACGCCTTTTTGCCAAACGTTCTATCGATGAAAAACTCGCTTTATGGAAAAATGAGATAGTCATTTTACAGAGTCAATACAACGATAAAATAGCGCTTCTCTACCGTGAAAAATCACGTCACGTCACGCTACTCAAAGAGCAAATTTACTTTCAAACCAGACAAAATCTCGCCAAAAAAGAGCAACTGCTCTCCTCCTACACCATAGCGCTTAATTCCAAAGAGCCGACGCGTGAACAAAAAGAGTGTTATGCGCAAATTGTTCAATCCGGTAAAAAAATTGCTCTTGAAAAAATCACAGAGGGTGATATTTTTGAACTGCAAACACCCCATACCATTGTAAAAGCAAAGGCATTAGAAAAAAAAGTGCTTTAGAGATTGTGTTGCGCTTTAAACGCCTCTGCTTCGTGAATCGCTGCAACAATTTTGGCGGAGAGTATGGGAAGCTCGTTGTATTTGACCCACAAGGTATCTTCAACAATATCGTGAATTTCACCTGCGATCTCAACGGCTAAACGTTTGAGTCTTGCTAACTCTTTTTTGAGCTCTTTTTCATCCATAGGGCACTCCTTACGTGACATTAGTGTTTCATTTGCAAGGAGTATTCCGCATGAGAGAATATTTTTTATATTTTTTTGCATACACCATGACAGTTTTGAAACGTTTAACCGATATAGTGGCTGGTGCTTTTATTATGAGGATTATTGGGAGTAGGTGTAATGCTAAACTTTTTTTACCACTTTTTTATCTCTAACCGCATGCCACTGAGTTCGTATGCAAGCAGGCAATATTCATTGGTGATGATATTTGCCACATTGGGTGCCGCCACATTTGGCTTTTTCTTTTTTTACAACCTTTTGGTTCTGCACTATTACACAATCGCTCTAATCGATACGATCTGTTTTGCAACGTCGGTTGGTTCCATACTTTTTTTAAAGAAAACGCACAACATCGATCTGAGTAGAGTTTTTGTAACTGCCTACTTTTTTGTTTTTTTTGTTGTGTTTACCTACATTAATAAAAATGAGAGTTTTGGACTCATTTGGAACATCTTCTTTTGTATGATTGCCATCAATCTTAACGGGCATAAAAAAGGACTTTTTTATACGTTTGTGCTCTACGGCTATATCTTTTTGATGGCACATGAGGGCATTGGGGTGTGGCAAAATGGTCTTTGGGATAAGGTCGCTTTTTTTCGCTATGCTTTTTCAATGGTTCTCCTCACCTTTGTGGTCTATGTGATGGAATTAGCCTTGTATCGCTCGTACACGAAGCTTCAAAAATTAGCCGAAGAGGATGAGTTGACCCAGACGTATAATCGTCATAAATTACGCGAAATCTTACAAGCGGAGATTGAGCGTGCAGGGCGTCATGATACGCTTTTATGCGTCGTCTTGTTTGATGTGGATAATTTTAAAAGCATCAATGATACGCATGGGCATAATACAGGCGATGCGATGCTTCAACTCCTTGCGAAAATTGTTAAAAACTCTATACGGGTGAATGACACCTTTGGGCGTTGGGGCGGAGAGGAGTTTTTGTTGGTACTGCCTCATATGAGCATAGAACAGGCGCAAAAGGCGTGTGAAAAGGTACGTCTTTTAATCGCGCAAAGTGTGTTTGAAAACGTCAGTGCGCTGACCTGCAGTTTTGGGTTGTGTGCGTATGAAAAGGGTATGAGTTTGGATGCGTTGGTTAACCGTTGCGATAAGGCAATGTACCAAGCGAAGTTGTTAGGCAAAAATTGTGTTAACGTTTTTGCTCAGTCGTAACCGCTTGCATCTTCTTATAAATATCATTCAGTTTTCTATTATTATTCGCACAGTAGAATTGAGTAGGCATTTTTTGACGAATCGAGCCAAAAAAAGGCGTAAAATGATAAAGGTTCTCCTGAGCTCCATACTTCTTTTTTTAATGGCATCCGTACCTCTTTTTGCGCTTTCTGATCTTACCTCACAACCAAATATTGTAGCACTCAGTGAAACAGAAAAAGCATGGCTACGCGAACATCCAACGATCAAAGTGGGGATGGATTCGGCGTATGCGCCCTATGAGTGGATGAACCAAAACGGAACGTATGTAGGTATGGCGGTGGATTATCTGCATCTTTTGGAGAGAAAATTGGGTGTTCACTTTGAAATTATCAAAGGAAAATCGTGGAGTCAAATCATTGAGATGGGCAAAAAAGGTGAAATTGACATGATTACAAGCATTGTTCAAACACCTGAGCGTTTAAAATATTTTACATTTTCTGACCCTTATCGAGAGACACAAACGATGATTGTGGACAAGGGGGAGGGAGCGTTTATCGGTAGTTTAGAGCATCTAACCCACAAACGTGTTGCCGTTGAAAAAGGGTACTTTACCCAAGAAGCGCTTGCAAAAAAATACTCCACAATCCAGCTGGTATTAGCCAATAACATTCTAGAAGCATTGACATTTGTGATGGAAGGAAAAGCCGATGCCTACGTTGGTGATCTAAGTGCCATTAATTATGCCATTAAAAATAACGGCTTAGAAACACTTCGTTTTTCAGGGCATACTGAATTCTCAAGCCAACATCGCTTCGCCTTTCCTAAAAGCCATACTGAATTTGCTTCAATCATAACAAAAGCAATGGCTTCCATCTCGAAGGAGGAGTCCGACGCGATTTTTAACCGTTGGCTGGGTATGCGAATCGAGCGAGGCATTCGTGCCGAAACATTGATAAAATACAGTGCTGGTGTTGTCTGTTTGTTCCTGCTTTTTGGGTATTGGTATTATCGATTGCACTGCGAAATCAAGTACCGTAAAGCCGTTGAATTGCGTGAATGTCGCAGGAACAGTGTTTTAGAGATGATAGCAAAAATGCTCCCTTTACCGGTCATTCTTGAATCCATCGTCAAAGAAGTGGAAGAACAAAATCCACATATGATCTGCAGTATTTTGCTGTTGGATGAAGAGAAAAAATACTTTTGCGATATTATTGGCCCCAGTCTGCCTGATTTTTACAATGAAGCTATCAAAGGAGTTTTGATAGGGGAAAGTGTTGGCTCTTGTGGAACGGCGGCGTACCGTAAAGAGCGTGTGATTGTCGAAAATATTGCAACCCATCCTTATTGGGAAGCGTACAAAGAGGTAGCCCTTCGTGCAGGGGTGCAGTCGTGCTGGTCCGAGCCCATTTTTGCATCGGACGAGACCGTTTTAGGCACGTTTGCGATCTACCATGCGAAACCTCAAACGCCAAGCTTAGCCGATAATATGCTTATAGAGCAGTCTGCCAATCTTGCAAGGATCGCGATTGAAAAAAGCAGAGTGGCTACACAACTCAAAGCGAGTGAAGAGCTGTATCGGCATTTGACTGAGGAGGTAAGCGATGTGATTTGGAAGACGAATCGTGATCTGATCATTACCTACATCAGCCCCTCGGATGAGCATTTAAGAGGGTATGAAGCTTCTGAAGTGATAGGACATCATGTTTTTGAGATGTTTACACAAGAGGGTATTTCGATCATTTTAGACAATATGAAACGAAGAGCCGAAGCGGAAAAAAACGGCATTCGTACCAATTTTGCGACGTATGAGGTGCAACATCAATGCAAGGATGGCAAGTTGATTTGGGGTGAGATTATCTCAAAACCTGAGCGCAATGAAAAGGGTGAAATCACCGGCTATCATGGCATTACCAGAGAGGTCAGTGAGCGCAAAGCGATGCAAGATCGTGTGCAACAGTTGGCATTTTACGATCCACTGACAAAATTGCCCAATCGCCTACTGCTCAAAGAGCGTCTTAACCATGTGATGTACGAAATGAAACGTACGAAAAAATACAGCGCACTCTTTTTCATTGATCTGGACAATTTCAAATCGCTCAACGATACCCAAGGACACAGTGTTGGCGATATATTGCTCTGTCAGGTTGCAGATAGGCTTATGCGTTGCGTTCGCGAAGTCGATACGGTGGCTCGTTTTGGTGGCGATGAATTTGTGGTGATTCTCGACGCGCTTCATGAAGATAAAGAGAGCTCAACGAAGCAAGCCCAGACCATTGCCGAAAAAATGCGCCTCAGTGTTTCAGCCCTTTATCTGCTGAGTATTCCGGGTGAAGAAAACGAGCACGTGGTTGAGCATCGCTGTACCGCAAGCATTGGCGTGCTGGTTTTTAACAGCGAAGAGGGAAGTCAAGACGATCTGCTTAAACGAGCCGATACAGCGATGTACAACGCCAAAGAGGCAGGGCGCGATCAGATCTGTTTTTACGATCGTGAGACCTAAAGAAGAGCGATCATCTGCGTAAAATGCTGCTTTTGTGCTTCACTTAAAAAAGAGGCTTTGAAACTGTTTTGAGCCAAGAGTTTGAGCTCTTCTTGGCTTACATGTAAACTGTTCGCAACCGCTTCATAATTCTCATTGATATACCCACCAAAGTAGGCTGGATCATCCGAATTGATGGTCACCAAAACCCCTTTGCGCAGTAAATTTATAATGTTGTGTTCACGCATGCTTGAAACAGCTCTTAGTTTGACATTGGAGAGTGGGCAGACGGTGAGCGGTATCTGTTTTTCGATGAGAAACTCGACCAATGTTGCATCTTCATCACAGCGAATCCCATGGTCAATTCGCTTTACATGTAAAAGATTAATCGCCTCCCAAATATACGAGCTATCGCCTTCTTCGCCTGCATGAGCAACGATCTTATAGCCCACGTTTTCACACGCTGCAAAGACGCGCTCAAACTTGGAAGGCGGATGACCCACTTCGCTAGAGTCTAGTCCGACGCCTAAAATTTTATCTTTGAACAGCAAGGACTCTTGAAGCGTCTTAAAGGCTTCCTCTTCACTGAGATGGCGTAAAAAGCACATAATGAGAAACGAGCTAATGCCGAGCTCAATTTCACCTTTTTGAAGTGCTTTGGTGATGCCATTGACCACAGTTTCAAAGGCAATACCTCGCGAAGTATGTGTTTGAGGATCGAAAAAGATCTCTACATGTAAAACGTTTTGTGCTTTACATGTAAGCAGATATGCCCACGTCACATCGAAAAAATCAGACTCGGTGATCAGCACGTTGGCTCCCGCATAATAGATGTCTAAAAACGATTGTAACGACGTAAAGTTGTAAGCGTTTTTGACCTCTTCGATCGTTTTATAAGGTAGTGTGATGTTATTTTTTTGAGCGAGCGCAAACATAAGTTCAGGCTCCAAGGATCCTTCAATATGCAGATGCAGTTCGGCTTTGGGAAGTTTAGCGATGAGTTCTTTCATAGATTCTCTTTTTGAAAATTATAGCAAAATTATAGTATTGAAGAGAAATAGGCAAATCTTAAAGCGTTTCATGCTAACACTATTTGAGCGTATGTGATAGAATTTTGTCTATAAAATATCTTTTTAGGAGTTACCATGAAAATAGCATTGATTACCGGAGGAAGTAGAGGTTTAGGCAAAAGTATGGCGTTGCATTTGGCGCAAAAAGGGCATGATGTCATCATTACCTATCAGCATTCCAAAATTGAAGCACAAAATGTGGTGGATGAGATAGTCCAAGGCGGTCAAAAAGCAGCGTTGCTGCAACTGGATATCGCTCAAACAAAAATGTTTCCTCTGTTTTTAGAAGAGCTACAACTGCTCCTTGCTTCACAATGGAACACTCATCGTTTTGATATTCTCATCAACAATGCAGGTATTGGGATTAACACGCCTTTTATGGAGACAACCGAAGAGCAGTTTGATACTTTGATGAACATTCATCTCAAAGGAACGTTCTTTTTTATTCAAACAGTGTTACCAATCCTCAATGATGGCGGTAGAATTCTCAATATCTCATCAGGCTTAGCCCGTTTTGTCATGCCAGGATTTGCAGCGTATGCGATGATGAAAGGTGGCATTGAAGTTTTGACGCGTTATTTAGCGTTTGAATTGGGAAAACGTAACATCACCGTGAATGTTATAGCCCCCGGTGCGATTGCGACAGATTTTGGTGGCGGTGTGGTAAGAGACAATGCAAACGCAAATGCTTATATCGCGTCGCAAATTGCACTTGGTCGTGTAGGACTTGCCGATGACATTGGTGCGGCGGTTTCCATGCTCGTATCGGATGATGCGCATTGGATCAATGGCGAACGCATCGAAGTTTCGGGTGGAATGCGTTTGTAGTACAATAACACTCAAAAAGAGTCAAAAGGGTATTTCGTGCAAGTAAAACTAAGAGAACTCGCTGATTTACTTCAAAAAGAGACTTTACACGAAGGGCTCAATGCGACACGCATCGCTCATGTCAAGCTTTTCAAAGCCTCAAGTGTCACCGAAGCGTTGCATACAGTGTATGAGCCTTCACTCTTTATCATTGCTCAAGGGGCTAAAATCGTAATCTTGGGCGCTACTACTTATCGTTATGATGCTTCTTCGTATTTAGTCTCTTCGATGAATTTACCCATATCGGGGCAAATCATCGAGGCGTCTTTGGAAAAGCCTTTTTTGTCGATGCAACTGTGTTTTACGCCTGAGTCTATTTTTGACCTTGTATCTCAGTTGCCTTCTCACAAAGAAGAGGTAGCAAGAAGCCCTTTGGCAATGAGCGTTCACCACGTTACCGAAGAGCTGATTGATGCGGCGTTACGACTCGTAAAACTCCTTCACAAACATGAAGAGATTCCCATCTTAGCGCCACTGATTATCAAAGAGATTCTCTATCGATTGTTGCAAGGAGAATATGGTGTTATCTTACGGCAATTTGCATTGCATGGCTCTAACGCAAACCGCATTGCTCAGTCAATTGAGCTGATAACCTCAGATATTTCAGAGCCGTTGCGCGTCGAAGCCTTGTCGCAAAAAGTAGGCATGAGTGTCTCGGCTTTTCACAAACAGTTTAAACACGTAACAGCGATGAGTCCCATTCAGTACCAAAAACAGTTACGCTTGCAAAAAGCCCGCGAGCTGTTATTTACCAAGACGCACGAAGTAGGTGAAGTGGCGTTTAATGTAGGCTATGAAAGTCCTTCGCAATTTAGCAGAGAGTATGCACGATTTTTTGGTCTTTCGCCTCAAAAAGACCTTATGAAATTTAAAATGGAAAGTTCTTGCAAAAGTTAATTTTGCAAGAAAAAAGCACCAAGGGTGCGTGGGCTTTCAGCCGATGAAAACCTAGTGTTAACGTAGCTTTCGAAGCTTAGCTTTGAAAGCGTGTCAAGAGTTCTGTAAGAACTTTATAGATACAAGGGCGTGTGACATTTTTTAAGAAGAGTGGAGTTATACTTTCATCGAAACTTATTTCTCAGGGCAGGGTGCAACTCCCTACTGGCGGTAATCTTGTAACAAGGAGAGTCCGCGAGCGCTTTTACATGTAAAACGGTAAAAGGTCAAGCAGATTTGGTGTGATTCCAAAACCAACGGTTAAAGTCCGGATGAGAGAGAATGTAGTGCATTATTGCCATTGTTGATGACAAAATCGTGTGTCTATATTTAAAGATGCCCTGATTCTGGTAAGTTTACTCATTCCTAGGAGTAACCCATGAATCAAATCTGTCGGGAATTTTCCCTTCACCACAATGTTAAGCAAGCCATCGCTTCGCTTCAAAACCACAACGGCGTGATCGTTATGGACAACTTCAACCGCGAAAACGAAGCGGACATCATCTTTGGTGCAGAATCTCTCACTACAGAGCAAACCGCACTGCTGATACGCGAATGCAGTGGCATTGTCTGCCTCTGTTTACCCCATGAAAAAGTTGATGCACTCGATCTTCCGATGATGGTCACGCATAATCAGTCCAAATTTCAAACCGGTTTTACCATCTCCATCGAAGCCAAAGAGGGCGTAACCACCGGTGTGAGTGCGAAAGATCGCCTTACCACGATTCAAGCGGCGATTCATCCAGAGGGTAAAACGAAGATCGTCTCGCCTGGGCATGTTTTTCCACTTCGCGCGAAAGAAGGTGGTGTGCTAGAACGTGATGGACACACCGAGGCTTCGGTGGATCTGATGCGTCTCTCTAATCTTTCACCCTATGCCGTTTTGTGTGAATTGACCAATCCTGATGGCACCATGATGGTGGGCGATGCGATTGATGAGTTTGCTGCAAAGCATGGATTGCCCATGGTGAGCATTGATGAGATTATTGCGTACCGAAAAGCGCATACACTCTAAGCATTTCGCCGACATAGGTTTATTGATCTATGTCGGGGTCATCTTTGAATGAACAAACTGTTTGAACTCTGTAAAAAGTCTGCTTTGGTATTTGCTCTTGTGGTAAATGAGGTAAAACGACCGATCAATCTTTAAATTGACAAGCTTCACCTCAAAAAGTTCACCACGTTTAAGCTCAGTGGCAACGGCAACTTTGGAGAGACAGGTGATGGTTTGAGGATTGTTCAGCAGAATCGTTTTTGCCTCTTCAAACTCGGAAAACTCCATAAAAATCGTTAAATCTTTGACGATTTCTCCCAAAGCTTCTAAAAAAACTTCTCTCGTGCCTGAACCTTTTTCCCGTAAAATCCATTTTTTATGAAACAGCTCATCAATAAAAAAAGTCCCCTCCGCAAGGCAAGGATCACTACTCACAACGATCAGTTGGTCATCGCCTATCACTTCTTTGTGCAGCTCTAGTTCATCACACGAAGACTCGATAAAACCGATGTCGATAGTAGCATTTTTAACCATTTGGATGATCTGCGCCGAGTTTTGAATATCTTTGTGAATCTTCACATGCTCATGCTCTGCTAAAAAATCAAACACTATCTGTGGGGTAATAAAATCTCCAATCGTTTTACTCGAAGCGATCGTTAAAATACCCGATATTTTGGTATTTTTAAAAAAATCTTCTGCATCATTGAGCGCTAAAAAATGGGGTTGTGTTTTCTCTCGAAACAGTTTTCCCGTCTCACTGAGCACCAGTTTCTTCCCAATGCGATCAAAAAGAGGCTCACCGATGTTTGCTTCAAGCGATTTGATCGCTAAAGAGATCGCTGATTGCGTGATGCCAAGCTTTTGTGCCAAATTGGAGATGTGCGAATCTTCACAGAGATAATAAAAGAGTCTGAGTTCTTGAAAGGTCATAGCGCCTCATTGATTAAAAATATTTATGATTATAACGAATATAATTTATTTTACTTGTGAAGTGAATCGTTTTATAATCTCTAAAATCGTTTCAAGGATAACCATGTTTCAAAAAGAGCATCGCACTAATACGCTTAGTGGTATTTTATTGGTTGCACTTTTTGCGATGAGTGCGACCTATTTGGCGGAGTTTTCATTGTTTCAACGCCTTGGCATCAGTCCTTTGATTATTGGCATCGTTCTTGGGATGATCTATGCCAACACACTTCGTACAAAATTGCCCAAAGAGTGGGTTCCTGGCATTCAATATTGCACTAAAACTATTCTTCGAGCAGGCATCGTTTTATACGGTTTTCGCATCACCTTTCAAAACATCGAAGCCGTAGGTCTTGCAGGCATTGCAACGAGTGGTTTGGTGGTGAGCTCAACGTTTATTATCGGTTATTTTGTGGGGACACGATGGCTCAAATTAGACAAAGAGACGACGATCTTAACCAGTGCTGGAAGCTCCATTTGTGGCGCTGCTGCAGTACTTGCAACGGAGCCTGTACTGAACGCAGAGCCTTACAAAAGTGCTATCGCGGTTTCAACTGTCGTGGTGTTTGGAACGCTTGCGATGTTTTTCTACCCTTTTGCCTACAAATTTGGGGTCATTCCTTTTACTCCTGAGCAGATGGGCATTTACATCGGAGGAACCTTGCATGAAGTTGCACACGTTGTTGCCGCGGGGAATGCTGTAGGCGTGGAAGCCTCAAAGACAGCGGTCATTGTCAAAATGATACGGGTCATGATGCTCGCTCCTTTTTTAGTGATTTTGGGATTTTGGTTGGTTCAAACGTCGCATGCGCTGAGCCAAAAGCAAAAAAAGAAGATTACAATTCCTTGGTTTGCCGTCTTTTTTATCGGTGTTGCAGGGTTTAATTCGTTAAATTTTGTTCCACTCAATGCCATAGAATATATCAACGCCATCGATACCTTTTTACTGACTATGGCGATGAGCGCTTTGGGAATGGAGACGAGCATCGACAAGTTTAAAAATGTGGGTATGAAGCCGATCTATTTGGCGAGTATTTTATTTGCATGGTTGATGGTTGGAGGCTTTTACATCGTCAAATTTTCATTGATGTTATAAATAGAGCAGAATGTCCACTTCTAAAGATTCTGGTTTGGTTGCTGGGGCAAAACGGTTGACAATAACGCCGCTTTTATCGACTAAAAATTTGGTGAAGTTCCATTTAATCGCTTCAATTCCCAAAAGCCCCTTTTGCGCCTCTTTAAGGTATTTGTAGAGTGGGTGAGCCTCTTCCCCGTTGACATCAATTTTAGCAAACATAGGAAAAGTAACACCATAATTGAGTGAGCAAAAGCTCTGGATTTCCTCTTCGCTCAAAGGCTCTTGATTCATAAATTGATTGCACGGAAATCCCAAGATAACCAGCCCTTGGTCTTTGTACTTTTCATACAAACGCTCAAGCCCTTCGTACTGGCTCGTAAAGCCACATTTACTCGCCACATTCACGATGAGTAAAACCTTGTTTTTAAAGCTACTCATTGAGATGATTTCACCGCTAATCGTTTTCACTTCAAAGTCATAAATACTCATAAAAGCTCCTTGTTTGACACAAACATGAAAAACAGAAAATTATAGCAAAGTTATTGACAAGTAACGCTATATGCACTACAATTGTATCTACAAAATAAAAGGTGCTACGTATGAAACAGGCTATTAATATACGTCTCGAAAAAGAGATGATTGACACATTGGATGAATATGCAGGTGAGCTGGATAAGAGTCGAACCAGTTTGATCGAAAAAGCAATTGAGCTTTACTTTGATACGCTCGATGAGATGGTGGCGGACAAACGCATCGACAATCTCAAAAGTGGCAAGTCAACCGTAATCTCTTTGGGAGAGGTCTTTAAACAAGCAGGAATCAATGTATAAAGTCGCCTTTGAGCAAGATGCTCAAAAAGAGTTTTTGAAGCTTCAACAAAGCATTCAAACGTTTGTCGCCACAAAGATTTTAGAGCTCCAAGCAGGTAATTTTTTAGGCGATAAAGCACTCAAAGGTAAACACAAAGGCAAATTTAGAAAACGAGCTGGAGATTACCGCATTGTTTACCTCAAAGAAGGCGAGTTACTTGTTATTACGATCATCCGTGTGGCACATCGGAAAGAGGTTTACTAAATTGAAGGGAAATATATAATGTCACTAAAAGAATCTCAAAATATGCCTAGAAAACAAGATAAAGAGACTATTTTTAATTCTTTTGATTTAAAAAAAGGTTTAATTATAGCTTTAATTTCAAGTGTTTTAGTTGGGATTGGTTATATAGCAAAAATAGAATATTTTGATAAAAAAACACAAGCTGAACAATTTGTTATTGAAAACCATAAAATTTTATATAAGCAAGGAAGTGAAAAATTTCAAATTCTTCAAAATGTATATCGTGAAATCACAAATTATTTGACATCACGATATGGCTTAACACCAATAGAAATTAAAAAAGATAAAGTGTTTGACAATTTCTATAAAACTAAAAATGAAATGCTTGATTATAAAAAAGAATTAGAAAAATACTCATTTGATACTTTCATTCTTTCGATTGACAATATCTTAAATCTTATGTATTCTGATATGTTGATTATAGAAACATACAAACTTTCTAGTCACGCACTAGAAGATAAAATTGGACAGATTTTATCTGAAGAAAATATACAAAAATTATCTGATATAGATGTTAATATGATAAAAAAAATATTGATAGCTGTTGATCATGATTTGGATAAATTTATTTCTTTAGAAAATGAGCTTTATTTTAGACTAGATCCTTTTAGTACACAATTGGTGAATGGATTGGAAGAGGATTTTAATAGTAATTTTCGTAGTTTTTTAGGGATGAAAGGGTTAAATAAAGAACAAAATTTAAATAAATTGATTCATGATTGGAAAAATTATAAATATGATGATCAAACGTATCCATTTATCATATCAAGTCAAAGAATTTATGCAGCACCTAACTTAAAGGTTGAAGGTGAATTTTTTGTATCGCAAAATTCTTTTTTGAAAAAGCAAATTTTATTAAAATTTATTTTAAGTGCGTCTTCTAAAATTTATGGAGAAAATTTTTTTCAAAATTTATCAGAAAATTAGAAAATAGTGTGTTTGTCTAGTCTCTTCCCAAAAACTCAGAAGCTTCGGAGATAATGAGAAACGCTTCAGGGTCGTACTCACGGATGATGTCTTTAAGCAGTTGAATTTTTGAGATCTCAACCGAGAGCAAAATCATCGTCTTCGTCTGTTTTTGATGGTGCAATCCTACACCTGTAAAAATCGTACCGTGCTCTTCGATGCGCTCTCTGATCTGTTCGGTTAAACTTTCAACGTTGTTAGAGACGATTTTAACGACTTTTTTAGAGGGACGACCTGTGAGGATGACATCGATGATCTTAGCCGTGACATACACCCCAATCATGCTATAAAGCGCTTTTTTCAGGTCTCCATAGACGAAAATGTAGGCAAACATGATGGTCACATCGATGCTTAGAAGTACCTCAGAGGCTTTAAATTTACTCTTCATTGCGACGATTTCACCCACCACTGACGTGCTGCCTGTAGAGGAGCGTCCTTTGATGACCAACCCGACGCCAAGACCTATAAAAATACCCCCAAAAACAGCGGCTAACAAAACGTCATCGGTGAGCGGTTTTAGGTGCAGAAATTCTCGAAAAAGATCGGTAAAAAATGAGGTGGAAAGCATGGCGAGCAGGGTTTTAAAGGTGTATTGCTTTCCAAAATAGATAAAGCCTAAAAGGATGAACGGAACACTCACCAACATAATGAGCGTTCCTAGCGTGAGCGATGTCACAATATAGTGCAAAATAAGCGCAATACCGATACCACCACCCGTGACCATGTTGTTAGGCGATAAAAAGCAGACGACGGCAAACGCCATCGACATGGTGCCTAAAAGCACGTAGAGGTATTGCAGAAAAGCTAGGGAGCGTGAAGGCAGTTTCATTATTTGAGATACCCCATCAAGTTAAAAATAGGCAGTTTGGAGCTGCTTTCTAATTTTTTCATCCATTTATCCATCGCATCTGGCTTCTCCCAAACGGCTGATTTGACTTGGGCAAGCTCCTCGACCTTGTTTTTAGCATCTTGGATGGAGCCCACTTCGTCGATAAGGTGTAGACCCAGTGCTTTTCGGGCGATAAAAACTTGTGCGTTCGCAAATTCATTGGGTTTCGCAAGGTTGAGTCCTCGCGCTGTGGCGACATCGGTGATAAAAAGGGTATACGCATCATCGATCAGCTCTTTAAGTGCGCCGCGCTCTTTGGGTGTCCATTCACGGGTAAACGTTCCCATCTGTTTATACTCACCCGCGGTAATAATCTGCTCTGAGATACCCAGTTTTTTAGCCAACTCTGCCACGTTAGGCGCTTGGAAAAGCACTCCGATGGAGCCTACAAACGCCCCTGGATTGGCAATGATATGGTTTGCCCAGATGGAAGCGTAGTAACTTCCGCTAGTCATACTTCCTGCCGCGTACGCCACGACAGGTTTGTGCACGCTCAAACGTTTCACTGCCATCGAAAGCTCGATGGAAGGCGCTAAAGCGCCACCAGGAGAGTCTACATGTAAAAGCACACCTTTGATGTGTTCGTCTTTATCTGCTTTGTCGATGTTCTCTAAAATCTCTTCAACGTTTAAGATTTCACCTTCGATTTTGATGATCGCAAGGTTGGGGTTATTTAGCTCTTCTTGGGAACCAAAAATCAGCACCAAGATCAGTACAAAAAGCATTGCTTTAAAGTGGTTTTGGATGTAGCTAAGAATGGCACCTATCCAGATAAAAGGTTTTTTAATCAGGTCTAGCATGGTTGTTCTCCGTCAATAAAAGTTAAACGGGTTTGGTGCGTGTGCAAGATGAGCTGTAGTGCCACATCCTCTTTTTCACACGCTTGTGGCAAGGTTGCCACGATAAGGTCACTGTAACGCTTTTTTTCAAGCACGCCACACGGCAGTTGTAACGCTTTGGCAGCGTTACATGTAACGCTTTGTAGAAGCGTTTTCGCTAAGCTTGAAAGTTCACATTCAGCATGCATCATTAAGGCAGAGCGCATTTCATCCCAAAGGCTGAGTGAAATGTTGGAGCTCAGTCCATCGGTTCCTAAGGTGAGGTTGATATTCTCTTTTTGCACGGCTTCGAGACCCAGTTTCCCCACCCCTAAAAGTCGGTTGGAAACGGGGCAATGTGTCAAGGTCGCTTTTTGCTCAGCAATCATCTCTAACTCGTGTTGCGTTGCGTGTACCGCGTGGGTGAAAAGCGTTGTGTTTTGCGAAAAAAGCTCAAGGAATTCTACACTTGAACACATCGGTTTGGCATGAGGATTAAACGCACTAAAAAACGTTTCAAAATCGCCCGTTCCTTCATCGATCCACGCACGCTCCGCAGGGCTTTCCATAAAATGGGTGGAGACCACACACTGCTCTTCACGAGCAATTTGAAGTGCTTTTTTAGCCAAAATCGGATGCGTTGAGTAGGGTGAATGCACGGAAATCGCAGGAATGAAACGTTTACATGTAAACTCTTTGGACGCTTCAAGTCGCCCCCTGAAATCCCCATACATCGCGTCTACGGTACTCGGAACCGAGCCTAAAACTTCATTGAAATAAACCACACGTTGCGGTGCCTGAGCACACGCTTCCAAGTCCGCTCCAAAACTGCTGATCGCACCCAAGGTGGTTGTGCCACTGTAAAGCATCTCGTGAAGTTTACATGTAATGAGTTCCGTTGTTGCAAGCGCGCTGAGCTCTTCTCGATGTTTGATGACGGAGCGAAGCCATGGGATAAAATCGCCATAGCGAAGCATGCTTTGGTTGGCACTAAATTCGAGGTGAACATGGCTATTGATGAGACCGGGCAAAATAACACTGTTTGGAGGTGTTTCAATCAATTCTGCATGAGGATATTTTTGTTTTAAATCTTCACTGTGTCCTACATCAATGATGGTTTCATCAAAAGCAACAGCACCTTTTTCTATGATCTCAAAAGAGGCGTTGCAGGGTACTACAAAGTCTGCAATTAACAGTTTCACATCGATCCTTTTTGGCGTAATTGTATCCTAAACTAACCACTGATATAATAAGAGTAAATTTTAAACAAAAGGTAACTCATGAAAATTGTCGTGATTCAAGGTCCAAATCTTAATATGCTCAGTCACAGAGAGCAAACCATCTACGGTGGCATGAAACTTGAAGAGATTCACTCTCAAATGGAGACGGTCGCCAAACAAAATGGTTTTGAAATCGAATTTTTTCAATCCAATTTAGAGGGCGAAATCGTTGATCGTATCCAAGAATGTCTTGGCGACGCAGATGGCATTATCATCAATCCAGCAGCCTATACTCACACCTCGATTGCGATTCGTGATGCGATTAGCGCGGTTGCTTTGCCAGCGATTGAAGTGCATATTAGCAACATCTACCGACGTGAAGAGTTTCGTCAAAAAAGCATGACCGCAGCGGTTTGTACGGGTCAAATCAGTGGTTTTGGACCGTTTGGCTACCACCTTGCGATGATCTCGATGATGCAAATGTTAGGTGAGCTTGACGCACTTCGCAAAGCACAAGCTGCACAACAACACGTCACAAAAGCGTAAGATGAACTACATTCTCCAAGATGAAAATGCGCTTTATTACGAATGCGGGTTTTCATGCGATCATGCGGTTTTTTTGAAGCTTGGAAGCGAAGCCTTTTTTATCACCGATGCCCGTTATACAACAGAAGCCTCAGAGATCATCCAAAATGCAACTGTTTTAGAGGGCGATAGACGCGATCTGCTCAAAACAGCGCGTCTGTTGATCCGAAAAAGTGGCATCACAACGCTTGCGTATAACCCCGCCGAATGGAATGTGGAAGCGTACGCAAGGCTGAGTGAAAAGTTGAGCATCAACCTTCAAAAAAAACCTAATTTTTCGCAACAAAAACGCATCATCAAAAATGAGCATGAGCTTGAAATTCTCAAGAAAGCGGCACTTTTTGGACGAGATGCATTTACTCAGTTTGGAGAATTTTTAAAACTTCATGGCGAAGGTATGGATGAAAAACGTGCCTTCTTTGAAGCCGAAGCGATTTTAAAACGCCACGGCGAATTGGGGCTTAGTTTTGAGCCGATTATCGCGCTTGGAGCGAATGCCGCCAAACCGCATGCGCTGCCTACATGTAAAACGCTTCAAAAGGGTGAACTCGTTCTTTTAGATGCGGGCGTGAAGTATCAGCGTTACTGTTCTGATCGCACACGCACGAGCTTTTTTGACACGCAGTTTAACTTTGAGAAAGAGCAACATTTTAACGAGACCTTTAAACAGAAAGTTTATGATACAGTGCTGTCCGCGCAAGAAGCGGCACTTAAAACGGTCAAAATTGGTGTTAAAGCCAAAGAGATCGACAAAGCGGCGCGCGATGTCATCGACAAAGCGGGATTTGGAGCGTACTTTATTCACTCCACGGGGCATGGTGTCGGACTTGATATTCATGAACTTCCTGTCATTAGTGCGCGTTCAGAAACCATCATTGAAGAAAATATGGTCTTTACCATCGAACCTGGCATTTATTTACCAGAGCAATTTGGCGTACGCATTGAAGATACGATTATTGTGAGAAATAGCGGCGCTGAGGTTATGGGGTGAAGCTAGAACGCATTCGATTTTTTCCTACATGTAAAAGGGCCAACCCCCATTTTTCGCACCGAGCTGTCATCGGCCTTGGTGGCAATCAAGGCGATGTTAAAAAGCGTTTTGTCAAACTCTACCGTATCTTTTTAAACGATCCACGTTTTTATATACAGAAAAGCTCCATGGTGTTTCAAAATCCACCGTTTGGCTATCTGGATCAGCCCGATTTTTACAATGCAGTGATCGTGTTGCAAACTTCTCTAAGCGCAAAAGCATTGCTCAAAGTGCTTTTACGCTTAGAGCATCTTTTCGGGCGCGTGAGACTCTTTAAAAATGGACCAAGAACGCTGGATTTAGATATAATATTTTTCGATAATCAAAAGATCCATCAACCAAACTTAATCGTTCCCCACCCTAAATGGTCGGAGCGTGCATCGGTTATCGTTCCACTCTTTACGCTAAAAAGTTTTAAAGGATAGAGGTGAAATTTCATACGTTTAGTGGTGAAACGCCAGCAGAAGCGCTCAAACAAGCTCAACAAGACTGCGGTGAAAATGCGCTTGTGATAAGCACCAAACAGATTCGCAAAAAGACGATTAGCACTTCCGCACTCTACGAAGTGGTTGTTGCCGTCGAAGAAGATCAACCAACACCCATTCCAAAAAAACCAGAACCAAGAGCCGAGAGTAAATACAAAAGTGGCGAAGATGTCCTCTTTAGCCTCTCAGAAGCGGCCAAGCAGATCTCACAAATTGCGCAAGCGACAGGCGATATGGGTGGCTCAAATGCTTCAAGAGCGGCAGAGCGAGCTCAAAACAGTGAAGGCATTGGCGAGATCAAATGCGAGATCAATAAGCTTGCCGAT
The DNA here is from genome assembly GCF_000568815.1 of Sulfurospirillum multivorans DSM 12446. Taxonomy (NCBI): domain Bacteria; kingdom Pseudomonadati; phylum Campylobacterota; class Epsilonproteobacteria; order Campylobacterales; family Sulfurospirillaceae; genus Sulfurospirillum; species Sulfurospirillum multivorans. Next base: position 362,947 of record NZ_CP007201.1, read on the forward strand.
AAAATTAAACTGATTCAAGAGATGTTTTGGGAAGAGAGAGCGCCACATCGCAATAATTTAGCGATTCCTTCAGAATTTTCAGAGATTTATAAACTCGCTAAAACCAGTGGCATGGGTGAAGATCATTTAGAAAACATCATGAACCTCACCTTAGAACACATGCCTGTACGCATGAAAAACAGCTCAGAGACGATCAAGCGCTATTTTCAAGTCTTACTTCGCAAACTGATTCCTGTGCGCATGGAAGCCGAACTTCCCAAAGGCAATAAGCGCGTGATGATGTTTGTAGGACCAACCGGCGTGGGCAAAACAACGACGATTGCTAAGCTTGCGGCACGTTACTCCTACATTCAAGAAAAGCGTGCGAAAGTAGGCATTATCACCCTTGATACGTATAGAATTGGAGCGGTTGAGCAACTCTTTCAGTATGCGAAGATGATGCGTTTGCCCATCGAAGATGTGGTCGATCCTAGCGATTTTAATAATGCTCTTTCTTCACTCAGCCATTGCGATGTCATTTTGATCGATACGGTAGGAAGTTCACAGTACGATAAAGATAAACTGATCAAGCTCAATAAGTTTCTGCAAAGCTCCCAATTACAAATCGATGTTAACTTAGTGCTCTCCGCGGGAAGTAAGCTTGAAGACCTCAAAGAGATCTACAAAAACTTCTCTTTTTTAGATATTGATACACTTATTTTTACAAAATTTGATGAAACGAAGGTTTTTGGAACGATATTTTCTTTGATTTACGATATTGACAAACCCGTAAGTTATTTTTCCATTGGTCAAGAGGTTCCTGATGACATTGTCCCAGCCTCCAGTGACTTTTTGGTTGAATGTATTTTAGATGGCTTTGAGAAAAAAAGAGGTGAACATGGAAACGCAGGCGAATAAGCTCCAAGAACTGGTCGGCGCAGCTTCTGCAAAAGAGCATAGCCATACGAAATACATTGCCATTACCAGTGGTAAAGGCGGCGTGGGTAAAAGTACGGTCAGTGCCAATATGGCAAATATTCTCGCTAGCAATGGCTACAAAGTGGGGCTCTTTGATGCGGATATTGGACTAGCAAACCTCGATGTCATTCTCAATGTTCGCATTGATAAAAATATTTTACATGTACTTAAAGGCGAGTGTACGTTAGCCGATGTGATTGTCCCTATTAAAAAAAATCTTTTGCTCATTCCTGGTGAAAGCGGTGATGAGATCTTAAAATACTCCGAGCAGTTTTTGTTCGAGCGCTTTTTAGAAGAGACTAAAGTGCTTAACGATCTTGATTTTATGATCATCGATACGGGTGCTGGCATTGGTGGGCATATACAACTTTTCCTAGAAGCAGCAGATGAAGTTATTGTGGTCACAGTGCCTGATCCTGCGGCGATTACCGATGCGTACGCAACGATTAAGATCACCAGTAAAACGCAGTCAAACATTCATGTCATATTAAACATGACCAAAAGCGAAAAAGAGGCGCAACTGATTTTTGATAAGATCAATAAAGTTGCCATGGCGAATATCGGCAATGGTTTGAAGCTCAATTTAATTGGTAAATTGCCTGAGGATAAACTCATTTCAAAAAGCATCAAACAGCGCACGCTTTTTACCAATGATGCGCCTAATTCTTTGGCATCTTTGGATATGAAACGCATCGTCAACAATTTAGTCTACAAATTGGAACGAAAAGTGCTTAAAAGTGATACGAATAAGAGCTTCGGAAGCTTCTTTAAGCGTATTATTGAGCAATTTTAGATACATTTTGTAAAGGCGTTTATATGGTCAAATCAGAAAATTTCATCTATTTTTTCACCATCTGTGGTTTTTTTATAGGGTTGATGTTTTCGATACTGAATTTTTCAGAGCCAGAAGAGATACTCTTTTACACGTTAGAAATAACGCTGTTTTTTTATCTCATTATCCATGTGGCTGTGATGAATTTCTTTGATTTTGATCGTATGGCGACGTTTATTTTCGATAAAAAAGATCACGAAAATATTGGCGATTATTTTATTCAAGAGCTTGAGAGTAGAGAAAAAGTGATGGACAGTCTCTTAGCAAGCATTGATAATATGAACCAGCACTATGATAAGATCATGAAAGGCTCAACGGAGAGTAATGAATCCTACACCACTAAAAAAGCAGCAGCCTAATCCTTACAGTCAAAATATTAAAAAAGAGCAAGATGAACTTGTCTTGCAATACCTTCCTGCCGTGCGTGCTATGGCGTATCGCCTTCGTGAGAGACTTCCCGCATCGGTAGATGTCAATGATCTGATCTCCATTGGAACCGAGGAGATGATCAAACTTTCCCGCCGTTACGATAAAGACCAAAATGACTCTTTTTGGGGATACGGTAAAAAACGCGTCTACGGTTCAATGCTCGATTTCTTACGCTCTTTAGATACGATGAGCCGAGCCAACAGGCGCCTCATCAAAATGGTCGATCATGAAATCACCGCCTATTTGGGTGAACATGGAAATGAGCCAGATGATGCTTACTTGGCACAACTTTTAAATGAAGATATTGAAAAGATAGCCGAAGCTAGAAATAGTGCTATGATAGTCTCTATCATGTCACTTAATGAACAGATCACCATTCTCTCAGGCGAAGATACCGCACAAAGAGTGGAAAAAGATGAGCTGATGGAGATGGTGCAAAGCATCCTTACAACCTTTAATGAGCGAGAACAGATGATCATTCAACTCTATTATTTTGAAGAGCTCAACCTCAAAGAGATCAGTGAAATTTTGGATATTAGTGAATCAAGGATTTCTCAAATTCATAAAAAACTTTTGGTAAAGATCAAAGAACAGTTGGGAATTAACCATGGCTGATATATTAAGTCAAGAAGAGATCGATGCGCTCTTAGAAGTTGTCGAAGAAGAGGGTGATACACTCTCCGCTGAAGTTGAGGCATCTGATACCAGACAAGTTATTCTTTACGACTTTAAACGACCCAATCGTGTTTCCAAAGAGCAGTTGCGTGCGGTTAAAGGTATTCACGACAAGATGGCGAGAAACCTCGCTTCGCAGATCTCTTCCATAATGCGAAGTATCGTTGAAATTCAACTGCACTCTGTCGATCAGATGACGTATGGTGAGTTTTTGATGTCCCTTCCAAGCCCAACGAGCTTTAACGTCTTTTCGATTAAGCCACTGGATGGTAACTGCATTATTGAGATCAACCCTTCTATCGCTTTTCCAATGATCGACAGACTCTTAGGTGGACTGGGAGAGTCGTATGAATCAACGCGTGAGTTAACCGACATTGAGCTCAATCTCCTGGACGCCATTTTGCGTATTATCATGCAACGTCTTAAAGAGGGTTGGGCGCCGATTACGGACATGTACCCAACGGTTGAGACCAAAGAGTCTAGCCCTAACGTTGTTCAAATCGTTTCACAAAATGAGATTGTTATTATGGTGGTGATGGAGATTATCATTGGAAATTCCAGCGGTATGATCAACCTGTGTTACCCTGTTATTTACCTAGAACCCATTCTCTCACGCCTTGCAAACCGCGATATTATGCTCGGTGAAACGAGTGCTAAAAAGAGTCGTAACAAAGAGCTCAATACATTGATTTCACGTGCAGAAGTGTTTATTGAGTCCATCATTGGACAAGCAGAACTCAGTGTAGGAGAGCTTTTAGAGCTTAAAAAAGGGGACATAATCAGGCTGGATCGTGCAGCAGATGATAAAGCCATTGTGATGATTGATAAAAAAGAGCTCTTTTTAGCGGAGATTGGCTTGCATCGTTTCCGTAAATCGATTAAAATAGAGAGTTTGGTTCGAACTGATAAAGATGAAGTCAAAAGTGCGCTCGAAGAGCTAGAACATATTCGTAAATCAAAAATTTCATCATTTGATACATCGCAGGGGTAAAGTGTGAATAATACATTTGTACAATTATTACAACAAGAGGTTATCTCTACCATTGAAGGGTTAACAGGTATTGCACCTACGGTTGAACTCAACAAAGAGGAGAGTGGTGAGAGTAAACTCAAACTCAGTCCTCCCCTTGCAAAGCTTGATGTCACGGTTGGTGGAGAACTTCGCGGTCGCATGCGTGTTACAATTGCAACGTCGATCGCAACAGCCATTGGCGATATGATGCTGGGTGGCGAAGGTGATGAAAAAGAGGAGATGGACGCAGAAGATCTTGACGCGACCAAAGAGATTATCTCCAATATTTTAAGCTCTTTCTCACGCTCGCTTGGCAGTCAGAAAAATATGCCTAAATTGGAGTTTGACATTGATGGCATTGAGTACATTGATGCTAACAGTCAAATCGATTTTAAAGGGTATGAGAAGCTTTTTATTTACAATTTAGCCGTTCATAATTCTCATGATACGATTGCTTTTGCGATCACACATGAGCTGATACCGCTTATTGGTGAGGAGATCGCACCTTCTTTTGTCAGTGATGAAAGAGAAGAATATACCTATGAAGAGCCTAAAAAAGTTGTTATGGGGATTAGTCCTGAGGAGCTTAGTAATATCGAACTGATTAAAGATGTCAGACTGCCTATTCGTGTGCGCATTGGCTCTAAAAAGATGCTTTTAAAAGATGTTTTAAGCATGGATATCGGCTCTGTCATCGAGCTGGATCAATTAGCGAATGATCCTTTGGAAATTTTAGTCGGAGACAAAGTGATTGCGATGGGTGAAGTGGTCATTGTCGATGGTAACTTTGGTGTGCAAATAGGCGAGATCGGAACGAAACGTGAACGCTTAGAGAAGTTGCGATAGTACGACCATGGAAGAACAACAGCACATTAAAGATACCGAACACTCGAACGAATGGAGTGTTCTTCGCATTATGTCCGATTTTGTTAAGGGGTTTGATGAACTTCAAGATCTAGGTCCTTCGGTGACTTTTTTTGGGAGTGCGCGTTTTCATGCCAATCATCGCTATTACCAAGATGCTCATGATCTAGCCTATACACTGGGGCAAAAAGGGTATACCATTATTACCGGTGGCTCCAAAGGGATTATGGAAGCGGCAAATAAAGGCGGATTTGATGCCAAAAATTGTCAATCCATTGGGCTGAATATTAACCTTCCCCATGAACAATCCGGCAACCAATTTACCACAAAGCACCTCACCTTTGACTACTTTTTTGTGCGCAAAGTGATGCTCATTAAATACTCCCTTGCCTATGTCATCTTCCCTGGAGGATTTGGCACGCTGGATGAACTTTTTGAAGCACTCACCCTCACCCAAACGGGTAAAATCACTAAAATTAGCATCTTTTTGTATGGGAAAAGTTATTGGGAAAAACTCTATGATTTTATTGCAACCACGCTTGTGGAGCATCATACGATTCGCCCTGAAGATGTTGAACTGATTACATTAACCGATGATATGGATGAGATCGTTGCCAAGATCGATGAACGCTTGGTGATTTACACCAATGAGCTTAAAAACGATGGCTTAGATCAAAGCCGTCATTACCAAAAAACCGTAGAATTCTTATCCAATCAAGAGTAAGCATGCGCTCACGAATTTCCTTACAAACTCAGGTTAAAAAGTACTTACCCTTCTTTGGTGCAGTGATGCTACTGGGGTTTGTGCTTTATGAAATCAGCTTTTATATTTTTAAAACCTATCGTGCTTTTTTTAATTCAGATGCGGCGATTGCCAATATTTTAGCCGAAGAAATGGTGGTTGCAGAAAGTTTTTTTCCAAGCCATTGGTGGTATGTCAATAACGATTTGTGGATTTTTTACAAACAGATTTTAGTGATTCCTTGGGTGTTAGCGGGTAAAAATGGTTACTTTGCCCATGCCTTTACGGTGTTTGAAGTCAGCATTTTTATGATCGTGTTTATCTACCTCTTTTTACGCTCCCTCATGCTCTCCCGCACCTCTTCGATTATGGGAAGCGTGGTTGTCTGCATTGGGTACTCACCGATGTATCTGCGAGAGCTTTATGGGGAAGCGGCGTACACGTGGTATTTTCTCTTTATGATTGCATTTATGTTTATCTTTCGAAAACTCAGCCCGCATGTGATTAGCAAAAGTACACAAATTAAAGCATTTATTTCATTTATGATCTTGCTGTATCTGCTTGTTCTTGCCAATCCTGTACGCTTTTTTGTCTACTATGTCGCACCTTTTTTTGGAGCATTGGCGCTGAGTATCTACTTTGCGCGGGATAGTCTTAAAACATTTGAACATGCGATGTATCGCCTTTTATCCATTAAACGAATCGTTATTTTTGCGTTTGCCTGTATTGTAATGGTGCTTGCCGCCATGGCACATTTTAATCTTTTGGAGAGCTTGCATTTAGCTGGTGGTGCGAACAATGCAGGTCTGGTTTCGCTTGAAATCTTACCCGTACACGCAGCACACGCTCTTTTAGGACTGCTTAATTTTATTGGTGCGGAGTGGACAGAGGGTGTGCGAGCTTCGTCGCTCGAAGGGGTTATCTCGCTTTTAAAATTTGGACTTTATCCATTTGTTTTGATTATTCCAGCCTTACATGTAAAACGATCTTTTTATCAAATGAGTGCAACGGAGCGCTTTTTTGTGCTCTTCTCATATGTGGGGTTTGCGATTATTTATATTTTGTATTCGACAACGGCACTTCATGAACATGCGTGGGCAGCACGCAATAACATTCGCTACATCTCACCGTTTTTGATGATGATCTTAGTTTGTAATGTCATCATGTGGCGCTTCTTTTCACTGTTTATCAAATTGGTCTTGTCGCTTAGTTTGACGATTGCATTAGGACTTTCGTGGAATTATGTCTCCCCCAAAGAGTGGCGAGGCATTGTCGATGAACGCATTGCTTTGGTTGAAGAGCTTAAGACGCGACATCTTCACTTTGGCTATGCCGAGTATTGGGATTCGCACATTTACACGGTTTTTAGCGATGGAGAGGTCGATATTCGTCCGATTGAATTTAGTGAAACCGAGGGCATGAAACTGGTCAAATGGCTCTCGAGTGACCGCTGGTACCAAAGAGACTCGACCGATGGAAAAGTCTTTTTTATGGTGATTCCAGAAGATATTGATGACATGTACCGTGCCATCAAAGATTTCAATATGCCAGATCCCATTGATCAGTTTAATTATGATAAATATACGTTTTTTGTTTTTGAAAAAAATCCGCTGTACGTGAAGAGAGCTAAAGCTGAAGCTAGGAAGAAAAAGCGTATAATGACGGCTCCCTAATTTACATGTAAAGGTGTTGCGTGGAGTCTGTCAAGATAAGTGTTATCTCTCCTATTTATGGCTGTAAAGAGTGTCTGTTTGAACTCTATGATCGTTTAGTAAAGACACTGAGCCAAATTACTGAAAACTTCGAGATCATTTTGGTCAATGATGCCTGTCCGCAAGCTTCGTGGGAGCGCATTGCGATGTTATGCGCTAAAGATCCTCGTGTCAAAGGCATTAATCTCTCCCGAAATTTTGGGCAACACTACGCCATTACGGCGGGACTTGATCATGCAAAAGGTGAGTGGGTGGTGGTGATGGATTGCGATTTGCAGGACAGACCCGAAGAGATCATCAAGCTGTACAACAAAGCACTGGATGGCTACGATATTGTTTTTGGAAGACGGGCGCAGAGGCAAGATAGTTTTATCAAACGGTTTGGCTCGATGGCATTTAACCGCGTTTTAGAGTATTTCACCGAAACCAAACACGATAATAGCATCGCCAATTTTGGTATTTATGCGCACAAAGTGGTTGAGACGATTAACCGTTACCGTGAGCACAGCCGCGATTTTTTACTTTTTGCTCAAATGGTCGGATTTAAAAAAGTTGAAATTGACATCGAACATGCTCCACGGGTGCATGGCGAATCTTCTTATAATTTCTCAAAACTGTTTCGTTTGGCGATAGATTCGATTATTTCCCACTCCAATAAACCGCTCAGGCTTTCGATTCAACTGGGCTTTTTCATCGCCTTAGCGAGCCTTGTGTATGCGAGCTGGCTGGTGATTCGTTACTTCTTCTACCACACACCCGCTGAGGGTTGGACGAGTTTGATGGTGTCGATGTTTTTTATGTTTGGACTTTTGTTTGCCATCATTGGCATTACAGGGTTGTACATCGGCAAGATTTTTGATGAGGTCAAACGACGACCGCTTTATCTGATTCAAGAGACACTTAATTTATGAAAAAAATAGCAATTTTACAATCCAATTATATCCCGTGGAAGGGATATTTTGACATTATTGGCAGTGTGGACGAGTTTGTTTTGTACGATGATATGCAGTACACCAAAAATGACTGGCGCAATCGCAACAAGATTAAGACGCAAAACGGACTTCAATGGCTCAGCATTCCCGTACGCCAAGAGAGTTTGCATCAAAAAATCAATGAAACGAAAATTACCGATCCCAAATGGAACGTGAACCATTGGCGAAGCATCGCGCAAAGTTATGCCAAAGCACCTCATTTCAAGGCGTATAAAGAGCCGTTTGAAGCGCTGTACATGAGTGCAACGATGGAAACCATCAGTGAGATCAATCGCCATTTTATCGATGCGATCTGTGCGATGCTTGGGATTAAAACAATCATTCGTGATTCCAGGGAATTTGTCTTAGCCGATGGTAAAAGTGAACGCCTTTTAGCGCTCAATCACGATTTGGGTGCCACGACGTATCTTAGTGGGCCTGCGGCAAAGGATTATCTGGATGAATCCATCTTTGTAAAAACAGGTATCAAGGTTGAATGGATGGATTACAGTGGGTATGCTGAATACCATCAGCTGTTTCCACCGTTTGAGCATGGTGTGAGTGTGATCGATCTCATTTTCAACGAAGGCGAAAACGCCAAAAACTTTTTAAAGAGCACAAAACAATGATTCATTTTAATAAACCTCCACGAACAGGAAACGAAGATAAATATGTATTAGAGGCGATGAATAGCCTTAAAATTTCGGGCGATGGTGCCTTTGGTAAACGCTCCCAAGAGTGGTTTGAAAAACGCTATGGTTGTCCTAAAACGTTGCTCACACCTTCGTGCACGCACGCACTTGAGATGGCAGCACTTCTATTGGACATCAAAGAGGGCGATGAAGTCATCATGCCTAGTTACACGTTTGTGAGTACTGCCGATGCTTTTGCACTGCGTGGGGCAAAAATCGTCTTTGTGGATGTGCGAGCTGAGACCATGAATATGGATGAACGTTTGATTGAAGCGGCAATTACGCCTAAAACGAGAGCCATTGTGCCTGTGCATTACGCAGGTGTGGGATGCGATATGGATGTTATTATGGACATCGCGAACCGTCATAATCTTTTTGTCGTTGAAGATGCAGCGCAAGGTTTTGAAGCAACCTACAAAGGCAAACCGCTTGGAACGATTGGGCACTTGGGTGCGTTTAGTTTTCATGAAACAAAAAATGTGACCAGTGGCGGAGAGGGTGGATTGTTACTTATTAACGATGAGCGTTTTTCACAACGTGCCGAGATCATTCGCGAAAAAGGAACGAACCGTAGCCAATTTTTTAGAGGCATGGTCGATAAATACGGTTGGATGGACATCGGAAGCAGTTACCTGCCCAGCGAACTTCAAGCAGCGTATCTTTGGGGTAATTTAGAAGAGGTGGATGCGATTCAAAATCACCGTTTGAATGCGTGGAAAATGTACTATACACAACTTGAAGGTTTGGCTAAAAAAGGGTTGATTGAACTTCCTTTTATTCCTGAGGGATGTGTGCATAACGCGCACATGTTCTACTTTAAAGTGAAAGATTTAGAGACGAGAACGGCTCTGTTAGAGCAGTTTAAAGCGCAAAATATCGGTGCAGTGTTTCACTACATTCCCCTTCACAGCGCTCCTGCAGGGCTTAAATACGGTCGTATGTTTGGCGAAGATGTGTACACGACCAAAGAGAGTGAACGACTGGTTCGTTTGCCACTGTATTATGGCATTACCCATGAAGAGATTGACGCGGTTTGTGACATTTTGATGAAATGGAGTGCATGTTAATGGCGCATTTATACATTTTTGGAACGATCTTTTTTACGGTCTACGGACAGCTCGTCATCAAATGGCGCATCCCTTTTCATGGGCATTTACCCGATGCGTCTGCTGAAAAATTGATTTTTTTGCTCAAACTTTTTTTAGACCCGTTTATTTTAAGTGGCTTTATCTCCGCGTTTGTCGCTTCTCTTTGTTGGATGGCGGCGATGACCAAGTTTGAACTGAGCTACGCCTATCCGTTTATGGGAATGACGTTTGTGGTGGTGTTCGTCTCTTCGGTCTTTTTATTTAGTGAGAGTGTGACGCTTTATAAAATTTTGGGTCTTGCTTTGATTGTGTTGGGTATTGTCATTTCAAGTCGAGGATAAGCGAAGGTGAGGCGAACAATCGCCTCTTTACATGTAAGGCTATTTTCTGCCTCTGTTTTGCCTGTTTTCCTGCATATGTTTTAATTGACCTGTTTGAAACTCTTCTTTGGTCACTTTACCGTCTTTGTTGGCATCAAAATAGGTAAAATCAGGTGAATTAGCAGCGTTTCGCATCGGCATTCCCGCTTTTGCATTCGCACTCATGCGTTCTACTTTAACAGTATCAAACTCCTCTTGGGTCAACATCCCATCTTTGTTGGTATCGTACGCCTCAAATCCGATGGGACCGCGCGTTGTGTCCACAGCATTTAAACTCAAACCGACCAGACTAACCAGTGCTAAGCACATGAAAGATTTTTTCATTTTGACTCCTTTTGGGTAGATGTTTTAAGTAATTCTAAGAGTTCAATGGGCTTTACATGTAAAGCATCAGCGATCTCTTTGAGTGTTGAATCCTCAGTAGCATTAAAGCCTTTTTCTCGGATAAGTTCCAGGGCTTTTTCCAGTGCAAAAGTGTGCTGCATGCTTGCATTTTTGAGCGTTACTTTACCGTATCCTCCACCTTCGCTTAGCGTGGACATTTTGGGTTTAGCATTGATCATATCGAAAATTTGCGCGGGTGATTTGCCATTTTCTTGAGCAATCTGCGCAATCGTTTTGGTCAGATTGACACCCTTGAGCTTAGAGGCGTTTAATTGCGAAACGATGACAGAGACATTGCGTCCCGTTTTTTGGGAAAACTCTTCGAGAGTTGAGAGCTCGGCATGACCGTAAGGTGCTTGGTCGACTTTTTCTTCCCACGAAGCTTTTACCTCCTCTTGAAAGTCCAAAAATTGTTCAAAAGGTGCCCAATAATAGAGTGTTCCTACGATAAAAAGTAGATTCAAACCAAGGGCGAATAAGAACTCTTTGGTGAAAAGTGAAAAGGATTTGGCTCTGTTTTTGAGGTAATTTAAAAGCGATCCCCAGTTGAGGTAGATATGAAAAAACATGCCCAGTAAAAAAAGTACCATAAAGGTTACATGTAAATGGGTGTATTGCGTTTTATCAAGCCCTAGAAGCTCCCAGTTCGTCCAGTTGGCAACCCTGCCTTTGGGCGATAAAAAAAGAATAATACCTGTGTAACTCATGATGAGAAACGAAAAACTGATAGACAAAGAGATAAAACGTCGTAGCGAAGACATAGGAATTCCTTAATTTGCTTATAATGTGAATAAATACTTCTGTTATTATGGCACTTTAATGTTAAAAGAGTGTTAACGCTATCTTAAGTCCCTATTGGGTAAAATAGAGCACTTTTTGATGTAAAGGATATTTCATATGAGAGGCTATAAAGTCTTTGCAGGAACGGCAAATCCAGAGTTTGCAAAACGAGTGGCAAAACATCTCTCTCTGCCTCTTTCAGCAGCGGAGATTAAACGATTTAGCGATGGCGAAATCAGTGTTCAAGTCAGTGAAAGTGTACGTGGAAAAGATGTTTTCATCATTCAATCCACCTGTGCACCAGCGAATATTAATTTAATGGAATTGCTTATTTTAACCGATGCGTTGCGAAGAAGCTCCGCCAACAGCATTACAGCCGTTGTGCCTTACTTTGGATACGCAAGACAAGATCGAAAAGCAGCCCCTAGGGTTCCGATCACAGCCAAATTGGTCGCGAATATGATGCAAACCGCAGGCATTGATCGTGTTGTAACGATCGACCTTCATGCCGGTCAAATTCAAGGCTTCTTTGATATTCCCGTCGATAACCTTTATGGCTCAATCGTCTTTAATGACTACGTGAAAGCTAAAAATCTCAAAAACCCTATTATCGCAAGTCCTGACATCGGTGGCGTCGCTCGTGCAAGAAGCTTTGCAAAACTCTTGGGTGTGGATATGGTCATCGTCGATAAACGTCGTGAAAAAGCCAATGAGTCTGAGGTGATGAACATCATCGGTGACGTCACGGGCAAAGATGTGATCTTGGTGGACGATATGATCGATACGGCTGGAACCATCGTCAAAGCGGCTGAAGTCTTGAAGAAAAAAGGGGCTACGAGCGTGATGGCATGTTGTACACACGCGGTCTTAAGCGGACCTGCGTATGAGCGCATCACCAAAGGTGAGCTTGATGAATTGATTGTCACGGACACCATTCCTCTCAAAGAAGCCAATGATAAAATCAAAGTCCTTAGCGTCGCTCCTGTTTTTGCAGAAGTCATTCGTCGTGTCTATCACAATGAAAGTGTCAATGGTCTCTTTGTTTAATGCAGAAATATATTCGTAACTTCTCAATTATCGCTCATATCGACCACGGTAAAAGCACACTTGCCGATCGTCTCATTCAAGAGTGTGGTGCAGTGAGTGCGCGTGAAATGACCGCGCAGATGATGGACACCATGGACATTGAAAAAGAGCGTGGCATTACCATTAAAGCGCAAAGTGTTCGTCTGACGTATGTGAAAGATGGACAACCGTATATTCTCAATCTTATCGACACTCCTGGTCACGTTGACTTCTCGTATGAAGTAAGCCGTTCCTTAGCTTCGAGTGATGGAGCGCTTTTGGTCGTCGATGCCTCTCAGGGCGTTGAAGCACAAACCATTGCCAATGTGTACATTGCCTTAGAAAATAACTTAGAAATTATCCCAGTTCTCAATAAAATAGACCTTCCTGCAGCGGATCCTGAGCGTGTGAAAGATGAGATCGAACATACCATCGGGCTTGATTGTTCGGAAGCTTTGAGCGTGAGTGCGAAAAGTGGTATTGGTATTCGAGAACTGCTTGATACGCTAGTCGATAAAATTCCTGCTCCCATAGGCGATGAAAATGCCCCGACTAAAGCGCTTATTTACGATAGCTGGTTTGATAACTATCTTGGCGCACTTGCACTTGTCCGTGTTTACGATGGCTCGATCAAAAAAGGGCAAGAAGTTTACGTGATGGGTACGGGCAAAAAGCACGAAGTGTTAAACCTGATGTATCCGCATCCGCTTGTGCTTGAAAAAACACCGATGATTAAAACGGGCGAAGTGGGCATTGTCGTACTTGGTCTTAAAAACGTAGGCGATGTTAAAGTAGGTGATACGATTACGGATTTTCGTAACAAAACGAAAGAGCCGATAGCAGGCTTTAAAGAGGTTAAACAGTTTGTATTTGCGGGACTTTACCCGATTGAAACCGATAAATTTGAAGAACTCAGAGACGCGCTTGATAAGCTAAAACTCAATGACTCAAGCATCTCGTATGAGCCTGAAACATCCGCCGCACTGGGATTTGGTTTTAGGGTTGGATTCCTTGGGTTACTTCACATGGAAGTCATTAAAGAGCGTTTGGAGCGAGAGTTTGACCTTGATCTCATCGCCACCGCACCAACGGTAACCTACAAAGTCAAAACGACCAAAGGCGTTGTTTTAGACATTCAAAACCCAAGTCAACTGCCACCGGTGAATGAATTTGAAGAGATTCAAGAGCCGTATGTCAAAGCAACCGTTTTAACACCGACAGAATTTTTGGGCAACATTATCATTTTAATGAATAACAAACGGGGTATGCAAAAAAAGATGGACTATCTTAGTCCTGAGCGTGTACTTTTGGAGTATGAAATTCCTCTTAATGAAATCGTGATGGATTTTTACGACAAACTCAAATCGGTCAGTAAAGGCTACGCCAGCTTTGATTATGAGCCTATTGGGTATCAAGTCGGTGATTTGGTTAAGCTTGATTTGCTTGTTGCAGGTGAGCCTGTGGATGCACTTTCCATCATTGTTCCAAGGGTTAGTGCGCAAACCAGAGGACGCGATTTTGTCAAAGCGATGAAAGAGATCGTACCACGACAGCTTTTTGAAGTGGCGATCCAAGCGAGTATTGGTACCAAAGTTATCGCACGTGAAACCGTTAAATCGATGGGTAAAAACGTTACTGCTAAATGTTATGGTGGCGACATTACCCGAAAGCGAAAACTGCTTGATAAACAAAAAGAGGGTAAGAAACGTATGAAATCCATCGGTAAAGTCCAATTACCGCAAGAGGCGTTTCTCACCATTCTCAAAATTGACTAAAGATGCGTTGCCATCTCTGCCTTGGGCTTAGCTGGCAACCGCTTTGTAAGAATTGTTTAGAAACCATTCTGGCTCCAACTCCCGCTTTTAGAATTTTGGAGAGTGGGCTTAAAGTCTACTCTTTTTACAGCTACAGTGACATAGCCCCACTGCTTCACACCAAACACACCTACATCGGCGCTAAAATCTTCGCTCAATTAGGACATCACACTTTCTTTGAATTTTTAAAAACCTTTGAGTTGCCAAAAGGCATTTGCGCCATTCCTATCGACGATCATGTGAGAAACGGCTATTCGCACAGTGCGATTTTAGCCAAAGCGACCAAGCCTTTTTTAACGCCACTGTATGGAAGTTTAAGGGCGCAAAATCATGAGAGTTATTCAGGTAAAAGCAGAGCCTTTAGACAAGCCAATAAACGGGATTTCATCCTTACATGTAAAGATGAAATCGATGCTATTTTGATCGATGACATCGTTACCACGGGAAGTACTTTGGAAGAGGCGCATGAGACACTCAAAAAGCATGGTGTCAATGTTTTGTTTGCCCTAGTGTTGGCAGATGCCAAAGAGGGTTAAAGAAGAAAGCTAATAATTAGCCTTCAGATAAGCTTATTTATATATTAGCACAGGAACGCGTATCAAGTGTCGATGGGCAATTCTTTTCTACATGTAACTTTATCATCAGCAAGAACAGTTGATACATATCTTTGTCATTTGCCTTCGCAATTGTCTTTAATGTATCTTCAACATGTTCAATTTTCACATGATGTTCCAAAAGCTTTTGTTGCAAAAATGTGGCGTCACAATGAAATAGGACACAGAGTTCTTGAAACGATTGGTTTTTAGTGTTGCGAATCAGAAAATCTATGTTCTCTTCATGATGGATGTGTGTGTTCAAAAAAATGGCAACACACTCTTGTAAAAGTTTTCGAATCGTACAGCGTCGAAGCCACGCATGGACACCTAAAAGCACAATAATAACCAGCGCTGAAAGTTTGTGTAAGAACAGATTGGAAGGGGTAGGATGGTTCAGCACAAAAGCGATACCTGTTATATAAAGAACACCAAACATCACCAAAATTGCTACAATAATCAAGACTTTTAAAACAGATTCATTCATGCATATTCTTTCAAAAAGGGGTCAGGGCTAAACTTTTAACTTTTTAACATTCTGTGGTACAATTTTAGCAAAAAAAGAGGGTAAATATGCCACGAAGATTGCGCATCGAAAATGTGGGCTATCATCACGTTTACAACCGAGGTGTTGCCAAGGGGAAGGTTTTTGAAGATGAAAAGGACAAGGCGAAGTTTATTGAACTGATGGCAAGTGCTGCTAGGGAGTACAAGTTTAACATTCATGCGTTTTGTTTGATGGACAACCACTATCACATTTTAGTGCAAAACACACGTGAAAATCTCTCTTCTGGGATGCGCCAGCTTAACGCACAGTATGCGAGTTACTTCAATAAACGCCATGATCGCGTAGGGCATTTATGGCAAGACCGCTTCAAATCATGGTACGTTCTAGATATAAAATATCTTTTTACCCTCTTTAAGTACATCGAAAACAACCCCGTAAAAGCAGGGATGAGCCAAAAAATAGGCGAATATATGTATTGTGCAACGTACAGTATTTTAAAAGATGCCGTGCCACCTTTTTTGCAAAATTCGTTTGTTTTGCGCGATTACAATACTAAAGAGTTATTGGATCTTTTAAGCATTTCTCTAAGCGTGGCAGAACGTTCAACTATAGATGCGTTTCATCAAACAAAATACAAACACGAAGAGGGACAAATTGCGCCTTTGCACAAAGAGATGCTTGAAAATTATTTCTTACATGTAAAGAGTAAACAAGAGCGAAACGAAGCAATCAAAAAAGCCTATGAAGATGGGTACAGCAAAAGTGAGGTTGCACGAAATTGCTCTCTAAGCGTTGCAGGAGTCAGTAAAATCCTCAAAAGTTAAAAATTTAGCCCTGACCCCTATGGAAATGAAAGGTAAAGTAAAGTACAATCAAACAATTTTATATTGCAAGGTTAATGAATGGATAATATTTTTGATTCGAACCAAGACATCAAAACGATTAGTATTGAAGAGTCGATAAAGACCAGTTATCTTGATTACTCGATGAGCGTTATCATCGGTCGTGCACTTCCAGACGCACGTGATGGACTCAAGCCCGTACACAGACGAATTTTATACGCAATGAACGATCTTGCGATCTCTTCACGTAGTCCGTATAAAAAATCGGCACGTATCGTCGGTGACGTTATCGGTAAATACCATCCACACGGTGACACCGCGGTGTATGATGCACTTGTTCGTATGGCTCAGCCGTTTTCAATGCGTATTCCGATTGTTGATGGGCAAGGAAACTTTGGTTCAATAGACGGTGATAGTGCTGCTGCGATGCGTTATACCGAAGCACGTATGACACCACTTGCTGAAGAACTTCTTCGTGATCTCGATAAAGATACCGTTGATTTTGTACCCAACTACGATGATAGTATGAGTGAACCCGATGTTCTTCCAAGTCGTGTTCCAAACTTGTTGCTGAATGGTTCAAGTGGTATCGCAGTTGGTATGGCAACGAACATTCCTCCACACTGTTTGGATGAACTTTTAGATGCACTACTTCTTTTGATTGAAAACCCAGAAGCAACACTTGATGAGATCATGGAGTTTATTAAAGGCCCTGATTTTCCAACCAGCGGTATCATCTTTGGTAAAAAAGGCATTCTTGAGGCGTACCGAACGGGACGTGGTCGTGTAAGAATACGTTCTAAGGTGCATATTGAGAAAAAAGGCAATAAAGACATTATTGTTATTGATGAGCTTCCGTATCAAGTTAATAAAGTTCGTTTGATCGAGCAAATTGTAGCACTCGTCAAAGAAAAGATGCTTGAAGGTATCAGCGAAATCAGAGATGAGAGTGATCGAGATGGTATTCGCCTTGTCATTGAGCTTAAACGTGAAGCGATGAGTGAGATCGTGCTAAACAATCTTTATAAATCAACCAATCTTGAAGTCACATTTGGTGTTATCTTACTTGCAATTTATAACAAAGAACCAAAAGTCTTTACGCTTATCGAGCTTTTAAAACTTTTCTTACGTCACCGTAAAACGGTTATTATTCGTCGTACGATTTTTGACCTTGAGAAAGCGAAAGCGAAAGCGCACATTTTAGAAGGTCTTAAAATCGCGCTTGATAACATTGATGAGATTATCGCCCTTATTAAAGGCAGTGCGGATACCAAAAGTGCGAAAGATGGCTTGATCGAACGCTTTAACCTCAGTGAAGTTCAAGCAGGTGCGATCCTTGATATGAGACTCCAACGTCTAACTGGACTTGAGAGAGATAAGATTGAAAATGAGCTTGCCGAGCTTCTTCAAGAGATCGCGCGTCTTAGCGATATTTTACGCAGTGAAGCGCTTTTAAATGCGCTGATTAAAGAAGAGTTAGTTGAGATTAAAGATAAATTTAAATCAAAACGTATCACTGAAATCGTCGATGATTACGATGATATCGACGTGGAAGATTTGATCGCCAATGAGTCCATGGTTGTGACTATTACACACCGTGGTTACATCAAACGTGTTCCACTCAAACAGTATGAGAAGCAAAAACGTGGTGGTAAAGGCAAAATCGCTGTTACGACGTACGACGATGACTTTATCGAAAGCTTCTTTGTCTCTGATACCCATGATACACTCATGTTTGTGACGGATCGCGGACAACTCTACTGGTTGAAAGTCTACCGAATTCCAGAAGGAAGCCGAACCGCAAAAGGTAAAGCAGTCGTGAACCTCATTCAGCTACAAGCGGATGAAAAAATCATGGCAATCATCCCAACAACCGACTTTGATGAGACCAAATCATTGGCATTCTTTACCAAAAACGGTGTGATCAAACGTACGAACCTCAGTGAATTTAAAAATATCCGCTCCGTGGGTGTTAGAGCGATTACTTTAGATGATGATGATGAGTTAGTCACCGCAAAAGTGGTCACCCATGACACAAAATACCTTTTCATTGTAACGAAAAAAGGTATGTGTATCAGATTTGAAGTAGGTGACGCCAGAGAAATTGGAAGAACTGCACGAGGTGTTACAGGCATTCGCTTTAAAGAAGAGAATGATAGAGTCGTTGGTGCTGCTGTGATTTACAACGATCAAGAGGAGCTTTTAACCGTAACGGAAAAAGGTATTGGTAAACGCACTACTGCAGATGAGTACAGATTACAAGGTCGTGGTGGTAAAGGTGTTATTGCTATGAAGCTTACGCCAAAAACAGCCGATCTAGTGGGTGTTGTTATTGTTGATGAAGACAAAGACCTTATGGCACTGACCAGCAGTGGTAAGATGATCCGTGTGGATATGGAAACAATCCGTAAAGCAGGGCGCAATACCAGTGGCGTTAAAGTTGTCTCGGTTGAAGGCAAAGATGTGGTTCAAAGCCTTGCACGTTGCCCTAAAGAAGAGATTGACGAAGGTGACGAAATTTTTGATGATGAAGAGAGTTCAAACGATGGCAGTTTGATTGTCTCAGATGATGCGCCAAGCGATGAGTAATTGGAATGGTAGTTGCTTAAAGATAAAAAAATATTTAAAGGTGTAGCTATGAATAAATGGTTTGTGACACTTTTGGCAAGTTTAGGTTTGATATTAGTGATTTCGGGTTGTTCCTCAAAGTCAGAACCCGCAAAAGATCCAAAAGCGGCAATGTATGATTTTAGCAACGAAAAATCATTTGTCGTTTACGGTGAAGGAATTGCGCCCAAAAATACAGTTTCTCCTGCACAAGCAATAGCCCTTGCAAAACGAGCCGCCATCACAGATGGGTATCGTCAACTTGGAGAGAAGCTGTACGGTGTGAAAATTAATTCAACTGAGACTGTTCAAGATGCTGCGTTAAAAGACTCTCGTATCACAGCACAAGTCAGCGCACTTGTTAAAGATGCAGCCATAACAGATGCAACCTTTAGAGATGGTCTGTACAGCATAAGAATGGAAATTACAATGAGCGCACGTAGGTGGCACGAACTTTTTGCCTATTAATTTTAGGCACAACACAAGCACTTTTTTGCAGTGATCTTTTTTGGTTTTCATACAAAATTGTCACTGCAAACAGTATTGTGATTTATGAGCAAAAAAATATTGCTCCTGTCATGATCCCTTTTGAAGGCAAAGCGCAGAAGTTATGCACACTGCCATTATCAAATACGCAAAATCTTCCAAAAGAGCTGTTTTTGCGAAAACACTTTGATACGATTCTCCCTTGTTTTTATCAGCTCTCCTCACATCTTCTTGCATGGAACGAACAACATCTCAAATACGGCAATGACAGAATAGAGTTGGTGATCGAGCCGGTACGCTTTACAGTAGACTTTAAAGATGAATTTGCTACCATAAATGCCATTAGGTAAAACTCTTTTTGGCAGGATTGATTCAAAATGCATGTTGCAATTGTAGAAGATGATATAAATATGAGAAAATCCCTAGAAATCGCTCTAGGTGAGTATGAAGAATTTAAAATTTCTACCTACAAAAGTGCATTGGATGCTCTTAAAAAGATTGATTCAAGTGTTGATTTGATCGTTACGGACATCAATATGCCAGGCATGGATGGCATTGAGTTTATTAAAAAACTGGATGGGCAGTATGATATTATTGTCATCACAGGCAATGCAACATTGAGTCGCGCCATTGAGTCCGTGCGTTTGGGTGTCAAAGACTTTTTAACCAAGCCTTTTGAGATCGAAACACTCGTTGAAGCGATCAAGCGACACGATAAAATCCGAACCAAAGTTAAAGAGAGTTTTGAAAAGATCGATAGCACCAAAGAAGAAAATGGCGATTTTATAGCCACTTCACCCGAGCTTGAACAAGCACTCACGATTGCAAGAAAAGCGGCAAAAACGGATGTCAGTGTTCTTCTTTTAGGTGAAAGTGGTGTGGGTAAAGAGCTTTTTGCCAATTATGTGCATAAAAACTCTCCACGAGCTAAAAATCCGTTTGTAGCAATCAATATGGCGGCCATTCCTGAAAATCTTTTAGAGAGTGAGCTTTTTGGCTACGAAAAAGGTGCCTTTACTGACGCTATTGCGGAGAAAAAGGGCTATTTTGAAGTTGCCAATGGCGGAACGCTTTTCTTGGATGAAATTGGGGAAATGCCGATGATGCTTCAAGCTAAGCTTTTAAGGGTCATTCAAGAGCGTGTGATGGTGCGTGTGGGTGGCACAAAAGAGTTGCCGATTGATGTGCGTATTGTTTCCGCAACGAATGCCGATATTAAACGAAGCATCAAAGAGGGTCAGTTTCGTGAAGACCTGTACTACAGGCTCAATACGATTCCGATTGAAATAGCACCTCTTCGACAACGCAAAGAGGAGATTTTACCGATTTGTGAAGTCATTTTAGAGCGTGTGACGAAGAAATATGGTCTGCAAAAACGTTATTTCTCTGGGGAAGCGGTGGAGTCTTTGATGACCTATCGATGGCCAGGGAATATAAGGGAGTTGATCTCTGTCGTAGAGCGTGCCGTGATCTTAAGTGATACCGAAGCGATCAGTAAAGAAGATCTCTTTTTAGAGAGTCGTAATTGGTTTAGTTCGTAAAGATAGCAACACATAGACTTTTTTGATAACTTAATACCAACTCTATTGGGTTATTAAAAAAGTCTCACATAAAAAATAAGGTAAGAGAAATGAAAAAGTACAATGTAGCAATCGTTGGAGCTACGGGTGCGGTTGGCGAAGAGCTGTGTAGAGTTTTAGAAGAGGTTGACTTTCCTGTCAATAATCTCGTTCCCCTTGCAAGCAGCAAAAGTGCAGGTCTTGAAGTTGAATTCAAAGGTAAAACCTATAAAGTGATTGAGCTTACAGAAAAAGCGTTTGATGAGAATGATGTTGAGATCGCATTTTTTAGCGCTGGTGGTGACATCTCAGCGCATTATGCTCCCTTTGCAGCAGAAGCAGGAGCTGTGGTGATTGACAATACCAGCCATTTTAGAATGGATCCCGATGTTCCATTGGTCGTACCTGAGTGTAATCCAGGTGACATTGACCAATGGCAAAACAGAGGTATTATCGCCAATCCAAACTGTTCAACGATTCAAATGGTACAAGTTTTAAAACCACTCGATGATCTCTTTAACATCACTCGCGTTGATGTCGCAACCTACCAAGCGGTCAGTGGTGCAGGCAAAAGCGGTATGGAAGAGTTAGTCAATCAAATGCAAGACTTTTTCGCGTTCAAACTGGATCAATGTGAGCCAAAAACATTTGCGCACCAAATTGCACTCAATGTCATTCCTCATATTGATGTTTTTATGGACAATGACTATACCAAAGAAGAGATGAAAATGGTCAATGAAACTCAAAAAATCTTGGGTAAAAAAATGGAAATCAGTGCAACATGCGTACGCGTTCCTGTTATGAGAAGTCACTCTGAAGCAATTACGATTCACTTTGAAAAAGATGTTAATTTAGAAAAAGCCATTGAAGCACTTCAAAATGCAGAAAATGTTGTGGTTTTGGATAACCCCGCTAAAAAAGAGTACCCAATGCCTATCATCTCAACTGATACCAATGAGACTTACGTGGGAAGAATTCGTAAAGACATCAACCGCGACAACATCCTTCATTTATGGTGTGTTGCCGATCAAATTCGTGTAGGCGCTGCGACCAATGCGATTAGAATTGCACAAAAATGGATTAAGAGAGAAGAGGCTTAATGTTAGAAAAACTTTTTGAGAGAGGGTTATGGTCGACACGACTGATGACTCTCTCAGCGGTGATCTTTAGTATTTTAGCAGCCTTTGTACTCTTCTTCTTAGCCAGTGCAGATTTGTATCATGCTGCTGTTTCAACGTATCAGTATTTTTTTATGGGGATTCATCCTGCAGATTTTCATGCAGACCTCGTAGCAGAGATTATTGGCGCAGTTGATCTTTATCTCATTGCGCTTGTTCTTTTGATTTTTGGATTTGGTATCTATGAGTTATTTATCTCCGATATTGATGTGGCGAAAGATATAGGTGGCGATAAAGTACTGTATGTAAGCTCTTTGGATGAACTGAAAGATAAAATTGCAAAAGTTATTGTGATGGTATTGATTGTTAACTTTTTCCAACGTGTGCTTCACACAGATTACAAAGGTGCGTTAGAAATGCTCTATTTTGCTTTTTCTATTTTAGCACTTTCCTTAGGGCTTTATTTTTTACATAAAGGTGGAAAACACTGATGATTTTTGTTGATGCGTGTTTTGGTAAAAAAACGCCCTATACGCCTGTATGGATGATGCGTCAAGCGGGGCGTTATTTACCTGAGTATATGAAAGTACGTGCACAAGCAGGAGACTTTTTGCGTTTATGCAAAGACCCTGAAAAAGCCTGTGAAGTGACCCTTCAACCTGTGGATATTTTAGGCGTTGATGCGGCTATTTTATTTAGCGATATTTTAGTGGTTCCCTTAGAAATGGGTATGGAGCTTCAGTTTTTAAAAGGCGAAGGTCCTGTTTTTTCACACCCGATTACTAATCAAGCGGATTTAGACAAACTCAGTGTTGAAAAAGCGATCGATGGCTTAGCATACGTTTATGAGACGATTAAACTGATTCGCGGAAAATTGGCTGCCGATAAAGCCCTCATTGGTTTTTGTGGCGCTCCTTGGACACTTGCGACGTATATGATCGAAGGGCAAGGCACTAAGACGTACGCTCTTGTGAAGAAAATGATCTATTCTAATCCTCAATTTATGCATGCCCTTTTGAAAAAAGTCACTGAAGTGCTTAAAGGCTATATGGAGCGTCAGATTCAAAGTGGTGCGAATGTCGTGATGATCTTTGACTCATGGGCAGCAGCGCTCGAAGAGAGTGCGTATTTTGAATTTAGCTGGTCCTATATGAAAGAGATAAGTGCGTATTTGAAATCAAAATACCCGCATGTTCCTGTGATTTTATTCCCAAAAGGTATTAGTGGCTATTTGGATAGAATCGATGGTGAATTTGATGTTTTTGGCGTGGATTGGTCAACACCGATTGAGCTTGCTAAAGCAAAATTGGGAGGCAAATATGTCCTTCAAGGCAATATGGAACCCACACGTCTTTACAGCAAAGAAGCGATTGATGAGGGCATTGAGCATATTGTCACGGTTATGAAAAACGAGAGACATATCTTTAACTTAGGGCATGGCATCTTGCCTGATATTCCTGTCGAGCATGCAAAATACTTCATTAAACAAGTCCAAACTCGCACCAAAATCTAACCATTCTGTGCTTGGAAAGTCCAAGCACACTCTTTACATGTAAAGGATTTCCCATCAGTCAAATTATCTTTGGACCCATTACGTCTAGACGTTTTGGGCAATCCCTTGGCATAGACCTTAGTCCCTCTTCCAAACAGTGCAATTTTGACTGCCTTTACTGCGAACTTAAAGGGGCAAAAACAGTCGATAAAGTGAGCGATGCACCTTTGGTCAAAGAAGTCTTAAATGCGCTTAGTGAGGCATTGCTCAAACATCAAAACCTTGATGTCATTACGCTGACAGCCAATGGCGAACCGACACTTTATCCTGACCTTGATGCCTTGGTTGATGGTATCGTAAAGATCAAAAAAGAGACTAAACTGCTGATTCTTTCCAACGGATCAACAATTATGGATCTTTCCATTCAAAACATCCTCTCAAAACTAGACATTGTCAAACTCTCTTTAGATTGTGTGAGTCCACAATGCTTTAAAAAGCTTGATCGTGCGCATAAAGGTATCGAGATTAGCCAGATTATCGAAGGCATGAAAAGCTTTAGAACGCGTTATTTGGGTGAATTGGTCATCGAAATTTTAGTCGTTGAAGGGTTAAATGACACCGAAGAGGAGTTTCAAGCTCTGAGTGCAGTTTTGCATGACATCAAGCCCGATCGCATCGATGTTAGCACGATTGATCGCCCGCCTGCTTATGCGGTGAAAGGGGTGAGTATCGAGCGTTTAGTAGCGCTTTCAAGCCTTCTTGAAAGCTTACATGTAAACATTGCTTATAAGAAAAATTACATACCACAAAAGCGTCATTTTAGCCGTGAAGAGATACTCGAGCTTCTCAAGCGCAGACCGCAAAGTTTTGAAGATATCGCTCTGTGTTTTGATGATCAAAGTCTTGAAAATCTCCATCGTTTGGTCGAAGAAAAGCATTTACATGTAAAGAATATTGCAGGGGTGAGTTTTTATAAAGTACTCTAGTGGGCGATTTTGCCCACTAGAAATTATGCAACCAATCGCTGTTGTTTTTTGTACTTGATGCGTTGATTAAAATAGATAAATCCATACAGTCCAAGACCAATCACATAAGAGATGTAATGGCTTGGCAATCCAAGTTGTGTAGCCATAATCTTTGGTAACATTAAAAATGGAATAACAAGAATCAACCCGATACGTTCAATCGTATTGATCTTCATTAAGATAAAACTTTGCGTGGCTGAGGTAAAGGCAAACATACCGAGTATTGCTCCTCCAAAAATGAGTGCTATCTCAAACGGATTGGTGATCCACAACCATTTAGACGCGTCGTTTGGATCTTCTGGATCGACACCGCCGATGAGCAGAAGTTCATTATTGAAGAAGAACATAAACGGTAATATTCCTGTTCGTATATCATAAATAAACGATTGAATACCCGTAACGATAGGATCACTCTTCGCAATCGCCGCCGAGGCATACGCTGCCATACCTACAGGAGGCGTGTCATCGGCTAAGATACCAAAATAGAAAACAAACATATGCGCTGCAATCGTTGGAATAAGATAACCACTGTTGCCTGCTAATTCCATAATAATGGGTGCCGTTAAGGCTGCCATAACGATATAATTTGCGGTGGTTGGAAGCCCCATACCCAACACGAGTGAGACAAAAGCTGTCATGAAAAGAACGGCTAAGATGTACCCACCTGAGAGATTATCAATCACTTCGGCTAGAACCAATCCAATGCCCGTCAGTGTCACAGACCCTACAATAATGCCCGCAACTGCCGTTGCAATGGCAATAGAAACCATATTTTTAGCCCCCATGACCATGCCATTTCCAATATCGGCAAAGCCTTCAGTAATAAGGGGAAAGGTTATTTTTTCTTTATTCAAAAATGCTTTAAAAGGTTTTTGAACGACCATGATGACCATCAAAAACATAATGGCACTAAAGGCGGCACTTTGTGCGGATTGTCGTAGGACAATGAGTGTGTAAATCAAGAAAAAGATCGGAATAAGATAGTGAATCCCTCTGATGAAAATAGGCCATGTACGTCCTAGGACACTGGGGTCTTCACCTTTGAGACCGTGTTTTTTTGCTTCTAAGTGAACGATGTAAAACAGTGCGGCATAACATGTAAAGGCAGGAATAAAGGCTGCAAAAACGATGTCAGTATAATCAAGCCCTAAAAACTCCGCCATAATAAACGCAGCAGCACCCATAATTGGAGGCATGAGTTGACCATTAACCGAAGCGGCTGTCTCAACAGCGGCAGCTTTGTGTGCGCTAAAACCAAGGCGTTTCATCAATGGAATCGTAAACGTACCAACGGTGACGGTATTGGCGATGGATGAGCCTGAGATCATACCAAACATTCCCGAAGCCGCAACGGCTGCTTTGGCAGGACCTCCATCGTATCTTCCTAAAATGGTGTACGAAACTTTGATGAAGTATTCACCTGCTCCTGCTTTGTCAAGGAGTGAGCCAAAAAGAACAAATAAAAAGACAAAACTTGCACTAACACCCAGTGGAACACCAAAAATGCCCTCGGTTGTGAGTACCATTTGCCCCATAATTTTATTGATACTTGCACCTTTGTGCGCGATCATTTCAGGGAGATAAGGACCAAAATAGTCGTAGAGTAAAAAGACAACTGCCGCAAGCATCAAAGGTAGACCCATAACCCTTCGCGACGCTTCAAGGACGATAAGAAGTGTTGTAACACCTACGATGATGTCCATCTGTGTCCAAGCACCTGAACGCATCGCAAGATCTCTGTAGGCATACCATTGGTATAAAACTGCCGCAATGCCTACAAGCATAATCACAAAATCATACCATGTGATCGTCGATCTTAGTTTTGGGCTTTTACTAATAGCATGCATCGCAAACGCAAGGGCGATACCAAAGGCTAAGTGAATCGCTCTAACATGAGCACTGTTGCCTGGATCGATGACAATATAAAGTTGGTATAAAGACCAACAAAAAGCAATGCTTGCGACAAACCAGTATTGCCATGTATTGGTTTCAAAATCTCTATGACCTTCAAATTCGCTGATGAGTTTCGCATCATCCAGTCGTTCTTCAAGTGTTTTCACGCGTAAACCTTTATGTCAATCTGTAAGGCTTCTTTTTTCAAAAAGCCTTACATGTAAGAATCGTTTGGAGTATTATTTAAGCAGACCCGCTTCTTTAAATGCTTTAATCGCACCTGGATGTTGTGGCACGCTTAAGCCCTCAAGTAAGCTCTCTTTGGTAATCGTTTTGTATGAAGGGTGAAGCTCTTTAAATTTGTCAAAGTTCTCTAAAATCGTTTTGACAACTTGGTAAACCACTTCATCTTTGACTTTGCTGCTGGTCACAAGAACGGCTTTAACACCAATGCTTGGAACGTCCTTTGGCACACCTTTGTAGTAAGTACCTGAGATGGTGCCTTTGGCATAGTAAGGGTATTTTTTAACCAACGCATCAATCGCAGGACCATCGATAGGAACGATGTTGATGTCTACAGAGTTCGCCGCATCTTTGATGTTAGCGGTTGGATGACCTGCAACGAAGAAGTAACCATCGATGTGGTTGTCTTGAAGCATCGTTGGACCTTCGGTCGATTTAAGTTCATTGACAAGCGCTAAGTCGGAGCGTTTGATGCCAAGCGCTTCAAAAATAACATCAACCGTCATGTTGGTTCCAGAACCTGGTGAGTCTAGGTTGAGCTTTTTACCTTTTAGATCCGCCATCGTTTTGATGCCTGATTTTTGACTGACAACAAGGGCTAGAAGTTCTGGATAAATGGCAATCGCACTACGAAGTTCTGGCACAGCCGCGGTACCTTCAAACTTACCTTCGCCTTTAAATGCTTGGTAAGCCGTATCACTTTGTGAAATACCAAAATCAAGCTCGCCCGCTTTGATCGTATTCACATTGTAAACCGAACCACCTGTGGACTCTACAGAACACCTGATGTTGGTCTCTTTTTTGTTCTTGTTCACCATCTGACAGATGGCACCACCCGTTGGATAGTACGTTCCTGTAACGCCACCCGTACCAATCGTGATGAACTCTGCTGCAAACATAGGAACGCTAAACGCTCCAGCCAATACCAAGCTAATAAGTTTCTTATTCATAGGGACTCCTTAAAATTAAATCTTTTTATCCTACAATGTTTCTTCTTACCTTTTCTTGAATGAATCAGCACACGCGTGTAAGATTTATGTTATTTTTAAGATTTGTGTGACAAAAAACTTTTTAACCCATTTTATTAAAATACGTCTTGACAATAAAGTATTTTTTAACTATAATTTCGACCTCATTCAAAGTGTTCCGAATTAGCTCAGCGGTAGAGTAGGTGACTGTTAATCACTTGGTCGCTGGTTCGAATCCAGCATTCGGAGCCACTCTCTTTTCTAATACAATCTAATAAAGTCTAAAAATTCCCTAAACATCGAGACTATGGCGATTTTGTTCGTCTATTGAAATCCAGTAAAAACCAATACCATCTACGACATTAATGTACTTTTTAATGTACTTCGGATAAGATTTATAAAAAGCTTCCTAAAAAAGTACATTAAGAGATGAGAAAACCATGGCAAATAGGCGTGTTGCTCCACTTAACGATACACTTATAAAAACAGCCAAACCAAAAGAAAAAGACTATACCCTCCCTGATGGCGATGGATTACAACTACTTGTTAAAGCTATTGGTTCTAAAGTATGGGAAGTTCGCTATACGATTAATGGTAAAACAACAAAAACAACTATTGGTACATATCCTAAAGTAACTCTTGCAAATGCTCGAAAAATTAAAGATCAATACAAAACTACTGCAATGGAAGGTCTTAACCCTACCCACTTAAAAAAACAGGCCAAATTAGAGCAGGAACAAGACACTCAGGGGCAATTTCATTTGGTTGTCTATGATTGGCTTAAAACGCTTAAACAGGCACCTACAACACTTCATAAAAAAACGCGTAATTTTGAAAGAGATGTCTTCCCCTTCTTTTGCCAATACGATAAGTACCAAAATATCACTTCATCGTGCCCCATTAAAGAAATAACACATAGTCAAATTTATGATGTTGTTAAAACTAAAGAAAACACTTCCATAGATACAGCTAGGAGGCTTTTAAATGATTGCAGAGATATCTGGCTATATGCAATTCATAAAGGGTTGGTTGAAACGAATGTAATTGCAAATATTTCAAGAAAAGGGTTAGCCAAATATGAGGTGACACATCATCCAAAGATTACTGATGAATCGATTTTAAAAGAGCTTATACAAGCAATAAATAATTATTCTAGTCTTCTTACACGCTATGCACTTCAATTTGTATTGCTTAATCCTCTAAGAGTTGAAAATTTAGTAACTCTGAAATGGGAATATGTTGATTTAAAAAAAGGAATTATTACCATTCCTCGTTCAGAAATGAAAGTAAAAAATAAAAACTTTAGTGATTTTATTCTTCCTCTATCTACGCAAGCAGTATCCCTAATGAAAGAAATTTATCAATTAACAGGTTGGGGTACATGGGTTTTTCATGGTACAGATCATACTCAACCAATGAATAAAGAAACGTGCAATCGGGCTTTAGAACGTATGAGATTTAATGATGAAGAAGCAGGAAGAAGGCAAAGAACACACTCTTTTAGAGGTACTTTTAGAAGTTTAGCAGAAACATATGAGCAGCAGCATGGTGTCAGCGAAGCAAGTAGAGAGGCATGCTTAGATCATCACGAACAAGATGTTAAAAAACGTGCTTATACACACAGAGCAGATTATACTGCTCAAATGAAAATACTTATGCAGTGGTGGGCTAATTTTATCGATAAATTAACCCACCACTAAAATATAATCAATAGAGAGCTATATAGAATTTTGATAAATAAATGAAACAAGGTCTTCTTTTTTTATCAAAGTGGTTCTTGGCGTTGGTTTTAAAGTTTTAATTTTGTTGTTTTTTATGTGGAGCCATAAGGTTGATAGACCAATACTAAGGAACTGTGCTGCCTCTTTTGGGCGAAAGAATTCTTTTTCAATTTGATTATTTTTCATGATGTGCTCTTTGATTATTTTGAATTGTTGCTTGTTCAAAAACTTGAAGTTTTTTCTCATAAAGATATTGCCATACGTCAAGGCTTTCCTCACTATTGACTAATTTGCCAGTGTGTAAACTGTGGATATACCCACTTTTTAAACAAAAACCTGAATGTTCGTTTGAGTAACCTAGTTTACCCGCTATACTGAACTTAAAGTTTGGACAAAACTCAATGAGTTGTTTTCTAAAATTTTTTAAATCAACTCTCTCAAGAGAGAGGTTAAATGAAGATTCATAATGATGTTTAAGTGATGGTTCATATAGTTGTCCACCTGGTAGACTACCCTTGTCTATGGCGTTGACTACCCCTAGTCCACTTGGTAGACTACCCTTGTCAACACCATTGACTACCTGTGGAGCGTTAGTGTTTTTAAACTTTTTCATATCTTCTAATAATTTTGCTTCTTCAATTTTAAAGCTAAAAAGATCTTCATGAAATTGATACAAATTGGATGTATTACTACCATTTTCTCGTTTTCTTTTGTTTTTAGAGACATAACCAATTTTAATGACTCGGTCCATGCTATTCAAGAGCCCTTGTTTTGAAAAAAAGCATTTTTTTTGTATTTTAGATAAGCTTGGATAACATTCACCATCATCATTAGCATGGTCAGCAAGAGCAAGAAGTAAAAATTTATCATCTCTATTAATTTCAGCATTGATTTGCGATAGCTCCCAGACAATCGACATAATCTTAATACTCATTTTTAGTCCTCAAAATCATTAATTTCAAGGATTTCTTCAGTTTCTACAAAATCCAAACATTGTTGAAAAGCACCTTTTTTACGAGCTTTTTTAAAATCTACCGCAGCACCTATGTGCTCTAGTTGAGCTTTTTGAAATTCTTTTTTTTGTTGATTCTTTTCATCATTTTTAAGTTGAGAAATAATTGCGCGTTTTTGTCGTGACTTTTTGTCTTTTGAAAAAAAACCGTGATCTCGCCAATAAGTGCCAGAGGCACTCGCTAGAATGCGAGCTATTTTGGTGCAATCATTGATTTTAGCGGCTTCAAACAATTTTAAATCTCGGCCATTTTTTCGATCACTTTGACCTTTAATCGCACGTAACATCAGCTCTTGCAACTCTCTTAAGCAAGAATTACGATCTTCGTCATTCGCAATCGATGCAGGGTTCGCAATGAACTTTTTACCTTCTGAATTCACACTAACCCACTTAGCAAGTTCCTCAAAAGTGCCAATCAAAGAAAGTTCTTTTAAAATGCTTTCGCGTTTCGCAAGTGAAACAGAATGTTTTTTTAATAACTTTATGTTAAAATCTTCCTTAACCTCAGGGTTAAGGAGATGAACAGGGCCGGCAAAACTCATGTCTTCTCCTACAATTATTGTGATTTTATATTTTATAATCACAATAATTGTAACTTTAACTATATTAATTCCTCTTTAAAGAAGTGAAATTGCAGAAAACTATTGCAAAACTTTTTGATGTTCATCAAAATACTGTTACTAACTGGAAAAAAGAAAAGAAAAAAGGCTTGTTATTATTAATAAAGTATTTTTCTAAAGAGGAACTTGAAGAGTTTATTCAAACGGACAAGATTACTAGACTAGAAAACCTTGAGCAAAACAATTTTTTTATACAGTTTTATCTTGAGTTCATTTCTAAGTGGATTTATTCTCTTGATAACCTTTTTTCTTTATTTTTAATACTTACAAATATTATAGATAATAAGCCATATAGCTATGAAACTGAGCCTGTAAAAAATAAAATATTTTTTGAAGCAGTTTCAAATGTAAAAGATAAAAAATTTCTTTTGGAACTAGCCAATTTAGATAATTATCTCTGTGACTTTATAATTCAATTGCATTTGCAAGGCTATTCTTTAGCTTCAAAAAACAATACTACATTAAATTATATTTCTACACTTTACCAAGCATGGAGAAAAGGCTATAAGGCTCAAGACATACAAATTATTGTCGATGAAACTTATTTTGAATACTATGGTATCGAGGGATCAACAAATAATTATTTTGGAATATTGAATCCAGATTACCTTAACACAATACAAAATAAAATTAAAGAATATTTTTTAAACTCATAAAACGTCTAAAGCCATGATACGTCAGTTTTTTAGATAGTTTTTCATTGATCAAAATAGTTATTGAAGCTATAGATAATCCTTTATTACGTAAAGTAAGGTAGTGTTCAAGATTCTGTGTCAACATCGGATAATTCCTAAAATTGTATCATAAGTTTAAAGCGTCATCAAGCCGTCCCTCAAAGTGAATGGCTAATTGAGAGATTGTTAAGCTCCAGTTTCTAATTGGCATAGTCCATTTTTGCTGGGCATTTTGAATCCCCATATAAAGTAGTTTTAGCAGGCTATCATCATTGGGAAAAGCACCTTTGGTTTTCGTTAGAGTTCTAAACTGGCGGTGGACTGATTCGATGATATTAGTTGTGTAAATAACTCTACGTATATCTTCTGGATATTGGAAGTAGACAGATAAATTATCCCATTTATTTCTCCAAGATTGAAAGACGATAGGGTATTTTTTACCCCATTTTTCTTCCAACTTATCAAGCTCAAATTCTGCTTCTTCTTTGGTAAAAGCTTGATAGACGGCTTTGAGTTCTTTAGCAAATTGTTTTTGATAAGCAGAGCCCACATATTTGAGACTGTTGCGTATTTGGTGAACTACACAGAGTTGCACCTCCGTATCTGGAAAGACTGAGTTTATCGCTTCTGGAAAGCCTTTAAGCCCATCTACCGAAGCAATGAGGATATCTTTAACGCCACGGTTTTGCAAATCGGTAAGCACCTGTAGCCAGAATTTGGCGCCTTCACTTTCATTGAGGTAAAGTCCCAAGACTTCTTTCTTGCCATCCACTCGAACACCAAGCACTGTATAAAATGCTTTTGAGATGTAGCGACCATCCTCTTTTACTTTGTAGTGAATGGCATCTAAGAATATAAATGGATACACAGCTTCTAAGGGTCTTGTTTTCCACTCTTGAAGCATTGGTATTATCTTGTCGGTTACGGCGCTTATAGTGGCTTTAGAGAAGCCTACGCAGTAAAAATCCTCTATGTGTTTGGCTATTTGGGAATAGCTATTGCCAAGTGCGAAGAGAGAAAGAATCTTCTCTTCGATTTCACTCGTCATGCTGGTCTGGTTTTTCTTTACGATTTCAGGTTCAAAGCTACCGTTACGGTCTCTTGGAACATCAAGTTCAAAGGCACCATGATCGCTTTTCATAGTCTTTGAACTATAGCCATTTTTTCGATTTCTATTGAGGTCTTGGGAGAGGTGCGAATCTATCTCAGCTGCTAGCGCGGCTTCGGTTAGCTGTTTGATGAGTGATCCTAAGGCTCCATTTGAGCCACCAATACTCTTGCCGGCTTTAATATCTTGAGCAAATTGCTCTACGTCTATTTCTATCTTCATATCTGTGTCCTTGGGTATTTGTTATTTTACCCGATTGACACAGAATTCTGAACGGTCCCATAAATGCCTCTTTGAACTTGTTACCGCTCCACCGGTTTATTTTTATGTTTTTGACTTTTTATTTCTCCCTCATTCAACCAGTGTTGTTCAATAACTTGGTTTTGGTTTTCTTGATGATCTTGTTGTTTCACAGGTGCTAATTCCGATTTTTTATGATCTATTACAGCCTGAGTATCATTGATTTTTGTATCAACATTCGTTGTATCTTTAATAGAATCAGCATAAGTTGAAAAAGCATCTTGGGTATATCTTGTACTCTCAAGTTTATTTAGTTCAGCACGTAGAGCTACTTTACCAGATTCACCACCACCTGCATTATCTGCAACATTTTGAAGATATTTTGTTGCAATATCTTCAGCAACAGTAGCTGAATTTTGTTTAACGTAGGTCTCCTTTTTGGTTGCAGTATCTGAAACTTGTTGAGCGTGTTTATATGAATCACTCGCAGATTGCGTTGATGCAAATGAATCATTTATTTTGGAAGTAAAGTCTTGTTTGAGTGTAGCGTCAAGTTTAGATGAATTGGATACCATTGCAGTCGCTTCAGTCGCATAGTTTTTTGAAAACTTTTCTGCAAATGATTTTTCAAGAGCTTCTTGTTTTGATTTTGTTGTTTGATCAATGTCTGAACCCTCACGAGCGATACTCGCGCTGGACTGAATGCTTACTCCAGTTGTTTTGGCAAAGATCCCACCAAGTGCACTTTTAGATGAATCAACATTAACACCAGCGCCAATGGTGTTTTTAACAGCTACTTGTTCTATTTGTTTCGCATCAGTTGACGAGATCTCCTTATTTGCAACCATCTCATCCAAGGACTTACTTAATGCTCTTTTTTCAGCCTCTTGCTTTGTCGTAATTGCATCCTTACCTTCTGCTTTTGATGCAGCTGTTATAGCATCCGTAGCAACTTGATGTTGACTTTGGGTTGCATTCTGAACGTTATGCTCGGCTGTTTCTAAATCATTTTTTGCTTGAGCAGCTTCTTTCGATGCGGAGGCAATTACTTGAGACTGAAGTTGACCAGTAGTACCAGATCCCAATTTAGTACCAGTAACATCTTTCCCATTATACTTGGCAGAATTCCCACCAGTAGTATCAATTTGCGTTGTCTCTTTGCCATTGATTGATGTTGTCGTCTCAAGTGTTCCTGTGCTATCCACTTTCTTACTGGTATTCATTCCATTAAGATTATCTCTTGATGTTGAACCATCAGGATTCCATCGATCAAGATCACCTGTTCTCGCATTATGGTGTTGCGTGCCACTTGAATCCGATTTATCCATACCATGATCAAAATGCCCTTTAGCCATATTCGCAGACGTTCCCATACCAACCGAGAGTTGACCAACCGCACCACTAAAAGAAGCAGCCAGTTTATTCCCTCCCATATAAACTAAACTAGCAGCAATCCCATAACTTGCAAATCCCATATAGCCTAAAAATGCAAGTGCCTTTTGATTTTCTTCATCAAACGTAGGTTGCGACCAAAGGGTCATTTGATCTCCTGCCCCTAAGTCTGAAAAGAAGATATTTGGTAATGATTCTGACATTTTATCTATCGTCATGAAGTTGATTAAAGCCAGGATAAATGACCAAACGATCAGTGTGACTTGGAATCCTACTACTGATCCAAGATAAGGCGCTGGAGAGGCAGTCATAATGCTAAGAATAGCTAATACCCATATCAATCCTAGTGCAATTCCTTGCATCATTCCCCTCATAGAAGGAATCCACTCTTTTGCCATAACTCCTAAAACCATAAATTTACTTCTTTGTTCCCGATCAGCCATAGTTGTACCATACGCCAAAATATTGGGATCAATACCGCTTGCAATGGCACTATTGATAATAGACTCATTCGTAAGATTCATAATGGTGCGTTGTTCAATCTGAGCCGAAGCGTCTTTGGTACTATTGAACATTAATTGCCCAAAGTTTTCTGCGGCTAAACAGATATCATCTGTCGATGCTTCAGAAGCAGCAGATCCACTGGCTTTTGCTTGAAGTTTTTTAGCCGTGCTACCACAATTAATATTACCCCATAGCGCAGCGCTAGAGACCTCATAGCACGTTTTAAGGGTTCCGTTAGGGTTTGAGGCTGAATAGACGTTTGTGAGCCTTGCATTGGGGCTTAAAATGTACGAAGCTAGATCCCTGCTCTTATAGATACCGTCTACACTTTTTGTTCCATCCGCTAAATCATAGATAATGCAGTTCTCATAAAACTCCATGAAAGTGTTGTAGGTGTATGGATCACCTTTTGTTTTTGAGATATGATCATAAAATGTGAAGCCAAATCCTAAGCCCATTCGAGAGAAAGAGTAAGTCATGGCGTTAGCGTCCATCATAGAGCTTTCCATCATACCAATGCCGGCTCTCTCAAAATTCGTAGCGTAGGTCATGAGCATTTTCACACCAATCGGTGCATAACATTCATTGTCACCACTAACTGGACGGCACTTTTGCCATGATGCGGCAGAAAGCTCATTGGCTGATAAGATATAGACATGGTGTGCATCATCTCTTTCAACACTTAAAAATCCATAGACAGTTATTTGTGATACGATGATAAAAAAGAGCATTTTAATGGCAGCCGCTCCTGGTTGGAAACCTACTCCCTTTGCGTACTCTCTTATGAAAACAATGAGCATACCAATAAGTCCAGCGTATTTGATGATGGCAGCTAATGTATCGATATTGAGTAAAAAATATAAAAATGAGAGAATAGAGGCAATATTTCTTCCATTGCCCCAGGTCCAAATGATATCAGAGTTATCTGCACCAAATAACACACTGTATGATAGTATCGTTGAGATAAAAAGTATTTTTTTCATCACGATACCCTAAAAAAGCTGCTTAAAAATTGCGATAAAGTCGTATTTATAGGCTAATCCCAAAAAATTATATGCCGTTATTGCAGTTATTGACACAATAAACGTATACGCCATAAAAGCATGTTTTAATTGCTCATTTCCTGATGTCTCAATAATGAGAATTTGAATATCTTTGACTGCTTGAACGGCAGTTTTAATTTGCTTGATTTTGATTTTAA
The DNA here is from genome assembly GCF_000568815.1 of Sulfurospirillum multivorans DSM 12446. Lineage (NCBI taxonomy): Bacteria > Pseudomonadati > Campylobacterota > Epsilonproteobacteria > Campylobacterales > Sulfurospirillaceae > Sulfurospirillum > Sulfurospirillum multivorans. Next base: position 399,150 of record NZ_CP007201.1, read on the forward strand.
ACCAATTTCTTGCACGAGTAACACGGTTTTTAATCGCAGTTACGGGATTGGGGAAATGAAACGTATAAGCTTCACCTTTATATTTACTCTTTGCCCATTGATATGTTTCTGCAACCAACGCAAAGATGAAATTCATTAGCAACAACATTGCTATAAATAAACCTAATGTGACATAGAAACCTAAATAACTCTCAGCACTTGGTAGTGCAAACTCTCTCATGAAATCCATTGGTAACTCCTTTATTTTTTCAGAAATTTCTTTCCGTTAACACTATTCGTTTTTTTTTGAGAGAGATTTGAGATCTCTCCCAACTTTTTACAATTTATAAATCACCTGATCATCAAAATTGATGCCAAAATCATGTGTGGAAGCCTCTTCATATACGAGTGCCTTTTCTTGCAAAACATTACGATCTTGAATCAATGAGTCTTTCTTTGTGATGGCATGAAATGTCAAATAGATTTCATCGTTTCTATCTTCAAAGTAGTACACAAAGAAAAATTTTGGAAATTGCTTCTGTAACTGAATGCAAAAGACTTCGGCATCGCTCCAAGTCTCACGCGTAAAATCAAGAAGCTTTTGAGTGAGAATCTCCACCTTTTCATCTTCTGATCGATTTGACGCTTGCAATGCTTTATATTTTTCGGACTCTATTGGCTTAATAGCACCATGTTTTTGTAGGTTTTCCTCTGAGAAAATCCCTTCAAATAATTTTTCTTCCATAACAACTCCTTGAGTGAAATTTTTGATAACAAGACTATTCGTTTTATTTTGGGTCGCTTTTTGGACACAGTTCTGGATAGAAGATGCAAAAGCCATAAACAAGGCGTCTAATCTCTTCTTTTGAGATGTAAAATTCTTTTTTGAGCCACTGGTATGTGACGTACAAAATGATTTTTTTGAGCAGTCGTTTCTCAAGCTCTCTTGGTAATTCATTGATGACATTGGATTCAATGGTACGCAGTGCCTTTTGGATGCGGCGTATCTCTTTGCGGTGTATTGCTTTAGTGCTAAGAACAATGGCCCTTTTGGTTGTTGAACTAGCATTAAAATAACATTTTTTGATAATGTAAAAATCAATGTAGTAAATGCTTATTTTGTTTGAAATTGGGAACAAGCTACTTTGATTTTCAAGACGTTTGATCAGTTCTTTTTTGATAATACCTCGGACAATTTTTTCAATACGATTATTTTTGCTGCCATTATCTTCTGCATTTTCAAAATCAAATGGGACGATCTCTTCTTGTGTTATTTCCATGGTTTTTCCTTGTGGGTCGTAGCCCTTTAACGTAATACCCCTAAACTAGTGATATTTGCGCTCTTTATGTTGTCGCCCTTTAACGTAATACTCGCTAACCAGTCGCCTAAAAAGCAGGTCGTAACCTTCTTTATATTATCGTTCTACGATAATCAGTAAACTAGTGACCTTATTTTTAGGTACTGTTTGGCAGAAACTATGGAGAGTAAAGACGCGTAGTCATAAAAACTCCTTGTAATTTTGGTGTATATGACTATTCGTTTTATTTTGGAGGTATTTTTAAAAAATGAGGGGAATTTACTTTTCAAGAGTGATTTTTTTACGCTCTAAAACCGCCATTCGACTAAATCTGAATTTGAAAGTGATGGTGATTGAGGAAATGAAAACGGTGATGTTTTAGTGAAGGATTGATCGGCGGTTTATTCCTAGAGCAAGAGTCGTCTGAATTGGATAGTTTGTATGCGGCGTTACATGACTCGCCCCTTGAAAGGCAAAGATTAGCCTCCATGAATGACTCTTAAATCTAAATATCTTATACACTTATTGGGAGTTGACTGTAAAATTACGAGAGACCATAAGGTATAGCATAAGAAATGTATCGTATTAGCAGATAGATTGGGGCGATTATACCCCGATCTCTTTCATGGCAACCTTTTGTAAAAAAGCTGAACGGGTAAGATGCAAAGGAGCAATAAAATCATCAATCTTTTTAACTAAACGCTCTGGCATAGAAATGTTAATACGAAGGCTTTTATCTGCTTCATTAGGCTCAGCGATACTTTCTTTACTCTCAAGCATAACCATTACTAAAGCTTTAAATGCTTCTTGGGCAGATTGTAATGCCTCATCAGCACTTTCACCATCACCCATAACGCCTTTGAAGTCTTTATAGTAAGCAAACCATCCACCACCATCTTCTGGTTTAACTTTTTTAACAATAATCTCATAATCCAAGTTTGTATAATAATCAAGGTTCTTTTTCATTTTATTTCTCCTAATATCTCTAAAACATGTTTGACGTAAATAGCTTTAATGGGCTTATGATAAGGGATAACAATATGTTCACAAAACTCTTTACGAAATACATAATGACTACCACCACTATTCTGACAGGTGTAGCCATAACCTTCTAAAAGCTTCTTGATATCCTCAAATGGAATATCTTTTGGGTTGTTTTTCATCGCTTGCAAAAGCTTATCTTTTTTACTCATCCATGCCCTCTCAATACACAATCTTACACAACATTTATTTAAAAGAAATTAAAAAAATCTTTTATGAAAAATTTCACATACCGTAAAGCCTTGCGTTTGCATTCTCCAACGCCTTATCCAACTCCTGATTGGAATACTTCAAATAGATCAAAGTGCTCTTAATACTCTTATGACCAAGGGCATTGCTAACTAAAACGATATTAGCGCCTGAATCTAAAAGGTGAATGGCACGAGAGTGACGCAACGTATGTGGATGAGCTCGTTCTCTTTCTATATTTGCTTGAGTGGCATATTTGATAAACGCATAATTGTAAGTTGTTCGATCACGATTTTTGAGGATAAAGCCATCTTTGGTGGCATTACGAGAGAGTTGCTCTTGCAATATCAATGATTTTAGTCTATCGCTGATTTTAATGAGACGAAAACTATTTTTCTTGCGCTGCTTGAGGTTGATAACTTTCAATCGATTGGTCTCTAAATTGAGATCACCAAAAGTGAGCTTGAGTGCTTCAGAAATACGGCTTGCTGTTTCATAACATACAAGCCATGCTAAGCGATAGGATGAATCGCTAATGTATAACAAAGTATTTAGTTCTGCAACTGAGAGGTATTTGATGTCATCTTCGGCATCATCTTGCTGAATAGGTACAATCTCTTGTTTGCCTCTTTTGATAGGCAACGTCTCAATAATTTCTGCTTCGATAAGTTCGTGTGTCATAGTTTGCTCCAAAACAAATAGATTTAATACTATTCGTTTTGAAAACAACACTATTTACAGTAAATACTAATACGATGACGGCATAATATATCCACCATTTACAAAACGGCAACCATACCCTTTTGGAAACATCTCATCACGTTTAATCCAATGTTCATTTCCATAGTTTTGCACTGGAAAATAAATTTTAATTAGGGAATCTTTCACTTCAAGTATTGGTCCGCAATTACTATCCATTCCACTTTTTAAAGATTTTCTAAATGATTCAACATTTTTTTTACGTTCATCACTAGCTTTTTGTTCAGCTTTTGCTTGTGCTAGTTGTTCTTCTTGTCTCTTTTTATTCTCTTCTGCAAGTTTTTTTTGCTCAGCTTTTTGTTTTTCAATCAATTGATCGCGATTTTTAATGGCAGTAGGTATAAAGTTTTCCTTATCTTTTGATGTGTAATCAGCTATAAATTTATCGTAATCTGCAATAGTTCTAGCATTATAGAAAGAACGCTCATATAAAGCTTGCTCGAAATTTGTTTTTTCATTTTCAATGGCATTGAATAAATCAGTTTGTACTACAGCCTCATTAATCAAATTTTCGTCTATATATCTATGTGATCCGGATGCTAAACCAAAAGTTACTGCCGCAGCTATAATATTTTTTCCAATAGACTTCGCAACGCTTGCACTTGTTAATTGGCTAGAGCAAGGGCTATACTGGTCTACTGTTGGTTTGAGCATATAGCTACATTCATAAGTATCTCCCAAGCGATGGAAGTTTGTAGTTTTGTAATAAGGAATAACTTCGGCATATGATTGATTAACTCTCAAAATTTCTTGATTTTCATTTTGTCTTTTATCCATAGCTGTATCTCGTATTTCAACAATGGACCATCCTCTATCGTTTTTTTCAATTAACGCATAGTAGAACCCACTTTGACTTTTATAAGAACTTTTTGATATTGGCTTTTCAGGTTTTTTAGTAGTTTCATTAACAGAAGGTTGCTCAGAAGTAGCTTGAGGTACAGTTATATTTTGCTGATTGGAAGATTGTGCACATCCAGATAAAAGGATAGAACTTAGAAGGATACAAAAGCTATATTTTAAATTCATTATTGCTCTCCAAGTGTTAAAATTATTAAATATATATTACATTGTGAAACTTTAATTGGTAGTTAATAATCATTTTCCTTTTACGAAAATTTCCACATTTTATCTAAATGTTGAAAATTGAGTAACAGAACTAATGTTTGATGGACAAATATATAATCTAACGAAGTGGAGTTTCAAATGGTTTTCAACAAAATGGGCTATTTTGTTGAATATTCTTAAAAACTCAAGAAAACTTTGGCATAATTAGAAAAATAATCTATTTCGGAGCTACTTTGGACATAACTGCTGTTGATCTCTTCTGTGGTGCTGGCGGTTTGACACATGGGCTTATTCAAGCTGGCATCAATGTAAAGCTTGGTGTTGATATTGATCAAAATTGTAAATACCCTTATGAAACTAATAATAATGCCAAGTTTATAGGTTGCTCAGTCGAAGATATTACCGGAAAAGATCTTGCAAAATATTTCGATACATCTAGTATACGACTATTGGCAGGGTGTGCTCCTTGTCAAACATTTTCAACCTACAATCAAAAAGCGAATTCTACAGATAAGCGTTGGTGGCTACTAATGCAGTTTTCCCGCTTAGTAAAAGAATCATCTCCAGATATCGTAACTATGGAAAATGTTCCTGGGCTTTTAAGTCAAGATATTTTTCACACTTTTGTTAATAACTTGAAAATGGCAGGCTATTTCGTCGATTATAAAGTGGTCAATTCAGCAGAGTATGGTTTACCACAAAGACGGCGCAGACTCGTTTTATTAGCGTCCCAAAAGGGACCAATTGAGCTTCTTTCACCAAAGGCATTAGATGTGGAAATCCATACCGTTAGAGATGCTATTGCACATCTACCTAGTTTAAAGGATGGTGAAATGCATCCAGACGATCCTCTACATCAATGCTCATCTCTATCTTTGTTAAATCGTAAGCGAATGAATGCTTCACTCCCTGGTGGGACATGGCGTGATTGGGATGAAGAACTAATTGCTGATTGTCACAAAAAAACCTCTGGTAAAACCTATCCGGGTGTTTATGCTCGTATGGAATGGGATAAACCAGCTCCTACTATAACTACCCAATACTATGGATTTGGTAATGGTCGATTTGGACATCCTGAGCAAAACAGAGCAATTTCATTACGAGAAGGTGCCATTTTTCAAGGGTTTCCTAGAGATTATCAATTTATACGCCATGGAGAATCAATAAATAAGAGAATAATTGGTCGTATGATTGGTAATGCCGTGCCTGTCAAATTGGGTGAAGTAATAGGTAAAAGTATATTGTCACATTTAAAAAACAATTGTGCATAAAAAAATCTAAATCCACACTATTAGGAAAGAACATATGGAAAATCAGATTAATGCAGCACCTGCAAAAATATTCTTCGTTGAGATGTTAACAAGAGATATTGATCTTGATGATGCAATACTAGATTTACTAGATAATTCTTTAGATGGGTTACTAAGATCAACGCTTGCATCAACAGATCAGTATAAAAAGCATAAAGTCGAAATATTTATTGATGCAAATCATTTTATGATACAAGATACATGTGGAGGAATCCCAACAAAAGTTGCACAAGACTATGCATTTAGAATGGGGCGTCCAGTTGGAGATCTAGATAATAATATTCCTACCATTGGTATGTATGGTATTGGTATGAAAAGATCTGTTTTTAAAATGGGTACGGATATCAAAATTTTAAGTCGTAATGATGAACGATGTTTTAAGGTCGAAATTACTAAGAAATGGCTTGAAGACGATAATCTATGGATTCTTGATATGCTTGACTGCAATCAAGAAATGCCTAACGAATTTGATAAAGGAACTAGGATTATTGTTACTGACCTATATCCAGGTATAGCGACTTTATATTCTCCAGACAGTGATTTTCTTGGACGATTAATGGAAAAAATATCAATACATTATGCCTTTGTTTTAAAGCATGGATTTAATATTTTTGTAAATACAACAGCAATTAAAGGTAAAGAAATTAGTCTATTAATTGATAACAATCCAGCACAATTTTTAGAAAAAAATATAATTGCACCGTATATTTACAAAGAGGAGAACGACGGACTAGAAATTACAATAGTGTGCGGCTTAGTCGATGCACCACCTTCACCAGAAGAAGAGTCAATAAGTGCTGAGACAGGGAAAGTTGATAGAGTAGATGCTGGCTGGACGATTATTTGTAATGATAGAGTTGTATTATATGCTGATAGGAGTAGGTTAACTGGATGGGGAGATGGATTACCCCAATTTCATTATCAATTTAATACATTAGTTGGCGTTGTAAGCTTTAGAAGCAATACAGCAAATAAGCTTCCTGTTACAACAACAAAACGAGGTGTTGATGCTTCATCTGATGTATATTTACGAATAAGAAGGAAAATGATTGAAGGAATGAGATTATTTGTTGATTATACTAATAAATGGAAAAATAAGCGAGATATAGAGCGAAAAAGCATATTACCAAAAGCTAAAAGTGAAACACTTGAAAGCGTTATGATCTCCAAACAATTTGATAGTATTATGTCAACCACAAAAGATGGATATGGAGGTAAATTTTTCAAACCTAAACTACCAGAGCCTTCAACAGAAGATGATGGAATGAGAACAATAAAATTTTCAAAACACAAAGATGAAATAAAGCAAATTGCATCTGATTATTTTGAAATTGCAGAATTAACAGCATCTCAGGTTGGTGAAAAATGTTTTGATGAAATTTATGCCCGTATAAATGGATAAGTAAAATGTCTGGAGGAAATTTACCCTATCATTTGAGAGTTAAAAAAGAAATAGAGCGCCGTTTATTTGTAGAACAACTGAGACTAATTTCAAAAATCCATGATTTTGAAGAATATGCTTATATAGGTATGGCTGGTCCTTTTTCTGAAGATTTTAAAATAATGTATGATAGATTCAACTTCAAACATTTCTTTTCATATGAAACAGAAGAATCCGTTTATAAAAGGCAATCATTTAATATTCCATTTACACACATAAATTATATTAATAACAAAATTTCTACAGTACTAGATCAATACCCACAAATAGAAATAAAGGATAGCACATCTGTTATTGAAGCTTCTAAAGCAGTCCTTTGGTTAGATTATACGGGCTTCGATTATCAGTTATTAAATGATTTTGAGCGAGCTATTACGACGCTAGAAAGTGGCAGTGTTATAAAAATAACTCTACTTGCACATGTTTCAAAATTCTATTCATCAGCAACAGAGCCAATGACAATAGTTCGTGAGAATAGAGTAAGAAAGATTAATGAGGTATTGGGTGAAAATTATTTTTTAGCAGATGTTTTTACTCAAGAAAAAATGACTGAAAAAGACTTTCCTCTTACTATCTTTGAGTTATTAAAAAAAATATCTTATTCAGCATTGCGAGGGGGGAAAACAAAATTTCTACCTATTTCATCTTATATTTATCAAGATGGTATGACAATGATTACTTTTACTGGAATGATAATCAATCAAGACCAAGAAGATACATTTTTGCAAAAAACAGGCTTGAAAGAATGGATATATGGGCTACAAGCCTCTCCTCTTCCTTTAAAAATTGAAGTACCCTTCCTATCATTAAAAGAAAAGTTAAACTTAGATGCTTGTTTACCAAATAATCCTAGTAACTTGGATTATTTTGAAGGTTTAGAATTTCAGTCATATGAAAAATTCCATCGATTTTATCCTACTTATGCAAAGATTTTTTAAAAATCTTCAAATATAGCCTTTTGATATACAAAGGAGCTAATCTTTTTTTGAAATAGCTCCAATGGAACTACAAAAAATTTATTTGCACACGTATTCTTTTTCGTTTATATCCAAGATAGATCAAACATATTTATTTGCAGAATACTTTCAAGGTATTAAATGGCATTCGCCTAATGACACGCATCCGATAGTGTGTTAAATTCTTGTACTATATTCCTAAATCAGATATCGATTAAAAGGTATTATTTGGCATTCGCCAAGGTATTAAATAGCATTCGTTTTAGTGATTTTAGAGCTGAAGAAAGAAAAAAACGCTCGAACCGGGCAATCCGAGCGTTCATCTTAAAATTGGTAGGTTATTCACAAAAAGGAGGTAGTGTCTTACACGTAAAAGTATAGAAGAATAGGTTAAATGCTTTCGTAACCTTTTGTTAATCAAAAGCCAACAAGTTCAAAAATAACGATTGAACCAACTTTTAAGCCAAAAACTCTTTGAATATTTTCCAATAAAACATGAAAGAATCCCGATCATGACTAAAAACCAACATAACACTGTACCTTTCCATGACGTATCGATCACACTGACAAGCAATGCTGCAATCAAGAGAAAAATACCATAGGCATATTTGGTAATGCTCATGAGGATTTATTTTTCCTCTCATGGAGTAGTTTTCCCAATGCCAAGAAGCCTGCAAATATCAGTAAAATCATTAGAATGTTTTCTAACGTCATTTCTTTTCTCCTCTAATCTCCATAGCTTTATCCTTCCATGTCTGCTTGCCAACGTTTTTTAACTGCTAGGCTAATTTTTTCTTTATAGGATAATCGTTGATTTTTAATACGATTTTTTCTCACATCGTTTCCTAGTTTTGTAAGAAATAATGTCGCCATCAGACCTAAAATACTTAGTATTAATGCGATAGTTGGACCATCAATTTTCATTGCTTTGCCTTATCTTCAGTGACATCGTGCGTTGATGTTACTGATTTTTGCATTTGCATCAAAGTTTCAAATTCTTTAAGCGTTTCGTCTAAAAGACGTCTTTCGTTTTGATCATCGATATGATATACCTCATACTTAAATTCAGGATGCAATATTTGATAGCTACGGCGTGCGATCTCCTTTGCTAAAAAGCGATTTAGTGCTATTTTATAGCGCTTATTGAATGATCTCATCATAAACGTATAGATAACAAGTGCTGCAAGAATCGCAAAAATAAACAATAGTGTTGATAAAGAAACATCTATCATAGCTTTACCTTTCCTTCTGTAGTATCTTGCACTGGCGATACATACTCAAGAAGTTTTTCGTATCGCTCAATTGGTATCATGACAGCCATAAGCGTATCATCTTTCATAATGCCAATTTTTTCAAGCTTTTGAGAGGTTAAGGCATCAAGATACTGATCTATATTATTTGCAATGCTATCAACGCATTTAATCTCAGCCAGCGTAAAAGGGATCTGGACTTGTGTGGTATTGTCACTTTGTTCTTGATTGGAATAATTTTGAAGCGCTTGTTTTGCCTGTTTTCGATCAATATACCATATCGCTATTTTTAGGTTCATAGCCGTAATGAGTATGAGAACTCCAGCTAAAACAGTGAGTTGGATTGGTGACATGTAAAAACTCCTTTTTGAGACTATTCGGTTTGAATAGAGCTCTTCATTTGATTTAGATAAATGAAGTTAAGAAGTTTTTGGAAGTTTGTTTTTGAAAGATAAAAAGCATTCTACTACTTTGGTTAAAAAAATCAAGAGATTTTGAGAAAAATAGCGTAATTTTATGAAACGAATGCCATTTAATACCTTTTAATTGGTACGTGATTTTATAATATAGTGTCAGAATTTGACACAGTATCGGTTATGTGTCATTATTCAAAGATATGCAAATGCCATTTAATACTTATGAAATATCCTTGTGCTACTTATCTAGAGATGCTTCTATTAAAAATTCTATCACAATGTTTCGTACAGAGTTTTTATTTTAACAAAATTAAACTTTTACAAAAAAATATTTTGTAAAAGTTCTAAAGTTGTATAAGTAATTTATATCCATATTTTAGGAATATTTATATAGTAATTGAGGGGATTGTATATTTGACAATTCGGCAGATATTGCCTATAATTATATTATAAAAAACGGCAGATATTGCCGAAAAGTAAGAAAAGGAGTTTTTGATGACACAGACACAAATGGTAAAGCTTCTTGGTGTCTCTGATAGAACTTTAAGAAGCTGGAAAACAAATCGAAATAGCCTTTATACATTACTTGATCGATTGGATTTTAATCAATCAGAAGAGTTACTTTCTCAAAAAGACAATATGCATGTTAAAAAACTTTTAGAAAATCAAGAGTATTTTCAAGAGTATAGATCGTTTGAAAAAGAGCTCTTTAAGTTTTTGGTTTCAAAATTTGACACGAATATACTCAAAAAAATGGCAAAAGACACTGCACTTTCAAAAGAAGCACGAGCAAGAAGTGCATACTTGTATACTTTTTTAACAAAAAAACCTCTCAAACTAAGCTTTTCATTGAATAAAAAAGTAGGTCTATACCATGGAAGAAAGCAAGAATCTGGAGATGGCTTGGCTGATTATTATGGACTTTTAAGCGGTGTGGATGCCAATAGATTTAATCAATACAAAACAAAAGGGAACAATTGATGAATACTTCACTCGAAGATGCCGTAAGAGAAATGATGCAAAAAATTAGTAAGAATATACGGGGAGCAAGTAAAAAAATGCCCGTCAATGTGTATATAACGGGAGGAATTGCGATTCATTTTCATACTGCCGCTAGAGTGTCAAAAGATTTGGATGCAATTATTGATCAAAACATCAATATTCCCAGTAAATTAACGGTACTTTGGCAAAATGAGAACGGTGAATTTGAAGAACTGGCCTATGATTATAACTACAGCCCAACGCTTGGACTTATGCATGAAGATTATGATAGAAGGGCCATATTCAAGTTTAGTATCGATGATAAGCTTAATGTTTATATTTTAGATCCAGTAGATTTAATTATTTCAAAATTATCACGATTTGGAGAGCAAGACCAAGAAGATATCCAAAGAATTATACAAAACGACCTTGTTAATAAAAGTCAACTTGAAGAATTAGCTAATGACGCTATCACAATAGCAAGTGCAGGTAGACCCGAAACCTTTAAACTGCATCTTGCGTTGACACTTGAAATGTTTGATGAAATACCCAGGGATGTTCAGTAAATCACTTTATATCGCTCAATATAGTCTCTCTCCTTGCACAATCTTAAACGAAGTGCTTAGGCTTTTAAAAGAATTTTTTGTCTAGAACGGCTCTTCGTCTGACACTTAGTATTGAACATTTGTTACTTGGAAGAGTTGAATATGGTATAATCAAAACAAGACTATAAGATTTACATGATCATACTAGAAAATTATTAATGTACTTTTTAATGTACCTTATTTTAAAAATATATATTTAAGTACTAAAAAATAGGCATGTTAGAGACCAGCATTCGAGCCACTCTTTTTTAATATTTTCCTCAAAATTTCTTTTCACTCACACAAATCTTTGCTATAATCGGAAGAAATAATCACAAAGAAGCACCGTGAAATTGATTCATTTTTCGGACACACATTTAGGCTTTAACGATTTAGACACTGTAAATGCGCTAGGCATCAACCAACGAGAGGCTGATTTTTACGATGCTTTCTCACAGGTCATCGAGCAAATCAAAATCCTAAAACCTGACTACATTATCCACACGGGTGATCTCTTTCACCGCCCATCCCCTAGTAACCGAGCCATCACCTTTGCCCTTGAGCAATTCAAACTCATCGAAGCACTGAATATCCCGTTTATCATGATAGCGGGCAATCACTCCACGCCTCGAACCAACCTAAGCTCTCCAATTTTAAAAATATTTGAAAACTTCAAAAACGTTTATGTCTCATACAATCAAGAGTACAAAAAAATAGAGTTTGACGACGTGGTTTTTCACACCTTACCGCATATGCACGATGAGAGCAAAGCACTTTCCCAAATCGAACTGTGCGAAGCAAATCTCGATGCAACCAAACGCAACATTATGATGCTTCACTGCTCTGTAGGTGCGCACTATCTCATGGCTGAGTTTGGTGAATGGGTTTATCCGCATGATAAAGAGAGCCTTTTTTCTAAGATGGATTATGTCGCCCTTGGGCATTGGCATGGATTTGGAAAAGTCGGCAAACACGAAAATGTTTACTATGCAGGTTCCACCGAACGCACCAGTTTAAATGACAAACGCAACTCTAAAGGCTTTGCGCTTGTCACACTGGATGAGTCTTTACATGTAAACTACCATGAGATAACTATACGCCCCATCAAAACCTACGAGATTGATTGTGAAGACTACGAGCAATCAGTTGAGGCTTTACATGTAAACGATATAAAAGACGCCCTCGTCGAAGTGAAACTGACCCATCTCACCCCTTTGCAGTCCATCGACATCCAAACCCGTGACATCAAAAATCTTTTTGGCGAAGCTTTACATGTAAGCATCAAACGAGAGTTCAAACAAACCAACGGTGAAGCCACACTAAATGACATCGAAGCACTCTCTTTGGAAACGTATTTTTTAGAACACATCAAAGAAGAGAGTCAGCCTGAAGAGTTTGAGCGGCTCAAAGGCAAAATCCAAGGCTTGTTTAGTGCCTACGAAGAGGTGAGCGATGATACTCTCTAAGCTTCACCTTGAAAACTTCAAACGCTACACCTCTTTTGATATCGAGTTTGGCGAAGGGCTTATCGGCATCATCGGTAAAAATGGCAGTGGCAAATCGACTCTTTTTGAAGCGATACTTTTCGCGCTTTATGGCGAGCTTCGAAACAAAAAATTTAAAGAAGTCATACGAAATGCCAGTGCAAGTGATAAAGATGCCGTTTTAGTTGAGCTTGATTTTGAGTTTGAAGGCATGGCGTACAAAGTCATGCGTGAGTTTCGAGGCAAAGCCCTCAGTGCCAATGCCAAGCTTTATAAAAACGGCGAGCTTACCACCAGTGGCGCGCGAGAAGTCACCGTGGCTATCACGAAGCTAACGAAGATGAGTAAAGAGGCATTTTTGCATACACTTTTTGCTTCTCAAAAGGAACTGACAAGTCTTAGCACACTTAAAAATGAAGATCGAAAAAAGATGATACGAAAACTTCTTGGGCTTGAGAAGATTGATTTTGTGGAAAATGAACTCATTGAAAAAAGCAGGGAACTCAAACGTGACATCGCAGCAAGTGCAGAATTTCTTTTAGGCGAAGAAGAGCTCAAAAGTAAAACAGTGTTGATAAAAGAGACAACCGCCATAAAACAAGCGTTTGAAAAAGAGGTCAAAACCAAATCCACGGAACTAGAAACCACCAAAAAACAAGAGTTACATGTAAAGCAAGAACTCGAACTTTTTGTCAAAACGAAAGAGCAGAAACAAAAGTTCATCGGCGAACTTTCCCTCATCAAAAACGACATTAACGCAAACATAGCTACTCAAACCAAACTTACCACAGAGCTTAAAGCCTTAGAAACGAAAGTCAAAGAACTTAAAAGTTTAAGCACCGTTAAAAAAGAGTACGAATCTTTGTCAACAAAGCTAAAAGAGCAAGAAACTCTTAAAAATATTCAGATAAAAAAAGAGGGTTTGGAAAAAGAGCAAACCCAGTTGCGTGCCCAGTACACCAAAGCCAAAGCAGACATCGCAACTTTGGAAGAGCAAACCAAACCCTATGAAACACTCTTGGGGCAAAAAAAAGAAAATGAAGCTTTACATGTAAAGATAAAAACCGAACTTGCGAACAAGCAAACAGAGCAAAAACAACTCCAAAATGAATTCTCAGCTGAACAGCGAGTCGTCTTAGACACACAACAAAAAATTGCCAAGATACAAAGCTTAGGTCGAGAATCAAACTGCCCTACCTGTACCAGACAACTACTTGATGAATACGACAATGTCATCGCCTCCCTAAACGACATCGTGCAAAAAACGCAAAGTCAAAAGATAGACAAAACCAAAGCAAAACTTGAACTCTTAAACAAACAGATAGGAGAGCTTGAACTTCAAAAAGAGCAAACCCAAAAAGCCTTACATGTAAATGAGACAGCGCTAAGTTTGATAGCAAGCAAGCAAAAAGATTTGGCAAGTGCCAAAGAGCATTTTACGAAGGTCAGTGAACAAGGCAAACGCAACAAAGAAGAACTTGACAAACTCGCACAACACGCTTACGATGAAGCCTTACATGTAAGCCTACAAAAAAGCTTTTTGGAGTTAAAACCAAAGTACGAAGCCGTCCTAAGCCTTGAAACTGAACTCAAACGAGAGCAGGGCGTGAGAGAGGATTTGGCACTTACATGTAAGAGTGCAGAAGCTTTACATGTAAAAGAAAAAGAGAAAGAAATGGAAGTTACCAAAACACTGTACGATGAGCCAAAACACACCGCAAAAAAAAGCGAATACGACGAACTTCAAAAGCAAAAAGAGAAACAATACAGCGTTATTTCGGAGATAAAAGAAAAAATAGCCAAGAATGAGGGCGAGATAAAAACCTTGCAAAACGCTCTTGAAAATAACGACATACAACTTAAAAAAGTACAGAGTAAAAAAGACGATTTGCAAGACTATGAGAAAATCAAACTAAGCCTTAGTGAGTTTAAAACAAAACTCAACTCAAAAATAGCCCCACGCATCTCCCAAATCGCTTCCCAAATGTACGCCACCATCACCAAAGGCAAATACCAATACATCGAAGTGAACAACGACTTTGACTTTTTCATCTACGACGAGGGCAAATGCTACCCCATAGAACGCTTCAGCGGCGGCGAAATAGACCTTGCCAACTTAGTGCTTCGCATCGCCATCTCCAAAACACTGAGTGAACTGAACGGTGCAAGCAGTGTGGGATTTTTAGCCTTCGATGAAGTCTTCGGAAGCCAAGATGAAAACAGAAGAATGGAAATCTTAGAAGCGTTTCATACCATAAAAGAACAGTACAGACAGATATTTTTGATAAGTCACGAGATGGAGATAAAAGAGATGTTTGAGAGAGTTGTGGAGTTGTAAGAAACAAAAAAAGGAAAAGATAATGGATGAATTAGATAGTTTACTTCAAGTGTTTAAAGAGATTGACAATAACTTAAAAAATTCAATGATTAAAAATCGTATAAACCTTTATAATAAAGATTTTGACTATGAAAAATTAGTAAAAATAATAAAAGAGTATATTGAAAATTTCAATATACTCAGAGAAACCAGTGAAGATGAATTAATAAATGATATTAAAAAGAAAGCTACTAATATTTTGTCTTCTACAAAAGAAGAATATTTTAATGTTCATTCTTTTACAAATGATGCAATATCTTTAATTGAAAAAGTTCCTCATGCTAATATAAATCTAAAGATTTTAAAAAAATCTCCAATGTTAATTGGTGCAGAAATAGAAAATAAATTTTACTTATATCTACTGGAAAGAAATTATCAACAAGAGTACATTTTAAGAAATGTTCGATCAAGAGTTAGTGAGCAAATACGTGCAGAATATGATTTTGTAATTCAGGATATACAAAAAAATATTATTGCATATATTGAAGTTAAAGTAGCAAAAAATAAACAAATTTTGTCAAATGTGGTTAATCAAGTGCGCCAGAAATTATATCATGATAAAAATATAGCATTTTATTTAGTTGTTTATTTGAGTGATACACAAAAATTTATTTATATTTTATTAGATGGCGAGAAAGAAATAAATTTAAATGAGTTTCCATCCTATGATGAATTGATAAATAATAGTCCATATCAAACTTTAGTAAAACACACAAATTGGAATAATTTTGTTAATAGTGTAGATTTTCAGAAACTTGCAAATATTCAAAAGCATAAAAAAGACTTAAATTATGAAGAAGGGGAAAAAGTAAGAGTATTTTTGAATCAATATGCTATTTCATTGCAAGAAAAGGTACCCGAACTAAAATCTTATAAGTGGAAACTAAATCAAGCATCAACACAAATACAATGGACTGATGACAATGGTTTTAGGTTAAGTTTTTATAAAGGAGATAGTCTTCCCACATCTACACAAATAAATATTACATTCTGGGCAAGTTGGTATGGCGGAATTTTTATAAAAGATAATAAAAATCTTATTTTTAGCAGACCTGAAATAATAGATGACCTTAAAAAAGAATATCCTAATATGGAATTTGCAAAAGATAAGCAACATGTTATGGCTATTCATTTTAAAAATGGTATGCCTAAGGAAAATGAAGTAATAGTTGCTATACAACAATTATTGGCTATTTTAGAAAACATTAAATCGTTAAATGGTAGTAAATCAATAGAAAGCGAAGTATCTACCGAAAATGGAAAAAATATAGCTATACCATTACAAATTGCAATTAAGAAAAAATCAGAGATGCAATCAGTTCTTGGTGTAGAAGCTGTTGCTAATACATTATCTTCTGTTATAGTGAAAGAATTTGATGATAGTGGAATGATGATAGGGATATTTGGAAAATGGGGGAGAGGGAAAACACATTTTTCTCATAGATTATGGGTATCAATAGAAGAAAAAAAATCAAACTATATTCGTGTTTCTTTTTCAGCATGGAAATATCAAGATACAAAAGCATCTTGGGCTTATCTTTATGAAAATATTTTTGCTGCATATCTTGATGATTTAAGAAATGAAAATACATATATTAAAAAATTAAAAAAATGGACTACTAACAATACTTGGCACAAATTAGTAGATAATTTAGATAACTTTTATATTGAAAAGAAAAAAATATTTAAGGGACCGTTCAGAATTCTGTGTCAATCGGGTAAAATAACAAATACCCAAGGACACAGATATGAAGATAGAAATAGACGTAGAGCAATTTGCTCAAGATATTAAAGCCGGCAAGAGTATTGGTGGCTCAAATGGAGCCTTAGGATCACTCATCAAACAGCTAACCGAAGCCGCGCTAGCAGCTGAGATAGATTCGCACCTCTCCCAAGACCTCAATAGAAATCGAAAAAATGGCTATAGTTCAAAGACTATGAAAAGCGATCATGGTGCCTTTGAACTTGATGTTCCAAGAGACCGTAACGGTAGCTTTGAACCTGAAATCGTAAAGAAAAACCAGACCAGCATGACGAGTGAAATCGAAGAGAAGATTCTTTCTCTCTTCGCACTTGGCAATAGCTATTCCCAAATAGCCAAACACATAGAGGATTTTTACTGCGTAGGCTTCTCTAAAGCCACTATAAGCGCCGTAACCGACAAGATAATACCAATGCTTCAAGAGTGGAAAACAAGACCCTTAGAAGCTGTGTATCCATTTATATTCTTAGATGCCATTCACTACAAAGTAAAAGAGGATGGTCGCTACATCTCAAAAGCATTTTATACAGTGCTTGGTGTTCGAGTGGATGGCAAGAAAGAAGTCTTGGGACTTTACCTCAATGAAAGTGAAGGCGCCAAATTCTGGCTACAGGTGCTTACCGATTTGCAAAACCGTGGCGTTAAAGATATCCTCATTGCTTCGGTAGATGGGCTTAAAGGCTTTCCAGAAGCGATAAACTCAGTCTTTCCAGATACGGAGGTGCAACTCTGTGTAGTTCACCAAATACGCAACAGTCTCAAATATGTGGGCTCTGCTTATCAAAAACAATTTGCTAAAGAACTCAAAGCCGTCTATCAAGCTTTTACCAAAGAAGAAGCAGAATTTGAGCTTGATAAGTTGGAAGAAAAATGGGGTAAAAAATACCCTATCGTCTTTCAATCTTGGAGAAATAAATGGGATAATTTATCTGTCTACTTCCAATATCCAGAAGATATACGTAGAGTTATTTACACAACTAATATCATCGAATCAGTCCACCGCCAGTTTAGAACTCTAACGAAAACCAAAGGTGCTTTTCCCAATGATGATAGCCTGCTAAAACTACTTTATATGGGGATTCAAAATGCCCAGCAAAAATGGACTATGCCAATTAGAAACTGGAGCTTAACAATCTCTCAATTAGCCATTCACTTTGAGGGACGGCTTGATGACGCTTTAAACTTATGATACAATTTTAGGAATTATCCGATGTTGACACAGAATCTTGAACACTACCATATTTAAAATTAATCTCCAAAAGCATTCATGGTTTCCAATTGTTATTTTTTCATCATCTTTTTTCATAGCCTTTATTTGGAGTTTTTCTATTGATAAACCAGCTTTTATAAACTATATAGTTAGCACGTTTGGGATACTAGTAGTAATAAAATTTCTTTTTTTCTTTTTTCAACAAAAGCCATCAGCAGTAAATTTGTATAAAAAATATTTTTTTAAAAACCACTTTAGTGATTATTTAGGGTTACAATCGGAAATTGAAAATGAGTTAATTATATTGTTGAAAACATGGATTCCTAATGCTAATGATGATAAAAAGATAGTTTTGTTTGTTGATGATATAGATAGATGCAAGATAGAACAAGTTATTGATATAGTAGATGGATTAAGAGTAATTTTGGATAATCCAGAAATACATAACCGACTTATCATTATTACTGCAATTGATGAAGGAATTTTAAAACAAGCTTTAGAGCATAAATATAATGATATAAAAAAAGAAGAATCAATAAAAATTTCTTTTATGTATAAAGAATATTTAGAAAAAATCTTTATTATAGGTTTAAAATTAAATACTTTAAGTGATAGTGAAGCAGAAGAAATTCTTCTCACTATCCTCCCAGATAACTTGACAGAAGAAGTTAGCAAAAATAACAATGATCTTTACACTAGAGAAAATAATGAAAGTATTAACCAATCCAATAATGAACTCCAAAAGGATAACTTAGGCAATACTAACGAAAATATAACAGAAGTTATTTCTGATGAAGCTACGATGGAAACAAATGAGCTTGAAAATCATGATGCTGAAGTTGGTGAAATAAATATACACGAAAAAAAATATTTATTAGATGCTATAAAAAGACTAGATAATATCACTCCTAGGAAAATAAGAATATTTTATTATAAATATCTAATAATGAAAATATTATTTGATATTAGAATAAAAGAAAAAAATTTGATACTTGATTGGAATAAAGATAAAAATGAGAAAATAACAATTGATTTACTAATACATTTAGCTAATGATAAAAAAGTAAGTGACTTTCGGTGCAGTATCAAAAAAGAGATATTGAAAGAGCTTGCTTATGTTGCAGAAATGGTTTCTGTATTGTAAATGATGACCCTCTCAAAATCTCTCTACACCCGTGCCATCCAATGCCCAAAATCCCTCTGGCTGAAAAAGTACAAGTCAGAGGTTTTAACCCCTCCTGATGCCAGTGCCAAAGCACGGTTTGAGACGGGTAACATCGTGGGGGATTTGGCGTGTGAACTGTTTCCTGATGGGCGTGAAATACCTTTTGATGCACACGATTTTAAAAGTATGGCGAGGCTGACCCAAGCGTATCTTGATGAGGGTGTGGAAAACATCTACGAGGCGACATTTATACATGAGGGCATTGTGGTGATGGTGGACATCCTGCACCAAACACCTGAGGGCTTAGAGCTGTATGAAGTGAAGAGTTCCACCGATGTGAAGCCTATCTATCTGCATGATGTTTCCATTCAGCTGTATGTTTTAGAAGCCCTTGGGTTTAAGGTTGGGGCGTGTCATGTGGTGCATATCAACTCAGGTTATGTGAGTGAAGAAGCGTTAGAGCTTGAAAAGCTTTTTGTGGTGGTTGATGTTACAGGTGAAGTGCGAGATTTGCAAGGCTCTATTCCTGCGAGACTTGAAGCGTTTGAGGCGTATCTGGACGATAAGTTTCATGAGCCAAACATCGACATCGGCAAACAGTGCAATGACCCGTATGAGTGCGATGCAAAGGCGTATTGTTGGAAGATTCAGCGAAATATCCCAGAGTACAGCATCTTTAACATCTTCAATCTTGGCAGTAAAAAACAACAAGAGCTTTATGCCCAAAACATCGTAGCTATCGAAGATATACCCGAAGACTTTGCGATGACACCCATCCAATGGCAAAAGGTCGAGAACTGGAAAAAGCAACACACATTCATCGACGTTGAGTCAATCGCTGAGTTTTTAGAAACACTCACCTATCCCATCTATCATCTTGACTTTGAGACCTTTCAACAAGCCGTTCCCGAGTGGAGTGGTGTCAGTCCTTACAAGCAAATACCATTTCAATACTCTTTACATGTAGAATACGAAGATGGCAC
The DNA here is from genome assembly GCF_000568815.1 of Sulfurospirillum multivorans DSM 12446. Lineage (NCBI taxonomy): Bacteria > Pseudomonadati > Campylobacterota > Epsilonproteobacteria > Campylobacterales > Sulfurospirillaceae > Sulfurospirillum > Sulfurospirillum multivorans. Next base: position 419,400 of record NZ_CP007201.1, read on the forward strand.
ACTGAAGCATAAAGCATTTTTAGCAGAAGCAGGAGTTGACCCAAGACGTGCGTTGGCTGAAAAATTGGTCGAAGATATACCTTTACATGTAAACATTTTGACATACAATATGAGCTTTGAAAAAGGCGTCATCGCCTCACTTGCCCAGCTGTTTCCCGACTTACATGTAAAGCTCATGCACCTACACGGAAGCATCAAAGATTTGATGATTCCGTTCCAAAAAGGACACTACGTCACTCCAAGTATGCAAGGGAGTTACTCCATCAAATACGTTCTTCCCGCCCTTGTGCCTGAGATGGAATTAGCCTATAAAAAACTTGAAGGAATTCAAAATGGCGGTGATGCCATGAACGCCTTTGCATCTTTACATGTAAAGAGTTTGGAAGAGCAAATGAAAGTGCGAGAGCAGTTGTTGAAGTACTGTGAACTCGATACTTTGGCTATGGTGAAGGTACTTAGAAAATTAAAAAAGGTCATCCATGATTGATTACAGAAAACTAAGTGAAAAAAGGTGACAGGCTACTTTTTTATTCTTACATGTAAAAAACTATGAACTTTGGCGTACGGATTGTTGCATTGCAAAGTATTTCAAATTGAAATTTTTTCAAAGAAATTGAACAATCAGGAGCTGGATAAAGCTTTGGAGAATGCAAACGCAAGGCTTTAAAGCATATAAAATTTTTCATAAAATCTTTTTTAATTTCTTTTAAATATATGTTGTGTAGTATTGTGTATTGAAAGGGCATGGATGAGTAAAAAAGATAAGCTTTTGAAAGCGATGAAAAACAACCCAAAAGATATTCCATTTGAGGATATTAAGAAGCTTTTAGAAGGTTATGGCTACACATGCCATAATAGTGGTTGTAGCCATTATGTGTTTCGTAAAGAGTTTTGTGAACATATTGTTATCCCTTACCACAAACCCATTAAAGCTATTTACGTTAAACATGTTTTAGAGATATTAGGAGAACTAAAATGAAAAAGAACCTTGATTATTATATGAATTTAGATTATGAGATTATTGTCAAAAAAGTTAAACCGCAAGACGGTGGTGGCTGGTTTGCTTACTATAAAGATTTCAAAGGCGTTATGGGTGATGGTGAAAGTGCTGATGAGGCATTACAATCTGCACAAGAAGCATTTAAAGCTTTAGTAACGGTTATGCTTGAGAGCAAAGAAAGTATTGCTGAGCCTAATGAAGCGGATAAAAGCCTTCGCATCAATATCTCTATGCCAGAGCGATTGGTTAAAAAGATTGATGATTTTATTGCACCTTTGCATATCACACGTTCAGCTTTTTTACAAAAAGCAGCCATAAAAGAGATTGGGGTGTAGATAAGAAACTATTATTCTGGATTTTGTACATGCGCAGTTTTTTTTTAGATTACTTTACATGTAAAGTTTGTTCTAGCTATTTACATTTCTTCTCCCAATGCCCATTTTTTAACACAGCCGAAACTCCAAAGGATGTTATAATTTTGCATTCGTTTAAAGGATGCAAATGCGCGTAGGAATTATTGGTGTGGGCGGTGTTGGCGTTGAACTGGTCAATTATCTTCTCACACTTGGCAGTATGAGTGAAATTGTCTTGGTCAATCGCAACAAAGAAAAGGCGATGGGCGAAGTGGCGGATTTTTCGTATGTTGAGTCGTTTACTTACGCACGTAACACGCATTTGCACAGTGGCGATTATGTGGATTGTGCGCATTGCGATGTCATCGTCATTACCGCGGGAATTACGCTCAAAGGGGAGCAGACGAGGGATGCGCTTTTAGGTGAAAATGCTGCGTTGATTCGCACACTGATGCATGAGCTTTATGCCTACGCGCCACACGCGATCATCATTATGGTGACCAATCCTGTAGATGTTCTGACCCACATTGCTTTCAAAGAAGGGCTTTACCCAAGGGAGCGACTCATCAGTGCGGGAACGCTGGTGGATACGGCGCGTTTTATGAAGATCGTTAGTAAAAAAGTGGGGATTGACCCTAAAAATATCAACGGGTATGTTTTGGGTGAACATGGCAAGGGAAGCACGCTTCCATGGAGTATTTGCAACATTTGTGGGCTGGATGTCGATACATTTTGTGAGCTCAATGGCTTGCCATTGCTTGATCGTGCACAGATTTACCAAGATGTTATCAACGCTGGATTTGAGATATTTTACAAAAAAGGCAATACCAATCACAGCACCGCCGCAAGTGTTTTTCGCATCATTCGCGCCATCGCCAACGATGAACACTCCGTCCTTCCTCTGGGCGTTTACTTAGAGGGTGAGTACGGATTAAGCGATGTGGTGCTCAATGTTCCCGTTGTCGTGACGCGAAAAGGTGCAACGAAAATCCTCAACTACAAACTCCTTCCCGAAGAGCTTGAAGCGTTACATGTAAGCGCGAAAACGATGCAGAAAATGGCGCAAGAGGTGCTTACAAATTCATCGCTTTCAGTTGCGCCTCACTCATAGGCGTTTTAGCTCCTTTTTCATCGTACTGAAATCCACCAACGGGGCTACTGTGTTTAAATTCGATTTCATTGGCAATCTTTCCAGATTCGTAGTAGAGTTTGGAGATGCCTTCTGCTTTGTTCTCATGAAACGGCGTTTCGCTTTGCACTTTGCCAGACTGGTAGTAGATCTTTGCGATGCCCTCAGCCTTGTCGTTGATGAAAGGCGTTTCACTTTGAACTCTGCCCGATGTAAAGTAGCTTTTTCTTAAGCCCTCTACGATGTCATTTTTAAACGGTGTTTCACCTTGCAGTTCGCCTGATTCGTAGTAGGTTTTGCCTACGCCTTCACGTTTGCCCTCTTTGAAGGGCGTTTCGCCACGTAATTTGCCTGAGTCATAGTAAAATTTTCCTGTGCCATTGGCAAGTGCGTGGGTTTTGACCTCGATTAAAACACCATCGTGTCTCTCTTCCAAATCGCCGTATTCGTAAATTTTCTCAGCACCATAAAGCGTTACGCTCAAAAGCAGTATCAGTAACCATTTCATGTTTAGATTCCTTCTAAATTTTTCGCGCATAGTAGCATATTAGATTTAACAGCGCCACTTCCATTCGAGAATTTCTGGCATATCCTGCCCGTACGTTTCGATGTAGGTTTTGTGCTTCCTCAGTTTTTCGCGCATTTTTTCCTTAACCTCTTTGGCGAAAGGCTGCATTTTGGGCACGCGATCCATCACATCCATGACCAGATGAAACCGATCCATATCGTTTAAAACGACCATATCAAAGGGCGTTGTGGTCGTTCCTTCCTCTTTGTATCCTCTTACATGTAAATGCTCATGATTCGCTCTTCGGTACGCCAAACGGTGAATCAACCACGGATAACCATGGTACGCAAAAATCACAGGCGTCTCTTTGGGGAAGAGCGCATTAAACGCTTCATGGTCAAGGCCGTGTGGATGCTCTTCGCTGGGTTGCAAGCACATCAAGTCCACGACATTGATAAAGCGAATGCTAAGACTGGGCACAAGGGTGCGTAAAATGCTCACCGCTGCTAGGCTTTCCAACGTTGGCACATCGCCACAGCATGCCATCACCACATCGGGATCGCTTTCTTCGTCATTGCTTGCCCACTGCCAAATCCCCATGCCTTTTTCGCAGTGTGCAACCGCTTCTTCCATGCCAAGCCACTGCAATTCGGGCTGTTTGCCTGCGACAATGACATTGATGGCGTCACGACTTTTGAGGCAATGTTCTCCAACCCATAAAAGTGTGTTGGCATCGGGTGGAAAATAGACGTTGACAATGTGCGCTTTTTTGTTCACAACGACATCGATAAAACCTGGGTCTTGGTGTGAAAAACCGTTGTGATCTTGTCTCCAAACGTGCGAGGTCAAAAGGTAATTTAAAGAGGCGATGGGCTTGCGCCATGGGATTTCACGACTCGTCACTTTAAGCCATTTGGCATGTTGGTTGAACATTGAGTCGATGATGTGGATGAACGCCTCATAACACGAGAAAAAGCCATGCCTTCCCGTGAGCAGATAGCCCTCAAGCCAGCCTTGGCAGGTGTGTTCGGAGAGAATTTCCATAACGCGACCGTCTTGGGAAAGGTGATCGTCGCTCTCATCATGCTCTGCCATCCAAACGCGATTGGTCACTTCAAAAAGGGCACCTAAACGGTTTGATGCCGTTTCATCGGGGCCAAAGACGCGAAAAGTGTGCATATTGTGGCGCATTACATCGCGAAGAAACGTACCTAAAACGCGTGTGGATTCAGCGATAGATTGCCCATGAGATTGAACGTCCACCGCATAGGTTTTAAAATCAGGCAGATGTAAAGGTACTAAAAGCGCACCGCCGTTGGTGTGAGGGGTTGCTCCCATGCGTTTTTCGCCTTGGGGTGCAAGGGAGGCGAGCTCTGGGATGAGTTTACCCTTTGTATCAAAGAGCTCTTCGGGCTTGTAGCTTTTCATCCAGTTTTCAAGAATCGTGATGTGATCAGGTTTTTTATCAAGATCGGAAAGAGGAACTTGATGAGAACGCCATGAGCCTTCGGTTTTCAGTCCATCGACCTCTTTAGGCCCCGTCCAACCTTTGGGACTGCGTAAAATAATCATAGGCCAAAAAGGGCGTTTCGTGTTTGCATTGACTCTGGCTTCATGCCAAATCGTTTTGATCTTAGTGATGATGGCATCCATTGTTTCTGCCATTTTTTGATGCATTAGCTCAGGCTCATCGCCTTCAACAAAGTAGGGCTCATACCCATACCCGATGAAAAGTTTTTCAAGTTCGTCATGGGAAATGCGCGCTAGTACGGTTGGATTGGCGATCTTGTACCCGTTGAGGTGAAGAATGGGAAGCACGGCACCATCACGTTTTGGATCTAAAAATTTATTGGAGTGCCACGCGGTCGCCAATGGCCCTGTTTCGGCTTCGCCATCGCCTACCACGCAACACGCGATGAGCTCTGGATTGTCAAAGACCGCACCATAGGCATGTGACACTGCATAACCCAGTTCGCCACCTTCGTGAATGGAACCGGGCGTTTCGGGTGCGGCGTGGCTTGGAATGCCACCGGGGAAGGAGAACTGTTTGAAGAGCTTTTGCATGCCTGCTTCATCTTGCAAGATGTCGGGATAGACTTCGCTGTAGGTTCCTTCCAAATAGGTGTTGGCAACGACCGCAGGGCCACCGTGTCCAGGACCTGCGATGAAAAGCATGGTAAGGTTATCTTTAAGGATTATTCGGTTCATGTGCGCGTAGATAAAATTCAGCCCCGGCGTTGTGCCCCAGTGCCCTAAAAGGCGAGGTTTAATATGCTCTAACCTCAGAGGCTCTTTCAAAAGTGGGTTTTCAAGCAAGTAAATTTGCCCCACAGAAAGGTAATTGGCGGCGCGCCAATAGGCGTTAATGCGCTCTAATTCAGATGATGAAAGTGGTTCATGTTTCATGGAAGCCTCCAGCGAAAATGCGTTGTAAAGTTATGCTACTTCAATTTTACTTAAAGCACATTGGGGTTGTGTTATGATTTTATTTTTTATATTTCTTAAAGGATTTTTGATGCTTTTAGCCATGACCCATTTGCCTTCACCCAAGTTGCAAGAGTGCGAACTCACGTTTGTACAAAGCGAGCCTATTTCCCTTGAAAAAGCGACCCTTCAACATGCTGCATATTGTGCGATGTTAGAGCGCTGTGGTGCCAAAGTGATGGTTTTAGATGAAAATTTAGCCTGCCCCGATAGTGTGTTTGTGGAAGATCCGATCATCGTTTTTGACGAAGTGGCGGTGTTGACTTCAATGGGCGTAGAATCACGCAGAGCTGAAAGTGCATCGATGGAAAAAGTTTTTTCCAAATACCGCAACGTGGAGCGCATCGTTTTGCCTGCTCAAATTGAAGGTGGCGATGTGCTAAAAGTCGGTAAAAAAATCTTTGTCGGCAAATCGCCTCGCACCAATCAAGAGGGTATTTCCGCACTTGAAGCGATCATCAAACCCTTTGGTTATGAGGTGATTGCTGTGAGCGTTACGGGATGTTTGCACCTCAAAACAGGCGTGACAGCACTGGATGATCAAACGGTTTTGATCAATTCAAACTGGCTGGATGCGGACGCCTTTCATGGCTTTATCAAAGTTGAAGTACCAGAAGACGAGCCTTTTGGGGCAAATGTACTCAAAATCGGTGAAATTCTCTGTATGAATGAAGCGTTTCCTGAGAGTATTAGCCTTGTCAAATCATTGGGATACAAGGTTGAAACGGTCAATATCAGCGAGTTTGTCAAAGCCGAAGCGGGGCTCACGTGCATGAGCGTCGTGTTTACATGTAAAGATTAAAAAGCGACCAATTCATTGGCGACTTCGATGAGATTTCCATCGGGGTCGCGAAAATAAACCGATAAAAGATCACTCCTTGCGCCAGTGCGCTTTACGGGGCCTTCAATGCAGACAACGCCACACTGGTGCAGATGCTCTAAGAACTGAGAAATAGGCATTTGCGTGATCAAACATAGATCGGCTGAGCCTGCCATTGGGTGTGTCGCTTTGGGTTTGAACTCATGTCCGACTTCATGCAAATTGATTTTGCTATGCCCAAATTTGAGTGCTTTTCGACCTTTGAAGGTGATCTCATCCATCTGCAAAACCGCGGTATAAAAAGCACAACTTTGTTCAATACTTGCAACCGTCAAAACAAGATGATCAAGATGTGAAATAAGCGACATAGCTTTCCTTTGAGAAAGAGGAGGGGGTTAACTCCTCTTTTACATGTAACGTTTTAGAGCGTGATTTTTGTTCCCAAAACGACGAGAAATTTAGCGATCCACTGAGGATGTGCTGGCCATGCAGGAGCGGTGACAAGGTTGCCATCCACGGTTGCTTCAGTCACTTCGATAGACGCATAGGTTCCGCCCGCTTTCGTGACTTCAGGTGCGCATGCAGGGTAGGCTGAACAACTTTTTCCTCCGAGTACATCAGCAGCTGCAAGCAGTTGAGCCCCGTGGCAAATCGCTGCGATGGGTTTGTTGGTTTTGGCAAAATGGCGTACCATCTCTAGCACTTTTTCATTGAGCCTCAAATATTCAGGAGCGCGACCTCCCGGTACTACAAGCGCATCAAACTCTTCGGCTTTGATGGCGTCAAATGTGCCATTAAGTGTAAAATTGTGACCTGGTTTTTCACTGTAAGTCTGGTCTCCCTCAAAATCATGAATCGCTGTGCGGATAAACTCACCCGCTTTTTTGTTTGGGCAAACAGCGATCACCGTGTGACCCACTGCCCCTAACGCTTGAAAAGGCACCATAACTTCGTAATCTTCAACGTAGTCTCCGACGATAAACAGAATTTTTTTTGCCATCATGACTCCTTTTAAAATGGTGTTATGTTTGATTATAGCCCGTAAAGATTATAAAATCAAATTATTTGTAAGCCTTCTCATAAACCAAAGGATAGTTTAAAAGTGGCAGATATTCGCCATCATACGACACATCGTTTTCATCGATCAATGTTTCTACGATGCCCGCACCTTCCGTCAATGTTGCCTCTTTTTCGATGGGACGATCGGTGATGATCTCACCTATGTGATACGCTGTTCCATCAAGGTGTGTGTACGTCTCTTTGCCAACTCTAAAGTAACGATACGTAAAAGGTGTTTGAGCAAACACATCTTTTCCCAACGTGAAGCGTTGTGTCGCGACGACTTTTCGATACCCAATAGCCGCATTTAAAGCCTCTTTTTCAGTGGGATAAAGCAGTCTTGGGTGAATAAAACCCTCGTTTGTCAGATACGCTTTTGCTTCCACAAATTCAGTCATCAGCTTTACATGTAAACGTTGTTGCTCTACTAACGTGCTAGGATTTGACACATCCAAAGGACGCCAGTTATCGCTGTAACCGCGCTCTTTGGTAATGCTTTCCTTCAAAAAAGCTTCCATACTCTCAGGCATAACGCCGTACAGATTGGCTCCGACAACATGCTTTAAAAAATATCCAAATTCGCCTTGATGTGTTTTGCGGTTGAGCGGATCACCTCTACCTGAAGTCGCTTTGCCTTCTTTTAAAGTGTAAGCGAGATAATCCATCTCACCCCAGCCCAGCTTTTCGGGAAATTTACGAGGAAATGCCCACGTCGAATCAATCGTGTTGCTGCTCCCTGAGGTAAACGAGGAGGGCTCAAAACCGTAGTTATCGCTATGGCATCCCACACATTGCATTAACTCTTCGCCTTTTTGAGCCCTTAAATGACCCTTGGCATCTTCGATGAAACCAGCGAGTATCCAGCCTGCACCGTTGTTGATCCACCCTTGTTTTTCGTTGAGATAGAGGGGTGCATTTTCCTCTTTTTCCGCCGCTTCCCCTGGGTAATACATACGCGTTTTAACCATATAACGTATCTCTTTCACCCGTGTGGCACGTGTGCCATTTTTGCGAAGATCGACATAATGCAAAGGATGAGCAAACTCGGTGTAAAGTGGGTAAAGTCCACGGTGAACCTCTACCTCATTCGCCTTTCCGTAGTAGGTTTTAGGATCATTCGGCTCAAGTCTGTCGGTAATGGCGCGTTCTAAAAGATCAAGGTTTTGAGCATAAATGAGCTCACTCCACGCCCCTTTTTCATCTTGCATAAAGGCTTTAGGCAGGCGAATGTAAATGCCAGAGACACTGCCGCTCATCGGTGTGAAAATACCATAAGGCATAAAGTTAATCGCACGCCAGCCTGTCATATCTGCAAACAAAGCGCGTGTTTTAGCTTTGGTTCGCACAAAACCATCCTCTTTGGCTGGAAGATCGGAGGGGCTTAGGTCAGGAAATAGCCGCCAAGATGACGCATCGTCTCCATTTTCCCACCCCACTTTTCCACCACGCTTGGCATAGGCTTCGCTCCAATTGTCTTCTTCTAAATAGCCAAGCATTTTAGTTTCATCAAAACGGTTAGGGCTTTGTTGATAGGCTGTTTCTAACTTTTCAGGAAAGAGAGTGTTTTCCCAAGGATTGATGCTGGGTGATTTGGTTTGCTGGGTTGCAGGGGCAAAACTGTAGGTGGTTTGCAGATTACCCGTAATGCTTGAAAGTCCTGCTTGGGGGTTGTTGTTGCCAAGACGTGCGCGAGCAGGGGCATTGGTGTGGCAGAACATACAGGCGTTTTGAGTTCCACCACTCGTTTCGATGTAGCACTGCGCAGGGATGTTCGCATACGGGTTTGCAAAGATTGTTCGACTGACAAATTCACCTTTCAATGAGCCGCCAAAGCTCACGACGGAGCTAAGGCAGAGTGTGAAAAGGAGGCGATTAAAGCCCTGGGATGCCATAAATATACCCTACAGGCGCTTGGAATTTATCGATTTTTGGAGCAACTTTGCTTTGAAGGTCTTTATCCATCGTTTTGATAAAATCGCCTTGATGTTGCGCGTTGCTCATGATGTACGCAAAGCCGTTCATATTTTCAACCACTTGAAGTCCTGTGGATTCTGCACCTGCGGGAGTGGAGAGAATGCGAGAGAGCTTTTTCGTATCAATGTTATACGCCCAAACGAAGTTATTGACATGCGTTCCACTGTCTTCACCGATGAAAAGTGTGCGAGCACGTGAGGAGTAAAAGAGGTTGTCGGTGTTGGCTATTTTATCGACGGCACAGGTATTTCCAAGTGCATCGGTAGCGATCTCTTCACCCAAAAGTGCGGAAGGCACAGACATACGCGTAGGCACAAAATCACTTTTTATCAACTCTCCATTGCTGTCTTTAATGCCAGAGGCAAGGGCGACTTCATAGGTTCCACCACAGCGGTTTTTAGCGACTTTGATGTCGTCTTTGGCAAACGTCGTATCTTTTGCCATTCCTTTTTCGATGTACGACATGGCGATGTAGAGTTTTTTATCTTCTTTATTAAACGCGACACCTTCCATTTTGTTAAACTCTGTCGTAGCTCCTAAATAAGCGGCATAACGACGTGTCTCTAAAAATGCGGCAGCGCGTTCCATGTTTGGTTTGAGTTTAAGGTACTCGATCTCAGAGTGTCCCGCTTTTACCGCTTTAAAACCTTCGTGTTTTTTCGGGTCAAATTCTGCTGGAGCGTACGCTTCAAAGATGTCATTAAAACTCAGTTTCTCTTTCCATTGAGAAACCTCTTCAGAGCTTGCGTGTCCTAGCTTGATCCAACTGAGTTTGGCTTGTCCACCATCTCGTGCGCCATCTTCATTCGTTTGAGACCAAATGGCGGCATACAGTGTACCGTTATCTAAATCTTTTGCTTTATCGCCTATGTACATGTAAAGCCCCACTTGTGCACCATCATCGCCAAAAAAAGCTGTTTTTTCATCGCTCATGATTTTTGCCATCTCCCATGTTCCACGCCCCATAGCGTAGTGTTTGGTAACCGTGGTTTTGCTCGTGTCATTGACTGCAACTTCGGTGATGTAACCATAATCATAAGCTTTAGCCTCTTTTTTACCTTCAAAATAGAGCTCACTCATGGCTTTAAGCCCTTTTTGCGCGGCTTTGTAGTTTTTTCCACTTGCGGCGGTAAAGTAAAGATCGTAATCCTCTTCGCTACCTAAGTGGGTGTTCCAAGGTGTTTGCGACCCAGCACAGGGAATCCAGATGCCGCCCACTTTAGAAAAATCAATCGGATACTGATCGACCGCTTTGAGTTTGCCATTTTTGGCATCTTGTTTGATGGACGTGAGTGTCATACTCATAGGAGCGCGGTTATGCCAGATGTCACTTTTCTCAGCCGAAGAGCCATCGCTTAAAATCCAGTCATATTCGTAGTGTGTGACAAGATAGAGTGAACCATTGACATTTAAGAGTGAATTGCTATCGGGTGTTTCAGCGATGAGCGGTTTTCCAAAAGGGTCCATCAAGGGTTTCATGGACATAGAGTAGAGTTGTCCTGCGGGATTTTTGTTGGTGCCGACTTTATCTTTTACCCCAAAAAGTGTTTCATACGAGAGGGCTCTTTGTATCTTTCCACCGTTTGCAGTGTGGATGATGACTTTGGCTTCTGAGTACGCTTTTGCCATTTTTTCAGGCGTGCTTGGCGCATCCATACCTATAAATTCAACCATGCTTCCTGCGCATAAGCTTGATGCCACGAAAGAAAGAGATACACAGAGTGTTTTGAGAGATTTCACGAAAGCCTCCAAATAAGATTTTGATACGATAATCGTAAGCTAGAACAGTTACAAGGATATTACAATCTTAAAAATAAGCGTTAATGGCAACAACTATGCCACACTTGAAGCAAGCTGATTTAGAATAGAGTTCTTGCAAAACTCAATTTGCAAGAAGGAAAAGCACCCAAGGTGCGCGGGCATTCCGCCGAGGAAAACCCAGTGTTAGCGTAGCTTTTAGAGCTTTGCTTTAAAAGCGTGTTGAGAGTTCTGTAAGAACTCTAATAAATGAAATTCACAAGGAGAAAAAATGAGAAAATTTCTAGCACTGTTGATGCTCTTTATTTGTGCGACACTTTCGTTTGCGAAAGAGGGTTTTGTTACGTATGTGGTTGATGGAAAAACGTACGAGGGTTACTATAGCACCCCCTCAGATGAGGCACCCCTTGTTTTTATTATTCACGACTGGGATGGGCTCAATGAGTACGAGATGACACGCGCAAAGATGCTCAATGATCTGGGCTATGGTGCCTTTGCGATAGACCTTTTTGGCAAAGGCGTCAAACCTGTTACGATGGATGAAAAAAAAGCACTGACCAACGCGCTTTACAATGATAGGGCTAAGATGCGAAAGCTTCTGGATGCGAGTTACCAAGCGGCTAAAAAAGAGGGTGCAAACGTGGCAAATTCTATAGGAATTGGTTACTGTTTTGGCGGCGCAGCACTTTTGGAGATGGCGCGCATGGGAACCCCACTCAAAGGGTTTGTCAGTTTTCACGGAGGTTTAGCAACGCCTGCTGGAGAAGACTACACGCAAACAAAAGGCTTTGTGCTTATATTACACGGATCAGCCGATGAGAGCGTGAGTTTAGACGAATTTGCAGGACTCGCCAAAGAGCTTGAAAAAACAGGCATCAAGCATGAGATGATCACCTACAGTGGCGCTCCTCACGCATTTACTGTTTTTGGAACCGAGCGATACCGAGAAGCTGCTGATAAAAAATCGTGGAGAAGATTGGTCGAATTTGTCGATGAAACACTCTCAAAATAGGGTATGTTTTTTGCTTGTACCTTTACATGTAAAAGGAGTTCGCCATGGATAACAGACTATTTGAAATCGACCCGTACGCAGGGGTGAGTTACGGACTTTACAATTCGCTCAAAGGTGAAGAGGGGAGTTTTGAGGACTTTTTGCTTCACTATGACTCCACAGGTGCGAGTGAAGGCGATAGCTCATGGCTGACCGATTTGATCAACCAAGATACACTGAGCGCCCTCTCCTCTACCACGGTGCTTGAAGCGATGAATACGCTGGGTGTAAGTGCGCTTGATTTTGGCAATTCTACGACCTATTTTGACTCTCAAGTCTACGCGGCTAAAATGCAGTTGATGCAAGCTTTTAGCCAGCGTGATGATTATGAAGAGATGAAACCTTTATTGGACCAGTTGATGAGTTAACGGCAAACGTAGGTGATGATGTCCGATTGAATCGAGCCAATCACAGGTTTTACCCATGGTTTTGGCGTATCCGTTGAGATCGCTTTAGCCGATTTGATACTATTGCCCAATTCGCGAATCACACGTGAAGGACAGTTGATTTCAACTTTGATGTAAAGCATGGTGTCGTAGCTTAAACGCTTTAGTGTAACATTGTAAAGTGTCGTTTTTTTGCTCTCTTCAACAATGTAGTATTTGTAGATGTCTTTTTGCACCGTACGGGGCACTTCTACTTCACCTCTACTCGCACCAAAACAGTTCACTGCTAGTGTAAGTGCTACTATCATTCCAAAAAATTTTTGAATTTTCATGTGGATCTCCTAATGTCAATCTATGAGTTATTCTATCAAAAGCAGTCTCAATCTGGCTTAAGCGAAATTATCTATTATTAGAGTTCTACAAGAACTCTGCAACACGCTTTTACAGCAAAGCTGTAAAAGCTACGTTAACACTGGGTTTTCTTCGGCAGAAAGCCCACGCACCTTTGGTGCTTTCCCTTCTTGCAAAACTTAATCTGCAAAAACTCTATTAAAGCGTCACTATTTCATTATTTATGATCTTTTTAGATACAATTGAACTGTTTACAGTGGTATACGTTTGCAAGAGGGGGCTTTGCATGGGAAATAGTGTCGATAAAGAGCAAGAGCAAAAAGAGAAGATTAAGCATCTCTCCAAAGAGCTTCGCGCCGTGCAGAAAAATCTTGTGGAGCAGTTTTACACCGACCCACTCACGCGCCTTCCCAACCTCTATAAATTGCGCCATGATCTCGAAGAGGTTAGTGATTTTACACTGATTATTGCCAACATTGACAACTTCAAACTGCTCAATGATTTTTACGGGTTTGTTGTGGGCGATTTCATCTTAGAATCTTTTGCAAAAAGCCTTAAAACCGAACTTCAAGATGTGAGCGTTTACCGTATGGCGGGCGATGAATTTGCCATTTTACTGCATGAACGCATGAGTTTTTACCTCTTGAAAAATTACCTCACCTATCTCTCCCGTCAACTCACCCATCTGAAGTACGCTTACGCGCAAACGGAGATTTACGTTGACTGCACGCTTTCATCCAGTGCTAGTTTTTCACACAGTGACATCTTTTCCAAAGTGAGTATGGCACTCAAATATGCCAAAAGAGAACAACTCAAGTTTTGGATCTTTGAAGATACAATGAACTTCTCGCAAGAGTACGAAAGCAACCTCAAATACGCCACTAAAGTGCGTAAAGCCATTATGGATTTCTCAGGTATCGTGCCTTATTTCCAACCCATCATCGACAACAAAACCGACGAAATCATCAAGTTTGAAGCACTCTCCCGTTTGGTCGACGAAGAGGGCGTCATCCACTCACCGCACAATTTTATTCCCATCGCGAAGATGATTAAAGTCTACGATAAAATCACGATGGCGATCATCGACAAAAGTTTTAAAGTGTTTGAAACGCATCCATTTGATTTTAGCATCAACCTCTCGTTTGAGGACATCATTAACGAAGAGATTTACGATTTTATCATCCGAAAACTGCGTGATTCCAACATGGGGCATCGCGTCACGTTTGAACTGTTAGAGTCTGAACGGGTCAATGACTTCAACAAAGTGATGCACTTTTTCAATGAGATCAAGCGCTACGGTGCCAAAGTCGCGATCGATGATTTTGGAAGTGGATTTTCCAACTTCTCTTACATCATCAAGCTGAATCCCGATTTTATCAAGATCGATGGCAGCCTCATCAAAGACATCGACAAAGATAAAAATGCCCAAATCGTTGTGGAAACCATTGTCGACTTCTCCAAAAAAATGGGCATCAAAACCGTCGCAGAATTCGTCCACTCCAGTACAGTTCTCTCCACGGTCAAACAGCTTGGCATCGACTACTCGCAGGGCTATTTCATCGACATGCCATCCCCTCAGATCGATCTGTAACATCGTTACATGTAAAGACTAAGCCACTTCCGTATCCCACAAAATACTCACGCCGTATTCGGGATCGGGAATGACGTACTTAAAGTATTCGCTCGTTCCCTTCCGCCCATGCAACCGCACCGCAATCTGCCCCTCTTTTAAAAGTTGCTTCATCTCGTATTCGCTTAGACTGCGTTTATTCCAGCGTAAAAACGTGTTAGAGTAAACCCGAAACCGACACGAAGAAGTGGCACTAAAAACATAATCATCGTTAATGTCACGCTCTTTTATTGCATGCTCACAGCTGTAAAGATTGACCTTTTGACCTTGAATGGTAAGCTTTTGGGAGATCACATTACCACCGCAATACGGGCATTTGCCAAGAATCATTATGCACCTCAGTTTTGATTTATGGGGTTATGGTAGCAAAGTGGGAAGTAAGAGGTTGAAAATATTTCAATTTGAAAGAAAAGGAAGAGACAATCTCTTCCTTTGATGTTAAAAAATTGGAACGTTATATTTTTTCATACACGCTGTTAATTTTTCTAAGTATTCAGGATTATTTTCACCAGTCGCTGGTGGAACACGTAAATTGCAACATAAAACGGATAGTGTCGCATTGTCTTTTGTTGTTGCGGTTAATGATTCAGGTACATAAGCTAGCAATCCTGAGCCATTGTAGAGTTTATCGATCTCATCATGGGTTAATGAATAAATAATGCCACTCGCTTTACTGTTTTCATCTCTTAACAACGTTGCCAACTTCCCGATTCTGAGTTTATAACCTTTTACTGTGGCAATTCTGGGATTTCGAGGTGTTACCTCTTTGCTAGTGAGGATTTCTGGATCCATATATAACCCATAAAAAAAGACTTCGTGTAGTCTATGTTCTGAATTGTCCATGTGTAAATTCCTTTATAAATAGTTTTTTTCAGATTACATTTTGTAGTTACTTTACAAAAACCTCTCCACAAAACGATCCAAATCTTCATCGCTCATCGCGCCACTTACGCGCTCAACTTCCACGCCATCTTTAAAAACGATCAGCGTAGGAATCGAGCGAATTTTAAAGCGTGAAGCCAAAAATTGTTCGGCTTCGGTATCGACTTTGGCAAATAAAACGCGCAACGGATAGGCTCGGGCGGCTTGTTGGAAGGTGGGGGCGAAGGCTTTGCATGGGGCGCACCACGGTGCCCAGAAGTCGACGATGACGGGCACATCGGTATTACCTAGAACGGCTTCAAGAATGTCGCTGGTCAGAGCGATGGGATGTGGGTCGAGCAGGGAAGTTTGGCACTTCCCGCAATTTGCTTTTTTGTAGACTTCGAGTTTTGGGACATTATTGGTAGCCAAACAGTTGGGACAGATGACTTTCATGATTTATCCTTGTGTTGCGTATGCTTTTAAGGCGCTGAGTATTTCAGGTTCTATCGACCACTCTTTGCCATCGACTGACATCACGGATTCTCGTTTGATGCCGTCTACTGAGCCTTTGGAGACGATAAATTCAAGGTATTTTTCAACCTCTTCAAAGCTGGGTAAAACGTTTACATGTAAAACTTTTTCAAGCTCTGCGATAAAACCGTATCCGCCCCAGTTGGAAACCGATGCGATCATCGGGTAGTCGCAGGGAATGACGCAGTAGTCGTAGAAAAATTCTTTATCTTTCAAAACTTCTTCAAAGCTTCCCATGCCCACTTCATTGCCACCATCGCCGATGCCAAAGCTTGGAGCGGTTTTGCTTCCTAGTTTGAAAAGCTCATCGACAGGAGCGGTGAACTCTTTGATGTTCACACCACGCGAGTTGAGGTAAAGCCCTTCATGGTTTTGTCCGCAACGCTCGATGGAGAGATGTGCGATGGGTTTGTAGGTGTCTAAAAGCATTTCGTATTCTTGGTGGCTTAGCCCTTCAAGCGGGATGTAGAGGGTTTTGATATCAAAAAAATAGTCCTCGCAAAAATGGTCGGTCACGATAACAGGCGTGTATCCTAGTTTTTCAAACGCTTTGGCTAAAAAGTAAGCGCCTAAAGGACCATCGGTTTCTGCAAAACCTGCCACGTAAAAACCGGTGTAGATGAAAACAACGCCTTTATCTAGTTTCAGGAAAGCGTGAACAGCCTTTTTAGTGTGTTCATGGGGAAAATGAGCCTGAATTTTGTCCATATGACGGGTGGAATGTTGAAGAACGATCTCTTCGATTGTATTAAAAGTGTGCATAAAAGCCTTTACATGTAAGAATTGTCTGGAAAAATTGTATCTAAAAATTGGATACAATTCGATTAGTTTTTGATTAAAGGATCACCATGTCTCCGAAAGAGTTACGCGCAAAAATCGCCAAAGGCGAGTTTACCAGACCCACAGCGGGCGAATGCCCTGGCTACATTCAGATGAATATGGTAGCCCTTCCCAAAGAGTACGCGAAACGTTTTGAAGCGTTTGCAAAAGAGAATGCCAAAGCAATTCCCGTGCTTGAAGTAATTCACGAGGGGCATCATTCAAGCGTTTTAGCTAAAGGTGCTGACATCTTAAGCGAAATTCCAAAGTATAACATTTTGCGCGATGGCGTTGTGGTCGAAACCGTGACGGACATTACGCCTTATTACCAACCTGATTTGGTCTTTTTCTTGATTGGGTGTAGTTTTTCGTTTGAGACAGCGCTTATTGAAAATGGCATGCCACTTCGCCACGTCGATCAGCAAAAAAATGTCGCCATGTACCGCACCAACATCGCGCTTAAACCTGTGGAAGGCTTTTCAGGTGAGATGGTCGTGAGTATGCGCCCGATCAAAAAAGAAAAAGTAGCGGATGCGTGTGTCGTGACGAGTCATTTTCCTCGTATGCACGGCTCACCGATACAAGTGGGTTACCCTGAAATGATCGGCATCAATGATGTTTCAAGGCCTGATTATGGCGATGCGATTGAGATTAAAGTGGATGAAATTCCATTGTTTTGGCCCTGCGGTGTCACGCCTCAAAATGTCATCACGAGCATGAAACTCCCGTTTGCGATCACCCACGCACCTGGGCATATGTTTGTAACGGACAAAAAAGATAGCGAATACTACGAATAGAATTTACGGTACAAATGCTTCCTGTAAAGGGTGAAACTGATAGGTTTTCACCACTTCAGGAAGCTTTTTCTCCAACATCTCAATCCCTTGCGGTTCATTTTTATTGCCATGAATCAAGATGATACTTCCCGTCTTAGTCGGCTCATTTTTCGCAATCCACGCATTTGCCCCCAAAGGAATCAAAAAGTAGGTTTCCCTAAGCTCACGCATCAGTTTTTCATTGGCGATTAAACCAGGGAAGCGAAAAAAGACCGAGGGTGTGATGCCTTCTTCTAATAATGTTTTCTCCACCCCTAAAATTTCACTCTTCACGTCCGTGTTTACATGTAACATAAAATTATCGCGAATCGGAAGTTTTGGGTCGTAAAAATGGGTGTGCGAATGGTTCACCCATGTGATCTGCAAAAGGGGATTATGGACTAGTTCTTCAAACTCTTTTTCATGATGCTCTTTCCACGCAGAACTCAGCGCAATCGCAATCGGTGTTTTACCATTTTGTTTCGTGAGGTGTTCTATAAATTCGCGCTCATACCCTTGTTTGCTCGAAGGGCAGAGATCCATGCTCAGGTAAATCGCCTTAAGGTTTTGTGTGATGGCATGCGTCGCTCCACCGTTTACATGTAAAGCGGTTGACTCCTTTAAACGTTTGGCAAAAAGGCTTTGCTCAAAACGCTCATCTAAGGGCAGAAGCTTGGTTGCATCGAGGGCTAGGACTTTGGTTTGCAAGGTTTGCGTGTTCGTGGTAAGGTAAAACGTGACGCCACTGAGTTCAAAACGGCGAGAAATAAGCAGGAGCGCGTCCTTTTGCTCGTACGCTTTGACAAAGACTTCGTAGTGCTTTATGTTCTCCATTGCTACCAAAGGAAGCCAACAGAGCATCAAAGAGAAAATTAGTCGTAGCATGCACACTCCTTTTACAAGAATTTTAGCTCTTTTTTGAAAAAATATGATTATAATTTTGTAAATATTGTCTAGGCGGTGTTTGAAGTTTCAAACGGATTTTGAAGGCTTTTAAAGCCTAATTGTATGAATGAGAATGAGAGAATGACGGTCAACGAAGCAGTTTTAGAGATGCGTTACAGCGGAATCCCCGAAGAAGATATTGAGGAGATTCTCGAAATTTGCAAAAAAAAGGGGCTTAGTCCTCAAAACATTGACAATGAACTCGCAACCAGAGGCTTGGATAAAGTGTTTGAGTTCGAGTACGATGCCAGTGAGAGTTGGTTTGAAAGTGGAGCGAGTGCTTCAGCGCCAAAAGTCCCCAATAAACAGGGCACAGAAAAGGAAAAAAAGTAGATGGCAAAGCAGATAAGACAGATCATTGAAGAGTACTACGATGTGGTTTGGAACGAGAAAAAACTTGACCAAGCACAGCGATTTTTAGACCCTTCACTCAATTTTAGAGGCTCGCTCGGTATGCGAGTTGATAGTATCAATGGTTTTTGTGACTACGCCAAGATGCTTTTTAGCGCCTTCCCAAATCTCTACCATGTAATCGAAGACATCGTCATCGATGGCGACAAAGCCGCCGTAAGACTCGTTTACACCGCAACACACTCTGGAAAACTTTTTGGGTTTGAGCCTACGGGCAACCGTATTCGTTATTCAGGAGCGTGCTTTTTTAAATTTGAAAATGAAAAAATCGTAGACGCATGGGTCTTAGGTGATCTTAACGCGCTTTATGGACAACTTAACGTCGCCAATCATTAAGCATTAATGACGTTTTTTTGCCTCTTTATGTGCCATTATCGAGTGAACGAGTAAGGTCGTTACGATGATGGCGCCTCCTATTAGGGTATTGCTATGCGGTTTTTCATCCATCAGTATCCACACCCAAAAGGGTGCAAGTACTGGTTCTATAATCGTCAAAAGTGCCACTTCTACCGAGGGTAAAAACTTGGTGCCAATGCCTATGCAAATCCTTGAAACGGGGGTTAAAAGGGCTCCCATAAAGAGAATTATTTTAAAAGAGTATGGATCAGGAAGCACGATCGAGGCGGTCATAAACGCCAAAAGTGATGCTACCAACCCTCCCGCTCCGACACACGCAAGACGACTCACCTCTTTGTAACGCTCTAACACAGAAAACAGCGACGTAAACGAGAGCACGCATAAAAAGGCATAAAAATTGCCGAGCATGTTTCCCAAACCCAAATCGTTAAATAAAATAATGCTAAGACCGACAAAAACAAAAAAGATCGCTCCAAATGTACGGCGGGGTGTTTTTTGTCTGAAAAAGATGAAAGCGATCAAAGCACTCACGAGTGGCGCAGTACTCAAAATAAACACGGCACTCGCAACACTCGTGTGTTTAACGGCTAAAATAAAAAAGAGGTTGCTTATTCCCATGAAAAAAGCACTGAGCAAAATCGGTTTATAATGGACGCGGTACACCTCAAAAAAAGCGCTTTTTTGCCTGAATACAAGAGCGATGTGCGTGATCGCAAACATAAAAAGACCAAAATAAAAGGTGACACTTTGTGCCGGAATAGTCGTCATTTTGATCAAGGGTGACTCAAAACTCATGAGCAGCATGCCCAAAGAGGTGACGCCAAAGGCTTTTGCGTAGGTCATGGGCTTACTTGCCTTGATTTGTGCGAAAGGAGATGTAGAGTTTTTCGATTTTCGTGCGCGCCCAAGGGGTTTTACGGAAAAATTTTAGGCATGCGTTGATACTTGGGTTAACATGAAAGCAGTTCATGCGCAGCATCTCATCCAGTTTTTCCCAACCGTAATGCGCTTGCAGTTCCGTGACGAGTTTTTCTAATGTGACGCCGTGAAGGGGATTGGTGTTTTGTTCGGTCGTGTTCATGTATTCCTCAAAATTATCTTTACATGTAAGGAAAATCCTTACATGTAAAAAGGTTTAGTTGTTGCGCTCGACGCTAAGTCCAGCGTAGCTTTGAACCGTTGGCATGATTTCTATGCGGTTAACATTGACGTGTTCTGGAAGCTCCGCAAGCGAAAAGATGGCATTGGCAATGTCTTCTTTCAAAAGCGGTGTCGTGTTTTTGTAAACAGAGTCCGCTTTTTCTTTGTCGCCTTTAAACCGTACATCGGAAAATTCGGTCAGTGAAAAACCTGGCTCAACATTGGTCACACGCACGTGCGTACCTTTAAGGTCGGTTCTAAGGTTGAGTGAAAACTGTTTAACAAACGCTTTTGTCGCGCCATAGACATTGCCACCCTCGTACGGCCAGCTTCCTGCGGTGGAGCCAAGGTTAAAGATATACCCCGTTTTGCGCTCAACCATCACAGGAAGGACGGCTTTGGTCACGTAGAGCAAGCCTTTGATATTGGTGTCGATCATCTGCTCCCAATCATCCAAGCTCGCTTCATTCGCGTGTTCCAAACCCAACGCAAGACCCGCATTATTGACCAAAATATCAATGTTTTTGTATTCACTAGGAAGGGACGCGATCGCGCTAAATACCTCTTTTTTGTTGGTGACATCAAAACACAGTGGCAAAATGTCGCAGGTAGATAAACGATTTTTCAGCGCCTCAAGTCGCTCTTTGCGACGACCTGTAACGATGACTTTATAGCCAGCTTTCGCAAATTTCTCAGCGGTTGCTTCTCCAAAGCCAGAAGTTGCTCCCGTAATCAAGACGATTTTTGACATGCGCATCCTTTACATATTTTTTACGATTATAGCAAAGTGAGGTGTAATGATACCTTTTGTAACTTGCCCAAAAAGTCTCTTTCTGCTCCAAATTGCTAAAAGTAGCCTTAAAATGGCTCTTTGCAATGGGTGAATTCAAGAAATCATACGCTTTGTTTAAAATTTCATCAACAATGTTTGCCACAAACGCCCAAAAATATATTAAGATTTCTTTGTTGAGTAAAAAGTATTCCTTTTAGTATTCCTAAATTTTACTAAGGTGTGAAACGTGGCAAAACAGAAATTTGGCAGAGAGATCATTCAGCGTGTGATTGAGAAAAATCAGACCAAAAAACGTGAAATTGCCCAATTGACCTTAAAGATTGACGCGAAACTCGACATTGCCCTTACAAAACTTTCCAGCGCTTTAAACATCTCCAAAAACAGACTGATCGAAGATATTTTGATGGAGAGTGGCATCATCCAAGAGGTTGAGGAGAACTACTATGAGTAATTTTCCCACACAAACATTGGTCGTTCAATCCATTCTTGAAGGCATCAGCAAAGCAGCGCACAACTTTCTTTTTTGGACGAACAACCGCCTTTCGCTCTCCAGTGGTCCTCAAAAAATTCTCTCCATCCATGTGGCGCAGTCGCTGAGTCTGATCGAAAATGCGCCTGAAGTGTTTATTGACGCGACGGTTGCCGATATTTTGCGTTGTTCGCTGCCCAACCGCAAAGCATTTAAAACCTTTATGGAAAAAAATGCGCTCTCTCAAGGCGTTTTTAGCATCACCCTCGATGAGCGCTTTTCGCATCAAAATCACAATGACTCCACATCGCGTGTTATCATCACGCTCAAAAATGGCGTCTGCAATGCCAAAGCAGAGTACAGCTACGAGATCGAGCGTTTGTGCAAAATGCTTCAGCGAAAAACTAAAGAGGAGAGCGCACTGGATTATGGTGTGTTTGCGTTTTACTCCGACCTTTCACCTCAAGCGCGTAAAAAATTGACCAAGCGAATACCTGAAATCATCGCGAGTTTTGATGAAGTCGTGAGTCGTTTTCCTTCGCTTCGTGCCAAGTGCATTACCACGCCGATTCGTGAAGTCGAGAGTGTGGGCGAGTGGATGGCAGGAGCATATGTGATCGAACCAAACGTTGAAAATTAAGCAGAATTGCCTTTACATGTAAAGCGACTCTGCTTAGTTTTCAAAATTTATAAAGGAGTGAGAATGAAGAGAATGTTTCCAAAATTGACAGCCTCTTTGGCGGTCTGTTCGATGTTAGCCAGTGCAAGTTTTGCAGCAGATGTGATTAAAATTGGTGTGCAAGCGCCTATTACAGGGCAATATGCCAATGAGGGTCAAAGCATCGACAACGGTGTTCGTTTGATCGTCGAGCAACAAAATGCCAAAGGTGGCGTTTTAGGTAAAAAGATCGAAGTGGTCACCTGCGATGACCAAGGTGCAGCGCAACAAGCGGCAATTTGTGCGAAAAAATTGGTGAATGAAGGCGTTAAAGCGGTCATTGGCTCCTACACATCTGGCGCAACCGAAGCGGCTCAAACGACCTATTTTAGAGCAGGAGTGCTTCAAACCAGCGATGGCACGAGTGATTCACTGATTGTACACAAATACTGGACATTTTTTAGAAATTCATTCCCCAACAGTGCTGAAGCCGAATACACCGCAAAATACTTTGTGGACGGAAAACAGTACAAAAAAATCGTGGTTCTCTCCGACTACTCAAGCTACTCAACCGACTTAGCGGACGCAACAGTGAAAGCGCTTAAAGCGAAAAATGCCAACATTATTTATGAAGGTAAAATCAAATCAGGCACTCAAAACTTTACCGCAACACTGACCAAAATCAAATCCATGAACCCAGATGTGATCTACTTTAGCGGTTACTACACCGATGGCGGACTATTACGTGCGCAACAAATGCAACTCGGCATCAAAGCAGACTTCGTGGGCGGCGACTCTAATGACAATCCAGACTACATGAAACTTGCAGGCGATAGTGCCAAAGGAACACTGCTGATCAATGTTCCAACCCCTGGCATCTTACCGTACGACATCGCCAAAACGTTTTTAGTTGACTACAAAGCAAAATTCAACATGGCGCCAGCATCCATTTGGTCACTGATGAATGTGGATGGACTTCGCGCGATTTTACATGTCATGGAGCAAAGCAAATCAGACGATACGAAAGTGATCGCTGAGGGCTTGCATGCACTCAAAGATTTCCCAGGTATCACAGGTCCTGTGACCTTTAGAGAAGATGGCGAGCGCATCGGTGGTGGTTACATGACCTATGAAGTTCAAGCGGATAAAAGCTATAAGATCGTTTACCAATAAAACAGAGTGCATCGCCAAAGAAAATTCTTCTTTGGCGTGCCATTACATTAGGATAAGGTGATCTTATGGATATTTTCTTACAACAAATGGTCAATGGTCTGACCATCGGAAGCCTCTACGCACTCGTAGCTCTGGGGTATACGATGGTGTATGGCGTGATGCGACTGATCAACTTTGCGCACGGTGACCTCGTTGCTTTTTCAGCATTTATCGGCTTAAGCGTGTATGCCCAAATTTTTGGTGAGAGTATTACCTCTTTGGTAGCGGTCATTACGGTTTTTGTCTTCACGGCGGCTATTGTTGCTTTTGTGGGTGTGCTTCTTGAGCGTCTTGCATACAGACCTTTACGAACGGCACCACGGTTGAGCGCAGTGGTTTCAGCTCTTGGTGCAGGGCTTGTGATTCAAAATTCGGTGATGCTGATTTGGGGACCCAATATGAAAATATTTCCTTCCAATCTTTTTCCTTCAACGATTTGGGAAATCGGTGGCATCGTCATTACCTTTACGCAAGTGATGATTTTAGGCGTTTCATCGCTCTTAATGGTAGGGCTTTATTTTTTCATTCACCAAACCAAAATTGGCACCGCGATTCGAGCGGTAGCGATTGACCAAGACGCGGCAAAACTGATGGGCATCAATGTCAACCGCATTATTATGATTATTTTCATCATTGGCTCTGCATTAGGTGCTGTGGCGGGATTGTTTATCGGAACCTATTACCGTGGCATTACCTTCGATATGGGCTGGATGTACGGGCTTAATGCTTTTGTGGCGGCGATCATGGGAGGCATTGGCAATATTCCAGGAGCGATGCTTGGAGGGCTTCTTTTAGGACTCTTTAACGCGATGATTACAGGCTACATCTCGACGCAATGGGCGGAAACGTTTACGTTTGTGTTGCTCATCGGCATTTTGGTGTTGAGACCCACAGGCATCTTGGGCGAAACCGTGGCGGAGAAAGTATGATGAATAAAACCAGTCTAATAGCGTTAGTGCTACTTGTTTTTATGGGCTTTTTCCCTCTGTTTGTCGACTCGGCGTGGTTAGCTGTAGGTACCACTTTTTTGGTTTTTGCGGTCGTAGCACTCTCCCAAGACATCATTTTAGGGCGCGCGGGCGTGTTTCACATGGGGCATGCAGTCTTTTTTGGCTTGGGCGCTTACACGACCGCCATTTTAAATGTCAACTTTGGACTTCCCATCCTTGCGACGTGGGCGCCGGCGGTGTTGGTTCCCATGCTCGTTGCATTTATCATGGTGGCTCCGATTATTCACCTTCGAGGTGACTACTTGTTGGTGGCGACGATTGGCTTTAACATCATCTTTATTCAAGTGCTCGAAAACGATGTTTTTGGGCTGACAGGAGGGCCAAACGGTCTTTTTGGCATTGATGTTGTAAGAGTCTTGGGCTATGACTTCTCATCTCAAACGCACATGTACTATATGGCGTTTATCCTTTTGGGTATTACACTGTTGATTATGCGAAACCTTGATAAGAGCAAATTTGGGCGAGCGATGTTTTACATCCACAAAGATGAAATTGCCGCTCAGAGTATGGGTATTAATGTGCGTTACTTCAAGCTTTACGCGTTTATTTTAGGTGCTGGGATTGCGGGGGCGGCGGGAAGTATGTTTTCGGTTCAGTACTCTGCGGTCAGTCCTGAGGCGTTTAATGTCACGCAGTCCATTATGTTTTTTACGATCGTTTTAGTGGGTGGTTCGGCTTCACTTCCGGGTGTTTTGATCGGAACGTTCATCATGTTTGTACTTCCTGAAATGTTTCGAGAGTTTGAGACGGCGCGTTATTTGGTCTTTGGAATTGCGATGATTTTGACGATGATCTTACGCCCTCGTGGCATTTGGCCGGTGCGTTTTGGCAACATCCCAGACTTCCTTAAAAAGAAGGGGGTCAAATGAGCGAGTATCTTCTAGAAATTAGCCATGTGAGCAAGTATTTTCAAGGATTGGTCGCCATTAATGATCTTTCGATGAAGGTGAAAAAAGGGCAGATTTACGGCATCATCGGACCTAATGGCGCAGGTAAAACGACGCTGTTTAACTGCATTACGGGCATTTACCGACCTGAAATCGGGCAAATCCTCTGGAAAGGTAAAGAGATCAAAGGCATCAGTCCGCATAAAATTGCGGAGCTGGGCATCTTGCGTACGTTTCAGACGATTCGTCTTTTTGCGGAGATGAGTGTGGCGGAGAACATCATGTCGGGTCGTCATATCAAGTCTAAACAACGCTGGTATAACGGGGTTATTCCCACGCCTGCGTATTACAAAGACGAGAAGGCGAATTGGGAGAAAGTCGGCGAATTGATGGACTTTTTCCATCTTTCAGAGTATGCGACTATTCCCGCAGGCGATCTCTCGTATGGCGTTCAAAGGCGCATTGAGATGGCACGCGCCCTTGCAGCTGAGCCGGAGCTTCTCATTCTCGACGAGCCCGCCGCAGGACTCAATGAAAACGAGACGTTGGAACTCACCCAAACGATTCGCAAAATTCAAGCGATGGGTGTGACGATCATGATGATTGAGCACGACATGGAGATGGTGATGAGTTTGTGCGAATACATCACGGTTATTAACTTTGGCGCGAAGATCAGCGAGGGTATGCCTTCGTTTGTTCAAGACGATCCTGTGGTGATTGAGGCGTATATTGGCAGTGATGAGGACGATGACGATGAGTGAAAAATTATTAGAAGTCAAAAGCTTACATGTAAACTACGGGGCGATTGAAGCGATCAAAGGCATTGATTTACATGTCAACAAAGGCGAGGTCGTGACGATCCTTGGTGCGAATGGCGCAGGGAAAACAACCACACTTCGCACGATCAGTGGGCTTTTGAAGCCGAGTTCTGGGAACATCTTTTTTGATGGCAAAGAGATCACACAGCTGCCTGCGCATGAGATCGTGAGTCTGGGTATGAGTCATTCGCCCGAAGGCAGGCGTGTGTTTGGCACGCTCAGTGTCGAAGAGAACTTGATGATGGGCGCGTACAGTCTTAAAACGTTTGATGCGCCGACATTGGAATGGATTTATGAAATTTTACCACGTTTACACGAGCGCAAAAAACAGTTGGCAGGCACACTCAGTGGTGGTGAACAGCAGATGTTGGCGATTGGGCGAGCGATTATGAGCAAACCCACACTTTTGATCTTGGATGAACCTAGCCTTGGACTGGCACCCGTGTTGGTTAAGGTGATTTTTAAGGCGATTAAAGAGATCAGTAAACGTGGTGTTACCGTGCTTTTGGTCGAGCAAAATGCGAAAGCGGCACTCAAACTCGCCCATCGTGGTTATGTTTTGGAGTTGGGAAAAATAACCCACAGCGGAAGCAGTGAGGAGCTCCTCAATTCAGAAATGATACAAGAGGCGTACTTGGGCAAGAAAAAAGAGGCGTAACTTCCAACAAAGATGCCCGCCCCGCTAAAAGTGAGCATCTAAGACATGTCTAATCTTTACATGTAAAGTGAAAGTTACTTAAATTTGATTTAAATACGAATTAAAGTTGAGGAACATTAATGCTAAAGAATGAAATAATCATCGAACGTGCCATCGCATTGGCAGAAAAATGGCAAAATCGCGCTACCGAGTTGGTCAGCGATTTTGATAAAAAATTCCACATCAAAATGAACAAAATGCTCAGCCATCCTAAAGATAAAGTCTTTTTGATCGAGCTGATGGATCAGAGTTTTAGAAGTAAAAATCCCGCACGCGTTGCCAATCAGATCGAGTATCTTTTCGCCAAATACGAAATGGCATCATTTTTCACGACCTCCGAGCGCTTTTTGGTCTTTTTATTTCGCAATGCAGGCATTTACTTGCCGCAAATTTCCATCCCACTTTTTATCAGCAATATCCGAGAAGACACTAAAACTGTGGTGCTCAAAGGTGAAGACGATGTGCTCAATGCTCATTTGATCAAACGCAAACGTGAGGGCACACGCATCAATCTTAATCTCATTGGCGAAGTCGTTTTAGGCGAAGAAGAAGCGGAAGAGCGCATTGAAAAATACCTCAAAGTGCTTGAAAACCCCAATGTGGATTACATCTCCATCAAAATCTCAACGCTCTTTTCGCAGATCAATGCGCTTGCTTACGAAGAGACGGTGGAAGAGCTCGTGAAACGCTTAAGTCGCATCTACGCACAAGCGAAAAAATACAGCTTTACCAATGCCAAAGGTGAGCAAACGAACAAATTTATCAACCTTGATATGGAAGAGTACCGCGATCTTGGCTTGACGTTTAGCGCGTTTACCCAAACGCTTGATCTTCCAGAATTTCAAGATTTTCGTGCAGGCATCGTGCTTCAAGCGTATCTGCCTGATTCGCATTTGTGGCAACAAAAGCTTATCGCATGGGCAAAACAACGGGTTGAAAAGGGCGGTGTGCCGATTAAAATGCGCTTGGTGAAGGGTGCCAATATGGAGATGGAAGAGACCGAAGCAGGGCTTCGTCACTGGGAACTCGTCACACACACGCGTAAAATCGACACCGATAGCAACTATAAAGTGATGGGTGAATTTGCCTTGCGCCCTGAACATGCCCAGTATGTCAACCTCGGTATGGCATCGCACAATCTCTTTGAATTGGCGCATGGGTATGAGCTTTCACGTGAGTACGGCACCACCGAATTTTTCAGCATGGAGATGTTGGAAGGCATGAGCGAATCGGCACGCCTTGCGATCAAAGAGATCAGTGGCGAGGTGATTTTGTACGCTCCCACAGCAAAAAAAGAGCAGTTTACCAACGCGATTGCTTATCTGGTTAGACGTCTGGATGAAAATACGGGTGAGGAGAATTTTATCCGTTACTCGTTTGGTCTTACCGTGGGAAGCCCTGCATGGGAGAGTCAAAAACAGAAATTTATCGACGCGTTTGAGAACACACAAAACCTTTTCATTGGCGCAAAACGCAACCAAAACAGGCTGAGCGAGCAATGGGAAAACTACGAAGGCGGAAGCTTCTTTAGGGGCGAATACCATGGCGAAGCTGATACTGATTTTATCTTGCCACCGAATAAAGAGTGGGCAAAAACGATTCGCGCCAAATGGCAGAAAAAAGTGGGCGATGAGGTTGGCATCGCGCCCATTGTCGTTGGCGGCGAGGCGATTGTGGATCGAGACATAAAAACCGTCATCGACAAATCCCAACTTAAAGAGGGTGTGGTGTGCGGTAAATACGCACTTGCCACCAAAGAAGATTTACAAAAAGCGGTTGAAATTGCCACTAAAGACGTCGATGGTTGGAGAAACCTCAGTGCGAGCGAGCGCCAAAAGGTGCTTGGGCAAGTAGCGAATAAGATGCGCGCCAAACGAGGTGATCTGATCGGGGTTGCCGCGGCGGAAGTAGGAAAAGTCTTTTTTGAAACCGACGTGGAAGTCAGCGAAGCGATCGACTTTTTAGAGTTTTACGGCTACAGTGCACGCTATTTTGAGGAGTTTAAAAACCTTACATGTAAAGGCAAAGGTGTTGGCGTTGTGACACCTCCGTGGAACTTTCCGATCGCGATTCCCGTCGGAGGCATCAGTGCTGCGTTAGCGGCAGGAAATTGCGTGATCATCAAACCTGCCAGTGCGGCTGCGTTATGTGCATATGAGCTCTGCCAATGCTTTTGGGAAGCAGGGGTGAGTAAAAATATCCTTCAATTTGTGCCGTGCGCAGGAAGTTTGGCGGGGGAATACCTTGTTCAAAATGAGAAAGTTGATTTTGTCATCTTAACGGGCGGTGAAGAGACGGCGTATACCATGCTCAAAAGTCGTCCAAATCTCTTTTTAAGCGCTGAAACGGGTGGCAAAGATGCGACCATTGTGACCGCGATGAGCGACCGCGAACAGGCGATCAAAAACGTGGTTCACTCTGCCTTTTCCAACAGTGGTCAAAAATGCTCTGCAACCTCACTTTTGGTCTTGGAAGAGGAAGTTTACAACGATCCACACTTTAAAAAAGGACTTGTCGATGCGGCACAGAGTTTACATGTAGGCTCCGTGTGGGACTTTGCCAATCGCCTAGGAACCCTTGCCAATTCCGTCAGTGGCGCGCTGAAACAAGCCCTTGAGAGCCTTGAAGAGGGTGAGAGTTGGGCATTAGCGCCAATGTATGCCGATGAAAACGAGTACATGCTCAAACCTAGCATCAAATGGGGTGTCAAAGAGGGCAGTTTTTGCCATAAAACGGAGCTGTTTGGTCCTGTACTTTCGGTGATGTGCGCGAAAGATTTGAAGCATGCCATTGCGATCGTCAATGCGACAGGCTATGGGCTGACGTCGGGCATTGAGTCACTTGATGAGCGCGAAGTGGCGTATTGGAGGAAGCATCTCAAAGCGGGCAACCTCTACATCAATCGCGGAACAACAGGTGCGATCGTGCTGCGTCAACCATTTGGTGGCTTTGGAAAATCCGCCGTGGGTTCAGGCAGAAAAGCGGGCATTCACAACTACATTACGCAGTTTATGGAGATCGAAGATGTGGCTGAACCTCTCCTCAAGCATTCCCCTCCACACGCGTTTATTCATCTGATTCATGGTTGGAAAGATGGCTGCGATAAAGGATTGTACGCAGGATTTAAGGCTGATTTTGAGAAATTAAGTTTGGCGGTTGGCAGTTACGTTGAAAATGTCGAAGTGACGTTTAGCCAAGAGCAAGACTTTGCAAAGGTGCGAGGTGAAGACAATCTGTTTAAATATCTCCCGCTCAAACGCATCGCACTTCGCGTCAGCCAAGACGATGGACTTTTTGATGTCATGAGCCGCATTATGGCTTCCATCATCGCTCAAACCTCTTTACATGTAAGCATTGACTTTGGCGCTCAAAGCAGTGTCATCTCATTTTTATATGAAAATCAAGGCATGCTGTTTGGGAAAAATGACACGATAGAACGCGAAGATGAAGCTACATTTGTCAAATGCTTTGAGACCACCGATAAGATTTTCTACGCAAACGCTGCACGCATCTCGCCTTTTGTCTATGAAGCAGCCGCCAAAAAAGCGAAGTGCATTGTCAGAGCAAAACCACTGATGGAAGGGCGCGTGGAGTTGTTGCACTATTTTGCAGAACAGAGCATTTCACACAGTTATCATCGTTATGGGAATCTTGGAGCGAGGGGAATTAAAAAGTAAAACCAAGGCAGGGGCAAAAAAGCCCCTGTTGTGTGTCAAAATGCTTTATAGAGCTTAACCGCATAAAAACTAAAATGTGGCTTTTGAAACAATTAAATCTGTGTGTATTGCCTTTACATGTAAAGCCTTCGTTTACTTTGATTTAGTAAACCTAAGCCATTTAATATTGCCTTCAACTTTTGAAAGGTTCAATTCTTTTCTCAAATCATTGCGTAGGCTATTGATTAAAGGGTTAAGTTCAAATTGATTGCCTTCAGCAACAGTAATAGCTAAGTTTTTTGCAAATTCAACCTGTTTTTTTGATCCAAAAAGTTGTATGTCAGCAAGAATATTTTCAAGTTTTTCTTTTCGCTCATCGGTTAGTTCTCGGTTCGCGACATCATTTGTTAATATTCGATAGGCATTGATTAGATGGGTTGTTGATAGTTCTCTTTGTTTGTTTTTTAAATCACGTCTAGCTGTAAAAGAGTGTGCAATGAGCCATCCAATAACTGCAAGACAAATTGTTATGATAATTTTAAGATATTCAAGCTCCACTTAAATCCTTTTACATGTAAAGACAACA
Organism: Sulfurospirillum multivorans DSM 12446; assembly: GCF_000568815.1. NCBI lineage: Bacteria > Pseudomonadati > Campylobacterota > Epsilonproteobacteria > Campylobacterales > Sulfurospirillaceae > Sulfurospirillum > Sulfurospirillum multivorans. The sequence goes on from NZ_CP007201.1 coordinate 450,571, forward strand.
AGGATAAAGTAGTTTGCTCCTTTATCCTTTATCCTTTATCCTTTATCCTTTATCCTTTATCCTTTATTTTCAATTATTTAAGTTTCTCGATAATCGTTTGATTGAGCTCGATGGTTTCTTTGTTTTTAGCGATCTCTTCTTTATTTTTCTCAATACGGTGTTTGTTTTTCGTGATCTCTTCGCGGTTTAGATCGATGAGGCGTGTTAGTTCATCGACGCGTTGCTCGTATTTATTGATAAGGTAGTAAATCACATAAACCAGTACACCAATGACAATCCATTGTAAAATATCCATAGACGCTTCCTTTAGTCAAATTTGGTGCTATTGTACCCTTTTAATCCAAATCACGCAATAATCTCAAAAACGTATTCGCGCTTGAGTTTTTGCTCCAAAATCTCTTTGATACGCAGGTTTGTAAATGCAATGGCGCTCAGCTCTTTTTCGTCTTTGGGTTGATGAAGGGCGATTTCGCGTAACACTTGCCCACGGTACGCTTTGGCAAAATGGCTCACGACTTTTCCCTTTTTGAGAAACTTCATAGTAATGTAAGGACGTTTCAAGGTGTAAAACTTTTCGTAAAAGCCAGCACGCAGATCCAGCACGCATTCATCGCCTATCCACGCATCGATGGCATCGCTAAAATGCTCTTTGTAAAAAGCTTCCGTTTTAAACCCAGCCAAACTTTCGCCTTGTTGGAGTTTGTATTCAGGGATCAGATCGCCCGCCAAGAGAGGGCCAAAAAGGTTGGAGAAGATCATGACATTGGCTTCAATATAGGCGTGTGCATTTTCAGTGAGTGTTTCAAAACGAAGATGATCGTAGGCAATGCCGCTGTAGCGAAGAATGGCTTTACATGTAAGCGCGTCAAAAATAGTTTTACTCGCTTGCGTTAAGATTTTCTGCGTGTCTTTTATGCCAAAAAGCTGTTGCAATGTTGGAATGTCTTGGGTCTGCAAAAGGGCTTGGTAGTTTTCTAAAACCTGCAGGCGTTTTTCATATAAATAAGGAAAGATCAAACTCGATTTTTCAAGTTTTCCATGAGTCGCAAGTTCCCTTTTGGTCTCACTCGGGGAGAATAATATTTTCATGTTCAGCCTTTATTGCAAACGTAAGCGACCATTTTAGCCAAGATTCCACTAGAAACTGCAAAAAAGTATTGACTTTGGAAATGTTTTGAGATATAATTTCACCTCACAATCAAGGGTGCTGGTGTAGCTCAGTTGGTAGAGCAACTGCCTTGTAAGCAGTAGGTCGGCGGTTCGACTCCGTTCACCAGCTCCATTTTTGTTTGTGAAAGACAGTGTTTGACCAGCAATGAAATATGGTAAAAATACGGTGAGATACTCAAGTGGCCAACGAGGGCAGACTGTAAATCTGCTGACTATGTCTTCGAAGGTTCGAATCCTTCTCTCACCACCATTGCGGGAGTAGCTCAGTTGGCTAGAGCATTAGCCTTCCAAGCTGGGGGTCGCGGGTTCGAGTCCCGTCTCCCGCTCCAAGATTTTATAAGCAAACTGGGAGCTGTTGAATTTCTTCTGCTTTAGGGCACTACAGAACAAGTTCAGTAGTCTTACCTTCCTTCCTTATGAAATCAAATCGTTACTGGTATTTCGATACAATATGGTCCACCCTTTTGTAGTCGGCTCATATGGCTCAGGGGTAGAGCACTTCCTTGGTAAGGAAGAGGTCGAGGGTTCAAGTCCCTCTATGAGCTCCATCACTTAAAAAGTTTTTATAACTTTGACAAATTGAAATGTATTAAAAAAACAAAACTCATTACGGAGGAAAAAATGGCAAAAGAAAAGTTCTCTAGAACCAAGCCACACGTTAACATTGGAACCATCGGTCACGTTGATCATGGTAAAACTACGCTTACAGCTGCGATCTCAGCAGTTCTAGCGACAAAAGGTCTTTGTGAATTTAAAGATTACGATGGTATTGATAACGCTCCTGAAGAGAGAGAGCGCGGTATTACTATTGCAACTTCTCACATTGAATATGAAACAGAAAATCGTCACTATGCACACGTAGATTGTCCAGGCCATGCTGATTATGTTAAAAACATGATTACAGGTGCTGCTCAAATGGATGGCGCGATTCTTGTTGTTTCTGCAGCAGATGGTCCTATGCCACAAACTCGTGAGCACATTCTTCTTTCTCGCCAAGTAGGCGTTCCATACATCGTTGTTTTCATGAACAAAGCGGATATGGTTGATGACGAAGAACTTCTTGAGCTAGTTGAAATGGAAATCCGTGAACTTCTTTCTGTTTATGACTTCCCAGGTGATGACACTCCAATCATTGCAGGTTCTGCGCTTAAAGCACTTGAAGAAGCAAAAGTTGGTACTGTTGGTGCATGGGGTCAAAAAATTCTTGATCTTATGGCAGCAGTTGATGCTTATATTCCAAACCCAGTTCGTGAAACGGATAAAGACTTCTTGATGCCAATCGAAGATGTATTCTCAATCTCAGGTCGTGGTACCGTTGTTACTGGTAAAATCGACAGAGGCGCTGTTAAAATCGGTGAGACTATCGAAATCGTAGGTATCAAAGATACTAAAACAACAACCGTAACTGGTGTTGAAATGTTCCGTAAAGAGATGGAGCGTGGTGAGGCTGGTGATAACTGCGGTATCTTACTTCGTGGTATCAAAAAAGAAGACGTTGAGCGTGGTATGGTTCTTTGTAAACCAAAATCAATCACTCCACACACTGACTTTGAAGCTGAGATCTATGTTCTTTCAAAAGAAGAGGGTGGCCGTCATACTCCATTCTTTAACAACTATAGACCACAATTCTATGTTCGTACAACAGACGTAACAGGTTCTATCACATTACCAGAAGGTACTGAGATGGTTATGCCTGGTGATAACGTAAAAATCAAAGTAGCAATGATCGCTCCTATTGCTCTTGAAGAGGGTACTCGTTTTGCAATCCGTGAGGGTGGTAGAACTGTTGGTGCGGGTGTTGTTTCAACAATCATCAAGTAATTTTAACATGTAAAGGGTTTAACCCCTTTACATGTAATCAAGTCAAGGAAATATTATGACCGTTAAAATCGGACTAAAGTGTTCTGAATGTGGTGACATTAACTACACGACAACCAAAAACAGCAAAACAGTTACTGAAAAAGTTGAACTTAGCAAGTATTGTGCAAGACTGAAAAAACACACACTTCACAAAGAAGTAAAATTAAAAAGTTAAGTCTCTAAACAGACTTAACTTTATCATGTAGGGTAGTAGCTCCAACGGTAGAGCGTCGGTCTCCAAAACCGCAGGTTGTGGGTTCGAGTCCCTCCTACCCTGCCACTAGTCGAGGTAATACAATGGAAAAATTAAGAGCTTATTATCATCATTCTAAAGCTGAATTGTCAAAGGTTATATTCCCGATTAAAGAACAGATTCGAAATGCTTTCATCTCTGTCTTTGTCGTCGTAACCGTAATTTCACTCTTTTTGGCGCTGATTGATGCTATTATGTCTTTTTCTTTATCTTCTTTAATTTAAGGAGAAAGAATGGCACATAGATGGTATGCAATTCAAACCTATGCAGGTAGCGAGCAAGCAGTCAAAAAAGGTATTATTACGATTGTCAATGATCATGGTATCGCTGATAAGTTGGAGCAAATCGTTGTTCCAACCGAAGATGTCATTGAAGTTAAGAATGGTAAGAAAAAGATTAGTGAACGAAGTCTCTATCCTGGTTATGCGTTTGCAAAACTGGATTTAGACACAGCACTCTGGCATCTGATTCAATCTTTGCCAAAAGTCGGAAGATTCATCGGTGAAGCGAAAAAGCCTACACCGTTGAGTGAAAAAGATATTGCACTGATTTTAGAAAAAGCAGAGAAAAAAGGTGCGCCAAAACCAAAAATCTTCTTTGAAAATGGAGAGAGTGTTAGGATTACAGAAGGTCCTTTCGCTAACTTTACAGGTTCAGTTGAAGAGTATGATATGGTTCATGGCAAACTCACACTCAATGTTTCAATCTTTGGTCGAAGTACCCCAGTTGAGATTCTCTATTCTCAAGTTGAAAAAATAGTCTAAGCGTAAAGGAAAAGAAATGGCAAAAAAAGTCATTGGTGAAATTAAATTGCAGATTGAAGCTGCTAAAGCAAATCCATCACCTCCAGTAGGACCAGCTCTTGGTCAACGTGGTGTGAATATTATGGAGTTTTGTAAAGCGTTTAACGAAAGAACAAAAGAGATGGCAGGTTTTAGAATTCCTGTTGTTATTACTGTTTATGCCGATAAAAGTTTTACTTTCGTTACAAAACAACCACCTGCAACAGATCTTATCAAAAAAGCAGTGGGTCTTAAAAGTGGATCAAGCAACCCTTTAAAAAATAAAGTTGGTACACTTAGCAAAGCTCAAATTCTTGAGATTGTTGAGAAAAAAATTGCTGATCTTAATACAACAGATCGCGAACAAGCAGCGAAAATTATTTCAGGTTCTGCTAGAAGCATCGGTATTAACATCGTCGATTAAGTCTAACCCTTTACCGTCAGGGTTTTAAATATAAAGGCGGAAGCAAAATTATGCGGAGATAAAGAATGGCAAAGAAAGTAAATAAACGTTTTCAAGAACTTTTGAAAAAAGTTGATAAAGAGAAAAAATATTCTGTTGATGAAGCCCTTGGCAATATTAAAAACCTCGCATCTGCAAAATTTGATGAAACAATCGAAATAGCACTTAAACTTAACGTTGACCCACGTCATGCGGATCAAATGGTAAGAGGTTCTGTTGTTCTTCCTTCAGGTACGGGTAAAACAGTTCGTGTTGCGGTTATTGCAAAAGATGAGAAAGCTGATGAAGCAAGAGCTGCTGGCGCTGATATCGTTGGTAGTGATGATTTGATTGAAGAAATTCAAGCAGGTCGCATTAACTTTGATGTCTTAATTGCAACACCAAACATGATGGGTTTAGTGGGTAAAGTTGGTCGTATTCTTGGACCAAAAGGTATCATGCCAAATCCAAAAACAGGTACTGTAACAATGGACGTTGCTAAAGCTGTTGAGAACAACAAAGGTGGTCAAGTAAACTTCCGTGTTGACAAACAAGGAAATATCCACGCAGGTATTGGTAAAATTAGCTTCACATCTGAGCAAATCAGAGAGAACTTTGAAGCATTTATCAAAGCTATCAACAAACATAAACCTGCTGTTGCAAAAGGTAAATATATTAAAAGCGCTGCATTGTCACTTACAATGAGCCCATCAATGAACCTTGAAAATCAAGAATTAATCGACCTTAGATAACAATTTACGTGAACATAAACCACTTAAGTGGCGAATGTTCGCGTGCCTTAAAAATGCTCGTTGTAAAACGCAGTTTTATAACATCACATGTACGTACTTAATCTTATGATTGGAGAAAGTAGAGGCGAAAGCTTAATTTGAGGCAACTCATCTCAACTTGAAATCACCAGTTGGAAAGGAGAAAAATTGACAAGAAAAGAGAAAGCTGAATTTATTAGTTCTCTAACTGAAGCGTTTAAAACTTCCGACGGCTTAATTGTTTGTGACTATAAAGGTCTTAATGTTAAATCCATTGAAGTTTTAAGAAATAGTGCTAGAACTGAAAATGTTACAGTGCAAGTTATTAAAAATACCTTAGCAAACATCGCAATGAAAAATGCTGGTCTTGATGGTCTTGACCTTAAAGACACCAACATTTTTGTTTGGGGCGCTGACCAGTTAGCGGTAACAAAAATTGTCGCTACATTCGCCAAAACAAATCCAAATTTTATTATTAAATCTGGTTTTGCTGGTGGTATTGTTGTTGACGCTACTAAAGTTGAAGCACTTTCTAAAATGCCATCACGTAATGAGCTTATTGGAATGCTACTATCAACTTGGATGGCACCAATTACAAACTTTACCATTGGTCTTGATGCACTTCGTGCTAAAAAACAAGAGTCTGAATAGAGCGTGTTTGTAAGGTTTTTAGCCTTACATGTAAAGTGCAAGAGTGAAGAAATTATCAGACTTCTTGCGAAACAATAAAAAGTTTATGCTTCGAAAAGAGCAAGCTTTATATTAAATTATAATAATCAGGAGATTTGAAATGGCAATTTCAAAACAAGACGTATTAGAGTATATTTCAGGTCTTAGTGTTCTTGAACTAAGTGAACTAGTCAAAGATTTCGAAGAGAAATTTGGTGTATCTGCAGCTCCTGTTATGGTAGCTGGTGCAGGTGCTGCAGTTGCTGCAGAAGCTGTTGAAGAGAAAACTGAGTTTGACGTTATTCTTAAAGATGGTGGCGAGAAAAAAATCAACGCTATTAAAGTTGTTAGAGAAATCACAGGTCTTGGTCTTAAAGAGGCTAAAGATGCTGTTGAAGGCGCTCCTACAACCGTTAAAGAGGGTGTATCTAAGCAACTTGCTGAAGAGATTAAAAAGAAACTTGAAGACGCTGGCGCTGTCGCTGAAATCAAGTAATTTTATTACTTTAAGAGAAGCCTTGTGCTTCTCTTTTAAAACTTTTTCCCTGGAAATTAATTATTAGTCGTTACAACGTCTGTCAAATGATAGATGAACCCACTGCCCTTTTCAAACAACTACACGAGGTAGACTCATGTTAAATAGCCTAAAATCTGGAAATCGCTTACGAGTTGATTTTTCCAAAGTCCCAAAAAAAATTGATGTACCAAATCTACTCCAACTTCAACAAAAGAGTTATGAACAGTTTTTAAATGTTGAAAATCTCAAAGAAGAGAGCGGCGTAGAGAAGGTTTTTAAATCTATTTTCCCTATTCATGATCCCCAAAACCGACTTACGTTGGAGTATGTTGGATCAGAAGTTGGAAAACCTAGATATACGGTTCGCGAATGTATGGAACGCGGCCTTACTTATTCTGTCAGCTTGAAAATGAACATTCGTCTTATCTTATGGGATAAAGATGAAAAATCCGGTGAAAAAACGGGTGTAAAAGATATTAAAGAACAAGCCATTTTTATTCGTGAAATTCCTTTGATGACGGAGCGAACTTCGTTTATCATCAACGGTGTTGAAAGAGTGGTTGTGAATCAGCTTCACAGAAGCCCTGGTGTTATCTTCAAAGAAGAAGAGAGCCCAACGGTTGCAAACAAACTGATCTACAATGCTCAAATTATTCCTGATCGTGGTTCTTGGTTGTACTTTGAGTACGATGCAAAAGATACCCTCTTTGTTAGAATTAATAAACGCAGAAAAGTTCCTATTACGATTTTATTCCGTGCACTTGGTTACAGCAAACAAGATATCTTAAAACTTTTTTACCCTGTGCTTAACATTATGATTCGCGAGAATAAGTTCCTCATTGAATTTTCAGCTGATAATTTCTTAGGTCGTGTCGATTTTGATCTTAAAGATGAGCATGGTAACCTTCTTTTAGCCGCAGGCAAACGTTTAGCGCGTAAAAAAGCAGAAAAATTTATTGAAGATGGTATTAAGTTTATCGAGTATCCTGTTGAAATTTTGGTCAATCGTTTCCTCTCCTCTCCCATCATTGATAAAGAGAGCGGTGAAGTACTTTACGATACATTAACGCAACTTGATGAAGGAAAATTGGCGAAAATTATTGAGCAAAAATGCGAAGTAATTGAAATTGCGAATGATCTTGCAAGTGGTGTGGATGATGCGATCATTAACTCTTTTATTGCAGACACTGAAACCCTTAAATTGCTTCGTCAGACTGAGGGCATTGAAGATGAGAATGACTTAGCGGCCATTCGTATCTACAAAGTTATGAGACCAGGTGAGCCAGTAACGAAAGAAGCAGCCAAAACCTTTGTAAAAGATCTTTTCTTTAACTCTGAGCGTTACGACTTAACCAAAGTTGGTCGTATGAAAATGAATCATAAACTAGGCCTTAGTGTGCCTGAGTATGTGACGATTATGACGAGTGAAGATATTATTAGAACAGCGAAATACTTGATCAAAGTTAAAAATGGTCAAGGTCACATCGATGATCGTGATCACCTTGGTAATAGAAGAATTAGAGCGATTGGTGAGTTACTTGCGAATGAACTTCATGCAGGTCTCATTAAAATGCAAAAAGCCATTCGCGATAAATTTACAGCGCTTAGCGGAAGCGTTGAAGAGTTAATGCCACATGATTTGATTAACTCTAAAATGATTACCTCTGCGATTTCAGAGTTCTTCTCCAGCGGACAGTTATCACAATTTATGGATCAAACCAATCCACTCAGTGAAATTACGCATAAAAGAAGACTTTCTGCTCTTGGTGAGGGTGGTTTGGTTAAAGAGCGCGCTGGCTTTGAAGTCCGTGACGTTCACCCAACACACTACGGAAGAATTTGTCCGGTTGAGACCCCCGAGGGTCAAAACATTGGTTTGATCAATACACTTTCTATGTATGCTAAAGTCAATGATCTAGGATTCGTGGAAGCACCGTATCGTAAAGTTGAGAATGCAACCATTACTGAAGAGATTATTTATATCACAGCAACGCAAGAAGAGGGTTTAGTCATTGCCCCTGCGAGTACTAAAATCAATGAAAACAACGAAATTGTTGAAGATTTGATTGAGGTTAGGGTTGATGGTGAGACCGTATTGATTGAAAAAGAGAAAGTCGATTTAATTGACCTCTCTTCTATGATGATCGCCGGTGTGGCAGCCTCGTTAATTCCATTCTTGGAACATGATGATGCTAACCGTGCGCTTATGGGTTCAAACATGCAACGTCAAGCCGTGCCGTTAGTCCAATCAGAAGCTCCAATTGTTGGAACAGGTGTTGAAAAAATTGCGGCTCGTGATTCATGGGAGGCAATTAAAGCAAAACGCGCTGGTATGGTTGAAAAAGTTGATAATAAAAATGTTTACATTCTAGGTGAAGATGAAGGTGGTGCATTTATTGACCATTATGCGCTTCAAAAAAATCTTAGAACCAACCAAAACACAACGTTCACCCAAAAAGTAATTGTGAGAAAAGGGGATATGGTCGAAGCGGGTGGTGTGATTGCTGATGGTCCAAGTATGGATCAAGGTGAGCTTGCTATCGGTAAAAATTCGATGGTTGCCTTTATGCCATGGAACGGTTATAACTACGAAGATGCGATTGTTATGTCAGAGCGTATGATTCGTGAAGATGCCTTTACAAGTGTTCACATCTATGAAAAAGAGATTGAAGCACGCGAACTTAAAGACGGTGTGGAAGAGATTACCAAAGATATTCCAAACGTTAAAGAAGAAGAGCTTGCGCACCTTGATGATAGCGGTATTGTCAAAGTAGGTACCTACATCATGCCAGGTATGATTCTTGTCGGTAAGGTTTCACCAAAAGGTGAAGTAAAACCAACCCCTGAAGAGAGACTTTTACGTGCGATCTTTGGTGAAAAAGCAGGACATGTTGTCAATAAATCCCTTTATGCAACGCCTTCCTTAGAAGGTATCGTTGTGGATGTTAAAATCTTTACGAAAAAAGGTTATGACAAAGATCCACGTGCCGTTCAAGCGTATGAGCAAGAAAAAGAGATATTAGACCGTGAACATCATGATAAACTCTTGATGTTAGATCGTGAAGAGATGTTACGCATCAACGCGTTACTTCTTCGAAATCCGTTGAATGAAGATCAAGAGATCAGTAAAAACAGCTATAAAAAAGGTGGTTTTATTAAAGCGGAAGATCTTCATAATGTGAACCGTTTTTCAATTAACTCGATTGTAAAAGCGTTCTCAAATGAGATTCAAGATGAGTATAAAGACCTTAAAGTCTACTTCCAAAATGAGAAGAAAAAACTCAAAGAAGAGCACGACGAGAAGCTTAATATCATTGAAAAAGATGACATTTTGCCAAGTGGCGTTGTGAAACTTGTTAAAGTTTATGTCGCAACCAAACGTAAACTCAAAGTGGGCGATAAAATGGCAGGACGTCACGGAAACAAAGGTATTGTTTCTAATATCGTTCGTGAAGTGGATATGCCTTATCTTAAAAATGGTGAAATTGTAGATATCGTTCTCAATCCACTGGGCGTTCCAAGTCGTATGAACATCGGACAAATTCTTGAGGTTCACTTAGGACTTGTTGGTAAACGTCTGGGCAATCAAATCGAAGAGATTTTTAAAGAGAAGCAAGGTGATTGGATTAAGTCACTTCGTGAAAAAATGATTAACATCGCGGATGTTGCAAAACTGATGGATGCACGTAATTTCATGGATACTTTAAATGATGAGCAACTTTTAGGTTATGCACGTGATTGGAGTAAGGGTGTGCGTTTTGCAAGCCCAATCTTTGAAGGTGTCAATACAGAAGAATTTGCAAAACTCTTTGAGATGGCGAAAATTGATACGGATGGAAAGACAGATTTATACGATGGTATGACCGGTCAAAAAATGCATGAAAAAGTCAACGTGGGTTACATGTACATGTTAAAACTCCACCACTTGGTTGACGAAAAAGTGCATGCAAGAAGTACAGGACCATACTCACTGGTCACACAACAGCCCGTCGGTGGTAAAGCACTCTTTGGTGGACAACGATTCGGTGAGATGGAGGTTTGGGCGCTTGAGGCATACGGTGCTGCTCATACCCTAAGAGAAATGTTAACAGTCAAATCAGACGACGTTGAAGGACGTATTTTAGCTTATAAAGCACTCACACGAGGTGAAAATGTCCCTCAAACAGGAATTCCTGAAACATTCTATGTTTTAACGAATGAGTTGAAGTCTTTGGCTTTAGATGTTGAGATTTATGACGAGGTGGAAGAAGATGAAACGACTAGAACCAATTGAGATTCACGAAGAGAGCCGTCCTAGGGACTTTAAAGCATTTCAACTAAGACTTGCAAGCCCAGAGAAGATCCGCTCATGGAGTTATGGTGAGGTCAAAAAGCCAGAAACCATTAACTATCGTACGCTCAAACCAGAGCGTGATGGCCTTTTTTGTGCGAAAATCTTTGGACCCGTTAGAGATTATGAATGTCTATGCGGAAAATATAAAAAGATGCGTTACAAAGGCATTAAATGTGAGAAGTGTGGCGTTGAAGTCACGAGTACCAAAGTAAGACGTTCCCGTATGGGTCACATCGAGTTAGTAACTCCTGTGGCGCATATTTGGTATGTTAACTCACTTCCAAGCCGTGTGGGAACACTGCTTGGCGTTAAGATGAAAGATCTTGAGCGCGTACTTTACTATGAAGCCTACATTGTTGAACAAGCAGGCGAAGCATTTTACGATGCTGAAAATAAAAACAAAGTCGCTTTGTACGATGTTTTAAATGAAGAACAATACCAAGCACTCCAACAAAAATTTGAAGACACCGGTTTCGTGGCTAAAATGGGTGGAGAGGTTATTCGTAATCTATTAGCAAGTTTAGATCTTGTAGAGGTTCTTGGACAGCTTAAAGAAGACATTAACCTAACCAGTTCAGAAGCGAAGAAAAAAACGATTATTAAACGTCTGAAAGTGGTTGAAGCATTCCTTCACAGTGGCAATCGCCCTGAGTGGATGATGATTACAATGCTCCCCGTACTTCCCCCAGATCTTAGACCACTTGTGGCACTTGATGGCGGAAAGTTTGCGGTCAGTGACGTGAATGATCTTTATCGTCGTGTTATCAACAGAAATGCTCGTTTGAAACGTTTGATGGAACTTGATGCGCCTGAGATTATTATTCGCAACGAAAAAAGAATGCTTCAAGAAGCCGTTGATGCGTTGTTTGATAATGGTCGTCGTGCCAATGCGGTCAAAGGTGCTAACAAGCGTCCTTTAAAATCGCTCTCAGAGATTATCAAAGGTAAACAAGGCCGTTTCCGTCAAAACCTTCTCGGTAAAAGGGTTGACTTCTCGGGTCGTTCGGTTATCGTTGTTGGACCAAATTTGAGAATGGATCAATGTGGTCTTCCAAAACAGATGGCTCTTGAATTATTTAAACCCCATTTGTTAGCGCGTCTTGAAGAAAAAGGGTATGCTACAACGGTTAAACAAGCAAAGAAAATGATCGATAGCAAAACCAATGAAGTATGGGAATGTCTCGCTGAAGTGGTTAAAGGTCATCCGGTTATGTTAAACCGTGCGCCGACACTTCACAAACTCTCTATTCAGGCGTTTCACCCTGTTTTGATTGATGGAAAAGCGATTCGTTTGCATCCTCTTGTTTGTTCTGCATTCAACGCGGACTTCGACGGCGATCAAATGGCGGTTCACGTTCCATTGTCTCAAGAGGCCATAGCAGAGTGTAAAATTTTGATGCTAAGCTCGATGAATATCTTACTTCCAGCTTCGGGTAAAGCGGTCACCGTTCCAACCCAAGATATGGTTTTGGGTCTTTATTACTTAACACTCGAAAAACCACATGCAAAAGGAAGTAATAAAATTTTTGCCAATGTGGATGAAGTTCATATTGCAATTGATGCAGGATTTTTAGATATTCATGCAAAAATTAAAACACGTATTAACGATAGAATACTCTTTACCACAGCGGGTCGTTTGATTTTAAAATCAATCTTACCTTCTTTTGTTCCTGAAGAGCTATGGAACAGAGTGTTGAAGAAGAAAAATATTGGTGGTTTGGTTGATCATATCTTTAAAGAGGGTGGTATTGGTATCACTGCAGGATTCTTGGATAACCTTAAAACACTTGGTTTTAAATATGCGACACAATCAGGAATTTCAGTCTCTATTGATGATATTCGTGTGCCTGATACCAAAGTGAAAAAGATTAAAGAAGCGAAGAAAAAAGTACGTGAGATCCAAAAACAGTTCAGTTCAGGTTTATTGACCGAGCAAGAGCGTTATAACAAAATTATTGATATTTGGACCGATACGAACAATGACGTAGCTTCGGAGATGATGAAGCTTACAGAGAGTCATAAAGGCGGCTTTAACTCCATTTACATGATGGCAGACTCTGGTGCGCGTGGTTCTGCTGCGCAAATCCGTCAGTTAGCTGGTATGAGGGGTCTTATGGCAAAACCTGATGGAAGTATTATTGAAACACCAATTATTTCAAACTTCCGTGAAGGTCTAAATGTTCTTGAGTACTTTATTTCAACGCACGGTGCGCGTAAAGGTCTTGCGGATACCGCTCTTAAAACAGCGAACGCGGGTTACTTGACACGTAAACTGATCGACGTTGCACAAAACGTTAAAGTAACGATGGATGATTGTGGTACACACGAAGGTGTTGAAATCACAGAAATCAGTGAGAGCGGTGAGCTTGTTGAATCACTTTATGAGAGAGCAACAGGTCGTGTTTTAGCTGAAGATGTTATCGATACGATTACCAATGAAGTCCTTTTCACAGAGGGAACATTGATTGATGAGAAGAGCGCACAAGCCCTTAAAGAGGCGAGCATTAAGTCGGTGGTTATTCGTACACCGATTACATGTAAAGCTAAAAAAGGTGTCTGTGCAAAATGTTATGGTACCAACTTGGCTGAGGGAACTTTGGTTCGCCCGGGCGAAGCGGTTGGTATTATTTCAGCACAATCCATTGGTGAGCCAGGTACACAGTTAACCCTTCGTACATTCCACATCGGTGGTACGGCATCAACCGAATCTCAAGATCGTCAAGTTATTGCTCAAAAAGAGGGTTTTATTCGTTATTACAATGTAAAAACGTATGCAACCAAAGAGGGTAAAAACATCGTTGCGAATCGTAGAAATGCAGCCATCTTACTTGTTGAGCCAAAGATCAAAGCACCGTTTAAAGGTACGATTGAGATCGATACAGCGCACGAAGAGACAGCGATTACGATGAGTGGAACAGCGGGTGAGACTATTCGCTATACGCTTCGTAAAAGTGACTTTGCTAAGCCAAATGAGCTTGCGGGTGTTAGTGGTAAAATTGAAGGTAAATTCTACATCCCTTACGTTAGTGGTGATGTGGTTGAGCTGAATGAAAGTATCGTAGAGGTGATTAAAGAGGGTTGGAACGTTCCAAGCCGTATTCCTTATGCGAGTGAACTTAAAGTCAAAAATGGTGAGCCAATTATCCAAAAAATTCATGCGGATGCGAAAGGTCTTGTCAAATACTATAAACTTCGTGGGGATTATTTAGAGCGTATCCACGATATTGAAAAAGGTCATATTGTTAAAGAAAAAGGTATCTTTGCAGTTGTTGCGGATGATGATGACAGGGAAGCGATTCGTCATTATATTCCACGTGATTCCATTATTGATGTCAATGACAACAGTATAGTTGAAGGTAAAACACTGCTTGCGTATCCGTCCACCAGTGAGCAAATTACGATTGCTGAGTGGGATCCGTATTCAACTCCAATTATTGCGGAAGATGCGGGTACGATTACGTTTGAAGACATTGAACCTGGTATTAGTGCGACAGAGCAATTCGATGATATGACCGGTCAAAGTAGACTTGTGATCAACGAGTACCTTCCAAGTGGCATGAAACCTACGATCATCATTGCCAATAAAAACGGTGAGATTGTGAAGTACCAATTAGAGCCAAAAACAGCGATTTTCGTTCAAAACGGTGTGACCGTTGGCTTGGCTGATTTAATCGGTAGGACACCAAAAGCGATTGCAAAATCGAAAGATATTACCGGTGGTCTTCCACGTATTAGTGAACTTTTTGAAGCGCGTCGTCCTAAAAATGCAACTGTAATTGCGGAAATTGATGGAACGATTCGTTTTGGAAAGCCATTACGTTCTAAAGAGCGTATTATCATTGAAGCCGTTGATGGTACAAGCGTTGAGTACTTAGTCGATAAAAATACACAAATCCACGTTCAAGCGGGCGAGTTTGTGCATGCGGGTGAGCGACTCACCGATGGTGTGATTTCAAGTCATGATATTTTACGTATTATGGGTGAAAAAGCATTGCATTATTATTTGATCAGTGAAATTCAACAAGTCTACCGTGGACAAGGTGTTACGATTAACGATAAACACATTGAGGTTATCGTTTCTCAAATGCTTCGTCAAGTCAGAATTGTTGACAGTGGCGATACGAAGTTCATTATGGGTGATTTGATTAGCCGTAGACGATTCCGTGAAGAGAATGAAGCGGTCATGAAAATAGGTGGAGAGCCAGCGATTGCTGAGCCAACACTTTTAGGTGTAACACGCGCCGCAATTGGTAGTGATAGTGTTATCTCGGCAGCATCCTTCCAAGAGACAACTAAAGTTCTTACTGAAGCGAGTATCGCAGGTAAGATGGATATGCTTGAAGATCTTAAAGAAAATGTTATTTTAGGACGTATGATTCCAGTTGGAACGGGTCTGTATCAAAACAAAAGCTTTAATCTAGAGTTGAACCCAAGTAGAGGTTAAGTTAAGGTTCCCTTAACTTAACCTTTTTTTAAGCTATTTTTAAATAAAATTAGCACCTATTTTTTACAAAATAAAGGAAATAATGTGCCAACCATTAACCAACTCGTCAGAAATGAGAGAAAAAAGGTGATTAAGAAATCAAAATCACCTGCACTTGATAAGTGCCCTCAAAGAAGAGGCGTTTGTACAAGAGTTTATACGACAACTCCTAAGAAACCAAACTCTGCTTTGAGAAAAGTTGCCAAAGTCAAATTGACCAGCGGTTTTGAAGTCATTAGCTACATCGGTGGCGAGGGACACAACCTACAAGAACACTCCATTGTATTGGTACGTGGCGGTAGGGTAAAAGATTTACCAGGTGTTAAGTACCATATCGTACGTGGTGCGCTTGATACTTCAGGTGTTGCAAAAAGAACGGTGTCTAGAAGTAAATACGGTACCAAAAGACCAAAAGCTAAATAAATTTAACCACAGGTGATGTCCATTGTTTTGACATCATTTGAGTAAAATTTTCTAAAATTTGAAGGAAAAATAATGAGAAGAAGAAAAGCTCCCGTAAGAGAAGTACTACCGGATCCAATTTATAATAATAAAGTGATTACAAAGTTCATCAATGCGTTGATGTATGATGGTAAAAAAAGTGTTGCAACCAAAGTATTTTATGGTGCATTAGAATTAGCTGAAAAAAGAAGTGGAACTTTAAAAGGTATTGAGATTTTTAATACAGCTATGGATAATGTTAAGCCTGTCATGGAAGTAAAAAGTAGACGTGTAGGTGGTGCAACATACCAAGTTCCAGTAGAAGTTAGACCTGCAAGACAACAAGCATTGGCTCTTAGATGGTTGGTTTCTTATTCACGTAAAAGAAGTGAAAGAACCATGGTTGAGAGGTTGGCAAATGAACTTTTAGATGCGGCTAATAGCAGAGGCGCAACATTTAAGAAAAAAGAAGATACTTATAAAATGGCAGAAGCAAACAAAGCGTTTGCTCACTATCGCTGGTAGAATGATGATGAGAGCGAAACACTGTTTACGCTCTCTCTCATTTCTCAATTTTTACCCCTACTACATTTAAGGAAACGACAATGGCAAGAAATACCCCTATAAGCATGGTACGTAATATCGGTATTGCTGCGCACATCGATGCCGGTAAAACCACAACAACAGAAAGAATCCTTTTTTATACTGGGATGTCTCACAAAATTGGTGAAACACATGAAGGCTCAGCAACAACAGATTGGATGGAGCAAGAGAAAGAAAGAGGGATTACTATTACTTCTGCTGCGGTAACATGTACATGGAAAGATCATCAAATTAACATTATCGACACCCCCGGCCACGTTGACTTCACCATTGAAGTTGAGCGTTCTATGCGTGTTCTTGATGGCGCTGTAGCTGTATTTTGTGCAGTTGGTGGCGTTCAACCACAATCTGAAACGGTTTGGAGACAAGCGAATCGCTACAAAGTTCCAAGAATGGTATTTGTTAATAAAATGGACCGCGTTGGTGCAGATTTCTATAACGTTGAAGCACAAATTAAAAATCGTTTAAAAGCAAACCCAGTACCTATTCAAATTCCTATTGGTGCAGAAGAAAACTTTAAAGGTGTGATTGATCTCGTAGAGATGAAAGCACTTGTTTGGGATGATGACGCGGCTATGGGTTCAAACTACCAAGTCGTTGAAATTCCAGCAGACCTAATGGATAAAGCAACTGAATATCGAGAGAGAATGGTTGAAGCTGTTTCTGAGACCAGTGATGAGTTGATGGAAAAATACCTTGGTGGCGAAGTGCTTACCAATGTTGAAATTAAAGCAGGTATTAAAGCGGGATGTCTAGCAATGACATTTATCCCTATGATTTGTGGAACAGCCTTTAAAAACAAAGGTGTTCAACCCCTTCTTGACGCGGTTATTGATTATATGCCTTCACCTACGGAAGTACACGCAATTAAAGGCGAGTATGAAGATGGACATGAGTGTGTTGTTGATTCAACCGATGAGGGTGAATTTGCTGCACTTGCATTTAAAATTATGACCGATCCATTTGTGGGTCAATTAACCTTCGTTCGTGTTTACCGTGGTTCATTGGAAAGCGGAAGTTATGCGTACAATACCACCAAAGATAAAAAAGAGAGAATTGGTCGTTTGCTAAAAATGCATGCGAACAAAAGAGAAGAGATCAAAGTCCTTCACTCAGGTGAAATCGGTGCGGTTGTAGGTCTTAAAGACACACTAACGGGTGATACACTTGCAAGTGAAAAAGATCCTGTCATTTTAGAGCGAATGGTGTTTCCAGACCCCGTTATCTCTGTTGCCGTTGAGCCTAAAACCAAAGCGGATCAAGAGAAAATGGGTATCGCCCTTCAAAAATTGGCTCAAGAAGATCCAAGCTTTAGAGTTGAGACTGATGAAGAGAGTGGTCAAACGATCATCTCTGGTATGGGTGAGCTTCACTTAGAGATTCTTGTTGATCGTATGTTACGTGAGTTTAAAGTAAGTGCTGAAGTCGGTCAACCACAAGTTGCTTACCGTGAGACAATCCGTGCATCTGTTAACCAAGAATACAAATACGCAAAACAATCTGGTGGTCGCGGTCAATACGGTCACGTTTACCTCAAAATCGAACCTCAAGATGCGGGTAAGGGTTATGAATTTGTTAACGATATCAAAGGTGGAGCGATTCCAAAAGAGTTTATTCCTGCGGTTGATAAAGGTATCAAAGAAGCTCTTGGTGCGGGTGTACTTGCTGGTTATAAAGTGGAAGACATTAAAGTTACCCTTTATGATGGAAGTTACCATGATGTTGACTCCTCTGAGATGGCATTTAAACTCGCTGCTTCTATGGGCTTTAAAGAGGGTTGTCGTAAGGCAAAACCGGTTATTCTTGAGCCAATCATGAAAGTGGAAGTTGAGACACCTGAGGACTTTATGGGTGATGTTATCGGCGATCTTAACCGACGTCGTGGACAAATCAACTCAATGGATGATCGAAGTGGTAACAAAATTGTTAACGCATTCTGCCCATTGGCTGAAATGTTCGGTTACTCTACGGATCTTAGAAGTCAAACTCAAGGTCGTGCTTCTTACTCTATGGAATTCGATCATTATGATGAAGTACCTAGAAACGTTGCCGAAGAGATTATCAAAAAACGTAACGGTTAATGAGTTTACATGTAAAGAGTCTTCGGACTCTTTACACCCCTTTTTCTACCAAAATCTCCCAAACACACTCTTTTCTCAATCCATTAAAAATGATGTTTTTATTCAGAACGATCAATGAATAAATCGCTATAATCGTGTGTTTTGGATTTGAACACTTTTATAAAGGTTACAATGTGATAGATATAAAACATCTCAGCAAATCTTTTAATGATCAAAAAGTTTTAGATGACATCAGTTTACATGTAAACGCAGGAGAAATATTTGCCATCGTTGGGCACAGTGGTGCTGGCAAATCAACACTGCTTCGTTGCATCAACGGGCTTGAACGCTTTAGCGATGGCGATCTTATGGTGTTAGACAAAGAGGTTAAAACCCTCAATGAGCGCGGTCTTAATGAACTAAGAAGTCAAATTGGTATGATTTTTCAAAATTTTTCGTTACTCAATCAAAAAAATGTCTATGAAAACATTGCACTTCCTATGAAAGTGTGGGGTTACAGCAAAGAAGCCATTCAAAAAAGAGTCGATGAACTCCTCAATCTTGTGGGACTGGAGAGTAAAAAATTTGTCTATCCCAAAGAGCTCAGCGGTGGTCAAAAACAGCGTGTTGCGATTGCCAGAGCACTTACACTCAATCCCAAAATCCTTCTCAGCGATGAAGCCACATCTGCACTTGATCCCAATACCACCAAATCCATTTTAGAGCTTCTACAAGAGATCAACATTAAACTGGGCGTTACGATCATCATTGTTACGCATGAAATGGACGTTGTCAAAAGAGTCGCATCGCGTGCGTTGCTTTTGGAAGATGGAAAAGTGATTGGACTGGGTCGGATTGAAGATCTTTTTTTAAGACCCGATGAAAAGATGATGCGATTTCTTGGTGAAGATGAAGAACTCCCTGCTGAGGGTGTCAACATAAGGCTTTTCTTTCCCAGCAATGTCTCGTATCAGCCCATCGTAACCCAGATGGCACGCGAGCTTAATATCAATTTTAATATCGTCTGGGGAAAGCTTGAAAAGCTCAATGATCATGTGGTCGGTTCACTTGTTATCAATGTAGACGAGGAAGCCTCATTAAAAATAACAGACTATTTGCACGAAAAAACAGAAGTCATTTGGGAGGCACTCTAAGATGGAACAGACGATCACAACATTTTTTGAAAAATCTTTCGTTATGAAAAGTGTGCTCATCGATGCGGTCATTGAGACACTCACGATGAGCCTTGTTTCAACGTTTTTGGCAACATTCATAGGCTTTATACTAGCGATTGTGCTCATAATTACCGATAAAAATGGCATTTCGCCTAATCGATACACCTATAAATTTTTAGATGTCACGATCAATATGTTGCGCTCGTTTCCGTTTATTATCCTTATCATTGTTTTATTCCCCGTGACAAAATTTTTGGTCGGAAAGCATACGGGAACCTTTGCGATGATCGTACCGCTCACGATTGGAACAGCCCCTTTTATCGCTCGAATGATCGAAGGTGCTTTTAAAGAGGTGGATCAAAGTGTCATTGAAGCGGCGCAATCGTTTGGAACGAACAAATTTCAAATCATTTTTCGCGTTCTTCTGCCTGAAGCGTATCCAAGCATTATCTCTGCGATTACACTCTCGTTGATCATCATTGTTGGTTTCTCAGCGATGGCAGGAACCGTTGGTGGTGGCGGTCTTGGCGCGGTGGCGATGAATTATGGTTACTACCGGTTTGACGCACTGTATATCTTTTGGACAGTTTTTATTTTGATCGTGCTTGTCCAGATGTTTCAAAGTATGGGTGATATTCTCTATAAAATCGTAAAGCATTAATGCTGGGTGAAGTGTCTCATTCAGTCCTTTTTAATGCGAATGACGTTAGGATTTCATAAATGTTTAGTAAATAAAGTGGTTTACTAAACATTTAGTTATTTTAAGGAGTACACATGTATAAACGTTTAGGAGTTCTTTTAGTTGGAGCCGTGCTTGCATTGAGTGGCTGCAGTGGCGATAAAAAAGGTGAAGACAAAGTAACTTCAAAAGAAGATAAAAGTGCGAAAACGATTATTGTTGGGGCAACACCTGTGCCACACTCTGAGATATTGGAAATTGCAAAACCTCTTTTAGCCAAAGAAGGGTACACACTTGAGATCAAAGTGTTTAATGATTATGTCATTCCCAATAAAGTCACCGACAGTGGTGAGATTGATGCCAACTTTTTTCAACATACACCCTATCTTACGGAGTTTAACAAAAGCCAAGGTACAAAGCTTGTGAGCGTTGGGAATATTCACATTGAACCAATCGGTGTTTACTCTAAAAAGATTAAAGCGCTTTCTGAGCTTAAAGATGGCGATAGCGTTGCAATCCCCAATGACCCGAGCAACGCTGGACGCGCTTTAGATGTTTTAGTGAATGCAGGACTCATCAAACTCAAAGATGCTGAGCACAAAACTAAACTTGACATCGTTGAAAATCCAAAAAATCTTACCTTTACAGAGCTCGAAGCGGCACAACTTCCTCGTGTGATTGAAGATTTTACGATTGCTGTGATTAATACTAATTACGCCCTTCCTGCAGGTCTTAATCCAAGCACGGATGCGCTTGCCCTAGAGTCTGCTAATTCTCCGTATGCCAATATTTTGGTTGTCAAAGCGGGCAATGAGAACAGCGACAAAACCAAAGCACTGCTTAAAGCGGTTCAATCCGATGAAGTGAAAAAATTTATCACTGAAAAATACAAAGGCGCTATTGTTCCTGCATTTTAACGCGCAGTAGCATCATTCTCTAAATCAAAGTGCACCTTCGGGTGCACTTTGATTCTGCTTATTTTAGGTTTACTAAGTCTATTTTTGTTATAATCCCGCCACATAAAATCACTCAAATGTCCTCATAGCTCAGCTGGATAGAGCACAGAATTCCTAATTCTGAGGCCGTGCGTTCGAATCGCGCTGGGGACACCACCCTTGTATCCTCCTCTTTTTATCTAAAAATACAGTTACATGTAAGTAATAAAAAAGCACTTTCCCCTCAATTTTTTGAAATGGTTACAGCCCAATTACGGTTTGGTTACAAAAGGGTCAAAAGTTAAAAATAGGCTTAAAAATAATATTGAAACTCAAAAATTCTTCTGATAAACTCCTGCTGTTTTTTAAACAAAAGTCTAAGGAGATCGTATGAAACTAGCTAAACTTAGCTTGGCGGCAATCGTAGTTGCAGGGCTTGCGTCCAGCTCATTCGCAGCAGATACATTAGCAGACGCTTTTAAAAATGGTAAAGTAAGTGGAGAGCTTCGCGCTTACTATTTTGACAGAGATAAAGGTCCAGGCAAAGATGCGGATATCTTCAATGTGGGTGTTGTTCTTGGTTATGTCACGGACTCTTTTTACGGTTTTAAATTAGGTGCGACATTCCAGTCTAACTATGCACCTTTTGCTGATGGTGCCATTGGAGAGACAGGAACAGGTAAGGATTTATTTAAAGGTGATATGTACGGCTCAGGTGCTGTGCTTTCTGAAATGTATGTTCAGTACGCTATCGGCAAGACAACGGCAAAAGTAGGTCGTCAATTCATCTCTACTCCATTGGTTGCAGGTAGTGGTTCTCGTATGATCAAACAATCGTTTCAAGGTGCTACGATCATCAATACTGATCTTCCTCAAACCACATTGGTAGCAGGTTATGTTGATAAATTTCAAGCTAGAACGGACGGAGCAGGTGATGTAGCAGATTTTGAGAAAGTTGGAGACAACGGTGCTTATACGTTATTAGCAATTAATAAATCAATCGCTGGATTAACCATTACTGGTCAATGGGCTGAAGTAACGGATGCTGCAGATATTTACTATGGAGAACTTGCGTATGCTGGTAAAGCGGGTGAGTTTGCATACGGATTATCAGGACAATACGATATTATTAATTACGACACACTTATAGGTAGAGATGATTCAGGGTTTTATGGCTTAAAAGCAAGCTTTGGCTTTAGTGGTTTAAAGACTTATGTCGCCTATTCTAAAGTGGATAAAGACGATAGAGCTGATGGTACAAGTGGCAATGCAGGTTTAGGAGGCGGTTCTGATATCCTTTATACTGCAAATGTTATCACCGGTGGTGATTACAGTGCAGATGCAAAGGCATATGCCATCGATGCTAACTATGCAATTACATCTCAAGCAAAAATTGGCGCACGTTATGTTAGTGTAGACCTTCCAAAAGCTTCAGGTGCAGCAAGCAAAGATTACAGCACGATTAACTTTTATACAAGTTATGCATTTGATGGTTCTTTAAAAGGTTTCGTAGTTGAGGCTCAATATGAGGATTTAAGTGCGGATAGTGGCGCTACAGATACCAACGAATTTCGATTTAAAGCCGCGTATAAATTTTAATACGTGCGCGTAAAAGCGGTGATCTCGATCACCGCTTACCTCGTTTTCTTCTCCCTTAATCATTACGATACGTCACATAATCTATTATATACTAACGAAATGTTTTAATTTATCACTTACTAAAACGATTCGTCTCATAACAAACTCAATCCGTTATACTTTTACAGGAGAAAACGATGGATGAACTTGATGTACAAATTCTAAAATTACTGGAACACACGGGTAGGCTTTCCCATGAAGAGATTGGAAAGCTGGTTCATATCTCAAGACCTGCTGTGCATCAGCGTGTGGCTAAGCTTGAGAAAAATGGGGTGATCAAAGGGTATCGCGCCATTATTGATTGGCGCATGTTGGAGCAAAAAATTCAAGCGTTTATCTTTGTCAAGGTGAAATGCCAATCGTTTCAACAGATTACTGCAAAAATTCTCAACATATCTATTGAGAACGGTGCTATCTTAGAGTGCCAGCGTTTAGCAGGCGAGTGGTGCATGGTGTTAAAAGTACGCGTGAGTTCTCCAGATGATATTACACGTTTTTTGGATGAACTGGTAACGTTTTCTGAAGTGTATGAGACATCGACCACGTTTATTCTCTCAACCCTGCATGAAAACGGCTTTAGTGAACTGTAAAATTGAAGAGGGAAATAAGCATGAACGCTTTACATGTAAACGAAAATCTAACGCTAGAATACAAAAAAACCATTATGACTGTCGTGGCATTGTTGAGCGTGTATATTGTCTGGGGCAGTACCTATTTGGGGATTAAAATTGCCATCGAAACCTTTCCACCTTTTTTAATGGCGGGGATTCGCTTCCTCATCGCGGGGGCGCTTTTGTATGGTTTTGTCGTGGTGAAAGAGAAAAAGCATCCCAAACTTATTGAGTGGAGAGATACCACGATCATTGGCACGTTGCTGCTTTTGGGTGGTAACGGACTTGTGGTGATTGCTGAGAAAACGATTCCTTCCTCAATTGCTGCGATTGTGATTGCAACGGTTCCTTTGTGGATGATTGTAATCGCATGGTTACTGAAAAGTCAAACAAGACCCAATAGAAGCACGCTTATAGGAACCCTCATTGGCTTTGTCGGTGTGGTGATTTTGATGTTTCCCTCTCAGCAAACGCATCTTCACTTTGATACATTTGGGCTATTGCTGACACTCTTAGCGGCAATATTGTGGTCATTAGGCTCTATCTATTCTCAAAAAGCAATACTCCCAACTTCGGTGATGCTCTCAACTGCCATGCAGATGCTCTCAGGTGGCTTGGTTTTAATCATCGTCGCAACGCTCTTTGGCGAATGGCAACAGTTTCATATAGAAATGCTCTCTTCACGCTCGTTGTTTGCTGTGGCATATTTAGTCTTTATTGGCTCTTTGGTGGGCTTTAGTGCGTATGTGTGGCTTTTAAAAAATGTCTCACCCTATCTTGCCTCAACCTATGCCTTTGTCAATCCGATGGTCGCACTTTTTTTAGGATACTTTTTTGCCGATGAAGTGCTAAGTGTGAAAGCATTAATCGCGACGGTGTTGATTATCAGCGCGGTGGTGATGATCACCCTCTCAAAAGCCAAAAAAAGATCACACAAGTAGCGCATCAATGCGCTCTATCTCAAGAGGGCTGAGCGTAAACTCACCGATGCTTAAATCCTCTTTCATGTGCTGCGCGGAGGTTGTTCCATTAAGAGGAATAATGCCTTGGTGCATCACGTAACGGTAGAAAATTTGCGCAGCACTTTTGCTGTAATGTTGGGCAATTTCTTGAAGAATGAGCGAATGTAAAATGTGCGGATTGGCACTCAGCGTCCAAAAACTCTGATAAATCATCCCTTTTTCGTTTGCCCATGCACGAAGCGTTGTATCGTAATGAACATCGGCGTAAAAACGGTTTTGAACGATGGAGGGTTTAATGCGTGCATCTTCAAAGAGTTTGTGCAGCAACGAAGAATCATAACAGTTGCTAATGCCGATATGACGGACATCTCCTTTGTCGAATAGCGATTCAAGGACTTTCCACGCACTGAGTAGATTGACATAAGGGAAAAGGGGCGAATGCAATAAAAAAGAGTCCAGATAGTCTGTTTGCAAATTTTGCTTGGAGACATGACACGACGTGAGAATCTGCTCTTCTAACGAGGCGTGTGAGTCGTATGGAACCCTTTGGGAGTCATGAGCGTTCAGTGGTGTGAACTTGGTTTGCAGAAAAAGATCCTCTCGCTTGCCTCCAGTGGCATAAAAACGAGCACACCCTTCGCCGACGAGTGCTTCTTCATAATGCTTAGGCTGGCACGCCGTATCAATGCCTCTAAAGCCGCTTTCAAGTGCTAAGGCGACCAGATCTGCTGTGCGCTCTTTTTTCCACGCTGTGCCATAAAGCATGGACGGAATTTGTAAATTTCGATTGGTGGTAATGTAGTGCATAATGAGCTCCTTTGGTCTATTATTTTAATCACGGTTTTTAGGCAAAGCCTAAAAACCTACGCTACGCCGCTGTGGCGCTAAAGCTTGCCTCTTTCGAGGCAGAAGCGTTCTTTTGTTTCTATTAGAGATTCATTGTATACAAACAAATTTTTAAGGGTGCTTTACATGTAAGATTAAACCTTACATATAAAGCGTTCTAGAGAGAGGAGAGTGTAGGATAACACAAAGGAGTCACGATGTTGTCTTACCATGCCCAAACGATGCACACATACAACTCTGTGCGCACTAAGTCTCACAGCATTGACTGGGATCATCCACCCAAACAATTTAAACTTTACCCTGAAACGTTTACGCGCATTCCGCTTGATAAGAGCAACCCAGAGCACCGCTTTTTTTATTTGATTGGCGGTATCACCGCACAAAAAAGCTACCCAGGCGTCACCTACGCTCTGCGCACCAATCCCAGTGCTGGGGCACTGTACCCGACCGAAATTTATGTGCAGATACGAGGTGTGGAAGGGTTTGAAAACGGCATTTACCATCTCTGCCCTTATGAAACGTCGTTGGTGTTGTTGTACCCATTGCCTGAGGATGAAGGCGTTGAGAGCTTTTTACATGTAAAGAAAATCAAAGGGTTTGTCTTTTTATTTTCAACCTTGTACTATCGCTCCTCATGGAAGTACAAAGACCGCGCATTTCGCTACTGTTTGCACGACACAGGACACATGATAGGCGCACTTGAGGCTTCGTGTCTGCTGAGTGCAAAGTCATACCGCATTGCTTACACCATAGATAAAAAGGGTTTAAACACGCTTTTTGGGTTCACGCAAGAAGAGTTTTTTCTCTCCTCAGCCATCGTTGGAGAGGAAGAGGAAACGTTTACATGTAAAGCGCCAGTGCTAAGCTTGCCGTATGTCAATGGCACAGGATTTTTTGAAGCCAATGCGCGTGTGGAAGCGGTGTATGACGCAACATGTGAACTTTCACCCAAGAAGCAAACGACAATAATGGCTGCGTTTAACGTGGATAAAGAGCGTTTCATGCAAGCGATTTGGAAGCGTCGCTCCATTCGTGATTTTGCCCAAAAGCCCATTACTAAAGAGGAGTTTTTAGCTGTCATGGAATTTATAACCCAGCCCATTGCGAGTGATTGCGATACCGTGGTGGAAATCTATGCGATCATCAACCGCGTTGAGGGGATGTGGCAAGGCGTTTGGAAGGAGGGTGTTTATCTGCAAAGCGGTGATTTTGCACGTAAAGCAGGGTATCTTTGCTTGGAGCAAGCCTTAGGCGAAGAGAGCGGTGTTACCTTCTTTTTAGTCGGGAACGAGGATAAAAACTACCAAGCGATGGTGCAAAAAGCGGGGATTATCGGGCATCGACTCTATGTGATGAGTGAATACATGGGCTTTGGGTGCAGTGGTATTGGCGCGTATTATGATGAAGAGGTAATGGCGTTTTTGGACACGCAGGGCATGATTCTCTACGCCCTTGCGATCGGTCGATGAGGCAGTTGACGGTAGGTGTAAACGAGTAAAAACAGAGCCGAACTGTACACAATGCCTCCAAGACCTATCCACATCCAGACAAAGGAGAGCTCCCAATAGTTTACACACAGCGCGAACACAATGCTCGGCGCTAAGATTTGGCGGAAGAATCCGACGTAGAAAATCATCGCAGGTTTTTTGATGCCTTGCAAGGTGGCGACACACGAAAAATGGGTCACGTAACCGAAAAAGAGAAAGAGCATCACATAGATGTAAGTTGTGCCAGAACGTATCACTTCCACGCTGGGGTCAAACTGCGAGACCAACCACTCTCCGCTAAACCACAAAACGCCCATGCCGATGAAACTGAGGGTGTAACCATACGCAAGCGCGTAAAAAAGTGTCTGATGCACCCGCTCAAATTTGCCTGCGCCCATGTTGTTGGACACAAGACTCAGCACCGCACTGCTAATGCCAAGAGAAGGCAGTAACATCAACTGCTCCACGCGGTACCCAATGCCATAGCCCGCCACCGTTTGATAGCCATACTGTGTGACAAAATGAAGCGCAATGAGGGCGCCAAACGACATCATCAGCATATTGAGTCCTGGTGGCATCGCTTGGGTGAAAAAAGTCTTATAGATGCGGCGATCGGGGTAAAAATGCGCTTTACATGTAAAGCCAATCAGCCCAGTTTTAAGGCTTTTATACAGAAGATACCCTGCATTAATCGCTTGGACTAAAACCGTGGCAAACGCAATGCCACCGATGCCCATCGCAGGAATAAATCCCCAGCCGTAAATGAAAAGAGGGTTAAATACAATATTGGCAAAAAAGCCAAAAATGAGGGTGTTTCGGTAACTCTTGGTATCGCCTGTTGCAAACAGAACACTGTTGAGCGCAAAATTGGCAAAGAAAAAAGAGGTGCCCAGCAAAATCACCTCGATGTAACTAACTGCTAATGCGTGGTAACGCTCCTCCGTGCCGATCCATGTGAGCAGCTCCGAGGCAAAACAAAACCCTAAAAGCCCCAAAAAAACGCCCACAGTCACCACCAGCGCAACCCCTTTTTTAGCGATAATACCTGCAAGAAAGAAGTGCTGTCTCCCATACGCATGTCCAATGAGTGCGGTTAAAGCGCTCGTTCCCCCGTATGCCATTCCAATGATGAAAAAAAAGAGAAATGAAGAGGCGGAGAGTGCTGCGAGTGCTTCGGTGGAGATAAGCCCCGCATAGTAGGTGTCAACGATGTTGTACAAGGTGTTAAAAAGCATCCCAAGACTCGAAGGAATGGCAAGTTGACGCAAAAGCAATGGGATAGGTTTATGGGTCAGTGACGTTGAATCCATGCAGGCTCTTTTTGATTTTATCATAACGCTTTAGGGCTTTAAAAGAGCTCATTTTTAATAACGACTTTTGAAGCAAAGCTTTAAAAGTCTACGTTAGCCACTATGGCGCTAAAGCTTGCCTCTTTCGAGGCAGAATTTTAACGATATTTACACCAAATACACTCATTAATTCCTCATTTTATTTCGTTAAGCTTCATTTATAAAAATAAAAACTACACAATAAATGTAATTTTTATTTAAGGTTTGCATGTTTCCAGTATGAAAAATCGTTCAATCTAAGGAGAACACAATGACAAAGAATATGGACAGAAGATCGTTTTTAAAAGTAGGCGGTGCTGCGGCAGGTGTTGCTGTAGCGACGGTAAGTGCTGAAGCGATTCCTTTGGTGGGAGATTCTATTTTGCAAGATGGCGTTGATGGTGTGAGTGCCTCACACTTTGGTGCGGTTAAGACCAAAGTGCGCAACGGTCGCTTTGAAAGTGTGGAAGCGTTTGAGGGTGACAGCTATCCTAGCACCTTGATTCAAGGGCTTCCAGCGCGTACCTATGCGCAAGATCGTATCTTATACCCATGCGTTCGTGAGGGGTATTTGAAAAATGGGTATAAAAGCGATAAAAGCAAACGTGGCTCAGACAAATATGTCCGTGTTTCATGGGAAAAAGCCTTTGATTTGATCGCCGATGAGCTCAAACGTGTCTATAAAAGTTATGGTCCTGATGCTGTCTTTGGAGGAAGTTACGGTTGGTTTTGTGTAGGAAGTCTCAACAACCCACAAGCGTTGGTCGGCAGAATGTTAGGCGTTGCAGGTGGCTACACGTCACGTACCTTGACCTACTCAACCCATGCAATTCGTGCGATCACCCCTTATGTAACGGGTGGCGATGAGTCGAGTAACCAACAAACCGCGTATCCAAATCTCATTGCGAATTCTGAATGTATCGTTTTTTGGAGCAGTGATCCTATCAATACCAACCAAATTGCGTGGGGCGTGCCTGACCATCAATCGTATGAGTATATGAAACAGCTCAAAGCTGAGGCTAAAAAACGCAATATCAAGTTCTACTGCATCGATCCCGTCTATAACAACACTGCGATGTATTTTGGAGCAGAGCACATTAAAGTGCGTCCAACGACCGACGTTGCGATGATGCTGGGAATGGCGCACTATCTGTACAGTGAAAATCTCTACAGCAAAGAGTTTGTGGAAAAATACACGAGCGGTTTTGCGGAATTCAAAGCCTATCTTTTAGGTGAGGGTGAGGATAAAGTCATCAAAACACCTGAGTGGGCGGCTAAAATTTGTGGTGTGGAGGCAAGTGTGATCAAAATGCTTGCTAAAGAGTTTGCCTCAAAACGTACGATGCTCATGGGCGGTTGGGGATTCCAAAGAGCGCACCATGGGGAGCAACCTCACTGGATGCTGATCACGCTTGCGAGTATGCTCGGTCAGATCGGACTTGCTGGTGGAGGATTTGGATGTGCGTATCACTACTCAGATGGTGGTGTTCCTGCCCCAGCAGCTGCTACTGGCAATCCTTTAAGCGATGTCAAAATGGGCAATGGTAGCCAAGGCGCTGCAGCAAGTGCGGATGCTCCTGCTGCATCTCCTGGATTAACAGGCATTAGTGTCAACTCTAAAGTGGATGGTCCTTGGAAACAACGTAAAATTCCTGTGATTCCTGTTTCGCGTATCGTTGAATGTTTGGAAAATCCAGGTCGTGAGATCTTATTTGATGGTAAAAAACTCACCTATCCTGATTTGAAAATGGCGTATTGGGCGGGCGGAAATCCTTTCCATCACCACCAAGATCGTAACCGTATGATCAAAGCGTGGCAAAAATTTGAGACCTTTGTGGTGAACGAGTGCTTTTGGACAGCAACGGCGCGAATGGCAGACATCGTGCTTCCTGCAACAACAGAGCAAGAGCGCAATGACATTACCAAATCGCACACCAACAGCTACATTTTTGCGATGAAAAAAGCAGTTGAACCCGTCGGTGAAGCGATGGATGATTTTGACATTTTTGTGAACATCCTAAGACGTTTTAGTGCTGCTGAAGTGTTGGCGTTTACCGAGGGTAAAAGTAAAATGGAGTGGATCAAATCGTTTTATGATGAGTCTTACAACAAAGCAAAAAAATCAGGCGTTGCGATGCCTGCCTTTGATGAATTTTGGGAGAAAGGGTTTGTGAAGTTTGAGACACCTGAAGCGGCTAAAAATTTCATTAAGTACAAAACCTTTAGAGACAATCCTGTGACCAACCGTTTGGGAACGCCATCCGGTAAGATCGAGATTTTCTCGAAAAAAATTGCAGGATACGGGTACAAAGAGTGCAAAGGGCATCCAACATGGTTTGAGCCGATGGAGTGGCTTGGTAGTTCCGTGGCAAAAGAGTTCCCACTCAATCTTGTCTCTCCACACCCAAAATACCGCCTTCACTCACAGCTCAATAACACATGGCTTCGTGATCTTGAAGAGGTTCAAGGCAGAGAGCCTATCTGGATGCACCCTAAAGATGCCGCCAAACGAGGCATTCAAAATGGCGATGTCGTGCGCATCTTTAACAAACGCGGACAAGTGCTTGGTGGCGCTGTCGTGACTGAAGCCGTGATGGAAGGCGTTGTAAGAATGCAAGAGGGCGCTTGGTACGATCCTAAAGAGCCAGGCAAAATTGGTTCATTGTGTGTGCATGGTGATGTCAATGTCCTTATCGCCGATGTTCCAACCTCCGAACTTGCCCAAGGCAATCAAGCCACAGCGCTGGTCGAGATTGAAAAATTCAAAGGGGAAATACCTGCCATTGGCATCTTTAAAGCCCCTGTGATGAAAGGAATGTAATTCATGTTGTTTAGAAAGATACTTGGAATGCTCTGCCTCACGTCGCTCCTTTTTGGGGCGGGCGGATCGTTTATGAGCAAAAATAGCCCTCTGTTTTCCGATGCGAGTGCTAAAGAGGCTTTGGGCGAATTGATCGTCTCGGCTGAGGTAAAAGAGCTCTCAAAAAGCGGCGAGTACACCGAAGTTGAATTTACAGGCTATCAGCCTAAAGACAGTGGCGTTGTGTATGAAAAAACGGGGGTACTGATCGTTGGATTCGAGACGGCGAAACCCAGCGCAGTTAAAATCATCGGCGAAAAAACAGATGAATATGGCACTGTTTGGTCGCATGTGACAGTCAAAGGCTTTGTTGTCACCAGCGCACTTGGCAAAGATAAAGGGAGTATTTTACAAGCGGGTAAAGATCTTTTTAGCGCCAAATGCGGTACCTGCCATGCCCTTCATGCTGAGAATGAGTTTGATGCCAATGTATGGCCAAGCATTCTTGAAGCGATGGGTGAGCAAGCCGCACTTTCCAAAGACGAGAAATATTCGATTATGAAGTATCTGCAAAACTATAAGTAGATTTGCCTTCCTTCGCCTGTAAAGGCGAAGGAATCTCATACGCTCCAAAGATAAAATAGGCTAAAATCTTTACATGTAACATCATTTCAAAGGATAGTAGATGGAACTTTGGCTGGAAAAACTCAAATCTTTGCGCATGCTGTACGCCGAAGATGAAGAGGGTATTCGAAAGCCCATGGCAAACACGCTTTCGTACTATCTCAAAGAGGTGCTTGAGGCGCGAGATGGCGAAGAGGCTCTTGATCTGTACTACGAACAACGTCCCGACATCATTCTGACCGATCTGAGAATGCCTAAAAAAGATGGGCTTTATATGGTCAAAGAGATTCGTAAGAGTGACAAAAAAACCCCCATTGTAATGATTACCGCGCATACCGATAAAGAGTATCTGCTCAGTGCCATTGAGCTTAAGATCGAAAAATACCTGATCAAACCCGTTGCACTGGATGAACTCTTAGGCGCTCTTAAACTGTGTGTGACCGAAATTGAATCAGGTCGCTCTCTTTTTCTTGAATGTAAAAATTGCAAATTTGACTTTAAAAACAGGCACATTGTGTACGATGATGGCAAAGAGACCGAACTGACCCATAAAGAGGCGGATTTTCTAGAGCTGTTATTGCGCAAAAAAGGGATGGTGGTCAGTTACGAAGAGATTGAAGTCAATGTCTGGAAAGAGGAGTTTATGAGCATTGCCGCCCTTCGCACCTTGGTCAAATCCCTGCGAAAAAAGTTGCCCAATAGTTTTATCAAAAACCACTCTCAATCAGGATACAGTTTTGAGGTTTAGCCCTCTTTTTCTGTTTTTCATTCCACTCCTCTACGGAGCTCTTTTGGCAGAAGAAGCCTTTTACCATGAAGATTCGAGTCAAGAACGTGTTTTACATGTAAGAGATCCACGCTCACATATTAAGGTCTTTTTGCCCTCCATGCCGTACAATTATGTCTCACGCTTGGTCAATGAAGGCTTAGTGAGACTGGCAGAGAATGAACAAGGTTGGGAGTATGCTTTAGCGATTAAAAGTACCAAACTCTCACCGCTTTTGTATGAGTTTGAACTGCGTCAGGGGGTTCGTTTTCAAGATGGAACCCCGTTTAATGCCGACTCGATCATGCACAATTTTAGCTACTTTTTAAAACAACCGTTTAACTATACCAATATTCACAATGCCCTTAAACACGTCGAAAAAGTCTCGGAGTACAAAATCCGTCTGCACCTTAGCGAGCCTTATGGGATGCTCTACCGCGACCTTGCGCGCATCTACTCCGAAGCGTATCTCAACACCTTTGGGTGGGGCGGTGCTGAGACAGGGGCGAACATTAAGGCGTCAGGTCCTTATGGACTGGGACCTTATATATTGGTTGAAGGGATGATTACAGGGCGCAAACAGACCCCCAAAGCGATTCTCAAAGCCAATCCTTACTATTGGGAAAAAGAGTATCCTTCCATTGAGACGATTACTTTTTTTACGGAGCTTTCAACCTCGCAAGCGCTTCGGTTAGCCTTGTTTACGGATGGCGGGCTTGATTTTATGCAGATTCCTTTCAATAAAAAAATCGAAACGATGCTCTCTCCTTATGCCAAACTGGTCTCGATGCCTTCCTCCCATAACTTTACGATCTACTTTAATTTGCTCAAACACTATTCCCCCATCGCGCGCAAAGAGGTGCGCCAAGCGCTGAATTGTGCCTTGAATCAACAAAGCTTGCTCGATTTTACCTACAAAAAAGAGGGTAGACTTAACCCTGCGGCACTTAAAGCGTGCCCTTTGGACGCGGAAATGGTGGAGCGTACGTTAAAGGGGTTGGAACTCAATGTCGCTACCCAAGATTCACTGCTGTTTTTATGGAAAGGGATTGAGTATCAACTCTCGATGTATGGCGTGAAGTTTCACTACACGATTACGACGAGTGAGAAAGAGATTTACGACTTAACGCAAAAAAATCATAAAAGCATTCAAGAGTGGGATCTTTTGATTCAAAATACCCAAGATTGGTATGGCAGACACCCTTGGCCGGTTTTCATTCGCTACCAAGAGAACAATCCTTGGAGTTTTGTCCATCATGATGCTTTGATGAAAGACTATATTAAGGCATTTTTTGGGCTTGAACAAGAAGATGTGCTGTTTCAAACACTGACCCAAAAGATTCAAGATCGAGCGTGTGAGGAGGCGTATATGCTGTTTGTCCCGATTCCCAATGCCGTTTTTGCGATGAATAAAGAGCTGGTTTTTGAGCCACTTGGCATCGGTATGCAACCGTTTTGGAAAGCGAAGATTACCGATCAACACTGGTCAGTTAGAGGCGATAAACCCTATCCTTTAGTGCTTCAAAATCCTCTTTTACCAAAGCGACTCCCATGAAAAAAATCCCTATCAAATACAAACTCTTATTGCTTTTTAGCTTTTCCTTCATCGGGATGCTCATCCTCTCAGAGCGTACCTTTGCGCTCTCTCAAGAAAACATCAGCAATGCAACCATGATTTTTGAGAATTCGCGTAGCACACAGCATCTGCAAGAGAACTACATCGAGCCGACTAACGTTTTGCGTGAGATGAGCCTCTCGTTGGTGATGTCGCCCAATGAGGATTATCGTAAAAATATTGAAATTGACATTGTGAAGCAACGCAAGCGTCTGGAAGAGAATTTTAGCAAACTGGATGCGCAAACCTACGCTTCGTGGAAAGCCTATGCGAACAGTGTGGAAAAGACGTGTGGTTACCTTGGCGCACGTTTTGAAGAGGGTGCGTTTGTGCATGTGAATTCGATTGAGCGAGAGCATTATTACGCACTGCTCAATCGCCTCAAAGCACTTCAGCATGACGCAGTAAATCAAACTGAGCAAAATTTTTCAGACATTCAAACCAGCGCACGTGCGCTCAAATATGAACTTGCCATTCTCGTTCTTTTGCTCTCCGCATTGGTGTTTGTGGCAGGCTATCTGCTCTCCAGCCACATTGTTTCTTCCATCTTAAAGCTTCAAGAGGGTCTTAAAGAGTTTTTTGGTTATTTGGAGACCAAAGCTATAGTGCCTAAATCCATAGAGTTGAACAGCAGAGATGAACTTGAGGACATGTCAAAGCTGCTCAACCTTAGTATTGCTAAAGCTTCAGCCAATATTGAGCAAGACATTATTTTTGTTGAAGACGCGATCAATGTGGTTAATGATCTTAAGATGGGAAAACTCTCTTCACGCCTTCATGCCACCGCGCAAGCCCAAGAGTTGCAACTGCTTAAAAACGTTATCAACGCGATGATTGACAATCTCGAATCCAAAATCAATGAAGAGATTTTCAAGCGTAGCGAACAAGAAAAACTGCTGATTCAGCAGAGTAAATTGGCGAGTATGAGTGAAATGATCGGCAATATCGCGCATCAATGGCGGCAGCCGCTTGGCGAGATCAGCGCACTTTTAATTAACATTCAAGTCAAGCATGAGTTTAATGATTTGGATGAGCACTCTTTACTCTCATCCATTCAACAATGTGTTAAAATCAGTACCTTTATGTCAGGCACGATCAGTGATTTTCAAAACTTTTTTAAGCCTTCCAAAGAGAAAGAGGTGTTTGAGATCAGTGAAGCGTGTGAGCGTTCTATCGCGATTTTGCAAGCATCCCTTAAGTACCACGGCATCGAATTTTCGTTCGATATTTCCGAAAAGATGGAGGTGCTGGGCTATCCCAACGAGTTTGCTCAAGCGCTTTTAAACATTCTCTCCAACGCCAAAGATGTCTTAAGTGAGCGTGAAATCAGCAATCCATTTATTCGTTTGAATCTCAAAAAAGGGTACAAATACATTTTGATCGTGATCGAAGATAATGGCGGTGGCATCGCAAGCGAACACATGGAGCGCATTTTTGAGCCGTATTTTACCACCAAATATGCGAAGCAAGGTACTGGCATTGGGCTTTATATGACGAAGATGATTATTGAAAATAACATGGGTGGCATTATTACCGTTAAAAACACAGAAATTGGGGCACTTTTTACAATTAAATTGCCCAGCATTTCAGAGGTAGCTGTGGAGTATGAGGCTTAAAAAAAAGCGTTTACATGTAAGTCAAAGATGCTTACATGTAAAGATGCTTTAGGCATGAGTGTTTTTCTCTGCAACCATCTCATCAAGGGTTTTAAAGAGCACTTTACTCTCTTTTTCCACCTCTTTAAAGGAGTGCACAATCTGCTCTTTCTCCTCCAAAAGGTTTGAAGAGGTGGAATGAATCAGTTTTGCCACTTCGAGCACATGGGTGTGGAAATTTTGGTGTGGCGCATAAAGCGCTTTGAAGCTTTGCGTATCGCCAAAAATCTTCGCCCCATCGTGATGGTACCACTCACCCAAGCTACAGGTTTCATGGTTTTGGAACGATGCGTCTTTGTCATTGACATACACAGCACTGTAGGCGTTGGACTTAAAGATTGCGTGGTTCATCTTCGCTAAGGTGATAAAAATCGTCTGCTGAATGGTATT
The DNA here is from genome assembly GCF_000568815.1 of Sulfurospirillum multivorans DSM 12446. Classification (NCBI taxonomy): domain Bacteria; kingdom Pseudomonadati; phylum Campylobacterota; class Epsilonproteobacteria; order Campylobacterales; family Sulfurospirillaceae; genus Sulfurospirillum; species Sulfurospirillum multivorans. Next base: position 486,465 of record NZ_CP007201.1, read on the forward strand.
GATGTTCGTGGCGGTTGTGTTGGAATGATCAATCAGGCTGTCAAACGTCGTACTGAGGTTATCCAGCGTTTTGGTAGAAGCATCGGCATTTTCTTTCATCGCATCGGCATTGGTCTCAAGCCCTGCGGTCTCTTGTTGCAGCATCTTAATCGACACAGCGATCTCCGCGGTTGCTTTTTGGGTGGTTTCGGCTAGTTTTCGCACTTCATCAGCGACCACGGCAAAACCACGTCCGTGTTCACCTGCGCGCGCCGCTTCAATGGCGGCATTGAGCGCAAGCAGATTGGTTTTATCGGCGATGTCATTGATCATATCGACCACATTGCTGATATCGCGCGTTCGCTGTGCCAGAACGCCAATACTCTGCTCATTTTGGTTGACAAATTCGACCAAGGAGGTGATCTTGGTGATGGTGTCACGTAGATTTTGGTAGCTTCCTTTGGTCTCATCCGCGTAAATCTCGCCATCGTGTGCAATATCTTTGAGACGCTCCACAATGATGGTCAGATTAGACTGAACGGTTGAGAAGTCATTTGAGCCACTGCTGATTTGCGCCAGTTCAGCATTGAGCGTGTTGCGTGCGATAAATTCGTGCGTTTGCTGCATCGCATGCACCGATTGATTGACCATGTTGGTCTGCTCTTTAAACTCGCCGTGCATTCCTTTTTGGAGAATTTTACGGCTAAAATCCTCTTTGGACGCCGCTAAAATGGTCGATTTAATCTCTTTGGTAACGAGCTCAAAATTATCCAAAAGAGAGTTCATATTGGAGCAGAGCAGTTTAAGTTCTCCGCCATCTTGAACATTTACAATGCGTCCGTGTAGATTACCGTGCTCGCTCTCTTTGACAATGTTTGCAAGTGCATGAATGGTTTTTTGTACCTTTCGGATATTGATAAACATAAACCAGCCCAGTGCAAAATTGCTAAGGTTGAGGATTTGAATCCAGTGCAGGCCATTAAAGGTGACTTCCAAGCAAAAGGCAATAAAAAAAATGACCAGTGAAATGAGGTTGGCATCTTGGATTTTTGCAAGAGACGATCTATTCATACGAGAGGATGAAGGCATCATAGCTGACCTTTAGTTGAGATAGCGTATTTTCTAAGACGGTATTGGAGGCAGATATGCCACCTTGTCTTTCGGCGTTGAGCATTTTTTGGTAAAGAGGGATAATGACATCAAGCCCTTTTTGACTGGGCGCACGACGCACGGAGTGGTAGCCAATCAGCTGATTGGTGTTCGTGTCAATAATGGGTGTAATGTAGGCATGTACCCAGTAATATTGATTGTTTTTCGTGCGATTTTTCACATACGCAAAAACCTCTTTGCCCGCTTGAACACGCTCCCACAGAAGTTTGAAAATCGCTTTGGGCATATCGGGATGGCGTAAGACGTTGTGGGCAGCTCCGATGAGTTCGCTCTCTTTAAAACCAGAAATCTCGATGAAAAGATCATTGGCATAGGTAATTCTGCCCTTAAGATCGGTTTTAGAGACAATAAAAAGATTTTCATCAAAACAGAGCTCATCGCCTTTTTGAGTAATGGACATGACGGTTACTCCTTTTAAAATTGTTAAGTATTAAGTATAACGAAAAAAACAATCACTTTGTCACACATCCTTATGCAAGAAACATTCCTAATCACGATTCATTACTTTTCGTAGCGTAATTAATTAAATAGCGTTCTTTCAGAACTCTTGACACGTTTTTAAAGCAAAGCTTTAAAAACTACGTTAACACTGAGTACACTTGGGCAGAGTGCCCACGCACCTTTGGTGCTTTTATTTATCGGTTTTAAAGGTAAAAATAGCGCCTTGACTTTGGGCGGTTTGGTTCAGGATAACATTGGCTTGCCAGATCATGTTGCCAACCACGCAGGTGGGAAGCATACCCTCTCCTTCATAGACGCCTTGGGCGGTTTGGTTAAGTTTAATCGTATGGAGTCCCATGTTCATATTGGTCGCAAAAAGTTTGATCTCAAGGGATGGCAGATCAACCGTGGAGGTGACCTTAAACTTTAGGGGTTTCATCAGCGGAATCTCTTTGGGTATTATCTCTAAAGAGAGCATGGAGCCATCTTTCAGTGTCACGTCACAAGCGCTTACATGTAAATCACACGTGTCACTGCTCTGCACAAAATGGGTATCGCCCACCCACCATTGATACACATCGTGCGAGTCAATCAACACATACGCCCCAATGCCAACAACCGCGATTATTTCGATGATAAGCCACTTAAAAAATCGAGACGAGAACATAAAGTCTCCTTCTAAAAAAAGTGTATGGAGTTTAACATCACTTGGGTAAATTTTTAGTAAATTGGATGCGACAGCTCCTTTAAAGTTGACGCTCGCTAGAATTGGAATACTTCATCCAAACGAGGATAGCAATTTTATGGCGCATATTACGGTTGATGGCACGGTATTAGAGGTTAAAGAGGGTGCTTTATTGATTGAAGAGCTGCTCGTTCACAAGATTAACATTCCCCATTTTTGTTACCACCCAGCCCTTGGAAAAGATGGCAATTGTCGTATGTGTATGGTCGAAATCGAAGGGCAAAAACGCCCCCAAATCGCCTGTGATACGCCTATCATTGAGGGCATGATCGTCCGCACGAAAGGTGCTAACATTGACCGCGTTAAACGCTCCATTTTAGAACTTGAACTCATCAATCACCCCATCGACTGTCCTATCTGCGATCAAGCAGGCGAGTGCTCGCTCCAAAACTATTATATGGACGTGGGGCTCTATGAGAGTCGCTTAAGTACTCCTAAAGTCAGAGGCGAAAAGCATGTGGATTTGGGGGCAAACGTTGTGCTCGATCAAGAGCGTTGCGTGCTCTGTACGCGCTGTGTGCGCTTTACCAAAAACATTACCAAGACCAATGAATTAGGCGTCCTCTCCCGTGCCGATCATTCGGTTATCAGCACGTTTCCTGGTTCCAAACTCACCAATCCGTATGCGATGAATGTGGTCGATCTTTGCCCTGTGGGCGCACTCACCAGCAAAGATTTTCGCTTTCAACAACGGGTCTGGTTTTTAAACACCAAAGAGGCGATCTGCGATCATTGCGGCAGAGGCTGTTCCATTTTTGTCGATCACCACAAAGAGAAGTACAAAGATGAGATGATTTACCGTTACCGTCCACGCCTCAATGAGACAATTAATGGCTATTTTATCTGCGATGCGGGAAGGCTTAGCTACACCAAAGAGAATGAAAACCAAGCGTTTCATGCCCTCATTCGTGGCAAAATGAGCGAATACGAATACGCCGAGGGAAAACTCCTGCGTCTTTTAAAGCGCCACTTGGGTAAAACGCTGTTTCTGCTCTCTTCAAACCTCTCTTTAGAAGAGATGGTGCGGGTGCAAAAGCTCTCAAAGCTCTATGAAATAGCATTAAATGCTTATGAGCCTGAGCGATACGATGCTACGTTTGGCGATGATTTTTTAAAATGCAATGATCGCTCTGCTAACGCCAGAGCACTACCACTTTTAGGGATTGATACAACCAAAGAGGGTTTGGAAAATGCTCTTGAAAAAGCAGAACTGGTCGTGCTTATCGGACGCAGTGATGCCAAAATCATTAAAGAGATGCGCTATACGCGCAATACCGTGATTCTCTGTTCCAGCTGTGAGGTTACATGTAAAGAGGTGGAACTCGTTCTTCCCATCGCTTCACACACCAGACGCGATGGCAGTTTTATCAATGTGGACGGCTACATTCAGTACAGCGCCTGTGCCATCCAAAGCGAGCACGGACACAAAACACTGTTAACACTTTTGGCCGCCATTTTAGGCGATACGATCTTTACATGTAAAGAGGTTTGGGACGCCGAACTCTTCTTTTACGAGGTACTAAAAGGCATTACATTTGCCTCTCTTAAAACCACACCAAAGATCGCGCTATGAGCACTCTTAGCGTTTTTGTTGTCATCCTCAACGTCATTTTAGCGCTCCTTTTTTCGCTTGGATTGGCACCCATTTTGGTCTGGGTGGAACGTCGTGTGGCGGGACTCATTCAAGATCGTTTAGGCCCTAATCGCTGTCACATCAACGGTATTCGACTCGGTGGACTGGTTCAATCCTTAGCTGATATGCTCAAACTGGTCTTCAAAGAGGATTTTCAAGCCAAAGCGATTCAAGAGAATTTTTTCTTCTCCTTAGCGCCTGTGATCGTCTTTGTCTCTGCCTTTCTAAGCTTTATGGTGATGCCCTTTGCCGATGATCTGATCATCAACGGCGAGCGTTTCATCATGCAGGGTTTGCCGACGGATCTGGGCATTCTTTGGTTTTTAGCGCTGGCAGGGTTGAGCGTTTATGGAATCATGCTTGGCGGTTGGGCGAGTCGGAGCAAATACTCCCTTTTGGGCGCGATGCGAGCGGGTGCGCAAGTCATCAGCTACGAAGCAGCGATGGGACTTTCGGTGGTTTCACTGCTCATTACCTATGGCTCCATTCATTTGGGCGACATTGTGGCATATCAAGGTGAACTTCTTTTGGGCTTTATTCCTGCGTGGGGCATTGTGGTGCAACCTCTTGCCGCGCTTATCTTTATCGTGACCGCGTTTGCAGAAGCCAACCGTACACCGTTTGATTTAGCGGAGGGCGAGAGCGAAATCGTCGGAGGCTACCACACCGAATACAGCGCGATGCGTTTTGGACTCTTTTTCGTGGGCGAATATGTCGCGATGAGTGCCTCAAGTGCGTTGATTGTAACCCTCTTTTTGGGCGGCTATCATCTGCCCTACCTCAATACCCAAACGCTTCAAACCACGATGCCTTATGTGTTAGGCTTTATCATACTAGCCCTTCCATTGGGCAGTTTTTATGCGATGCGTTGGATCAAAAAACATAACCGTTGGTATCTCAAAAGTGATGTACGAAACACGGAAAGTGCGGTGTTGCAAAAAGGGTTGATTGGGTTCAATGTGCTGGTCATTGCAGGACTTGGAGCACTGCTTTATCTAGGGCTTACGCCAACGTCTACGAATGTCGTGACGGCGGTTATTCAGATCTCAACCTTTGCGGTCAAACTGCTGTTTATGAACTTTGTGTTTGTTTGGGTGCGCTGGACTTTGCCTCGTTTTCGTTACGATCAGTTGCAAACCCTTGGATGGAAAGTGCTGATGCCTTTGGCGATTGCCAACATTGTTGTTAGCGCGATTATCATTGTGGTAAAGGAGCTGTAGATGGGCATTAAAGTCGTTAAACGCCATGGCAATACCCTCAAAGAGAAGCTCTACATTCCTGCCATTTTTGGCGGTATGAAAACCACGCTTTCGCATTTCATCACCAATCTAAGCGATAAGCCGCATATTCCCACTATTCTTTACCCCGAAGAGCAACCGCACGACATCAGTGAGCGCTACCGCGGCGTGCATCGTCTGACCAAACGCGACGATGGGAGTGTGCGTTGTGTGGCGTGTTTTATGTGCGCGACGGCGTGTCCTGCGGAGTGTATATTCATCGAAGCAGAAGAACGCACAGATGGGGTTGATGAGAAGATGCCCAAACGCTTTGATATTGACCTTTTAGAGTGCGTCTTTTGCGGCGCGTGTGTTGAGGCGTGTCCGTGTGACGCGATTCGCATGGACAGTGGCATTTTTAGTTTTATCGGTAAAAAACGCGAAGATTTTGTGCTCACGAAAGAGCAACTTTTAGCCAATGAGGAGAAAAAGCAATGATGGATATTCTCTTTTTACTGCTCGGCTCCTTTGCCATTTTAGGCGCTATTGGCATGGTTGGTTTTCATCAACCCGTGCACAGTGCGCTGAGTCTTATTTTGACGATTCTCGCCTTGGCGGGGCTGTTTGCGCTTTTGAGTGCTTCATTTTTATTTATGGTGCAAATCATCATTTATGCGGGTGCAATTTTAACGCTTTTCATTTTTATCATTATGTTTTTAAACGTCAAAGAGGCGAATTTGCCCAAAGAGCCTAATAAAAATATCACGCTCTTTTTAGGCTCCATTGCGCTGTTGCCGTTCAATTTTTTGATTCTCCGTGCTTTTTCCAAAATGCCTTTACATGTAAATCCCGTTGACAGTGATTTTGGGAAGATCAAACCCCTTGGCATGGAGCTTTTCACGCAGTGGCTCTTGCCGTTTGAACTCATCTCTATTTTACTCCTTGTGGCACTCATCGGTGCCGTTGTTTTGGGTCGAAAGGACGAAGCATGATCGCCAATACCCTTTTTGGTTACATCGTTGTTGCCATGATACTTTTTTCCATTGGTCTTTTAGGGGTCATTAGTCGTAAAAATATCTTTGTGATTTATATGTCGATTGAGCTGATGCTCAACGCTGTAAACCTGATGTTTGTCGCTTTAAGTAACTACCATCACGATATGGGCGGACATGTGATGGCGATGCTGATCATTGCGATTGCCGCCGCGGAAGCAGGTGTGTTTTTATCGCTGATTATCGTGCTCTATCGTCGTAAAAAATCACTCGATTCTGACCTCTTTAGAACCCTCTCCCAAAAGGAGGCTGTATGAGCGCTCTTTTAGCAGGAATTGTCCTATCGCCATTGCTCTCTTCCGTGTTGATCGGACTTTTGTACATGCTGAGCATCACCAAAATGCCTCTGGCTAAAAAATGGTTTACCCTCCCTGCACTTTTTGCGCCATTTTTGAGTTTTGTTTTTGGGCTCATTGCTTTTTTAGAGGTTGCTAAAACGGGTGTTGCATTGCATTTTGAGCCCTATTTATGGCTCGGTGTGGGCGAATACAAAATCTATATGGGCTTCTTGGGCGATAAACTCTCTTTATTTATGGTGCTTTTTATCACCTTTGTGGGCTGGTTGATCCACCTTTACGCGACTGCGTATATGAGCGACGACAAAGGGTATGGCAAGTTTTTCTTCTACTTCAACCTCTTTTTAAGTTCGATGCTTCTGCTCGTCCTTGCCGATGGGCCTTTGATTATGTTTATTGGTTGGGAAGGGGTAGGGCTTTGCTCGTATTTGCTCATTAGCTTTTACTTCCAAGATAACTCCAACGTTGTCGCTGGCAATAAAGCGTTTATCGTCAACCGTGTCGGCGATCTTGGCTTTTTGGTGGGACTTGCGATTCTCTTTTTTCACAGTGGATCAGCAGGGTTTAGTTACGAAACGATCGCCCTTCACATCTCTTCCATGCCCTCTTCGTTACTCCAAATTGTAGGCATCGCGCTCTTTATCGGTGCGATGGGAAAATCGGCTCAGATTCCACTCTACGTCTGGTTACCCGATGCCATGGCAGGCCCTACGCCTGTTTCAGCGTTGATTCACGCCGCAACGATGGTCACAGCGGGCGTTTACATGGTCGCGCGCTTCTCCTTTTTGTATGAGCTTATTCCAAATATTGGACTTTTCATTGCCTACATTGGCGCGTTTAGTGCGCTTTTTGCCGCTGTGATTGCGACCAAACAGAGCGATATTAAAAAGATTTTAGCCTATTCAACGATGTCGCAGTTAGGCTATATGTTTATCGCCGTTGGTTTGGGCGCGTATAGCAGTGCACTGTTTCACGTCTTTACCCACGCCTTTTTCAAAGCACTGCTTTTTATGGGAGCGGGTGCGGTGATTATCGCGTTGCACCATGAACAAAATATCTTCAAGATGGGCAAAATGCGTCGTGTCACGCCTGTGGTTTACATCACGATGCTGATGGCAACCTTAGCGATTAGCGGGATTCCTCCTTTTGCAGGATTTTTCAGTAAAGATGAGATTTTACTCGTCGCGTTTGCGAGTGGCGAATACGTCATTTGGGGCATTGCCGTGTGCAGTGCTGTTTTGACCGCGTACTATATGTTCCGACTCTTTTTTGTCGTTTTTGAGGGTAAAAATGCTTTACATGTAAACCATCCGCACGATGTCTCGTGGGTGATGAAAGCCCCTCTTGTCGTGCTCGCCTTTGGCTCTCTTTTGGCTGGATTTATGGGGTTACCTTCGCTGTTAGGCGGGAGCCATCTGATTGGTTCATGGTTGGGTGAATGGGGCATGAGAATCTTACATGTAAGCCATGAAACCGAATGGCTTTTACTGGGTCTCAATGTCACCGTTTCGCTTATAGGTATTGGCATCGCGTATCAAAAATTTTATGGGTACGATCTTTCTCGCCACAAAGAAGCCAAAGGAATTGTCTACAATAAGTTTTATGTGGACGAGATTTACGACGTTTTATTTGTACGCTCCATTCGAAAGCTCAGCGAATTCATCGCGGTGGGATTAGATGTCAACATTGTCGATCGCGTCATTATGGGGCTGAGCCATGGTTTTATCAAACTAGGGCATGTGGTGGCACTCGTGCAAAATGCCAATGTCCGCTTTTACGCGCTTATTATGATGCTCGGCATCAGCGTGGCGTCATGCTATTTGATTTGGGCGGTGGATTAATGAATATCGGCATACTTTCAATCATCATTTTTCTACCCATGGTTGTGGCACTTTTTCTGATGGTAGCACCCTTTTCTTCGCGCATCACGCGCAATGCCGCTTTTGGCGTGTCACTTACCATCTTTGCGTTAGCACTCTACATTTACACCCATTTTGAGCTGACAGGCACGCTTCAATTTAAAGAAGTGTATCCGTGGATCAAGAGTTATGGCATCTCATACAGCCTTGGCATTGATGGTTTTTCACTGATCATTTTGATGCTGATCGCCACGCTGATCCCGAGTGCCTATCTGCTTTTGTGGAACAATGCGCGCTCTAAAAGCTACTGGATCAGCATGCTCTTTATCCAATCAGGCATCAGCGGTACGCTCTTTTCGCTCGATCTGTTTTTATTCTACTTTTTTTGGGAAGCGATGTTACTGCCGGTGTTTATGATCATTGGTCTGTTTGGCTCAGGCAATCGCGTCTTCTCAACGCTGAAAATCACGATTTACACCATTATGGGTTCGCTCTTTATGTTTGTGAGCATTCTCTATTTGGGCGTGACACACTACTATGAATTTGGTGTCTGGAGTTTTGCACTTTCGGATTTAGTCAATATCACGACCATTGCGCGTGAGCAAAAAATACTCCTCTTTTTTGGGTTTATGCTCGCTTTTGCGATTAAAATTCCTCTCTTTCCGTTTCACTCATGGTTGCTTCAAACCTACTCCAACTCACCCACAGGCGGTGTTTTCTTGCTCTCGTCCATCATGGCAAAACTCGGTGTCTACGCATTGGTTCGTTTTATGATTCCGCTGTTTCCAGACCTCTTTGTGGAGTTCTCGATTTATTTTGTTGCCCTTGGTATTTTTGGATTGGTCTATTTTGGTATCGCTGCGATTTGTCAAATGAACATCAAAAAGATGTTTGCCTATTCGTCCGCTTCGCACTTAGGGTTCATCACCGCAGGCGTTTTTGCGCTTAATGTGCAAGGCATGATGGGAAGTGCCTTTTTGATCGTCGCACACGCCATCGCTACGGGTGGACTTTTCCTACTGGTCGGCGTGATGGAGCGACACTTAGGCATTCGCTCACTTTCAGGACTGGGAGGCATTGCGACCAAAGCGCCGTGGTTTACCCTTTTTTTTGCCATTATGCTCTTTTGTACCGTGGGCATTCCGGGAACGAACGGTTTTGTGGCAGAGCTATTGATCGTCTTGGGCATTTTTCATTACAACCCTTACCTTGGCGTGCTCTCCGCCCTTACGGTTTTAGTCGCGGCAAGTTACATGTTTTGGGTCTTTCAAAAAGCGGTTTTGGTCAAAAGTGACAACGATGTCTCGAACATGAAAGACTTAACATTGTATGAGATTTTAGGTTTGCTTCCTTTAGCGGTGCTGATCATCGCGATGGGTATTTACCCCGATCTTTTCTTGTATAAAATCGAGCCGACCTTGCAGCACTATCTCATCGATATTTTACATGTAGGAGTGAAGTGATGCTTGTAAACGACCTTGGTTATCTTTTACCGCTCATCATTGTTGCAGGCGGGGCGGTTGTTTTGATGCTTCTCTCCCCCGTTGAGCGTTTTTCGATGGAGCGTTTTTCACTCTTTACCTTTTTGATTTTACTGGGAGCTTTGGGTGCCGATCTGTTCTACTTTGGGGAGCTTTTCACCGCTTTTCCGATGCAAGAGCTTTTTTCTAAGATGCTCATTGTTGACAGCTATTCGGTCTATTTTGACGCATTGATTTTGAGTGGTGCATTGGTGACTTCTCTCATTGGAACGCACTATTTTCAAACGAAACGTCACTTTAAAAAAGAGGTTTTTTCACTGTTTCTCTTCTCTGTTTTTGGCATGATGTTACTAGTACATGCCAATGAGCTTTTAACCGCGTTTATCGCGCTTGAGATCGCTTCACTTTCCCTTTATGTAATGATCGGGTTTCAAAAAATTCACGACAAACGGGTGGAAGCAAGCTACCAATACTTAGTGCTTGGCTCCATTTCAGGGGCATTTTTCCTCTTAGGTTCTGCGATGATGTATGCAGGGCTTGGTACGACGATTTTGGGCGATATTGGAAAAGCGCTTGATGTACAGATGGGCAAAGATGTTTCGCTCATAATCATCGGTGCGACGTTTATCTTGGTGACGTTCTTGTTTAAAATCTCCGCGTTTCCGTTTCAAAACTGGACGATTGACGTGTACGATGGCTCGCCTCTGCCCGTAACGGCGTTTATGGCGGCAACCTTTAAAGTGGCGATTTTTGGCTTTGTGCTTCGTTTGATGCTCATCGATCTTGACCCGATTCGCGACATTTGGGACACGCTTTTTGTTGTCGTGATTTTAGCGACCCTGCTGTATGGAACGTTCTTGGCGATCATCCAAGAGAGTCTTAAGCGCATGCTTGCCGCTTCGAGCATCGTTCACACGGGCTATCTGCTCATCGCTTTCGTCTCTATCGGTTACGCAGGGGAGAGTGCATCTTCCTCCATCATCTTCTACCTCGTCGCCTATTTTCTCTCCGCGATGGGTGCGTTTGGACTCATCTCGTACATCGCCGCCGATGAGCATGTTCGTGTCACGTACGAGGATTTTCGTGGCTTTGCACATGTGCATCCTTATATGGCAGCGATGCTAAGTGTTTTTATGCTCTCGCTTGCTGGCATTCCAAGCACCATCGGCTTTGTCGGTAAATTTTACATCTTCACGGGTGCGATTGAAGCAGGCTACACCTTTCTAGCCGTGTGTGGCATCATCGCCACGTTTATCTCGATCTATTACTACTTCAAACTCATCGCACTCATGTACTTTTACCCCGCGTGCGAGAAAGAAGGTGCCATGATCCCCACACTGAGTGGCATTACACCCATTACGATTGGTGTGATTGCGATAGCGGTTATTTGGGGAGGAATTGGTAATACCTTTATCGCTTATTTCCCAGGAGTCGATTTCTTGATTGATACCGCAAGACTTTCGTATATGTCGTTGTTTATTAAGTAACGTTTACATGTAAAGACTTCTTGTTAATAGATTACTATATTAAAAAGAATAAGGAGAATAAATGACCAGAGAAGAATGCGGAAATGCTCCCCTATTGCTCCAAAATTTTATATCAATTAGAAATCAAATTAAATGTCAAAAAGATTGCAATGAATTTTCATTCAACTTTCATCAATTAGCGCAAGATGCCGATGAGTCAACTATTGCAAGAATTTATTTTTTAATGAGTGATTTATGCTCAATGATGTTACATCCACAAAGCAAAAACGAACCATTTTCTCCACACATTATTCTTGCAGATGGTCGTCGTTCAGCAATACTTGATGATTTTACTTCAGAGGAATTAGACTTTTTTGAACTCATCCTCCCCGAATGTAAAACATACCAAATCAAAGCTCGCATAGCTGATGTCTTATGGACATTAAAACGAGGCAAAGTTATTGATTTTGCAAAAATTGCTATTGAAAACTATCAAAAATATCCACTCTCGCACGATACAATTCATTATGCAGGGAAAGCATGGCAACGAGCAATATTATTAGCTTTAACCATTAATCAACCTACTGAAAACCTTACCAATCATATTTTAGAGCATATTAAAATAACTTCAAATGAAGACAATTTTTATTTAATGCGTCTTGTCGAAATTTTGGATATTGCCAAATTAGCAAAAGAAGAAATTGAAGTTATCACGACGCAACTCGAAATAATTGCCCAACAGTACAAAGAACAAAGATTCTATTATCAAAGTACACAATATTACCAATATGCCTTAAAATGGGCTAGAAAATTAAAAAATCAAGAATTATGCCACAAGCTACTCTATGAAACGGGTTTTTCTTTTTATCAAAATGCACTTGCCCAACCGTATGAATTTCAAAGTACAGCACATTATGAGAATGCGTTGCAAACACTCAGACAAATTCCCCAAAAACACCGTGATACCAATAATATTCATGCTCTTATCGCTGAGATTGAGAAAAAAATTCCTGAATCAAATCAAATCACTTTAGAATATATGCAAAGAGTTAAAACTCAAATAGACACTAAAGAAATGGTCGAATACAGTGAAAAAGCGGTATCAAATCAACCTAAATTTAAAACACTATTCATTTTTGCTAACTTAATTGATATACCAACAAAAGAATATTTTAAAGAGCAAGCTCAAGCACATATCCAACAATTTCCATTACAACATTTATCCGGGGGTGTGCATATAAATCATGATGGAAGAACCATTGCCAAAACACCTTCCATTGATTTAAAAGAGAGCACGACAGCTGATTTTGATACACTCTTCCCTACAATGGTACAAAACTATAAAAATTACATTGAACTTACTGCTCAAGCGTATGTCATTCCTGCACTTTTTCAACTACTTCTTGAACATCGCATTACCAAAGAAGATTTATATCTTATCTGTACAAACTCTACATTGGTTCCCAACGAGAGAGTCGTTGCATGGGTTGAAGGACTATGGCATGGTTTTGAACTTAATTTTTTAGTTTCTATTCAACTTTTAGTTCCTCAAGTTGAACACTTTGTTCGATTAGAATTAAAAGGTAGAGGCGTTAAAACAACAACGATCGATAAAGAAGGAATTGAAACAGAGTTAGGCTTATCTAAACTTTTAGAGAAAGAGGAAATACATCTGGTTTTGAGTGAAAATCTACTTTTTGAAATGCAAGTGTTGCTAGCAAAACCACTCGGTTACAATTTTAGAAATAACTTAGCACATGGGTTATCCGAAGTAGGCGAAATGAACTCATACCCAGCTGCATATGTGTGGTGGCTGTGTTTAAAATTGGTCATCAATAACAATAGTTTTGATTTTAAATAAGAAGATTAGAGCATTTTAAAAAGAGCATTCAATAGCTTTACATGTAAAGCTATTGAATCAATGTCTCAAACTCTTCCCGAAACTTCTGAATGTAACTCTGCGCGATAAATGCCACCGATGGCGCAAAAACGCAGATGGTTTTGCCGTTAAGCATATCGCACGCATCAAGGATGGTTTTAAAGTCTTCCTGTGTGCCTTTGCCAGCTATGATTTTGGCTAAAACACGATCAACCCAGCCTGTGCCTTCTCGACACGGAGTGCATTGACCGCAGGATTCGTGGTGGTAAAACTCGAAGAGGTTTTTCATCACTTCAGGGATGCTCACATCTTCATCCATCACGATGATACCGCCTGTTCCAAGGGCGGAGCCATGCGCTTTGAGACTTTCGTAATCCAGCGTTATACCTTCGATCTCATCGGCTCTAAGTATCTGTACGGACGAACCACCGGGAATGACGGCTTTGAGTTTTTTGCCACCTTTAATGCCACCGCACAGCGTGTAGATCACCTCTTTCATACTCGTGCCATACGGCAGTTCGTAGATACCGGGTCGTTCCACCTGACCGCTGATGCCAAAAAGCATGGTTCCAGGAGATTCTGCTGTGCCATAAGCGCGGTACGCTGCGAAGCCTTCGTTGATGATGTACGGCACACTGGCGATGGTTTCAACGTTGTTAACAACGGTTGGATTGCCAAAAAACCATTCAGGCTCTTTGCCTTTGGGTTTCAGTCTTGGGTGTCCGCGTTTGCCCTCAAGAGATTCTAAAAGTGCCGTTTTTTCGCCACAGATGTAGGCACCTGCTCCTTTGTGAACCGTTACATGTAAAGCGTAATCGTGCCCTAAAATGCTTTCCCCCAAGATGCCAGCCGCATAGGCTTCATCAATGGCATTTTGCAAGCGATTGATCCAAAAAACATATTCACCACGAACGTAGACATACGCGTGATGTGCACCGATGGCGTAAGAGGAGTCAATAATTCCTTCAAGGAGCAGGTGCGGATCAAACTCTAAAATCTGGCGATCTTTAAAGGTTCCAGGTTCGCCCTCATCGGCGTTAATCACCAAATAAACAGGTTTGTCACTGTTTTTGGGGATAAGTCGCCACTTCTCGCCCGTTGCTGCACCTCCGCCACCTTTGCCGCGAAGTCCGCTTTTTTCAACTTCACACGTCACATCATCAGGGCTCATGCTAAAGAGTTTGTTCAAAGAGGCATACCGACCATGGTTTCGCGCCACCTCTAAGGTATGCGCATTGGGAATATCAAAATTTTTACTGACCAGTTTCACCATCATTTTGAAAGTTCCTCCAAAAGCGCGTCGAGTTTTTCAAGGGTAAGATTTTCGATGTAATCATCATTGAGTCGCATACAAGGCGCTGTGCCACACGAGCCTAAACACTCGACCAACGAGAGGGTAAATTTGCCATCAGGTGTGGTTTCTCCTGCTTTAATGCCAAGGCGGTTTTGAAGATGCTCTTGCAAGGTTTTAGAACCTGCCAGCATACAGGAGAGTGTTTTGCACAGCTGAATATGGTGCGTTCCAATGGGTTGAAGCAGAAACATCGAGTAAAACGAAGCGACAGAGTAGACATCCATCGCCGAACATCCCAATTTTTTCGCCACAAATTGCATCGCATCGAGACTGATCCACCCCTCTTGGTACTGAACCATCCATAACGAAGGGAGCATCAAGGAACTTTTATCGGGGTAGCGCTCTAACAGAGCACTGAATTTTTCCTCATTGTCTTGATTGAATAAAAAAGTGCTCATCGATCTAACTCCCCTGCGATGATATTAAGACTGCCTAAGGTCAAAACCGCGTCTGCGATCATGCTGCCTTCAATGATGCGTGGATACGCCGCCATCGCGTAAAAACACGGAGGTCTGACTTTGACTTTGTAGGGTGTGCCACTGCCATCGCTGACGATAAAAAAGCCAAGCTCTCCGTTCGCACCCTCAATAGCTCGGTAATACTCAGAAGCAGGCACTTTCACCCCCTCGTAGACGAGTTTAAATTGATTCATTAAGCCTTCAATGTTGTTATAGACCTCTTTTTTAGGTGGCAGGGAGATCGCGTGATCTTGCACGCAAATAGGCCCTTCTGGTAAGCGTTGCATCGCTTGGTTAATGATGCGTGTGCTCTGTTTGATCTCTTCAAAACGTACCATCATACGATCGTACACATCGCCAACACTGCCTAAAGCGATGTCAAAGTCAAACGTCTCGTAGTGATAATAAGGTGCTGTGACACGAAGGTCGTAAGGAACGCCACACGCACGTAAATTAGGCCCTGTGAGTCCTCGGTTGATCGCATCTTCTTTGGAAATAATGCCCACATTTTGCGTGCGGTCGTGAAAAATACGGTTGTGCTCAATGAGTTTAAGCGCATCACTGACCCCTTCTTTGATCTCTTTAAGACACACCTTAAGATCATGCTCAAAGCCATCGTACAAATCGTAACTCATACCGCCAATACGCATGTACGAGTTCGTTAGACGCGCACCTGTGAGTTTGGAGAGAAGGTCGTACACTTTTTCGCGGGGGTTGTAAAGGTACCAGTAATTGGTCAGCGCTCCCATATCCACCAAAATCGCCGCTAAACAGACGAGATGGTCGATGATGCGTGAGAGTTCGCCGATGATAACACGAATAAACTTCGCGCGCTCAGGCAGATCAACGCCTAAAATTCCCTCAACGGCGTGTGCATAAGCGATGTTATTTAAAATCGCAGAGCAGTAATTCAGCCGATCGGTGTAAGGAATAATTTGGTTATAGGTATGGTTTTCGCACGACTTTTCAAAGCCTCGGTGTAAGTAACCTATCTCACTGACTGCCGAGGTGATATTTTCACCATCAAGGGCGACAAACGTGCGAATCGTACCGTGACTTGCGGGGTGCGCGGGGCCAAGGTTGAGAAACATCAGATCTTCATGCGAAGTGTAGCCTTTAGATTTCAGACGCGGTGTCATCTCGTCCATCAAGGTATCGCTTTGGTGGCAGAGTTGCCCCTGCGTGATCGGATAATCTTTGCGTAAAGGGTGTCCCACAAACTCTTTGTGATTTAAAATGCGTTTGAGGTTGGGGTGGTTTTTAAAGTGAATGCCGTACTGATCCCAAATCTCCCGCTCCGCCCAGTTGGCACTTTTAAACAGCGGCGTCACGCTTTGCGTCGCAAGGGAGCTGTCGATGTAGGTTTTGATCGTAATAAGGTTTTGAAAATTCTGATCGCGCAAAAGATAGACAACGGCAAAACGCTCGGGTTGGCTCTTTACATGTAAATAATCAATGGCGGTGATATCGACCAAAAAAGTGTATTTATCTTCTTCTAATAGGGTCTGTAGCGCTTTGAAAATAAGCGCTTTATCTAAAATAAATGCGCCATAAGTATCCACAGTGTAAGCGGTTTTGAACTGTTCTTTAAAGGATTTAGACATCGAGCACTCCTTTAAAAACACGTTTGGCACGATCGTCTAAAAGGCTCTGTGTTGCTTGAATCTTTTGAACCTCCAAAAGAGCATCCAAAAAGGCTTCAGGACGCGGTGGACAGCCTGCGACATACACATCCACAGGAATGATGCTATCAATGCCTTGAAGGGTTGTGTAGTTGTCGTAAAAACCACCGCTACAGGCACAAGCACCTGCGCTGATGACCCACTTGGGCTCACTCATTTGATCGTAAATTTTCTTTAAAATCGGCGCTTGCTTGTAGCTGACGGTTCCTGCAATGATGAGCAGATCAGCTTGGCGAGGGGAAAAACGAACGACTTCGGCGCCGAAGCGGGAGATGTCGTATTTGCTGCTCGCCACGCTCATAAATTCGATGGCACAACAGGCGGTTCCAAAAACATACGGCCACATGGAGGATTCTCTTGCCCATGAAATGGCACTGTCCAGTTTGGTGGTAATGAGGCTTTCGCCAAAGATTGCTTCTGCGCCTACTGCCATGAGAGTGCCTTAATACGGTAGATGTAAATAAGTCCTAGCAGAAGCAGTCCGATGAAGGTAAACATCTCAAAAAGCCCAAAAAGAGAGAGTTCACGCACGTTGACTGCCCAAGGAAACATGAAGACGATCTCCACATCAAAGAGAACAAATAAAATCGCCACCAGATAAAACTTGGCGCTAAAGCGACTTTCGCTGTTTCCGATGGGAGAACTAATCCCACTTTCATACACACTGTTTTTGGCTTTATTGCCACTGTTAGAAGGGCCTAGTTTTCGACTGAGTAAAAAAAGTGTGGGAAGAAGGATGACCAGTAGAGCGACGATTGAAGAAGCTAAAATAAGTTCTAATGACATGGGCGCATCTTTCGTTGAAGTTCGATAAATTCATGATAGCCAAAGATTTTTAAAATGTACGTAAAAAAAGAAAATCAATTGTGATTCGTCAAAAGAGGAGCTCTTAAGTGATTTTTTTATAGAATAGCCCCAAAAATTGTCTTAGACCAAAGTACTGCTTCTCGCAGTGAACGTCTATGTAAAGAGGGGTTGTATGCGCTATCTGTTCTTTTTGTCTCTGTGTGCTCTTGCCTTATATGCGGCAACGGCTGAGGATATTTATAAAATCTACAAAACGAAAGGTATCAACGCTGTTGAGGACTTCCTCAAAAAAGAGTTTGAATCCAAAGAGGTGAAGGCTCCGATTAAAGAGGTTAAAAAAGAGAAAGAAGTGATTCTTGAACCTGCGGTGAAACTAGGTCACAATCGGTTTGTTAAATCAAAAACACCGAGCGAAAAAGAGAGTGTATCACGCGATTATTGGCTCAAACACCTTAAAGGGATTGATGTCAGTTATGGTTACTATGAAGATGTCGAGTCGCTTGTTGTCTGCGAAAAAGAGAAAAAACGGTGTGAAGTCTATCACGTCGAAACCGATGGTTTGAAACTGGTGCGTGGGCATGATGATGTAATTATGGGTAAAAGTGGGGATAAGCTCAAACGTGGCGATCTTAAAACGCCTGTAGGGGTTTATGAGATCACCAGACGCTTTAAGCCAACCGATCAATTTTACGGACCTTTAGCCTTTGTGCTTTCGTACCCCAATCTTTTCGATACGTTACGCAATAAAAGTGGCGATGGTATCTGGATTCACGGTATGCCCATTGATGGAAAAGATCGCGATGATCGTACCAAAGGGTGTGTTGCCTTTGAAAACAATCAACTTATAACACTCGACACCGAAATCAACGCGCAAAGTGCCGTTGTGATTATTGGAGAGTCAAAAGTGCCTAAAATGACGCGCGAACAAATTGCCACCATTTTAAGCGAAGTGTACAAATGGCAACGTGCTTGGAAAGTCAGTGACGTCAATACATATTTGAACTTTTACTCGAATGACTTTAAAAAATCTGATGGATCGGGTAAAGTGCAATTTTCCAATATGAAAAAACAAATTTTTTCACGTAAAGAGAAAAAAACGATTCTTTTTGAGCATATGAGTATTTCGCCGTATCCAACATTGGATGACCGTAAACTGTTTAAAATCTCATTTTACCAAACCTATAAAAGTCCCTCATTTGCTTCTAAGGGCGAAAAAGAGCTTTACATAGAGCTTATCGGTGATAAAATGCAGGTTTTGGCAGAGAAATAAGGATAGAAGATGAATCCAAACGAAATAGAGATCGATCAAGAGCTTGCTAAACTCATTGACGCTCGAGATGCTTTTATGGCGTATATTGACACACAGGTTCCAAAAGACAGCAAAGGGATCGCGTTTGATTTTTCAAGCGCCCCAATGCTCGATGCAAAAACGGTGTATGAACATTTTTACAAACTCGATTACCAAGCCCGTAAAATCAGGGGTTTTGTAATCCGTAATCTTGGGGTGAAAGCGTAGAGACATGGCATTTATTACGATTAATAAAGCACACTTTTTTCATAATCTTGATCTTTTGTGTGCCAAAGCTGGGGGCAAAACAAAGCTCATGGCGGTTTTAAAAGATAACGCGTATGGGCATGATCTGAGGACAATGGCAGAACTAGCCGCTGAGTACGGTCTGCTTCGCGCAGCGGTTAAAAACATCGAAGAAGCAGAATCGATCGCTGATCTGTTTGAAGAGGTTTTGGTGTTAGTCGATCATCCTACATGTAAAACACTTTCTCCTTCCATTTCATTTGCAACACACTCTTATGAAGCGCTTCAAGCACTTCCTGAAGGTGCTTCGATTCATCTCAGTCTTGATTCGGGGATGCACCGCAATGGCATTAAGGAAGAGGACATTGAAGCGGCGATGGCATTGATACATGCTAAAAAATTGCGCTTAAAAGGGGTCTTTACTCATTTTAGAAGTGCGGATGAGCTGAACAGTGAACTTTTCTGGCAACGCGCCAATTTTGAGCGCGCGAAACTCAAAATCAAAGCGATTGCACAAGCGTATGGAATGCCATCCATTGCCTTTCACTCGTGCAACTCCGCAGCGCTCTTGCGTGTAAGCTCGATTGGGAGCGATGATTATGCCCGTTCAGGCATCGCGATGTATGGCTACACCACGCTTCCTTCTTCCATCGCTTCGTTTGATCTCAAACCAGTTCTTGCACTCTGGGCAGAAAAACTGAGTTCTCGCATCTTGAAACAAGGAGAACGCGTTGGATACGGTGGGGTTTATGAAGCCAAAGAGGACGAACTGATCTCTACCTATGACATTGGCTATGGGGATGGGTTTTTTCGTTTTGATGGCTTTACGCCTGTTCCAATGGCAGATGGCAGTCTCACCAAAGGGCGCATGTCTATGGACAGTTTTTGCCTTGGAGGCGATGCCAAAAAGGTGTGCATGTTTGAGGATGCAAACCCTTTGGCGAAGCAGTTTAACACAATCAGTTATGAGATCATCACGAAGCTCTATCCTGCGTTAAAGCGAGTTATTATTTAACGGATGCTACGCACCTTTTTTTCTCTCATTGTTGAAGATACCGTTACGCAAACGGCGTAACATTAATGATTTAACTCTGTGGTTTGAAGTTTTACCTCGATGGCATTGCCCTCTTTGGCTGAGGCTGCAACAAGGGCACTCTCGGCTCTGGCTTTAAAGCTACCGATGGTGTCTTTGGGCGAAATCGAGGTGATGCCATAACTGCAACTGATTTTGCCTACTCTGGCAAATTTGGTCTCATCTAAAATCGCTTGAAGTTTTTTAGCCACGCGTTGACCTGCGCGAAAATCAACATCAGGCAGGAGCAGGGCGAATTGGTCATTGCTCCACTTTCCAAAAATATCCACTTCACGTGTATGTTTAATCACTAACTGTATAAAATCTTTTTTAAGGGTTGTCACCACTTCTGCTGGAAAAACTTTGGTGAGGTTTTTGAGCATCGTAATGTCGATCAGAACCAGCGTTAATTGGGTGTGGTAGCGTTTATGACGTTTGTACTCTTGATCGATGTGCTCTTGCACTTTAGAGAAGTTAATGATATTGAGCACCTTGTCAAAATGACTCGTTGTATCGCTGGAGTATTGCGAATTGAGGTTTTGCAAGAGCTCTTTTTTCGCAGCGATGGAGAGTGCAAATGTCAGCATCTGCGTGCATTTTTCGATCATATCTGTCTGTTCTTCAAGAAATTTTGCATTACTGCTAGCAAGAACAAGATTGCCTAAAGCGGTTTCACTGCGAGGCTCTTTTAACGCAAAGCTAAAAAGCGTGACCGGTCTGTTCTCTACCTTAACGCTCTCTTTGGATGTCATGCGCTTTTCCAAAAAACAGTTAATGGCAAACGTCTCAACAGCACTTCTTGAGGGGTTTGTACGAAACGGTAAAATCTCTTTTGAGCGAAATGTGGCTTTGATAAACTCATTTTCATTGTAAAGGCTTAGACTCTCTTTGTTGTAGATAAACAGCAGACTTGATTCAAGATGCAGGCTCTCTTCAAGCATTTCAAGCGCTTTGATCACATTAATCCGAGTCGAGAGTGAGGAGAAGAGAATGTCTGAAATACGCTGCAACTCTGCAAATTCATTGGGAGGTATGGGCGCATTTTTATCCATACGCTGTTTGAAAAAAAGCGGTGTTAGGGTGAGCGTAAAGAGAAGTCCTGCGGTTAAGAGTTTAATGAAAATAAGAGTGTGCGGCGTTTGGAGTAAAATCTCATCGATCAACGAAGAGCCATAAAGCGATACACTGGTATACGCATCAAGAAACCAATAGAGTAATGTGATAAGAGAAGCAAGGATAAAATAGTGTTGTTTGCTCATATACCTCTCGTTAAAGTGATGTAATACCAGTTTCAAATAAGATGCCATCGATGGCATGAGACGCTGTAAATTCGATCTCATTCTCATCACTGCTTAAAAGTAACACTTTGCCATCAAAAAGGTAATCATCGGCAATTTTTTGCGCGTGAAGGGCTAAGCTTTTATCGACGACAAAGTAAGAAGCACCTAACGCATTGGCAAAAATGAGCTCTTTAATATGCCTTACATGTAAAGCAAACGTAACCTTTTGTTCGACACAATAGGCCGATAATGCAGGCTCAAACTCAAACAGAACCACGGCATTAGAAGGTGTTTTGGCAATCTCTTCAACAGAGGCAACTTTGTAAAAAGGCTCGCTGGAAATAAGTTCATGACCGATCAGTATCATTAGGGCAACCTTGCACACTCTTTCGAGCAGTAAAAAAGTCCATCTTTGATGATGGCCTCTTTGTGGCTGATAAAGGTTGAACACGCATGGCACTCGACCATTGTTTCACCTTCTAGAACTTTTTTAGAGGCACTTTTTTGAATATCGTCTTTACGGCTATTTTTGAAAAAAAAGATATAAATCAGAAAGATGACACCGGCAAACAACGCAATTTTAATTAACATTAACATCCTTCATAACAAGATAATAGCGTTTATCACGCTGGTAAACCTGACAATTTTTTAGCCCTTGAATCTCTTCATCGACCAATTCGCCTTTGTAAAACAGAAGCGTCGTCTTTGGATCAATAAAGTTTTGACACAATTTTACCAACATTTTAGTGTTCGTAACCGCGCGTGAGCTAATCAGATCGACCTGAAAAGGCGTGACTTTTTCAACTCTGTTGGTCGATACATCGACATTTTTGAGTTCCAGTGTAGTTTTGGCTAAATGCAAGAACGCACTTTTCTTCGCAATCGGCTCAAACAGCGTAAAATGAACGTGTGGCAGAGCAAGGGCGAGTAAAAGACCGGGAAATCCAGCCCCCGTGCCTATGTCAATCGCACGTTTTAATTCATTTACATGTAAATACTGCAAAGGGTAAATGCTATCGTCCACATTTCTCAGCACCACCTCTTTGCTCTTCGCCCCAGAGATATTGTGGGTTTGGTTGTACTGAAGCAGAAGGGTCGAAAACAGATCCACATCCTGCCAAAATGTATCGGGAAGCACGTATGCAGCCATTGCCTAAAACCTTGTGTATTATTTCGTCTCTTTATGGTAGCAAAATAGCGATTAATGAGCGATTAATCTCTGAAAGCAGGAGCGTTAAACGGTAAAACTAATTGTTTCTATTTAGCATTCATTTAGTAAGAAGCAGTAGAATGAATCGTATCTAAATTTTAAATAAAGGAGTTTTTTATGGCTATTACTTTACCGGCACTTCCTTACGAAGCTAACGCACTAGAACCTCACATCTCAGCCAATACCCTTGGATTTCATCATGGAAAGCATCATCAAACTTATGTTACCAATCTGAACAATCTTATCCAAGGCACTGAACTTGCCGAGGAGAGTCTTGAAAAGATCATTTTAGCGGTTGCCAATAAACCTGAAAAAATGGGTATTTTTAACAATGCTGCTCAAGTTTGGAACCATACGTTTTACTGGAACTGTATGAAAAAAGGCGGCGGTGGCGCTCCAAGTGGCGCGATTGCGACTAAAATCACCGAAGATTTTGGAAGTTTTGACACGTTTGTCGAAGCGTTTAAAAGCGCAGGACTCACACAATTTGGTAGCGGTTGGGCATGGCTTGTACTTGAAGGTGGAAAACTGAAAATCACCAAAACTGCCAATGCTGACACACCTCTCGCACACGATCAAAAAGCGATTTTAACCGTCGATGTTTGGGAGCATGCGTATTATCTGGATTATCAAAACAAACGTGCTGATTATTTGGATGTTTTCTTGAAAAGTCTTGTCAATTGGGATTTTGCTAACGCAAATTTAAAAGCATAAGACGTTTTTTTTCTGTTTACATGTAAAGTGTTTTGGCTTTACATGTAAACGCTTTTTTACACTTGTTCACTTCCACAATAAGGGCATTTTTTAGCCGCCACAGGGATAGCCATAGCGCACTCTGGACATGTTTTAGTGATGGTTTCAGGTGCTTTTTTCGGAGCGATTTTTGAATACCCTTTGATCATCATAAACATGACAAAGCCTAAGATGACAAACGAGGTGAAGTCATTGAAAAAGACACCCAGTTTAATGGCAGGAGCTCCCGCTTTTTCCAAATCCGCCAAAGAAGCATACACTTTGCCATCCAACGCAATGAAAAGCGATGAAAAATCCACATTGCCCAGCAGCAGACCAATGGGAGGCATAATCACGTTGGAGACAAGCGATTTGACAATGGTCGCAAATGCCGCACCAAAGATAAATCCAACCGCCATATCGACCACATTACCTTTGAGTAAAAAATCACGAAATTCTTTGAACATGGGACTCCTTTAAAATAGATGTTTGACGAAGTATTTGGGAGATTCAACAAAGCCGTGGCGTTCGTAAAAACGGTGCGCATCTTTGCGTCTTTCATGGCAATGCACTTCGATGCGATCACACCCTTTCTCTTTGGCAATTTGACTTGCCAACGCTTCTAGTTCCGCCCCAATCTTGAGTGAGCGTGCCTTTTCATCCACGACAAAATAACTGATGCGCAAGAAGGAGCCTAAAAGTGCGATTTGAGGAATGACATGTAAAGACAGAAGTGCAACAACCTTGCCCTCAGATTCGTAGCAAAACAACAGTGCATCGGGGTTTTTGAGAAGCTCTTGGATACGCACGTGCATAAAAGCGTGGGTGTCTGCGTATCCTAGTTGTGCAAGAAGTGAGACAATGGCTTGGGCATCATCCACCGTAGCTTCGCGTATCATTGTGACTCCTAAAGAAGATGTCCCATTTGCTCTTTTTTTGTTTTCAAATACCCTGCATTAAATTTATTGGAAGGGATAATGACAGGGATTCGCTCGACAATGTCAATGTTTTTCAAACTCTCAATTTTTTTAGGATTGTTGGTTAAAAGCTTAATTTTGGTGATCTTAAAATAGTCCAAAATAAACTCAACCATCTCATAGGTGCGCTCATCATCTAAGAAGCCGAGTTGGTGGTTTGCTTCGATGGTGTTAAACCCTTTATCTTGCAGCGCGTACGCATTGACTTTGTTTAGAAGCCCAATGTTTCTGCCTTCCTGACGTAAATAAATGACCATTCCACCATTTTTTTCGATCGTGCTCAGTGCAAATTCGAGCTGATCGCGGCAGTCACATTTGAGACTTCCTATGCTATCTCCGGTTAAACATTCACTGTGAACGCGCACCAACGGAATCTCTCCTAAAGGCTCTTTAAAAATGACTAAATGCTCTTTAATACCCTCTTTAAACGATTGGATTTTGAACGTCCCAAAACGTGATGGGAGGTTCGCAATCTCGGAAATTTCTATTTTCATTTTCTTTTATATCCAGTTATGCTAAAATCACTACTTTTTATAACGAGTGGGTAATTTTAACCAAGATAAGGCAAAAGAATGTTTAAAAGATTTAGAAGACTAAGGATGAACGCAACGCTTCGCTCTCTTGTTCGCGAAACAACACTGAGTATGGACGATTTTATTTATCCGTTATTTGCTAAAAGCGGCGAAGGGTTTAAAAAAGAGATCGGCTCGATGCCAGGTGTTTTTCAGATGAGCATTGATGAGATTATAAAAGAGTGTGGAAGCTTGCAAGACCTTGGCATTAACTCGATTATTTTATTTGGAATTCCCGAAGTGAAAGACAGTGTGGGAAGCGACGCGCTGTGTGAGCATGGCATCATCGCTAGTACGATCAAAGCGGTTAAAAAAGCCTACCCAAACATGTTTGTCGTGACCGATCTTTGCTTTTGTGAATTTACCGACCACGGACATTGCGGTATCTTAGACATCGAACATGAGAGCGTTGACAACGACGCAACACTCGAAATCTTAGCCAAACAAGCCCTCGTTCATGCGCACGCAGGTGCAGACATGATCGCTCCAAGTGGTATGATGGATGGTATGATCGAAGCGTTACGTGAAGCGCTGGATAGTGAAGGGTTTATCAACCTTCCGATCATGAGTTACTCGACTAAATTTGCCAGTGCATATTATGGACCATTCCGCGATGTAGCGGAGTCTGCTCCTTCTTTTGGTGATCGTAAAACCTACCAAATGGACCCTGCAAATAGAAGAGAAGCGATCGCCGAATCCGTGGAAGATGAGATGCAAGGGGCGGACATTTTGATGGTTAAACCAGCTCTTGCGTACCTAGACATCATCCGTGATGTACGCAATGCAACATCGACTCCCTTGTGTATTTACAACGTGAGTGGCGAGTACGCGATGCTTAAAGCAGCTGGGCGTGCAGGCGTGATTGATTATGAGCGTGTGATGATGGAGACGATGATCGCGTTTAAACGTGCTGGGGCTGATATGATCATCAGTTACCACGCGAAAGAAGTAGCTGAAGTTTTAAGGAGAAAATAGGATGAGACATTTTTTAACCCTCAAAGATTATAGTAAAGAAGAGATTTTAGAGATCATCGATTTGGCGATCAAGATCAAAAAACAGGCGAAAAAGGGGAAATTTAAACCCTACCTTGAAAATCAAACCTTAGGTATGATTTTTGAAAAAAGCAGCACCCGAACGCGTGTGAGTTTTGAAGTGGGCATCCATCAGCTTGGTGGAAAAGGATTGTTTCTCTCTTCTAACGACCTTCAGCTTGGACGTGGTGAGCCTATGAAAGACACGGCGCGTGTCATTAGCCGTATGGTTGACATGGTCATGATACGCACATTCGCGCAAAGCACTTTAGAAGAGTTTGCCGCTTATTCGCGTGTGCCTGTCATCAGCGGTTTGAGTGATTCGTACCACCCTGTTCAATTGATGGCAGATTATCTTACGATGGTCGAGTATAAAAAAGATCAAAACCCAATCGTAGCTTACGTGGGCGATGGCAATAATATGACCCATTCGTGGTTGATGATGGCTTCTAAACTGGGCTTTGAGCTTCGCGTCGCAACACCCAAAGGGTATGAAGTCGATGCGACCATTTTAGAAGAAGCACTTGCTTTTGCCAAAGAGAGTGGCGCGGTGATTAAAATTGGTAATGACCCTAAAGAGGCGATCGCAGGTGCTACCGTTGTGACCACAGACACATGGGTTTCAATGGGTCAAGAAGCGGAAAAAGCGAAGCGAATCGCTGATTTTCAAGGATTTATGGTCGATGATGCGATGATGGACTTGGCGCAAGACGATGCAATGTTTTTACACTGCTTACCAGCGTACCGCGACTATGAAGTGAGTGAAAGTGTCTTTGAAGCGCATGCCGATGAGATTTTTGATGAAGCAGAAAACAGACTGCATGCCCAAAAAGCCGTGATGGTATGGCTGGATAGGCATAGAAATAGCTAATGGAATTTAAGCAACGAAAAGAGTTCAGGATGATAGACAAAATTTCTAAGGGTTTGAGCCTCAGTAAACAAAAAGAACAGACGGTTTTAGAGATAACTCCCAGCGAGGAAGAGAGCACAAAACTTTTGCGCCTTAAACGCGGTTCATGGGAGAATGCGAAAGAGCCATGGTTGGTGTATGATGAGAAGCAAAAGCTTCATGCGCTGCTCTCCATTGATACGCTGAGCAAAATGATAGAGCATTTTAAAAAAGCGGAGCAAGAAGCCCTCTTTTTAAAACTTGAAAAGAGCATTTTGCAGCATTTGCCACTCGATTTTAACGATGTTCTTACGGTGGCAATGGAAGAGATGAACAAAAGTAAAAAGAAAGACATAGACTTTAATAAATTGATCAAAAAGATCAAAAAGGATCACCCAAATCTCTTTTTAGATATTAAAGATCTCTATTTGCCTGAAGGGGCGAGTATTATCAGCGCGACTACGCGCTAGGATGTAGCATGATTGATTTTGATAAATTTGCCAAGTACTCCAAAGCGGGTCCTAGGTACACGAGTTACCCAACAGCGCCCGAGTTTCATGAGAGCTTTACATGTAAAAGTTATGAGGACGTCTTGGCAACCCAAGATAAGAGTCGTAAACTCTCGCTTTATTTTCACCTTCCTTTTTGCCGAAGTGCCTGTTATTTTTGTGGCTGTAACGTTGTTTACACCAGCAAAGAGGATAAAAAAGAGCGCTACATTGACTATCTTGTGCGCGAACTTGAGCTTCTCTCTAAACACCTTGATACGTCGCGTGAAGTGATTCAGATGCACTTTGGTGGCGGTACACCAACCTTTTTCAGCACAGCACAGTTAGAGCGCATTATTGGCGCTATCAAAAGCCACTTCAAAAACTTTGCAAAAGATGCTGAAATCAGCTGTGAGATCGACCCGCGTTACTTAACCAAAGAGCAGTTAGATGTGCTTACATGTAACGGGTTTAACCGCGTGAGTTATGGCGTTCAAGACTTTAACGATGAGGTTCAAAAAGCGATCCACCGCATTCAACCGTACGATGTGACTGCCAATGTGGTAAAGATGGCAAAAAGCGCAGGTATTAAGTCGATCAATATGGATTTGATCTACGGTCTTCCGTATC
Organism: Sulfurospirillum multivorans DSM 12446; assembly: GCF_000568815.1. Classification (NCBI taxonomy): domain Bacteria; kingdom Pseudomonadati; phylum Campylobacterota; class Epsilonproteobacteria; order Campylobacterales; family Sulfurospirillaceae; genus Sulfurospirillum; species Sulfurospirillum multivorans. Next base: position 514,400 of record NZ_CP007201.1, read on the forward strand.
AAACCTTTGAGACGTTTAAAGAGACATTACGTCTTGCCGTTTCGCTTGATCCAAGCCGTTTGGCGGTGTTTAACTACGCCCATGTGCCGTGGATGAAAAAAACAATGCGCAAGATCGATGAGACAACGCTTCCGCTCCCAAGTGTCAAGCTTGCCATTATGCGCTATACGATTGATTATTTAGAGTCCAATGGCTACAAAATGATCGGTATGGATCACTTTGCTAAGCCTGATGATGAGCTTTTCTTAGCGATTGAAAAAGGCGAATTGCACCGCAATTTCCAAGGATATACGACCAAAGGTGGCGCAGACTTGATCGGCATTGGTTTGACGAGCATCGGTGAAGGCTTGAGTCACTACGTGCAAAACTTCAAAGAGATGGATGCATACGAAAACGCCATCGATGCGGGTGTTTTGCCAGTACATCGTGGGCTAACACTTAATGATGACGACGTACTTAGAAAAGCGGTCATCATGGAGATGATGAGCAACTTTAAGCTCAATATCGCTGGCATTGAGCAAGCATTTGGCATTGACTTCTTTGACTATTTTGCCGATGCGATTAAAGCACTTGAGCCTTTTGAGCAAGAAGAATTAGTCGTTGTGGATAGAGTTGCTAAAAAGATTTTCGTCAATACCACAGGCACACTGCTCATTCGCAACATTGTGATGCCTTTTGATGCGTACCTCCAAAAAATCCCTGAAGATAAACGACGCTTCAGTAAAACGGTGTAAATGATGTTTAAATTTAACGTAACGAGCGATGCCTGTGTCAAGTGTGGCAAGTGTATACCTGTTTGTACGATTCACGAAGTTAACCGTGATGAAGTCACCAGTCCTAGAGGATTTTTAGACCTTCTTAGTGCGTACCAACGAGGCGAACTTGAACTCGACAAAAACGCTAAAAACATCTTCGAGAGCTGTTTTTTATGTACCAATTGCGTCGATGTCTGTCCGAACGATTTACCTGTGGATATGATTATTGAACAAGTACGCAATGACATTCGCAAAAAATTTGGCTTGGCTTGGTACAAAAAACTCGCCTTTTTCTTGCTTCGCAACCGTAACATCATGGACGTTCTCGCACGTTTTGGCTTTATGTTCCAAACCTGTGGTTTCAAAATGGTGGGAAAACAAAGCTCGATGTATCTGAGAAACTTCCCCATCATCAAGATGGACAGACTCTTTCCAAGTCTTGCCAAAAAGACCTTTTTGAACTCCCATCCCGATGTCATTCTTAACGGTGGCAAAGGCAAAGTGGGTATTTTTATCGGTTGTTTGGCGAACTACATGTACACCGACATCGGCAAGTCACTTTTGGAAATTCTCAAAGTGCTTGAGATCGACGCATACCTCATCAAACAACAAAAATGCTGTGGTGCGCCCCAATACTTTACGGGCGATTTTGACAGTGTGGATTTTCTCGCAAAATTTAACATCGAGTACATCGAAGGTTTCGTAAACGAACTCGATGCCATCATCATCCCCGAAGCGACCTGTAGTGCTATGATCAAAGAAGACTACGCGCACTTCTTTCACGATCAACCCGAATGGAAAGCAAGAGCCGAGGCGATCAAACCACACATCTTTATGGCAACCGAATACTTAGAGAAAAAGACCAACCTAGCGCAAATCCTAGCCACCAAAGCACGTCAAAGTGAAAGCATCACCTACCACGACCCTTGTCACGCACGCAAAATGCAAGGTGTGTGGAAAGAGCCACGAAACTTACTCTCACAAAATTATGTGATGAAAGAGATGAGTGACCCGAACCGCTGTTGTGGATTTGGTGGTGTAACGATGCAAACCGAAAAATACCGCTTCGCCAAAGCCGCAGGACTCCCAAAAGCGGCGATGATCAAAGAGACGGGCGCTGAGTACGTAAGTGCAGAATGCAGTGCCTGTCGTATGCAGCTTAGCGACGCCATGCACGGACAAAAAGTCGATGTTATCTTTAAAAACCCGATTGAATTAATTGCTAAAGCGCTTCGCGAGGGGTAATGATGTCGGATCAACTTCTTATCACGGCGGAGCGTATTGAAAAAAACATCTATACGGTGCGTGGTATTGAAGTGATGCTCGATAGCGATCTAGCAAACATCTATAATGTTGAAACTAAGCGTATTAATGAAGCAGTTAAAAGAAATCCTAAAAAATTCCCCGATGATTTGATGTTTCAACTGACTCAAGAAGAGTTTGACAATTTGCGGTCGCAAATTGCGACCACAAATTTTACTATGACACGAATACTGCCAAAAGTCTTTACGGAGCAAGGCATTTACATGCTAGCAACCGTTCTAAAAAGTGACAAAGCTACCGATGTGACACTCTCTATCATGCGAACATTTACAAAATTACGACGCTACGCCATGGAACACCAAAATTTAGCCATTCAGATTAAAGCGCTTAAAGATGAACTCAAAGAAGAGTTTACGCAAGAGATGATGAAAACAAAGTCTTGGACAAAAGATAGGTTAAGTGCCGTTGCCGATTCCATCATCATTTTAGAAGAATCTATTACCGAGTTACAAGATGTCTTTAGTGATTTTAAGTCGGCAAACGAAGTCGAAAAAATTGGATTTGAGAGGGATAAGTAAGTTTTCCATTTACTCTTTAAAATTTTGATTGAATTGATTACTAAGGTTCTTCGAAAAAGCTAAGTAAAATGTTTACATGTAATAGACTATTCTAAGAAAGGTATTTAAAAAATAATGGAAATTTTAGAGATACCGCCACTCCCCAAAGAAATAAAAAGAGCAGCTGAACTAGGCGAACTTGTTATTTTTATAGGTGCGGGAATGTCTTATGATTTAGGATGTTCTGATTGGAATGGATTAGCAAAAGAACTTATAAAAACTTGTGAAAATACTCTCAATGAAAATGAACCATTAATCAATAACTTTGAAGCAAATCAATTGCAAAATATGCTTCATAATGGCGTTGGAAATAAAAAAATTATAACCATCTGCAATAAGATTTTAAGAGATAACCAAAAAGAAGATATATTTTTAAAGCAGATGAAAAAATCTTTGAATGATGATGAGGATAAGGTCACAAAAGATAATCCCAAATTGAAAACATATAAAGATTTATTTCAGCTGGATGGTATCTTTGTCACTACAAATGCAGATAGACATATAGATCAAATTTTTGTTAGCGAACAAAATATTATCTATGATGGATTTACAACCAATACCCCACTTATAAATAAAAATCTTTATAAAATACATGGTAGCATCACAAAGCCTGCGAGCTTAATATTTACGGTTGAACAATATTTTAAACGATATAAAGATCAAGAGTTTTTAGGATTTTTAAAAAAACTTTTTGGCACAACAGTGCTCTTTGTTGGTTATGGATTGGGTGAATTTGAGCTATTAGAGTATATGTATAAGGGTATTGATTCAAAAGAAAATAAGTATTTTTATTTAGATGGTTATTATACGCATGAAGCGAAGATTTGCGATTTCGAACAAATGTATTTTGAACAAATGAAAATCAAGCTCATACCTTATTCTAAAGATAAAAAGGGATTTAAACAACTTCCAATTATTATCGAAAAATGGGTTGAAGAAATAAAAAGTACTTCAGGTGTTTTACAGAAAAACTTTGATGAAATTGATGAAGCATTAAGGAATCCATTTTGAATACTATCGTAAATACCATTCAAAAAATGAAACATAATAAAGAATACGAAAGTTATTTTTTTAGGAATGCACCAAAATATCAAAATTTGTATTTATGGCTTGAACCTCTTAAAAATGAGGGTTATTTTACTCCTAAAGAAGATTTAAATCTTGTTCTAGACTATTTAGAAGCGGTATCTTTGCAAAATAAAGATAAGCCAAAAAGTGAAGTTACAGAGACTTTACTAGATATTGTAAACCAAATTATAAACTATCGCAAAGAAGATGGGACAAGAATAGATAATTATATTACAGATTGGTTTATGGGTAAAATCATTTTTAATTTGCCAAAAGAACAAATTACTTTAGATCATATCAAGTTTATAAGCATATCTCTAAAAGAATCCCAATATCAAGGAGTTTTAAGTAGTGAAATTGAAACAATAGTTTTGCCAGTATTATTAGAAAATGAGATGAAAAGTCATTTACTAGAACTGCTTAAAATAATTTTTGATTACAAAATAGTAAACAAAGGCACTTCATATCACGAAAGAGAGCCTTTGATAGAAACTTATTGCCTAGAGAGTCTATTAAAAAAACATTCACAAGGGATGATAAAATTAATTGGCATTGATGGGTTAAAGCTAGTAATTGGGATTATAAAGCAAGTTGTTTTGGAAGATAAAAGTAGTTTTAATAATGTTTGGATTGCAACGATAGAAGATCATGCTCAAAATAGTTTTCCAGATAGATATGACAATCAATTAGTTTCATTTACGAGAGATTTGCTAGAAGATTTAAATGCGATAGAGATAAGAAGTTATATAGAGTCCTTCCTAAAAGATGAGTTTCCATTATTTAAAAGACTAGCTCTTCATACCATTAATCAAAAATATGATGAGTTAAAAGATATTTTTTGGGAATGGTTTAATGCAGGCATTACTGTAAATACAACTTTTAGGCACGAGCTTTATAAGTTTTTAGAAGATAGGAGCGATCAGTTTACTGATGAAGAATTTAGTGCAGTTATCAATTGGATAGAAAGCTTAAAATATCCAAAATATAATGTAGAAGAAACGCCAGAACAGCTAAATAAATACACAGCTTATAGAAAAAAAGAGTGGTTATTGTGTTTAAAACAACATAACAAAAAGGCACAAAAACTTTATGAAAAATATGATGCTATAAATCCATCTGAGATTGAACATGCAGGTTTTGATATGTGGAGTGATGGAGTACAATGGATTGGGAATAGAAGTCCAGTAAAGGATATTGATAACTTTTGCGCTAAATCGGTTGATAACATTGTTATGTATATTAAAACTTTTAATCCATCAGAAATAAAAAAAGAAAAGTTTACAAGTGATGGCGATTTAATTGAAGGTTTAGCTAATGATTTAGCAAGTTGCATCAAGAAAAATCCTCAGAAATTTAGTAATAAAATAGAAATTTTTCATGATCTGCACTTTATTTATAAATATCATTTGATTTATGGTTTTGTAAATGGCTGGAGAGATAAACAAAAATTTGATTGGGAAAAAGTATTTGATTTTATTTTAAAAGAGCTAAATGATGATTTCTTTCAATCAGAAGAACAATATGCTAAATGGCTGAGAGGTGAAATAGCCAATTTGATTGAATATGGTACACAAGAGGATAAAAATGCTTTTGGGAAAGAACATTTACCAAAAGCAAAAGAGATTTTATTTAGATTGTTACACAACAAAGAAGATGAAAAAGACGAACAAAATAATAATTTAGGCATTCATGTATTGAATTCTATCAATGGTAAAGCTCTTCATGCACTGATAAATTACGCTTTAAGATATGGTCGTTTAAATAGTACAAAGCAAATCAAATGGGAAGATGATATAAAAGCATTTTTTACTTACGAATTAACGCAAAACACTGTTTATTCAAAGTCTATATTTACAATTTTGGGACACTATTTACCAAATTTAAGTTTTTTGGATAAACAATGGATAGATGACAATTTTAATCGTATATTTCCTATTGAGAATGATGCACTATGGGAAATTTCAATCACTGGATATTTTGGATATGCAACAACTGTCTATACTGGTATTTATGAACAGTTTAAAAAACATAAACATATTGCTAAAGCATTAGAGTACGCATTCAAATCAAAAGAAGTCAAGAGAAAAGTTATTGAGCATATCTGCATAATGTTCACAAGCAAAAAAGATAATGAGACCATTTTTGATGTTATCAATGCAAAAAATAGAGATAATATTTTAGAAATCATTAGATTTATTTGGCAACTTTTTAGAGATAAAATAGACGAAAATGCATTAAGTCAAATTAATATTTTATGGGGTAAAATTTATCAAACCTTTAAAGATGATGATTCTAGTGAGGCACAAGCAATTTTTTCCACTCTATCAAAGTGGTTTGTTTATTTGGATGTTATTACTGATGCAATAATGCCTCAATTGAAACTTACAGCCAAATATACTGAAAAAAATCATAATGCATATTTTATAATAGAACAGTTAGCAAGGCTTGTTGAAAAAAATCCAAAATTTGTTGGTGAGCTGTATCTTGAAATGCTTTCCAATGGTGTTGTCCCAACTTATAAACAAGAGAATATTGAAAATACTGTAGAAATTTTATATAAACTCAAAGAATATGATAATGCTTTAGAAATATGCAATAGGTATCGGGCAAATAATGTGTATTTTTTAAATGAATTAAGTAAAAAATATGAGGCTATAAAGAGATAAACTCTTTACATGTAAACCCCTCATTTGACAAAACCCCCTCACCAAAGTATAATAAACACCAAATAAAGTACTAAAAAAGGTGTCTATTATGCAACCTATTTTATCCAACTATACAGCAAGTATCACAGAACTTAAAAAATCACCGACGCAAATTCTTGAAAATGCAGGGGATGAGGTTGTTGCCATACTCAATCACAATGTGGCGAGTGCTTACCTTGTTCCTTCTAAAACCTATGAAAAGCTAATGGCGATGTTGGATGATTATATGCTCTCCAAAGAAGTCACAAGCAGGCAAAGTGAAGATTATACGCCCATCAAAGTAACGCTTGATGAGCTATGAGTTAGAATTTCACCCACAAGCGCTTAAAGAGTGGAAGAATTTGGGTGAGACGATTAAAGAGCAGTTCAAAAAGAAACTGAAAGAGAGACTTGAAAATCCGAAAGTTCCCAAAGACAAACTGGTTGGATTTGATGCCGTCTATAAAATAAAACTCAAAGCATTTGGCTATCGACTTGCGTATGAAGTGATTGATGAGAGAGTTGTTGTTATGGTATTGGCGGTTGGAAAAAGAGAAAACAACAGAGTGTATAATGCCCTTCATTCTCGATTTGGCAAATAAATTATCTTTACATGTAAAACCAAAATAGAAGCTAATATTTTAATGTGACATTTTTGTAAAATAATTTTAGTATACTGGATTGCAGAACACGTTGGTTGAATGGAGTAGGCTATGAAAGCAGTTATTTCTCTTCTTTTTGCTGTTTTATCGGTTTTAAGTTGTTTGAATGGTGCTGCTTTTGATATTACTCCCAGTGAACAAGCGTGGCTTGACAAAACCAAAACACTCAAAGTTCGTGTCACCAAAGATCTTCCTCCTTATCAGTTTATACAAAATGGCGAATATGCGGGCATTAGTATCGAGTACATCAAATTTTTTGCATCCACGTTTAATCTCAAAATAGAGTATGTTACGGATGGAAGTTGGGCAGAAGCGTTAGAGCGTGTTCAAACGCACGATGGCATTGATGTGATTTTACGTGTAACGCCTAATGCTAAGCTGAGCAAAACGATGCTTTTTAGTAAAGTTTACAGTGCATTTCCCTTTTCACTCCTCACGCCAAATGAGCTCACATCAGAGAATTTTTTTGGCGCGACACCTAGGAGCGTAGCGATAGTACCAAGTTATATAGTGAATGAGAAGTTGAAACAGGATTATCCTCATTTTCGCTACATCACGTATCCTAATTCGCTTGAGGCGATGAGGGCGGTGAATGAACAGAAGGTCGATGGATTTGTCGGGGATATTGCCATTATGAGTATGTTTGTCAAGAATTATCATCTCACGAATGTTAAAATCTCGCATTTTTCAAATTACACAGCCGAAGAGCAATCGGTTGCAACGGCGGCGGATTGGCCTGAGTTTATCTCGTTGTTCAACAAAATGCTGACTTCCATGCCCTCTGATTTACATGTAAAGATCAAACGCAAATACCTTCCGCTCATCAAAGAAGTACAAGCGCCTTTTATCATGCAAGAGATAGAATTAAGTGCGTCTGAAAAAGCGTATATTGCTGCGCATCCGAGCATTAGCGTGACCAATGAGCTTGGTTGGTATCCGTATGATTTTAACGAAGAGGGCGAAGCTCGGGGCTTTTCGGTTGATTATCTGAGGCTTTTAGGCAAAAAAATAGGGGTTCATTTTAATTTTGTCAGCGACACATGGCCTAATGTGTATGAGAAGTTTGAAAACAAAGAGATCATGATGGCGCACCCACTGATTCCCTCAACTGAGCGACGTCAAAAATTTCGCTTTAGCGATAAATTTATTACGATGGATTTAGCACTCATTACCCAAATCAAACGTCAAGATATTACCTCCATTGAAACGTTAAACGGTAAAACCGTGGGTGCAGGAAAAGGGTGGCCTACGACGAAGTATCTTAAAGAGGAGCATCCTGAGCTCAATGTGGTAGAGTACGAAACCACCAAGGAAATGCTTGAAGCCATTGCGTTTGGGTTGATTGATGCAGGTGTGGATGACGCTTTTACCGCGCACTACATCATCGAGAAAGAGATGTTATCCAATTTGCATGTTGTCTCCAAAATAGAACTGCAAAATTTAGAAGATAAAAACCTCTACATCGTCATGCACCCCGAAGATGAGACACTGCAAACCATCATCAATAAAGCGCTGCGCAGTGTGCGACCTGAAGAGTTAGATGCCCTCAAATCCAAGTGGTTGAAAAGCATTGTACCCAAAGAGACGAAGTTGGCTTTTTCACTCGATGAGCAGCTATACCTTTCCCAAAAGAAGCGTATAATGCTCTGCATTAACCCAGATCAAATGCCCTTAGAGATGAATCAAAAAGGAAAACACGTCGGCATAGTAGCCAATTACATCGATGAAATGGAGCAGTTTATAGGTATACCGATCGAGCTGGTTCAAACCCAAACATGGACAGAATCTCTGAAATATGCCAAAGAGCGCACCTGCGATATTCTCTCCCTCTCTATCGCTACACCTGAGCGTAAAACGTATCTGAATTTTACCCATGCGTATATGCAACTTCCTCTTGTGCTTGTTTCCAGTGAAGATAAAGTGTTTTACTCTGATATAGGGCAACTCGTTGGCAAACCTATTGGGCTTACAAAAGGCTATGCGTTTGGAGAAATTTTAAGAGTTCGCTACCCCAACATTCACTTTGTTGATGTCAGCAGTGATGCCGATGGGCTGAAGCAAGTGGAGCAAAAGAAGCTTTTTGGTTATATCGGCACACTGGCGACGGTGGCGTATCAAATTCAAAAAGAGTATTATGGCTCATTAAAAATTGTGAGTAAACTGGATGATAAGCTGGATCTGAGCGTGGCAACACGAAATGATGAACCACTGTTACACGCTATTTTTGAAAAAGCGGTCAATTCGCTTGATGGTGCAAAAAAGCAGGCCATTTTAAACAAATGGATTTCAATCAATGTTGAAGATCATCTCGACTACACCTCTATTTACATGGCGATGGGGTTCATTGGTGTTATTATTTTGATAGTTCTGATCCGTCAGTATCAACTCAAAAAATACAATGCACAGCTGGAAATTCTTTCCAGCACCGATAAATTAACGGGGATTCACAACCGCTTGAAGCTTGATGATATTTTGGAGTACGAGAAAAAGATGTTCGACCGCGACCAGTTACCGCTTTCGATTATTCTTTTTGATTTGGATCATTTCAAACATGTCAATGACAACTATGGGCACAAAAGAGGCGATGAGGTTTTAAAGAGCATTGCCAAAATTGTGACAGATGCCAAGCGTGAAACGGATGTCTTTGGGCGTTGGGGTGGCGAAGAGTTTTTGTTGATTTGCCACGATACCGATCGTGCGGGAGCAAAAATACTGGCGGAGAAACTACGTTTGGCCATCGCTTCGTATGAATTTCCCGAAATTATCTCTTTAACCGCAAGCTTTGGAGTGGCGCAATTTGAAAAGTACGACAGCATCGTCAAAGTCTTTGACAAAGCAGACAAAGCCCTTTATGAAGCCAAAGAGCAAGGTCGAAACTGCGTTGTATAGTGTTTACATGTAAAGCGTTAAAGTCGTTTTAAAAGGTAGGTTTTCCAAATCCAAATCGCCAAAACAAGCGCGGTCATTCCAAAAAGTGCTCCAACTAATCCGACATGTGCCATCGAACTTCGCGAGATAACAAGACTGCCCACAAAAGCACCGCCACCGATACCAATGTTATAAATGCCCGAATACAGCGACATCGCCACATCGGTGGCATCAGGGGTGAGCTCCAAAACCGTCACTTGAAGAATAAGGCTAATAAGGCAAATCGCAATGCCCCAAAAAAGGCATAAAAGGCCGAGTGGAATGCTATAAGGTGCCAGTGGGAGCATCAAAAGCAAGGCTAAAATAAGTGCTGTGAGGGCGCTTACGATGATCGTAAAAGGGTATTTGCGTTTATAGCGCGCAAACAGCATACTTCCCATTATGCCAGCGATTCCAAAGATGAAAAGCGTGATGGTCGCAAAATCAGCACTTAAAAAGGCGATCTGTTGCACAAAAGGCTCGATGTACGAGTAGGCGGTAAAATGCGCGGTAATGGCAAGCGCTGTGAGAAGATAAACGCCCATGAGTGCGGGTCGTTTGATCAAAAGGGGTAAACTTTTCAGGGAGCCTGCGTTGATGCTAGGAAGAGGCGGTAAGATTTTAAGAAGAAAAAACATCATCAAAAAGGCGATAAACGCAACGCAGGCAAAGGTCGTGCGCCATCCCAAACTTTGACCGATGAGGCGACCCAGAGGTAAGCCCAACACGATGGCGAGCGATGTGCCTGTGGCTAAAATGCCCAGCGCTTTTGTCTTTTGACCTTCAGGCGCTAAACGATAGGTCAGCGAAGCGGTAATCGACCAAAAAATCGCGTGCGAAAGAGCGATGCCAATGCGCGAAATCATCAAAACCCAAAAGCTCCACGCGAGTGAGGAGAGGATATGGCTGGCAATAAAAAAAGAGAATAAAAACAGAAGCAGACGTCTGCGTTCCATATCTTTGGTGAGAAGCATTAACGGTAATGATGTCGTTGCAACCACCCATGCATAAACCGTCATCATAAACCCAGCTTGAGCTTCGCTAATGTTAAAATCGCTTGCGATGTCAGTGAGTAGGCTAATAGGAGCAAATTCGGTGGTGTTAAAAATAAACGCTGAAATGGTGAGACAAACGACCGGAAACCAGGGGTTCCATGAACGTAAAAGGGAAGCAAACATCGTTAAAAAGCCTTGTGGTAAATGAACGGTTAGTGTAGCCAAACTAGGGATAAACCCCGTTTAAATGCCACGCTTGTAGTGGGGATTTATCGAAAAATTTGTATAATAATCGCCTCAAAGCGACGAAAAGAGGAAGAATGAACGAAGCAAATCTCTGTCCGTGTGGCAGTGGAAAAACCTATGAAGCGTGTTGCGAGCCGTACCATAAAAAACACAACGCTCCAACTGCCGTTGCCCTGATGCGTTCACGTTACAGCGCGTTTGTATTTGGACGGGTGGATTATCTTTATGAAACCACGCATCCAAGCCACCGAGCTAAGAATCTCAAAGAGGAAATCGCGTTTACATGTAAAGGTTTGGCGTGGACGAAACTTGATGTTTTAGAGACGTGGCAAGGCGGAGTGGGCGACAAAGTAGGTAAGGTCTTTTTTCGAGCTTCCTTTGTCCAAGAGGGTAAAGAAGGTTTGCATAGTGAACATTCACGGTTTAAACGTTTTGGCAAGGCGTGGATGTATGTTGATGGCGACGTGAAAGGCTAGATATGTACGCACTCGAAGTCCTACAGCAAGAACTCAAAGAGGACATAGAACATTTTGGGCGTGTGGTACATGTCAAAAAAGGCGAAATCCTGATGCGACCCGAAGAGTGCATGGAGCACTTTTTTGTCATCTTGGAAGGGCGTGTGAAAATCTCGCAGATCAATTTTGAGAATGGCAAAGAGCAAATTCTCTATCTGCTCACCAAAGGCGATATGTACGATATCATCACGCTTTTAGATGCCAAAGTGCATGAAAACGTGGCAATGGCACTGGATGATGTGAAACTCCTTGTTTTTCCCATCGAGCTGTTTCGCGAATGGATCGAGACCAAACCTTCGTTTAACAAACTCTTTTTGCCTTATGTCGCTAAACAACTGCGCGATGTAGAAACTTTAGCAAGCGATCTTTCTTTGTATGACACCACGACGCGCTTGGTGAAATTGATCGCTAAAAACATCGAAAAACAAGGTGATCAACAGACCCTAAAACTTATTAACAACCTTTCGCATGAAGAGCTCGCTAGTCTTGTAGGCACGGTGCGCAAAGTGCTCAACCGCAATCTGCAAACGCTTAAAAAGCAAGGGCTGATTGATGTGAAACGCAAAGAGATTTTCATCAAAGACTCCCAAAATCTACTCGAACATCTTCCTGAAGAATAAACGTCATACAAACTACATTCTGCCTCGCAAGAGGCAAGCTTTAGCGCCACAGCGGCTTAGCGTAGGCTTTTGGGCTTTGCCTAAAAGCCGTGATTAAAAATGGTTTTTTGTGCCACTTAAGTGGCAGACAAACATCTTTACATGTAATAAACTTCTTCCATAAATTTTTAAGGAGTTTACCATGTTAGTCACACGATTTAATCCCTACAAAGAGCTTAAAGAGTTGGAGAGTCGGTTGTTTAACTACTATCCTACCGAAGCCAATGAGAGTAGTATCTCCGCGTTTAGTCCAACGGTGAGTACCCGTGAAGGTGAATTTGCGTACCACATTGAGGTCGATCTTCCAGGGATCAAAAAAGAGGATATTCACATTGATCTGAAGGAAAATCAGATCATTATCTCAGGCGAGCGAAGTTTTAAAGAAGAGCGCCAAGAAAAAGACTACTACAAAGTAGAAAGCAGTTACGGCAAGTTCCAACGAAGCTTTGCACTGCCTGAAAATGTGGATGTGGAAAACATTGAAGCCAGCAGTGAAAACGGTGTGCTGGAAGTCGTCCTTCCCAAACTCAAAATCGAAAAAACCGAAGTAAAAAAAATCGAAGTCAAATAAATATCTTGAGGCAAGAGATGAACTCTTGCCTCTGTTAATATCATTCGATTCCTTTTCCTAATTTACGCTACAATTTGCTTTAGTAATGGTGTAAAGGAGGAGTTTCTTGAAACGATTTTGGGAATCTACGCTCTTACCATGGTTTATTTTACTTTTAGGATTACTGTTTTCTTTGTTGATGGCATGGAAGAGTTATCAATGGATTGAAAATGTTGAAGCGATACGGTTTGATGCTGCCTCTAAAGAGATAACCGCTTTAATTCAAAAAGAACTCGACTCCCATGTACAACTTTTAAACAGCAGTGCTGCGTTTATTTTTGCTTCAGAAACTATTACCCGCAATGAGTGGCATACTTTTGCAAAGATGCATGACTTAGCCATTAATTTTCCAAGCCTTTATGCTTTAGGGTATGTGCCTTTGGTGGAAGCTTCGAAGAGAGAAGCCTATGAAAAAAAGATGGCAGAAGACAGTGCTATGGCACAGTATAAGATTTTCCCCTCATCTTCTTCTCATTCAACACTCTTTCCCATTACGTATATTGAGCCTTTTACAGAACAAACTGTACAGATTTTAGGGTATGACATGGGTTCTGAAGCGATGCGCAGGCAAAACATCGAAAAGGCTTTAAAAAAAGGCTCTGTAACCATTACGCCAAAAATTGAATTTGTGAAACAAGCTCAAGCTTCCGAAAAAAAAGGGTTTATTATTTACATGCCTTTTTATTATCGTCATCATTCACTTCAAAATGAGGCAGAGCGTTTAGCTGCTGCAAAAGGGGTTGTTTACAGCGCCATAAAAGTCAATACCTTTTTTGAAAATATTTTAAAAGCGAATGATGGGTTAGTGAGTTTTGAAGTGTATGATTGTGAATCTTTAAGCGAGGAGACACTGTTATATAATTCCAATTCACAATTAACCAAGCCTCGATTAGAGCGTTCCGTTGTATTTACGTCATATGATACTCATTGGACACTCTATTTTAAAGCCAATAGCGTATTGCATAATCAATTAAATCATTATTTCCCTCATATTCAAGTCTTTATTGGCATACTTTTTTCCATACTATTGAGTGGATGGGTGTATGCTTTGCAACGTACACGTAGCCGTGCGTATGAGATTGCGGAAGAAAAAACAAAACAGCTTTCTGAATCTGAGGCATGGGTGCGTCTTCTTTTTAAAACGATGCAAGAGGGTATTATAGTAATCAATCGCGAAGGGGTCATAACAGAGTGTAACGATACTGCGGAAAAGATGTTACCTTCTTTTAATAAGACGCTTAATGGTGATCTTCCATGGAAAGCCCTTCATGAAGATGGTTCTTCTTTTTTACCAGAAGAGCTTCCTTTTATGAAGGTTTTGCGATCGGGTGAGTCACAACATGGCATTATTATGGGGATTCAAAGAGAGGGGTATCCTCTTGTGTGGATGCAAATGAATGCAGCACCTATTTATTTACATCATAAAGATAATATCAGTGCGGTAGTTTTAACCTTGAGTGATATTACCAACTATCGAAAATCAAAATATAAATTGGAAAAATATTTAAGTATGATTGATAAACATGTGATTATCTCAACCACCGATTTAAAGGGTGTGATTACCGAGGTCAGTGAGGCATTTTGTAAGATTTCAGGGTACTCTAAAGAAGAACTCATTGGTGCCAATCATTCGATTGTACGTCATGCGGATGTTCCTTCCTCGGTGTATGAGCAGATGTGGAAGGCGATTAAAAGTGGCTTGATTTGGAAAGGCGAGCTTAAAAATAGACATAAAGATGGCAGTGCGTATTGGGTCGAGACCATTATTGCGCCACGGTACGATGAAGATTACCCTTTAATTGGATATACCGCCATTCGAACGGATATTACGGATAAAAAACGGGTCGAAGAACTCTCTATCACCGATAGACTCACAGGACTTTATAATCGTTTAAAATTGGATGAACTTTTTGCGTACCATCTTTCCATTGCAAGGCGACATCACACACCTTTTTCGATTATTTTGCTTGATATTGATAAATTTAAATCGGTCAATGATATCTATGGGCATCAAGTGGGAGACACGATTTTGCAAGAGTTTGCTTTATGCGTTAAAGCACAGATTCGCTCTGAAGATATTTTTGGGCGTTGGGGTGGGGAGGAATTTTTACTTTTATTGCCCAATAGTACGCTTGAAAATGCTTCTTTACTAGCAGAAAAATTGCGTCTATGCGTTGCATCATTTTCCTTTTCACAGGTTGGGATGAAAACAGCCAGTTTTGGGGTGGCAACCTTTCATGAGGGAGATGATGAAAAAAGCATGATGGTACGTGTGGATGAGGCATTGTACCGTGCTAAAGAGAATGGGCGTAACTGTGTAGAAGTAGAAATTTATACATGTGTTTTGCCTCTCTAAACACTTTCTTAATCTAGATAAGGTACACTTTTCTTTTTTTACATGTAAGGATAAAAATGCCTTTTTGGAATACTATTTACTCACAGTTTGACCCTATTGCGTTTAAGTTAGGCCCTATTGCCGTGCATTGGTATGGATTAATGTACATATTAGCTCTTTTGGGAGCACTGTACGTTGCAAAATGGTTTGTGAAAAAAGACAATTTAGGTTTTAGTAATCAAATTTTAGAAAGCTATTTTATTTGGATTGAAATAGGGATCATTTTAGGTGCTCGTATTGGGTATATTCTTTTTTATGACCCGCATGTGGACTACTATCTCTCCAATCCATGGCAGATGTTTAATCCTTTTTTGGATGGCACATTTGTAGGAATTCGTGGTATGAGTTACCATGGTGCTATTGTTGGTTTTTTTCTAGGAACATGGCTTTTTAATCTTAAATATAAAATCAATGTTTGGAGACTTCTTGATGTTGTTGCTATCAGTGTCCCTGTTGGCTATGTGTTTGGACGCATAGGCAATTTCTTGAATCAAGAGCTTTTTGGTCGTCCGACGGAAGTTACGTGGGGTATTTATGTCGATGGCGTTCTTCGTCACCCTTCACAACTTTACGAAGCATTTTTAGAAGGCATTATGGTGTTTGTGATTCTTTACATGTATCGAAAGTTTAAAAAACACGATGGAGAACTTATTGCGCTTTATGGTTTTTTCTACTCTTTGGGACGCTTTATTGCAGAGTTTTGGCGAGAACCAGACTTTCAAATTGGTTTTGTTTATGGAGAGTGGATGAGTAAAGGACAAGCGCTTTCTGTTCTGATGATCCTCGCCTCTTTACTTCTCTATGGCTTCCTTATTAAACGAGGGAAAAGGGGATGAAAAAATCCCTTTTAAATCCCCTTTTGTATATTATAATTTCAACCTGCATGTATAAAATAACATAGTTATGATGTGTTTAAACTTCTTACAAAATGCCTTTTAAAGGGATTTTTATTCGAAATTGACATTCATAAGTGTGTTATAGTGCACATTTATGAGTGTTTATAAAACTTCACAAAAAGGATAAAATGTGAGTGACCTACTTGAAGGTTTTCTAGGTACGAGCGTTGAGGGAAAAAAGAGTAGAGTTCCTGCGAAATTGGACTATGTTCAAAGTGCAACAGGACTATTCTTAGGTTTGTTTATGTGGGGACATATGTTCTTTGTATCAACTATTTTGATCAGCAAAGACTTTATGTACACCATAACCAAAATGTTTGAAGGCAGTATGTTCTTCAGTGAGCCAAAGCCTTGGATCGTTTCTGCGATCGTATTGTTTGTGTTTGCTATCTTTATTGTACACGCAATGCTCGGTATGAGAAAATTGCCTAATAACTTTAGACAGTATCAAGCCTACAAAACACACATGGGCATGATGAAACACGATGATACGACGATGTGGTTTACACAAGCGTTCACCGGCTTTGCAATGTTCTTCCTTGGTTCTGCACACCTCTTTACAATGGCGGTTAAAGCAGATGAAATCGGACCATACGGTTCAGCAGATAGAATGTACAGTGATTTCATGTGGCCATTTTATCTTCTTCTTCTTCTAGCAGTTGAATTCCACGGTGGTATTGGTCTTTACCGTCTCTGTGTTAAATGGGGTTGGTTTGAAGGCGAACACGCTAAAGAATCTCGTAAAAACCTCAAAAAAGCGAAATGGGCTATAACCGTCTTTTTCTTAGCATTGGGTCTTTTAACACTGGCTGCGTATGTCAAAATCGGATACGAGCACAGAGATAATGCAGGTGAAGCGTATAAACCAACGGCACAAGTAGAAGCAAGATATGATGTGAAGGTTAGGGCGTAAAAATGAACGTAAAATATTGTGATGCACTGGTAATCGGTGGTGGTTTAGCAGGTCTTAGAGCGGCGGTTGCTACGCAATCTCGTGGTCTTAGTACAACAGTTTTAAGTCTTTGTCCAGTTAAGAGATCTCACTCTGCTGCGGCACAAGGTGGTATGCAAGCAAGTCTTGGTAACTCAAAAATGAGCCGTGGCGACAACGAAGATGTCCACTTTGCCGATACCGTCAAAGGTAGCGACTGGGGATGTGATCAAGAAGTTGCACGTATGTTCGTAACCGTTGCTCCTAAAGCGATCCGCGAATTAGCGGGCTGGGGCGTGCCTTGGACGAGAATTGCAAAAGGTAGCAGAGAAGCGATCATCAATGCTGAGAAAACAACAATCGTTGAAGACGAAGAAGTTCACGGGTACATTCACTCACGTGACTTTGGTGGTACTAAAAAATGGAGAACCTGTTATACAGCAGATGCAACAGGACATACCATGCTTTTTGGTGTTGCCAATGAAGCATTAAAACATAACGTCAACATTGAAGATAGAAAAGAAGCGATTGCTTTAATTCATGAAAACAACCGTTGTTACGGTGCGATTGTAAGAGATTTAGTGACAGGTGAGCTTTGGGCTTACGTTGCTAAAGGTACTTTGATAGCAACAGGCGGGTACGGAAGACTTTACAAACAAACAACCAATGCGGTTATTTGTGATGGTATCGGTGCTGCAATTGCACTTGAGACAGGTGTTGCGACACTTGGAAATATGGAAGCGGTACAATTTCACCCAACCCCAATCGTTCCTTCAGGTATCCTTTTAACAGAGGGTTGTAGAGGTGATGGTGGTCTATTACGTGACGTTGATGGTCATCGATTTATGCCAGACTACGAGCCAGAGAAAAAAGAACTTGCAAGTCGTGACGTTGTAAGTCGTCGTATGATGGAACACATCCGTAAAGGTAAAGGTGTTAAATCTCCGTATGGCGAGCACTTGTGGTTAGATATTTCGATCCTTGGTCGTGCACACATTGAGAGAAACCTAAGAGATGTACAAGAAATTTGTCAAATCTTTAACGGTATCGATCCTGCGGATGAAGGTCCAAAAGGTTGGGCACCTGTTCTTCCAATGCAACACTACTCAATGGGTGGTATCAGAACCAAACCAACGGGTGAGTCTCCAACGCTTTCAGGTCTCTTTTCCGCAGGTGAAGCAGCATGTTGGGATATGCACGGATTTAACCGTCTTGGTGGTAACTCAGTCAGTGAAACCGTTGTTGCAGGTATGATTGTTGGTGATTATTTTGCAGATTTTTGTTTGGCAAATGAAGTCAATATCAACACAGCAACAATTGAAAAAACATTGAAAAAACAAAAAGATTTCATCGACCATTTGTTAACCAACAAAGGTAAACACAACATCTTTGAAATCAAAAACAGAATGAGAGATATTATGTGGGAAAAAGTTGCGATTTTCCGTGATGGCAAAGGTCTTGCTGAAGCGGTTAATGAACTTGAAGAATTGCTCAAAAAATCTCATGATGTTAACGTTAAATCTAAAACAGCTTCTGCTAACCCAGAGCTTGAAGAGGCGTACCGAGTGCCTATGATGCTTAAACTCGCATTGTGTGTTGCTATGGGCGCACGTGAGCGAACAGAGAGTCGTGGCGCGCACTACAGAGAAGACTTCTTGAAACGTGATGATGCAAACTGGTTGAAACGAACCCTTACATCATGGTCTGAGGGTGCTACACTTCCAACGGTTAGCTATGAAGATTTAGACATTATGAAAATGGAAATTCCACCAGCGTTCCGCGGATACGGTGCAAAAGGTATGATTATTGAAAATGAACTCAGCCTTAAACGCCAAGAAGAAGTGGACAAACTTCGTGAAGAGATGGAAGCAGCAGGCAAAGACAGACATGTGATTCAAGATGCGCTTATGCCATTTACGCTTCAACCATACTATAAAGCTAAAAATGAGAGATTTGGAGATGCAAAATGAGTAGAACTATTACCATAAGGGCTATGAAATATAACCCACAATCAAAACTTTCTAAAGCGCACTTTGCAGAGTACAAACTAGAAGAAACTGATGGTATGACTCTGTTTATTGCATTGACTAAAATTCGTGAGACAATGGACGCCGATCTTTCGTTTGACTTTGTATGCCGTGCTGGTATCTGCGGAAGTTGTGGAATGATGGTCAATGGTAAACCTGCGCTTGCATGTCGAACATTGACAAAAAATTTCCCAGGTGGTGTGATTCAATTGATGCCTATGCCTGCATTTAAGTTACTCAAAGATCTTTCCGTTGATACAGGTAACTGGATGAACGATATGAGTAGACGTGTTGAGAGTTGGATTCACACGAACCACAAACCAGACATCTCTAAACTTGAAGCACCGATGGAGCCAAAACTCGCGGATGAGACCTTTGAGCTTGATCGTTGTATCGAATGTGGTATTTGTGTTGCAGCGTGCGGTACAAAATTGATGAGACCAAACTTTATTGGTGCCGTTGGTTTGAACCGTGTTGCGCGTTTTGCAATGGATCCACACGATGAGAGAACCGATGAAGACTTCTATGAGCTTGTCGGTGATGATGATGGTGTTTTTGGATGTATGAGTCTCGTTGCGTGCGAAGACAACTGCCCAAAACATTTACCACTTCAATCAAAAATCGCTTATATGAGAAGAAAACTCGTCGCTCTCAAATAAGTTTGCCTTCTTTTAGAGGGATAAGACACTTGTCTTATCCCTTGCCTTAATCTTGACATTTAGTCTTACATTTTTGTTTCTATTATAAGAAATACTGATATAATCAAAAAAACTTTAAAGATAGTATCTCATGCATGTAATCAATGATTTTTTCTTACTTATTTGGAGTGAGAGGTTAAACCAGCAGGCTGTTTTCGATGAAAAACATAAACGAGAGCTTGATCAGATCCTCTCAACCACTTTCGATATTTTTTGCGATAGCGCTGCTATCTTGCTTATCATCAGCCCCCACAATTTTGCCAATATGGCACGCCTTGAAGAACCTAAAACTGTTTTAAAAACCCTGTTTCAACACACAACGTTTAGCAAAGAAACGATTCAATACGCTCAAAGTCAACTGCTCGGATATTTGATAGATCTGGGCAATGTCCAGATCTATCATGCCATTTTGAAACGCTTAGAGCTTTTAAAAAAAGAGGGGATTATCTCCTACGATGCCTTGCGTTCTTTGGGCAGTATACTCTCCCTTATTGAAGAAAAAAAGATCGAAGTCACCGCTTTACATGTAAAGCGTGCAACACCCCAAGAAAACTACTACAAAACAGCGCTCTATAGGCTTTTTGTCGCCATTGAAAACCTTAAAGGTGCGGTTGAGCTTCCAAGGCTTCAAGAGCGTTTACATCTCATCCCTGAACGCCTTGAAAATCAACGCTTTTCCATCGGAATTACGGGCGTTATGAACGCTGGAAAATCCACGATGCTCAACGCGCTTTTGGGGCAAGAGGTTCTAGGCACTTCTGTTGTTCCCGAAACCGCCAATCTAACCTTGATCAAATACGCCAAAGAGCCTTATGCCGTTGTGAACTTTTGGAATGCCAAAGAGTGGAGCAAGATCGAAGAGGGCGCCAAAAGTCTTAAAAGTTTAGAGGCGTTTGTCAAAGAAAGCAGGGCGCATTTTGGTGAAACATTTAACGCACTCGTGACGCCAAAAGGGGAGAGTGCGTCCATCCCTGTGGAAAGTTTAGCGCTGTATACTTCCGCCAAACACTCCGATAAAAAATGCAATCTTGTCAAAAGTGTCGAACTCTACACCGATCTTAAATTTGTCCAAGATGGCGTCCAAATCGTTGATACTCCAGGACTTGATGATCCTGTGATTCAGCGCGAAGAGATTACTCTAGAATACCTAAGCGAATGCGATCTAATGATTCATCTTATGAACGCGGCGCAAGCGGCAACGCAAAAAGATATTGATTTTATCATTGATGCACTCTTATACCGCAATGTGGCGCAGTTACTCATCGTCATTACGCGCATTGACGCGATTGCCGAAAAAGAGCTTCAAGAGGTTATCGCATATACCAAACGCAGCATCGAAGCACGTTTGAAAGAGCAAAACAAGGGCGCGAAACTGGATGAAGTGATCGCTAAAATTGTCTTTATTCCGATTGCAGGAAAACTTGCGTTGATGCATAAATTGGGTCAAGCAAAAGAAGCACTTGCGCTTGGTTATGACATTGAGCGCACAGGGTTACCTCTGGTTGAGGCGTACCTTGAGGATGTTCTGTTTGGAAGTAACAGCCAAAAAGCCAATCTGATCATCTCTTCCAATCGCAAAGAGATCGAGTCGATCATCATTGAATCGATGGCATCGTTTGAGCAAGAACGTCACTACTTAACCATTTCGCACGAAGAGATCGAGCAAGCGTATGCCAAACACCAAGAAGAAAAAACGGTGATGGCACACTTTTTAGAGCAGATCAAAACCAGTGTGGCGCAAAGCAAAGAGGAGATGGAGCACTACTTTGGCACCCTTCAAAAATTTGCAAACAATCAGCTCGATAAATTGAGCTATGTGGTGAAACGTCGCATCAGCGATGATGTCAGCTATGAGTTTAGTAAAAACAAAAAAGCGCCCAAAGAGGAGCGTATTGGCTCGATGATCGAGACGGCGATGAAAGATGGTTTGGTCGATTTGGTGCGGGATTATCGCTACGAGTTTCAAAAAAAGATGCAAAGTTCCTTAGAGTACATGGACGCGAAATACGGCGAATTTAAAAGCGACACATCGGCGCATCATTTTGATGCGAGAGCGTTTTGTGAAGAGCATTTGGGTTCACTCTTGATCTTTAAAAACAGCACGATTGTTATCACAGGAGCCAATGATGCGATCAAAAAATACGGCAAAAATGATCTTAATATGCTTTCAACCGCACTCGATGCGATTTTAGCAACCGAGTTTTTACATGTAAAAGAGATGCTAGAAGAGAAACTGCACAAAATCAATGAAGAGTTGTTAAGCTCCTTTGTAAGTCTCTGCGAAGCACCAGCGCGTTTGATAGAGGAGCGTTTTAGTGCTGAAGAAGCACTGTTAGAAAAAGCAATGCGTCAGATGAAAGATGCAACGCTTAATCGTGAAGCGCGCAGTTTAGAGATAGAAGAAAAAGTGCGTGTAATGGGCATTGTGTTAAATGATTTGAGCGCGACTAAGGAGTCAAAATGAGTCTTATTGAAAGTTTTGTGACCTCCTACAAAGAGCACTTTTTAAAAGTCATTCCCCAGTTTGATGCAACCCTTTTAGGCGCACTCAAAAAAGTACAATATGTGCTTCTTGGTGAAGAGCAACTGCCTTCCATTCAACTCAAAAAAGCACTGGATCGCCTTCAAATGCGCTCAGAAGAGCCGATGAAAGTCGCCATCACAGGACAGTTTTCAAGTGGTAAATCAACCTTCCTCAACGCGCTTTTAGCCAAAAGTATTTTACCCACAGGCATTACGCCCGTGACGTCCAAAGTCAATTACATTCGTTACGGAGAAGAGTTTAAAATCCGTGTGCGCTATAAAGATGGGCGTGATGAATACCATGACATCAACACGATTGCGCACTTTACCGACCAGAGAGAGCATGTAGAAGACATCGCGTACTTAGTTCTTTATGCACCACTTAATATTCTCAAAGACGTTGTGTTTGTCGATACACCAGGACTTAATTCCCAAGCGGCGAGTGACACGCAAACAACTGAAAAAGTGCTCAAAGAAGTCGATGGCATTATCTGGCTGACACTCATCGACAATGCAGGAAAAATGAGTGAGCTTCAGGTCTTAGAAGAGTATCTTGGAAAGTACCAAAACAAGTCACTCTGCGTGCTCAATCAAAAAGATAAATTTACACCCCAACAAATCGAAGAGACGACGAATTACGTTAAAACAGCGTTTAAAGAGTTTTTTAGTGATGTCATCCCAATCTCGGCGCGCCAAGCGTTGGAGTCCCGCAGTCACGACAAAAAAGTGATGATGGAAGAGACGTTAGAATCGTTTATGCACGCTTTACATGTAAAGCTTCAAAACGGTGGCGAGAAGCTTGATTTTAGTGGCATTGAGCATGATTTTAAGACGTATCAAACCACGCTGGATTCGATCTTACAAAGTGACTTGGGTGCCAATCTTAAGCTCTTGGAAGAGTCCAACATCGACAAAGTTTTGGACTTCATTCGCAATGAGATTCAACCCAAATCGACCCAATCCAAAGAGTTCGCGATCAAAAAAGAGGTCAAAGAGATCGTCTCTAAACTCATCGCACAGCATCAGCTTTTCCTCTGCATTTACGATGAACTTTTAGAAGAGATCGTCCGTTTTGAAACCGAAGCCAAAGGGCTTTTTAGCGATCTTAAAAGCAAATTTTCACACGATCTTAAGAGTGCGTTTATGCGCATTGAACAGATCATCGAAACGATTGCGGACGCGATTTATAACCAAATGAGCAGTGAGAAGCTGACACGCTACGAAGCCCAAAAAGCAGGACTTTTTAGCAAACAGGCAACGTTTGTTCCTTTTGAATACCAAGCGCCTAAAATCAACTCCGATCTCATCTATAAAAGCCTCTTTTACGAAGAGAATCTCATTGGCAAAATGTTCAAACAGTATGTGAAAAATTTAGGCGCCATCCAAAACGAAGTTAACGACAAAAACCGTTTGGTCTATCGCTCTTTGGAGCAGGGCATTTTGAAATGGCAAGCGCCCTACGAAGTGATTCGCAAAAGTGAAGAGCTTCACTCCGACATCGAGTTTGCCAACATGCGCCGTTTCGCCTCCAAGGCGTACGAGAGCATTTTGAAGCCTTTCAATGATGAGATTGCAGCTTCGTACGCGAAGATCAGCTCTGAGTTTAACCATCTTTCCAGTGCGGTGAGTTTTAACTACCAAAACGCCACTGAAGTGTGTGTCGCATTTTTGGAAAACAAGATCGAAAAGTCCGTCAAACTGTACGAGGAAAACCCCACAAAATTTTCACTCTATACTCCCAAACTCGATGAGATCAAAGAGCGTCTTAGAACGTCGTTTCATCTCTACGAGCTTGAAAACATGATGAACACACGCAACACGTTTTTGAGTAAAGATTACGACCGTCTCATCAGCCAATTTACCGCCATAAAAGAGGAAAAAGTAGCGTTCTTGGAAGAGCGAAAAGCGCGCCACTACAAGATTTTAGAGCAGATAGAAGCATTGGTTAAAGAGGTAGAATAAATCTATCTCTTTTGTTTAAAAATCATCCACCAACCAACCTATGTTTGTGTAGCGGCAAGAAATAAGAGGCTATAAAATTTTGTAGCTTTTAGCCTCAATGTCTTTACATGTAATGTTTCTCTTTGAGCAGTTTGTAGAGTTTCAAAAGCGATATAAAGAGCGTAGTAATAGCAGGTCCAAGGATCATTCCCCAAAAACCAAACGTTGTGAGTCCTGCAAAAATTGCGAAGAAAATCAAAAGTTCATTGACGGCGGTAGGTGTTTTGACCATCTTGTCGTTGATGTATTTGATGATAAGTGGTTTGATGAAGGTGTCAGCGATGATGGAGATCACGACAATTGAGTAGGTCGCGATGATAATCGCTGTGGTGGTATTGCCATGTGCTACTTCAATCGCGCAGAGTGGAATCCACATGATGGCTCCTCCGATGACGGGAATGAGCGATGCAAAACCGTAGAAAATGCCCAGTAATAGTCCGTCATAGCCAAAGTACATGCCGATAAAAGAGAAAAGCGCACCTTGTAAAATGGCGCTGAGCAAAATGGAGTAGAAAACCACACTCATCACATTGGTGACTTCGGAGAAGACGATATTGACCTCTTTGGCATCAATGGGCATCACGCTTTTAAAATAATCCACCAAATCTTTGCCATTTAGGAGTGCAAAGAAGAAAAAGACAACAATAAGAAGCATATCTTTTAAAAAGCCAGCACTGTTTTTGCCGATAGATCCAAAATACGAAAGTGCTGTACTTGAGAGCTGAGCGATATTCAGTGAGTTGATAAAATCATCCAAGGGTGCTTGCATAAAAGCAAGCGGAGCTGGCAGTTTGTAATCGAGTGTATGCAGATACGCTTGAACGCGCTCGATCATCGAAAAATCAAAATTGTTCACAATGCTACCCACCGAAGTGATGGTATAGACGATTGGACCAAAAAGAAGTAAAGAGAGAAGCATAGTGGATAAAACCGCCGCAATATGCCTGTTTTTAGTGACTCCATAGAGTTTGAAATTGAGATTGTACGTCGCCATGGCAAGCAGGGATGCAATAGCGATAATCATCAAAAAAGGCTGATAGAGTTTAATAATTGAAAAGAGAACGGCTAGAAAAATGGCCGTTAAAAAGAAGCGATGTTCATTCATACATGGTCCTCAAATAATCCATTTTGCAAAATCGGTGGGGTGAGACGAAAAAGCTCATACGTTTTAGGCGTTGCAACTCTTCCTCGCGCTGTTCGTTCGATGTAACTGTTCGCCAGCAAATAGGGTTCGATGACATCTTCGATGGTGCCTTCATCTTCACTCAGCGCTGCTGCCATCGTGCTTAGACCCAAAGGGCGACCTTTGCTTTGCAGTAGTAATTCGAGGTATTTAATATCGAGTTCATCAAAACCAAGGTCGTTGACACCCAGTTCATTCAAGCCATATTGCGCTCTCTCAATGCTAATGCTCTCTTCATCCACCACATCCGCATAATCACGAATACGTTTCAAAAGACGAAGCGCAATTCTCGGAGTTCCACGTGAACGTCTTGCCATCTCATGTGCAGCATCTTGAAGACATATTTTCTCCAGTTTATGAGACGCTTTGGTGATGATGATGGAGAGTTCATCTTTGGTGTAAAACTGTAGGCGAAAGTGCATTCCAAAACGATCGCGAAGTGGCGAGCTAATCATACCCGCTCTCGTGGTCGCTCCTATCAGGGTAAAATGGGGCAGGTCGATCTTGATCGTTTGTGCCGCAGGGCCTGAACCGATGATGATGTCCAGACGAAAATCTTCCATCGCAGGGTAGAGAATCTCTTCAATGGCAGGCGAAAGCCTGTGAATCTCATCGATGAAGAGAATGTCTCCTTCTTGAAGATTGGTCAAAATAGCAGCTAAATCGCCACTTTTTTCGATCATCGGTGCCGCGGTTATTTTCATATTGGCACGCATTTCGTTGGAGATGATATGCGCTAAAGTCGTCTTTCCAAGACCCGGAGGGCCAAAAAAGAGAATGTGGTCTAAACACTCGGAACGTTTTTGTGCCGCTTGGATGAAGACTTGTAAATTTTTTTTGATCTTCTCTTGCCCGATGTAATCTTCAAACGAAGAGGGGCGCAAACTTTTTTCATACTCGTTCTCAAAAGAGATTTTTTCGATTTCGACGATGCGTTCCATCACACTCACTTTGTATAGGTGTAAGAAGCTTCAGGAAAACTTCGCTCTTGCACCTCTTTGACATAGGCATCAACGGCGTCTTGAACCAGCGTGGCACCTTCTAAATAGCGTTTGACAAATTTAGGTTGAAATGCTTGAAAGAAACCAAGCATGTCGCTCCAAACTAAAACTTGACCATCAGTGTATTTACCAGCTCCAATGCCAATGGTAGGAATAGAAATTGCTTCAGAAATACGACGTGCGGCTTCTTCAACAACCCCTTCGATGACCAAACTAAAGGCACCCGCCTCTTCAACGGCTTTGGCATCTTCGATTAAGGCAAGTATGTCCTCTTCCGTGCGCCCACGTACTTTATAGCCACCTTCACTGCGTACGTACTGAGGCATTAATCCGATGTGCCCCATAACGGCAACAGAGTTTTGCGTGAGTGCTCTTATGATGTGAGCGCGACTCACACCACCTTCAATCTTAACGGCATGCGCATTGGTTTGGCTGTAAACGAGAGATGCGTTATGAAGTGCCATCTTCTCATCGGTGTAGGTTCCAAAAGGCATATCGCAAACGATAAAAGTTTCTTTAGCACCCGCACACACTGCTTTGGTATGGTACAACATCACTTCCATGCTAGCGGAGAGAGTGTCTGGTTTGGCATTGAAACTCATATTGAGGCTATCGCCAACGAGGATGATGTCGACCTTTTGATCGAACAGTGAAGCAAAAAGTGCATCATACGCGGTAATGACGCTAAGAGGTGTTTTCCCCTTGTGTTGTTTAATGGATGTAATTGTTTTCATGGAAGAATTATACCCTATTTTATGACAAGAAATTTTTAGATTAAACATGATACAATGAGCTACTTCGGAGGGTAACAACATGGGTGTTTTGGCACAATTGGAAGTTGAATTTGACATCGAAATTGTAGGAGATTTTATCTCTCACTATGCCATTATGTTTGAAAATATGGAACCTCTGATTATTGGGCTCAGCAAAAAAGAGCGTTATGCTGACAATATCGGAGACATTTTTCGCATTTTTCACAATATGAAATCAGCCGCAGGATTTTTAAAACTGGATCCTATTATTAAACTGGCAGTCTTGTGTGAAGATATCGTCGAAGAAGCGCGCGTCCTTAAAGGCCCTGCAAGCGAAGAGTTTATTGACTGGTTATTATTAGTCAGTGATCAGTTTGAAAAGTACCGCAAAGATGTCGAAGATGATGCTGATTTTTTTACCGTTTTAAATCCCTTGATTATTAAAGTACCTCATACGTTGGAGAGAGCGTGAAGCAATTAGTTGCCTACATTACGGCGGGTTTTCCCGATAAAATTTTTTCATTAGATTTAGTTTCTGCCTTAAAAGAAGCAGGTGTCGATAAGTTAGAGTTAGGCATTCCTTTCTCCGATCCTGTTGCGGATGGTCCTATTATTGAGGTGGCAAATTTACATGCACTGCAAAATGGGTTTAAAATGGAGACGCTTTTTGAAATCTCTTCCATCGTTGCGCCTACAATTGAGACCTACTGGATGGGCTATTTTAATCCTTTTTACCATAAAGGCATGGAGACATTTGCCCAAAAAGCAACCGAGTTTGGCGTTAAAGGGTTTATTATTCCCGATCTTCCGCATGAAGAAGCCACTCCTTACATTCCGTTGATGAATCAGTATAACATCTCATTGATTAGTTTTGTAGCGCCAACGCACAGTAAAGAGCGCATCGCCACTGTTGTGAAAGATGCTAAAGGGTTTATCTATTTGGTCGCGTATGCTGGCATCACAGGAGCGCACGCGAGTGAAGACTTGAGCAAAACGATCCAAACCATTAAAGAACAGAGCAACACCCCTTTGTTTGTAGGATTTGGTGTCAATGAAAAGACCGCAAAAGAGCGTGTACGCGGTGTGGATGGCGTTATCGTAGGCAGTGCTTTTGTGGAAGTGCTTTTAAATGAAAGTCTCAGTGGAAGTGAAAAGATTGCGAGTATTGCTCAAAAAGCACGAATCATTAAAGAGAAAATTAACGCGTAAAAAAGTGCGTAGCAGTGATGGTGATCTCACTGCTACTTTTGTGTTGGCTCATCAGGCTGTTTGAGTTTTTCAAGCAGGGAATCAAACGAATCTTTGGTTAAAATATCGGCGAACTGCGTACGGTAGGTTTGAATAATGCTCACCCCTAAAATATCAACATCGTAAATCATCCAGCTGCCATTTTTATCTTTATAAAATTTATAGATAATCTCATACACTTCGCTGTTTTTCATCAGATGCGTCGTTAAATGAATCCGCGTATCTTTGATCTTTTCCAAATTCTTAATAACAATCTTCTCATCGGTGTAAAGATCAAGTTTTTCCATGTACGATGTTTTGAGTTTCATCTCAAAAAGCTTGCTAAATTCCATCTGTTTGGAAGGTGAAAGCGATGCCCACTGTTTTCCACCCAGAGAAAGTTGTGACATTAACGTATAATCAAAAATAGAATCAAAAATGGTGAAAAGTTTTTCGGTTTTTTGAGGCTTTGGCATTTTTTTATCGCGTAAAATGGTGGTTGCAAGGTCTATATTGCTTTGCATAAACGAAGGAATATCCGCTTCTGGAATCGCAAAAGAGATGTTACATGTAAAAAGTAATGCTAAAAAGATACGTGCAAAAAAGTTCATACGTTACTCACTAATCAGTTTAGTTCTGCGTGATTCATAGACATCACGCAAGAAAGGATAGAGCTCAATCGCATCTTTTTTAAAGTTGTCATACTCTTTTACATGTAAAGAAGTTTTATTGATCGTGTAAAAGGCAGTAGCCGCCATTGCTTGATCTGAATTATCGAGCAGATTGGCATCGTGGCGTCCTTTCATGTAGGTGATTGGGTTAAGCCACATATCGCCAGCAAGTCCTGCAATATCGCGAACATTGGATGGTCCAAAGAGCGGAAGGACAACGTGGAAGCCATTGCCAACACCGTAATGTCCCAGTGTCTGACCCAAGTCTTCATCGTGCGCTTTGATGCCAAGCTCTTCGCCCGCCACATCACGAAAGCCTAAAATTCCCATGGTGGAGTTGAGTACAAACCGTTCTGTCTCTTCCAAACTGTTGTAAAATTTGAGTTGCAAAAGGTTGTTCACGAGACGAATAGGATAAAAAATATTCTCAAAAAAGTTTGAAACACCATGACGCGCCATTTCAGGAACGACATACGCGTAGCCTTGTGCGGTTGGTCTTAGAAGGTATTCGTAAAATTTGTCATTGACGCTTGTCATCATTTCATTGTAGCCACTGAGTGGATCGAAAAGATTTTCGCTATTTTTAGTATTAAATTCAGCCTCAAAGTCGTCATTGTTATGTGTCGTCGTGCCAATATAGTCACTTGCGGACAAGAAGGAAAGGCTTATGAAGCAGGCTAAAATAAAACGCAAAATAGTACCTCTTTCTTTTTAAATTGCGCAATTATAGGATTTTTTTGATTTAAAGTAAATTAAAGCAGGCATCTTTGCTTGTAATTAGATTAAAACAAGCAAAATTTAATCTAATTTTGACTATAATCACCGTCCAAATCTCACACACACCAATCCTTTACGGTTGCAGTTTACGCTGTTGATGGGTGTGGAGGCAAAACCAAAAAAAACACAAGGAGCAAATTCATGGTAACCATGAAAGACCTATTAGAATGTGGTGTACACTTCGGACACCAAACACGACGTTGGAATCCAAAGATGAAAAAATTCATCTTCGGCGA
This sequence comes from Sulfurospirillum multivorans DSM 12446, assembly GCF_000568815.1. Classification (NCBI taxonomy): domain Bacteria; kingdom Pseudomonadati; phylum Campylobacterota; class Epsilonproteobacteria; order Campylobacterales; family Sulfurospirillaceae; genus Sulfurospirillum; species Sulfurospirillum multivorans. The sequence goes on from NZ_CP007201.1 coordinate 544,699, forward strand.
GAGAAAAAACATCTATATCGTAGATTTACAAAAAACACTACGTTATTTTAGATACACGTACAATGTTGTTAAAGATGCAGCAGCAGAAGGCAAAACAATGCTTTTTGTTGGTACCAAAAAACAAGCAAGCCAAGCCGTTAAAGAGTACGCAGAAAAATGCGGTATGCCATACGTTAACCACAGATGGTTAGGCGGAATGCTTACTAACTACCAAACAATCAGACAATCAATCCGTAAACTTGACATCATCGAGAAGATGGAAGAAGATGGACAAATCGACCTTCTCACTAAAAAAGAAGCGTTGATGCTTAGAAGAAAAAAAGAGAAACTTCTTGATTACCTTGGTGGTATCAGAAACATGAAAAACTTACCTGATATGATCTTTGTTATCGACACCGTAAAAGAAAAAATCGCGGTTCAAGAAGCAAGAAGACTTGGAATTACCGTTGTTGCTCCTCTTGATACCAACTGTGATCCAGACGTTGTTGATCTTCCAATTCCTGGAAATGATGATGCGATCCGTTCAATTCAACTTTTCTGTAAAGAGATGTGTGAAGCGATGACTGAGGGTTATGAAATCCGTTCAAAAGATGCTCCAGCTGAAGAAGTAGCAGACATTAATGAAGACGAGAAAAAAGAGTTGATCGCGGAAGTGGTCAGCGAAGCAGAGTTTGCAGTAGAGGAAGGCGAATAATGGCTGAGATTACTGCTGCTTTAGTTAAAGAACTTCGTGAGTCCACTGGGGCTGGTATGATGGACTGCAAAAAAGCACTAGTCGATACCGATGGTGATTTTGAAGCAGCCAAAGATCTTTTAAGAGAAAAAGGTCTTGGTAAAGCGGCTAAAAAAGCTGACAGACTTGCTAGCGAAGGTTTGGTCAACGTTTTCGTTGATCCGAGTCTTAAAATAGCAACGGTCAGTGAAATCAATGCTGAAACTGACTTCGTTGCAAAAAATGAAGGCTTTATCAATTTAACCAAAGACACCACAGCACATATTCAAACGACCAATGTTGAAACAACAGAAGAGTTGATGAAAACAACGATTAATGGGACTGTGTTTGAAGAGTATTTTGCAACGAAAGTTGCAACGATTGGTGAGAACTTGGTCGTTAGACGTTTTACAACGCTTAAAGCGGGCGCAAATGGCGTTGTTAATGGGTATGTTCACTCAAACGGTCGTGTAGGTGTTTTAATTGCGGCAAATTGTGATAGCGAAAAAACAGCAGCAGCAGCGGGTGAGTTTATCCGTAACCTGTGTATGCACGCAGCGGCAATGAAACCAAGTTTTTTAAGCTATACAGAGCTTGATGCCGAGTTTGTTGAGAAAGAGACCGTTGGTATTAAAGCGGATATTGAAAAAGAGAATGAGGAGTTGAAAAGACTTCAAAAACCTCTTAAACGTATGCCTCTTTTTGTTTCTCGTGTGCAGTTAACCGATGCTGTTTTAGCAGATGCTAAAGCTGAGATGCAAGCGGAACTTAAAGCACAGGGTAAACCTGAGCAAATCTGGGATAAAATTATTCCTGGACAAATTGATCGCTTTATCGCTGATAATACACAGCTTGACCAACAATACACACTTTTAAGTCAATTCTATGTTATGGATGATAAAAAAACCATTGCACAAGTTGTTGAAGAAAAAGCTAAAGAGCTTGGTGGTAAAATTGAGCTTGTAGGCTACGTTCGTTTTGAACTTGGCGAAGGCTTAGAGAAAAAAGCATGTGACTTCGCGAGCGAAGTTGCTGAGCAACTCAAATAAATCTAAAAATTTTTCGTGGTGGAGAGGCAACTCTTCACCCTCTTTCTTGAAGGACATTGATGTCTTTACTACATGCACAAAATATCTCTCATGCTTTTGATTATCTTCTATTTGAAAATGTTAATTTTACGCTTTCCCCCAAAGAGTCGATGGCAATTTTAGGTGTCAGTGGTAGTGGAAAATCAACCTTACTTCATATCTGTTCGACACTCCTTCAACCTAATCATGGCGAAGTGATTTTGTGTGATCATACTATTTACAGTGATAGTGATGATGCAAGGTTAAAACTAAGACGTTACGATGTAGGGATTATTTTTCAATCTCACTACCTTTTTAAAGGCTTTTTTGCCAATGAAAATGTGGAACTTGCCTCTTTTATCAGTGATCAAGAACTTGATCCTAGCATTTTAGAGCGTTTGGGCATCGCTGATTTTATGCACTACCGTGTGGGAGATCTCTCAGGTGGTCAACAACAACGTGTCTCTATAGCGCGCGTACTGGCTAAAAAACCCAAAATTATCTTTGCCGATGAGCCCACAGGAAACTTGGATGACAAAACCGCTCAAGAGGTCATGAACGTTTTGTTTGAGTACATTGAAAAAGAAAATGCGGCTCTTCTTTTGGTCACCCATAATCATCAATTAGCCAAACAGTGCACCTATACCAGACATCTCCATGTGGATGGACTCAAAGAGGAAGCATAACGTGGAATCACTTGTAAAACTTTTTGGTGAAGGGCAAGTTATTCTCTTTTTTCTTCTTTTCGCTCGTTTAAGTGGTCTTTTTGCGTTTTTCCCTTTTTACTCTCATGCCAATATTCCACTCAGCATTAAATCATCCATCACGTTTTTTATGGTCATTTTTTTATTTCCACTTCTCCCTCCAGCTTTACATGTAAACGCAACACTGCTCAATCTTTCGCTGGCGATTGTCGGCGAACTGTTGATTGGTTTTGTGGCAGGGCTTTTTTTAACCATAACGATTTCTATTTTGCAAATGGCGGGAATGCAGATTTCGTTTGTGATGGGTTTTACGATGGCAAGTGTTGTGGACCCTCAAACGAGTACTTCGATTCCTCTTCTATCCCAAATGCTCTCTTTAATCGGGCTGATGGTCATTTTAGCCTTTAATGGGCATCACCAAATGCTTCTTTTTATCGCCGATTCCCTAACGCTTTTACCGTTAGGAAGTTTTTATCCACAAACCAATATTCTCACCTATCTTCTTAAAGCAATGACAGGAATGTTTGTGTACGGGTTTATCCTCTCTTTTCCTGTCGTAGGCTTTTCCCTTCTGTTGGATGTTGTTTTTGGAATGCTGATGAAAACCATGCCTCAATTTAACCTTTTGGTTATCGGATTTCCTATTAAAATTATGGTTTCATTGGTGGTACTTGTTGCAATACTCGCTTCGATGATGCTGATCTTTAAGAAAGAATTTATCGAAGCGCTCAACCATTTGACCATTCTTTTTGTGCGTTAAAGCAATCATAAATTTTTTTATACTACAATGAGTGTTAATAATTCTCATTCAGGAGTGAGCATGCGCCTGTTACTACTCAATAATAATCCCGCTGTTTCAAGATTGATCAAACTTAGTGCCGAAAAAGCTGGGTATGAGTTAGACGAGTTTGAAGATTACGGCTTAGTGCCACTCACAACGTACGACCTCATTTTAGTGGACAATGAACTCTATGATGAGAATGCCCTCGTAGCACTTCGTGAACATACAGACTGTGACTATGTCGTCTACATCTGCCAAAGAGGTTCCAAAAAACCTGAAGCGGTCAATGTGGTACTTGAAAAACCCTTTTTGCCAACCGATTTTTTAGTCCTTTTAGAGAAGATTAAAAATGTGATTGAAAGTCATAAAGCTGAAGAGGTTACTGAAGATCCCATAGCGACATCTTCTGCAACAACCGATGCTTTTGATATTGATCAAATCGATACGCTTGAGGGCGAAGATGATATGCTTCCTATCAACCTTCTTGAAGAGTATGACAATGACTTTAAAAAAGAGGAATCAAGCGAGCAAAGGGATAGCTTTGACGACCTTGAACGTGATGATTTGAATTTAGATGATAACGCTTTGGAAGATAAACAGAGTGACCTCGAAGAAAAAGAGTTGACGCTGGAAGATCCATTCTCATTTGATGCGGTTGACTCTTTGGATAAAGAGGCTCCAACGTCTTTTGAAGATTTTGATTTTGAAGAAGAACCGAGTACTGTTTCGTCGTCTCTTGATGAAGAAGAGGTGCATAACCCTTCTATTTTGGATAAAGATGATATTGATGAAGTGAAGCAGCTTTTAGATGAAAGCGAAGAAGAAGAGGATGAAAAAGAGATTGACGCATTGTCATTGGATGCGCTTGGTATCGAAGAAGATGATGCGGGAACCTTCTTCTTGGATGAAGAAGAAAAAGAAGAAGAAGAACCTTTGGTAAAAGAGGAAGATTCTTTAGCGCTTGAAGCAGATGATATGTCTGATTTAACCTTTGAAGATGTTCCTCCCGTAGAAGACGAGATGGAAGATGCGCTTGAAAAGGACACGGTTGTTGCAGAAGATCAAGAAGAGATTATTGATGATTTTGCAGAAGTGATCGAGGAAAAAATAGAAGAAGAGAAAGAACAGGCATTAGAAGAAGAGGAATTCCTCCCAAGTCTTGATAGTGCCCTTAGTGGATTGGATGATGCGCTAGGAGAGATTGACTCTTTGGATGATCTCAATGAAACTATGCTCAAAGTCGCTTTTGGTGAAGAGGTTGAAGAAGAAGCTGAAGCTCCTGCTCCTGTAGCGACTGAAGCTCCAAAAAGCCAAGATATTGAAGTGATTCGCGATGAGATTGAAAATAGTATTGCGCGTAGTATCTCAAGCTTAGCGCAAAGCGATATTTTACGTGAAGCGCTTAAGGGAATGCGTCTGAATATCTCCATTACCTTTGATGAGAAGTAGCCGTGAAGGGTAACCTTTTAGTGATTTCAGGACCGAGTGGCTCGGGAAAAAGTTCTTTAATGAAAGAGGTGCTTCAAGAGATCCCCGATGCGTACTTTTCAATTTCAAGCACAACACGCTCCATTCGTGAAGGGGAAAAAGAGGGTGTTAATTACCACTTTATCTCCAAAGCAGAGTTTGAAAAAGATATGGATGAAGGGTTCTTCTTAGAGTGGGCGAAAGTGCATGATAACTACTATGGTACATCACTCAAGCCTATTTTAAAAGAGCTTCATGAAGGTAAATTGGTCATCTGTGATATTGATGTACAAGGGCATAAAATTGCACGGGAAAAATTTGGAAGTATCATCACCTCTGTTTTCATCACAACACCTGATCAAAAGTCGCTCAAAGAGCGTCTGATCAACCGAGGAACCGATAGTGCTGAAGTGATTGAAAAGCGTTTAGATAATGCAGTTTCTGAGATGACACGCATCAGAGAATACGATTATCTTTTAATTAATGACGATTTTAAAACCACACTGCACGCACTGTTTGCCATTGCGCATGCTTCGCGAAAAAAAATGGCGTTGATGGATTTGGGTGAATTTATGAGTGCGTGGGCAAACATCGATTAGACTTTTTGTTTATCAAAAAATGGTACAATACCAATAACTATATATATCGTTATCAGACAAAGGAGAGAGTATGGGTTCATTTAGTATTTCACATTGGTTAGTCATTTTAGCAGTGGTTGTTTTGCTTTTTGGTGCAAAAAAAATACCAGAACTTGCTAAAGGTGTAGGTCAAGGTATTAAAGATTTTAAAAAAGCTATCAAAGAAGATGAACAAGCAAAAACAACAGTCGATCAAGTAGAGACAAAACCAGAATCTGGTGCTACACCAACGGCTACGACATCAACACCCGCAGACGAAAAAAAGTCTGTATAAGGTTACGTATTGAAAAAATCGGTTATTCGTGCTATTAAAGAAAAATTACAAAGAGAGTTTGTTTTAGAGAAACCTACCAATCTCTCTTTTGGTCATTATGCAACCCCCATCGCTTTTTCACTTGCGAAAGAGCTCAAAAAATCCCCTATTGCCATCGCAGAAGAGATTGCTACGCAGTTTGATCTTGGTGAGATTTTTCAAGAAGTTACGCCTATTAAAGGGTACATTAACTTCAAACTCAGCGAAAGCTTTTTGAATCAGTATGCCACATGGGCGATTCAAAATGAAGCGCTTTTTGGAAAAGACGATCAAACTGAGACGATCCTGCTTGAGTATGTCAGTGCCAATCCAACCGGCCCTTTGCATATTGGTCATGCCAGAGGTGCCGTTTTTGGTGATGCGTTAGCTCGCATTGGAAAACATTTAGGGTATAAAATTACCACAGAGTATTATGTCAATGATGCGGGTAATCAAGTAGACCTTTTAGGACTTTCCCTTTATCTCTCAGGACGTGAGCACATTTTAGGCTTACATGTAAACTGGCCAGAAGAGTTTTACAGAGGTGAATACATCATCGATCTCGCGCATGTTGCCAAGACAGAACTGGGCGATGCTATTTTTGAAGATGAAGCCAATATCAAAACGCTCTCCGTCTGGGGAAAAGATAAGATGTTAGAGCTTATCAAGTCCAATCTTGCCGATGTCGGCATTGAATTTGAGCAATTCGTCAGCGAAAAATCCCTTTACGATAAATGGGATGAGAGCTTTGTCAAACTTCAGAAGCATGATAAAACCTACGAAGAGGGTGGTAAAACCTGGATTCGCTCTACCGAACTTGGCGATGAAAAAGATCGTGTGGTGGTGAGAGAAGACGGCAGACCCACCTATCTTGCAGGCGATATTATCTACCACGATAACAAATTTCAACGAGGGTATGATCGGTATATCAACATCTGGGGTGCAGATCATCATGGGTATATTGCACGGGTCAAAGCGGCGATTAACTTCTTAGGGTACGATGAGCAAAAACTTGAGGTTTTGCTGGCTCAAATGGTTTCTCTGCTCAAAGGTGGCGAACCGTATAAAATGAGCAAACGCGCGGGCAATTTCATCTTAATGAGTGATGTGGTCAGCGAAGTAGGCAGCGATGCACTGCGTTTTGTTTTTTTAAGCAAAAAGTCTGATACCCACTTAGAGTTTGATGTCGATGTTTTTAAACAAGAAGACAGCAATAACCCCATTTTTTACATCAACTACGCCCATGCGCGCATCAATCAAATTTTTGCAAAAGCAGAAAAAAGTCTGAGCGATGTCCAAGAGGTTACGTTGGAAAATCTGAACGAAGAGGCACACAATCTTCTCTTTAGCGCACTTTTATTGCCAGAAGTGCTTGAAGATGCTTTTAACTCGCGTCAAGTGCAAAAGTTGACAGAATATCTCAAAAATTTAGCGGCAAGCTTGCATAAATTCTACAATGAAAACCGTGTTGTCGGCAGTGAGGATGAAGAAAAATTTCTCAAACTCTTCGCCGTTGTAGCCCTTTCACTCCGCGTAGGACTTAAACTGATAGGCATTAACGCAAAAGACAAAATGTAGCGTATGCGCGTGAAAAGATCGTTTGTTATTTCTGCTCTAACATTTTGCCTTAAATATCCCAAAGCATTTTTAGTAGCCTTCCTTTTAGGAGGGCTATCCTACTCATACGAAGTTTTCATCGCACGCGATACGATGAGCTTTCAAGGTATTCCTACTGCTGCGACGCAAAACGCATCCTACACACGTATTTTTCGTAACCGTGCATATATGGTCGGTTACTCTGATCTTAAAGGCAATCCTCTGTGGGTTGTGTATCAACTGACTCTTGCAAAAGAGAATGCACCTCACCTGAAACGTCCGGATGGTTTTCATGCAGATTGGCGCAATGTGGGGCTCATCACCAGCAGTGATTATACGAACAGTGGTTACGATAGAGGTCATATGGCGCCCAATCATGCTATCTCGATTCTGTATGGCAAAGAGGCGCAGTATGAGACCTTTTTGATGACCAATATTACGCCTCAAAAACCCTCTTTAAACCAAAAACTGTGGCAACAGTTAGAAGAGAAAGAATTAGAGATGTTTGCGCCAAAATTTAAAGCACTGTGGATCTATACAGGTCCTTTGTTTGATGCAAAGGTTACACGACTGAAAAGCTCGTATTTTGTGGAGATTCCCGATGCGTTTTATAAAATGTATGTGGGAATAGAAGAGGATGGTACGCTTAGAGCCTTAGCCTTTATTCTCCCTCAAAATGCGAAAGCGACGGATCGTTTAGAGAAGTATGCGGTGAGTATTGATGAAGTAGAGCGCCGTAGTGGGTTTGATTTTTTACATGAGCTTGAAGATGAAATTGAAGAAGCGCTTGAAAAAAAGGTAGACGTTAAAGCGTGGTTTTGATCTTTACATGTAAAGATTTTTAGGCGTCTATTAACGGGCTAGGCGTTGAGAAAAAGAGTCCTTGCGCATACTCAATGCCCAAAGATTGAATCATCCCATAAATGGATGCATCGCTGACATACTCAGCAATCACTTTAATCTGTGCTTCCTTCGCAAAGGCAACAATATTTTTGACCAATAAAAAAGAGATTTTATCGTCTAAAACTTTCTGAATAATCGCCCCATCGATTTTAATATAATCAGTTTTTATCTCTGCCAGATAGATGAAATTGGAGTAGCCGCTACCAAAATCATCGATGTAAATCGTATAGCCCAACGATTTGAGCATCAAAAGATTGTTTTTGGCATCTTCTCTGTTGGTAATATCTTCGGTTTCGATGATCTCAAGTCCAAGCCTTGGGGCAATATTTTCTTGCAGTGCATAGTTTTTTAAAATGCTAAGGATCGACTCATCAATCACATCATGCGGATTGAGATTGACGCTAATGCTCACCTTGGGATGGCGTAGCAGCTCTTCGTAACAGATACTCAGCACCTCTTTGGTGATATTGCGTAAAATGAAGGTGCCTTTAATAGTCGGAAGAATGCGATCAGGCAAAATAACGTTTCCATTCTTATCGATGATACGAAGCAGTGCCTCGTAGTGTGAAAGCTCTTGGGTAGTTGTGTGGACAATTTTTTGATAGTAGCACTCGATACGATGCTCTTCAATCGCTGCTTTAATCTCATTAAGTGACATACAGGTATTTTGCGTATTTTCATTCTCATCGTAAATTTCTATAGTATTGCGACCTTTTGTTTTGGCATTATAGAGTGCAATATCAGCTAGTTTAAAAGCCTCTTGGAAGGTTCGTGATTTATGGGGGACAAGGTTAACACCGATGGAAACGGTGATTTTAATCGACTCTTCGTCTGAGATAGCAAAGGCATTTTCTTGGATAGCGTAAAAAATGCGCTCAATCATATTAAGAGCAATCAAATGCCCATCTCTGCGTGTTTTGGCAAGGATTAAAAACTCTTCGCCGCCATAGCGTATGACAATGTCATCTTTATGTCTGATGGTCAGCAAAATGGTACTGGCGACTTGTTTTAAAATGGTGTCGCCGACATCATGCCCGTAGGTGTCATTGACTTTTTTGAAATAGTCAATGTCGAGTGTTGCGAGGATGTAATCGTCAAGGTTAATAAAATCTTCATATTTTTGAAGGTAATTTCGATTGTAAACATTGGTTAGTTTATCGATAAAAGCACTTCTTCTAACGGCACTAAACCGTTTGGTTTGAATGATAACAAAGATAAGTATGGCAAAAATAACGCTCATAACACCCAAAATACCATTTTGGATGGTATGAATAATTTGATTGATCTCTTCAATTTTATCGATGGAAAAATCAATCGCTAAAATCAGCTCGACATCGCCTTTATTTAAGATGGGAACCAAATAACTGATCGAGAGTTGTTGCAAGAGGGTATGTCGAATGATAAGTGGCGCTTTTGTGCTATAAATTTGCAGCCATTCAGGGCTTTCGACATCCAGTTTTTGATCAATAAAGGCTTTTTCTTCATGAATGGAAGCATCGCTTAAAAAGCGAAAAACACCTCTGTTATCTCGGTACAAAAGGTAGGCGTATTTGATATGCGGCGTTAAGAGTGTTTTTAAACTCTCTTCAATTTTGCGCTGAAGAAAACTATTTTTTTTAATATCCTCAGAGAAATGGGTACTCTCTTTTAAAAGCGTTTCGATATAGGTTGCACTGTTATGGGTAATAGAAAAAACATCGGAGGTCGAAATTTCAAAAATTTTAGTTTCAATGCTTTTTTCAAGCCGCATCGTTGCTAAGAGCAAAAAAAGCAAAATAGAGGCGATGACGATAATAGGAACGAGCATATAAAAAGGATTTTTAAACAAAGGCTTCTTATGCATTAAAAATTCTCAACAAACTGATCAAAGGTTTTTGGCAGCTCTATTGCTTTTATTTCAAGCCTTTTTTGGATAAAGACGATATTTGGCCTGCTTTTATTCCAAAAAAGTGCCCCAAAATACTTCTCATCGGAGAGAAGCTTGCGGTAGTTGTTGGTAAAAAAGAGTCGGTTTGTATTATCGCATAAACTCTCTTTTTCGACAGATTTATTGACAAAAACAAAGTTGGATGTTTCACATTTTGAACTCAGTGTAAAATATTTTGAATAGACTTTTTCTTCCATCTCTGACATATGCGGGATAAAAAGTTTTATTTTTCCATGCAGTGAAGCAGTCGCAATTTCAGCAATAATTTTTGCCTCAAGCTCAACCTCTTTACTGTAGGGTTGTACCAAAAAAGTATAGTTTTCGGAACTCAAAAAGCTTAAAAGTGTGATAAGAAGGATAAGTACTCTCATTAGAATACCCACCTTATTGAGAAGGTGACACTTCGATCATTGTCATCTAAAGCAAAAAACCCAGATCCTAAATTAGTAAAATAAAGTGATTGTGTAGAGCGATCTAAAATATTGTTGGCTTTAAGACTGTAGCTCAAATCTTTTGTCACATGATAGGTCACACCAAAGCTCATATCAAAGCTATCGGGAATATCAAGACCCAAGTATTCATACCCATTTCGATAGATAATCGAGGTAAAGTAATCAAACTTCTGGTATCCTCCCATAAATTTGACATAACCCCCTTTGGTGGAGTTGTTAATGGTTTCACTGAGTGTGGATGTATAGTAATTTAAATGGATTTTGTCTCGTTGTGAGAAGCTGTATTCATAGTCAAAAAGAAGTCCATTGGTTTTAATTCTGTGATCAATATTGATAAACCCAATCGGTGAGAGATAAAGAAAATCATCAATCTCCACATGATCAAATGTCACTCCAAATTTTGAGTTACCTTGCGTATAAACGCCCTCGAGTGAGTAGATATAGTATTGTTGCGATGTGAGTGCTGGCTTACTGGTATCGGCATAATCAACGTTATAAAAAGAAGGTGCTAGGGCTGTTTGGGTGTAAAAGCTTTTAAATCCCCAATTATCAGTAGGGGTGTAGATGGCTCCCACTCGCAATAGTGTCTCAGAACTGTCTTTCAAATAGGCATTTCGATCGTAATAGTCAAGCTTCGTGTTAGCGACTAAAATAAGGTCATCTCTCAGTTGATAACTGTCCTGAAAGAGTAATGAAGAGATGGTCTCCTCATCAAAATCGCTAAAGTGCCCTATAGAACTATTTGTATTGCTTTCTCTATTTTGGACATCATAGGTTTTATTTTTAACGTTTACAGCTGCGATAAAGGAGTTATCTTCGACATCAAATGATTTTGAAAGATAAGCATTCGTTTTGATAAAGCGTAAATCCTCACTATAACGTTTAGGCCCGCTAGGACCATATTGAGAAAAAGTGATTAAAGGAACAATAGCAATTCCTTGCGTATTTTCTTCCTCGTAACTGCGATCATTCACATCAACCGAGAGGTTGGCTTTAAGCGATTTATCTTCTAAAAAAGAGTGCGTAACATCAACGAAAAAGTCTTTCGAGAGACTCTTCCCACTATTGGGTGTGGCATCAAAGGCAAGACCGGCGTAGTTGTTTTTAGAAACATCGGTATACCCCATATTGATTTTTGTGGTTTCGTTGCTAATATCAGCATAGAGGTACTGTTTTGTGCCATTTGTATTAAGTTTTTGACCGTTGTAAATGGAGGTATATTTGATCTTTTCGTGATTCAAGAACATCAAATAAGACCAGCCATTTTCAAAGCTTGCAGAGTTGGTGAAACTTTGTGAGTTTGAGCCTTTAGAGGTAATCCAGCTATTAATCTCAGAACTATTCTCTTTAAGCGCTGATTTGGTGTAGATACGTACAAAATAGATGCCTGTTTCATTGCCAAACGAAAACGAGCTCTCTCCGTAATAGATCTCGACATGATCAACAAAATCTAAAGGTAAATCGCTCCAAGAGAGTGAGGTGGACTGATCGTAGCCTGAGCTGATTTCATGGTCATTTATAAAAAAGCGAAAAAAGCCGCTGGTCGTTGTTTTTGAGCCTGTGAGCGAGTAGTTGGTGAGTCCAAATTGGTTGGTATTAATGTTAAAAAGCGGCAGTTCTTTTAAAATATCATTGAGCTTGGTGTATTGCATGAGGCGGATCTCTTTTTGAGAATAAATCACCACATGCCCGATCTTTTCATTGACCGTTTGCAAAGAGTTATCAGACGTTGATTTATACTCTTGCAAGAGGGCATCAAGTGAGTCAGAAAAGAGTAGACTACTAAGGAGTCCAAGCAGCACAATAATCTTCATGGTGGAGTCTGAAATCCTTACATGTAATTTATAAGCAATATTAGTATAGAAAAGAAGAGCTTAATAATCTCTATGGAAGAAGAAAAGCGTAATCTAATTGTAATAGACTATGAAGATGCCCTTAACGTTTTAGCCGCACATACTTTACACATACCATTCATAACGATAAAACTATGACTAATCTGAAAACCACTTCGCAAAGAAATTGTCTCTAAAAAGGGTTTTGTCTCCATAAACATATCTTCGACACTGCCACATTCTGAACATAAAAGATGAATATGGGGTACTTTTTTTATCTCGTACTGCTGCTTTTGCTGCGGAAGTTTAACCTCTTCTAAGATGTGAAAGGAGATGAGATCGTTGATGTTTCGGTAAAGCGTTGCTTTGGACATTGTCGGGTATTTATGAAAAATGGCGTCGTAAAGTGTGTCAATATCGACATGTCCAAACTGATCGATTGAATCTAAAATCGCAAGTCTCTGGTGCGTTGATTTGAGATTGCTTGCTTTTAAAACGTCTTTAAACCGATCCATCTGAATGCTGTCCTTTACATGTAATGCTAAATTTTATAGGAGCTGAACTTAATAAGATATTAACTATCCTATTTATTCCTTAAAAATAATGAGAAATAATTCTAAATAAGATTAATTACTATTTAAGATTTAAATTCATATACTTCTATCACAAACTTAAAAAGGAGAAGAAATGAAAATTTCTAAGGTACTTAGCCTTTGTGCACTCAGTGCAACCGTTGTTTTCGGAGCGAACACGCTGGTAGATAAGGTGAAACAAAATGGAATCGAAGCCATTCCTGTAAGTCAACTGGAAATTTTAAAGCTAATTGATGATCCTAAGGATCCAATTACGACTGCGAAAGTAGAACTGGGCAAAAAACTCTACTTTGATCCTCGTATGTCACGAAGTTCCATCATCAGTTGTAACACCTGTCACAACCTTGCAACAGGCGGTGTTGATGGCATTAGTGCTGCAATCGGTCATGGTTGGACCGCCAACCCGCATCATCTGAACTCTCCAACGGTGTATAACTCTGCCTTTTTTAAAGCACAATTTTGGGATGGCAGAAGCCCACACTTGGCCGATCAAGCACAAGGTCCTGTTCAAGCAGGCCCTGAGATGGCGGCACCTCCAAAATTAGTTGAAGAGCGCATTAACTCCATTCCTGCCTATGTGGAAGAGTTTAAAGGTGCATATGGTGATAATGTGAAAATCTCATTTGAGAAAATTACATCCACGATTGCGATTTTTGAAAAAACCTTGGTTACCCCATCGCGTTTTGATGATTTTTTAAATGGCAATGCAAATGCATTGAGTAAAGCTGAAAAAGAGGGGTTGGAAGTGTTTATGGATAAAGGGTGTGCGAGTTGTCATAATGGTATCGCCTTAGGCGGTACGATGCAACCTTTCCAAGTCGCTGGGAAATATAAATTTGCGCAAGTCGGTGATTTTGCGGGCGATAAAAACGGATTGGTCAAAACACCAACGCTTCGCAATATCACAGAAACAGCACCATACTTCCACAACGGAGCGATCTGGACACTTAAAGATGCGATCAAAGAGATGGGAAGTACACAGCTTGGTATTAGCATCAATGACGTTGAGAGTGCTAAAATTGAAACATTCCTTAAAGCGTTAAAAGGGAGAAAACCAGTGGTGATTTATCCTGAGCTTCCTGAGAGCAGTGAGAAAACGCCAAAACCTGACGCAAAACTTTAATAGACTTTTTCAAAATAGTCAAAAGTTTCTGCCTCAAAAGAGGCGAGCTTTAGTGCATAGCGCAGCGTAGGCTCTTAGGCTTTGCCTAGGAGCCGTTATCAAATAAGATTACTCTACGCCTCTTACTTTTTTCATCTCGTCTTCGCGCTCTTTGAGGAAAAGTTCAAGATTGTATTTTTGACGATACACTGGCGTCATAAGGTGAATTAAAATGTCTCCCATATCAATAACCGTCCAGTTATCATCGGCGTCGACGTTTAAAAAACTCTCCCCCGCACCTTTGAGTTCGGTTTTGAGGTGATCTAAAAGTGAAAGACCATGTCTCTCTCCCATCGTGGTTGCAATCACAACCGTGTTGACAAAATAGTCTTTGCCTGTCATATCAAACACTTGTATCTCTTCTGCTTTTTTATCACTGAGTGCTGTGACAATTCTTTCGATTCTGCTATCCATTGGATTCCTTGTATAAAACGCCATCACTTCATTTTCGATGCTTTTGGGAATAAATCTTCGATCTAAAAATGAGCGGAGCTTTGAAGAACTGATATTAACATTAATTGGTAAAATTTTCAAGTCTTCAGGCGGGTGAAAAGCACCACGAGGAGCTACGACAAATTCTACGTGAGAGCAAAGCTCGTCATAGCGGTTCCATTTGGGCAAAGCGGTGAAACTGTCACTTCCCACAATGAGATAAATCTTGGCATTTTTGTAAAGATGCTTTACATGTAAAACCGTTTCAATGGTCGGAACCTGTCTTTTTTGATCGCATTCGTACGAAAAAATCTCTACTTTTTCCATGCCTTCAAACATCTTCGCAAGCCAACGTTGGCGCATCGGAGCAGGGGCACAAAAACTCTCCTTAAACGGACTTAAGTAGGTCGTTACGACTAAAAGTTTGTCAATATCGAGAATTTCAAGGGCTTTTTGGACAATGAGCTCATGCCCTGTGTGAGGAGGATCGAAAGAGCCTCCAAAAATAGCTATGTTCAACGGTGTGTCTCCATGGACTTTAAACTTTTTTATACATCATTTTTGCTAAAATAATTCGCTTTTCTAAAAGCGAGTATGGATTAAAACGACTATTATATCAAAAGGAAGACCTATGGCACTCAAAATTGCTATAAATGGATTTGGTCGCATTGGAAGATGCGTTGCTAGAATTATTGATTCACGCGATGACGTTGAGCTCGTATGCGTTAACGATACGGCTAATCGTGCTATGACAAAACAGTTACTCAAATACGATAGCGTCCATGGAGTTTTCCAAGGTCACGTTGAATTACTCGAAGATGATTATATGCAGATAGGAAAAGCAAACGTTAAAATGTTTTCAACCCGCGATCCTAAAGCTTTAAATTTTGCAGATTACGGTGTCGATGTCGTTCTTGAATGTACGGGCGCACTTTTAACGCTCAAAGATACACAGGTTTTTATTGACAACGGCATCAAAAGAGTCGTCATGTCTGCTCCTGCAAAAGATGATACACCAACCTTTGTGATGGGTGTTAATGAACACACCTATGCAGGTCAGAGCATTGTTTCTAATGCCAGCTGTACCACCAACTGTTTAGGACCTGTCGCCAAAATTTTGGACGATGCGTTTGGCATTGACAAAGGGTTGATGACAACCGTTCACTCGTATACCAACGATCAAAATATTTTAGATGTCAAACACAGCAAAGATTTGCGTCGTGCACGTGCTGCTGCGATCAATATGATTCCAACGAGTACTGGAGCTGCTAAAGCGATTGGGCTGGTTCTTCCACACCTCAAAGGACGTTTGCACGGACAAAGTATACGTGTTCCAACACCGAACGTTTCGATGGTCGATCTCAACGTTCTTCTTAAAAAAGAGACCACCAAAGAGGAGATTAATGCCCTCTTTACCGAACAAGCCAATGGCAAACTCAAAGGCATTTTGGAAGTCGATGTGGAGCAACGTGTCTCTCAAGATTTCGTTACCAGCACGCTCAGTTCCATTGTTGCCTTAGATCTTACACAAGTCATCGGCGGCACTATGGTCAAAGTGATGGCGTGGTATGACAATGAGTGGGGCTATTCAACCCGTTTGGTTGATATGGCTTTACATGTAAGCAAATAAACGTAAGGATAAGGAATGATTCGCTCCATTAGAGACCTCGATATTGCAGGTAAAAAAGTATTTATTCGTTGTGATTTCAATGTGCCTTTAGATGAGTTTACCAATATCACCGATGACAGACGAGTACGCTCGGCGATCCCTACGATTCGTTACTGTTTGGATCATGGCTGTTCGATTATTTTAGCCAGCCACTTAGGTCGTCCCAAAGGTGCTGTGGATGAAAAATATTCCTTAGCTCCCGTTCAAATGAGACTTAAACGACTTTTAGACAAAGAGGTTCTTTTAAGCTCTGATGTCATTGGGAAAGATGCGCAAGAAAAAGCGACACATTTACAAGCAGGGGAAGTGCTTTTATTGGAAAATTTACGTTTTCACAAAGGTGAAACGGCAAATGATGAAGAGTTTGCTAAAGCCCTTGCGGACATGGCAGAAGTGTACATCAACGATGCCTTTGGTGTGTGTCACCGTGCGCATGCTTCGGTGGAAGCCATTACGCACTATTTCAATGAAAAAAGTTCTGCCGCTGGATTTTTACTTCAAAAAGAGGTTGAATTTTCCAAAAACTTGCTTCGCCGTCCAACACGTCCGTTTGTCGCCGTTGTGGGTGGTAGCAAAGTCAGTGGAAAACTTCAAGCACTGGTAAATTTACTTCCTCGTGTCGATAAACTCGTTATTGGTGGCGGTATGGCGTTTACGTTTTTAAAAGCGCAAGGGTTAGACATTGGTAACTCCTTGGTTGAAGATGAACTTCTAGATGAAGCCAATCGCGTTATGGAAGAGGCAAAACGTTTGGGCGTTAAACTTTACTTGCCAGTGGATGTTGTGGCGGCACAAACCTGCTCACAAGACGCAACGATCAAATTTGTGACGGTTCAAGAGATTCCTAAAGGCTGGATGGGCTTGGACATTGGACCTGCCACATCACGTCTGTTTAGAGAAGCACTCGCCGATGCGCAAACGATTCTTTGGAATGGACCGATGGGCGTTTTTGAACTTGAAAAATTCTCCAAAGGCAGTTTTAAAATGTCTCATGTGATCGCAGAAGCGCACGCAACAACCGTTGTGGGTGGTGGCGATACGGCTGATGTCGTCGCTCGCGCAGGTGATGCTGATGAGATGACCTTTATCTCCACAGGTGGGGGAGCGAGCTTAGAATTGATCGAAGGCAAAGAGCTTCCTGGCGTTAAAGTACTGAGCCAAAGTGAGACTGAGTAAGCATGATCATTGCTTCAAATTTTAAAACCAACTACACCAGAGGCTCTGCAAAGGCGTTTATCCAAGCGATCCAAGCGTTTATTGCCAACACCAAAAGTGAGCAACAAGTGCGCATTTTTGCCCCCTTTACAGCGTTAGATCGCTTTGATGAGGTTGAGACTCTTAAAGTGGGAGCACAAAATTTTTACCCTGTGCAAAATGGCTCCTTTACGGGCGAAATTGGCTTTGAACAGCTCGAAGAGTTTGGCATTCAAACCGTTTTGATTGGGCACAGTGAGAGACGTCATATCTTAAAAGAGTCACAAAGTTTGAGTGCTCAGAAGTATGATTTTGCAAAAGCCAGGGAATCTGAGATCATCTATTGTATTGGTGAGCCTGCTGAGATTCGAGTGCAGGGCATTGATGCCGTGATGAGCTATCTTTGGGAACAGTTTGAAGGCATTGATATCAGTTACGACAAACTCATCATTGCGTATGAGCCTGTTTGGGCGATTGGCACGGGTTTAACCGCTAGTTTGGAAGACATTGAAGAGGTGTTAACACGCCTGCGTGATAAACTCTGCGCACCCCTGCTGTATGGCGGTAGCGTGAAAGTTGAAAACATTGAAACGATCTTACATGTAAACGCATGTGATGGTGTTTTGGTGGGAACGGCAAGTTGGAATGAAAACGCGTTTTGCGAGATGATTCGCATCGCAGATAACGTCAAAAAATAAGAGGAGAGTGAAGTATGGTCATGAAGGGCAAAAAAGGTCTTATTGTAGGTATCGCCAATAATAAATCGATCGCGTATGGCATTGCAAAAGCATGCAGAGAACAAGGCGCAGAGCTTGCATTTACCTATTTGAACGAATCTTTGGAGAAGCGTGTACGCCCCATTGCAGACGAGTTTGGTAGCGATAAAGTGTATGAGCTTGACATCAATAATCCGTCCCATTTAGAAGCACTCACGGCTTCGTTGGAAAAAGATTTTGGGAAGATTGATTTTGTGGTTCATTCTGTTGCCTATGCACCTAAAGAAGCCTTAAGTGGTAAATTTGTCGACACGACCAAAGAGGCGTTTGACATCGCGCTTGGTACATCGGCGTATTCCTTGGTTTCACTCTCACGCGCGTGTTTGCCTGTGATGAATGACAATGGCTCGATCTTAACGCTCTCTTATTTGGGTGGCCCTCGCTATGTACCTCATTACAATGTGATGGGTGTTGCCAAAGCAGCATTAGAAGCTTCCGTTCGCTACCTTGCGGTTGATCTTGGGCGTCAGGGCATTCGTGTCAATGCGATCAGCGCAGGGCCTATTAAAACCCTTGCGGCGAGTGGCATTGGTGATTTTAGAATGATCCTTCGCTGGAATGAGGTTAATGCACCGCTTCGCAAAAATGTGACCACGGATGAAGTGGGCAACAGCGGAATGTACC
Source organism: Sulfurospirillum multivorans DSM 12446 (assembly GCF_000568815.1). Classification (NCBI taxonomy): domain Bacteria; kingdom Pseudomonadati; phylum Campylobacterota; class Epsilonproteobacteria; order Campylobacterales; family Sulfurospirillaceae; genus Sulfurospirillum; species Sulfurospirillum multivorans. The sequence continues at coordinate 563,520 of NZ_CP007201.1, forward strand.
TTTTGAGTGATCTTTCCAGTGGCGTTACGGGTGAAATTCACTACGTCGATGGCGGCTATAACATCATGGGGATGGGAATGGATGAAACCGATGCGCAGGGGCATACGATCCTTGCATGGGATATGCAAAAATAAGGAAATCGCATGAAATTAGTGCTGCAAAAATTTGGATATGTAGTACTGATGCTCTGCATTATTTCTCTGATCTCTTTTGGAGCCATTCATTTGGCTCCCAACTCTTTCTTCGCCAGTGGCGAGCTTAATCCCAATATTACCCCCGAATCCCTCGAACAACTCAAACGTGTTTACGGGCTTGACCAATCCCTCCCAGCGCAATTTTTCGCATGGTTTAAAGCGATGCTCCAGCTTGACTTTGGCATCTCCTTTGCCAGTGGAAAAGCCGTACGTGATGAGATATTAGAGCGCCTTCCAATCACCCTTTTAATGAACGTCATCAGTATGATTATTGTCTTTATCTTAGCGCTTTATTGGGGCATTAAATCGGCGATGAAGCATTCAAAGCTTTACGATAAAAGTATCAAGCAAGTGGCGCTCATTAGTTATGCGATGCCTTCGTTTTACCTTGCCCTTTTGCTGGTCATTCTTTTGGCGGTTCAGTGGAAACTGTTCCCCATTTCGGGGCTTCATTCACAAGGTGTGAGCAACGATACTTTCGCGTATATGGCAGATATGGCGTGGCATTTAGTTTTGCCCATTTTTGTCATGGTTTTTGGAGGTTTGGGAAGTTTGATCTTGTATGTGCGAAGTTTGACACTCAATATTTTAAAAAGTGACTATATCTTCTTTGCCAAGAGCAGAGGCATTGAAGGAAAAGCGCTTTTGATGCGTTTTATTTTACCCAATCTCTCACCTCCCATTGTAACCATTTTGGGGCTTTCTCTGCCGGGGCTCATCGGCGGCAGTGTCATCTTAGAGTCGATTTTTGCGATCAATGGTATGGGGTTGCTTTTTTACCAAAGTGCTTTAAGCAGGGATTATCCTGTGATTATGGGGATACTGATTATCTCCTCATTTTTGACCTTACTGGGGAATATGATTGCTGATTTGATTTTAACAAAACTCAATCCTCATTTTAAACGCAGAGGATAAAACACTTTAAAGGAAAAAACAATGAAAACTACTTTTTTTACGCTCATCATCGTTGGACTGATGAGTGGGTGCGCGACGTGGGGAGGCATTAAAAAAGATGCCAAAGATGGTGCTGAGTGGACCAAAGAGAAGATCAATAATGGAGCGAGTTACGTGAAAGAGAAGACGGAATAAAGAGGAAAAAGAAGGTTTACATGTAAAGCGTTTTCGCTTTACATGTAAAAAATATTAAAGTCCACCAAAAAGGTTTTTAAGGGCGTTTGGATCGCGTTGTTCGGCTGTCTCATCGCTGTTTGGATTCGCATTTGCACTTGCGCCACCTGATTCGACCAGTTCGATTTCAAACCCTGTCAGCATAGACGTGAGGCGAATGTTGATGCCGTTTTTGCCAATCGCTTTTGATTTTTGATCGCTTGGAAGTGTGACGATGGCTTTGCCATTTTGAATTTTGACATTGGAGATAATGGCAGGACTGAGAGCACGCGCGATGAAAATTTCAGGAACGTTTGAAAACTCAATACAGTCGATATTTTCATTGTGAAGCTCTCTACTGACCGCATTAATTCTCACACCTTTGGTTCCAACCGTTGCACCCACGGCGTCAATATTAGGGTGAAGTGAGGTTAATGCAATTTTTGCTCGCTCCCCTGGGATTCTGGCACTGCCGATGATTTTGATCAGTTCATCTTTGATTTCAGGAACTTCGAGTTCTAATAAAGACTCTAAGAATTTAGGACTGGTACGAGAAAGCTCTACATACATGCCTTGAGATTTATCGATAAGTACTTTACGAATCACGCTTTTAACGACGTTTCCGACTTTAAACTTTTCACCTTTAATACGGTTTTTACGTGGCAATACCGCTCTAATTTCTTCAATTTCAATGTAGGTATTTTCATCATTATCCACGCGTACCACGGTTCCAAAAACGGTTTTGCCCACAAGTTTTTGGTATTTTTCAAAAATATTATTTTCTAAAAGGCGTTGAATGTGATACTCTAGCTCTTTTTGAAGTGTTGCAGCAGCCGTTCTTCCGAGGTTATCGAGTGGCAATTCATAGGTTAGTTCATCGCCAATTTCAATATCAGGATCAACCTCTTTGGCATCTTTAATGGCGATAAAATTTTCATTTCCTTCTAAAAGTCTTGCATCATCAGGTTCAACTACGATGACTTTTTGATACAGTTTAAGTGTTTTTGTCGCAGGGTCAATCTCTGCGCCGTATTCGTATTCTGCGCCGTAAATACGTTTTGCAGTCTTGATGAGTGCCAAGGTTACGGTGTTCTTAACTTCTTTAATGTCGAGCCCTTTTTCATGGGCAATAGATTCTATAATGTCTACAATTTTTTCCATAAGTTTCCTTAATAAAGATACATATTTTTTATGTCATGTGTGATATTCGCAATGATGAAAAATCAAAAATGGAAATTTAAACGATTGCGGTGAAGAGTAAGGATTATAACTAAAATCTTCTTTTATTTTTCTTTATGAGAAAGCAGTTGTTTGCTTTTAATGAGGAATTTATCGAAAACAAAGTATACTTCGCGATATATCTTTGTGCATGTTGTACACATACGATAATTTTTGCGATAGAAAAGAGGTTTACAATGGAAATCAAATTAGCACGAAATGAAATTAATGGAAAACCAAAGACAATTACATTGGACAAAGTGACAGAGATTATTGAGAAAGAGGGACAAAAGATTTTTTATTTTGACAAAGAAAATTCTCATAAAGACCTCGTGGCACTGGTCGAGCACTTTGAAGCACAAGGCTTTAGCGTCTATTTAAGAGACATTCGTTATGGCTTGGGTGAGAGCGATTACATGTACGAAGTACATATCCTCTAAGGCTGGATTTTGGGTATAGCAGAAGCGAAAAAGCTTTATATCGAAACCCTTGGTTGTGCGATGAATGTGCGGGACTCTGAGCACATTATCGCCGAGCTTGGGGATAAAGAAAATTATGTTTTAACGAACAATCTACAAGAAGCAGACCTGATCTTGGTTAATACCTGTAGTGTGCGTGAAAAACCGGTCAGTAAACTTTTTTCAGAGATCGGTAAATACAACCTTCAAAAAAAAGAGGGCGCGAAGATCGGCGTGTGCGGATGTACGGCAAGTCATTTGGGCAAAGAGATCTTTAGACGTGCTCCATATGTGAGCTTCGTCATCGGCGCACGCAACGTCTCCAAAATCTCCACAGCAGTCAATACCGAAAAATTTCTCAGTGTTGACACCGACTACGATGAGAGCACCTACGCGTTTGGCGAATACCGCAACAGTTTGTATAAAGCCTACGTCAACATCTCCATCGGGTGTGATAAAAAATGTACCTACTGCATCGTGCCACAAACCAGAGGCGATGAAATCTCTATTCCTGCGGATTTGATTGTCAATGAAGCACGAAAAGCAGCCCAAAATGGGGCTAAAGAGATCTTTTTACTTGGGCAAAATGTCAACAATTATGGCAGACGTTTTAGCGGTAATGTCGAGCGCTCCATGGATTTTTCAGACCTGCTTAACCTTATCAGTGAAATTCCCGAAGTCGAGCGCATTCGTTTTACCTCTCCGCATCCCCTTCACATGGACGATAAATTTTTAGAGACCTTTGCTAACAATCCTAAAGTCTGCAAATCGATGCACATGCCATTGCAAAGCGGTTCAACGCATATTTTAGAGCAGATGAAACGTGGCTATAGCAAAGAGTGGTTTTTAAATCGCGCGTTAAAACTTCGTGAAATGATTCCCGATGTTTCGATCAGTACTGACATTATCGTCGCTTTCCCAGGCGAGAGTGAGGCTGATTTTGACGATACTTTGGATGTCATACGACAGGTCAAATTTGAGCAAATTTTTGCGTTTAAATACTCTCCTCGACCGCTCACTAAAGCGGCTGAATTTACGAACCAAATTGATTCTGAAATAGGCTCAGCTAGATTGGAGCGCTTGCAGCTTTTGCAAGATGAAATTTTAGATGAGATTGCTGCAAAACACCTCAATAAAACCTATCCAGTTTATATTGATGAACTTCGTAACAGTGGTTTTTTAGCCGGTCGAAGCGATAACAATGCCCTTGTGCAAATTAAAGGTGATGAGAGCTTGCTCGGGCAAACAGTTACCATCAAAATCACCAATCCAAAACGTCTCTCCCTCTATGGCGAAATTGTTCTCTAAAGAGACCAAACGCAAACTCTTGGTGTGGATTCTTCCACGCCTTGCTTACGCGCTTATGAACCTTCTTTTCTTTACATGTAAAAAGAAATTTTACTATCAGCAACATGTTTTTGGTACTCCTACGCTTTATGCTATGTGGCATGGGGAGTTACTGATGGCAGCGTTAGCCTACCGACATTATTCGCAATGCACCCACATTAACACCGTTGATACGATCATCAGTCACCATTTTGATGGGGAGATGATCGCAAAATTGATGGGTTTTTATGGAGCAAAAGCGATTCGTGGAAGTTCTTCAAAAGGGGGTGTGTCTGTTTTGAGACATGCGTTAAAATCGCTTCAAAATGGGCGCGATATTGGTATCACCCCTGATGGTCCTAGAGGGCCAAGACACAGTGTTGCCGATGGCGTTGTAGCGCTTGCACGGATGAAAAAAGTGCCTATCATTGCTATGAATTGCAGACCAACGTCGTATTGGAAAATGAAAAGTTGGGATCAGTTTTGCATTCCAAAACCCTTTTGCACGTTAGAGTTCTACTACAGTGATCCTTTCTATGTGCATGAACTTTCACTCGAAGAGGCAAAGACGTTGATTCAAAAACGTCTTTTAGAACACGCTGTTTGATGCACTTCGCCCAAATGGCACCGCTTTTGCTTAATATTTTACAAAACTTAAGCAAGATTAGTCTAATATATAGTACTAATACAAATTAACACAAGAGTAGTGATGTGAACAAAGAGTCAGTAACATGGGCATAAGAACTGTTCTTCAGAAAAAATTTCAGAACCTTTTTGTGGCTGTTGTGTTAAGTGAGACTGAATGTACACTGCGTTGCAAGGTGCTCAAAGAGGGTGCCATTACCAGAACGTTTACCAAAACCTTTACGTTGTCTCCTCCACTGGATGCGCTTGATAAAAATCTTGAAAATTATTTGATGAATTTGCAAGATGAGTATCAGTTTGTCTACATCGCTTTTTTACTGGGTTCTCTAGGGCAAGGTGCCATTTCAGGTACGGGGAACAGTGCTTTTAGCAAGCACAGCGTTGATATGCAAAATGTTTACAACGTCGCTTTATTCAACCAATGGTCCGCGTATGCTTCGTTCATTGAGATCAAATGGGCTAAGAATCTCTTTTCTGAAGTAGGACTGGATTTTATCTACTCACCTTTTATTCTTTTAAGTGATTTTGTCGTTTCACAAAAACTTAAAAACAAGCCTACGTGCTATATTCTCAACTGCCAAGATTTCTTTATTTTAGCGATTTTCGAAGAGCGACAACTGCACTTTGGTGCTTTTTTCAAAACGCAAACGGACACAGCATTTACCCACAGCAACGATATGAATGATTGGGAAAACGAACAAGAAGAAGAGGGTGTGATCGATTCTCCTGAAGAGATGTCCGAAATGGCAACAGCCAATGATGATGAAGAGGCACAAGAAGAAGGCATTGAAGAACTCAGCGAACTGGGTGAAATTAGTGAGCTTGAAGATATTGATGATTTGCGCTCCACTGACTCTTTTTCGGATGTGAATGATAGATCCTTGAGTCAATTAAGGGGCATGGACGCTTTTAAAGATGAAGACATCAGCCTAGAGCTTTACGGGCGTGATCTTTTAGTCTATAAATACCTTAAAACAGCCCTCGAAGAGTATTATCACAATCCTTTGTATGTCAGCAAATTTATTGATGAGATTATCATTTTTGATGGGTATGAGATCAGTTCCGATTTGATTCATCAACTCGAAGATGAGCTGATGATGGATGTGGAGATTCATAAAGTCGATGTGAGTGATCGTATGTGTGACATCGCGATTAAAGAGGTTTTTAAATGAGACTAAGTTTCATCGCACCTCGCCCAAAGCCCTTTTTATCGCTCTTTAGTAAAATGTGGGTGATTTTTATTGCTCTGATGTCTCTGTTTATGATTATTTTCAATTTTTACATCGTGATTGAGATGAGCTCCTTTAAAAATGGCGTGGTTGATCTGACCAAAGAGCGTGAAATGCTTGAACAAAAGATCGATGAAGACGATGCAACCATTGGCTTGATTTTGCGCCAAAAAGCGCTCTCCGAAGAGATCTTTTCAAACAATACCCTCTTAAAAGAGAGCATGAAAAATCTGTTTGATTTAGTGCCGGATCAAATTACGCTCAAAAAAGTGCAGATGGAGCGCAACTCGCTTATTTTATACGGCATCTCCCCAACGCAAGATACCTTTAATTTCTTGTTAGCCGCACCGCTCAAATCGATTTTTCATACCAGTAACACTAACTTTTACCTGACAAAAGAGGGATGGTATAACTTTGTGAGCATTAACAAAATTATTGGCGAGGATGGCTTAGGTGAATAGTTTTGACCGCAGTTTAGACAAAATCGACATGATGAAATTGCTCATTTTCTTAATGGTTTTTATTATTGTGACCTTTGCGTTTGTTTTTTTATTGATTATCCCTAATGTGAAAGATCACCGCATCTTACAAGCAGAATACAAACGCGTTTTAGTCCATAAAACCAGGGTCGAAAACCTCTTTTTAGAGCGCGAAGCAGAACTTTCAAAACTCAAAGCAGAGAACGTGCATGTGATTTCCGCGTTTAAACACCCGTTTACGCAAGAGGAGTTTATGCGCTATGCAGGGAAATTTTTTACCCACGTTTCACTTACTGAAATCACCAAGTCGGAGTATAAAAAAGAGTTTGTTGAGTATGAGCTCAATGCCACATCAACGCTTAAAACACCAACCAATTTTTACAACTTTTTAGAAGGGCTTAATCGCTACACCAGCATTGTTCAAGCTGATTTCCCGATCTATTTGGAATCAGGCAAAGAGAGCATTAGCTCAACGTTTAAAATTAAAGTGTACGATCTTAACGCAACGCGTTAGGATCAAGACCACACGCGCAGAGATACGGGCGTATTTTTAGAGGAATACGCTCTTTTCGGCACGCCTCTTTAAACGTTTTTTCCATCGTATGTTTAAGATAAGGTGCTATAAAAATTCTCTCCTCTTCAAAACAAACGGCAATTTTCCCGCCCACCACACAGTTTTTGGTTCTTAAAATCTCATCTCTTTGCGCTTTGGTCAAAAGCGTTCCCATTTGTTTGATAATTTTGTCAATTTGACGAATGTTAATAAGATCATCTGCATCTCTTGCGAGTATAAAAAGATCTTGGATATGCTTAGCCTGATGAGGCAAAAGTCGTTTACGATCTTCGTACAAATAAACAAAACTTTTAGCAATGCCCTCTTCATACGCATCCATCAATGGGGTCGCAAACTCATGTCGGAATTGGTTGCGTAAGTGTTTGAGCGATTCATTGCTTTCATCGTTAAAGTAGGTAATTTTGTGCTCACAAAGATAGTTTTGAAGCGTTTTTTTGCTTACATGTAAAAGCGGACGAACCAGAGTATACGTTTTTCGCATTTCCACTTCTTGCATGCCTAGCATCTCCACAAGTCCCGCTCCACGGCTGAGTTGCATTAAAAACCATTCGAGTTGATCGCCCAGATGGTGCGCCATTAAAAGCGTTTCGTAGCCGTGTTCTTGGATGATTGTTTCAAAAAAAGCGTAGCGCTCTTCTCTGGCATGGTGCTCAAAATTGCTTTCTTCCAGTTTACATGTAAGGCTAAAAAGGTGTTTATGATGCGTTGTGGCAAGCGTTTTAGCATACGCCTCTTCGGCATCACTTTGCGCGCGTGTTTGGTAATTAACATGCGCTATATCAAAAGCAATGCCGTGTTCTAGCAGTAAAAAAAAGAGGGCAGTGGAGTCTCCACCGCCTGAAAATGCCACTAAATTTTTAGATGTTTTAAGAAGCTCAATCGTTGCTTTATGCAACAGTAGTGATGGTTGCAATGAGTTGATCCCCAGCACATTCTGTAATGGTCGCGCGGTAGCAAAGTCCTACTTCAATGTTCTCAATATCGGAGTCATTGACCAAGACTTCCCCATCAATGCTCGGTGCCCAGAGAAGTTCGCGTGCGCCCATAAAATATTCATGCTCGCTACTTTCTCCTTCCACTAAAATGATAACCACTTTACCAATTTCGTTTTCAAAGCTCTTTTTTGTTTTTGCTTGGACGAGTTTATCGAGTTGTTTAATGCGTTTATTGATCGTTTTCGTGTCGATCTTCTCTTCCATTTCATACGCTGATGTATCCTCTTCATTCGAATATGCAAAGATGTTGACACGGTCAAAATCAAACGCTTTGGCAAAGTCCAAAAGCTCTTTAAATTCCGCGTCGCTCTCTCCTGGGTGTCCGACAATAAAACTGGTGCGAATAAAGCTATTGGGCGCTTTTTTCATCAGCTCTAACTGTTCAATGATGCGCTCACGTCCAGCGCCACGTTTCATGCGTTTGAGCATTGAATCGCTGATGTGTTGGATCGGCATATCAAAGTAGTTGTGAAACAACGGTGAGCTAATGATGCGCTCAATCAGAGCATTAGATGTTGTCGTTGGGTAAAGATACAAAATACGTGCACTTTTAACACCATCGATCTGCTCAACCGCGTCAATCAGTTTAATAAGCCCCTCTTTTTCACCCACATCGCGAAGAAAGGAGCTGCTATCTTGTGAGATAAAACTAAAGTCATAAAAGCCTTTTGCAACAAGCGCTTTGACCTCTTTAATCAATGATTCAAGGGTGCGTGAATGCAGTTTGCCCTTAAAACCAGGAATCGCGCAAAAGCTACAGGCTTGATTACAGCCTTCAGAGAGTTTGACATACGCATGCGCATTGGAACCCGTGATAACGCGTTCTTCTTCATTGAGTAAGTATGTCGCGGGGCTGAAACGGTTTTGGCGAAGAGCGATGATCTCATCGATCTTGTCATAATCGCCGACACCCGTAAAAAGATCGACCTCTTTAAGCTCTTTGGTCAGATCTTCTTTGTAACGCTCCGTCAAACAGCCTGCCATAACGAGCAGAGAGCCTTTTTTACGTGCTTCATGCAGTGAAAAAATGGTGTTAAGACTCTCCTCTTTAGCAGGTCCAATAAAACCACAGGTATTAACGATCAGTACGTCAGCCTGACTGGGGTCATCGCACATCTCGTAGGCTTGAAGTTTGCCTAACATCACTTCGCTATCGACGAGATTTTTATTACAGCCCAGTGAGACTAAATGTAGTTTTTTCAATGTATTCCTTAAATCCATAAATTATCAATGAGGCGGGTGGTGCCAACTTTGGCGCAGACGAGAATGATAGAGTTGCCTATTTCAATGGTTTCTATTGTATCAAAATCACGATTTAAAATTTCCACGTATTCTACATGTAAAGATTCTAGGGTGTGTACCATTTCAGCTTTAAGGGTTGCAATATCGCGTTCTCCTGCAATAATAGCATGCGTCGCAACTTTGAGTGATTCGCACAGAAGCAGTGCTTTTTGGCGCTCTTGGGGATTGAGATACGCATTGCGACTGGAAAGCGCTAGACCATCATCTTCTCGGATAATTTCACACGGAATAATCTCCAAATCCAAAAAGAAACTTTTGACCATATTTTGCAAAAGATAAAGCTGTTGTGCATCTTTTTTACCAAAATAAGCCCGTGTTGGTTTCGTGAGATGAAACAGTTTGAGTACGACACGTAAAACGCCATCAAAATGCCCAGGGCGCGCTAAGCCTTCTAAAATGTAGGCTTTGGCACTAGGAGCAAGGATGGTTGGCTCCATCTTTGCGTACATCATCTCAGAAGTAGGCATAAACAAAATGCTCACGCCTGCAAGTTCACAGATTTTGATATCGGCTTGGGTGCGTTGTGGGTAGGTACTAAAATCTTCTCCTGCTAAAAACTGTGTAGGATTGACAAAAACAGAGACAATGGTATGCTCATTCTCAGCGATGGATTGTTGCATCAACGAGAGGTGTCCGTTGTGCAAGGCTCCCATGGTTGGCACGAAGCCAATGGAGCCTTGAAGCTCTTTTCTTGCTTGGGATAAATCTTCGATGGTTTTTACTATTTTCATTTTAGGCACTTTTGAGTAAAATATAAGAATAGACTTCTAAGAAACGGTCCTTATGAGAGGTCTCTTAAATTGAAGCGAGTATTATAGCAAAAGGAAACCATTTGGATAGTTACGAATACACCGAACTTCTCAAAAAATTAACCACAAAAGTGGACAACATCGCGCAGATTATCAAGCCAGAAGATTTGACTTCAAGGCTAGGTGAGATTGAGATGATCGAGCAAGACCCCGAATTTTGGAATGATGCGAAGAAGGCTGCTGAGTTACAAAAAGAAAAAACCGCTTTAAACTCCTTACTGACCCGTTACACCAAAGCTAAAAATGTGGTGGTGGACGCAGTGGATTTGTACGAGATGGCAAACAGTGAAAACGATGAAGCGACCATCGAAGAGCTTTACAAAGATGCAGAACATCTTGAAGATCACATCACCAATTTAGAGATCGCCATGATGCTCAGTGGCGAAAATGATAACAACAATGCCATCATCTCGATTCATCCAGGAGCGGGTGGAACGGAGAGCCAAGACTGGGCGAGTATGTTGTACCGTATGTATTTAAGATGGGCGGAACGTTCAGGTTTTAAAGTCGAAGTGCTGGACTACCAAGAGGGTGATGAGGCAGGGCTGAAAGATGTGAGTTTTATCATCAGTGGCGAGAATGCGTATGGCTACCTTAAAGTCGAAAATGGCATTCACCGTTTGGTGCGTATTAGCCCCTTTGATGCCAATGCCAAACGTCACACGTCGTTTAGTTCTGTGATGGTTTCGCCTGAGGTGGATGATGACATTGACATCGTCATCGAAGATCGTGATCTTAAAGTGGACACCTACCGTTCAGGCGGATCAGGAGGTCAGCACGTCAATAAAACCGACAGTGCGATTCGTATCACTCACATGCCAACAGGCATTGTGGTACAGTGTCAAAATGATCGTTCTCAACATAAAAACAGAGCAACAGCGATGAAAATGTTGAAGTCACGTTTGTATGAGTTTGAACTTGAAAAACAACAAGCGGTGAAAGATGGCGTTGAAAAGAGTGAAATTGGTTGGGGCCATCAGATACGCAGTTACGTTTTAGCGCCATACCAACAAGTCAAAGACAATCGAAGTAACATTGCCTATTCACAAGTGAACAACATTTTAGATGGCGATATTTCAAAAATGATCGAAGATGTGCTGATCGCACAAAAACGTTAAAAACACTCTATACAAGGAAGAAACCAATGGAAAAACAAGCAATCTTAACACAACTAGGCTACAGTGTTACACCAAAGTCTGAAGCGCAACTTGAGTGCGTTATCAACAATACCATAGGGTTTGAACATGTTGGCAAACATCTGCTCGCACTGCACGATGCACTGAAAGTTCATCACTCTTTTGTGGCACTCTCTAGTAACAAAGATTACTTCAAAATTAAAAACGAAGCTACCAGCGCTGATCTGATTGACGAAGTCAATGAAATGATTAGTAAATGGGCGGCAAAATATAAAGTTACTTTGGAAAAAGTTCCTCACAAAAACACCTATTACGTCATAGGCTACAAATAACAAAGGCTCTGTATGTCAAAAACAAAATACCTGCTTATCGCGGCAGTGGTTGTATCCGCTCTTGGTGTAGCGCCACTGGTTGTTTCTCACAACGTTGATAGCATCATTGAAACCAATAGCGCACTGCTTGAAAAAAATGGGCTTAAGCAAGTGATTTTAAGCAAAAGTGGCTATTTCACCAGCGTGCGAACCTTTAGCCTTGAAGTGATCGATGCTAAAAAAGCACGCGACTTTTTACTGACGCAGTTGGTTGCGAAAAACGCCCAGTACACGCTTTTTGCCGAGGCGATGAAAGAAGAGAGCAATCATAGCATCAACGAATCGTTTGATGGTCTCACCTTCAAAGGGCAAATGATCCACTCCAATCTTTTGCCAGGTGATGTCAAACTCTCTTTATCCTTGGATCAACTCCCCAAATCAGTTCAAGAAGAGCTTGCCAATAACAAAGCAGCGAGCGATGCGATTATCCCGCTATTGACACGCGGTGTTTTAGCGGTTGATATGACCTTAACGAGCGATCAAAAACTCAAAGATCTAAAGTTCAAAGACATCAAAGAAGAGATCAAAGCTGAAGGTGCTGTGCTGAACATTGACACGCAAAACCAGCGAATGACGTTAAACGAGCGTGGTGACGTCGTGCAAGGTGTTTTAGGCGTTGACAAACAAAACCTTGGCGTTACGGGTGAGATGTTTATGTTTAAAAGTGAGCTCAAAGATTTTGTCTATAACTTTAACTACAAAGATGAACTCAATAACAAAGGCGATATGAGCATTGGCACGTATGCGCTTGAAATGAACGATGAGTATACCAATGTCAAATTTGACCTAGGTTTTCTCAAAGCGAACAGCAGTATTGAGGATGTGCAAAAAGACCTTCAAGTCAAAGCAGACTATACGCTTGGGAACATCGCACTGCTTAGCGATACGGATGATATTAAACTGGACACACTTTTTGCCAAACTCTTTTTACGTGGGGTTCATTCCGACACGATGAAAAAAGTACAAGCAGACTACAATGCGTTGCTCCTTGGTACCACAACGGTTGAAGACAAAGTGCTGATTGATGACTTTGTAGCACTTGTGAACCATGGGGTAAAAATAGATTTAGACATCGCTATGAAGGGGCTTGCAACACAAATGCTGAACTTGAAAGACGTGAGTGTCGATACGAAGCTTGAAATTGCTCCAAACAGTTACAACGACACACAAAGCCCTCTTGCGCTCATTGGACTTGTGGACATTACGTCTAAAGTGAAAGTGCACAAAGATGACCGTGTGATGCTTGAATTGATGGGGTTGACTTCCGCGGAAGATTTTGCGCGAGGCAAGGCTGAGGGTGATTTTTTCATCTATGAAATTGCGATGAAAAAAGGTGCCATTAGCGTTAATGGTCAAACCATCCAGTAAATCATGAACACACCCACTCAAACCAACATTTTTGCCCTAGCTCTTGGAGATACACTCTCTCCAAGGGTTTTACTGGTTTCCCTGCTCTCGTTTATCTTAACCATTGTCGTTTTTATAGGTGCGATTTGGCTGTTATTTGGCGGTATGGGCGCACTCTCCGAATGGGTCGCACAGAGTTTGCAAAGTTTTGAAGGGAGCATCGAGCAGAGTTGGTTTTTGAGTATGGTCTCACTCATTTTTATCACTAAAACGGTGGTGGCGATTCTCTTCTTTTTTACCTCTGCGATGGTTACGTACTATCTTTTTTTGATGGTTTACTCGGTCATTGTAGGGCTTTTTGCGGGCTATTTTATCAAAGAGATCGGCACAACGTACTACCCAAGTGTTGCCTTTCGTGGCATTGGGCTTTTAAGTTATCTGTGGATGGTGCTAAAGACGCTGTTATGGACAACGCTGATGTTTCTGCTGCTCTCCCCTTTGGTCTTTATCCCTGTGCTCAATTTCGCGCTTTTGGTGCCTGTGTATTACCTGTTCCATAAACTCTTAGTCTTGGATGTCGCTTCGATGCTTAATTCAACGCAGGAGTATAGGGAGCTTAAACGCTTGTATGCAGGGCAGATGAGGGGAATTTCGTTGGTCTGTTTTGCGCTGACGGTTATTCCGTTTTTAGGGGTGGTCATCTACCCTTATTATGTGATTGTGATGAGTCACTTTCTGTTTCGTAAAACGAAGGGGATGCGAGCCCTTTAACAGAGCTCAAAAATCCCTTTTTGGCGGTTTTTATAGATACTTCCATGGCTAGCAATCGCTCCGTGCATCGCAAGGTAGACGCCGTTTTTCTCTCTTACATGTAAATCACCCAGTGCCATCATGAAATTCGCGGTTGCTTCGACGGTATCGATGCTAAAAGGCACCATTGCGCTTGTTAGAGAGATGATTTTGTCTTTTACATGTAAGGCTAAAAACGTGGCGGTCACATCCATCGTGTCAGTACCGTGGATGATCAAAACTTTACGAGCGGGTGATGCTTGAATCGTTTGAACGATCAGCTCACGATCCTCTTCGCTCATCTCTAGGCTGTCTTTGTGAATGATGTTTAAAAGTTCATACGAAGTGTTGTAACAGTAGCGTAAAATGGACTCAACAGCGATGCCATCTTGAGGCACTTCAAGCTCTCCTTTGAGGGGATTGTAGCGTTTGTTAAACGTGCCACCGGTGTTGAGAATAAGGATTTTCTCCATAAATTAGACCTTTTGACGAATTTGAATTTTTTGAGGATCAAACAGCTCCGTGGCTTTTTGAACAAAAGGGGTGTTCAGCACCTCTTTGGCATCGATCTCTTTTTTATCTGCCATCAATGCACCTGCGGCACAACTATCGCCCTGAGGTGCCTCTTCAAAGGCAAGATTTTCCATCATTGAGGAGCTTTGATCGTTGGCGTTGAACTCTGCTTCGCTCATTTGAAGCGCTTCGTTTGGGTCGAAAGTCGGTTCAGGCTCTGGAAGGCGCGATTGGATTTTCGTGATTTTTATTTTGGCTTCTACCCCAAAAAGATCTTGCACAAAATGTTTGATGATGCTATAGTGGGTATTGAGCGTTTTACTCGCTTCACCTTCGGCGTTAGAGGTAAGGGCCAATAATTCATCCTCAAAGCTGATAAACCGAATGTGCGTTTTAAAGCATTCGCCGAGTTCCGCGTTACGGTCAAACAGTTTGTCGCAAAGACGTGCAAAAAGCATTGCAGAAGTGACGCCTTGATCGTTTACATGTAAAGGCGCTTCCACCTTTGGTGTCGGTGTTTGCACACTTGTTTCTATCTCAGGTTTTGCCTGAGTTTCTGGAAGGTGATACTTCTCATTTTCAAGCGAATCAATCATCTCTTCAACGGTTTTAATGTTGGTCGCCTCGATCATTTTAAAGAAGATCAGTGAAAGCACAAACCCATTGTTGGCGTTGATGTAAAGAAGGCTCTTTGCTTCACTGAGAATTTTGAAAAAACGCTCATACAACAGTGTTGAGAAACGGCGATCTTGTGCAAAAAAAGCATTTTTAAGATAGGCAATCAACTCATCGATGACGATTTCGCACTCATAACTCTCAAGCTCTTTAATGAGGTGAAGCATCTCGTTTTTGTTTCCGCTTAAAAGGGTGGTAAAGATGGATTCAAGCTGATTTGGGTCTAAAAGCCCCAACATCGTCGCAACGTTCTCAGGGGTAATGTACCCTTTGGAGAAGATGATAGCTTGATCCATAAGCGTCAACGTATCGCGCAGTGAGCCATTTCCTGCGCGCGAAAGCATCTCAAGGGCTTCTTTTTCATACTCAATATTTTCAAGGTTTAAAATATGACAGAGGTGGTTGACGACGTCACTTTGTTTGATCTGTTTAAAGCGAAAATGTTGTGCACGAGATAAAATCGTTGCAGGAAGTTTCAGTGGATCGGTCGTTGCGAGGATGAATTTCACATAACTTGGAGGCTCTTCGAGGGTTTTTAAAAGTGCATTAAACGCTTGTGTGGTGAGCATATGGACTTCATCGATGATGAAGATTTTAAAGCGCGCACTGGTGGGTTTGTATTTGGTACTCTCGATCAGTTCACGAATATCGTCAATCCCACGATTCGATGCTGCATCCATCTCGATGATGTCGATGTGGCGGTTTTCATTCGCACTGAGGCAGTGTTCACACACTTCGCAGGGTGTTGAGGTTGGTCCTTGGTCACACACGAGCGCTTTGGCAAAGATGCGTGCTGTGGAGGTTTTGCCACTGCCCCTAAGTCCTGAGAAGAGATAGGCGTGTGAGAGCCTATCTTGATTCAGTGCTAATGAAAGTGTTTGGGTGATCGACTCTTGGCCGATCAACTTATCAAACGAGGAAGGACGGTATTTTAGAGCAAGTACTTGATGTGACACAGTGCAACCTTTAGGTTTTTAGTCATTCATAATAGATAAAAGTTCTTCATTGTCCTTGGTTTTAAGCATTTTAGCATACAAGAATTTAAGCGCTTCAATGTCATCCATTTGGCTGATAGCACTACGAAGTGCCCAGATTTTTTGAAGACGATCAGGGGAGAGAAGAAGCTCTTCTTTACGGGTTCCTGATTTCATAATGTTAATCGCTGGGTAAATTCTTCTATCGGAGATATTACGATCCAGAACGATTTCGCTGTTACCAGTCCCTTTGAACTCTTCAAAGATAACTTCATCCATTCTACTTCCCGTCTCGATCAATGCGGTTGAAATGATGGTCAAACTACCACCAAATTCGATGTTTCTTGCCGCACCAAAAAAGCGTTTTGGTTTGTGCAATGCGTTGGCATCCACACCACCACTGAGCACTTTTCCACTCGAAGGTGTTACGGTGTTGTATGCACGTGCAAGTCGTGTGATCGAATCTAAAAGAATGATGACATCTTTGCCCATTTCAACGCGACGCTTGGCTTTTTCAATGACAAGATTGGCAACGCGAACGTGGTTGGAGGCTGGCATATCAAAGGTTGAGCTGTAGACTTCACCTTGGACACAACGCTGCATATCGGTGACCTCTTCAGGTCGTTCATCGACAAGTAAAACGATCAACTCCGCTTCGGGATGATTGCGTGAGATACCGTGTGCGAGCTCTTTCATAAGTTCGGTTTTACCACTTCGTGGAGGGGCAACGATCAGACCACGCTGACCTTTACCGATAGGCGTAAAGAGATCAAGGGCACGACCTGTGATTTTCATCGGGTCGTATTCAAGTTTAATTTTTTCGGTTGGATACAGTGGTGTTAAGTTTTCAAAAAGAGGACGTTTCTTACTCTCAATAAGGGGAAGATAGTTGATCGCTTCGATTTTCAGAAGGGCGTAATAACGCTCTTGATCTTTAGGAGGTCTGACTTGTCCTGTGACGATGTCACCCGTACGAAGTGCAAATTTCTTAACTTGCGTACTGCTGACGTAGGCGTCATTGGCACTATCAGAGAAGTTGGCATCGGTGGCACGTAAGAAACCATACCCTTCACCCGCGATCTCCAAGATACCCGTAAACAGAATGAATCCACCTTGGTTGACTTGCGATTTTAAAATTTCAAACATCAAATCTTGGCGTTTTAATTCGTTGGGGTTTTCAATGCCAAGCTCTGTCGCGATCTCTAAGAGTTTTTCCAGTGGTGTGGTTCTAAGACCTTCGATTTTGTAGCCATCGACGGGAACGTGCGTGCGCGTTTTGTTATAGTGGGTTGGTTTTGTTTGTCCGTTTCCGTTCGTGTTTCCGTTGGGTTGGGTTGTATTCGCGCAGGATTGATTGTTTGAGGTAGGAGTGTTTCCGCTCATTGTGCCTTCTTTGTTGTTAGTTTGATCGTTCATGAAGCTAGAGTCTCTTGTATGGTGAAAGGATTCCCAAAGATAGAGTTGCTTGAGTCGATTGTTATGAGACTACTTTGTGAGAATTCTAAAAAGTAGTGATGGTGTAATTTTAGTCAAAGCGGCAAGATTTGTCAAGGTGGGCTAAAGAGAAAAAAGATAAAATGGCGCTCATAAATTGTAAGCTCAAAAGAAGTAAAGAATGAATGATTTAGTGCATTTGGCAATTATTATGGATGGCAATGGCAGATGGGCTCAGCGTCAAGGCAAAGAGCGCTCTTTTGGACACAAAGAGGGTGCAAAAAAGGTACGCGAGATCACGAAGTATGCCGCAAAAATGGGCATCAAATACCTAACACTCTACGCGTTTAGCACTGAAAACTGGGATCGCCCCAAAGCGGAAGTCACGGTTTTGATGAAACTGCTCTCCAAATATTTGCACAGTGAACTTCCAACTCTGTTAGAAAACAACATTCGTTTTGATGTCATCGGCGATATGAGCAAATTTTCCGCGTCACTTCAAAAAGAGATCGCGTATGCCAAAGAGATGACCGAGCACTGCACGGGGCTTAGGCAAGTCCTTGCGATCAATTATGGAGCGCACGATGAGATCCTTCGCGCGATCAATAAATGTTTACATGTAAAGGGTGAAATCACCAAAGAGATATTAGAGTCCAACCTCGATACTGCAGGCATTCCCGATGTTGATCTTCTGCTTAGAACGGGAGGTGACTACCGTCTTTCAAACTTCTTACTCTGGCAGGCTGCGTACGCGGAACTTTTCTTCACAAAAACGCTTTGGCCAGAGTTTTCCACAGGCGAACTCGAAGCGATTATCTCCGAATACACATCCACCGAAAGACGTTATGGCAAAATTTAATCTTTTTAATGTAAAAAACAAAAACGTGACACTTTAATTTTTGCTATAATAAGAAAGAATTACAAATATCATTAAATAGAATAGTGCTATACTGATCTTAGAAGTTTTGATAATTCGTTAAAATACAGTGAGTTATCATGAAAAAGATTATCGTAAGCCTCTTATTTTGTTTATGTCAATTTTTAAGTGCAGAAGAAGCTCTTCGCCTTGGAATTTTAGCCTTCCGCCCTAAAGAGCAAGCGCTGAGTCAGTGGCAACCTTTTGCAACTTACCTTCAAGATACTATCAAGAAACCTATTGCCCTTCACATCTACAATTACCCAGAATTTACACACGCCGTTGCCAATCATGAAGTTGACATCATTTTAACCAATCCTGGGCATTACATTGTTCTCAAAAACAGGCATAAACTTTCCGCTCCTCTTGTGACACAAATCACTCAAAAAAATCACACTATTCTCACCCAATTTGCAGGAGTCATTTTCACACGCCACGACTCACCGCTAAGAGCGCTGAACGATCTTAAAAACGTGAAAATTGCTGTCACCAACACAGACTCTCTTGGCGGGTATCAGATGCAAGCGTATGAGTTGGCACTGAAGGGCATTATGCCCAAGCAGACGCATTTGGTAATCACAGGTATGCCCCATGATAAGGTCATTGAATCAGTTCTCTCACGTAAAGCCGATGTGGGATTTGTACGTACCAATGTTGTGGAAGATATGAGGGAAGAAGGCAAATTAGCGTTGTCCGATATTAAAATCATCAATGAACAAAACGATCTAAACTTCCCTTACATTCGCTCCACCAGACTTTATCCCGAATGGCCTTTGGTGGTGGTTGCAGGCTTTGATGAACATGTGGCACGCGCTTTAACGGTGGCGCTTTTGGCCCTTTCTCCTGAGAGTGAAGCGGCTAGAAGTGCGCAGATTTATGGTTTTACGGTTCCCGCGGATTATAAAGGGGTGGAAGATGCGCTCAGAACCCTTCGTGTACCGCCGTTTGAAGGGGCTCCAAAATTTACCTTAGCCGATTTTTGGGCGCGTTATGCCAACCATATTGCCCTGATGCTCTTTGCTTTCCTCATTTTTCTGATGAGTGTTGGCTTTCAGTTGTACCGTCAAAACAAGCGTATTCGCCACAATGAAAAGCACCTACTTTTAGTTCAAGACAATCTGCAAAGCACTCTCGATGCCATTCCCGATGCGCTGTTTGAAATGAGCCTTGATGGGGTCTATTTCCGTGTGGGGCGAGCACATGCCAATGTGAGCGCCTCTTTGTCTCAAGAGATGATGGGTAAAAATGTGTATGAGATTTATCCCAAGGATGTTGCGGACATTTTTATCCAAGCACTGCGCGAAGCCGACCAAGAGGGGCATGCGTTTGGGTATCAATTTTCCATCGAAGAAAACGCTAAAACGCTCTGGTTTGAACTCTCGGTTTCAAAGAAAAAAGAGTCTCATGAGGTGGCGCATTTCATTGTTTTATCGCATGAAATCACCCACCGCAAAGAGGCAGAAGCAAAGCTCAAACTGGCTGCTAGTGTCTTTACCTACGCGAGAGAAGGGATTATGATCACCAACGCTTCGGGTGAGATCGTTGAGGTTAACGATACCTTTACCTGTATTACGGGCTATGAGCACCAAGAGGTGGTTGGGCAAAATCCACGACTGCTAAAATCAGGCAGGCAAAGTGAGTCGTTTTACAAACAAATGTGGCAATCCCTGCTTGAAAAAGGGCACTGGTACGGCGAAATCTCCAACCGTCGTAAGTCGGGCGAAGTCTATGTGCAGATGACAAGCATCAGTGCCATCTACGATGAACATGAGGTCGTTCAATCCTATGTTGCGCTTTTTACGGACATCACAACGATGAAAGAGCATGAAAAGCAGTTGGAGTATGTTGCCCATTATGACGCGCTGACCTCGTTACCGAATCGTGTGTTATTTGCCGATCGACTCAGACAAGCGATGGCGCAAACGGAGCGAAGGAAAAAAGAGTTGGCGGTTGTCTATTTGGATCTCGATGGCTTTAAAGTCATCAATGACCAATACGGGCATCACGTAGGTGACGAGCTTTTAGTCATTATCGCCGAGCGTATGCAAGAGGCATTGCGCCAAGGTGATACCATTTCAAGGCTTGGTGGCGATGAGTTTGTGGCTGTTTTGACCGACCTTTCCAATCAAGACGAGTGCATCCCCATCTTAGATCGCCTTCTTAAAGCAACGTCTGATCCTATCGTGATCGATAAAAATATCATCCAAGTCTCCAGCAGCATCGGCGTGACCCTTTACCCCAAAGATGGTGTCGATGCCGATCAGCTTTTACGGCACGCTGATCTTGCGATGTATCAGTCGAAACAATCGGGAAAAAACCGTTACCACTTTTTTGACGTCGAGTCTGATCGTGCGATCAAAAAACACAATGAGAGCCTTGAGAGCATTTTATCGGCGATTATCAATGATGAATTTTTGCTCTACTATCAACCCAAAGTAAACCTTGAAACACGTGAACTTGTTAGTGTCGAGGCGCTGATACGGTGGCAACATCCCGAAAAAGGCTTCTTGCTTCCGCACGCTTTTTTGCCGATCGTGGAAGATCATGTTCTGAGCATTAGGCTTGGCGAATGGGTCATCGAGCGAGCATTTAAGCAGATGAGCGCTTGGATCAAAGAGGGGCTCAGCCTCTCGGTAAGCATCAACGTGGGTGCTCGTCAACTGCAAGACTCAAGTTTTACAGAGTATCTGCAAACGATGTTGCTGCGTTATCCCGATGTGCCCGCGCACCTTGTTGAGTTGGAGATCTTAGAGACGAGTGCCCTTGAAGATATGGTGCATGTTTCGCAAATCATGCACGCGTGTAAAAGCCTTGGGGTACGTTTTGCACTGGATGATTTTGGGACGGGGTATTCGTCGCTGAGTTATTTGCGAAAATTGCCAATCGATATTTTGAAAATAGACCAAAGCTTTATCTGCAATCTGTTGCATGACAACGACGATCTCGCCATTGTCGAGGCGATTGTGGGCTTAAGCAAAGCATTTGATCTTCACGTGATTGCCGAAGGTGTTGAAACGCAAGAACACGCAGAACTACTCTTAAAACACGGCTGTGAGTTAGCCCAAGGTTTTGGCATCGCCCGCCCGATGCATCCCGATGCCATCATCGCTTGGAAAGATTCGAGTCTTTACATGTAAAGCCTTGATTGAGATCAATCAATGACTTACTTCTCTCCTCTTGCTAAGATGCTGGAAATTTTTCAAAGAGGATAAAAAATGTCTTTAAACATGTTATGTGATCAATGCTCTATGAGTGCCATCGGTGGCTGCGGTTCTAAAGGTCAAGAGGTAGGAACCTGTGGCAAAGATGCCAACTTAGCGAAACTTCAAGACATCATGATTTACGGTCTTAAAGGTTTGAGTGCTTATCGAACACACGCCAATGAATTTGGTGCCAATACCAAAGAAGTCGATGACGTCATCGCTCAAACACTTTACTTTACACTGACCAATGTTAACTTCAACTTTGACGACCACATCGCTCAACTGATGAAAATCGGCTCTGCGGGTGTTAAAATGATGGACATCCTAAGTGATGCACACACCTCTCACCTTGGCGTTCCAACGCCTGTTCAAATCAGTCAAAACAGAGCGGAAGGTAAAGCGATCTTAGTAAGCGGTCACAATCTTGACATGTTCTTAGAGCTTTTGAAACAAACTGAAGGTAAAGGCATCAATGTTTATACGCATTCAGAAATGCTTCCAGCCCATGCGTATCCTGAGCTTAAAAAATACCCTCACCTTAAAGGTAACATCGGTAAATCATGGTTTGATCAAACCAAACTCTTTGAAGAGTGGGGCGGAACGATCATCGTAAACACCAACTGTATCGTACCTCCAAAATCAAACTCAACCTACATTGATAGACTCTATACGTACGACATCGTAGGCATCAAAGAGGGCAAAAAAATCCACAATAACGATTTTAGCGAAGTCATCGCTCAAACATTGGCACTTTCAGATGTCACAGGTTTTGACAGTAACGAAACACTCGTAACAGGTCACCACTATAAAACCATCCTTGGTCTTGCACCTCAAATTCTTGAAGCAGTTCAAGCAGGCAAAATCAGCCAGTTCTTCGTCATCGCAGGTTGTGACGCTCCAGGAAGCGGCGGCGAATACTACCGAAAAATGGCAGAGAGCCTTCCAAATGACTGTGTCATCTTGACTTCAAGTTGTGGTAAATTTAGATTTAACGACATCGACTTTGGAACCGTTGCAGACACAGGCATTCCTCGCTACCTAGACCTCGGTCAATGTAATGATAGCAATGGCGCTGTTCACATCGCTCTAGCCCTTGCCGGCGCACTGGGTGTGACAGTACACGATCTTCCAGTTTCTATCGTTCTTAGTTGGATGGAGCAAAAAGCCGTTCTTATTCTTCTAGGACTCTTTAGCCTTGGCATCAAAAATATCTACCTAGGACCAAAACCACCACAATTTGTCAATGACGACATCTTCGCGTTCTTGCAAGAGAACTTTAATTTGCATTTGACGGATGATGCGGCATCAGATGTGGAAAAATTACTGCTTAAAAAACCTGCATAAGGTTTACATGTAAAGATGGGGAAGCCTTTAAAAGGCTTTCCTGAACTTCTTACCCCCTTCATCTTTACTTTACATGTAAAGAAGAAAAAGCTTTGAAAAAATATGCTAAAATGGACTTATTAAAGATCAATAAGGAGCATAGGATGAGCACAACAGTTACCATTAAGTCATCGAAACGAAGCGGTAAACCTTGCATTAGAAATTTACGAATTACGGTTTATGATGTACTCAATATGCTTGCAAACGGTATGAGTTACGATGAAATTTTAGAAGACTTCCCAAAACTGACTAAAGAAGACATTTTAGCCGCCCTTGCTTATGCCGCCGATAGAGAGCATAAAACGCTTACGGCAAAACTCAGTGCATAAACTCCTTTTTGACAATAACATCTCCCATCGTGTCTTGTCAAAAATAGCAGACATCTTTCCCAATTCTTTACATGTAATGCTCAAAAACCTTGACGAATCAACCGACTTGGAAGTATGGCGATATGCAAAAATTCACGGCTTTGCCATCGTTACCAAAGATTCTGATTTTAACGATTTGGCAATTTATCGAGGGATTCCACCTAAAATTATCTGGATTAAACTTGGAAATTGTAAGGTTGATGCTATCGCTACGGTGTTGCGAGAGAATTATGAGAGCATTGTAGAATTTTTAGAAGATGACGTGAGTGCTATTTTGGAGATATGAAAAGTTAAATAGGAATTTTACTATGTCGATGAAATATACTTACAAATTTCAACAAGAGATCCAAAATAGAAAAAGAGAATCTGCACATGGATTCTCAAATCAAAAATACAAATTCTTTAATAATCCTTTGAAATATTTTTTTCTAGCTATTGGTGCAATAATCTTAGCTTTTAGCATATTTAATCCTAATTTTTCTTCTGAAAAAAGTACCAATCCCAAAAAAGAACAAGTTCTACCCTTACCTAATAATGGACAAATACAAATTTTTACAGATAAGGAATTGCTTGCTCCTTTGGGAATTATCGCTTCTTCAGATAAAAATTGTTTTTTTAAATTTTATGACACTAAAGAAAATCTAGTTTTTACTTTATTCGTAAGGAAAAATTCTTCTATTAACTTAAAAGTTCCTTTAGGTGAGTATGTTGTCAAATATGCTATTGGTGATGAATGGTATGGCGTTGATACGTTATTTGGATTTTCTACTAATGTCTATGAATTTAACAAAAGGCTACTTTTTTATCGTGAAGGGACAACCATAAACGGGCATACCTTAACATTGAATGAAGTCTTAAATGGGAATCTTCCTAAAAGAACTATATCCAAATCAAGTTTTTAGTCTTTATACATACAAAGGAATCAAATGAAAAAAGAATATGATTTTACCAATGGTGTTCGAGGAAAGTTTCTTCACAAAGATGCTACGTTTGAAATTCCCGTTTACCTTGAACCCAAAAATGAGATATTTGTGCGTAAAATAGCTGAAGAAAAAAAGATGACACTCAGCGAAATCGTCAATCAGCTGATTACAAAAAATAAAGAGATTATTTCACTTGCTGGAAGTCGGGATTAAAAGTTAAATACTAATTTTCATTAATTTAGACCTTATGGAGTTATTATGATTGATAAGATATCTTATAAAAAAAATCCTTTGTATTTTGAAGAGTTATATCCCAATATATGGATCATGGATAATCACAAGTGGGCATATTACGCATGGGAAAAATATTTCCATGAGAATAAATCAATACCAAACACATTAGTTCATCTTGATTTTCACTGGGATGCTGTTAGTGATTTTCATCAGAGTGATGAAAAACAAGATTTATCATGGTTTTTTAAGTTAAGCCTAGAAGAAATAAAAAAACTAATCGCAAAAAATACATATATAAAATTGGATTCTTTTATAGCACCGGCATTAATAAAAAAATATTTTAAAAAGATTCATTTTAATTGTTTTCAATACGATGAGGAAATTGGGTTTTATCATCCAATATTAGAAGAGTATCAAGTTTCTCAATTTGTTCATGAAAGTATAAACGATCTTGTTAGTGCGATTCAACCAAATACTCCTATTGTCTTTGATTTTGATATAGACATCTTTAATCGTTCTGATCAAATGTATGACAAAGGAGACTTATGGTCTGAAGCTGATATAAGGTCATATCTTAAAAGTTGTGAACCTTTGATTTTAAATGCAAAAGTAATTACAATTTCCATGTCTTATGGTTATTCAGGAGATTCTGATGATACAAGATATTTAACCGAATTGGTATTATCATCAATAATAGATATGAAACAGAAGACATAACAATTGACTGAAAAAATAGTTAGTATAAACATAGGGCTAAACATTAAAATTTAGCCCACCTTCACTCCTCCTCAACCAACCTCTGTCGAATCCCCTGCAACTCTTCTTTCCGCTTGTCATCCGTTTCGGGGTAGTGCATATCAAGCGCCTTAAACGTATCCAAAAGAATGTTAGAGATGATAAGACGAGCATTTTTTTTGTCATCAGCAGGTACTATGTACCATGGGGCGTTTTTGGTGCTGGTTGCGCTGAGGCAGGATTCGTAGGCGTGCATGTACTGTTTCCAGTATTTTCGCTCTTCCAGATCTGCAATGCTAAATTTCCAATTTTTGTTGGGTTTATCGATGCGTTCAAGAAAGCGTTTTTTCTGCTCATCTTTGGAGAGATGGAGGAAAAATTTGATGATTTTCGTGCCATTTCGGTGGAGATGGTTTTCCAAATCAGTGATAGAGCGGTACCTCTCTTTCCAAACCGTCTCTTCATCCAGCACGCTATCGGGAAGTCCTTGCCCTTGCAAAATCTCAGGATGCACACGAACGATGAGCACTTCTTCATAATACGAACGGTTAAAAACGCCTATCTGCCCACGCTCTGGAAGAACACACGTCGTGCGCCAGAGAAAATCATGCTCAAGTTCAGCGGCAACAGGGTGTTTGAAACTGAAAACCTGACAGCCTTGAGGGTTGATACCTGAGAGAACATGCCGTATAACGCCGTCTTTTCCTGCCGCGTCCATCGCTTGAAAGATCAACAGTATGGCGTATTTGTTGGAGGCGTAAAGCAGTTCTTGCAGGTCGCTTAACTCTTTTACGCCCTCTTTGAGCGCATCTTCGTAGTCCTCTTTGTCTTTGTAAAATGGTTTAACAAGGGTAGGGGACTTTTTAAGGTCAACCTTTGCGCCCTCGTGCACGAGAAAATCTTCTGTTTTTAGTTTCATAATTCATCTTTGTCCTTACATGTAAAGTCTAAATGGGCTATTGTAAAGCACTCTCAACTTCTATCTTCTCATCGCCCACTTCAATAATCTCGCCTGAGACGATTTTAGCGCGTTTTCTAAGCTCAACTTCACCATTTCGTTTAACCTGTTCCTCTTCAATGAGCATCTTAGCTTGCGCGCCACTCTCTGCAACTCCTGTCACTTTGAGAAGTTTAAATAACTCTATGTATTCTTCTTCTAATTCAAATTTCATTGTATTCCTTTGTTTCTCACCATAATACCCCAATCTATCTTTACATGTAAACGTTTACGAGAGCTCTTCAAGCAAGAATTTTGGCGCATGAAGTGCTAGTTCTTTATACTGTGGTGCAGGGTCGATGAAGTCTATCTCCATCTCATAAATTTGCATCAAGTCTTTAGATGTGACAATGACTTCAAGTGCCTTTTTTAAAGCGCTTAGATGCTCTTTCGAAAATGCTCCACCTGCCAAAGAATCTTGAATAAGCAAAGGATTTTTAGACATGCCCAAGGCGATGTCAAAGATGTCACGGGTATTGCCTTTGTCGCCTCTGAAACGAATCTTTTTAGAAAGAATCTCTTCAATACTTTCAATGTAAACATTTTCAAATCCCCACAAGTTTGTGCAAACACGAGGTGCATTTGTGCGTGGCGTTGTTTCAAAAAACTGTATCTTTTCACTCGGGCTAAGATGTACCTCCACATAATGCCCCGGAAAACGGATGTCATACTTTACATGTAAAGATGCAAAGTAGGCGCGTATGTCGTTTAAGGTGTTAGAATTGTCGATGAACAGGTCGATGTCGGTGGAGTAACGATGCTCCCAATAATAAGCACTCAGTGCCGTTCCCCCACCCAAACTCGCATCTTCATAAATGCCGATGGATCTCAGCGCATCGATAGCAAGAGCTAACATGTTGGCTTGTTTGGAAAAGTCATACATGTGAAAGTTCCTGAGTAAGTCTTGCTTCAAACGAAGAAAATGCGTCAAGCTTCGCAAACGGTGAACCGTGAAAGAGATGTAAAAATGCCTTTTGGGTTGTGACTTTGTGTGAAAAAAGTTGTGCTAGTGTTTCGTCATCGTTTAGTTCACGTACCAATTTAGCAAAGGCTACACGTTCTCTTGATGTAAGTTTGGCATAGCTTTTTTTGGAGAAAAGCTTGAAAATCTCATCATTTTTAAACTGCTCAGTCTCTTTAATATTGCGATTGAGAAGGATCAAAATGGGTCTTGGCACGCTTTGTGTGATGGCTTGAAGGGCACGTTTTGCATCGGTGTGTTTGATGAGCAAATAGAGTTTATGCTTGGCATGTTCAGGCTTGCTCCACTCTTTAAGCGTGCTTCTAGGAATGTTTAAAAGTTTGAGGGCTTCGCTTTCTTGCATGATGTGCTCCTTTGTGTGAAATTATAGCCGAATATCGTCTATAAATCAATGAATATGTAAGCCTCATAAAAGTCAGTTAAATTGCATTAATGGAATTTTGGTAAAATGGCTATGCGTAAAGCATGGCTTAAAGGAAAATGGGGATGGATAGAAACCGAAGACTGGTGAATTACTCGCTCTTAGCGCTTACGGGGACGGGTGTGTATTACACGGTCGGTACGATGTTCCAGTCCTTAGAACCACCCAAAAAAGCACTCCTTGATGCGGCTACTTACATAGATACAACGTCGTTACCGCTCAATGAAATTGCCTATTTTTCGTGGCAGAAAAAACCACTTTTTATCCTCAAAAAAGATGCTTCGCTGACTCTCGATAAAAAACGAGACATTAAAATTGGCGACTATTATTACACGTTGATGGTTGGGATTTGTACTCATTTGGGCTGTGTTCCTAAGTATGATGCTGCCGTTAAACGCTTTATCTGCCCCTGTCATAACGGGCATTTTGATTACAATGGCAACGCACTCTCTGGCCCTGTCACAAAGCCCTTAGTCATTCCTCCTTTTAAAGTGCAGGATGAGACGATTATCGTCGGAGAAATAGGTGAGGCGTACCTCCAACTCCTTGAGGCGGCAAAAGCATGAATGCGAAACTCAAAAACTTCAATATTTTACTCTATAGCGGCGCTATCATGGTGGTTTTGTGCCTTTTGATGTTGGTTTCGGGCATTTTCCTCTCTATGCATTATATCCCCGATGCGGAGAAAGCCTTTGAAAGTGTCCATACAACCATCATGCAAGAAGTCAATTACGGTTGGTTGTGGCGAAAAATTCACGCGGTTGGCTCAACCTTTTTCTTTTTACTGCTCTACATTCATCTTTTAGGCATGCTCTATTTTGGGTTTTACAAACACGGAAAAACGAAGTATTGGTACAGTGGCATGGTGCTTTATTTTTGCTGTATGGTCATCGGTTTTACGGGATATGTGCTTCCGATGGGGCAGATGAGTTACTGGGCGGCGCAAGTCATCACCAGTTTGTTGGAGTATATCCCAGGCGCAGGTGAGGACATCGTGCTGTGGGTTCGAGGCGATTTTAGCGTAAGTGGCATTACGTTGTTGCGCTTTTACACTTTGCACATTGTGGTGATGCCTTTAAGCATTGTCTTGATGATACTGGTGCATACGGATTTTGTAAAGTGGTACGCGACCACGAAGCTTTCATGGAATCGCAAAGGCTTACATGTAAGCAAAGAGGAGCGTTTTAGTAAACACGACATCACCCCAAAAGAGCCAAAACCATTTTTCTCCAATGCCGTTTTAAAGCCATTGTTGGCATGTACACTCTTTTTGGCACTCTTTTTTTATTGCGTCTTTTTTCATGATTACCTAGCGTTTGATGCGCTCAACCTCACCCCTGCGAATCCGAGCGATACCCCTTCCCATATCTATCCTGAGTGGTATTTTTTATGGATGTTACAGTTGCTTAAGAGCTTTTTCTTTGACATCTTGATGATTAAAGGCTCGTACATCGGTATGGCTTCCTTGGTCGTGGTGAATGTTGGGCTTTTGCTGATGCCACTGTTAGACAGAAATCCTCGTCGCATTCCTGCACATCAGCGCCCTTACTTTTTAGTGTGGTTTTGGGCATTGGTAGTCTCTTTAATAGGGCTTACGATTTTAGGAAAATTACCAAGTTCGACGCTTACTTTGTGGATAGGGCTATTCTTCTCCACTGTGCTGATGGCACTTTTTTTCATTTTGCCATTTCTTTCTGGGAAGGAGTCTCATGCCAAATCTTAAAATTTTTGCGGCAATCGTGATGTGCGTTTTTGTCCTTGTCATTGGGCTTGAGTGGTTGCCAAAACAGTATGCCTCACAGAGTAACATTGTTGTAGAACAGACACTTAAAACACATACGAATGAAGAAAAAGCGATTTACGAAAAAGAGATGAGCCGACGTGATACCATCGGATACAGCATTGTGGGGTATTTTCTTTTGCTCTCAGCGCTTTTATACCTTAAAATTGCTCTGCAACGCTCCAAGCCAACCGAGTAAACAAACACTTTACATGTAAAGATTAGGGTTTCTTTTTTCCATCCAAAATCACGTCGATTATCATCGCAAAAATACCTAAAGTAATGAGGGTAAATGCCCATGAAAAACTCTTGGTGATAACGTATCCGACAATTAAAATAGCGAGTGCTGTCGGAACTTCATTGTAAGCTCTGAAAAATTTTCCACTTTTAGTGCAGGTGTCATTAGCAAGTTCCAAACGGTACTTTTCGAGTGAAAACGAGTAGAGTGTGAGCGCAATGAGTACCGTAAACTTCGCATAAATCCATCCACCGCTTGAGAGCAGTTGTGGGTCAAACACTATCATGCCAAGACCACTGGCTAAGGTTGCCCAAAAGGCAGGAAGCCCAATGTACTTATAGATTTTGTACTCTTGAATTTTCACAACTTCCACAAACTCTTTTTTTTCTGCATGCTCAACATGATACACAAAAAGCCGTGGCAAGTAAAATAACATCGCCATCCACGACATCAACGCTATAATGTGAAAAGCAAGAATCCATTTATAGTGTTCCAACATCTATCCTTTTTACATTTTACAGACGCATTATAACACCACAAACTTACCCTAAACTGGCTTTACATGTAAACGCCTCAAACCTCCTCTAAAGTGAAACTATTCTACAATGCCGACAAAGACACAAAGGATGCCAAATCATGCCATTTTCTACCCTCAAACTCTGCCCTCAAATCCTCCAAGCGCTTGCTGAGGTTGGCTATACACAACCAACTTCCATTCAAGAAAAAGTGATTCCGCTTGTGTTGGAGCGAAAAGACATCATGGCAAGAGCCCAAACAGGAAGTGGTAAAAGTGCTTCGTTTGTGCTACCGATGTTGGAACTTTGGAGTGCAAGCAAAGGCGAGGGTAAAGCGAAGATCAAGGCATTGGTTTTAACGCCTACGAGGGAGCTAACCGTACAAGTCGCGGAGGCGTTTGTCACCTTTGGAAAATTCTTACATGTAAAGCCCAAAGTGGTCAGTGTCATCGGTGGGGAGAAGATCGGTGAGCAACTCTATGACATTCAACAAGGGTGCGACATCGTGGTTGCAACTTCGGGGCGTCTGCTTGACATTATGAGCAAAAAGCAAATCGATCTTTCTCGTGTCGAGTTTTTTGTGCTCGATGAAGCAGACAAGATGCTTGACCTTGGTTTTGAGCAAGAGTTAGGCTCTATACTTGAGGCGTTGCCTGCCAAACGACAAAATCTTCTTTTCTCTGCGACCTATCCCGAAAAGATGCAAGCTATTGCTTCCAAGATAACCAAAAATGCTGTGGACGTGAGCATCGAAGCCGAAGCGCCAACAGTTGAGCTTATAAAGCAACGTGCTATCGAGGTCAACAAAGAGAACCGTGCACCACTTTTGCGCCAGTTACTACGTGAAAACAAATGGGAACTGGTTTTGGTGTTTATGGCAAACAAACGCGCCGCCGATAACATCGCCGTGAAGTTTCGTAAACATGGCTTTTTAGCGGAATCATTTCATGGAGATTTACTTCAAGAAGACCGTTCGTGGACGTTGAAGTCGTTTAAAGAGCGCAAGATTCGCGTTTTGTTTGCCACCGACATCGCTTCGCGTGGGCTTGACATCGATGATGTGAGTTGTGTCATCAACTTTGATTTACCGCGTGCAACGGAAGACTACATTCACCGTATCGGACGAACGGGACGTGCAGGCAAAGAGGGTTTGGCGATCTCGTTTATAGACCATGAAGACAAGGCGCATTTTGCACTGATTCAGAAACGGTGTGGTGTGAAGCTTGAAACAGAGCAGATCAAGGGTTTTGAGTTAGAAGGCGTTGCTCCCCAAAAAGAGAAGGGAAGTGCGCCCATCAAGGGAAAACGCAAGAGTAAAAAAGACAAGTTAAGAGAAGCACAAAAAGAGGGTGCAAGCTCCTAAGAGCCTGCACCTAAAAGAGCATTAAATAAAGATAACAGACATAACATAAACGATTGCAATGGTCACAAGTCCTTGTACTAAAGTTGCCATAGTAAATGCCTTGTACGCGGTTGGAACATCCATTTGACTGAAACGTGAGACAACCCAAAAGAAACTATCATTTGCGTGACTGACCGTCATCGCTCCAGCGCCAATCGCCATAACGGTGAGAACTTTACCCATTTCACTGTCTAATCCTAAACTTGCAAGAAGCGGATACATAATGGTCGAAGTCACCACCAGTGCCGTTGTTGAAGAGCCTTGCGCGGTTTTAAGCGCTGCTGCGATGATGAAGGGCACAAAGATACCAAGGCTAAGGGTTTGAAGCGTTAGCCCAAGGTAATCACCAATGCCACTGGCTTTAAGAACCGCCCCCAGCGCACCACCCGCTCCTGTGATGATGAGAATCTCACCTGCATTTTTAACACCTTCACCGACCCACCCTGCTAAACGCTCTTCGTCCCATTTTGGAAGTAAAAGGCTGGCAAAAAGCACACCGACTAAAAGCGCATTGGCAGGGTGACCTAAGAAAACAAAAAATTTATAGATAAACGTTTCACTAGAGCCTTTAAAGGCGAGCTTTGCGATACTTTCTATTGCCATCAAAAGAACAGGGACAAAAATAGGCGCAAAAGATTTGAACGCACTGGGAAGCGTGCCGTATTTGGCTTGGACTTCGCTGTCTTTTTCCAAGTCAATATCAAGGTCTTCGCCACTTTGATACAATGGGCCTCGTTTGATCGCCCAAAAATAACCTGCAAGCATCGTAAAAATAGCGACAAACAGACCCACGAGAATAACAAGACCAAGATTTCCAACCATCAAGTTACCCGCCGCCGCAATAGGGCCAGGTGTCGGAGGAACCAGCGTATGGGTGGCATAAAGCCCCGTTGCGAGTGCGACACTCATTGCCACACCGGAGACTTTAAGCTGTTTGACCATCGAGCGCTTGAGTGCGTTTAAGATGACAAATCCGCTGTCACAAAACACAGGAATCGAGACGATGTAGCCGATGATGGACATCGCTAGAATTGGGCGCTCTTTACCCACAAGTTTAAGAACAACGTTTGCCATTTTAATCGCAGCGCCACTTTTTTCCAAGATGACACCAATGATGGTTCCAAGCACAATGACGATACCAATATACGCTAAAATGCCGCCAAAGCCTGATGTGATGGTTTTTGCGATGTCGGCGTACTTCATACCGACACTAAACGCGATTCCATACGCCGCAATAAGAAGGGCAATAAAAGGGTGCAATTTCCATTTGCTGGTTGAAAGTACGATAAATCCTATCGCTACGAGTAAGATAACGATTAACATTCTGACTCCTTCGTGAGTTTTTTAACTTAAACTATATGCTTAAATTTAAACAGGTAATTATAGTCTAAAAGGAGTCATTTGAAGACGAAAAAACGTAAAGAATGAATCGTTTACGTTTTTTACATGTAAAGGTTTTAAGCGACGATAGCAGCTTTCTTAACTTCGAGTCTATCGTACATATCGAGGATATTGACATAATGTTGATGTAGGCTAACATCGATGAGGTACGCTTTACCATCTAAGATGTTTAAGGCATGTTCGACTTTTTCTTTGCCAAAGATGTCCCAAAGGGCACTTTCATACTCAGCCCAAACCAGTTTTTGCTCTCTCAAAGAGAGGATTTCGCAGAGAAGTTTGCTCATAGGGTTTTGACTAAAAGAGAGCAGCATTTGAGCCTCTTCGTAATTTTCCAACAGCAGATGCACTTGCGCTTTAAGCTCGATCATCTGAAAATTTTGCTCGAAAATCACGCCGATGTATTTTTCCATATTGAGTGAATCTTCCAGCGGTTCGATCGCTTCAAGCAAGGCTTCGTGGTCTTCTTCTTTGAAGTTGAGCACGCTATGGCGTATGAATTTACCACTGTTTCGGTTTTGATAGACCATATCTTCGATAGGGTAAACCTCGGAGATGCTAGGAACGAGCATATGGCATGAATAAAAGTCTAAGTAGGTGTATTCACGCAGGTAAATCTCTTTACCCATTGATTTGACGATGTCGCATAAAAAAGCGTACTCCGCTTCGCTTCCCTCACCCTTGTAATCCCATGGTGCATACTCAAAACTTTTGATAGCATTTAAAAAGCCAAAGCCGATTTTACCGTTAGAATCGATGAAGTGAGCTTCAAGGTTGAAAGTGTCGCCTACGATGCTCATGTCAAACGTTGGCATCTCAAACGCGTCAAGATTTTCAACGCCTCGTCCTTGCATCAGCTCGCTCATGGTGCGCTCCAAACTGACCTCTAAAATCGGGTGGGCGCCAAAGGAGACAAACAGCGTGCCATTGCGTGGGTTAATGAGCGAGATAGCCGTTACGGGGAACTTTCCACCCAAAGAGGCATCAAGCACTTCAACGATGAAGCCTGCTTTTCTAAGCTCAGCTAAATCAGCCTGAAGTTTAGGAAATGTAGCGATGATCGCTTCGGGGTATTTTGGAAGGGCATACCCATTTTGGATGATCTCAATTTTGGCATGACGCTCAAAGATCTCACTCAGCGCCTGCACTTTCGCTTCATCAGGCGTGTTTCCGCTCGCAAGTCCGTTACTGACATAAAGATTGCTCAGAATGTTGAGGGGAATGTAAACCTCTTCTTTCCCAAAAAAGCTCTGAAAAGGGAGTGCCACAATTTTGTCCAGATAGTCACTGTTGAAGTCGACCAAGTCTTCGTGGCTCATTTCATGGGATGGATTATAGATTACATGTAAAGAAGGATTGAGGTACTCACCACCAAATTCAAACACCTTTTGGTCAGGGTAATAGGCACGATTTGGAAGGTGAAAATCGATAAAACAGTTATTGGTTTGAAGGCGTTCGATGTACTCGCCAAGTGCGCTCGCTTTAGAAGCAAGAGAAAGTGTGCCTTTGCCGTTAGA
This sequence comes from Sulfurospirillum multivorans DSM 12446, assembly GCF_000568815.1. NCBI lineage: Bacteria > Pseudomonadati > Campylobacterota > Epsilonproteobacteria > Campylobacterales > Sulfurospirillaceae > Sulfurospirillum > Sulfurospirillum multivorans. The sequence continues at coordinate 598,107 of NZ_CP007201.1, forward strand.
GTAGATGTGATTAGGCGCTTCGATGGAAGCTAAATTGACCGAGTAGCAGTGTGTAAGGGGATGCTTCTCGGTTGCAAATTTCATGCCACAACCAAGGTCTTTTAAAATTGTTTCCATTTTTAAAATAGAAGCTTCAAGGGGTGCATTTTTTGAGAGAATATTCATAATGTCATAATTCCTTTTGGGTGTAACGCGATATGGTAAAATGGGTAAAAGTTGAGTAGGTTTAGGAAGTAACGTGGTCACACTAGAAGTTTAGAACTTCCATTGTGACCACGTTAAAATCAATTCGAATGGTGGAGCTGTGGGGGATTGAACCCCAGTCCAAAAATAGCCACCTATGACGTCTACATGCTTAGATATTGTTGATAGTGTTTAATTTTGCTTCGTACAACAATCAGAAAACTACGCAAAACGAGCCTTTAACTTCGCTGCATGTAAAGGCGTTCATGCAGTATATCTATCATAGCTATGATACTTCCCAATCCTCCTTAGATAGCATTAAAGGGAGAAGCAGTCCTTATGTATTAAACTTATGCAGCTAGTGCGTAAGCAGGACGATAGTTACTGTTGTTAGCAGTTATTGATTGAAGGTTGTGTAACGGAAGACCCTCACTTCCGACATGCAGCCATAAGCTAAAACTACTCCTGTCGAAGCCATGTCAGCCCCATTCGAGGATACGATTTTACCATAATAAATAGGAAACTTTGCTATAATCCGCAAAAATATAGAAGGATTTTGTTTTGAAAAGATTTTTATCGTATCTTTGTGTAGCACTTTTGGTCTTATTGATGCAAGGATGCGCTTCTCGTACACCTCCCGCTTCAACGGTTACAACCTTTGCCAATGAAAAGCCAGATACTACCAACCCGAAACTTTCTAAGCTAGTTGGTAAAAACTATATCAAGGGAATTGTTCGCTCTTTGAAACAAGAGGCAAATTCGCAATTATGGAATTATGAGATTGATGGTATTGATACAACCAATGGAAAATTACCTTATGTGAACTTCAACCACAAAACAGTTCTTGCAAACGAGGGGGATCTCGTTTATGCTTCGTTTGATGGTATGCGTTTAACGGAGATGTTTGTGATCAAAGAGGGCTTTTACAAAGGTGGAAAACGTAATACCTACACACCGCCTGTTAAGAAAAAAAGCACCAGTACCAGTAAAAGTAAAAGCAGCGATGATGGTGGTGCAGGAAAACGTGACAAAGCGCACCAAGTGATAGGCGTTCCAAAAGAAGAGACCATTAAATTCTAAAGGTTTACTTTTGTTAACCGATCGTTTACTTTGAGTTCCTATACTTCTCTTAGCGAATTTCATATTTTCTTCTGAAAGTGAAGACTCAAAGGGGCGATCCGCCAAGCGTCTCTTTGAAACCTTTCTCCAACTCTATCGTAAAAATAGCTCCCCCATTTTCATTTCGTGCTTCAAGTTTTCCTCTCATACTTTTTTCAATGATCAGTTTTGCCATATAAAGCCCAATGCCTGTGCCTTCATTTTGCTCTTTGGTGCTCACATAAGGCTCAAAGATCTTCTCAATAGGCACTATCTTTATTCCCCCACCATTATCTTCAATGCTAAGACGTACCATTTGTTCGTCACTTCCAAGGCTAATGGTAATTTTACCACCTTGTCTTTCTGAAGTGATGATGGCATCTTTGGCGTTAGAGAGAAGGTTGAGAACAACTTGTTCGTACTCACTTTTGTAGCCTATGATAAATTCATCGTGTAAGATATTGACCTCTATTTCGATCTCTTGATTGGTAATAGACATAGCAATGATGCGCAAAACGTCGTCGATAGACGTTTGAATGCTAAACATTTTTTTGTCTTTGTTGGGCATAAAGAAATTACGAAAATCATCGATGGTGTGGGACATATACTCGACAATGGTTTCTGCTTCAACGCATTTAATCTCCATTGCTGTTTTATCGAGCTTGTCCATATTGTATTTTAGTTTGAGCGTCATTAAAAGGGCTGAGAGCTGTGAGAGCGGTTGTCGCCATTGGTGTGCGATGTTGCTGATCATCTCTCCAAGGGCGATAAATTTGGATTTTTGGATGAGTAGTTGCTCTTGTTCGCGGTTTTTCTTGATCTCTTCTGTTACACGACTCTCTAGTGTTTTGTTGAGGTTTTCAAGCTCAAGTGTTTTTTGCTGAACCTGTTTATGGTAAGTGTTTAAAAAGCGTTCGATCCGTTTGCCTAGCATGACGGCAAAGGTATTGGCAATGAGTGCAAAAAGAAGAAAGATGATGATCGCTGATGTGATTTCAAGCTCCATCTTTTTTTTAAAGGCTGCTTTAGCGATGTCGATCTCTTTGTCAATATCATCGGTGTAAGCGCCTGCGGCAATGATGATATTCCACTCTTTGTAGAGCTTAAAGTAAGAGACTTTGGGGCGAATGATGTTGCTATCAGGTTTTTTGTAGATGTATTCGACAAAGGAGTACCCTTTTTCGTGAATATCTTGCAAAAATATTTTACGAAATGCCTTACCATTTTCATCGGTATACGCATCGGAGATGTATTCACCTTCTAAATCAGGACGATTGGGATTGATGAGCATTTTGGCAAACTTGTCTCCACCGCTCATATGTTCAACCTGATACACAAAAATATAGTTGTGCTCTTGCCCACCGTAGCGAATATGGCGTATCCAGTCATACACCTCATGATGTAAAGCCTCTAAGGCACTTGGCTCCATAAGGTTTGTTCGGCTCTTTTTAAATTCGATAAATTCAATAATGGCATCCACTTCACGTTTTAGAACATTACGTTTATTTTCAACGAATGTTTTTTTAGTATCTTCGATCTGCGCTTGCAAAATCTCATACTGCTTGGTAATGAAAAAATACCCGTTAAAAAGCATGAGTGAGCTGATAATAAAAATGGTACTAACGATAATGATCGTAGAGATATTGCTCTCTTTAATAATCTTCACAAAAAACTCCCACAGTGACTGCTATAATAATGAAAACGAAAAAGAATCATAGTCATTCTTTTGAGAAATGTAAAGGGTTGTAAATGGATGAAAAGATGTTAAAAAAGCTTGCGCCATATAGAGTTTTGTATGCCGAAGATGACGTAGGAGTACGTAAAAATGTCTATGAACTGCTCAGCCTTCTTTTCAAAGAGGTCTATCTTGCGACGGATGGGGAAGAAGCGTACACACTTTTCGTGCAACACAAACCCGATCTCATCATTACCGACATTAAGATGCCGCATTTAAGTGGTATTGATTTGGCAAAAAAGATTCGCCAGAACGATCATAAAGCCCATATGATTATCATCACCGCGTACACGGAGGTAGATTTTATGCTTGAAGCGATTGAACTCTCTTTGCTTCGCTACATCGTTAAGCCCATCACAGAGCCTAAACTGTTTGATGCACTGGAAAAATTTTTGCAAGCAAAAGAGAAAGCACACCTTCAAGAATTAGCACCCAGTTGGTATTATGATTCATTGCAAAAAACCATTACACATGAGAGTGACATTTATGAGCTTACCAAGAAAGAGGCAAAGCTTATTGAACTTCTGTTACAAAAAGATTCGATCATCTCTTATGAAGAGATTGAGCAGAAATTATGGGAGAGTGAGTACATGAGTCTCAACGCCCTTCGTTTGATGATTAAGAACTTAAGAAAGAAGTTACCAGAGGGGACTTTAAAAAATATTCAAGGAATTGGTTACAAATTGTAACATAAAAAATCAAGAAAAGTTTAATTTTACCCAGTTTAGTTACAAAAAGAAACCATTGGAGCGTTATTCGTAATACTTTGAAGCTTTACATGTAAAGATACATAACTTTGACATAATTTTCACCTATAATCGACAGTGAAAATACTATGAATAAGGAGTCAACATGACTAAGTTTCTTAAAGTAATGGCGCTAGCAACGCTTCTTGTTTCCTCTGCTATTGCTGCAGAATATACCATCAAAGTGACACACGTCGTCAGTCCAAATACCCCAAAAGGTATGGGTGCTGATTTCTTTGCAAAAAGAGTCGGTGAGCTCACAGGCGGCAAAGTTGAAGTTGTTGTTTTCCCAAACTCACAGTTATACGGTGATGGCGAAGAGATGAAAGCCCTCAAACTTGGAAATGCTCACATCGCAATGCCAAGCTTCTCAAAATTTACCAGTATTGTTCCAGAGATGCAACTTTTCGATCTTCCTTTCATCTTTAGAGACAAAGATCATCTTTATAAAGTCTTAGATGGCGAAGTAGGGCAAGTTCTGAAAGATAAAGTCACCGCAAAAGGTTTCGTTGCGCTTGATTATTGGGATGCAGGCTTTAAACACCTCTCTTCCAATAAAAAAGCAATTTTGACCCCACAAGATGCGGAAGGTCAGAAGTTTCGTATTATGAGCTCACACGTTTTGGAAGCTCAATTCAAAGCGATTGGCGCAAATCCACAAGTCTTGCCATTTTCAGAGGTTTACTCAGCATTGCAACAAGGTGTTGTCGATGGTGCTGAAAATCCACTTTCAAACTTCTATACCAAAAAGTTTAACGAAGTTCAAACAGACTTAACCCTCTCTGACCATGGTTATCTTGGTTACTTGGTCATTATGAGTGAGAGCTTTTGGAAAAAATTCCCAAATGACCTCAAACCAATGGTGCTTCAAGCGATGAAAGAAGCCACCGTGTATGAGCGAAAGCTAGCGGCGCAAGATGATGAAGAGATGCTTACGAAGTTAAAAGAGTATGCAAAAACATCAGGCAACCTCAAAATTCATACATTAACAGCAGAGCAAAAAGCGGTATGGCAAAAAGCGATGGAAGCGATCTATCCACAGTTTTACAAGGTCATCGGTGAAGATCTCATTAAAAAAGTTCAAGCGGTTAAATAACCTAAGAGAAGGCACTTTGTTACAAATGCAAGGTGCCTTTTTTTGTATCTGCGCCTTTATGGCTTAAAAGACTTTATGTAAAAAGTTTGGATAAAAAGAGAAGAGATGAAAAAATATTTTACAATCCTCGATTTAGGGGTTATGGCAATCAATAAAAATATTGCAGTTTTTGGCATTGCCTTGGGTGTTATTCTTGCCTTTACAAACGTGGTACTGCGCTATTTTTTTGAGATGAGTCTTACGTGGGCAGGAGAGCTTACCAACTATCTTTTTATGTGGTCAGCGCTTTTTGGTGCCGCGTATGGTTTCAAAAAAGGGGTTCATATCTCTGTGACAATGCTTTTGGAGAAATTACCACCCATGATGGCAAAAATTATTCTGATGGGGGCACATCTGTTTAGTTGTCTCTACCTTGCATTGATGTCCTATTTTGGGTACGAATTGGTTTTGATGTTGATTGATTTTGGTGAAATGAGCATCGATCTACGCATTCCGATGTGGATTCCACACCTTGTTTTGCCTTTTGCTTTTATTGGCGCGGCATTTCGTGCAGGAGAGAAAATCTTTGAAGTGGCTGCAACGGACGCACATAAAGTGGTCGTAAACAGCGAACTTGAAACATTGCACGATTCATTAGAAATTAGAGGAGTTAAAGATGTTAATGCTTAGTATATTTGGATTACTCTTTCTCCTAATGTTCCTAGGCGTTCCTGTCTCTGTAGCGTTGGGTTCCAGTACACTGATTACCGCTTATTTCTTTACCGATATGGATTTACTGGGTATTACGTCACATGTGTTTGATGGGCTCAACAAGTATTCGCTCATGGCAATTCCTATGTTCATTTTAGCAGGTTCTTTCCTTTCAAAAGGTGGAGCGGCACATCGTATTATTGAGTTTGCAAAGTCGATCGTTGGGCACCTTCCAGGTGGTCTTCCTATCGCAGCTATTTTTGCTTCGATGATCTTTGCAGCCGTCAGTGGTAGTTCACCGGCAACGGTTGCGGCGATTGGCTCGGTTATGTTTAGCGCGATCAAAGAGGCAGGCTATCCAAGAGGTTATGCCATCGGTACGATTGCGACATCAGGAAGTTTGGGTATTTTGATTCCTCCTTCCATTGTTTTCATCGTTTACGGTGTTACCGCAGATCTTTCTATCGGTAAGCTGTTTATGGCGGGTGTTGTACCTGGTCTTTTGTTAGGTTTTATGCTGATGGCGCTAACGTATGTCGGTGCAGTACGGTTAGGCTTTAAACGAACCGAACCGGCTTCTTTTAAAGAGCGTTTGAAAAAATTTAAAGAGGCATTTTGGGCGTTGATGCTGATTGTTTTGGTTATTGGTGGAATTTATGGTGGTATTTTTACGCCAACAGAAGCAGGTGCGGCGAGCGCAGTGTACGCATTTTTTGTTTCAGTTTTCGTTTATAGAGATTTGAAACTCAAAGATGTCTATCCTATTATATTAGAATCAGCACTCACCAGTGCGATGATCTTTTTCGTCATCGCCAATGCAATGATCTTTGCGCACTTCTTAACCGATGAGACGATTCCTCAACAAATTACAAGAATGATTATGGACGCGAATGTTGGACCGATTATGTTCTTGGTTATTGTCAATATTTTGCTTCTTTTAATGGGACAATTTATGGAACCCAGTTCCATCGTTATGATCACGGTGCCATTGTTATTGCCATTGGTTATGGCACTTGGCATCGATCCGATTCATTTTGGTGTTATTATGGTCGTTAACATGGAAATCGGCATGATAACCCCACCCGTGGGACTCAATCTCTTTGTGGCGGCGGGTATGACAGGACTGAGCCTCAAAGAGGTCGTTGTAGCGGCTCTTCCTTGGGTCGCTGTTTTATTTGTAGGACTTCTATTAGTAACCTACATTCCTATGATCTCTTTGTGGTTACCGCAACTGATGTATGGCATTTAAGCTTTACATGTAAAGCATTCAGAAAGCAGTTTCTGCTTTCTGAATGCCCACTACCATTTATGCTATAATTTTCCTGCTTTAGCATTTCACTAGGGAGGTTCTTCATGGATAAAAAAATAATTCTTGATTATTTAGCCAAAAATAAAGAGATTTTCAAAGAAAAATATGGTGTAACGAAAATTGGACTCTTTGGAAGTTATGTAAGAAATGAACAACGTGATGACAGTGATATCGATATTGCCGTAGAAATGATAGAAGAGAAAAAAACGCTTCGTACATTTTTCGGATTTAAACAAGAAGTTGAGCTGGCTTTTGGTAAAAAAGTAGATTTAGGTATTGAAAGTACACTCAAACCTATTGCAAAAGAGTATATTTTAAAAGAAATCATTTATGTCTAAAAGAGACTTGCGGTTATTTATTTACGACATTAAAGAGTCTGTAGAGGCGATTTTGTCTTATGTAGATGGTATAACCCTTGAAGTATTTATGCATGATCGAAAGACCTACAGTGCCGTCATCCGTGAATTTGAAATCATTGGCGAAGCAACAAAACATTTACCCGACACTTTAACACAACACTATACTGATGTAGCATGGAGAGACGTTAAAGATTTTAGAAATCTTTTAATCCATGAGTATTTTGGTATTGACCATCGCATTGTTTGGAATACAATTTTATATGATTTACCAAAATTAAAAATCATCATAGAACAAATCATTATCGAAACGCAAACCAAAAGTTAAAAGTTTAGCCCTGACCCCATTTTGCTTTATAACAATTTGATTACGAAATGCCACATTGTGTGACATTTCTTTAAGAATTTATTGTAATTTTTTATTTTTTGTGATAGACTTATTTCGCCTTTAAAAAATTCAAGGAGATAATATGAAATTAGCTAAACTTAGCTTGGCGGCTATCGTAGTTGCAGGTCTTGCATCTAGTTCTTTTGCAGCAAGTGAAACTCTTGCAGACGCATTTAAAAACGGTAAAGTAAACGGTGAATTAAGAGCATGGTATTTTGACAGAGATACTGGTACAACATCCGAAGACCTTTTTAGTACAGGTGTTATGCTTGGTTACGTTACTGATTCATTCTACGGGTTGAGTTTGGGACTAACAATGCAATCAAACTATGCACCAGATGCAGATACATCAGCAAAACAAATGTATGATGGTGACATGTATGGTTCAGGTGCGGTACTTTCTGAAGCGTATATCGCATACACAATTGGAAAAACGACTGCAAAAGTAGGTCGCCAATTTATCTCTACTCCATTGGTTAATGGTTCTGGTTCACGTATGATCAAAGAGTCCTTTGAAGGTGCATTACTCCTTAACACAGACTTACCACAAACAACATTGGCAGCAGGGTATGTTTCTAAATTCCAAGGAAGAACATCTCAAGTAACTGGTGATGGATACCCAACTGCTGTTAATGGTGAAAGCGATATTCCTGACTTTTCAAAAAATGCAGTATTCTATGGCGCAAGTAACTTTACATTTGATGGTGCTTACACTATCTTAGCTATCAATAAATCAATTCCAAACTTAACCATTACAGGTCAATACGTATTAGTTAATGATGTAGCTGGAGCAACAGTCGGCGATACTGATGTTTGGGTTGGTGGATTGGGTTATGTAGTACCTATGAGCAACTTTAAAATCGGTTTAGATGGTGGGTATCAAGCATCTAAAACTGATAAATACAATGCTGCTGGTAATGCAGGCATTGGTTATGACGGTGGTATGTTCGGACTTCAAGCGTCACTCATTGATCTTGCGGGCTTTGGTCTAAAAACAGCGTATACATCCGTATCAAGTGACGACAATGTTATTCTTGGTATGGGTAATGGTGCTGGTGGTGCTGTTGCATTTACTGCTCCACTTATCGCTGGTGCAAGTAAAGTATCAACGGCTGATACGGATGCGTATAAAATCGAAGCATCTTATGATTTTACAAAAGTGGGCGTTGCTGGTTTAAAATTAATGGCTAACTATATCTCAATTTCTGCTGATGGTACTGTTACCGGCACCACTACTAAAGTAATTAGGTCAACAGATTGGACATATTGGGCAGGTCAAGTTGCTTATGATATCCCCGCAGTTAAAGGCTTGACATTATCTCTTGAATACGAAGATGCTAAACAAGAGCCAGATGGACTAGCATCAGTTAATAGCGATGAACTTAGATTCAGAGCTAACTACAAATTCTAATTTGTACGATTCTTAAATCGTAAGGAGTGGCGCTTGCCACTCCTTTTTTTATCCTCCCTTCTCGGGGTCGGAGCTAAACTTTTAACTTTCCAATATACGCATTTAATACCAAATTAAGTCTTTATTTAATACTATGGTACCATCTTGAAAGAGGAGGAAACAGTGTATTTAAGTCAAGACATTAAGCCAATCAGCTATCTCAAATCAAATACAGCACATGTTGTCAATAGTGTTACGGAAACACGAAGAGCCATCTATATAACACAAAATGGTGAGGCGAAAGTTGTCGTTCAAGACATCAAATCATTTGAAAATACTCAAAATATGCTGACACTTCTTAAGTTAATTGTGCAAAGTGAAAATGAGATGAATGACACTAAAATAATTGAACAAGAAGGTATGTTTCTTTCCCTTGAAGCGAAACTTTTTCATGAAACTATATGAGGTTTATTGGACACATAGTGCACAAGGAGATTTAGAACATAGTGTTGAGTATATAAAGCTGGATAGTTTAGATCTTGCTAAAAAGGTCTTTTTTGAAATCAAAGAGTCTTGCGATGCGTTGTACCATTTTCCAGAACGAAAAAGAGTTGTGCCAGAACTGAGCTATATTGGCATCACCCATTATCGAGAAGTTATCCATAAACGATGGCGAATCATTTTTAAAATAGAACGAAATGCTGTCTTTGTTTTATTGGTAGCAGATAGCAGTCGAAATTTTGAAGATCTCCTTTTGCAACGCCTCCTTAAATAGTTCAAATAAATTTCCATATCCTCCCTTTTCAAGGTCAGGGTTAAACTTTTAACTTTTTACAACAAAATATATAATCTCTTTGTTCAACTTTATATTTTGATATAATGACACAATGAAATATAAATTAACTGGGCATGCTATAGATGTCATGACTTCAAGAGGTATCACGATAGAGTGGATTGAACGGGCAGTTGAGTCTCCATCTTTTCACACCAGCATTTCTGATTTTGAAGAACATTTTTTTAAAACTATTGAAGAAGTTTCAAATTGGTGCTTAAAAGTAGTGGTTAATCCAACAAGTATGAAGATAGTCACTGCCTATTTTGATAGAAACATGAGAAAAAAAGGATGCAAAGATGAAAATTAAATACGATAAAGAGATAGATGCCATTTATGTCATACTATCATCTGACGTGATAGTTGAGAGTGAAGAAAAATTGAAAGATATCATCGTTGATTACAATGACAAAGATGAAGTTGTTGCGATAGAAGTATTGAATGTCAAAGAAACTACACACGAAATTGATTTGCCATTTATTCTAAAAACTGCATAACCGAAAAATTATCAAGCAAATAAAATCTTTAGGAGGAATGAAATGAGTACTTTAATCTTACTTATGGGAGTATCTTTTTTTAGTGTTTTGGGTTATATTGTTTATACTTCTCTTAATTTAGAACTCTAAAAAGATTATCGCTTATCAATAAGGAGTTATACTTTTAACTCTTCAACCTAATAAATTTGCCCCTCAAAGTATGGTATACTATGGTAATTATTTTAAGGAAAATACCATGACTAAAAAAATAACCATTACTTTGGAAGAGACTCTTATTGATGAATTAGGTCTTATTGCACTCGAAAGTGGAAAGAAAAAAGCTCAGGTCATTCGTGAAGCCTTACAAGATTATTTTGATGTACAAGCTGTTAGTAAAACAGTACAAGAGTACAAAATGGGTATGCTCAAAACCATCTCTCACAAAGATATAAAGGCTGAACTTGGCTTATGATATTATTTATGACCCAAAAGTTCTCAAACAACTCAAAAAATTAGACAAAGAGATAGCTTCTTTGATACTTGAGGGTATAGAATCTTTCGCAAAGAGTCCTGTGCTTACCAAAATTAAAAAACTTAAAACACCGTTTGATGGGGCATATAGACTTCGCATTGGTGATTATAGAGTTATTTTTTATCATGAAGAAAATCTAATGCTTATTTCTAAAGTTGCGCACCGAAAAGATGTTTATCTGTAAATTATAGCATTAAACGTTTACATGTAAACGTTTAAAGTTCAGTCCTCCCCGATAAATTCACATCGTCTTGACAAATAAACTATCTTGTATTAAAATGCCAATATATTGTCAAAAGGAGCTTTAGATGCAAGCCATTTTTTATTCACAGGCTAGAAATAACCTAAGAAGTATTATAAGCAAAGCATGCACGGATTTTGATCAGTTCATCATTACAACAAAAGATAATCAGTCTGTTGTGCTCATGTCCTACGATGAATACAGTGCCATCAAAGAAACAATGTACCTACTTTCTTCAAAAACTAATAGAGATAGGCTCTTAGATGCTGTTGAAGAGATTGAAGGTATGAAATTTACATGTAAAGAAATTGCATGATCATTGGCTTTGCCGCGAAAGGATGGGAAGATTATCTTTATTGGCAAGAAAATGATAAAAAAATTGTAAAACGCATCAATCTACTTTTAGAAGATATTAAACGAAATCCACATGATAGCAATGGTATTGGAAAACCAGAACGACTAAAAGGTGACTTGGAAAAATACTTTTCAAGGCGTATTACTGCAGAGCATCGATTGGTTTATAAATTTTTGGATGATTTAATTATTGTGGCACAATGCAGATTTCATTATTAAATTTTTTTAAACCTCTTTAATTTCTAAAAAGCTTACTATTTCATCACACATTTATTTGACTTTATTACTTTTTTTTGTATACTTCTGATTGTAACCGAATGGTAACCAAAATTTAAGGAGAAAATATGAAATTAGCTAAACTTAGCTTGGCGGCTATCGTTGTTGCTGGACTTGCATCTAGCTCATTCGCAGCAGACACACTTGCTGACGCTTTTAAAAATGGTACAGTAAATGGTGAGCTTAAAGCTTATTATTTTACAAGAGATAATGGTAATGATGATTCAGATATCTTTACAACAGGTGTTATGCTTGGCTATAAAACAGCATCATTCTATGGCTTTACTCTTGGATTAACGGCTCAAGGTAGTTCATCTCCTTTTGCTGATGATGATGCAAAAGGTGAGAATGGCAATACTGCAAGTTTTGTAAGTGATATGTATGGTTCAGGTGCTGTACTATCAGAGGCCTATATCGCATATAACATCGGTAAAACAACAGCAATGGTCGGACGTATGTTCTTAGATACTCCTCTTGTTGCTTCTTCTGGTAACCGTATAATTAAAGAAGCGTTTGAAGGCGCTGCTGTAATCAATACAGATCTTCCAAACACTACTTTAATTGCTGGGTATGTTCAAAAATTCCAATCAAGAACAGACCGTGATGGCAATATTGGTGAATTTACTAAAACATTCTCAACAAACTCTTCAGTTAATGCAGAACTTGATAATGGTGGATATACATTTGCCGTTATCAATAAATCAATCACTGGTTTAACCTTAACAGGCGCATATGCTTATGCAGATGCTTATTATGAAACAGATGCTGGCGTAGTAGCTGTTGATGGTGGTGTTAATGTTGGTTATGTTGAAGCATTGTATGAAGGTAAAGTTGGCGAGGTTGGCTTTACACTTGGTGCACAAGACTATTATAATAGTTTTGAAGATTCTACAACAGCTGATGATAGCATTAATTTATATGCATTTAAAGCTGGTCTAAGCTTTAAAGGTATCAACGGTACTGTAGCATATTCTCAAGTAAGTGATGATGCCGTAGCAGGTGATGCCCTTATTTCTGGATTAGGTAATGGCGCTGATCTTCTTTATACTGACCCAGTTATTGCAATGAACGGTTACAACAGAGATACAAAATCATACCTTATTGATTTAAATTATGATATAACTGAAGCAGCAAACATTGGTGTACGTTACGTACTTGCTGATGGATATTTAGGTGCAACATCAAATCCAAAGACTGTTACATCAGATAAATACGAAGCTTCTTCTTCAGCTGTGTATGGTTCTTATAAATTTGCAGGTGCTCTTAAAGGATTTAGCCTTGGTGCTCAATATGAGAAACAAGATAAAGATGTTGATGGCGACGACCTTTGGGTTAAAGCTAACTACAAATTCTAATTCTCACTTTTTAATCGCTCCGTCTTGTTATGAGGCGGAGTTACTCTCTCTTCCCTATAACGTGTTCTTCGCTATAAATTACGAATCATACTCCAATAGATTTCTTGCACAGCACCGAATGTGTTATAATGTAAGTAATCAATTTATAGGAGGCAGATATGAGTCGTGAAGATATTTTATCTTTTTTACAATCACATAAAGATGAATTCTATCAAAAGTATTCTGTCACAAAAATTGGCTTATTTGGTAGTTATGCAAAAGGTACAGCAAGCAGTGAGAGTGACGTGGATGTCATTGTTCAGCTTGATAAACCAAACCTTTTAACGCTCTCAGCGATTCGCCAAGAATTGCAAGAAACTTTTAAAATACCTGTCGATGTCATTCGTCTCAGAGAGACAATGAATCCTTTTCTCAAACAGCAAATTACACAAGAAGCCATTTATGTCTGATGCTTCAGTATTAGAGACACTAAAACAAATCGCAAGTGCAGCAGAAAGAATCTTATTGAAAAGTGATCTTCAAGCTTCTTAACAGCCCCGACTTTTCTTACCAATTTTTTGTCTTCTTGATCACTACTTTACTCTAACTTATAAAAGCTTATTTTTTTATTGTTTTTGTTATAATGATTTCTATAAGGTTTCAACTCTTATGATCTGGAGTATAAACATGCCACCTATTGATAAACTTAAAGAAGAACTTGCTGTTTTAAGAGAAGAATATAAAAATCTTTTTATTTTCTTTTTAGCTACAATTACGGGAACGGTAACAACTTTTTATCAAGCATTGACACATCAAGTAGAGTTTTATATTATTATCTTGTCTGCACTTGGGTTTGGCGTTTCGACTTTTGTATTGCTTCTTTTGAAAAAAGTCAGAGAGAAAATTGATAAAAATATTGATGAACTAGGGAGTTTAAAATGATGATACTAACGACAATCATAGGTGGCATCTTAATTGCAGGGCTTTTAATGTATGCGGCGAAAATAATGGTCAGTGTCAAATAAACATAAGTGATGAAGTACGCCTTTACATGTAAATGTAAGAAGTGATCTTCAAGCCTCTTAGGAGCTCTTCTTAATCTTAGTAACAACCTTAATTTCTTTTGAAGGTCACTTCCTTTATCTGCACATTTTTTATACAGCAACCCTCCAACTTTACATTCAACCTTAAGTAACTTTCTTGTAATATATTTTCACAACTATACTAAGGAGTTTTCATGAAGAAACTAGCTCTGCTTGCTACCTCTGTTGTGCTTTTAGCATCGTCTTCTTTTGCAAAAGAGATCAGCGTAGGTGTTACGATGTCTATGAGTGGTCCGCTTGCTGCGTACGGACAAACTGCGTATGAAGGTATTGAGTTTGCAAATGCTTTGCAGCCAAAACTTAAAAATGGAGACACCATTAAATTGGTACTCATCGATACCAAAGGTGATAAAGTAGAATCTGCGAATGCGGCGACACGACTTATCAGTTCTGACAAAGTTGTGGGAATCATTGGTGAGCTTACGAGCACCAATACCGCTCAAGTCATGGCAATTGCTGAGAAAAAACAGATCCCTGTTATCTCTCCTGTTGCAACCAATGATAAACTGACTGAGCAAAAAGAGTTTGCAAACCGTGTTTGTTTTACGGACTCTTTCCAAGGCGCTGTCGTTGCTAACTATGCAACAAAAGACCTCAAACTCAAAACTGCAGTTGTTGTCGTTGATCAAGCGCAAGTTTACTCTCTTGGTCTTGCAAAAGCCTTTGTGGAGGCATTTACAAAAGCTGGTGGTAAAGTAGTCAAAGAGATCAAAGTAAGCTCAGGCGATAAAGACTTTAAAGCGGTTGTTTCTCAAATTAAAGCTGCAAATCCTGACATGCTCTTCTTGCCAATGTATCACCCTGAAGTTTCTATGATCGCGCGTCAAGCAAAACAAATTGGGCTTGTTAAACCAATGTTCTCAGGCGATGGTGTTGCCAATCAAACCTTTATCGATTTAGGTGGCGACGCGGTTGAGGGTTACATGTTTACAGACTTCTTTGACTATGCTGCACCTCCGACACAACGTTCAAAAGATTTTATTGCGGCATATGCTCAAAAAACTGGCAAACAAGAGGTTAACTCTTTTGTGGCGCTTGGTGCAGATGCGTATAACGTTATGCTTGATGCAATGAATCGTTGTGCCAATCCAGAAGACAGCATTTGTATCAACAAAGAGATCAAAGCTACGGCTAACTTTGAAGGCGTATCGGGTGTTATCAACATGGATAAAACCGGTAACTCTACACGTTCAGCGGTTATCAAAGTCGTTCAAAATGGCAAAGCAGTTTACAAAGCAACTGTCAATCCATAAATTCTTTTCTCTCTTTACATGTAAAGGTGTAAAGAGAGATTTTAGAGCAATTTCCACTTGCAAAAGTGGGCATTGCTCTAAAATATTTTAGGAGATCTATTTGGATTTAACAATGTTTATGCAACAAATGATCAATGGCTTTAGCCTTGGTAGTATGTATGCGCTGATTGCCATTGGTTATACGATGGTATATGGAGTATTAAGACTCATTAACTTCGCGCATGGCGATATTATGATGGTGGGTGGATTTTTAGGTTATTTTGGTATTGCTGTACTAGGGCTTCCTTTTGGAGCAGCTGTTATTTTGGCTATTGTTGGTTCAGCGCTTTTGGGTATGGCGAGCGATCGTATTGCGTATCGACCCTTGCGAAGTGCTCCTAAAATTTCACTTTTAATTACCGCTATTGGTGTCAGCTTCTTTCTTGAAAATGCGTTTAACGTCTTTTTTGGTGGCGTTCCTAGAGCGTTCCCTGTGCCTGCTTATTTGGAAGAAGTGGTTAACTTTATGGGCTTAATGATGCCTGTTTCAGCGATTATCGTGCCAATTATCACCGCATTTTTACTGGCAGTTATTTTATGGGTTTTGTTTAAAACAAAATATGGAATGGCAATTCGTGCCCTTGCTTTTGATGTTGGAACGGTCAATCTGATGGGCATTGATGCCAATCGTATCATCACCCTTGTTTTTGGTATAGGATCAGCGCTTGCCGCCGTCGGCGGTATCTTTTGGGCGGTGAATTACCCTTCCGTTGAGCCGATGATGGGTGTGCTTGTAGGACTCAAAGCGTTCGCCGCTGCGGTTGTTGGAGGTATTGGTAGTGTTGGAGGTGCCGTACTTGGAGGTTTAATTATCGGTTTTACGGAAGTCGTTGTGATTGCTTTCTTCCCCGAACTGGGTGGTTATAAAGACGCCTTTGCGTTTATTTTCCTGATCTTAATCCTTCTCTTTAAGCCCACAGGTATTTTGGGCATTGATTTTGAAAAAAGTAGGTTTTAAGATGAATACACTTATGCTAAAAAAAGAACAGTGGCTCAAAATTTCATTTGTTGCCATTGCCGTGTGGTTTATCTGGTTTTCAAATTCTCATTTTGATGAATACACGATTCGAATTTTAAATAACATCGCTATTTTTATTATCTTGGCGGTAAGTTACAATCTGATCAATGGTGTGACCGGTCAGTTTTCCTTGGAGCCCAATGGTTTTGTTGCCATCGGTGCTTATGTCGCAGCGCTTTTGTTGACGAGTCCTGAAGCAAAACAGTACCAATACGCGATCGTCGATCCCTATCCGTTTGTTTTAACCTTGCATGCAAATTTTGTGGTAGCGCTTCTTTTAGGAGGTGCTTTTGCCGCAAGCTTAGCAGCGTGCCTCTCGTTTCCTGTGTTTCGAGTACGCGGCGATTACCTTGCTATCGTAACCCTTGGCTTTGGATTTATTATCAAAATTCTAGCGATTAACGTTCCTGAAGTGACCAATGGTTCTTTAGGCATCAATGACATTCCTGAGTTCTCCAACCTCTACTGGACGGGTGGCATCGCGATGATTGCGGTCATTGTCGTGCTAAACATCATCAACTCCAAATTTGGTCGTGCGATGAAAGCGGTTAGAGATGACGAAGATGCTGCGATTGCGATGGGTGTGAATACCTTTAAAGCCAAAACACTTGCTTTTTGTACGAGTGCCTTTTTTGAAGGCGTGGGTGGTGGACTTTTAGCAGCACTTCTGACGAGCATTTCTCCCGATCTTTTCGACTTTTTCTTTACGTTCCAATTGCTCATTATCATCGTTTTGGGTGGTCTTGGCAGTACAACGGGTGCGATTATTGGTACGGTGCTTGTCATGGGAGGCAGTGAGTGGATGCGTTTCTTGGATGAGCCGATGAACCTCTTAGGGTACGAAACAACGGCAATGCCTGGTATGCGCATGGTTGTCTTCTCTCTTGGACTTATTTTGATTATGCTTTTTGCGCGCGAGGGTGTTATGGGAAAACGTGAGTTGACAGACCTCTTGAAATGGCGTAGAAAGGGTGGCAAATGATCTTGAAAATTGACAATGTCACGAAAAATTTTGGTGGCGTTACAGCCATCAAAGAGACCAGTTTTAGTGTAGCACCTAAAGAAATTTTTGGACTGATTGGTCCTAATGG
The DNA here is from genome assembly GCF_000568815.1 of Sulfurospirillum multivorans DSM 12446. Lineage (NCBI taxonomy): Bacteria > Pseudomonadati > Campylobacterota > Epsilonproteobacteria > Campylobacterales > Sulfurospirillaceae > Sulfurospirillum > Sulfurospirillum multivorans. The sequence continues at coordinate 615,647 of NZ_CP007201.1, forward strand.
TGCGGGTAAAACCACGATGTTTAACATCATTACGGGCAATTATGTCCCAACATCGGGTGAAGTGATTTTTAGAAACGAAGCGATTAGTGGGCTTAAGCCTCACCATATTGTTCGCAAGGGCATCGCACGAACCTTTCAAAATATCAGGCTTTTTTCAAGCATGAGTGTTTTAGACAATATTTTAATCGGGTTTGATTTCCAAGCACGCTATGGATTTTTTGAATCCATCATCCGTTTTCCTCGTTTTATCACAGAAGAGAGACGTATTAAAGCGCGTGCAATGGAAATTTTGGACTATTTTGACATGAGCGCATTGGCGCATGAAAAAGCGGTTGATCTCAGCTACGGACAACAACGCAAAGTAGAAATCGCGCGAGCACTTGCGACCAATCCAGACCTTTTGCTTCTTGATGAACCAGCAGCGGGCATGAATCCTTCTGAAACGGAAGAGCTTGGTGACATCATCAAAAAAGCACGTGTTGATTTTGATTTGACGGTTCTTTTAATCGAACACGACATGAAATTTGTCAACCAACTGTGCGACAAAGTTTTAGTGCTTGATTATGGTAAAACAATTTTTGAGGGTAAACCCGCTGACGCGATTCAAGACCCTGAAGTGATAGCAGCGTATTTAGGAGATTTTCATAATGATTAGTGTTAAAAATTTACATGTCTATTATGGACTGATCGAGGCTGTTAAAGGGATTGATTTTGAGGTGAAAGAAGGGCAGATTGTCTCGTTGATTGGCTCCAATGGTGCGGGTAAAAGCTCAACGCTGAAAGCCCTTTTAAACAGCGTGAAAAAAACGGGCGATATTAATTTTCTAGGCTACGACACGCGTAATCATAAAACGCACACGCTGGTACAACATGGTCTTTCTTTGGTACCTGAGGGGCGTAAAATTTTCATCAACTTAACGGTTGAAGAAAACCTTCGTATGGGTGCGTTTAACAACGATGAAAACTACGAACACCTGCGCGATACGATGTATGAGCTTTTCCCTCGCATCAAAGACAAGCGCTATCAGCTTGCAGGAACGATGAGTGGTGGTGAGCAACAGATGCTTGCGATCTCAAGGGCGCTTATGGGTGAGCCTAAGCTTTTAATGTTGGATGAGCCGAGTCTTGGGCTTGCGCCAAAGATCGTTGGGGAAGTGTTTGAGATTATTATGCGATTACGCGATGAGGGCATTACGATTCTTTTGGTCGAGCAAAATGCTTTTGCGGCACTTAAAATCTCAGACTATGCGTATGTGCTTGAAAATGGCAAAATTGTGATGAATGGCATTGCGAAAGAGATGATCGGCGATGATACGATTCGCAAAAAATACCTCGGCGGATAAGCCAAAACTGCTTTACATGTAAGCCTCTAAATCTTAGAGGTTTTCTCCAAAATAAGACTTTTTGCACGGACACATATATTTAATATTGTTATGTAAGGAAAGTCTTATGATTTATAAATTATTTACTCTAAAAAGGTACCATAATCACCAGACTTCTTTCATCGCGTTTCGTCGCCATGCACGTTAAAAACACGATGAAAGAAGTCTTATTTTCCAGCCGAGGGAGTTTTATGGATTTTGTATTGAAGCAGGTTTTTTCGATGAAGTCAGCGATCATTCTTTTACTGTTTTTTGGACTTTTTAGTGGTGTTGCTACGTTTATTGAAAATGATTTTGGTGTCGAAACCAGTTGGGCACTGATTTATACCTCTTGGTGGTTTGAGCTACTTCAAGTCGCCTTATGTGTCATTCTCATCTACAATATGATCCGATATAAAATTTATACCCTCGATAAACTTCCTTCCTTTCTTTTCCATATCAGTTTTATTTTTATCCTTATAGGCTCTGGCGTTACGCGCTATTTTGGCTTTGAAGGATCTTTACATGTAAGAAATGGAATGCTGGAAAATAAGGTCGTCTCTAGCGATGCGTTTATTCAAGCCAGTGCTCTTAAAGAGGGAAAAACCTACAGCTATGCCAAGCCTCAACTGATTTCACATGTTGGCGGCAATCGATTTTCGTTTGCATTTGATGTGGGTGGCGATCAAGCGGCGGTGAAATTTAAAGAGTATCTGCCTAATGCAACGGCAAAAGTTGTGGATGATGCTTTTGGCGTGCCAATGATTTCAATGATGCTCAGTGGATATGGTGAAAGCTTGAGCGTTGTGCTCAAAGAGGGCGAAACATACGAAACCAGTGAATATATTTTTAGTTTCAATGCCAAACCTGTGCAAAGTGCTAAAGAGATCATCGCGTTTACCCTTGAAGAGGGCAAATTTTACTTCTCCTCAAAATCGAAAATCGCATGGTTTAAAATGGTTGAGAACAAACGGGGCGAATACGAAGCCAATACCAAAGAGGACTTCATCACAGGACAGCTTTATACCATTGGCAATGTCAATTTTGCTCCACGCTACATCGGCTTAAAAGGTAAAGAAAAAGTCATTGAAGATAAAACGCCTATGGCAAAAGGCAATGCGACATCTGCGGTCATTGTCGATGTCAGCTTTAAAGGGGAAACCAAAGAGGTCGCTATGTTTGGTCATGGCAAAGGAAGTCAGGGTGCACCAACCAAAGAGATGATTGCAGGTATTCCTTTTATCTTTGAATGGGGTTCACAAATTTTTGAACTTCCCTTTGACATCAAACTCAATGAATTTCAACTCGATCGTTACCCTGGCTCTATGTCACCGATGTCCTATGCCAGTGAAGTTGAAGTGGTGGACACAGAAAAAGGTGTGCATATGCCATTTCGTATTTATATGAACCACGTACTCGACTACCGGGGCTTTCGTTTCTTCCAAAGCTCGTACGATACCGATGAAAAAGGAACCATTTTGTCTGTCAATAACGATCCTGGAAAAATTCCAACGTATTTTGGTTATTTTCTGTTATCTCTTGGTCTTTTTCTCAATCTTCTCAATCCCAAGAGTCGTTTCCGTAAACTAGCAAGCATGGTGCAAAGAGATATGACAAAGATGAAATCTCTCTTTTTAGCACTTTTTATAGGGCTTTCTTTGATGCACAGCAGCGGTTTACAGGCTGCTACGACGTACACGAATGAAGATTACATCGCTTTTTTAAAACAGTACGATGTCAAACATGCCGATCAATTTGGAAGGCTGTTGGCTCAAAGTGCCGATGGAAGAATCAAACCTATCGATACAATTTCCACGGAGCTTTTGAATAAAATTTATGGTGGCTCTACATTTGAGGGCATGAGTGCCAATCAAGTGGCTCTCAGTATGATGAGTTCACCTGCGGAGTGGCAAAGTTTGCCGATTATTAAGGTGTTTCATCCTGAACTTAAAAAAATCATCGGCATTGCGGAAAATCAAAAATACGCCTCATTTAATGACTTTTTTGAAAAAGAGGGCGATCATGCCTTTAAACTGACGAAATACTCAGAAGAGGCGAATCGTAAAAAACCAGCTCTTCGCAATCAGTTCGATAAAGACATTCTCAAAGTAGACGAACGCGTTAACATCTGCTATATGGTCTATACGGGTGAAGTTTTCAAAATGATTCCAAAGCAAAATGACCTCTCCAAACGTTGGTTCGCACCTCAAGAAGCGGTGATGAATTTCTCCAAACAAGAGGGCGATGAAGTAAGAGCGCTCCTTGGTGGCTATTTTGAAGCGATCAGTGAAGGACTGGAAAAAAGCAGTTGGGAAAGTGCCAATAAAGCACTTGAAAAGCTTCAGTCGTATCAAGAGCAGTATGGTTCTGAAATTATCCCCAGTGAGAGTCGCATTAAAGCGGAGATTTTCTTTAACCATGCGAAGATTTTTGATCGTTTGACCCCTGTTTATCTCTTGAGCGGTTTAGTATTGCTCTGTTTTATTTTTGCTAAAATGATTAACCCAGCTTTACGCATTGTGACAGTGACAAAAATTGTTTTTGCAATCAATTTTATGGCATTTTTAGCGCATACAGGAGGCTTAGGGCTTAGGTGGTATATCTCAACCCATGCGCCATGGAGTGATGGCTATGAGTCGATGATCTACATTGCGTGGGCGTTAGCCTTGGCAGGTATTTTCTTCTCGCGTCAATCGGTTGTCTCGCTTGCCCTGACCTCTATCTTAACGGGTGTGACGCTCTTTGTGGCACATCTAAGTTGGATGGACCCCCAGATTACGAATCTTGTTCCGGTTTTAAAATCCTACTGGCTTAATATCCACGTTTCGGTGATTACGGCGAGTTATGGTTTCTTTGGATTGTGTGCCATTTTAGGCTTATTTACATTGATTCTTTTCATTTTGCGTGACAAAAAAACCTCTAAACGTAACCAAGAGATTGATCGAAATATCATTGAAGCAACGCGTATCAACGAAATGGCGATGATCTTAGGCCTAAGTCTTCTTGCCGTGGGTAACTTTTTAGGTGGCGTTTGGGCGAATGAGTCTTGGGGAAGGTATTGGGGTTGGGATCCAAAAGAGACATGGGCATTGGTCTCAATTTTGATTTATGCCGCGATTGTGCATTTTAGATTTGTTCCTAAACTCAGCACTCCTTTTGTTTTTGCGGTTGCCTCAACCGTTGCCTTCTCTTCGATCATTATGACCTATTTTGGTGTGAACTTTTACCTCTCAGGCATGCACTCGTACGCCGCAGGTGACCCGATCCCTATTCCAACGTTTGTCTACTACACCGTTGCCATTGTAAGCCTTGTCATAGCCTTTGCCTATCCTAAACGCGATATCACAAAAACAGCGTAAATGAAAAGAGGGGAACTTTTCCCCTCTTTCTAAGTTGTGCTATAATAGGCAAAAATTTAAGAGGCGCTCCTTCATGCAAGAGAATTATCTCATTATCACGGTTGTGGTTGTTATTGCTATCGTCTTAATCTCTCTTTTTATTCTTGTCTCCAATATGCAAAAAACAGTGATTATTGAAGTCTCTCATACGCCCGAACAAGAAGAGAAAGAGCGAAAAATTGCTATTGAAGCGCTCATTGATATTGCAGCAAAACGTAGCACAACGCGCAATGAGCTCACCAGTGCTATTTTAAAAGCAGCCAAAGAGTGTCCTTTTCCGCTCAAAGAAAAAGGCATGGCTCCTAAAGTTGCGAAAATCTATCTCAATTTTGTTTTATTGGTAGCCAGCCATCACAATGCAGATGCAAAATTAATCGCTTTTATGGATGAAGAGCTTAAAAAAGCCAATCCTGAGTATAAACATGAAATTGATGTGTATGAAAATGAAGGAATAAACCAAAGAGGTAATAGAGTTTAATCTAGGGAAAATGGCGACCCCAGGGGGACTTGAACCCCCGTTCCCGCCTTGAGAGGGCGGTGTCCTAACCACTAGACGATGGGGTCGCACAAGTGTGTTTGTTTAGGACAATGGTGACCCGTGATGGATTCGAACCATCGACCACCTCCTTAAAAGGGAGATGCTCTACCGACTGAGCTAACGAGTCATGCTCAGGCAGTTTCATAACAAATGAGAAAATGCTGAGGGAAAACAAAATCGTGGCGCGGCGGACGGGGCTCGAACCCGCGACCCCCGGCGTGACAGGCCGATATTCTAACCAACTGAACTACCGCCGCGCGTAAATGGTGGTCGCTATAAGACTCGAACTTATGACATCCACCTTGTAAGGGTGGCGCTCTACCAACTGAGCTAAGCGACCATCTGGGACACTAAAGAAGAAACATATATGGCGACCCCAAGGGGATTTGAACCCCTGTAACCGCCGTGAAAGGGCGGGATCCTGGACCACTAGACGATGGGGTCGCACAGATAAAAGTGGTGACCCGTGATGGATTCGAACCATCGACCACCTCCTTAAAAGGGAGATGCTCTACCGACTGAGCTAACGAGTCGTTCACCGTTCTTCTCGTAATGAGGCTGAAATTATAGAGAAAAAAATCTCATTTGTCAAGACATTTTTTCACTTTTTAAAAAAATGCTTTCGCCTACATGTAAAAGCAACTTTAAAGCATGGTAGGCACTTTGGGTTTGTATGTACTCACGGTCACCCTCTAAAAGAAGCCTTTCGATGAGAACATCACCCATTTTATTGCGTGCGCCTACGTAAACGGTTCCGACGGGTTTTTCGATGCTTCCTCCCGTAGGGCCTGCTACACCACTGGTGGCGATCGCGTAGTCAGAGAGACTCGCATTGAGCACACCTTCAAGCATTTCACGCACGCACAGCTCACTCACGGCGCCAAACTGATCGATCGTCTCAGGACTCACACCCAGCCACGACTCTTTAATTTCATTGGAGTAGGTCACCAGTCCACCTTTGAAAACAGCCGATACACCTGAACGTTTGGTGAGCATTGAGGCAATCAAGCCTCCCGTGCAACTCTCAGCAATGCTGAGTGTCTGTCCTTCACTTTCCAAACATTGTGCGATATGCATGATGACATCGGGGTGATTGATGACTTTTTGAGGTAAAAGTGCTTTGACGGCTTTAAAGAAACTCTCCAAGTTGCCGTATTTGTTTGAGATCGCTTCAACGCTGATCCAACCATCGACAATGGTCGTCGGAGTGATGCGAATTTCATAATTTTGAGCCAGCGGTTCGACGAGGATTTTAAGGGAATCTTCATCAATATTAATGATCGAAAAAAGTGCAGATGCGTTGCTGTTTTGAATGAGAAGTGGAGGTAATTGTTTGTTTTCACGTGCTTTGATGACGTTGATGTGCTTACCCGATCGGTCTAAAAGGTAGCTATTGTCTTCAAAACGAACCGCTTTGGAAGGAATGAGCATGCCCCCTTTGAGTTCCAAAGACTCTTCTCCCAGTGTCGCAATGACTTTATTAACCAGATTGAAACTGTCATTGGAGGTGACAATAACGATTTCATCGGCATGTGCGATGGACTCTTCAAGAACGAAAAAAAGATCCTTATCGTTTTTATCGATGTAGACGGTTTGATCGGGAAGATCAAGATGTTTGGTAATGGTTGCATGAATGTAATTTAAAAATGGCAGATTGTATCGCAATGCTTTTCCCACAACGATCAAAGAGCTTTTCATAGGAGTACCTTTTTTACTTTGCATTATAGCATCTTGCGGTGCGTAAGTGCTTCTTAAATCGTTTTTAGATAAACTTGCCTCATTTTAAGAGACGCTTACATGTAAAGAGTTGTAGCTTCCAAGGAGAGATAAATAGATGGACTATAAAGAGACCTTGCTTCTTCCTCAGACCGATTTTCCAATGCGTGGCAACCTCCCTCAAAACGAGCCTGCACGCTATGCCAAGTGGTTTTCCAAAGAGGGAAGCGCTTATGCAAAAATGATTCACAACAGAGAAAATGCCCCAACGACATTTATACTTCATGATGGCCCTCCGTATGCCAACGGGCACATTCACATCGGACATGCACTCAACAAAATCCTTAAAGATGTGATCGTTAAAACCCACTATTTTTTCGGTGAAAAAGTCCGTTACGTTCCAGGCTGGGATTGCCATGGTTTGCCGATTGAACAACAGGTCGAAAAGAACCTTGGAAAAGAGAAAAAAGACGCATTGCCTAAAAGCAAAATTCGCGAATTGTGTCGTGAACATGCACGCAAATTTATTGATATTCAACGTGAAGAGTTTAAATCATTAGGTGTCATTGGCGATTGGGACAATCCGTATATGACGATGAAATTTAAATTTGAAGCCGACATTTACCGTGCGTTGTGCGGTGTCGCCGATAAAGGACTTTTGGTTGAACGAAGTAAACCCGTTTACTGGTCATGGGCGGCGCGTAGTGCGTTAGCCGAAGCCGAAGTGGAGTATGAAGACAAAGAAGACTACTCCATCTTTGTTGCCTTTGCACTCACGCCTGAGGCGAAAGCAAAACTTGATATCAGCGTTGATGCCTCGGTCATTATCTGGACAACAACACCTTGGACGCTGCCTGCAAATGTGGGTATTGCGTTTAGTCCCGAAGAAAATTATGTGCTCACGAGTGATGGTTATATCGTGGCTGAGCCTTTACATGTAAAGCTTTTGGAGCAAGGTGTGGTGAAAGGTGAAATCGTTAAAACCTTTAAAGCCAGTGTGCTTGAAAACAGCTTTGCACTCAACCCACTTAATGGTCGAAAATCCCAATTTGTTTTGGGTGAGCATGTTACGATGGATGGCGGTAGTGGTTGTGTTCACACCGCTCCAGGACATGGTGATGATGACTACAAAGTAGGGCTTCGTTACGGTCTTGAAGTCATTATGCCAGTCGATGAGCGTGGTTGTTACGACGAGACTGTCGTTCGTTTAGGACTGCTTCCAGATGCGGAAAGTTTTGTCGGCGAGCATATTTTTAAATGTAACGAGCGTATTTTAGAGCTTTTGGGCACACGCCTTTTGAAATGTTCAAAGTTTACCCACTCCTATCCATTTTGCTGGAGAACGCATCAACCGGTCATTTACCGTGCCACCAAACAGTGGTTTGTGGCAATGGATGAAGCTATTGGTGGACGCGCGAGTCTTCGTAAAATGGCGATGGATGAGCTTGGAAAAGTTCGTTTTTATCCCAAATCAGGCATTAACCGTTTAGGTTCGATGATCGAGAATCGCCCTGATTGGTGTATCTCAAGGCAACGTGACTGGGGTGTACCAATCGCATTTTTTAGAGATAAAACTACGGGTAAACCGATCTTTGATACAAAAGTGGTGACACATATTGCAGACATTTTTGAAGAAAAAGGTGCAGATGCATGGTGGGATTTAGAGATTAAAGACCTTTTGGTTGCAAACAGCGGTTACAACCCTGAAAACCTTGAAAAAGTGATGGATATTCTCGATGTTTGGTTTGACAGTGGAAGTACGTGGAAAGCGGTTCTTCAGTCACCTGAGTATGACGCAGGTGATTACCCAGCGTCGATGTATTTGGAAGGAAGCGATCAACATCGTGGTTGGTTCCAAAGCTCACTTTTAGTCAGTACCGCCAATAACGGCATAGCACCGTACGGTAAAATCTTAACACACGGATTTACGGTCGATGAGAAGGGCGAGAAGATGAGCAAATCCAAGGGCAATGTTGTTGCCCCGACCGATATTGCGAAAAGCCATGGTGTCGAGATTTTACGTCTTTGGGTTGGCACGAGCGAATACACGACCGACCTTAAAATCAGCGACAATATTTTAAAACAGATCAGTGAGCAGTACCGAAAAATCCGCAATACATTCCGATTTTTACTGGCAAATATCAATGATTTAGAGACCATTTTGCCGTACGATCAGATGGGTGTGCTTGATCAGTGGATTTTAGTGCATGCCAAAGCGGTTTTTGATGAAGCGCAGGGTTACTTTAGAGAGTACGAATTCTCCAAAGGGTTTGCACTTCTCAACCATTTTATTGCCGTGGAACTCAGCGGAATTTATCTGGATATTTCTAAAGATAGGCTTTACTGTAACGCTAAGCATGACACGATTCGTCTCTCCGCGCAAAGTGCGATGGCGCTCATTGCTGAAAAATTGATGGTGTTGATGGCACCAACGTTGACCTATACGATTGATGAGATTATGGAGTATGCACCTGCTATCCTAAAAAGCAAAGGTGAGAGTGTTTTTGACCTTGTCTATGAGTCACTTCCTACGATGACAACGGCGTTTGATGAAGCGTATATGGTCGAAGCGCGTGAGAAATTCTTTGAAATCGTTGATGCGCTTAAAAAAGAGAAAATCATCAAATCAACTCTAGAGTTAGTGCTTCAAACCACATCAGCGAAAATTGTGGCACTCGAAAAAGTGGACGCAGAAGATTGGTTTACGGTGAGCAAAGTGATCGAACACAACGAAGAGGGCGAAATGGGCGTGTTTGAAGTAGCCGGTGATAAGTTTAAAATCCTCAAAGCGACCAAATGCAAATGCCCACGTTGTTGGAAATACAAATCAAAAAGCGAAGAAGAGCTGTGCCACAGATGTCATGAGGCACTCAATGGTTGATTTGAGCGCTCCTATCGAGCTTAGCTTTGTTTTTATCACCATTGTCGCGATTTTTGCGGTCATTGGTGTGTGCATTTATCTGATCAATAAAAGAACGAAAACGTTAAAGGATCACAGTTGATTACATTGAAAGAGGCATTAGGACTTCCTGCTGAAGCCATTGCTGAGATACGTGAAGATTTAAAAAGAGCGATTGAAGCTAAAAAAGAGCTGGGCGCGTACATTGAACAGCTTACATATAAAACGATAAGTGAGTACGGTTCTGGCATTCCGATTGCGATAAAAGACAATATTCAAGTGAACGGTTGGGAAGTGACGAGCGGTTCGAATATCCTTCAAGGCTATGTTGCCCCTTACAATGCAACGGTCATTGATAACATGCTTCGTCATGGACTCTCCCCGTTTGGTCGCACCAATATGGATGAGTTTGCGATGGGAAGCTCGACCGAATCTTCGTTTTATGGAAAAACCTTAAATCCGCACAATCCAAAATGCGTCCCAGGTGGCAGTAGTGGTGGAAGTGCCGCTGCGGTTGCGGGAGGCATCGCGATTGCAGCCCTTGGCAGTGACACGGGTGGAAGTATTCGCCAGCCAGCCGCTTTTTGTGGCTGTGTAGGACTTAAACCCACCTATGGAAAAGTGAGTCGTTACGGTTTGGGTGCGTATTCAAGTTCGCTCGATCAGATTGGGCCAATTACCCAAAACGTTGAAGATGCGGCGATTTTGTATGACATTATCGCAGGGCACGAGCCAAAAGACTCCACGAGTGCGACTATGGCACATCAAAGTGTAGCCGATAAGCTCAATGCGGATCGTAAAATGACGATTGCTGTGATTGAAAATTACTTGAACGAAGCGAGTCCTGAAGTGCGTGAACGCATGATGGATGGCATCCGTGCGCTTGAAAAAGCGGGACACACCATTATTTATCGTAATTTCATCAACAACAAATATGACATTGCAGCCTATTATGTGATTGCCACCGCTGAAGCGAGTGCGAACCTTAGCCGTTACGATGGCGTTCGTTATGGTAACCGTGGAAGCAATGAAAACCTTAAAGAGATGTTTATTCAAAGCCGAAGCCTTGGGTTTGGCGAAGAGGTTAAACGAAGAATTTTGCTGGGGACGTTTGTTTTAAGCAGTGGTTATTACGATGCGTATTACATCAAAGCACAAAAGGCGCGCCATTTTATCAAGGCGCAGTATGAGGCGATTTTTAAAGAGGCTGATCTGATTTTTATGCCTGTCACGCCAACCACTGCCTTCGAGTTTGGTTCAAAAGCGGATCCGTTGGAGATGTATTTGAGTGATATTTACACGATTTCACTCAATCTTGCAGGACTTCCGGGTATTTCAGTGCCTCTTGGTAAGGATAGTAAAGGTCTACCTGTTGGTGGACAATTGATCGCTCAAGCGTACGGTGAGCAGGCACTCTTAGATGGAGCGCTGAGCTTAGAGAGAGAATTAGGGTTATAAGGACACACCATGAAAATTAGAAAAAGAGCATTGACATTTGAAGACGTATTATTGGTTCCTAAATATTCAGAGATTTTGCCCAAAGAGGTTGATATTAAAACAAAACTAACGAAAAATATCACTCTCAATATCCCTCTTGTATCGGCTGCAATGGATACGGTAACGGAACACCGTGCGGCGATTATGATGGCGCGTCTTGGGGGCATTGGTATTATTCATAAAAATATGGACATCGAATCTCAGGTACGTGAAATCAGACGTGTTAAAAAAAGCGAGAGTGGCATCATCATCGATCCCGTCTCCATTAAAGCGACTGCAACGCTTAAAGAAGCGCTTACCATTATGTCAGAGTACCGCATTTCAGGTGTTCCTGTCATTGATGACAATGATATTCTGATTGGTATCTTAACCAACCGTGACCTTCGTTTTGAAAACGACTACAGTAAAAACGTTGAAGAGCTCATGACCAAAATGCCTCTAATTACCGTCAAAAAAGGAACGACCTTGGATGATGCTGAGGCGATTTTTAGAACTAATAAAGTTGAAAAACTCCCTGTGGTCGATGAAAACAACAAGCTTGCAGGGCTTATTACGATCAAAGATCTTAAAAAACGTCAAGAGTATCCGCATGCAAACAAAGACAGTTTTGGACGACTTCGTGTCGGTGCGGCTATTGGTGTGGGGCAATTAGATCGTGCTCGTGCTTTAGAAGAAGCAGGTGTGGATGTACTGGTTCTTGATTCGGCGCATGGACATTCAAAAGGTATTATTGATACGGTTAAACTCATCAAAAAAGAGCTTAAAGTTGACATTATTGCGGGAAATATCGCGACGGCAGAAGCGGCGCTTGCGCTCGTTGAAGCGGGTGTTGATGGCATTAAAGTAGGAATTGGACCAGGAAGTATTTGTACGACGCGTATCGTCTCAGGAGTGGGTGTACCTCAAATGTCAGCTATTGAAGAGTGCTCTGATGTAGGCCGTAAATACGGCGTTCCTGTTATTGCTGATGGTGGTATTAAATACTCTGGCGATTTTGCAAAAGCATTGGCTGCTGGTGCTCAAAGCGTTATGGTGGGGAGCTTGCTTGCAGGAACCGATGAGAGTCCGGGTGAATTTATCACCTATCAAGGACGTCAATACAAAACGTATCGCGGTATGGGAAGCATTGGCGCGATGACCAAAGGAAGCAGCGATCGTTACTTCCAAGAGGGAACGGCGGCGGATAAACTCGTACCTGAGGGCATTGAAGGACGTGTGCCACACGCTGGCTCTATTCGTGATGTCATTTTCCAAATGGTGGGAGGTCTCAGGTCATCTATGGGTTATGTGGGTGCGCGTGATATTCTTGATTACCAAGAGAAAGCGGAATTTGTTGAAATTACGAGTGCTGGTCTTAAAGAGAGCCACGTGCATGATGTTATCATTACCCACGAAGCGCCTAATTACAGAGTAAACTAAGCATTATACGTTTTACATGTAAAGAATATTCTGTTTCGAAAGAGACAAGCTTCAGTGCCACAGCGGCGAGCGTAGGTTTTTGGGGCAAAACCCAAAAACCGTGGTAAAAAGTAATAAGGAACGGTGTGAAAATTCAAACGGCGGTTGCCCATTTTGATGAACCCCTCTATTTGGAGAGTGGTCGTATCTTAGAAACCTACGATCTCAAATACGAGATGTACGGTGAAATGAACGAGACCAAAAGCAATGTCATCGTGGTTTTTCATGCCCTTACGGGAAGTTACCATGCGGCAGGTCGTTATGAAGGTGAGACCAAAGCAGGGTGGTGGGACCCGCTCATTGGAGATGGTAAGATCATTGATACGACGAAGCTTTGTGTCATCTGTGTCAATATTCTTGGGAGCTGTTTTGGCTCCACGGGACCGATGAGTGTGAATGTTAAAACCAAAGAACCATTGCGCCTGAAATTTCCTGTTTTAACGATCAGCGATATGGTCAGAGCGCAAATGAACCTCTTTGCGCGCCTTGGTATCAAAGAGGCATACGCGATCATTGGAGGCTCTCTTGGAGGCATGCAGGGGCTTTGTATGTCCATTGAATATCCTGAGTTTGCCAAACGAGTGATTTTGCTGGCAACCACCTACGCGACAGGGCCTTGGGCGATTGCGTGGAATAAAATCGCGATTGAGGGCATCGTCAATGACCCTCGATTTAAAAATGGCAATTATAATCCCGAAGATTTTGAAGAAGAGGGACTGCTCAGTTTTGCGATTGGTCGCATGGCGGGGCACATTAGCTTTTTAAGTCCCTATTCGATGAACAAAAAATTTGGGCGTAATTACGTAGAGACGGACGGTTTGTACGAGCTTTTTGGACGTTTTCAAGTCGAGCGATACATGGAGTACAACGGTTACAGTTTTGCGAAACGGTTTGATCCGCTGAGTTACCTTTACATCATTAAAGCGATGAATATCTTTGATGCGACGCGTAATTATGATTCATTGGAAGATTCGATCAAGCATATTAAGGCCAAATTGACCTTGATTTCATTTCAAGGCGATTGTCTGTTTATGCCCGAAGAGATGGCGTTGATTAAGACAACGATGGAAAATATGGGAAGAGCGGACCTTGTCGATTATGTCTGCATTGATAGCCAATATGGGCATGATGCCTTTTTGGTTGAGTACGACAAGTTTGATTTTTACATTAAAAAAGCACTGGAATCAAAAGTTTAGTGCACCTAGAAGGTTGAGTAAAATGGCAGAAAAAGAGCAAAGTTTTGAAGCAAAACTTGAGAGTGCAAAAACAATCTTAGAGAACCTTTCCAATCCTGAACTCTCCTTAGAAGAGGGGATGAAAAAGTATCAAGAGGGCATTGCAATCTTAAAAGAGGCGACTAAGATGCTGGAAGAGGCAAAGTTGACTTACACCAAATTGCAAGAAAAAGAAGCGTTGTCATGAAAATAGCGGCACTGCAACTTAGCACACTTCCGATGAGTGAGGCAAAACTCGATTACTATTTTCGCATTTGCAAGCAAAAAGAGGTTGAAGTTGTTTTAATCAGCGAATACGCGCTCAACAGTTTTTTCAAAGAGCTAGAGGGTATGCCACTTTCAATGATTAAAGAGCAGTCGAACCATAAAATCGAGGTTTTAAAAAAACTCTGTGCCGATTATGATCTGCATGTTATCGCGCCGATTGTGAACATTAAGGGTGATTTTTGCTACAAAAGCAACGCCCATTTTTCACCCAAATCCGTCCATTTTTTCGATCAGCAATTTTTGATCAACTATAAACACTGGAATGAAGAGAAGTTTTTTGCCAATGCGGTTTCCAAGTACACCTTGCCGATCTTTTTACTGGGCGGCATTCGCTTTGGAATCGTGAGCGGTTTTGAGCTTCATTTTGACACCGTTTGGATGGAAGTGATGAAGAAAAATGTGGATGTCGTGCTCACACCGACCTCTTCGACCTTTGACTCAGCGCCCCGTTGGGAAGAGCTTTTGAAGATGCGCGCCATGCTGAACAATGTCTATATCTTGCGCGCGAACCGTGTGGGAAGTTATAAAGACGAAGAGACATGGCAGTTTTATGGCAAAAGTAGCCTCATTTCTCCCTTTGGCGAGGTTGAACTGACCCTTGGCGATAAAGAGGAGATGCTGGTAGCGACCCTTGAAAAAGAGAGCCTTGTCGAAGCGCGCAAACTGTGGGGATGGAAAAAACAGGTCAGCAGAAGAGAAAACGCATGATGCACTATTTCCACAGGCAAGTCCAGCTGTGGGGCGAAGAGACACAGCAAAGCTTGCAAAGCAAAAAGATCGTGATCATCGGTTGCGGCGGGTTAGGAAGCTCTTTGGCGTATGCCCTTGGAAGCTCAGGCATCGGCGAGATTCACCTTGTCGATTTTGATGAAGTGAGTGTGCATAACATTCACCGTCAGATCGCATTTAAACTAGGCGACGAGGGGAAACTCAAAGCGAGTGTGGTCAAAGAGAGCATCGAAAGTCGTTGCCCTTTTGTGAAAGTTCAGGCGCATATTGGTCGCTTGGAAGCGTTTACATGTAAAGGCATTGAAGTCGATCTCATCATCGATGCGACCGATAATTTACCGACACGCGCCCTTATTGATCTGTATGCCAAAGAGGTGAAAACCCCATGGCTTTACGGCTCGGTTGAAGCGTTTAACGGCCAAGTCTGTTTTTTCGAGAAGAGTAGTTTTAAAGCGTTTCAAATAACCAATAAAACGCCTTCTGGCATTGCCGCACCGATTGTGATGCACATTGCTTCATTGCAGGCGAATTTGGCACTGCGTTATTTGGTAGGGCTTAGTGTTAAAAAAGATCTGCTTTATTATCTGTACATCAACGAAGAGGGTGAACTGATCACCCAAAAATTTGGCATGCCTTACTAAAAAATTGTTTTACATGTAAAAGGAAAACCATTGCATTTTGAACCTTATCCCTTTGAAAAATTGACCGAGTTATTGAAAGATATAATACCGAGTAACGCGTATCCAGCAGTAACGTTGACCATTGGTGAGCCGCAGTTTGAGACGCCTGATTTTATTCAAGAAGCGCTCAAACAAAACGTGCATTTGCTTAAAAAATACCCCAAATCTTCGGGTGAAGTGTATGTCAATGAAGCACAGCGCGCGTTTGTGAAAAAGCGTTTTGGCGTTGAGCTTAAAAGCAGTGAGTTGATCTCTGTTTTTGGAACGAAAGAGGTGCTTTTTAGCTTTCCTCAGTACCTTCTGCACGATAAGCCAAACCCTGTGATGGCGTATCCGAATCCGTTTTATCAGATCTACGAAGGTGCGGCGATTGCGAGTCGTGCGCGCGTGGTGCATCTGAATCTCACCAAAGAGAATAGCTTTAAACCCGACATCAATTTGCCTGAGCTTAAAGAAGCCGATCTGATTATTCTTAATTTCCCCAACAACCCGACAACTTCAGTTTTAAGCCTTGAAGAGCTAGGCGAATGGGTAAAATTTGCCCTCAAATACGATGTTGTGCTGTTAAACGATGAGTGTTACAGCGAACTGTATGTGGGCGAAAAACCAGCCTCTTTGCTTGAAGCCTCTTTACATGTAGGCAATGATAAATTTAGAAATGTCTTGGTATTAAACTCCATTTCCAAACGAAGCTCTGCGCCAGGACTTCGCTCGGGATTTATCGCAGGCGATGAGAAAATCCTGAATGGTTACGCAAAATACCGAACCTACGTGGGAGCGGCGATTCCCTTACCTCTTCAAATGGCTTCTGCACTTGCATGGAACGATATGGAACACGTGGAACTGACCCGCGCGCAATACGCGAAAAACCTTCGTTTAGCGCATGAAATTTTAGGTGTGCCTGAGGTGAATGCAACGTTTTACGTTTGGCTCGAAGTGAAAGACGATGTGATGTTTACATGTAAACTCTACGAGCAAAAAAATATCAAAGTGCTACCGGGTCGTTTTCTAGGACGTGGCGGCATCGGTGAGAATTATGTGCGCATTGCACTTGTGGAAAACAGTGAAAAAACAGAGCAGATCTTAAAAGAGATCAAAGAGGTTATTGCCTCTTTCTAAAAAATCGTGGAGCTTTTGAAGCTTAGCTTGGAAAGCGTATAAAAATAGATAAGGAAAGTAGTTGAAAAAGGTTCATTTTGTAGGCATTGGTGGCATTGGGCTTTCTGCCTTAGCCAAATATTTAAAACAAGAGGGCTACGAAATCACGGGCTCCGATGTGAAAGCGAGTAAAATTACAGCAGGACTCGAAGAGATGGGCATTCCTGTGCGTATCCCACACGATCCTGCGTGCATAACCGATCAAGATTTGGTGGTGTTTTCTGCTGTGATAAAACCCGATAACATCGAGCTTGCACGCGCTCGTGAAAAGGGAATGACGATCATGCCACGTCGTGAGGCACTGCTGTTTATCTTAAAAAACAGACGTGTTTTTTCGGTTTGCGGAGCTCACGGTAAAAGTACGACGAGTGCGATGCTCGCTTCGATGGTGGAGGGCTCTTTGGTTATTGGTGCGGAGAGCAAGCAGTATGGCTCAAATATGTACTACAAAGAGGGCAACAATGTCATTTTTGAAGCCGATGAAAGCGATGCGAGCTTTTTAAATTCCAATCCCTACATTGCGATTGTGACCAACGCGGAACCGGAGCATATGGAGTATTATAACTACGATTATGACCGATTTTACGGGGCGTATCGACACTTTTTAGAGAGTGCGAAGATTCGGGTGATTAACGCGGAAGATCCTTTTTTAAGCACGCTTACGGAACTTGAAGCCGATCGTCTCTATCCGAGTCGTGACATCAGCGGCATTGAGACCGTGATGTGTGATGGTGAACCTTTTACCTCCTTTGTACTCAAAGATTTGGGGCGTTTTGAAGTCTGGGGGATTGGTGCGCATATGGCACTCGATGCTTCATTGGCAATTCTAGCAAGTCTGCATGAGATGGATGTAGAAACGGCGCGTGAAAAACTTAAAAACTACAAAGGCATCAAAAAGCGTTTTGATCTTTTGACCAAGCATGAAAACTTTGCGTTGATTGATGATTATGGGCATCACCCCACCGAGATCAAAGCGACTTTGGAGTCTGCGACACAATACGCTGCACTCATTGGGCTTAAAAAAGTTACCGCCATTTGGCAACCGCATAAATATTCACGCACGATTGATAATTTGCAGAGTTTTGTCAACTGCTTTGAAGGGGTCGATCAGCTCGTGATTCTACCCGTGTGGCGTGCAGGGGAAAAAGAGGTTTTTATCGACTTTGAAAAAGAGTTTGCACGTTACTCTCCACTTTTCCCACCGCGCGTTTACCGAAAAGATGATAGTATAGAGATATTTCCTTGCGAAGCGAACCAACACATTTTTGATGAAGGGTTGGTCATTAGCTTTGGCGCAGGGGACATAACCTATCAACTCAGAGGAGCCATGTGATGCAATTTTTACTTTTTTTAGCGGTGGTACTTTTGGTTGTTTCTGTGATCTATGCTAAAAAGAGTACATTCTCTAAACAAGCAAAAATTGGACTTTTTAGTTTCCTTATCATTCTGATTGGGCTTGCGTGGTGGTATGAATCATACAATCGCGAGAACAGTGAAGCAAATCGTATGATGATCAGTGCATTTAAACAGGGCAAAACACTCTATTGCGATGGACGTGAAATCTCGTCCGCTACCTTTGTTTTTGTGAATGGAACGCTCAGTTTTATCGCAAACGATCAAAACCAAAACGATAAAGGCATCGTCATCGATATGGCTACATGTAAATTGGAAAAAGTGAAGTAACGCCCTCATGGAAAAGCTTTTTTCGAAACTCGATTTGGTCGATTATGCGGCTGGATTTAAACACTTTTTAGCGCGCGAAAAACCTCTGTTTATGGAGGGAGACGCGAACCTGCATTATAAAATGATCCATGAACTTCTCACACGCGATCGCTTGAAACCTTTGCCTGAAGTTCCCTCTTTAGATGTGGCACTGATGCACCTAAGTAAATTGGGCATCTTGCGCCTCAATGAGATTTTTTCCTTTGTTCAAATCATCAACTATATGCAGTATCTGAAATCAATGCTGAACGATCAAAGCCTTGGCGAATGGATGGATCGTATTGTGATTCCTGCTGAAGTCACGCAAATTTGCGGCTATTTCGATGAAAAAGGCGAGCTAAAATCTAGCGTGGATGAGCAGTTTGCGAGCATCGCTCAAAGCCTTAAAATGGTCAAAGAGGAGATGAACAGCACGCTTCGCCGTCTGATCTCCACTGAGAAAATTTCCCTCTATCTTGCCGATAAACAGATTCACTACATTAACAACCAAGAAGCGCTTTTGGTGCGTGGTGGCTTTAACCATGTGTTAAAAGGCAATGTCATCGGGCGCAGTAGCAGCGGCTTTTTCTATGTCGTGCCTGAAGCGCTTGCGAAGTTGGTGAGTCGCGAGAGTGAACTGATCGACCGCAAAGAGGAGCTGGTGTATAAGTACGCCAAACAGATCTCATCCTCTTTTACCAAACAGCTTAAATTCTTGGGTTTTGTGAACAAAGAGTTTGACCGCTTTGATGCGTACTACGCCAGAGTCGCGTATGCGCGAGAAAAAGATATGGAGTTTGTGTTGCCTTCCAAGAGCAATGTCATCAAACTTGAAAACTTTGCCCATCCTGCGCTTGCGAATCCAAAGCCGATTACGATTGATTTTAGCAAACAGGTGTTGATGATCACCGGTGTGAATGCCGGTGGTAAGACGATGCTGCTTAAATCCATTTTGACGGCGGCGATTTTGAGCAAATACCTGCTTCCGATGCGCATTGATGCCAAGCATTCGAGTATTGGCTCGTTTAAAGAGGTGTTTGCTATTTTGGATGATCCGCAAAATGTCAAAAATGACATCTCAACCTTTGCGGGGCGAATGAGTGAATTTAGTAAACTGTTTAGTAAAAAAGTAGCACTGATTGGTGTGGATGAGATCGAGCTTGGAACGGACGCCGATGAAGCGGCCAATCTCTTTAAAGTGATGATCGAAAAGCTTATTGATAAAGAGATGAAAATCGTCATTACCACCCACCATAAACGCTTAGCTTCTTTGCTCGCCACACATCCTGAAGTCGAACTCTTAGCGGCGATTTACGATGAAAAGAGCGAGCGACCGACGTATGGCTTTTTAAAAGGAACGATTGGTAGGAGTTACGCGTTTGAGACGGCACTTCGTTATGGCATTCCGCACTCCTTGGTCGCCGAAGCACGTGTTTTGTACGGCGAAGATAAAGAGAAGCTCAATGAGCTCATTCAAAAAAATATCGACTTAGAGCTTGAGATGCGTAAAACCTCCGAAGAGCTTGATGCAAGGCTCAAAGAGGTGGAAAAACTCAAAGAGTCGTTGCGCGATGAAAAAGAGCGGGTGCGAGAAGAGTTTGACCACGCCTATTCTAAAATGTCCAAAGAATTCAACCAAGCGATTGGCGAAGCGAAAAAGGCGATCAAGAGTTCCGATACCAAAGAGTCGCACCGCTTGTTAAACAAAGCCAATCAATTGCACCAAGAGACACGTAAAGTGATTCCCGATCAAAAGGCTGAACCTTTACATGTAAACGATAAAATCAAATACGGCAGCTCCAAAGGGGTGATTAAAAGCATCAAAAAAGAGGAAGCGACCATCGAGTGCGACGGCATTACGCTTCGTGTACCTCTCTCCAAACTCAAACGCAGTGGCAATCAACCTAAAGTGCACAAGGCGGGTGTGGTGATCTCCAAAGAGACACCGAGTGGCTCGATGATTTTGGATCTGCATGGACTAAGGGCGGATGAAGCGGTTGAAAAACTCGATAAATTTTTAAGTGACGCGCTGATGAGCGGCTTTGATGAGGTTTTGGTTTATCATGGCATTGGAACGGGAAAGCTTGCCTATGCGGTGCGGACGTTTTTAAGCAGCTATCCTTCTTTAGTTTCGTATGGCGATGCACCGATTAATATGGGTGGTTATGGTGCCACATTGATCAAGCTTTAAAAAAACTTGATGTTAAACAGTAAACAAGAAATGAGTATAAACTCTAAAGAATACTCTTTTACAATAGAGGAATCATGCTAAACACACACGAACTTTTCTTAAAACTTTTACGCTTTGTCTCCGTGACGCCAGATGATGGTGGTGCCTTTACATTCATCAAAGCGTACCTCAATGATTTTGAGATCATTGAAGTCAATGTTGAAAATACCAAAAATCTCTTTTTATACAAACGTTTTGGCGAAGGCCCACACCTCTGTTTTGCAGGGCATATTGACGTGGTTCCACCAGGTACGGGTTGGAAAAGTGACCCGTTTGAGCCTATCGTTAAAGAGGGTATTGTCTATGCCAGAGGTGCCCAAGATATGAAAAGTGGCGTTTGTGCGTTTGTGCAAGCGATGCGTGAGACGACGCATTTTAACGGGACACTCTCTGCTATCTTGACCAGCGATGAAGAGGGTGATGCCAAGCATGGGACAATTGAAGTGATCAAAGAGTTAGAGCGTCGCTCTTTTTTACCCGATTATGTCATCGTGGCAGAACCGACCTGCGAGAAGGTTTTTGGCGATGCGATTAAAGTAGGGCGTCGTGGCTCCATCAACGGTGTGATCGAAATTGTCGGGAAACAAGGGCATGCGGCTTATCCTGAAAAAACGATCAATCCTGTGCATCAAATGGCACCTCTGCTTTCCAAATTTGCGGGGCATTATTTGGATGAGGGCGATGAGTTTTTTACCCCTTCGCAGATCATCATCACCGATATCAGAGGTGGCATGGAAGTCACCAATGTTACTCCTGGTAATCTCAAGATCATGTTTAATGTACGCAACTCAACTAAAACTGATAAAGCAAAAATTAGAACGTATATGGAAGAGGTGTTGCAAGGCTTAAACTTTACTTTGTGTTTGAGTGAAAGTGCGCATCCGTTTGTGACCTCCAAAGACTCACTCATTGTCAAAAAACTTAGTAACGCGCTTTTACATGTAAAAGGTTTAATGCCTAAACTCTCCACCGCAGGAGGAACGAGCGATGCCCGATTTTTCGGAAGTTTTGGCATTGCGACCGTCGAGTTTGGTGTTGTAAACGATACCATTCATGCGCCCAATGAGTGTTGCCCTTTGAGCGAAGTTGAATCTTTAGTCCATATTTTTAAAACCGTCATTGAAAATTTCAAAAAGGAAGATGTATGAAAATAGTCTCGACGACCAATGCACCCGCTGCCATTGGTCCGTATTCACAAGCGATTGTGGTGAACGATATGGTGTTTACCTCTGGGCAAATCGCTCTTATGCCCGATGGTACTTTTTTAGAAGGCGATGTGGAAGCACAGGCTACTCAAGTGCTAGAAAACCTCAAAGCCGTGCTTAAAGAAGCAGGTAGTGGTCTGAAAAAAGTGGTTAAAACAACCATTTTTTTAGCCAATATGGATGATTTTGCAAAAGTCAATGAAGTGTATGGCGCGTTCTTTAAAGAGCATAAACCTGCACGCAGCACCGTTGGTGTCAAAACATTGCCTAAAAATGCGTTGGTTGAGATCGAAGCAATTGCAGTAAAGTAACAATTTATTTTAAAAAACTTTAAAGTTTTTATAATAGAATGTCGCACCCTAAAATCTTAGAGTAGGAAGTTATTTAGCATGACAAAAAATCACTATGAAGTCTTGGTCGTCGGTGGCGGAATCTCAGGTGCAGCTCTTTTTTATGAGCTTGCAAAATATACAGACGTTAAGCGTATCGCGCTTGTCGAAAAATATGAGCGTTTAGCAAAATTAAATTCTGCTGGAACGTCCAATTCTCAAACCATTCACTGTGGCGATATAGAGACTAACTATACTCTTGAAAAAGCGAAAAAAGTCAAAGAGACTGCAGGCATGATCGCAAAATATTGCGTTGCGCATGGGCACGAGGGTCAATTCTTATTTTCACATCAAAAAATGGCAATTGGTGTGGGTGATACCGAAGTTGCCTACATGCAAAAGCGCTACGAAGAGTTCAAAGAACTTTATCCCTACCTTGAAGTCTTTGATAAAGAGAAACTCGCACAGATTGAGCCAAAGCTTATTTACGATGCTGAGGGCAAAGAGCGTCCTGATAACGTTATTGGTGTGGGCGTTGAAGGTGGAGAGTTTAGTACCGTTGATTTTGGTCAAATGAGCGAAAGCTTGGTCAATGAAGCGCAAAAGATTGAAGGCAAGGTTGCCGATGTCTTTTTGAATGCGCAAGTGACCAACATTACCAAATTAGGCGATATGCACGTGGTGATGACCAAAGAGCATACCTTTACGGCTGATTTTGTCGTTGTCGATGCAGGAGCACATTCACTCTATCTTGCCCATGAAATGGGATACGGGCTTGATTTTGCCTGTTTACCCGTGGGTGGCAGTTTTTACATGACCAAGAAAAAAATGCTCAATGGTAAAGTCTATATGGTGCAACACCCAAAACTTCCTTTTGCGGCACTGCATGGCGATCCCGATATCTTAGCCGATGGTTGCACACGTTTTGGACCAACAGCATTGGTAATGCCAAAATTAGAGCGTTACACAGGTGGAACGTATCTTGATTTTTGGCAAACATTGCAATTTGATGGCAAAGTTGCGAAGGTCTTTTATGATTTGATGAAAGACAGCGATATTCGTAACTACATTTTACGAAACGTTCTTTTTGAACTTCCAAAATTTGGTAAAGAGCTTTTCATCAAAGATGCACGCAAAATCGTTCCTTCTTTGCAACTAGACGACCTTGAATACGCGCATCACTTTGGTGGTGTCAGACCTCAGGTGATTAGCAAAACAGAGAAAAAATTGATGCTAGGCGAAGCGAGTATCAACCCAGGTACAGGCATTATCTTTAACATGACACCAAGCCCAGGGGCAACCAGTTGTCTTGGTAATGCACGTCGCGATGTTAAAATCGTGTGCGAATACCTTGGCAAGACATTTGATGAAGCACGCTTCAAACACGAACTCGTTGACTAAAAAATCTCATGGGGCTTTTGATTAAAGCCCCAACCAAAGCTTGCCCATGATAAATCCTCTTGATCTTTATGCCAAAATCGAATCGCTCATCGGTTTTGATGCACAGTATGAAACCCTCTACCAAACCTATTTGGGCTTGCTAAAACCTTTACATGTAAAGCGTATTTTGGATGTGGGATGTGGCAATGGAAAATTTCTTCTACATCTTAAAAACGAGAAACTCAGTGCCTGCGGTATTGATCGAAGTGCCGCAATGATCGAGCGTGCGCGTGCTTTAGGCGTGGAGGCAAGTACCAAAGAGCTCGAAGCATTTGAAGAGGCTTCGTTTGAGTGCGTTGTCGCCATTGCCGATGTGCTCAACTACATCGCACCAGCGCAGATAGACTCTTTTTTAGAAGCCGTTGCACGCGTGCTTCCCAAAGAGGGCTACTTTGTTTTTGATGTCAATACCTTGTATGGTTTTGAAGGGGTCGCCGAAGGGGTGATGTGCCACGATACAGAAGATCAATTTTTATGCGTTGATGCAACATTTGAGCATAATGAGCTTTTAACGAAGATTGTTTTATTTGAAAAAGAAGGCGATCTTTACCACAAAAATGAAGGTTCCATCACACAATACTTTCACCCGCTCTCTTTTTTCAAAAAACTGGGAGCATTCAAACTCTGTTCTACCAAACCCGTCACACTCTTTGGTGACGAGCCTGATAAAACAATTTTAATTTTGCAAAAACGTTAAGCGAGGTCTTGCAAAAACGTATTGAGCATGGTATTTTCTTGCTCAAGTTTATCTTCGGCTTGCATCTTCTCTTGAAGTTGCTTACGGTAAGCATCGAGCATCGTGTCTAACATGGAGATTGCATTTTCTCGATCTTCACCGCTTAAGGGTGGTTCACTATCTGCACTCAGCCCCAATTTATCTTCAAGCTCCGCTTTTTTCTCTTCCATCAGTTGCTCAATTTTTTCTTGATTGTACTCTTGATAAAATTGAAGTGAACCTTTGGACGTCAGTGCTTCTTTAAATGCTTCAACCGCCGCATTTGATTCAACTGAAGCAGCTGAGATTGTGGATTCATCACTCGAACTGGTGCTTCCATCCAATTGACTTGCAAGGATACTGGCAAATGAGTCTTCACTAAGCGAATCCTTTGTGGTTACTTTTGTGAGTGTACTCAAAAACGATTGATTGACACTGTTTTTACTTTCCTCAATGGTCATTAAAAACTCCTTATGAGATGAGTATTTATAACAAGCAAAAAGGGTTCCTATGTTAAAATATAAATCAAAAAAGGAGTTCTATGTTTGTGGTTGAAGAGGCAAAAAGTTCTGATATAGAGCATTTAATTGATTTATTAACCCTGCTTTTTTCGCAAGAGGCCGAATTTACGCCGCACCCTGAGCTTCAACGCTCAGGCCTTAGGATGATCTTGGAAGATGCCACCATAGGCACCATTTTTGTTCTTAAAAAAGATGGTGTGATCATCGGGATGGTGAGTCTTTTATGGACGATTAGCACGGCACTTGGCGGTAAAGTTGCCTTCTTGGAAGATATGATTATCGCGCCTAAATACCGAGGAAAAGGGTGTGGAACACTGTTGGTGGAGGCTGCAATTGAGTATGCTAAAAAGCTTACATGTAAACGTATCACGCTTTTAACCGACCCGCATAATCATGCGGCACAGCACTTTTACAAACGACTGGGTTTTGATGATTCACAGATGCAACCAATGCGATTGATCTTAGCG
The DNA here is from genome assembly GCF_000568815.1 of Sulfurospirillum multivorans DSM 12446. Classification (NCBI taxonomy): domain Bacteria; kingdom Pseudomonadati; phylum Campylobacterota; class Epsilonproteobacteria; order Campylobacterales; family Sulfurospirillaceae; genus Sulfurospirillum; species Sulfurospirillum multivorans. The sequence continues at coordinate 641,191 of NZ_CP007201.1, forward strand.
TGACATTTTGCAAAAAACGGACAAAAAATAGTACTATACAGCTATACAAAGTAAAAGGATCTATGCTTGAGACGTTTTTTTTGTTTTTTAAGCCTCATGATGACACTACTAAATGCGACACCACCCACGGATTCTTATCTCTTATACCAAGAGGTTGTCCAAAAAATTAAAGAAGAGTCGGTTCAACCTTTTGATGAAAAACGGTTGATGGAAGGTTGTTTAGAAGGAATGGTGACCAGTGTTGACATCAATGGACGCTATCTCAACGAAGAAGAGTATGAGACGCTTTATCTCAGCTCAAAGCCCGTTGCTGGTGTCGGGTTGTATCTGATTCAAAAGCGCAACCATATTTATGTCAAATCGGTTGTTGACCACTCTCCTGCACACAAAGCCAATCTTCAAAAAGGTGATGAAATTGTTCAAATCGATGGTGTTCTTGTTCGAAACCTCAGTTTAGATGAGGTCATTTCAGCCCTTCGCGGATCTCCCAATACCAAAATTAAATTATTAACACTCAAACTTAACAGTTCAAAACCGATTGAGCTGCAACTCACGCGTAAAGCAGTTACGATCGATCTTATCAGTTCGTTGATGTTTGAAAATGATATTGCCTATGTCAAAATTAGCTCTTTCGCCCAAGATACACTTCCCTCTTTTTTGGAGGATATGCGCTATCTTTACGAAGCACAAAAGCACAAAATTAATGGAATGATTTTGGATCTTCGCGATAATCCAGGAGGCATTTTCAGCAGTGGTATTGCCGTGACCTCTCTTTTTTTAGAGAAAGACAAACTTGTTTTAACAGTCAAAAGTCGCCACAAAGAGGAAAAAAAGCAGTATAAAAACACACCGCAAGATTTTGAAGGGGTTGAATATGCTGACAAAATAGAAGCGCTCTCTTTTTTAAAAACAGTCCCCTTAGTCATTTTAACCAATAATGACTCAGCAGGGAGCTCGGAGATTGTCTCTTCGGTGCTTCAAGAGTACAATCGTGCCATGATCATTGGAACGCCAACGTTTGGTAAAGATACGTTTGCAACGCTTTTTCCCCTCAGTTCCAACACGACAGCTGTAAAGTTTGCGACAGCACGTTGGTGTACGCCTAAGGGAAAAAGTGTATGGCCCAGTGGTGTGATACCCAATATTGAGATCAATCAAGGAAGCGAAGAGGAAGATATTCCCCTTCAAGAAGCATTACGTTTTTTACAGAAAAAGTAGTTATTTGGTAATAAACATGTAAAAAGGTTTTTCATCCAGTTGCATGTCGATCCAAACGCCATTGGAACCTAACGTATCGCTCAGGGCAACTTGCACGGAGAGGTAGGTTTTAGGAAGTTCAAAAAGAACTTTAAGATTTTTACCCGAGAACGTTACTTTCGCCGATCCTGTGATGATATTGCAAAATTCAGCAACACCATCGACAATTGACGCTGTATCATCGGCTTCAAGACTCTCTCCCAACATGGCTTCTAGTGCAACAAGTGCCAGTTCTCGTGGAAAAACAAGGAAGAAAATACCACTAATATCGCCTTTAAATTTCATCGCAGCGATGATCACATGCGGAGGGATTTTTTCATTAAACGGTCTGATTTCATGCTTGATTTTTTGTGCTTCAAGCCCTGTAATCGTCACAAGCGAATTAACGGCGGTGTCAATAAACACAGGAAGATTCATCACCAGTTGTTTAGAAAGTCCTAAACCTTGTGAGGCGTGTGTTTTAGTGCTGCTTTGGTTAATGGCCGTGTGCGTGATGGTCATATCGTATTTTTTAGCAGAAGCTTTGATCTTAAAATCTTCTGCATTGCGTGCATGAACGATGGAATAGCCCATTTTCCCCAGTTCCATTGCAATTTTGTCGGCATTCTCTTTATCTTCATCGTAGATGAGTACGTCTAGCTCTTTTTTGAAGGCTTTTGGGTTAAAAAAGAGAATCGCTGTATTAATGTTTTGAAAGAGTTTCACCGAGGTATTGGCACTAAATTTTTTAAGATAGGCAAACGTATCGCGTTTATAATCACCAATAGCGACGGGAAGATCAATCCTATGGCTTAGTTTTTCAAGCTGTTTGACTAAATTCGCAAGGTTGGGATCTTCTTTGGTTAAAGGAGAATAAGGGGTATCTTTTAAGGAGACAAGTACACCTTTGATCCCTTTGTCTTTGAGCATTGCCTGTTGTCCTATAATCGTATTGTATAAGACACTGTTACGATTCTCATGAACCGCTTCGTTATAATTAAAAATTAAAATAGAGTGTTGAATGCTGTTTGTCATGGTGTTATGTTAACCGTATGTGTTGATTAGGATAATAAGTAGTGATAATACCACACAAAGCTTTTAATTTTATTGAATTAATCTAAGGCTATCGTATTTATCGACCGATGCAAAAAAAGCACCTTTCTTAAAATAGAATAAAGCCGATCCACAGACGTTTATAGGATGATGCAATGTGACAAAATGTGTAAAACTTCAGCATCTTTTTAAAGCTTACATGTAAGGCTTATGATATAATTTTGTAACACTAAAGTGATATAATAGAACTCATTATAAAAAAGGAAACAGAGATGGATAAAAAGACAAAAATCCTAGCAACCGTTGGACCAGCAAGTGATAGTGTAGAGATTTTAGAGGGGTTAATTCGAGCAGGTGTGAACGTATTTCGACTCAATTTTAGCCATGGAACCCATGAGTACCATGCAAGTACACTTGCCAAAATCAGAGAAGCGGAAAAAAATGTTCAGAAAAAAGTGGGTGTTTTACAAGATATTTGCGGGCCAAAGATTCGTGTAGGAAAACTCGAAGATGACTTTTATCTTGAGCCAGGGGATCACATCCATTTCACGAAAGAGCAAATTGTTGGTAAAAAACTTGAAGAAGGAAAATATGAACTCTGCATTAACCAACCGCAGATTTTAGATATGCTTAAAGAGGGCGAGTATATCTACCTTTACGATGGCAATATTCGCGCGAAAGTGATTGAAATAGGCGATAAGATTGTAACCCAAGTGGAAAACAGTGGCAAACTCTCTTCCAACAAAGGGGTGAACTTTCCCAATACGGTCATTAACATCGAAGTTATTACGCCTAAAGATGAAGCAGATCTTCGCTGGGGTGCAGAGAATGACGTCGATTTTGTGGCTGTCTCTTTTGTCCAAAGTGCCAAAGATATTTTACAAGCACGAAAAATTCTTAAAGAGCATAAATCCCGTGCGCATATTTTTGCCAAAATCGAAAAATTTGATGCGGTTGAAAAAATTGATGAGATTTTAGAAGTCAGTGATGGCATCATGGTAGCACGAGGAGACCTTGGTATTGAAGTCCCGTACTACAAAGTTCCAAGCATCCAAAAAAGATTGATTGCCAAAGCCAACGCGGCATCTAAGCCCGTTATTACGGCGACGCAAATGCTTCTTTCCATGGCAGAAAAAGAGATGGCAACCAGAGCTGAGATCAGTGACGTTGCGAATGCTGTGTTGGATGGAACGGACGCGGTGATGCTCTCAGAAGAGAGTGCGATTGGGGTCAATCCAATCCATGTTGTTGAGGTTATGTCCAATACGATTAAAGAGATTGAAGCGATCTATCCGTATAGTAAATTCGAGGTTTATCCCTTCTTGGATGAGACCGATATTATCTCTTCATCCACCGCGCGTCTTGCGGATCGTCTAGGTGTTGAAGCGATGATTTCACTTACCAGTTCAGGAAAATCGGCTAAAAAATTAGCGAGGTACCGCATTAAAGCAGACATTTATGCCGTTACGCATGATGAACGCGTTGCACGCTCTTTAACCATTGCATGGGGCATTAAACCGATCATGAACATTGAAGCCAGTAATCTCAACATGATGCTGGGCAAAACGCTTCAAAAGGGCATTGAGCGAGGTTTGATTGATAAAGAAAAAACCTACATCGTCACAGCAGGTTATCCAGCAGGTGTTGAGGGAAGTACCAACTTTATTCGTATCTTGAAAAAAGCACAGATTGAATACTACACCGATATGGTTCTCTAGGGAGATTTTAAGCGATTTAAGCCTTTTGGAAAGACTCCTTTAGGCTTAAAGACCTTTTACTTTAATATTACCTTAAAGAAGGTTTAGGTACAATCCAAACCTCAAAATAAATCTCTCCCAAGAAGGACATACGCATGTATGCAATTATAAAAAATGGCGGGAAGCAGTATAAAGTTCAAGAAGGCGACTACTTAAATGTCGATAGACTTGACGCTCAGCCAAAAGAGAAAATCGTAGTGACGGAAGTTTTAGCTGTGAACAATGGCGAACTTACAGTGGGTGCCCCATTCGTCAATGGTGCTACAGTAGAACTTGAAGTTGTTACTGAAGGCAAAGACAAAAAAGTTATTACTTTCAAAAAACGTAGACGTAAAGACTCTAAAGTCAAACGTGGTTTTAGAAGACAATACACTAGAGTAAAAGTTGTAAGCATTAAAGCTTAACCCACAAACGTTACAAAAGATAAAGATTAGGAGTAACCAATGGCTCACAAGAAAGGTCAGGGAAGTACCCAGAATAATAGAGACTCAGCTGGACGTAGACTGGGTGTTAAAAAATTTGGTGGTGAATTTGTACGCGCAGGCAATATTATTATTCGTCAACGTGGAACAAAAGTACATGTAGGAAATAACGTAGGCATCGGTGTTGATCACACGATCTACGCATTAATCGATGGTTTTGTACAATTCCAACGTAAAGATAAAATTAGAAACAAAGTTTCTGTTATCCCCGCAAGCTTATAATGTAAAGGTGGAGTTTTCTCCACCCTCTTTTTTTCCCTCAAAACAAAAATACCTCTAATGATTATACGTTTACATGTAATGATTAAAGGTATTATTACTCTTTATATTAAAAGGTTTTTACGATGTTTATAGACAATGTAGCACTCACACTCAGCTCCGGAAAAGGAGGCCCAGGTTCCGTCTCTTTCCGTAGAGAAAAGCATGTTATCCAAGGTGGTCCTGATGGTGGAGATGGAGGACGCGGAGGCAATGTCTATTTTGAAGTGGATAACAATACCCACACCCTCTCCCATTTTCGAAACAACCAACACCTTAAAGCCAAAAATGGTGAAGCAGGTATGGGAAAAAAGATGTACGGTAAAATGGGCGAACATTTGGTCGTAACGGTTCCTCCTGGAACGCAAGTTTTAGATGCAGAAACGAAAGAGGTTCTTTTAGATCTTGTCGATGACAGCGAGAAAAAGCTTTTTTTAGAAGGCGGTATGGGCGGTCTTGGCAATACACACTTTAAAAGTTCAACCAATCAACGACCTGAATTTGCTCAACCTGGGCGTCCTGGGCTTACCAAAGAGATTAAGCTTGAACTTAAATTGATCGCCGATGTTGGGCTTGTAGGTTTCCCAAATGTGGGAAAATCAACGCTGATTTCGGTTGTCTCCAATGCGCAACCTGAAATTGCAAACTATGAATTTACCACGATTACACCAAAACTAGGTGTGGTGGTCACCGATGATTACCGCTCGTACGTTATGGCGGACATTCCAGGTATTATTGGAGGAGCTAGTGAAGGCAAAGGGCTAGGGATTGAGTTCTTGCGCCACATTGAGCGTACTAAATTTTTACTTTTCATGATTGATCTTGCCAATTACCGTGATCTTAAAGAGCAATATTACACGCTTCAACAAGAGCTTCGCACGTTTTCTGAAAAATTAGCACACCGTGATTATGCGATCGCACTGACACGTTGTGACACATTAAGCTCTGATGAGATCAATGAAAAAGTGGACCAATTTTTAAGACTTTTAGGGCTTGAAGCCAATGAATTTACGCACAAATATAAAACGAGGGAAGACTTGCATTCGTATGGTCAAGATGTTCATGAGAGAGAGCGTGCATTGCCATTTTTTGTGATGCCACTCTCTTCTGTCTCTAAAATCAACGTTGATCCGATCAAGTATGCCCTATCCGATGTTATAACAAAGGTTCGTGATGAGAAGAGTAGTCGTTAAGGTTGGCACGCACGTCCTAAGCGAGCAAAACCGTTTATGTAAAGAGCGCATTTTAAATTTGGTGGAATTTTTAGTCGCACTGATGGAAAAACATGAAGTCATTTTGGTCTCTTCGGGAGCCGTGGCAGCTGGTTATTCCATCTTGAAATTGGATAAAAAATTACTGCACAATCGCCAAGCAATCGCCGCTGTGGGTCAACCCCAATTGATGGCGATCTACAATAAAAAACTTGAAAAATTTGGTAAAAGTGGCGCACAACTGCTCTTAACAGCCGATGATTTTGACTCACGAAAACGTTGTTACCATGCTAAATGTACGATTGACACTTTGCTTGAAAATGGTATTCTTCCCATTATCAATGAAAACGATGCGACGGCAACGGAAGAGCTTGTTTTTGGTGATAACGATCAACTTTCTTCACGGGTTGCATACTATTTTGGAGCAGACCTTTTGATCTTGCTCTCCGACATTGACGGCTATTATGACAAAGACCCTCACAAACATGCCGATGCGACGATGCGCAAGATTGTTCATGCGATTGATCCTTCCGAATTGGAAGTTGAAAAATCAGCCAATTTTGCCTTTGCAACGGGCGGCATCGTGACCAAACTCAAAGCGGCAGACTTTTTGTTGGAGCGCAAAAAATCGATGTTTATCGCGAGTGGCTTTGATTTAAGCGATGTGAAAAGTTATATGTTAGAGGGCGTTCATAAAGGCGGAACACTCTTTACATGTAAGGATTAAAATGCGCATTGTTTTTATGGGTACCCCTTCGTATGCTACGACAATTTTAGAAGCATTGCTTCAACATTCTGACATCGATGTGGTGCTTTTGATAACCCAAGAAGACAAACCCGTAGGACGAAAACAGGTATTGACTCCTCCGCACATTAAAGCATGGCTCCTTGAACACGATTTACATGTAGAAATTTATCAGCCAAAATCGTTGCGAGGAGATGAAGCTCACGCCAAAATTGCTGCGTTAAAGCCTGATTTTATCGTAGTGGCGGCATACGGTCAGCTTTTGCCTAAAGCAATCCTTGATATTGCGCCTTGTATCAACCTTCACGCTTCACTCCTTCCAAAATACCGAGGAGCAAGCCCGATTCAATCCACACTTTTAGCCAACGAAACCTACGCGGGTGTGACCTCAATGCTGATGGAAGAGGGGCTTGATACGGGCGCAATGCTTGGATTTTCATACCTTAAAATTGAACCAAAACACACTTCGACACTTTTGTTTGATGCCCTTGCCACACTGGCGGCAAAATTGACCGTTGTGACTCTTGAAAATTTTCATTCCATCTCGCCTTTAACCCAAATCAGTGCTAATGCAAGTCATTGTAAAAAGATTAAAAAAGAGGATGGTTTGGTCTCGTTTGATCACAGTGCTCAAGCGATTGTGACACGCTTTAAAGCACTCTCTCCTTGGCCGGGACTTTTCTTGGAATCGGGTATAAAACTACTAGAACTTGAATGCAGTAATGAGAAAGAAAATGCTCTTGGTGGCGTCCTTCAGGCGATAAACCCTGAAGGAATTATACTTACATGTAAAAAGGGTTCACTGCTGCTTAAAACCCTTCAGCCGATCTCCAAAAATGCGATGAGCGCTGTGGATTATATTCGTGGAAAAAGGCTTAACATTGGTGATACACTGGTTTGATTCTTTAGAGTCCACACATCAATATCTCATCACCTCGCTTCGCGAAGGTACACTTTTTGCACCATGTGCCATCGGTGCTACGACACAAACCAATGGGGTGGGCAGTCGTGGTAACGCTTGGGTTGGCGAAGCGGGAAATCTCTTTTTTTCATTTTGTGTCGAAGAGAAACAGTTACCGCTCGATTTGCCATTAGCCTCTGTTTCGATCTATTTTTCTGCTTTAGTGAAGCAGATTTTAGAAGATAAAGGCTCGTGTGTATGGCTTAAATGGCCCAATGATTTTTACTGTGATACGAAAAAAATTGGAGGAATGATCACCACCAAAACGAGTGTTACGATTGTAGGTTCAATTGGACTGAATCTTTGTAGCGCACCTGAAAATTTCGGGACTTTAGATATTATCATTACACCCAAAGCTTTAGCCGAAGATTTAATTGCTAAGGTTGAAGAAAAAATATCGTGGAAGAAAGTTTTTAGTAAATATAAGATAGAATTTGACCAAAATCGAAACTTTTCTTTCCATTTAGATGGCAAATTGGTCTCGTTACGTGACGCGGTATTGTGTGATGATGGCTCTATAGAGCTAGAAAATAAAAAGGTGTACAGTTTACGATGAGTGAGATTATAGCGATAGCAAATCAAAAGGGCGGTGTTGGTAAGACAACCACTGCTATCAATTTGGCTGCCTCCTTAGCAGTTGCTGAAAAGCGCGTGTTATTGATCGATATTGACCCTCAAGCCAATGCGACAACCGGTCTTGGTTTTCACAGAAGCGACTATGAGTACAACATCTATCACGTGCTTATCGGCAGAAAACGTCTTTCGCAAGTCATTCTTGAGACGTCACTTTCAACCTTACATGTAGCGCCATCGAATATTGGACTTGTAGGAGTTGAAAAAGAGTTTTATGATAACAATACCAAGGGTCGCGAGCTTATTTTGAAAACGAAAATTGAAGAGATTAAAGATCAATACGATTACATTATCATCGATTCACCTCCAGCACTTGGAAGCATTACAATCAATGCACTCAGCGCTGCAAACTCTGTAATTATCCCGATTCAGTGCGAATTTTTTGCATTGGAAGGTTTGGCGCAGTTACTCAATACCGTCAAACTGATTAAAAAAACGATTAACCCGACACTAGAAATTAAAGGCTTTTTACCGACCATGTACAGCACCCAAAACAACCTCTCAAAACAAGTTTTTGCAGACCTTAAAGAGCATTTTAAAAGCAAACTGTTTGTGGATAAAGAGAGTGCTTCGTATGTGGTCATTCCTCGCAATATCAAACTGGCAGAATCCCCAAGTTTTGGCAAACCGATTATTTTATACGATGTAGAATCGCCTGGTTCTAAAGCGTATCAAAATCTTGCCAATTCGATTTTAGTGAGTTAACGTGATGAGTGCAAAGAAGGTTTTAGGACGAGGACTGAGTGCGATTATCGAAGATGTCGAAGAGGCATACAAACAAGATATTGAGCAAGCAAAAGATTTGGTTCGTGACATTGCCATTGAGCGTATTACCCCAAATCCTTACCAACCACGAACGCATTTTAATGAAGTTGCTTTAAAAGAACTCAGCGAATCGATTAAGCGTCATGGCTTATTGCAACCGATCATTGTGGTTGCTAAAGATGATGGCTATATGCTTCTTGCAGGTGAACGTCGTTTACGTGCGAGCAAACTAGCAGGCTTTACAAAAATAAAAGCCATTGTGGCAGACATCGAATCAAAAAATCTACGTGAATTAGCGCTGATAGAAAATATTCAAAGAGAAGACCTTAATCCCGTCGAACTTGCCATTGCCTATAAAGAACTCATTGAAGAGTATAAAATAACCCAAGATGGACTCTCTGAAATTATCCATAAAAGCCGAACCCAAATCACCAACACGATTCGGTTACTGAGCTTAAGTGATCAAACAAAAAAATACCTTGCAGAAGGTATTCTCTCTCAAGGTCATGCAAAAGTTTTGGTAGGACTTGAACCCAAAGATGAAGAGACGATCGTCAACACCATTTTAGGTCAAAAACTGAGTGTGCGTGAAACCGAAGCGTTGGTAAAGAAGCTTAAAAGCAGTGATGAGTCAACTGGTAAAGTAGAAAAGACCGTTTCGGCTATTCCTGAAGAGCTTCAAACACTTACAAGCAGGCTGAAAGAGCTTGGCTTTGAGGCAAAACCTAAAGCAAATACCATCACAATCCATTTTAAAAACGGTGAAGCAATTTATACTTTTTTGGAGCAATTGAAGTCTTAAAGCGGGTTGCGTCGGTTCATTTAATAAACTATTTTCCTTTGCTGTGTTACAATTCGCGCAAAATTTTGATACGGCAATCTTGTTTGTGCTAAAAAAATCTTAAAAATTGAGTCTGATCTCGAGCTAAAGGAGCAAGAAATATGTTGGATATTATCCCAGCACTGTTACTGGTGACTGGAACTGTGTTTTTAGTGATGTTAATACTTCTTAACAAAACGCTTTACAAACCCCTTCTGGAGTTTATCGACAATAGAAATAACTCTATTAATCGTGATTTAGAAAATGCAGGGAAAAATGCCAGTGACGTTGTAGCCTACTATCAAGAAGTAGAAACGATTTTGTCTGAGGGCAAAATGGAAGCAGCGAAAATTAGAGAAGCTGCACTGAATGAGGCAAAAGAGAAAGCGGGCAAAAGAGTTGAGCAAAAAAAGAGTGATCTTGAAGCTCAAAGCGTAACGTTCTTGAAGGCTTTAGAGTCAGAAAAGGATGAGTTTAAAAATGGTCTGTTGGCACAAATGCCTCTTTTCAAAGAGAGTGTTGCTGCTAAACTGAGCCATATTTAAGGAGTATACGGATGAAAATAAACTATTTTTTACTCTTGTTAGCTCCAATGGCACTTTTAGCCAGTGGTGGTGAAAGTGGCGGATCGACGGATATTTTTCCAAGAGCTGTCAACTTTTTAATCTTTGCTGCGATTATGTACTACTACGTTGCAGATGCTGCAAAACAGTGGTATGTTGGGCGTAAAAACGAGATTGCAACGAAGTTAGATTCAATTCAAGTTAAATTGAAAGAGTCTAATAGCAAAAAAGAGACTGCCCTTGCTAAAGTCGAAGAGGCAAAAGCAAATGCAAGAGTCATTGTTGAAACGGCTAAAAAAGAGGCACTTCTTTTAGCTGATAAAGTTGCACAAGACGCAGATGTCGAAATCGAAAGTTTGAGCAGAGCCTTTGAAGATCGTGTCAGTATTGAGCGTCGTAAAATGCAAAGAGCTATTGTCTGTGAAGTTTTAGATGAGATGTTTAAAGAGGGTTCTATCTCTTTAGACAATGATGAAATCGTTAAAATTGTCAATAAGAAGGTTGCATAATGAGTGGAGCAATAGCAAAAAAATATGTTAATGCGCTCATGAGTAGCTGTAATGATGCTGAATTAACAGAGATTTATGGTTTGTTAACTCAATTGGTTGGGGCCTTAACGATAGAGAAGTTTCATAACATTATTCTCTCTCCAGATGTCTCTGCAAAAGCGAAAGAAGAATTAGTTCTCTCTTTGGTTGAAACTAAAAATACGAAATTTCAAAATTTCATCAAATTACTGAGTCACAACGATCGTCTTACCTTGATTTCGGTTGTTGCGAAAGAGTTAAAATACCAACTCTCTTTAAAAAACAATACATACGAAGGGAGTGTTGCGACCAACTTCAAAATGAGTCAAGCACAAGTCAGTATGTTAGAAGAGAATTTCAGTAAAAAGTTTAATGCTAAGATTAAATTAAATGCGAACGAAAACAGTTATCCGGGTATTAAGGTTGAGTTAGATGATTTGGGTGTTGAAGTAAGCTTCTCAGTTGAGCGTCTTAAAGCTCAATTAACAGAGCATATCTTGAAAGCAATTTAATAATAAATAGATAAAAGAAAGTTAAGGAGTAATGTGTGGGAGCAAAAATGAAAGCTGACGAAATCAGTTCAATCATTAAAGAGCGTATTGAAAACTTTGAGCTCAATGTAGATATCGAAGAGACAGGTAAAGTTATCTCTGTAGCTGACGGTGTTGCAAACGTTTATGGTTTGAAAAACGTTATGGCCGGTGAAATGGTTGAGTTTGAAAATGGCGAGAGAGGCATGGCACTTAACCTTGAAGAATCAAGCGTAGGTATCGTTGTTCTTGGTAGTTGTAATGAGATTAAAGAAGGCTCTTCTGTTAAAAGATTAGCAAAACTTCTTCGTGTTCCAGTCGGTGAAGCATTGGTGGGTCGTGTTGTCAACTCATTAGGTGATCCTATTGATGCAAAAGGGCCGATTAACGCCACTGAAACACGTTTCGTTGAAGAAAAAGCACATGGTATTATGGCACGTAAATCCGTTCATGAGCCCCTTCAAACAGGTATTAAAGCGATCGATGCACTTGTACCAATTGGTAGAGGTCAAAGAGAGCTTATCATTGGTGATAGACAAACAGGTAAAACAACAATTGCCCTTGATACCATCATTAACCAAAAAGGTCAAAACGTTACATGTATTTATGTTGCGATTGGTCAAAAACAATCAACCGTTGCTCAAGTCGTTAAAAAACTTGAAGAACACGGCGCTATGGAATACACAATCATCGTTAATGCAGGTGCAAGTGAGTCTGCTGCTATGCAATTCTTGGCTCCATACGCAGGTGTTTCTATGGGTGAGTTTTTTAGAGACAGTGGCAAACATGCGTTAATCGTGTATGATGATCTTTCAAAACATGCGGTTGCTTACCGTGAGATGTCATTGATTCTCAGACGTCCTCCGGGTCGTGAAGCATACCCAGGTGATGTTTTTTATCTACACTCAAGACTTCTTGAGCGTGCAGCGAAAGTTAATGATGAATTAGGTGCTGGTTCTTTGACAGCTCTTCCAATCATTGAAACACAAGCAGGCGACGTATCTGCGTATATTCCAACCAACGTTATCTCTATTACCGATGGTCAGATCTTCTTGGAATCCGATCTCTTTAACTCAGGTATTCGTCCTGCGATTAACGTGGGTCTATCGGTTTCACGTGTTGGTGGTGCGGCACAAATTAAAGCAACCAAACAAGTTGCAGGTACGATGAGACTTGACCTTGCTCAATACCGTGAGCTTCAAGCATTTGCACAATTTGCAAGTGATCTTGATGAGTCAAGCCGTAAACAATTAGAGCGTGGTCAACGTATGGTTGAACTCTTGAAACAACCTCCTTATGCACCAATTCCTGTTGAAAAACAGATTTTGATTATTTTTGCAGGTGCTAAAGGGTACTTAGACAGTATTGATGTTAAATCAGTAGGCCGTTTTGAAGCGGAACTTAACTCTTATGTTGAAGCAAAGTATGCAGATATTTTTGAACAACTTAAAGCTAAAAAAGCGATTGATAAAGAGCTTGAAGAGCTATTACATAAGGCATTGAGCGAGTTTAAAGCGACGTTTGCAGTCAAGTAAGGATCAGCTATGGCAAACCTTAAAGAGATAAAAAGAAAAATTAAGAGTGTTCAGAATACTCAAAAAACAACACGCGCTATGAAGCTGGTTTCAACTGCAAAGTTAAAACGTGCCGAAATGGCTGCAAAGCAATCACGTGTGTACGCCGTTAAAATTAACGAAGTGCTCTCAGAGATTGCTTATAAAATCAACCAGTACACCAACGGTGCAGTTGAGAGTCGTTTTTTTGATAAAAATGAGACACCCAGCACAATTGATGTCATTTTTGTGACCGCAGATAAAGGTTTGTGTGGTGGTTTTAATATTCAAACCATTAAAGCTGTTCGTAACCTTTTATCTGAATATGGAAAACAAAATGTGACCGTTCGACTTCGTGCTGTCGGAAGAAAAGGTATGGCATTTTTCAATTTCCAAGGAACTGAGCTTTTGACCTCCTATGCAGGCGTAAGCTCATCTCCAAGTTATGAAAAAGCACAAGAAATTATTCAAAGTGCAATTGATGATTTTGTTGAAGGTAAAACTGACAAAGTTATTTTGATCCATAATGGATATAAAAATATGATTTCGCAAGAGTTGAAAATCGTGGATGTTGTACCGGTACAATCTCCTCTTGAAACACTCGAAACAAGCTCCTTAATGGAATTAGAGCCTGATGAGAGTGGCGAAGAGATTTTAGATTCATTGTTGCAAAAATATTTTGAATACAATATGTATTATGCACTCATTGATTCACTCGCAGCTGAACACAGTGCGAGAATGCAAGCGATGGAGAATGCAACCAACAATGCCAAAGAGCGTGTTGGCATTTTAACATTGGCCTACAATAAAGCTAGACAAGAGTCTATTACTACTGAGCTCATTGAGATTATCAGTGGTGTAGAATCTATGAAATAAACTGTTTTGCAAAAAATAAAAGGAGAATATTCAATGAATGGATTAATTAGCCAGATTATGGGTCCAGTTGTTGACGTCGATTTTAATGGCTACCTTCCTAAAATCAATGAAGCGATTGAAGTGAATTATGAAGTAGAAGGCAAGAAGCAACGTTTGATTCTTGAAGTAGCAGCACATTTAGGCGACAACCGTGTAAGAACAATTGCGATGGATATGAGTGAAGGTTTAACAAGAGGAATCAGTGTTAAAGCTTTAGGCAATCCTATTCAAGTTCCCGTAGGTGAAGAGGTTCTAGGACGTATTTTTAACGTCATTGGTGATGTCATCGATCAAGGTGCGGATGTTTCAAGAAAAACACTTTGGTCTATTCACAGAGAACCACCAAAATTTGAAGAGCAAAGTACAAAATCTGAGATTTTTGAGACAGGTATCAAAGTTGTTGACTTACTTGCCCCTTATGCAAAAGGTGGTAAAGTTGGACTCTTCGGTGGTGCTGGCGTTGGTAAAACCGTTATTATTATGGAACTCATTCACAACGTTGCGTTTAAACACAGCGGTTACTCTGTATTTGCAGGTGTTGGTGAGCGAACACGTGAGGGAAATGACCTTTACCATGAGATGAAAGACTCTAACGTCTTGGATAAAGTTGCTTTATGTTATGGTCAAATGAGTGAACCACCAGGAGCAAGAAATAGAATTGCACTTACAGGTCTTACCATGGCTGAGTATTTCCGTGATGAAATGGGTCTGGATGTATTGATGTTTATTGATAACATTTTCCGTTTCTCTCAATCAGGTGCTGAGATGTCTGCACTTCTTGGACGTATTCCTTCGGCAGTTGGTTATCAACCAACATTAGCCAGTGAGATGGGTAAATTCCAAGAGAGAATTACATCAACTAAAAAAGGTTCTATTACGTCTGTTCAAGCGGTTTACGTACCAGCGGATGACTTAACTGACCCTGCTCCTGCAACGGTATTTGCTCACTTAGATGCAACAACCGTACTTAACCGTGCGATTGCTGAAAAAGGTATTTATCCAGCGGTTGATCCTCTTGATTCAAGTTCACGTATGCTTAATCCAGAAATTTTGGGTGCGGATCACTATAATGTCTCTCGTGGCGTCCAAGCGGTACTTCAAAAATACAAAGATCTTCAAGATATTATTGCGATTCTTGGTATGGACGAGCTTAGTGAAGAAGACAAAGTTACGGTTGATCGTGCTCGTAAAATTGAAAGATTCCTTTCTCAACCATTCTTCGTTGCAGAGGTATTTACAGGAAGTCCTGGAAAATACGTCACGCTTGAAGAGTCAATTGCTGGCTTTAAAGGTATTCTTGATGGTAAGTACGATGATTTACCAGAAGCTGCGTTCTACATGGTAGGAACTATTGAAGAAGTTATTGAGAAAGCTGCAAAACTAAAAAGCTAAGAAGCGATAAGGTTAAAAAATGAATACATTAAAATTGGAAATTGTGACGCCAACGGGTCAAATTTTTGCCAACGATGTAAAAAGTGTTACGCTTCCAGGTAAAGAGGGTGAGTTTGGTGTTTTACCAAACCACGCCTCCTTGGTAACGCTTTTACAAGCAGGTGTCATTGATATTGAACTAAAAGATGGAAATCATGATGTTGTCGCTATTAATTGGGGACATGTTAAAGTCGATGAGAACTCTGTTACAGTTTTAGCCGATGGCGCAGTCTCAATTGGTGGAGCCAATGAAAGCGAAGTTGCAAAATCATTAGAAGCTGCTAAAGCACTTTTAGAGAGTATTAGTGATTCAGATATTGCTATTGCGATTGCTACAGCAAAAATCGAGTCCATTGCAAAAACAAGGAAATTTTAAATCTTATGACATCTTTTGAATTGTTCTTGAATTATTTTGCAAGAAGTGGCTTTTTTACATGGGTGATTTTAATCTGGCTATCTGCCTATTTTATCATTACATGTGGTATTTTCTTTAGTAGATACTTTTATCTTGGATATTGGCTTTCCATTGAAAAAAATTCGTTAGAGTCTATGCTAATGGGTTCAAAGAATGTACGTGATGATTCAATTTTACGAAAATGTTCAAGTACAGCAGGGGCTTCTGAAAAACTTTTAAATGTGTGTAAAAATGTTGCTGAAAAAAATGCAACGAGTGGTTTATGGATGCTCTCCATTATCGCTTCAACCGCACCTTTTATTGGTTTGTTTGGAACCGTTGTCTCTATTTTGGAGACATTTAGTGGTTTAGGACAATCAGGTAGCGCATCATTGGGCGTTATTGCACCTGCCATTAGTGAAGCCTTGGTCGCAACGGCTACGGGTATTTTTGTCGCGATTCCTGCCTACAGTGCCAATCTGTTTCTTCGTAGAAAAGCGTATGAAGTGATTGTTTATGTACAAAGAGAAGTGGATATTTTACTTTCAGCCAATGAGACACGAAGAGATAACGCATGATGAGTCAATTGGACGAAGTTCCTGAGTTAAACATTACACCACTTGTAGATATTATGTTGGTATTGCTGGCCATTTTAATGGTTACAACGCCTGCCTTGGTCTATGAAGAGGTGATTAAACTTCCTGATGGTAGCAAATCCTCTGTTGTGAGCAAACTTCCAGAGCTTGAGATTAGGGTTACCAAAGATAAAAAAGTCTATATCAAAAACGATAGTTTTATGCTTGCCGAATTTCCTGATAGTTTTATGATGCAAAAAAGTAAATATCCTCTTAAAAGTATTGTCTATATCAAGGCTGATGAAGCCCTCTCTTATAAAGACGTTATGTTTGTACTCAAAACAATTAAACAGGCTGGTTTTACGAACGTATCTTTAGAAACGAATGGATAAATACTGTGTCGAGTGTGAATAAATACGCCTCTCTTGGATGGATTTTATCCATCCTTCTCTACATCTGCTTGCTATTTTGTCTTGCTTATGTTTTAAGCTCGCACAAAGATACGCTTAAAAATTATACTTCTCAAAAAGATCCTATGAATGTTGCTTTGGTTGAGCGTAAGAAGAATGATTCAGAAAAGCTTAAAGAGGAACGCAAAAAAGAAGAAGTCCAAAAACCCGTTGAAAAACCTATTGACAAACCAAAGAGTGAAGAGAAAAAAGTTGCCTCTTCCCCCAAAGAAGCAGTAAAAAGCCAATCACTCCGAGGCCTCTTTGAAGATATTAATACGTCTAAACTTCCGAAGGAAGCCAAAGAACAAAAAAAAGATCAAACAGCACCTACACGTATTAAGCCAAATAAAGATGAGACAAAAGAGAAGAGTGAGAGTGTTGCCTCTAAAATTGCAAACTCCTTGAATTTTTCAGAGCAAAAACATTTAGTGGACACCAAAAAAGGTGGTGAGTATGATCCATTTATTGGTAAAATTCAAGAAATTTTAGAAGAAAATTGGCAAAAGACAGTTGATACAGAAAATGGCAATGTTGCGAAGGTTGTAATTAAAGTCAGTGACCAAGGTGTCTTTAGTTACAAAATAGCTTCGTTGTCTTATAATAATGAATTCAATACAAAACTCAAAGAGTTCTTACATGCCATGGAAAGTGTTGAATTTCCAAAATATGAAAAAGGATCCTTATTTGAGATGCCAGTTGAATTTAAAGATATAAAGGAGTAAAGCGTGATTAAAAAAATCGTTGTTTTCTTATGTTTAGCGCTGTTTGCATATGCTGGTGACGCAACCGTAGAAATTGTCAAAAAGATAGATGTGCTTCCAAAAATTGCGGTGCAAGATGCAAGCCCAAGAAATGTTGATTTAGAGTCAAGAAGAAGTTTTTTTAAGCTTATAGCAGGTGATCTACGTGTGAGTAGCCATTTTAATGTTCTTGATGATTATTTGCAAAGTAGTTATGAAGGTGGACCGTTAGAGAATTTTCTCTCCGATAAAAAAGTAGATATGATCTTACGTTTTAGTTTGACGCAAGATATCAATGCTGCTACAGCAAATGTAAAATTGATTAACGCAAAGACGGGTGTGACAACCTTTGAGAAAGTGTATAGCATAACGGATAAAAAGAGAAATCCTTTCTTAGCGCACAAAATTGTTGTAGATGTAAATGACCAAGTAGGGGCTCCTTCGGTTAAATGGATGGAGCAATCGGTTATCTTCTCTCGATATACGAATGCTAAAAAGAGTGAGATCGTGATTTCTGACTATACCTTGAGCTATACAAAGATAGTTGTAACAGGGGGGCTTAATATCTTTCCTAAATGGGCAAATACGGATCAAAGTGCTTTTTATTATACCTCGTACAGTGGTGCGGAGCCAACAATTTATCGATATGATTTAAGAACAGGTGGCAGAAAAAGCATTATTTCAAGCCCAGGTATGATTGTATGTTCCGATGTTTCGAAAGATGGAACTAAACTTCTTTTAACCATGGCCCCCAAAGATCAAACCGATATTTACATTTATGATATTTCAACGCGAAAAATAAGTAAAATTACAGATTATTCAGGTATTGATGTTAATGGTAACTTTATTGATGATGATAAACGTATTGCCTTTGTTTCTGATCGCTTAGGAAGTCCCGATATTTTTGCACAAGGTATTTATGATAAAAGTTTTGAAAAACTGGTTTATCATGGCAAGAATAAGAATTCTATTTCAACGTATGATAATTATATTGTCTATTCAAGCAGAGAAGCGGACAGCGAGTTTGGAAGAAACACCTTTAATCTCTATTTGATTTCAACGAAAACAGATTATTTAAGACAATTAACAGCAACAGGTGAGAATCTTTATCCACGTTTTGCAAAAGATCCTGATACCATTATGTTCATTAAACAGTTTGGAAATCAGAGTGCTTTGGGCATCATTCGTCTCAATGCAAACAAAACGTATCATTTTCAACTCAAAACTGGTAAACTTCAGTCAATTGATTGGTAGTTTTTTAAAAAAAATGTGCTATAATTCCGAAGTTTTTAAATTTGAACTTTTTAAAAGGATCTAATAATGGGTAAATTAGCTTTAACGAGCTTAGCGGTAGCGGTTTTGGTTTTAACAGGTTGTAGCCAAAAAAGTCCAGAAGTCGATATGACTAAAGGAACTAATGACACAAAAGGTGCATCAACAAATGATGGTATGAGCGCTCTTCAAAAATTGATTGCTTCTTTAGAGGCTAACTCTAAAACAATCTATTTTGATTTTGACAAATACACCGTCAGAAAAGATCAACAAGCAAATATCGATGCAAATGCTGCATTGTTCAACTCTGCAGAAGCAAAAAGCTTCTCAATCAAAGTTGAAGGTAACTGTGACGAATTCGGTACAGACGAATACAACTATGCACTTGGTCTTAAAAGAGCAAAAAGTGTTAAAGATGGTCTAGTTGCTAAAGGTATGGTTGCAGATAGAGTAACTGTTGTAAGTTATGGCGAAAGCAATCCTGCATGCACAGAGCACAATAAAGATTGTTGGTCTAAAAACAGAAGAGCAGAATTCAAAGTTCTTCCATAATCTTTGTTTGAATGAAAAAACAGATTTTTCTATTTTCGATAGCGTTGCTGCCTATGGCAGCGCTATCGAGTGAACCCTCAGCTTTTGGATCCAGCGATTCTAGTAGCAGCACTAGCAATACCTCCTATAGTAATACTGTTAGCGTTACTGATATGAAACCTCAAAACAGTCAAAAAATAGCAACCATTAATGAAACCGTTGTCAATAATAAAACAGCTCTGAGTAATGTCTCTGAAGAGTACGAGGGAATGCGTTCAGTTATGGAAAGTTATGCAACTAAAATTGCTAAACAAGATGAAAAAATGCGTCAGCTCGAAGAGGAAAATAAAAAACTTAGAGAATATGTTGAAGAGAGTCGTCAGATTCAAACTGAAAATCAAGATAAAATCAAAGTGGTTGTTGGTGAACTTGGAACACTGATTGATTCTATCAATAAAGATTATGTACCCAAAGATAAATTTGATCAGCTTGCCAATGAAGTAAGAGGTAACAAGAGCAGCGCTTCTAAAACGACTACTGCCCCTGAACCCGCTAAAAAAGAGACCCCTTCAAAAACAATTTCTGCTAAAGAATTAAGCACTAAAGATAGCGCGACATTGATTAAAGAAGCGGATGATTATTTTGATAAAAAATCGTATACTGAAGCACAAGCGCTCTATACAGAACTCTTAAATCGTAATTATAAACCTGCAAAAGTCAATTTTACACTTGGCGAAATAGCATACAATCAAAAGTCTTATGCCAAAGCGATTGAACACTATAAATCAAGTATTTCACTTTTTGATAAAGCAGCTTATACCCCAACACTTCTTTATCATACAGGCACTTCTTTTCAAAAGCTTGGAAAAACCAAAGATGCACAAGGTTTTTACAAAGCGCTTAAAGAGAATTACCCTGATTCCCCCGAAGCTAAAAAAATTAAATAACTTTTTTTATACACTTCTTTGCCCAAAAAATAGACTTAAAGCTTTCGCCTAAGGGCATATACAACAAACTTATGTTAAAATTCCCTGTTTATAAATTAAGGGAGAAAATATGAGTATTAGTGATAATCAAGTAGTTTCAATCCATTATGAGCTTAGAAATGTTGATAGTGGTGAAATTTTAGATAGTAATATTAATGCAGCGCCACTCTCTTTTATTGTTGGAAAAGGTCAAATTATTCCAGGATTAGAAGAGAAAATTAAAGAGCTTAAAGCTGGTGAGAACGCTGACATTAAAGTAGTTGCAGCTGATGCCTATGGTATTTACGATGATCAAGCTGTTCAAACATTACCAAAAGAGCAATTTGCTGGACTTGAACTTCAAGTTGGCATGACACTTTATGGTCAAGGTGAAAACGGTGAGACGGTTCAAGTAAGCGTTAAAAGCTTTAATGATGAAACCGTTGAAATCGATTTTAACCATCCTTTAGCGGGACAAGATCTTTTATTTGCAATTAGCATTCTCGAAGTACGTGATGCAACAGCAGATGAGATGTTAAACGGTTATGTTGGTGGTGGACACAGTTGTGGTTGTGGATCTGGCGGATGCGGTTCCCATGAGCATGAAGATGAGAGTGAATGCTGTGGCGGACACGATCACGATCATGAGCACGGTGAAGGCGGATGCTGCGGCGGTGAAAGTCACTCCCATGGTGGCGGATGTTGTGGATCACACTAATTATATAGCAAAGTCAAGAGCCTCTATGGAGGCTCTTAAATCAGCTAATCTTCTCAAAAGTGTTACAATTAATGCACTGATATTGGGTGAAAATGGCGCGGGCAAACAAACGCTTGCCAAACATATTGTTTCAGCTCCTATTGTCGATGCGAGTGCTTTCAATGAGCTTTTAGCGCTTATTGAAACAAACAGTAGTCTCATCGTCAAAAATTTTCATAAAATTACCAATTATAAAAAACTCAAAATCGCGTTAGATGTTCATAAAACACGCATTATTGCAACCTCTAGTTTGCCAATTGGCGAACCTTTAATGGATGAATTTTTCAGCCTTAAGATTGTTATTCCACCGCTTCGTGAACGTCTTGAAGATGTGCCTGCGTTGATGGAGAAATTCGCCTATGAAGCATGTATGATGTTTGATGGAGAGTTTGGTGCAGCACCTTCTTTGGATGAAATCACTCCCGATCTTAGCAAAAATTGTTACTCCCTCAGACGATCCGTTTACAATGCTTATCTTATGAACTCTTTTGGCGAAGAAGAAATTTTAGCAATGATGGAGCGTTTTTTATCCCAACGTATTGGTGGGCGAAATGATTACCGCGATTTGCTCTACCTTTTTGATGTTCCTATGATCAAAAGTGGCTATACCAAATTTGGCTCTCAACTTGCCATCAGTGAAAAATTTGGACTCAATCGAAATACCCTACGCAAAAAAATCAACGATTACAAAGACAGACTAAAAATAGACTAGATGTGTGCATTTGTACCTGTGACAAAAGCTTACATGTAAAACATAAAAGGTTCATCAATGAATAATAGTATCTTTATCTTTCCTGGACAAGGTAGCCAAAAAATTGGCATGGGAAAAGATTTTTATGATAACGCTCCTCTTGCAAAAAAGATGATTGAAAAAGCAAGTCAGCGAGTAGGATTTGACTTTACAGCGCTTCTGTTTGAAGAGAATGATAGATTAGATCAAACAGAGTTCGCACAACCTGCTATCTTATTGGTCAGTCTCATCGCGCATCGCCTCTTTAGTGAGCAGTGCAAAGTCATTCCTCAATCCGTTTTGGGTCATTCTCTCGGTGAATTTTCAGCTTTAAGTGCTGCTAGTGCCATGGATTATCTCGATGCAGTAGAGCTTGTACACCAACGCGGTCTTTTGATGAAAGAGGCGTGCGAAGGCATTAATGCGGGTATGATGGCGCTTCTTGGTTTGGATGATGTCAGTGTTGAGAATCTTACATGTAAAGAGCGTGAGCTTGGCAAAAAAGTCTGGGCGGCAAATTACAATGGCGATGGACAGATTGTTATTGCGGGGAATAAAGATGATTTAGCTTCACTCGAGCCACTTTTTAAAGAAGCAGGGGCCAAAAAAGCGGTTTTACTTCCGATGTCCGTCGCAAGCCATTGTCCACTTTTAAGCTCAGCTCAGCCAAAACTTGAAGAATACTTAGAAAAATGGCTCAAAGAGAGTTTTGCAATGCCTGTGATTTCCAATGTGACAGCAAGCGCTTATCAGAGTAAAGCAGAGGCAAAAAGACTCCTTTCAGAGCAGTTGGTTTCACCTGTCAAATACAAACAATCTATTTTACATGTAGAGAATGCTACGGACTCGTTTATTGAATTTGGAGGCTCTGTACTTAAGGGTCTTAATAAACGCATTACGCAAAAACCAACGCATAGCATTACCGATATGAAAAGTTTAGACGAAGTGCTTGCACTTTTGTAAAAGGAAAAAGATGAAAATAGCGATTATGGGTGCGATGGTCGAAGAGATCACGCCACTTTTAGAGTTTTTTGGAACGTATGAGACGATTGAGCATGCCAAAAATCGTTACTATACCACGTCGTATAGGGGAATAGATTTAGTCATTGCTTACAGCAAGATTGGTAAAGTTAATGCGAGCCTTACCGCTTCAACGCTTATTGAAAAATTTGGAGCGCAAAAACTTCTTTTTTCAGGCGTTGCGGGTGCACTCAACCCCTCCCTTAAAGTGGGCGATTTGCTTGTAGCAACCAAACTTGCTCAACACGATCTTGATATTACGGCGTTTGGCCATCCTCACGGCTACGTGCCTGAGGGTTCTGTCTATGTTGAAACGGACAAAGCACTCACAGAGTTGGCTAAACAAGTAGCATTAGAACAAAAGATTCCATTGCTTGAGGGTATTATTGCCACAGGTGATCAATTCATCTGCGATGGTGTGAAAAAAGAGTGGATTCATACGACATTTAATGCCGATGCCACTGAGATGGAAGGCGCTTCCGTTGCTGTGGTATGTGATGCTCTAAACATTCCTTTTTGTGTGCTTCGTGCCATCAGTGATGCCGCTGATATGGACGCGGGATTTAGTTTTGATGAATTCTTAGTCAGTTCAGCCAAAGAGAGTGCTCAGTTTATTATCGCGATGTTGGACGAACTCAGTCATGATCGAAATTAGTAAACGCCTTTTACGCATCGTAGGGCGCACCAATGCCCACTACAATCTCATCAATGAGGGCGATAAGATACTGCTAGGGCTTAGTGGGGGGAAAGACTCCCTAAGCCTTGCGCATGTTTTAAAACACATGCAACGCGTTGCTCCGTTTGATTTTGAATTTAAAGCGGTTACGATTGCCTATGGCATGGGAGAAGACCTTCAAACATTACACAATCACTGTTTGGAGCATGAGATCGATCACGAGATTGTGGATACGAAGATTTTTGAGCTTGCGCAAGAGAAAATTCGTGAAAACTCCTCATTTTGCAGTTTCTTCTCGCGCATGAGACGAGGAGCACTTTACACCTATGCGCTTGAGCAAGGTTATGCAAAGTTAGCGCTTGCGCACCACCTTGATGACGCGGTAGAGAGCTTTTTTATGAACTTCTCACACAATGGAGCACTTCGCTCTATGCCACCCATCTACAAAGCGCAAAACGGCTTGCAGGTGATTCGCCCACTGATTCATGTACGTGAGCGTCAATTGCGCGATTGTGCAATGGATGCCAATATGCCGATCATCGGAGATGAAGCGTGTCCTGCGATGCGTTTTGATGTTAAAATGCCCGTGATGCGAGCCAAAACGAAAGAGATGCTTATTAGTATGGAAAAAGAGAATCCCGATCTTTTCATCTCACTCAAAAAAGCATTTGAAAATATCCAAACATCCAGTTTTAGTGATGCGCGCTTTTTAGAGTAAATTTCTGCTTCGAAAGAAGCAAGCTTTAGCGCAGCGTAGGCTGTTAGGCAAAGCCAAACAGGCGTATCAAGATCAAAACCCCTCCAATAAAATTTTCCATAACACATCAATTTGTTCATCATCCAGTGCTATGGTGCTCTGTTCTTCAAAAAGTTGCTTTACATGTAAAAGATCAAAGGTCTGATTCCACGCACACAGTTTATGTGCAGGTAAAAAACCTCGAATCAGTGTTAAATCATTTTCAATGCGCTCTTCGCAGTTAAAACAGATAAAATCATCGTGCAATCTTCCCTCATAAATCAAAAGTTTGATATAGGCTTCAATAGCGACCCGTTTAGGGTTCTGCTTTTGCCAAATAGTAGAACATGCTTCTAAAAGATCAAAATAAAAACTATCAATCGTTGCTACATCTTTGAGATGCGTGTAAAAAAGCCGAATAAAAGGCTGCCAAATCAGCATGCGTTCGCGCTGGTTATTCCAAGGCGTTCCTAGGTGCATAATGGAGCGAAGCTGAGGAATGGATGACTTGAGAGAGGGAATCGCTTCAAAGTCAATTTTGTAGCCTAAATGAATCGTAGAGTGACGGGCACCGTAAAATCTATAAAGGGTTTTAATGCTGGTTTGCGTTAAAATGGTGACAATTAAATCTTCGTCTTTGACGCGATTTAAATTGATGATGTATCCTTGCATAAAGAATTTTAGCATCTAAATATTTGACTATTATTAAAATTAAAAATTAACTATTCATATTTATTTTAATAAATTAATTGACAATTAATATGAATTGAGGTATGTAAATGCTATAAACATCGAAAAGTAGTGTTTAATTGAAAAATAAGCATTATTCATGTATTATCCTTCGCTTTTAGCTTAAAAATTTGTCAGATTTCGTCAGAATTTTGATGAAAATTCCACAAAAGGCTTGTGAAATGGATCTTATTACAGGATTTAAAGACAACTGCGGTTTTGGATTAATCGCAAACATAAAAAACATTCCAACCCATGAAAATGTCGAAGATGCTATCACGGCATTAGAGCGAATGATGCACAGAGGTGCCATTGCTGCTGATGGTAAAAGTGGCGATGGTAGTGGACTTCTTTTTTCTATGCCTGCTGAGTTTATGAAAAAAGAGGTACACAAATTAGGCATTGATCTTCCAAAGCAGTTTGCTGTTGCTATGATTTTTTTAACCACCGATGAACAAAAAAGAATTTTTGAAGAGACCTGTGAGCAAAACGATCTTAAAGTTCTTTTGTATCGCGATGTTCCTGTAAAAACAAAAGCCCTTGGAAAATTAGCACTCGATTCATTGCCTCAAATTATTCAAGCCTTCGTAACGTCCTCATCCTTAGTGGCAACCAAACGTTTTGAAGCACTGTTGTACTTGACACGTAAAATAGTTGAGCGAAAACTCGCTAATGAGCCTGATTTTTACATTGCCTCTTTTTCAAGTAAAGTGATTTCGTACAAAGGTTTGGTGATGCCAACCTACATCAAAACTTTTTTCCCCGATTTGAGCGATGTCGATTTTAAAGCAACCTTTGCCCTATTTCACCAACGTTTCTCCACCAATACGCTCCCCAAATGGAAACTAGCGCAACCGTTTCGAACATTAGCACACAATGGAGAGATTAACTCTATTTCAGCCAATCGTTTCAACACACACGTTAAAAGTGAGTGTATGAAAAGCACAATTTTCTCCGATGAAGAGTTGCAAAAATTATATCCATTGACGACGAATGATGTGAGTGACAGTGCGAGTTTGGACAACATGTTTGAATTTATGCTTATTAATGGATTTGACTTTTTCAAAGCCGTACGCTCACTGATCCCCGCTCCATGGCAAAATGCACCGCACATGGACTCAGAGCTTCGAGCTTTTTATGAATTCTCCAGTATCAATTTTGAGCCATGGGATGGTCCCGCAGCAATTTCTCTCACCGATGGTCGTCATATCGCCTGTGTACTGGATCGAAATGGTTTAAGACCTGCTAAATACATCATTACCAAAGATGATCGCATCATTATCTCTTCGGAGTATGGTGTTTTAGATATTGAAGAAGACAACATCATCGAGCGAGGCAGATTACAAAGTGGTCAAATGATCGGTGTGGATCTTAAATTTGGCAAGATCATGAAAAACGACGACATCAACGACTATTTGAAAAGCTCAAATACCTATACCGAATGGTTGAACAAAGGGCTTGTGTATCTGCAAGAGTTTGTGGACATTCCTTTTTCCAAAACAACGGATTATGTACGTGAAAATTTAGAACTTGAGCAACGCTACTTTAACATCACGCAAGAAGTCAAAAATATGGTCATCGAGCCAATGATGAAAGATGGCAAAGAGGGTGTTGGCTCTATGGGTGATGACACACCAATGGCTGCATTTAGTAAAGTCCAACGTAATTTCAGTGATTATTTCAAACAAAAATTTGCGCAAGTGACCAATCCTCCGATTGACCCGATTCGCGAAAAAGTGGTGATGAGTTTAAATACGAGCTTTGGTGAAATTCGCAACATTTTAGAAGAAGATCAAGAACATGCGATACGCATCAAATCGATCTCTCCTATTTTAATGCAAGAAAAGTACGAAATCTTAGACTCTTTTGGCGATTCTAGCAAAGCGCGCTATAAAGATGAGTATAAGAACCGCTACTTCTCAACACTGTTTGAAGACAACCTCAAAGGCAGTCTTGAAGATTTAGCCTATGACATTGCGCAAGCGGTTAAAAATGAGGGCATTCGCATTATTTTCTTGGATGATCGTGGCATGACGAGCAAGCTTAAACCGATGCCGATGATTATGGTGATTGGTCGCGTGAATCAAGTGCTTTTGGATGAAGGTGTTCGTTCACTCACCTCTATTATCGCCATATCGGGTGAAGCGATCGATACGCACTCATGTGCCTGTATGATGGGATTTGGTGCGAGTGCCATTTATCCTTATTTACTCTATGCCACCGTTTTGGATGAAGGCAAAAAGAGTGAAATGGGCGCGTATGAGATCAAAACAAAACTCAAAAATGTCAACCATGCTTTGGGGCAAGGACTTTTAAAAGTCATGTCTAAAATGGGTATTGCGACTATTGCATCGTACAAAAACTCAGCACTCTTTGATGTTTTAGGTCTTGGAAAAGACGTGGTTCATGAGTGTTTTGATGGTGCGATTTCACTGATTCCGGGGCTTTCGTATGAAGATGTGGAAGAGCGTTTAAGTCGTAACCATCATTTAGCGTATGAGCTTAACATCAGTAAAAAGCTTTTCCCTCTTGAAATTGGTGGTTTTTACAAATACATCGATGGGCAAGAGTACCATGATTATCATCCTAATGCGATTCATGCGATTCATAAAGCAACTACGAGCGGTGATAAAAAAGATTTTCATGAGTTCACAAAATTGGTAAATAATCGCGGACTTAAGATGATTCGCGATTTCTTTGAACTTAAATCTGATCGTGAGCCGATTGCTCTTGATAAAGTCGAATCAAAAGAGGCGATCTTTAGACGTTTTTCAACCGCAGCGATGAGTTTGGGCTCCATCTCTCCTGAAGCGCATGAAGCTTTGGGTGAAGCGATGAATAAGATCGGTGGTATGAGTAACTCTGGCGAAGGTGGTGAAGCACCTGAACGTCTTAAAAGCAATAAAAATTCACGTATTAAACAGATTGCATCGGGTCGTTTTGGTGTAACACCTGAGTATTTACGCTCAGCAACGGAGATTCAGATCAAAGTGGCACAAGGTGCAAAACCAGGTGAGGGTGGACAGCTTCCTGGGCATAAAGTAACGCCACTGATTGCAAGCCTTCGCTACACAATTCCAGGTGTCACGCTGATTTCGCCACCGCCGCATCACGATATTTATTCGATTGAGGATTTGGCACAGCTTATTTTTGATATGAAACAGATCAACCCAGAAGCAATCATCACCGTTAAACTCGTATCGACGGCAGGTGTTGGAACGATTGCAGCAGGCGTGGCAAAAGCCTATGCCGATAAAATCATCATCTCTGGCGGTGACGGCGGTACGGGTGCAGCACCTCTGACGTCCATCAAATTTGCAGGAAATCCATGGGAAATTGGTTTAAGTGAGGCGCATAATGCGCTTAAAGCCAACCACTTAAGAGACAGCGTGCATCTTCAAACTGATGGTGGACTCAAAACGGGTCTGGATGTCATTAAAGCAGCTTTACTTGGTGCGGAGAGTTATGCGTTTGGAACACTTTCGTTAACGATCATTGGGTGTAAAGTGCTTCGTGTTTGTCACTTAAACCGCTGTTCTGTGGGTGTGGCAACACAAGATGAAAAACTCAGAGAGCATTTTGTAGGAACGGTCGATAAGCTGATTAACTTCTTTACGCTTTTAGCGGAGGATGTTAGAGAAATTCTTGCACACCTTGGGTATACGCGTATGGAAGAGATTATTGGACGCAGCGATCTTCTAAGCGTAATAGACGACGCATTTGCGAAGAAGTTTGATTTTTCTTCCGTATTAATGAGGCTTGAAGGTCCTGATACACACAATGGTAAGTCGAATGATCCGTTTGATAAAAATGAATTTGAGAAAGCCATTTTAAAAGATGTCTATAAAGTCATTGAAAATCCAGATGAAAAAATAGTCTTGCACAAAAGTATTAGCAATACCAACCGTAGTTTTGGAACACTCATCAGTGGTGAAATCGCGAAGTTTTACGGCAATAAAGGGCTCAAAGATGACAGCATCGTCTTTAGGCTCAATGGCGTTGCAGGTCAATCTTTGGGGGCATTTTTAGCCAATGGAATTAACATCAACCTCAAAGGCACGGCGAATGATTATGTTGGTAAAGGCATGAATGGTGGTAAAATCGTCATAGCGCCTAAGTATCAAGGCAGAGACTACTCATGTGCGGGCAATACCTGTCTGTACGGCGCAACAGGTGGTAAGCTTTACATTGCAGGCAATGTCGGGGAGCGTTTTTGTGTCCGGAACTCTGGCGCAACGGCTGTTGTTGAAGGTACTGGAGATCATGCGTGTGAATATATGACGGGCGGTTTGGTTGCCATTCTTGGAAATACAGGCGTGAATTTTGGTGCTGGTATGACGGGTGGTGTCGCATTTGTTTATGACGAAACACGTGATTTTATTGATAAACTCAACCAAGAGTTAGTGATTGCGGAACGCATTGATACGGATGATATGGATGAAGCACGCCACTTCTTGAAGCGACTTTTACGAACCCATATTAACGAGACAACAAGCTTTAAAGCAACGCATATTTTAGATGATTTCCGCCACGCGGTAAGAGATTTTTGGATGGTGAGACCTAAAGATATGACGAAGGTACCACTCAATCCTGAGCAAGGAGACTAAGATGCAAAATTTTGTGAATGAAGAGAGATGTGAGCCTAGAAAACGCTCAACCGGTGATAGAGTCAAAGATTTTAGAGAAATTTATGAAATTTTGAGTAAAGAAGATGCCTCTTTGCAAGCCGATCGTTGTATTCAATGTGGCGATCCTTTTTGCCATAGCAAATGTCCTTTGCACAACTACATCCCCTTTTGGCTCAAAGCCACGAGTGCAATGAAGCGTGATTTGGCGTTTAATCTCTCCAATGAGAGCAATCCATACCCTGAGATTACAGGGCGAATTTGTCCACAAGATCGTCTTTGCGAAGGCGATTGTACGCTGAATGATGGGCATGGCGCGATCACCATTGGGGCGATTGAGACCTTTATCTCAGAAGAGGGATTTAAAAAAGGGTTGAAGCCAAGTTTTCCAGGCATTACGACGAAGAAAAAAGTCGCCATCATTGGAGCAGGCCCTGCAGGACTTGCCTGTGCAACCTACCTTTTACGTGCGGGTATTGCGGTCAGTATGTACGAGAGACAAAACAGAGCAGGTGGACTTTTAACGTACGGCATTCCTGGTTTTAAACTCGATAAAGAGGTTGTCGCACGTCGTGTCAGATGGCTTCAAGACGCGGGAATGACCTTACATGTAAACACCCATGTGGGTAAAGAAATGAGCTTTGATGAGATCGCACACAGCCATGATGCCCTATTTTTAGGTGTGGGTGCAGAGAGTCCTCGCAAAGCCAATATTGCCAATGAAAATGCGAATGGTGTTTTTATGGCAATTGATTTTTTACGCTCTATCCAGAAAAAACTTTTTAGTGAAAGTTACGATAAAAAGTTTGAAGTCAAAGGCAAAAACGTTGTGGTTATCGGTGGTGGTGACACGGCGATGGATTGTCTAAGAACCTCGATTCGTGAAGGGGCTAAAAGTGTCACCTGTCTTTACAGACGCGATAAATACAATATGCCTGGTTCTAAAAAAGAGTTTAAAAATGCGATCGAAGAGGGTGCAGAGTTTGTTTACAACGTAACGCCAAAAGAGATTTTGGTGAACTCTGAGGGACAAGTGATCGGCATTGATATGCACAAAACGATTTTAGGTGCGAAAGATGCGAGTTGTCGTCAATGCGTTGAGATCGTTAAAGGTGGCGATTTTAGAGTGGATGGCGATATTATCATCTTTGCCCTTGGTTTTACGCCAAGTGTTCCAACCTTCTTGGCAGAAAATGGCATTGAGGTTAATAAATCAGGCTGCATTGTCGTCAATGCGGAGTATCAAACCAGCAAATCAGGTGTGTATGCAGGCGGCGATTGCAAACGAGGTTCTGACCTTGTGGTTACAGCTGCAAAAGAGGGCAGAGATGCTGCGCTTAGCATCATCAAAAAATTGCTTGGATAATGAGTCCCATGTGAGCTTTTTAAACACCGCGATAAATGCCAATGAAGAGCTGTTTGAGCTTTTACATGTAAAAGGATTAAACGCGTCGCATCACCACCTTTTTGCCGTTGGCGCGGGTGGCGATGTGAGTGCTGGCATTGACCTCGAAGCCGAGCAGATTTTCATCAAACATCTTTTGCCTTTTGGTGAGATTGTCTCGGAAGAGAGTGGGGTGATCTCCAGCCCCAACGCTCATGCGCGCATTATCCTAGACCCCATTGATGGCAGTGACAATCTTCTCTCCCATCTTCCTTATTATGGTACCTCTATTGCCTATTTTGAAAACGAAAAATGCACGCAAGCGATCATCACCAATTTAGCCAATGGCGATGTTTTTATCAAAGATGAAACGGGTTTACGCCAAGGAAAAATAGGAAAAAAAGACTTTACATTGGTTACATATAACGCCTTTTCAAAGGTAGGAATTTTTGAGCGTTCTTACTGTTCCAAAAAGGCACATGAGAAGCTGCACGACGCTAAAATAAAGTACCGATCCCCAGGCGCTTTTGCCCTCTCTTTAGCCTATGCCCACGATGTTTCCTTTGTGCTGTATGAAGGCGTTATGCGCTCCTACGATGTCGAAGCGGGTCTGTTTATGTGCGAGGATTTACATACCTTTTATGGGGGAGATATTTTCCTCGTAAGCAAAGATAAGGAAATTTTTGATAAAATAAAAAGTTTATTTATAAGTAATTAGCTTTCAAAGAGGATAAAAACCGATGCGATTTGCAGAAATTTTCTCTAAAATCCGAAAAACGCAATCTGCTCCAAGTGAAGCGCCAAGCCACTGGGTCAAATGCACTGCGTGCCAATCTTTAATGTATTACAAAGAGATCGAACAACGTTTTAATGTCTGTCCAAAGTGTGGTTTTCATATGCGTATCTCTGCAAAACAACGAATTGAACAGCTCTGTGATGAGGGAAGTTTTGTTGAGTTTGACACCAATCTCATACCGATAGATCCTCTGAAATTTGTGGATAAAAAATCCTATAAAAAACGTATCGAAGAGGCGCAAGAAAAAACAGGAAAAAACTCATCAGTCATGTGTGGCTCATGCAGCATTGAGGGTGTGCCCGCTCAGATTGTTGTCTTTGACTTCGCCTTTATGGGCGGAAGTTTGGGCTCCGTTGAGGGTGAAAAGATTGTAAGAGCTATCAACCGCGCTATTGCCAACAAAGAGGGCGTGATTATCGTGAGTGCGAGCGGTGGTGCGCGTATGCAAGAGAGCACCTTCTCCTTGCTTCAAATGTCTAAAACATCCGCTGCTTTGACCAAACTCGCTGATGCCAAATTGCCCTACATCTCCATTTTAACCGATCCGACGATGGGTGGAGTCAGTGCGTCTTTTGCCTTTTTGGGCGATATCATCATGGCAGAACCGGGTGCCCTTGTAGGATTTGCAGGTCAGAGGGTTATCAAACAGACCATTGGTGCCGATTTACCAGAAGGGTTCCAAAAAGCGGAGTTTTTATTGGAGCACGGTTTGATTGATATGATCGTAACGCGTACCGATATGAAAAAAGTGGTCGCAGACTTGTTGAATCTTTTAGGTGGGAGTTGCAAAAACGATGCATTTGAGTTAAGACTCAAAGCATGAATGTAAAGATTTTTACGATCGAAAAAAGCAGCGATAAGGCACTCGAGGCGATCGCTGGCGAATACACTAAAATGATTTCTCGCTTTGCCAAAGTCGAAGAGATTAAGATCTTTAATAAGCAAATTGCCTCCGCTCAGATGATCGGAGAAAAAGAAGCGCGAGCTTCTTACACAAAAGCGTACGAATCCCATTTAAAAGGGTACAATGTTGCACTTGATGTGGAAGGGGAACAGCTCAGCAGTGAGCAGTTTAGTACACTTTTCGATCAAGATGTGAGCATTAATTTTTTTATTGGTGGTGCTTTTGGGTTTGAAGAGGGTTTTTTAAGCAAAACTCAAAAGATTATAAGTTTAAGTAGATTAACATATGCGCACAAAATCGCGAAAGTGGTTTTATTTGAGCAGATTTATAGGGGATTGTGTATAAAAAACAACCATCCCTATCATAAATAGTTGATTATAATGCAACGTTATTTCAGGTCAATTTTTTGTAAAGGAAACAAAGGATGAGAGAGCACGAGCTAAAGCATTTCGAGGACATTCTCAAAGAGAGACGCGTCCAAATCAAAAAAAATATCGAAGACTCAATGCGAGAAATCGAAGATCTTAAAGATACCGATGTCGGTGATGAAGCAGATCATGCTTCCGTGAGTACCGATCGTATGATCGAGCAAGCAATTAGTGCACAACAGATGAAAGAGCTCAACGAGATAGAGTTTGCTCTCAACAAAATTCGAAATGGCAGTTATGGCATTTGTGAAATGTGTGAAGAAGATATTGGTTTTCAACGCCTCAAAGTTAAGCCACATGCGCGCTACTGCATTGTGTGCCGTGAGATCATTGAGAAATCAGCAAAAAATAAATAAGTAGGAAAAGCCATGGGAATCAAACGCTATATCCTTGTGACGCTCATTTACATGTTAGCCATTGGACTGTATATCTATAGTTTTAATGGTGAAAGTTATACCCTTGAACTGTTTGGTCTCTCATTAAGCTTGCCTATAGCGTTATGGGTACTTCTCCCTGTATTCTTCTTGGCACTTGGTTCTATCGGGCACTTGGTATTTTATAATTTCAAAGATTTTCTCTACAAAAGAGCGTTGAAAAAAGACAATGAACTGTTTCAAGAGTCTGCTAAAAATCGTATTTTAGGTGAAGAGGTTACCACTTCGTATAAAACCGAGGGATTTAAATTTGCGGGAAAAGTGCTACAAAGTATGCGTTTTGATGCGACACTTCCAACATCGTTTATTGAAGAAGAGGTGGCAAAAGCATGTGCGGTTGCGGTGAGTGTGACAAACGGAAATTACGAAGATCTAAAAAAATATAAGCTTTCTAAAACCAATCCTCTTGTGATTCAAAATAGTATCAATCGTCTTAAAATTGAGCCTCGCTTTGCACTTGAGGTGCTTAAAAATTGTAAAGAACTTAACAGTGAATTGTGCAAAAAAGCGTATGAAGCATTGCTTGATTTTGCAAGTTTTAATGAAATTAAACGGTATGATTTTCCCACCGATAAAGATGCCTTTACCCATATGATGAAACGCTACTTAGACGCGGATGATAGTTTTGAGATGGATATTAAATCAATTGAAGATATGCTAGAGCAGTTTAAAGCCGATAGGGCTGATTACCTAGAGCTTGCACGCGAAATGAAGATGAAATTAACACCGGACGCTTTGATTGCACTCTTTGAAAAACTTTACAACTCCAAAGGTACCGTTGCGACGGATGCTTATTTGTATGTACTTTATGATCTTCAAATGATTGATAAAATTCGTGAACTTCTCCTCAATTCTGATGGTGAAGAGTTTGTTAAATTTAAAACCATTATGTTCTTACGCGACCATGGTAAAAGTATTGACATCGAAAAATTCTTGCACGCATGACTTCCGAGATAGACTTTAGTAAGGGCATTTTAGCCCTTGCACCTCTTGCTGGCTTTACCGACCTTCCTTTTCGTAGCGTTGTTAAAAAATTTGGTGCCGATGTCACCTTTTCTGAGATGATCAGCGCGAATGCGCTGCGTTATGGATCTGAAAAAACCTTTAAGATGATCACCAAATCCCCACGAGAGACGCCCTACATTGTTCAGATTGCAGGATCAGACTTAGTCTCAATTAAAGAGGCAGTGCTGGCTTTAAATGACATTGAAGGCATTGATGGGATCGATCTTAATTGTGGTTGTCCTGTGCCTAAAATTATCTCCCAAGAGGCAGGCTCTTCACTGCTTCTCAATCTTCCGCACATGCAAAAAATTATTGAGACGATTAAGACGCATTCAAACAAACGTTACACCAGTGCTAAAGTGCGCCTGGGCTTTACGACCAAGATTCCTGAAGAGATTGCACAAGCGTGTGAGAGTGCAGGGGTTGATTTTATGAGCATGCACGGCAGGACGCGTTCAGGAGCGTATAAAGCCGAAGTCGACTACCAAGCGATTGCAAGAGCACGCGCGTCTGTGAAGATTCCTCTGATTGCCAATGGTGACATCACCAGCTATGAAAAAGCCTTACATGTAAAAGAGCTCACAGGGTGCAATAGCTTGATGATTGGGCGAGGAGCGGTGGGAAATCCGTGGATTTTTTACCAGATCAAAAATGAGCTCGTACACGTTGAAAAAACCAAAATTTTAGAAATTGTCTTAGAGCATTACGATGCAATGGTCGATTTTTACGGTCAAAAAGGGATTTCGATTTTTCGTAAACATCTGCACACCTATTCCAAAGGGTTTCGCGAAGCGTCTGAATTTAGAGATAAAATTAATCGTATTGAAGATGGAGTGCTGATGAGAGAAGCTATTTTAACTTTTTTCGCTCAATAGCCGTCATCAAAGCCTTGTGCTTTGTGTTTATCTTTTTTATAATTACCTCGATACTTCTCTTTCTCCAGTAAATTAGCCTCTTTTAAAAGACGTTTGTGCGTCTCTTCCGTGTCTATTTCTTCTAAGTTCACAATGCTATTGGCGACCAAATTGGCGTAATTTTCCAGTCCATTCGTATAGGTTGAATCGAGTCGGATGGGTTCGACTTTTCTGAGTGTCTTAAGCCCTTTTTCGGCACGTTTGACAAACAAAATAAAATCAAAATTTTCATTTTTAAGCGCACTCACGCAACTGCCTAAAAAGCGCTCCAAGGATCGGATGTATTTAACGCGAGCGTCTTTGTCGTTGATATTCATGGCATACTCACGATGTTAAGATAGTGTAAAAGGTTGCTGATAAGGATAAAAAAAGGTATAAAAACCAAAGAGGTGAAAAAGACCAAGAGAGTCACATCTAAGGGCTTGCACTCATACAACGCGGCTAAATTGACGTTCGTGACCGCCAATGGTACAATCAGCTCAATAAAAATCAGGGTCGCGACCATCGGCTCCAAATCAAGCAAACCATAGAGAATCCAACCGGCAATCAATGGTGTGATGACAAACTTAATAACGCTTACATGTAAAAGAAGTTTCGTGTTGATACTGCGAAGTTTGATGTTGTAAAGGTACATACCAAAAATGACCAATTGAATGACCATCGTACAATACGCTCCCATCTCTAAAGGAATAAGCATCGCAGGATGCAGGTGGATCTCAAAAATGTTCATTAAAAGGGCTAAGGAAGCAAACCAGATCACAGGTAATTTGATGATGTTAAAGAGAGATTGTTTGATGCTAAAATTGCCTCTGGAGTAGAAGAAGACGCCAAGGGTATAGACGATAAACACATTGGTGATGTTGATCATGCTCATGTACAAAATAGATGCATCTCCAAAAAGTGCAATGCCCAGAGGAATACCCAGATTGCCTGTATTGCCAATGATTACACAGATGGTGATGATGGATTTTTCTTTAATGTCCTCTTTGAAAAAGATAAAAGCAATGAGAGAGCTTATCAGCACGCAGATTAGCGAAATCGTTAGGTACCAAAAGGGTGCTTCGAGGAGTGAAAACTCAATCGGACGGCTGGAGAGTCCCCAAAATGAGAGCATGGGTTGTAAAAAATAGATGGAGAGAAGGATCATCCCTTTTTCATTCATCTCCTCTTTGAGCATCCGCTTTGCCATAAATCCTAGAAAGATGAAGGCGTAGATAGACAAGATGGAGATAGCGATGGTCATAAGGTTTTAACGGAGCTCATCTATAGGGGTGTAATCTGCGGAAGCCTTGTTTTTATAGGTGCTGAGTTTATTGTCTTGAAGCTTAAGGTAGTCATCCAAACGTCTGCGATTTTCCTCAAAAACCTTTTCAAAATCGGTGTCATCTTTGACTTCGCCATTTTGAAATTTCTCTAAAAGAACGTTGGAATTTCCTGTCATCACGAGGTATTTGATGGTGCCATACTCAAAAAGTACCACACTGTTTTGGTTATCGATCTGTTTTTTATGCAACAGCGTCACCTCTTGTTGTGTGCCTGTTTTTGGGTTGAAAAGCCATGATTTCCCGCCCTTTTGAGCAGCAGCATTGGATGGTTTGATCGTTTGAATCGCCAGTCGTTTTTTAATCCAAAACATCACGAGCACCAAGAAGAGTAAAATAGCAATCACAATAATATAGCGCGTGTCGATCAGATCAACAGAAGAGGAAGGCACGGTTGGAAGGGATGAACTCACCGCTTCTGAGGAGCTTTGTGTCGGTGCTTGCATCACACTACTGCGAATGCGAAGCCCAAAACCATCAACGGTTTTTGAGGCAATGACACTTACTTTTTTATCGCTTTTCAGCACCACTTTAAGGGTATTGTTTTTTTCAGGGATGATGGTCAGTTCTTGAATGATGTTGGAGTTAATGCTCTTCTCGATCATCTTGTCATACCCAAGATCGTTAATCGTAAGCGTAATAGACGTTGCATCATTTTTTTGAGAGATACTGCCTTCATGGGGGGCATCAAACGAGAGCATCACATCAACGCGATCACTTCGCTCGTAGACATTGTAGGTCAATAAATTAGACGCATTTACCCATGAAAGTAACACGAGGAGTGCGACAAAAAGTCTCATACGTTCTCTTTTTTAAAGTATTGGATGACGGTTTTGGAGTCTAGGATTTCATTGATACGGATCGCGAGGTTTTTCTCATACACCATCACCTCTCCTTTACCAAAGATTTTGTTGTTGATGTAGAGTTCAACACTTTCACCTGCAGGTTTTTCAAGGTCGATGACGGAACCTTTTTCGAGTTTTAAAAGTTTTTGAATCGTAATATTGGTCGTGCCAAGCTCTGCCACAAAATCGACATTAATATCTAAAAGATTTTCAAATCCCGAGAGAAGTTTGCGTGCGACATACTCTTGATCGACTGCGTCCAATGCTATTCCTTTACAGATGTGTTCACCTAACAAAGCAAAAACTCTTCCAAACCTTGGTGTATAGGTTTATTATAGTTTATTTTGTTTAAATTGTTTATTAAGCTAGATTTTAGTGGTATGATGTTTGGTATAGCTTTTGCATAGACCCTATCTAAACGCAAAGGAGCGATGATGTTTAAAACGACACCCAATCAGGTCATTTTCTACGAAAAAACAGGCTGTAGTGGGAACGCTCGTCAAAAAGCGCTTCTTAAAGAACACGGTGTCATATTTGAAGTGCGAAGCCTTTTGGACACACGCTGGGATGTGCAAACATTGAACGCATTTTTTGAAGGACTAAGCCTCAAAGAGATGCTCAACCCTTTTGCTCCACAGCTTAAAGATGGGACGTTTAAAGTGGACGATTACACCAAGGAAAGTCTTATCGAAAAAATGGTGCAAGAGCCCATTTTGATCCGTCGTCCGCTGATGCAAATTGGTACTGTAAAGCTCTGTGGTTTCGACATTCCAAAGCTTAATTCCCTTTTACATGTAAAGATGCCAATTCCCCAAAATATCAACGCCTGTTTAAGCAGTGACGCATGCAACAATGCTTAGAATATATCTGTCGCGAGTTTGAAAAGGTCAAGGACTATCTGCATGCGCCCACACCTGCCAAAGAGCTGATCATCAACAATCTTTTTGCCAATTTTATGGACTGTTTTTCGGAGTATCCGTTTGAAAAAAAGCGCTACCCCAAAGAGTTTTTACACAGTGCCAATCTCTACAATGCAGGCGATGTGGTGATGCTCAAACGCTTTGAGGACATTGGGATGCGCTATTTACTGCTGAGTGATTTTTACGATTATGTCAAAATCACCCATTTGTATCACAAAGTCTAATCTTCCTTCAAACTTGCCAGTTTGGCACAGAGCTTTTGCGTCACTTTTTTGGTCGTCGCTTCATCGCGCTCCAATCCGTAAACGCTAAGAGGAAAATTCAGAGGTTTTTGGATGCGCCAGATGCACTCGTGCTCTTCGGTGGGCAGTATGGAAGCAGGATTGCCCACGGCAACCCAACCGATGGGTACCATGCCATCAGGTTTGACATAGGACTTGATATGAACCACGGCGCCAATGCGAATTTCACTGCGCGCGCCAACGTGTGCGCCATGCAAAACAGAAGCATTGGTTGCCACAAAGACTTCTTCTTCCAAATGACAGCCAACGACATGCGCGTGTGGGCCGATGAGGCAGTTGTTTGCGATAGTGAGTGGGTGATTATCAAGGCTTCGAAGCACCGCATTTTCCATAACAACACACTCGTCGCCAATGCAAATCGCGCCGCCTTCTGCGATAATTTGCGCCCCAAACAAAATGCGAGCGTTCGTACCAATGGTGACATTGCCATAAACCATAGCATTAGGAGCGATAAACGCGGTAGGGTCGATGCGCGGAGATACGCCTTGATGACTTGAAATCATAGAGTTTCCTTTTGAAAGCACAACGTGTGTGGATGAGATAAGATAGAGATGAAATTATACTGCTAAGCGGGGCAAATAAAGCTATAAAAAAATAAATTTTTAGAGTGAAACGATATGAAAATAGTTCAAAAGATAACTGATAAAGATAAGATAAGGGATGAAAATAAACGAGGTAAAAAAGACCAAAGAGGCGACATCGACGGGCTTACAACCATAAATTGCTGCGACGTTGATGTTATTGAGTGCCAAAGGCATGATGAGCTGAACCAATAAGATTGCGGCAACCATTGGCTCGATGGGAAGAAGGTAAAAGAGTATCCAAGCGCTTAGCAGAGGTGCAACGATGAACTTCACAAGGTTTACATGTAAAAGCAGTTTATAATTGAGCGTTTTAATTTTGACATTGCACAGATACATGCCAAAGACGATGAGTTGAAGCACGATCATACAGTATGCACCCATCTCTAACGATTTAAAAATCGTCGGTGGAATCTGAACCTGTGCGAAATTCAGTGCTAGGGCGATAAAAGACGCCCAGATGACAGGAAGTTTGATGATATTGAGCAGGGATGCTTTGAGATTGGACGTGCCACCTGAGTAGAAGAAAACGCCTAAAGTATAGGTCATAAAGGTATTGGCAACGCTGATCATACTGGTGTAAATGATAGACTCCTCACCAAAGAGCGCAATGCCCAAAGGGATACCAAGGTTGCCTGTATTGCCAAGGGCTACGGCGATACTCATGATCGCTTTTTCTTTATCGTCCGTAAAAAAAAGTCGCGCAAAGATGTAGCCAAGCACAATCGTCACACACGAAATCAGCACATAATACAACGGTACTTGCAATAAAGAAAGCGTGATGGGTCTGGTGGAAAGTCCCCAAAACGAAAAAATTGGGTGCAGAAAATAGACAGTGATGATGCTCATGCCGCGCTCTTGTATCTGCTCTTTAAAAATCTTTTTCGCGATAAATCCAAAGAGGATAAAAACATAAATCGACAAGATCGCAATGGCAATATTCATAGCAAAGACTCTTTACATGTAACGATTTTAAAAAAGGGTATTGTAACGCAAATTGAAGCAAACGGTTTAATTTTTAGGACACTTTAGCCCTTTAGTCGTCGCATGCTAGAATGAAAGGAAAAAGAGAATCCATGAAAGAATTTATCAAAAATATTCAAACCGCCATCATCGGCACACTGGACAAAAATAACCTTCCTTTTTCATCCTATGCCCCGTATATTTACGATGCCAACCGTTTTTATGTCTATATCTCCGACATTGCAACACATGCCAAAAATATTCAAAAAACCCCAAAAGCCTCACTCTTTTTCGTGGAAGATGAGAGTAAAACGGAGAATTTATTTGCCAGAAAACGCGTATCATTGCAGTGCGACAGTGTGAAAATAGCGCGAGGCAGTGAACGTTTTGAGGAAGTTTTAAGTCTGTTTGCAGAGAAATTTGATGCGAAGATGGTCGCAACGTTGAAAAAGATGACCGACTTTAATCTGTACGAATTCAAAGTGCATTACGGCGAAGCGACCTTTGGGTTTGGAAAGGCGTATTTTATCGGTGGGGAAAATATGGACGAACTCATAGCAAGAACAGGTGATAATCCGCATCATGGAACAGAAAAATAGTGTATTGACAAAACATCAACTGTTGCAACTTCAACGAGGTGTGAGTTTTGAAGAGGTGCTTGAGCTGATTGTTCAAGGTAGCGTTTTAAATCGCCTCATGCATCCTAACCGTGAAAAATACCCCCATCAAGAGATTTTTGTTGTTGAGATGAAGGGGTACATTTGGTATGTTCCTTTCGTGGAAAATGAGAGTGAAATTTTTTTAAAGACCATTATTCCGAGCCGAAAACTGGTCAAATCCTTTGGAGGTAAAAAACAATGAAAACAAAAAAAATAGTCCTAGATACCGAAGAAGCAGAACTTCTCAGTGAGATAGAAGCAGGTGAATGGCACGAAAAACCAATGGATGAGCAAGAACTGAGTGCGTACCAAAACCATGCCAAATATACCAAAGCATTGAATGAAAAAAGACAAACCACCATTCGCTTTTCCGTCAGTGACCTAGCCATACTCAAAGCAAAATCCAAAGAGCTGGGCATCGGGTA
The DNA here is from genome assembly GCF_000568815.1 of Sulfurospirillum multivorans DSM 12446. Classification (NCBI taxonomy): domain Bacteria; kingdom Pseudomonadati; phylum Campylobacterota; class Epsilonproteobacteria; order Campylobacterales; family Sulfurospirillaceae; genus Sulfurospirillum; species Sulfurospirillum multivorans. The sequence continues at coordinate 682,715 of NZ_CP007201.1, forward strand.
TCAAAACCTGATTCAAGCGCTGGTACATAACTATGTGAAGGGTGATATTAAGCTAGAAATGTGAGGGTTTTGGCTTTACATGTAAAGGGGAAAATTAAAAGTTTAGCCCCTTTTTGCGGTATAATATTCTTAAACGGATAGGGAATGTGAATGCCTACACTTTTGCTTCAAGACGGTTTTAAATTTTTCTTTTATGCCAATGAGCATGAGCCAAAGCATATTCACGTGATGAAAAATGAGGGTTTTGCAAAAATTGAGTTAGAGCACTTGAAAGTCGTACAAAATTATTTGAAACCAAAAGATTTAAAAATAGCATTGGCTATTATAGAACAACACAAAGACGAATTTGAAAGGAAGTGGAATGAGTGGTTTAATTAAAGGAAAAGAAGTCCATTTTGACGATACCTATTTACATGTAAAGCTCAGTGATGAACGCATCATTTCAACGCCGCTTGATTGGTATAAACCTCTCAAAAATGCCACATTGGCTCAGCTCAAAAATTACACATTTATCTGTTTAGACTCTGGCATCGAATGGGAAGAACTTGACTATCAGCTCAGTATTGAAAGTATGTTACATGGTGAGAGTAGAGTCGCTTGATTGTGTAAAAAGTTAAAAGTTTAGCCCTGCCTCGTATTGAAATTAAATTAAAGGTAAACGTAATGTATAAAAAACTGATTATGCCAATATTTCTTATTCTTATTTGTGGTTGTGCCAGTACAAAAAATTATGAAATGAAATTAGATAGCTGGCTTGGGCATAGTGCTAATGAACTTGTTAGTTCTTGGGGGTATCCTCAGAGTTCTTTAGTTGCTCCGAATGGGAATACGGTGTATATTTATGGAAATTCTGGTAGTTATAGGATGCCTTCACAAACAAATAGCACATATAATGTTGTAGGGAATACAATTTATGGGAATTCATATACAACGGGTGGGCAAACTATAAATTTTTGGTGTAGAACTTTTTTTGAAGTCAATGAATCAAAAAAAATAATTTCTTGGAAATGGGAAGGCAATAATTGCATTTCAGAATAAAAATGATGCTATCAAATAACAAAACTTCTTTTTTTAAAATTTAACTCTTACCCTTTGTCTTCTTAGCGTATTTATCAAATATCATGTGTAAAAAAATGGAGCATTGATGAAAATATTGAGATGGATATTATTTTTACCTTTAGGCTTTGTTGCCTCATTTGTATTTGGCTTTCTAGCAGCTATGCTAACTAATTTTTTTGGTGGAGCTAGTTGGTATGTTTGGCTTGTTAGCGGCGCAGCATCAAGTGGTGCATTTATCATTGTTTCATTAAAAGTAGCACCTGAAGAGAACTCAATATCAAAATGGCTAACTTTTGCAACAGTTAGTATATTAGGTTTTATAGAAATAATTGGTCCATTTCTGTTCAGCACTGATTTATCAAAGTCTTTTGCTGGTGTAGCAATGATAATTATGGCAATTAGTGTAATCCACCCCTTTAATAAAAAAAATGAAACAAAAAAATATAAGTATTAAGTAGATTTTCTTAGTTTAAAATTTACTTTTATTAGGAGGTTTAGCCCTCTCTTTCAAGGGCTTAAACGCTTTACATGTAAATCTGTCCACCGCTCTCTTTAAAGTGTTTGGCTTGCTCTTCCATTCCTTTTTCTAATGCAACAGTAACATCTTCAGCACCAATCTTTGCGGCGTAGTCTCTGACATCTTGCGAGATTTTCATGGAGCAGAATTTTGGGCCGCACATGGAGCAAAAATGCGCGACTTTGGCACTTTCCACTGGGAGCGTTTTGTCGTGGTATTCACGTGCGCGGTCAGGGTCGAAGCCGATGTTGAACTGGTCGTACCAACGAAACTCAAAACGGGCTTTGCTCATGGCGTTGTCGCGTATTTGCGCTCCAGGGAAACCTTTGGCGAGGTCTGCGGCGTGGGCGGCGATTTTGTAGGCGATGATGCCTTCTTTGACATCTTCACGGTTTGGTAAGCCTAAGTGCTCTTTGGGTGTGACGTAACAGAGCATCGCTGTGCCGTACCAACCGATTTGCGCCGCACCGATGGCTGAGGTGATGTGGTCGTAGCCTGGAGCGATGTCGGTGACCAAGGGTCCAAGGGTGTAGAAGGGCGCTTCAAAACAGTCCTCTAACTCTTTGGTCATATTCTCTTTAATCATCTGCATCGGAACGTGTCCTGGGCCTTCGATCATCACTTGCACGTCGTGTTTCCATGCGATTTTGGTGAGTTCTCCCAGCGTCTCAAGTTCGGCAAATTGCGCTTCATCGTTGGCATCGTAAAGGGAACCGGGGCGTAAGCCATCGCCGAGTGAAAAGGCGACATCGTAAGCTTTCATGATGTCACAGATTTCCTCAAAATGAGTGTATAAAAAACTCTCTTTGTGATGGTGCAGACACCATTTTGCCATGATGCTTCCACCACGAGAGACGATGCCTGTGAGGCGTTTTGCTGTCATAGGAACGTAAGCGAGGCGAACACCTGCATGAATCGTAAAGTAGTCCACGCCTTGTTCGGCTTGCTCGATGAGGGTATCACGGAAGACTTCCCACGTCAAGTCTTCGGCAATGCCGTTTACTTTTTCTAAGGCTTGGTAAATGGGCACAGTTCCGATAGGCACGGCGGAGTTACGGAGTATCCACTCTCTCGTTTCGTGGATGTTTTTGCCTGTGGACAAGTCCATCACAGTGTCACCACCCCAACGGGTTGACCAGAGCATCTTTTCGACCTCTTCTTCGATGGATGAGGTCGTAGCGGAATTGCCGATGTTGGCGTTGATTTTGACCATGAAGTTACGACCTATTATCATCGGCTCGGCTTCAGGATGGTTGACATTGAGGGGAAGAACGGCACGTCCTGCGGCGATCTCTTGGCGTACAAATTCAGGCGTGTAAACATCGGACAGGTTTGCCCCAAAATGCTCACCTTTATGTTGAGAGCCTAAGAGTTTGTGTTTGCGTGCCTCTTCAAGGTTACAGTTTTCACGAATGGCGACATACTCCATCTCTGGCGTGATGATACCTTGACGAGCGTAGTGCATTTGAGTGATATTCTTGCCTTTGAGTGCGCGACGTGGTTTTTTGAGGTTAGGGAAACGAAGAGCGTTCAACTCTTGGTCATCGTGACGTTTGTGAAAATAGATAGAGTTAAAATCGGCTAGTTGTTCGGTGTCATTGCGCTCTTCGATCCATTTGGCGCGTAGTGGTTCTAAGCCTTTGTGGAGGTCGATCTTGACAGTGGGGTCGGTGTAAACGCCTGATGTGTCATAGACGTGAAGCGGTGGATTTTCCTCAAAGGTACCATCGCGAAGTGAAGTCGCACTGAGGGTGATTTCACGCATCGGGACTTGAATGTCTTTGCGTGAGCCTTGGACGTATATTTTACGAGAACTTGGGAAGTTTTGAATGTATGAAGCATCTATTTTTTCAAGATTATCGAGGACTTTACTCATGAGTTTATCTCCTTATTTCCTACGCTGGCATTACCCAGATCAGGTTCGTGAAGCCACATTAATGGACTTCTTGGGGTATGATCTCAGCTTTTTGGGCACCCCCACAGACAATGGTAAGAAAGTGATTATACAAAGCTATTCCCAAAAGAGACTTAAGAAAAAACGTTGGGCAGAAGAAAGGGTGTTTTTGTATAAGGGACGTTTCTTTTCTTTACATCTCTTTACATGTAAAGTATTAGACTTCTTTTCTAACCCATTGAAAAAGAATATTGCTTATAGCACATCACTTTTCAAAACTAAAAACATCGCCATAACTTTGGCTATGACTCAATTTTTAGTTTCAAAAATTAACGCACTCTAAGCAAACTCTTTATCTTTTCAAGGGCTAGGAAAGAAGTCTATTATTTAGCGATAACAAAAGTGCTGTTTTTGATTTGGTAGTGTTGTGCAACTTGGAGTGCGATGGGAAAGGGTGTGGCGACATTGCCCATAAATTCGGGCACGCTGAGGTGGTAGTCGTTGTGGGGGTATCTCTCTTCCAAGATCACTTTAGCCGAGCCGATGATTTGATTGGCGATCTCTTTGAGCAGATCGTCGAGGTCGTTTTCACAGAGATTTTCTTCAAAAAGAAGGTTCAGCGCGATCTCATCCAACACCTTTTTTTCAAAAAAAAGATACCACGTATGTTCCATCTCATTTTCGATGAGAGCGATCGCGGAGCCATAAAAATAGCTTCCTAATTCAGACGCTTTTTGTGGAACTTCACACAAAATGGTTGAGCAGAAATTCTCTGTCGCTTGGATCACAGCTTCTTTCATGGGTTTTCCCTTGACGCGAATGGATAAACAATTATAAGTTAAACTCTTTAAATTACGGATTAAATAAAAATTGAGCACTCAAAAGCGTACTATTTTTGCTAAAAACGCTACAATGGCGCTTTGATTTTTTACAGAATAAGGGAATTTTATGCACGCAAAAGGGCTTTCACGAGGTCTTAAAAATAGACACGTTCAACTTATTGCATTGGGCGGAGCTATTGGAACGGGACTTTTTTTAGGGGTTTCTACAACCGTTCAACTTACAGGTCCAGCGGTACTTTTAGGGTATGCGTTGGGTGGATTTATTGCATTTATGATTATGCGTCAACTGGGCGAAATGGTCGTCGAAGAGCCCGTTGCTGGCTCATTTAGCCATTTTGCGAACAAATATTGGCATCCGTTTGCGGGCTTTGCATCGGGCTGGAACTACTGGATTTTGTACGTTTTAGTCGGTATGGCAGAACTGACCGCCATTGGTACGTTTGTCCATTTTTGGCTTCCAAATATCCCGACATGGGCGTCGGCAGCGTTTTTCTTTGTCTTAGTTAACCTTGTAAATCTTGTGAATGTTCGTATTTACGGTGAATTTGAGTTTTGGTTTTCCATTATCAAAGTCGCGGCGATTATCGCGATGATTGCATTTGGTAGTTACTTGTTGATCAGTGGAAATGGTGGCGAAACAGCGCATTTTAGCAACCTTTGGGCGTTAGAGGGCGGCTTTTTCCCACATGGCATTCAAGGCTTTTTAATGGCGATGGTCTTCATCATGTTCTCTTTTGGTGGACTTGAGCTCATCGGCATCGCAGCCGCAGAGACAGATGATCCCAGCCATACGATTCCACGCGCGACCAACCAAGTCATTTACCGAATTTTGATCTTTTACATCGGCGCACTGGCGATTTTGCTCTCACTCATGCCGTGGATGAATATGACCAAAGACGTAACACCGTTTGTTATGGTTTTTAGCAGTCTCAATGAAAATCTCATCGCGCATGTGCTCAATGCCATCGTCTTAACAGCCGCTCTTTCAGTCTATAACAGTGGTGTTTACTCCAACTCACGTATGCTTTTTGGTTTAGCCTCACAAGGCAATGCACCCAAGATGCTGATGAGTTTAAACGCTAAAGGTGTGCCTGTCAATGCGGTGCTTTTTTCAGCGCTTATTACAGGAATGTGTGTTGTGCTCAACTACTTTATGCCCGAAGATGCGTTTAAATTTTTGATGGCGTTGGTCGTTTCAGCCCTTGTCGTCAACTGGTTTATGATCAGCTTTGCGCACCTCAAATTTCGCTATGCGAAGATCAAAGAGGGAATTGAGCCCAAATTTAAAGCATTTTGGTTCCCGATTGGCAACATCATCTGCCTTCTTTTCTTTGTGATGATTTTGGTCATTATGCTTTTCATCGATGGGATTAATATCTCGGTTTATCTCATTCCTGCATGGATTGCACTCCTTGCTGTTGGGTATAAACTCTCTCGCAAATAAGCTTCCAGTCTTTACATGTAAAACCTTTTACATGTAAAGACGACTTCCCTCGCTAACCCTCGCTTTAAATCGTTTATTAAGAGGTGTTGAAGTACAATCTAACATCTTAATTTAAAGTTGGCATGGTAATGTTGGTGGGGCTTGCGTTCTTTGGTATTTTAGTAGGATTTTCGTCTGGTTTTTTTGGTATCGGCGGCGGTACCATTTTAGTACCGGCGTTAATCTATTTTGGCTATGATATCAAAATGGCGATTGGCATCTCCGTGATGCAGATGATTTTCAGCTCCATGTTCGGCTCGTATCACAACCATAAAGCAGGAAGTTTGGCGCTCAAAAGCGGACTTATCTTAGGGCTAGGCTCCTTTATCGGCGCTGCTTTTAGCGGTATGATCGTCGATGCAATGCCCCATTTAGCGCTTTTAATTCTCTTTGCAGTTATTTTACTGCTCTCTATTTATAAAATGTTTACTGCAAGCCTTGAGCCGCAACTTTGCCCCAACGAATCCACCTTTTTGCTTCTGTTTATCGGAGTGTTTGTGGGTGCTATTTCTATTAGTACGGGAACGGGCGGAGCTATTTTCCTCACCCCTGCACTGGTCGGCTTTTTGGGATGGGACATTAAAAAAGCGGTTGGAACGACCCTCTTTTTTGTGATTTTTGGCTCTATTTCAGGCTTTATTAGTCTCTCCGCGCATGGGTATGTGGATTATGCGGTGGGTGCGGCGATTGGTCTTGGTTCAGTGATTGGTGTTTATTTTGGTGTTAAACTATCGCACCGCATCGATAAAAAGATGCAAAAACGCGCATTGTTGATCTTGTATACGGTTATGTTTATCCTAACCTTCAATAAAATTTTAAGTGAGATGAATATCCTATGATAAAAATTTACGGCGCTCGAGAGAATAATCTTAAAAATATCAACCTAGAGATTCCTAAAAATAAGCTCGTCGTTTTTACGGGTTTGAGCGGAAGTGGCAAAAGTACTTTGGCGTTTGATACGCTCTACGCAGAGGGGCAACGTCGCTACATCGAGTCACTTTCCTCGTATGCACGTCAGTTTTTGGACCGTGTGGGAAAACCCGATGTCGATAAAATTGAAGGATTAACGCCTGCGATTGCGATTGACCAGAAGACAACGAGTAAAAACCCTCGCTCCACGGTGGGAACGATTACCGAAATTTATGATTATCTGCGTCTGCTTTACGCGCGTGTAGGAAAACAGCACTGTCATCTTTGCGGTAAAGAGATTTCGCAGATGTCGGTTGCTGACATCATCGAGCAGGTATTAAAACTCCCACCCGAGACAAAACTTTCCATCTTGGCACCCCTCGTGCGTGAGAAAAAAGGCAGTTTTGCGGACATGATCGAATCGTTGCGTCATAAAGGTTACGTGCGTGCTCTGATTGATGGCGTTATGGTACGTTTGGATGAAGAAGTTGAGCTTTTAAAAACTAAAAAGCATACTATTAAAGTCATTATTGACCGTGTGGTGGTGCGTGAAGAGAACAAAGAGCGAATCGCTACAGACATTGAAAAAGCACTTTTGGAGAGTTATGGCGAAGTCGAACTGGACATCTCCAATGCCGATGAAGTAGGGCTTCCAACCTCTCACATTCATTATAGTGAGCATCTGGCATGTTTTGATTGTAAGATCAGTTTTGAACCCCTCGAGCCGCTCTCCTTTTCGTTTAACTCTCCTAAGGGTGCGTGTCCAACGTGCGATGGTTTGGGCATTCGCTACACGCTGGATTTGAAAAAAATCATCAATGAGCATGTGAGCATCGAAGAGGGTGCGATTAAAATATTTTACGGGTTTAACAAAAGCTTTTATGCCAAATTTTTACACGCCTTTTGTGAGGGTGCGGGGATTAATACCAAGATACCGTATGAAGAGTTAGAGGAGTACCAACAAAAAGCCATTTTGCACGGTGGTGTGGAAGATGCGACCTTCTTTTGGAAAAAACATAAACTGACCCGCAAATGGGAAGGTGTGATCAAAATCGCCTACGATATGCTCAAAGATGAAAAAGAGCTCGGTGATTATATGAGTGAAAAGACGTGCGACACGTGTGGTGGGTACCGTCTCAAAAAAGAGAGTTTGGCGGTTCGTTTGGCAAAGAAAAATATCGCCGATATTTTGGAGCTTCCGATCGATCAGTGTTTAGCTTTTTTCAAAGACGAGAAAAACTTTGCTTCGATGAAAGCCCAGCACAAGATGATCTCGGAGCCTATTTTAAAAGAGATTAAAGAGCGTCTTTACTTCTTATTTGATGTAGGATTGGGTTATATCAGCCTTGGACGCGACGCACGTACGATCAGTGGCGGTGAGGCGCAACGGATTCGCATCGCTTCGCAGATTGGTAGTGGTTTGACAGGCGTTATGTATGTCCTTGATGAGCCCAGCATCGGTTTGCACGAGCGCGATACGCTTAAGCTCATCCGAACACTTCGTAGTTTGCAGAAAAAAGGCAACTCGGTTATTGTGGTTGAGCATGACAAAGAGACGATTAAAACCGCAGATTTTATTGTCGACATTGGTCCTGGGGCTGGAAAGTTTGGGGGTGAAGTGGTCTTTCAAGGCACCAACGAAGAGCTTTTAAAAAGCAATACGCTCACCGCGCAATACCTCAATGGCACAAAAGTGATTAATTACCGTGAGAACCGAAAACAGACGCGTTGGATCGAGCTTAATCATGTCACGATCAACAATATTCAAAACCTTGATGTCAAAATTCCACTGGGAAATCTTGTCGCCATTACAGGTGTGAGCGGGAGTGGTAAGAGCTCCTTGATTCTTCAAACCTTGCTTCCTGTGGCCAAAGAGTATCTTAACCGTGCAAAAAAAGTGAACAAAGTTGCGGGTGTTGAGTGTATAGGACTCGATCAACTCGATAAAGTGATTTATCTGGATCAAAGCCCGATTGGTAGGACACCTAGAAGTAATCCTGCAACCTATACAGGCGTGATGGATGAGATCAGGGCTCTGTTTGCGAAAACCAAAGAGGCGCAAATTCGTGGTTACAGTGTCGGTCGATTTTCGTTTAACGTGAAGGGTGGACGTTGTGAGAAGTGCCAAGGCGATGGCGAGATCAAGATAGAGATGCACTTTTTACCCGACATCATGGTCAAGTGTGATGTCTGTAAAGGCCATCGCTACAACGCGCAAACCTTGGAAATCAAGTACAAAGGCAAATCCATTTCGGACGTTTTAAGTATGAGTGTTGATGAAGCGTATGAGTTTTTCAAAGCAATTCCTAAAATTAACCAAAAAGTGCAAACGTTGGCAGATGTTGGTTTGGGCTACATTACCCTAGGTCAAAATGCGGTGACCCTCAGTGGTGGTGAAGCACAACGCATCAAGCTTGCCAAAGAGCTCAGCAAAAAAGATACAGGCAATACCTTGTACGTTTTGGATGAGCCAACGACGGGTTTACACTTCGCCGATGTCGATAGATTGGTCAAAGTGTTACACCATCTCACAGATATGGGTAACTCGGTTTTGGTCATTGAACACAATATGGATGTCATCAAGAATGCAGACTATATGATCGATATGGGACCAGAGGGTGGAAGCTATGGAGGGCGTATAATCGCGATGGGAACGCCATTTGAAGTCGCAAGAGATGCTGAGAAATCTGAAAGTTATACGGGAAAATTTTTAGCAGTCGAATTGGAGTCAGAAAAGAAAAAGCCTTAGATGTTTCTTTTAGTAACGCTTTTTAAGTGAAAAAAACCTATGAATCTCTTTACATGTAAGCCTACATAAGATAGACATATCTTTTCATTATAATCGCCCTATCTAAAAATTCAAAGGATGTTTCTTGGAACAGGCAATGTGTGTTGTAGCAAAAAGTGATTGGAAACGTTATACCCTTAAAAGCTTGGCTTTTTGGGTTGTTTTTGCCATTATTACGGGGATTTTGTTTGGTATTTATGATCCGGCAATGGCGGTTAAAGCGAAGCCAGGAATTGATTGGTTTATTCAAATCCTTAAATGGCTGGTTGGTCCGATTATCTTTTTAACGATTATCTCGGGTATCGTAGGGCTTGAGAGTCTTAAAGAGGTTGGTTCTATCGGTTTTAAAGCGTTTGTCTATTTTGAAATTGTGAGTACCTTTGCTTTGGCGATTGGTGTACTTTTTGGCAATCTTTTTGGCCCAGGAAACGGTATGAACCTCTCGGTTGAATCCTTGGATGCTAACAGCGTTGCAAAGTTTACAAACGCTAACCAAGAAGTTGGCTCCTTTCTGTCGATTTTAAAAAGTGCTATTCCGCACGATCCTATCACGCCATTTATCCATGGTAACACACTGCAAGTGCTTGTGATGGCATTGACCTTAGCGATTTTGATCTCTGCTTTTGGTGGAAAACATAAGCCAACCATTTTAAAGCCTCTGGAAATTGCACAAAACTTCTTCTTCAAAATCTTAACCATTTTGATGTGGCTCAGTCCCATTGCAAGTTTCAGTGCGATGGCATTTTTGATCGGTAAATTTGGCATTGCATCCCTCATTAATATGGCAAGTTTACTCGGTGTTATGGCGATCTCTGTACTCGCGTTTATCTTTGGTGTGCTTGGTATCATCATGGCAATCTTTAAGATCAACATCTTCAAGTTTATGCGTTTTATCGCTAAAGAGGTCTTGATCGTCTTTGCAACCTCTTCAAGTGAATCAGCGCTCGCGCCACTCATGAAACGACTTGAAGCAGCAGGTGTGAGCAGAGGAACGACGGGTCTTGTTATTCCTACGGGGTATTCGTTTAACCTTGATTGTACGAACATCTATCTCTCCTTGTCGATCATCTTTATCTCTCAAGCGTTTAACATTCCATTAACCCTTGCAGAAGAGCTTTCGATCATCTTTATCCTTATGGTCACTTCAAAAGGTGCCGTGGGTGTGACAGGTTCTGGCTTTATCGTGCTTGCTGGTACGCTTTCGGCAATGGGTGGCGCAATTCCTGTGGTCACCGTTGCGGTTCTTTTGGGTGTGGATAAATTTATGAGCGAGATGCGAGCGGTTGGAAACCTGTGTGGAAATGCAGTGGCAGCCGTTGTTGTCGGTGCTTGGGACAAACAGATTGATATGGAAAAATTCAAATACGCACTTGATCATCCCGAAAGCGTAGAAGACGCCATTCCTGGTTGATACTTTTTGAAGCGATTGCGGGAAATCCTCAGTCGCTTCCTCTTTCTTTCGCTTAAAAATCTCATTAAAATCCCCTTTGCTGTGTCATAATTAAAATTCAGGCAAAATTCATTTTGTAAAAAGTCTATTAAAAAAAAATGACTCTTCCCAATCTTTACATGTAAAGGGAAATCCCTTGTGTGTGCTGGTTCAAAAGGGTATCAAAGGCATTTTAATTGGAAACATTCACTGCAAAAAAAGTAACCCGTAAAAATTGGACACACTATACGATTAAAAGCTTGGCTTTTTGGGTGGTTGTGGCAATTATCTCCGGTGTGACGCTTGGTATGGTTGATCCTTCTCTTGCGGTAAAAGCAAAGCCGGGGATTGATTGGTTTATTCAGGTTTTAAAATGGTTGGTGGGACCGATTATCTTTTTAACGATTATCTCAGGTATTGTTGGGCTTGAGAGTCTTAAAGAGGTTGGCTCTATTGGGCTTAAGGCGTTTGTCTATTTTGAAGTGGTGAGTACGTTTGCGCTTGCCATTGGCGTGCTCTTTGGAAATATTCTCAAACCAGGGCATGGAATGAACCTTAGCGTTGAGTCTTTGGACGCTTCGAGTGTGGCAAATTTTACAAAAACAGGGCAAGAGACTGCAACGGCGTGGAGCATTCTTAAAAGTGCCATTCCGCATGATCCGATTACCCCCTTTTTGCATGGCAATACCCTTCAAGTTTTGGTGATGGCGCTGGTTTTAGCGGTTCTTCTCTCGGCGTTTGGTGGCAAGTACAAACCTGTCATCTTGAAACCACTAGAACAGGTACAAAACGTTTTCTTTAAAATTTTAACGTTTGTCATGTGGCTAAGCCCACTGGCGAGTTTTAGCGCGATGGCATTTTTGATTGGTAAATTTGGCATTGCTTCTTTAATTGGTATGGCAAGTTTACTGGGCGTTATGCTGATTTCGGTTTTGGTCTTTTTATTTGGTGTTCTTGGCATCATCTTGTGGTTTTTCAAAATCAATGTCTTTAAATTTATGCGTTTTATTGCCAAAGAAGTGTTAATCGTCTTTGCAACCTCTTCGAGCGAATCGGCCTTGGCACCGTTGATGCGCAAACTAGAAGCAGCGGGGGTGAGTCGCGGAACCACGGGACTTGTGATTCCAACGGGCTATTCGTTTAACCTTGATTGTACCAACATCTACCTCTCGCTCTCCATCATCTTTTTGGCGCAAGCCTTTAACATTCCTCTCACGCTTTCCCATGAGCTCTCCATCATCTTTATTTTGATGGTGGCGTCCAAAGGTGCGGTGGGTGTCACGGGCTCAGGCTTTATCGTGCTAGCAGGCACACTCTCTGCGATGGGCGATGTGATCCCTGTGGTGACGGTGGCGGTACTCCTTGGCGTTGATAAATTTATGAGCGAGATGCGCGCTGTCGGTAACCTGTGTGGTAACGCCGTGGCGGCGGTGATCGTTGGTGCTTGGGATAAACAGATCGATATGGAAAAATTCAAATACACACTGGATCACCCCGAAAGCGTTGAAGACGTCATTCCTTTGTAGTCGCATGCAACGAATTGGAGTTCTTGCGACGCTACGGTTGTAAGAACTCTTCAAGGTGGCTTCTCTCATTAGCTTTTTAACTAAAGCGCGCTATAATCTTTACAAATTCATTAAAGCGAGATGACATCATGCTTGAAGAGATAGCTGAGCGCATCAAATCACTTCCACCCCTTCCAAAAAGTTTCCATCAGATGACATTGATCTGCAAAGATCCCGATGCCAGCGTCAACGACCTTGCCCATGTGATCGAAGAAGATCCGATGATGGTCGCGAACCTCTTAAAAGTAGCCAATTCGCCTCTGTATGGTTTTAGACGCGAAATCAAGAGTGTGGTGCAAGCTGTTGGACTGTTTGGCATGTCCACAACCCGTTCTTTGGTCATGGATATGTCGATTAAAAAACTGTTACATGTAGACATGGCGCCGTATGGCATTACGCCTGATGAGTTTGCCTCCATCTCTAGTTTGCAAAGTGCCTTGATGTTGCAGTGGTACGGTAAAGTCGATGCGAGCAAGGTTGATCTTCTGTTCCTTGCGGCGCTTTTGCAAGAGACGGGCAAAATTCTCATTGCCGATGAGATCGCTAAAAATAATGAAACCTATCAATTTCGCTCTGAAATAGAGAGCTGTAATAACATCGCCGATGTCGAGCGTATGTTTGTGCGCATCACCAGCAGTGAAGTAACCTCACGCATTTTCAAACACTGGAAGTTTGATAAAACGATGGTCGAAGCGATCGAGTACACCGATGCGATTGGCGCAGCACCCGAGGCGATTCGTCCGTACTCTTTTGCGCTCAAAGTGGTTAAAACCGCGATTCCTCTCAACGCACCACTGAGTGAGCGCAGTGTGAATATGGCGCTGAACCTTTTAGAAAAAGAAAAATTAGACCAAACGCTGTTTCTTGGTGTGATTCAGTCCCTTAAAAAATCCTACTAAACTCTTTACATGTAAAGGCGCTTTTGTGAAAACACTTACCATCATTGATACTTTTGGCTTTTTTTTTAGAAACTACTTCGCACTTCCCCAACTGCGCAACTCCCAAGGCTTTCCCACAGGACTTCTCACAGGATTTGCCAATTTTATCTACGCGATCAAAAACGAGCATGACACCGATTATCTGCTCTTTGCGTTGGACAGCAAAGGCAAGAATTTTCGCCATGAGATTGATCCTAATTACAAAGCCAATCGCCCTGAAGCGCCCGAAGATTTAAGGCGTCAGCTTCCTGTTGCGATTTCGTGGATCGAGAAAATGGGCTTTAAATGCTACAACGAAGAGGGGTTTGAAGCCGATGATGTCATCGCCTCTGCGGTGCGTTTTGCCAAACACCATGACATCAAAGTGCGCATCGTCACACATGATAAAGATTTGTACCAACTCATCGATGATGGTATGGTGGTTATTTACGATCCGATGAAAAAGATGGAGATCGACACCGAAAAATGTTTTGAAAAATTTGGGGTGTATCCGCATAAAATCAATGACTATTTAGCCCTCGTAGGTGATGTTGCCGACAATATCCCTGGTGTCAAAGGCATTGGACCTAAGGGAGCAAAAAAACTTTTGGATGATTATGAGACGGTGGAAGGTGTGTATGAAAACTTAGAGCGCATCGCCAACCCTCGTATGCAAGCGATGTTGGAGGAAGGGCGTGAAAATGCCTTTTTGAGCAAACAGTTGGTGCGCTTGGATGACTCATTAAACATCGCCGATAAGTTTGAGTCTTTTCACCTTCCATGCGATAATCCGCTGCTTGGCATTGTCGATGAACTGGAAAAATACGAACTGCGCCATATGCTCTCTCGTGTGCGCAATGAAGCCTTACATGTAAAACCCAAAGAGAGCGTCAAAACGGGCTTTAACGCGATTTTGCTCGATGATGCAAAGATGCTGTTTAACACCATTGAAGGCATTGAAGACGACGCCATCGTCGCCTTTGATACCGAGACCAATGCGCTAGATGCGTACAATGCGAAGATCGTGGGATTCTCTTTTGCGATCAATGCGGAGGAAGCGTACTACGTTCCCATCGCGCATCACTATTTGGGCGTGGGCGATCAGATCAGTCTGTCAGATGCGAAAAAGGCATTGGAAGCGCTTTTCACCCACAAAATTGTAGGGCAAAATCTCAAATTTGACTTAGCCGTCATCGAAAACAATTTTGGCATCCACGATGTCACAATTTATGCCGATACAATGCTTTTGGCATGGCTGCTCAATCCTGAAACCAATGTGGGGCTTGATACGCTGGCACTGCGCTTTTTCAACCACGCGATGGTGAAGTTTAAAGAGGTCGTTGCCAAAGGTGAAAACTTTAGCAGTGTGCCTTTGGAAAAAGCGTGCGAATATGCCAGTGAAGATGCATGGATGACGCTCAAACTCTACCACAAACTTCAAGAGATGTTAGAGCCGCATCTGCTTGATCTGGCTAAAGCGGTGGAGTTTCCTTTCATTAAAACCTTGATGAAGATGGAAAAAGAGGGCATCAAAGTCGATGCACCTTATTTTGAGACCCTCTTAAAACGTACCGATCATGCTATAGAAGCGCTAAAAATAGAAATATTTGCCCTGTGCGACGCCAATTTTAATCTCAATTCCACCCAGCAACTGGGAGCCGTTTTATTTGAACAACTGGGACTCCCGACCGTAAAAAAGACCAAAACAGGTTACAGTACCGATGAAAATGTGCTCAATGAACTGTTGGATAAACACCCAAGCATCGCGAAGATTTTAGAATACCGAGAGCTTTACAAACTGCGTTCGACCTACATTGAACCATTGCTAAAACTCTCGAAAGAGTCCCCAAAAGGTCGCATTCACACCTCATTTATGCAAACAGGAACGTCTACAGGAAGACTAAGTTCTAAAGACCCAAACCTTCAAAATATTCCTGTTAAAACGGAACTTGGACGCGAAGTGCGTGGCGGGTTTATCGCCAAAGAGGGGTACAAACTCATCGGCATCGACTATTCGCAAATAGAGCTCAGACTTTTGGCGCATTTTAGCGGTGATGAAGCGATGGTGGAAGCATTTCGCTCCAACAAAGACATTCACAAAGAGACCGCACTCAAACTCTTTGGCGAAGCGGATGCGGCCGCCAAACGAGGGGTTGCTAAAAGCATTAACTTTGGACTCTTGTACGGCATGGGACCCAAACGTTTGTCCGAGACAATTGGCATCAGCACCAAAGAGGCGAAGAGTTACATCGACAGCTATTTTGCAACCTTTCCGACGATCAAAAACTTTCTTACTGCGATTGCAGAGGGTGCTAAAAAAGAGGGCTTTGTTCAGACACTCTTGGGGCGAAAGCGCTATTTTGACTTTGAACACGCCAATGGCATGCAATACGCAGGCTACCTTCGCGAAGCGGTCAATACTGTTTTTCAAGGCAGTGCCGCCGATCTCATCAAGCTTTCGATGAATAAAATCATGACGACCCTCGTGGATGATGAGGCAAAATTGTTGCTTCAAATTCACGATGAGCTGATTTTTGAAGTCAAAGAGGAGAGGGCAGAAGCATTTGCTACGCAGGCACAAAAAGTGATGGAAGAGATTTACGCGCTTAAGGTGCCACTCAAAGTATCGATTGCCATAGGCAATAATTGGGGAGAATTGAAATGATCGAAGTTTTACTGTTAGCATTTGCCTTAAGTATGGACGCTTTTGCAGTCTCCATCGGTCTTGGGGCTAAACAAAATGGTTATACGACCAAAGCACTAGCCCTTAAAGCGGGGCTCTTTTTTGGTATTTTTCAAGCACTGATGCCACTCATTGGTTACGCAGGTGGAAAAGGTGTGCTTGGTTTTGTGAGCGAATACGCGCACTACATCGCATTTGGACTCTTGCTGCTCATTGGTGCGAAGATGATCTACGAAGGGCTCAATGAAGGTGTTGGCGAAGAGCTTGCAAAGATTACCAATAAAATCATGCTCACCTTAGCGATTGCAACGAGCATTGACGCGATGGCGGCTGGGTTTAGTTTGATGCTTTTAGACCTCAATCCGCTGCTCGCCTGTGTCATCATCGGCTTGACCACCTTTATCATCAGCTTCATCGGTGTGCATGTGGGAAAACTAACAGGAACGTGGTTGGAGAGCAGAGCGGAGATTTTTGGTGGCGTAATTTTGGTGGCGATTGGATTTCGAATTCTGTTTTTTTAAGAGAGCGATGGCGAATAATTTTTTAGGATTTTTTCACAGTTTTTATATTCAGGCATAAACTCACCCACGCAGTTCCAAAACGCTTTTTGGTGGTGTTTGTGCTCAATATGTGAGAGCTCGTGGATGACGATGTAGGTGATGCACTCAAGAGGGAGTTGCGCAAGGCTTAGGTTGAAGCTAAGTTCATTGGTATGGCTGCAACTTCCCCATCGCCTTTTAGCTTTTCGAAAGCGGACATGTGTGGGTTTTACCCCCATCAAAAAGCTCCACTCTTCCACTAGGCGTGTCACCAAAGGAATGCTCTTTTCTCTGTAAAAAGACTCAGGCGTTTGGTTTACATGTAAAAGAATTGGCTCTCCCAAATAGAGCACTCTTCCTTCATTTTCAAACAACGATGCAAGTGTTGTGCGCTCTTTGACCGCTCTCATTTTTGCAAAGATCCAGAGCGCTTTTTGCATCACCAAGGTATGAATGTAGGCTGTATTGGAGGAAGGGGTTTTGACGATGACCCCTTGGATGAGGTCTATCTTGATGTAGAAGTTTTTAAGACGCTTGTTTGTGATGATGGAGTATGAAAGTTTTTGCCCTTCATACTCTAAAATGTTAGTCAAACCAGCTTTTGATTTTATCGAAGACGCTTTCAAATTTTTCATCTTTGTGTTTGGTTTCAATGCCAAATTCTGCTTGGAGTTTCTCAAGCATCTCTTTTTGCTCTTTGGTCAGCTTTTTAGGGTAACGAACCGAAATTTGCGCGATCATGCTTCCAAGTTGATGAGTATGCACGTTTTTGACACCCTCTTTTTTGAAGATGAATTGCTGTTTATCTTTCGCGCCCAAAGGAAGTTCAAGTTCGGTTTCGCCACGAATCGTTGGAATTTTGATCGTTTGACCTAGGGCTACTTGGGTGAAAAAGATGGGGACTTCGATGTAAATATCATCATTATGGCGCACAAAATGCTCATCTTCTTTGACATGCACTAAGATGTAAAGGTCACCTCTGGTTCCACGCTCATCGATGTTGCCTTTTCCTGCTACGCGAATGCGGTTGTTGTTGTCAATGCCCTCAGGAATGTCAATGGTGACTTTATCGTCCACTTGACTAAAACCTTTGCCGTTACAGCTTGGGCATGGATTGGTGACAACACTGCCTTTGCCATTACACGCAGGGCAGGTTTGAGAAAAGGTCATAAAGCCTTGTCGATAAAAGACTTGTCCTTTACCTTTACACTCTTTGCATGTCGCCTTAGCTTTGTCTTTGCTTCCGGTACCATCACACGTCTCGCAGGGTTTTTTATAGGAGAAACTGACCTCTTTTTTACATCCAAAAATGGCTTCATTAAACGCTAGCGTGACTTCAGCTTCGAGGTCGAGGTTGTATTTGCGATTTTGTTTCGCGCCATTGCCACCAAAACCGCCGCTACTGCTAAATCCTCCGCCAAAGACAGACTCAAAGATGGAACCAAGATCGCCCATAATGTCTTCATAGCGCATATCGGAGAAATGGCTAAAGCCTTGAGAGTCAAGTCCTGATTTGCCGTAACGATCATACGTGGAGCGTTTTTGCTCGTCGCTTAAGACTTGGTAGGCTTCATTGATCGCTTTAAATTTCTCTTCAGCCTCTTTGTCACCTTGGTTGCGGTCAGGATGGAATTGCAACGCTAATTTTCGGTATGCTTTTTTAATCTCTGCAGCATCTGCAGATCTACTAATTTCCAATATTTCGTAATATTCTAGATCCACTATTGTTCTCTTTACATGTAAGATTTTGAAGATCACGATTTTATCAAATTCTAGTTTAAAATTTGGTTGTTAAGGTAGGTTAACAAATCGTTAAAGGCTTGTTAACAGCCACCGTGTACTATTTCAGTATCAAACTTTTAAGGAGTAGATTATGAAAAGAACAATCTTAACGCTAGCAACTTTGGTTGCGCTTGGAACGACAAGCACCTTTGCTTATGGAATGAATGGTAACTGCCAAGGCATGCCATCGAATGGTATGGGCATGATGCAAGGTGGTGGAATGGGTGGACAAGGTATGATGAATGGTAACAAAGGTGGCATGATGATGGGTATGCCTATGTTCCAGCAACTTGACCTTACAGATGACCAACGTCATAAATTAGCTGTTTTGCAAAGTGAAATGAAGTTAGAAATGACAAAACTACGTGATCCAAAAATGATGACTAAAATGCAAGATCTCATGAGTGGCGAGAGCTTCAACAAAAAAGAGTTCATCAAGCTTCACACTGAAATGCACGAAAAAATGGTAGCTGTTCAAGCCGATCACATGGAAAAAGTGTTTAACATTTTAACCAAAGAACAACGTGCTGAACTTAAAACATTGATGAGCCAAAAACCTAGCAGACGCGCTCCTGGGCAAGCACCTGCACCTGTCAGTAAATAAATAGCCCTTATTAAAAATTTTTAAGACCTCCTCTTCGGAGGTCTTTTTCTAACCTTCCTTTACATGTAAACTCTTTCTTCTTCACACAATTCCTTTTTTTTACTTTAGACAAAACAATTGACTAGGATTATTTAGCTCTTTATGTCTGCACGCTTGCTATAGTTACATCAAAATTTATTAATATAATAATAAAGGATGGTTATGGAAGTAATGCAAGAAGCGGAGCAAAATAGACTCAAATTTTTCCCCATTATGATGTATGCAACGGTCATGGGTATGAGTGGTTTGACCATCATGTACCAAAAAGCTGCCCTTTGGTTAGGCTTTTCAGCACTGATCGGTGAAGGTTTAATGGCGATCACAACGCTACTTTTTGGTGTGATCAGTGTGATTTATATCACAAAGTTTTTGAAGTACAGTGCTGCTGTTAAAAAAGAGTTTAGCCATCCTGTGCGTATTAACTTTTTTGCAGCGGTTTCGATCTCTATGCTTATGTTGGCGATTATCTACAAAGAGCATTATCCCTCTGTTGCAGCCTTTTTTTGGTACCCAGGCGCGGTACTTCATTTTTACTTAACGATGCACACGATCTCCTTTTGGATCAACAACAACCAAGAGTTAGATCACTCCAATCCTGCGTGGTTTATCCCCATTGTGGGCAATGTTCTCATCCCTGTGGCAGGTGTTGGGTTTGCAAGCCAAGGTGTGTTGCTCTATTTCTTTAGCACGGGCATCTTCTTTTGGGTGATTTTGTTTGCTATTTTGCTTAATCGCATCATTTTTCACCACCAGATGGCAAACAAATTTATGCCAACGATGTTTATTCTCATCGCACCGCCTGCGGTTGGGTTTCTTGCGTATGTAAAGATTTATGAAGTCATCGACACCTTTGCGATGATCTTATTTAATCTCGCACTCTTTTTCACCTTCTTGATCGCCTTTATGTATAAAAACTTCATTAAAATCAAGTTTTTTATCTCGTGGTGGGCGTTTGTCTTCCCTGTGGCGGCAATGGCGATTAGCACGATGCTCATGTACCATCAAACGCAAGACATTCCCTTGTTGGTACTTGCGTATACGATGATAGTTGTTACAAGCGTTATTATCACGATCGTCATTTATCAAACGCTGATCCACATGCAAAAAGGTGACATCTGCGTTCAAGAGTAAATTAAAATCCCAAAGGAAAATTCAATGCAAAAAACAATTTTTATGGACAAATACCCGCTGTATTCGCTGCTCATTCAGAAGAGTGAGACGGGTTATGAAAACGTTGGGCAGATCATTGCCTATTTTAAAGAGAAGATCAGTGAGCATCCTATCGCGAAATTTATCGCGGTGTTTGATCATTATGCGCACACAAAATCCTTAGGTGGTGAGATCATGGAAGGGCTCAAAGATGCTCAAAATATCATCTTCTGCTTTGGTCCTATAATCCCCAATACCAAAATCGTCGCGGTGCGTCCTCGCAGTATTGCTGTTTGCGAATTAGAGGACTCTTTTATCATCGAATTTTTAGAAGCACCCAAAGAAGAGATGCACGCTTTGATGGAATCTTGGGCAAAAGCTCTCGTTGAAGTTAAATAGTTCTATAATCATTTACATGTAAGATACAAGAGCAATCATGCGCTCTTGTATCACTATGGCTTTCTTCTCTCTTTGTCTCTGCTTTTTATAAGCACTCCATTTATAAAATATTAACTAATAAAAATTATAATTCAATAAAATAAATAATCAGGAAAAAACAGATGAATTTTCGATTTTGGATAGCTCTCTATAAAGAGGGTTTTAGCCATTTAGGGGTTGGAAAAACATTGTGGAAAGTGATTTTTATTAAGCTTTTGGTGATGATAGTTCTCTTCAAAGGACTCTTCTTCAACGAAACCCTGCATACGCTCTTTGATGACGAAACGCAAAAAAGTGAGTATGTATTAGATAATTTAACAAAGGATCTCAAGTGAATGAACTCGCTTCGGTGGATTGGAGTAGGGCGCAATTTGCGCTGACCGCCATCTACCATTTTTTATTTGTTCCCTTAACATTGGGACTCAGTTTTTTAGTGGCAATTATGGAGACACTTTATGTCAAAACGGGTGATCTTGAGTGGAAAAAAGCAACCAAGTTTTGGATGACGCTTTTTGCCATAAACTTTGCCATCGGCGTTGCCACAGGGCTCATTATGGAGTTTGAATTTGGTACCAACTGGGCGAATTATTCGTGGTTTGTCGGTGACATCTTTGGCGCACCACTTGCGGTGGAAGGCATTTTAGCCTTTTTTATGGAATCCACCTTTTTTGCGGTCATGTTTTTTGGTTGGAACAAAGTCAGCAAAGGCTTTCACCTGCTCTCCACATGGTTGGTTGCCCTTGGCTCAAACCTCTCTGCCTTTTGGATTTTAGTGGCGAACGGTTGGATGCAATATCCTGTTGGCATGGTGTTTAATCCAGACAGTGCGCGCAACGAGATGGCAAACTTTTTTGATGTTTTGCTCTCACCTGTGGCAATTGCAAAGTTTCTGCATACAGTTGCAAGTGGCTATGTGATCGGGTCCTTGTTTGTTGTAGGCATCTCTGCATGGTTTTTACTTAAAAAACGCGATCTTCATTTTGCCAAACGGAGTATGCTTGTGGGAGCTTCCTTTGGTCTACTCACCTCCATTTTTTTAACCCTTAGCGGTGATGAGAGTGCCTATCAGGTTGCACAACATCAACCGGTTAAGCTTGCAGCGATGGAAGGGATTTATAAAGGAGAACATCGTGCCGGTCTTATTGCGTTTGCCGTTTTAAATCCTGATAAAAAAATAGGCGATGATCTGCACCCGTTTATTGGTGATATTGAGATACCGTATCTTCTCTCGTTTCTAGGATACCGCAACATTGAGGCGTTTGTGCCAGGGTTAGATGATTTGGTGTATGGCAATCCCTCTAAAGGTGTTATATCGGCAAGCGAGCGTATTGAAAGTGGCAAAATAGCCCTGGGTGCGCTTAAGAGCTATCGTGAAGCGAAAAAAGAGGGTAATGCGGCTTTAATGCAAGAATCCCACACGCTTTTAACGACGCATATGCCCAACTTTGGCTATGGTTATTTGGACAAACCTGAGCAGATCGTGCCTCCCATTGCCCTAACATTTTATACGTTCCATCTGATGGTCAGTCTTGGGATGTGGTTTTTAGCACTGTTTATCATTGTGCTTTTTCTCTTAATGAAGCGTGAGATAATGCGTTATAAACCTGTTTTGTATGCAGCGCTTTGGAGCATTCCTTTGGGTTACATTGCCGCTGAATGCGGTTGGATTGTGGCGGAGGTTGGCAGACAGCCGTGGGCGATTCAAGACTTGATGCCCGTGCACATTGCTGCAACGAACTTAGGTAGCGGGAATGTGATGATCTCATTTACCCTGTTTGCCATACTTTTTACCCTTTTGTTGATTGCTGAAATTAAGATTATGTTGAAGCAAATCGCAATCGGCCCTGATGGAGGTCACTGATGTTTGAACTACTCTCCTTGCTTCAATTGCAACAGTTGTGGTGGATTATTGTAAGCCTTTTAGGAGGCGTTTTTGCGTTTTTGCTGTTTGTGCAAGGGGGTCAAACTTTGCTGTTTTCCCTTCCTGCCAATGAAACAGAAAAAACGATGTTGGTCAACTCTTTGGGGCGAAAATGGGAGCTTGGCTTTACCACATTGGTTCTGTTTGGTGGTGCTTTATTTGCCGCATTTCCTCTGTTTTACGCAACCAGTTTTGGGGGTGCGTATTGGGTCTGGCTTGCCATTTTGTTCTGTTTTATCATCCAAGCGGTCAGTTACGAGTACCGCAAAAGGCCGGATAATTTTTTAGGAACGAAAACGTACGAACGCTTTTTGTACCTCAATGGAAGCTTAGGTGTTTTACTCTTAGGCATTGCCATCAGCACCTTTTTTAGCGGGGCCCAGTTTCATCTCGATGAGAATCGCTTTGTCTTTTGGGATAACCCTTTGCGGGGGTTAGAAGCGCTATGGAATCCGTTTAATTATCTTTTAGCGTTCACGCTTTTCTTTCTTTCACGCATTGGTGCGGGGCTTTATTTTATCAATAATATTGACCATGACGCTTTACATGTAAAGATCAAAACGATGCTGAGATCACACACATTGCTCTTCTTACTCTTCTTTGTAAGCTTTATGGGTTGGATTCTCACCAAAGAGGGATTTGCCTATGATCCTCTCACCAAAGCGGTGATGATCGTGCCGTATCACTATCTCAACAATTTTGCCCAAATGCCTTGGGTGTTAGCGCTTTTTGGTCTGGGAGTGTGTTTGGTCGTTTTTGGCGTGTCGCGCGCCCTTTTTAGTACCAGTAAAACAAGTATTAAGCCTTTTGGTGTGGGCGTTATTTTTACGGTGACGGCACTGTTTCTCACGGTTGGACTGAACTATACCGTTTTTTACCCCTCTTTGAGCGATTTGCAAAGTTCATTGCACATTGAAAATGCGAGTGGAAGCTTCTACACACTGACCACGATGAGTTATTTGGGGTTAATGATTCCGTTTGTTGTGGCATACATTGCTTACGCGTGGTATGCCATGAATCGTGTGAAAATTACGGAAGCAGAGATGAACGACTCTAGCCAACATCACTATTAGGAGAACAGTATGGATTATACACATTCGCTTTTATGGTTACTATCATGGCCACTGCTGATTGGATTAAGTTATGGATTTATTCGCTTAAATCTCTATATTCTTAAAGATGAGTAAAGGATTTCCCTTTATTCATCTCTCTCTGCTCGTTCTATTAAAGAAAAGAGAGACAAATTCAGTATAATTGTAAAAAAGCTCTAAGGTCATAGAATGATTAATGTTTTGATGATAGAAGATGATGCTGAGTTTGCTGAAATCTTAAGTGAATACCTCGCGAAATACAATATCAAAATCACCAATTATGAAGACCCTTACTTGGGGTTAACGGCGGGCATTAAAAAGTACGATCTGTTGATTTTAGATCTGACGTTGCCTGGGATGGATGGACTCGAAGTCTGTAAAGAGATCGTGGCACAGTACGATATTCCCATCATTATCTCCTCAGCGCGCAGTGACATTAGCGACAAAGTCATTGGGCTTCAAATCGGGGCGGATGATTACTTGCCAAAGCCGTACGATCCTAAAGAGATGTACGCGCGCATTCAAAGTTTAATTCGCCGTTACAAAAAGAGTTCCACACTCGAAGACCAACAAGGATCAAGCCTCTTCTTGGTCGATGAAAAACGCCATGAGATCTCGTTCAAAAATGAAGTCTTAAGTTTAACGCCTGCTGAGTATGAGATTCTTTCGTACATGATCAAGCAAAACGGTTTTTCGATTTCACGTGAACAGCTGGTGTACAACTGCAAATCCCTGAAAGATAAAGGCTCAAAAAGTTTAGATGTCATCATCGGACGATTACGTGCTAAAATTGGCGATGACTCGAAGAGTCCTGAATACATCCACTCGGTTCGAGGGATTGGGTATAAGCTGGTTGGATGATTAAAAACTCGATTCTGAACAAGATCAGCGCGATCTTTTTTCTCTCACTTTTTTTACTGGCGATGTTTTTTGCTCTTTTGTTGGAGCATCAAAGTGACAAAAACTTAGACAATATGAAACAGCGCCAAATTCAATCGGTCAACTACCTTTTAGTGATGTACCGAAACAACGTCGAACCAGGCGATATTGAAGAGTATTTTAATAACTTTGGACTCAAAAAAGTCTCCAGCAAACACCTGCGTGATTCGGTATTGGAGCGCGGGGTGGTCATTTTTCAAAAGCTTTCACCCATTAGTCGTTTCTCCTCCATTGTCTACAATGATCGCTACTATCTTTTCATCGACAATTTCGAATCGAGCGTGCTTTTAGAGAGTCAAGACTACAAAAATTTTAACGAGAGTTTGTGGGTTGTTTTTGTCATAGCGCTTCTGATTTTGCTTTACATGTACATCTCTATTTTTAAAAGCATTGCTCCTTTGAAAACACTCAGTTCTCAAATACGTAAGTTTGCTTCGGGTGATCTTGAGATTGAATGCAAGAGTGAATCCAACGATGAGATCGGTGAAGTTGCCAATGAGTTTGACCGAGCGGTAAAAAAAATCCACGATCTGATTAACTCACGACAACTTTTTTTACGCACCATTATGCACGAGCTTAAAACGCCCATTGGCAAAGGGCGTATTGTCGCGGAGATGTTAGAGGATGAAACGGCTAAAAAGCGCTTGATTGGGGTTTTTGGAAGGCTGGATCTGCTCATTTCTGAGTTTTCAAAAATCGAGCAGATCACCTCGAAGCGTTACGATTTGAGTCTGAAAGAGTATTCGCTTTTACATGTAATCGATCAAGCGATTGATCTGTTGATGCTGGATGATAAAAAAAGAGAAGATCAAGTAAAAGTGGAGGGCGATTTTGATTTTAAAGTCACCGTTGATTTTGATTTGATGGCACTTGCGCTTAAAAACCTGATGGACAATGCGATGAAACACAGCCTCAACCACCGTGTTTACGTGAAAAGTGAAGGGCAAAAAGTGATCATTGCGAATGAAGGAGAACCGCTTAAAATGGCGATTGAAGAGTATTTTCAACCCTTTGTTTCGGGTTCAAAAGCGTGCGGAAGTGGGCTGGGCTTGGGACTTTACATCGTTAAAAACATCGTGGCACAGCACGGATTTGAAGTGCTGTATGGCTATGAAGAGGGCTTTCATCACTTTAGTATCGATTTTTCCAAAGAGTGTGCGTTATGATGCGAGGGTTAGAGAAGTTCAATAAACTGGTTGAGGCATTTGAAAAGCTCCCCACTGTTGGTCGAAAATCTGCAGTACGTTTTGCCTACCATTTGGTCTTAAATGACACGTTTTCAGCGATGAAGCTCTCCAATGCGATTGAGAGTGCGATCAAAAGTATTCGCAAATGCGAGCGTTGTGGCGCACTCAGCGAGCATGAGATTTGTGATATTTGTCTCGATGAGAGGCGCGATGCTCAAAAGCTCTGCATTGTGGAGAGTGCGAAAGATATCTTTGTGCTCGAAGAGCATAAACTCTTTGAAGGGCGTTATTTTGTTTTGTGCGACTTGGAAGAGGAGACGCTTGGTAAGCTTGAGCGGATCGTGCATGAAGGGATTACCGAGATGATTTTTGCGCTCACCCCTTCTTTAGCCAATGACGCTTTGATTTTATTTATCGAAGATAAACTCAAAAACCACCCCCTTCAGTTTACCAAGATCGCCCAAGGTGTACCCACAGGCGTTCATTTGGAAAATGTCGATATGCTCTCTCTCTCCAAAGCGTTGGAATCGCGCACCAAAACGTAAACGCTACGCCTCTTCGATTTGGTTGAAGAAGGTGTAACGATTCTTGCCCGCTTGTTTGGCGCAGTACATCGCTTTGTCTGCATCACTGATGAGCTCTTCAGCGTTGCGTGTGTCACGAGGATAGATGCTAATCCCAATGCTCGCCGAGATACAAAGCTCAATTCCATGGATTTCAATGACTTCATTCATCGCTTCTAAGATGCGTTGCACAATGATGTTGCATTCGCTGAGTTCTTCTAAGTTGGTCAAAAGGGCTATAAACTCATCGCCTCCAAGACGCGCGATGGTCTCATTTTTACGCAACAATGAGGCAATGCGTTGTGAAACGGTGATCAGAAGTTCATCCCCAACGCCGTGCCCATACGTATCATTAATCTCTTTAAATCCATCCAAGTCAATGTATAAAACCGCTAAATAGGTGCTGTAACGCTCTGCTTCTGCAATGGCTTGTTTGAGTCTGTCTTGCAGTAAACTGCGGTTTGGAAGGGAGGTGAGTGCATCGTGTTGGGCGAGATGCTCTAACGCTTTTTCATGCTCTTTGATAGTTGAAATATCCGTAAAAAGGGCTACAAAATTTTGAATTTCCCCTTCGCTGTCTTTAATGGCGCTGATGGTTAGCATCTCGGCGTAAATACTGCCATCTTTTCGACGATTCCAAATCTCCCCTTGCCAGTTTCCAAAGGTTGAAATGTTATGCCACATGTGCATGTAAAAAGGCATCTCTTGTCTTCCCGATTTTAGGATGCGAGGGTTACGTCCGAGAATTTCCTCGCGCTGATAGCCTGTAATGCGAACAAACGCATCATTGGCTTCAATAATGGTGCCATACGGATCGGTGATAATAATGCCTTCTCTCGCATGGGTAAAGACATTGGCGGCAAGTTGGAGCTTGGCATCGCTCTTACTCTTCTCAATGGCAAGGGCAATGAACTGAACTTCATCTTCAAGCAGTTTAATCTCACGTGGTGTCAGTGGTTTGTTTTGCAAAGAGCAGATGATCAAAAAACCAAGGGGCTGTTTGGATGCAGAGACAATAGGATTGATCCAGCAGTGTTGGTTTTGCTCATGCAATGCCATCTTTGCATGCCACCAAGGTTCATGATCTAACGCATTCAAAAGATGCGGGGTTGCCTCTAAAGCGAGAAGTTGGGATAAAAAATTTCTATCGCTATGAGCTGCTTGAATCAGCGTCGTGCTTAAACATTGCAGTTCATTGGAGGTTGCCCCTAGGTTGAGTTGATGGTTATTTTCATCCAAAAGAAGAATGTTGCATCCAATGCAGCGGTGATGAATGGATTCGATGTCGCCTACCATTACATGTAAAATAGAAGAGAGCGGTGATGTATGGGTAATCATCTGTAAAATGTGTTTATGGTGGATTTCGTATTGTTGTGTATATTTGCGCTCATCAATGTTGGCGATCACACCTACGAGCCCAATTTTGGCCCCTTTAGCATCGTAAAAAGGTTTGCCTGTCAGGCGTCCCCAAAAGATGCTGCCATCTTCTTTGTAGTAGATACACTCTAAATCCACAGAGTCTATTTTGTTCGTAAGGAGCGCTATCATCTTTTGCCTGCCAAGCTCTCGCTCTAGTGGGTGAATGAGCTCGACATACTCTTTTCCAATCAGTGTTTCAAGTGGGTACAAAAACATCTCTTGCATGCGTTGATTGGCTTGGATGATGTACCCCTTAGGATTGATGAGAAAAATGGCAACACTGGAGGTATCTAAGATTTGTTTAAAAAGAACCTCTTGTTCGTCAAGCGTTTGCGTGACGCTATTGGATGAAAACAGTGTATTGAAAAGTTTAGAAATCAGGCTCATAAAACGCTCTCTTTGAAAAATGTCACGTACAGTTTGACGCGTAGTGTAACATAAAAATTTGGATTATTAAATGGATTTTTGGCTTTTTTGATCTAAAAAATAAGTTGGAAAGATTAATAAAATAAATAAGAAAATAATAAGCTTTTTAAAGCCTTTTTGCCTCCGTTACCATGTGATCGAGGATGGTGAAAAGCTCTTTACTTTTCAGCTCAACTGCTCTGAAATTCTCTAAAATTTTCTCCGCTTCTTCAACACAACTTCCTTTAGCAATGCACGCTAAAGAGGCGCGTACCTTCTCATGGACACTGTGGTGAGGCTCTTCCAAAAGTGGATAACTTGCCACAGAACTAAAGGCTTTTTTGCCATCGCCCATTTCATACCATTTACCTAATCTACACTGATGATGGTCTCCAAATGTGGCTTTCTCATCATTTTTAAAGAGGGTATTATAGGCATTGAGTTTGAAGATAATATGGTCAAGTTTAGCAAGTTCAATGAAAATATCATAGGAGATCAGAAGATTTTCACGGCGAATGGTATCGGCATTGGTTGTAAGCTCTTGTAACCTCTCTTTAAAGCATTCGACCTCCTCAACGGAGCTTTTGACATAGGCTTCCGTGCTTTCACTGCTCTCCACCATCGTTTCGGCGTTTTGTTTCAAAATGTTGATCGTCGCTTCTACTTCGGTGGTCGCTTTTTGCGTACGTTCAGCCAATTTTCGCACTTCATCGGCAACGACGGCAAATCCCCGCCCGTGTTCACCTGCGCGCGCCGCTTCAATCGCCGCATTGAGTGCTAAGAGGTTGGTTTGATCGGAAATATCTTTAATCAGTGCAATGACCTGCGCAATCTCTTGGGTGCTGTGTTTAACGCCATTGGCGTTGGTACGGGTATCATCGATCTTAACAACAATACTCTCCATAGAGGAGATGATTTGATCGGTACTCTGGTGAACATTTTGAACAACGATGGAGGTTTGGTCATTCAGCTCTAAAATGGACTGCAGCGTTCCAATGGTTGTCTGCATCGTAGATTGGATGGCAAGGCTTCCGTGAATTGCCCCTTCACTCATCAGGTCGGTAAGTGAGATCATAAGCTGAGAGCGTTTCATGTGTTGATGAATCTGCTCATGCGCCTCTTTTATCTTCTGTTCTTCTTCTTTGGCAAGGTGAACATTGTGTTCAAATTTATCAAAAAGAAGGTTGAAATTACGAGACGTTTGTGCGATTTCGTCGCTGCTCTCAATGGGTAAACGGCTGGAGAGATCACCTTGTTCGGAGGCTAAAGACGCTGCAATGGATTTGAGGCGGTTGATGTTCTTTAGAATCGTAGTATTAGTAAATCCTAAAATAGCCAGTAAAAGAAAAACGCCTAACAATGCGGTTAGTAAAAGGGTTATAAATCCTGTTTTAAGTGCGCTATCGGCACGTGCCTCATCATTTTGTGCGTGCTGATTGGCGAGAATAACCAGTTGGTCGATATAGCTTCTATGTGTGTCATATGCGGTTTTGAGTTTCCCTAGTACCAACGCTTGGGCTTTGTCAAGATCGTGGGTGTCGATGGCAGGCAGAAACTCTTTTTCGGTGATTTCAAAATAGTTTAATGCGGAGTTTTTGATCTCATTGCGCACCAATTGTTTCATCGTTGGCTCAACATCACTCTCCAACCAGTACCCTTGACGGTCCATAAAATCTTTCTTTAACGCGAGTAATTTTGTTTTAAGTTCGGCAATTTGCGCTCTGTCGCTTGTCAGCATCGCGTACGTAATCAAACGGGTTTCGATGATATACTCAGGTGGAGGAAGAATGTCGGCAAGCAGGTCTTTGGAAAGGATAATTTTGGTGTAGAGATCGCCTTTGATTTGCACGGCGTTGATGGTCACAAAAGAGACCCCAATCACAAGTGCCACGACGAGCACGCTGAGTATAGCTGTAAGGATTAATCGTAGTTTGATGGTCATAGTAGAGCCTTTTATTAAAATTTAAGGCGTTCGAAAGGTTCAAGAGAGTGCGTATGCAATTTATATTCCAATGCGATGATTTATTATAAGATAAATTTACAAAATTTTTTTAAAAATATTATTAGTGTATATGGAATAAGGAGAAAAACTCTTTTGCAGTGCAGGAAAGGAAGCTTACATGTAAACTTCCTTCCTCTTTTTAGTGACTGTATTTCTTACGCAGTTCTCTTTTATCGATTTTCCCAACGCTGGTTTTATCGATGCTTTCGACAAATTTTATTTTTAAGAGCATACTTTCTCGTGCCATAATCCCTTTGTTAATAAATTCCTTAGCGTGCAGCAGCAGCTCTTTATCGCTGAGTGGCTTCGCGGGATCTTTCACGACAAGTGCAAGTGGCCGCTCTCCCCATTTATCATCATTGATACCAATGACGGCAACCTCTTTAACAAAAGGATGACGGTTGATGATGTCTTCAAGCTCCAGCGAAGAGACCCATTCCCCGCCCACTTTGATAATGTCTTTCATGCGATCCGTGATCTTGATATAGCCTTTTTCATCCATGGTGGCGATATCGCCTGTATGCAGATAACCGCCATGCCAGAGAAGTTCAGAGTTTTTTTGATCTTTAAAATAGCCTTGTGTGAGCCACGGAGAGCGCACGACAATTTCACCCGAATGTGCACCATCTTGAGGCAATGATTGCATCGTTTCATCCACCACATGAATCTCCACGAGTGCCATGGAACGTCCCGTTTTAATGCGAATGTCGCTTTGTGCATCATCATCCCTCTCTAACATTTCAGGCGTGAGCTGTGCAATGCTTAAAATGGGACACGTCTCGCTCATGCCGTATCCTGTAAACATATCAATGCCTCTTTTAAGGGCTTCTTGGCACATTGCTTTGGGAAGTGCCGCTCCTCCAATCATGACTTTCCAACCACGTAGATCGACCTCATGGATTTTAGGCGAATTAAAAAGCATGTGCATAATAGTCGGAACGCAATGCGAAAAGGTGACTTTTTCTGTGTCGATCAGCTCCAAAAGCAGGTCGGGAATGTAACGCCCTGGATAGACCTGTTTGACCCCGAGCATCGTCGCAACATAGGGCAATCCCCACGCATGGACATGAAACATCGGCGTGATGGGCATATAAACATCCCCTTGGCGAAAATTGCCTTGATGTGGGGCGCTTCCGAGTGTCGAAAGTGTTCCTAAGGTATGAAGCACTAGTTGGCGATGGGTAAAGTAGACACCTTTGGGAAATCCTGTCGTTCCTGTCGTATAAAACGTCGTCGCACGCGTGTTTTCATCAAAGTCTGGAAACTCAAAAAAATCGGGTTCTTTGTCTAGCAATGCTTCGTATTCACCTTTTACATGTAAAGAGGTGGGTGGCATTTTTTCATCATCGCATAGCACAATAAAATGCTCCACATCCAGCCTTCCTTTGATCTGCTCAAGGACCGGCAAAAAGTCGGTATGGGCTAAGATCACATCATCTTCCGCATGATCAATCGTGTAGAGAATCTGCTCTGGGCTGAGACGAATATTGATCGTGTGTAAAATAGCTCCTAGCATCGGAATCGCAAAATAGCACTCCAAATAACGGTGTGAATCATAATCCATCACCGCTACCGTATCGCCTTTTTTCACACCAAGAGCGCTTAGCATATGGGCGAGTTTATGCACACGTTTTTTAAATGTCGCGTAGGTAAAACGCTTCTCACCGCGATAGACGATTTCTTGGTTTGGATCGAAATAAATCGGAGCGTTGAGAATGTTTTTAATCAAGAGTTGATACTCATGCGCATAAGGGTTTTTCAGGGTATGTTCAAGTTGCATACACTCTCCTTGGGTAAAATTTAGAGATCAAACGCAGGGCGCATCAACGATTCGATCGTTTTAACGTCATAATGTTTGGAGAAGAAAAGGTTAAACGCAAGAACCCCTTGGTACAAAAGCATCTCTTTGCCATCTTTACATGTAAGCTGATGGCTTCGTGCCAGTTCTAAAAAAGGGGTTGGTGTGTTGTAGATCACATCAAAAGCGTATTTGGCGTCTTGAAACAGAGTCTCTAAAAGGGTTTTGTCGCACGGGAATACTTCTTCTTTGAGTCCTGCTGAGGTGGTGTTGATGATGAGGTCATACGCGTTACATGTAAAGGTTTCCCATGTGTTACATGTAAAGCCTTTGGCTTCAAAAAAAGCGAGTCTGGAGGCGGAGCGGTTGAGAATGGTGGTTTCGATTTGGTGTGTTTTTAAAATCATCGCAATCGCTTTTGCCGTTCCTCCTGCTCCTAAAATCAGGGCATTGCGAAGATACCCAAAGCTTTTAATCGCTTCGTAAAAGCCCTGCGCATCTGTGTTGTAGCCGATGACGCGTGCTCCTTCACTGACCAGTGTATTGACCGCGCCAATCTCTTTGGCAAGCCCTCGTACTTCATCGCATTGGGCATACGCTACCTCTTTATGGGGCACCGTGACATTTGCCCCTTGAAGATTCATCGCACGAAAGGTTGCCAGCAATTTTTCAGGCTCTTTAATGGTTTTACGCACATAACAGCCATTGAGGTTTAAGGCGTTCAAAACGGTGTTATGCAGTCTTGGGGAGATCGAATGGGTAACAGGATCGCCAAAAATACTAAAGAGTAACATAGTGGATGCTACTCTTTCAGATCATCAAGTGAGCTGGTCATGGCTCCTAGTTTATTGGTCACTTCGAGGTATTCAAGCTCAGGTTTACTGTCCGCCACAATGCCACCCCCTGCTTGGAAAATGATTTTTTCTTCATCGAGATACGCGGTTCGAATCATAATACAGCTGTCCATATTGCCATCAAATCCAAAATAACCCGCAGCACCACTGTAAAAACTTCGCTTCAACCCTTCAAAATCGCTAATAAGCTCCATTGCACGAATTTTTGGCGTTCCTGTCATTGTTCCTGCTGTAAAGGTTGCGGCAAAAAGATCGAACATATCGTATTTGGCATCGAGCACTGCTTCAATGTCGCTGACCATGTGCATCACGTGAGAATAACGCTCCACGCGCATCATCTCTTTAACTTTCACACTGCCCACATGTGCCACGCGACCAAGATCGTTACGACCAAGATCGATCAGCATCAAATGCTCAGCGCGCTCTTTTTCATCACTCAGCATCTCTTTTTCGTACGCCATATCTTTTTCGTATGTCGATCCACGTTTGCGCGTACCTGCAATCGGACGCAAGGTAATGCGTCCATCTTTTAGCCCAACCATCACTTCAGGTGAACTGCCAATGATCGCAAATTTGGGATAGGAGAGGTAGAACATATACGGCGATGGATTTTTCTGGCGCAAAATACGGTAAAAACTCAAACGATCAATTTTTGCGTATTGTGTAAAACGATTGGACATCAAAATCTGAAAAACATCGCCACTGCGAATCATCTCTTTGGCTTGTGCGACCATCTCGAAAAAGTGCTCTTTGGAAAGTGCAAACGAGCTTTTGCTTTTATCGACAACGGCTGTTTGAATCGGAATGTGAATATGTGGCTCTTTAAGTGTTGATTCAATGGCATCGAGTTGATCGGCAATATTCGGAACAAAGGTGGTTAGGATCAATGTATTGGTTTTATGCGAAAAGGTACAGACCAGTTTTGGGCGCATCAGGTCGATTTCTGGGATGTGAAGCTCATCTTTGAGTTTGTCCATATGTGAGCGTAAACGTGGCTCAAAAATCTTTACAGCATCGTACCCAATGTAGCCGATAAAGCCATCCACAAAACCAATCCCAAGCTCTTTGGCATAGTTTTGGTAGAGCGTTTTATCCAGCTGCGCGTAACGTTTTTTTAAAAATGTAAACGGATTAGCGCCTAAATCGTGTGAAATACCCTCTTCATCGATATGTACCGCTATATCATTTTGATGAATGAGACGTTCACGTGCGCCAATAAAGAGAAAACTAAAATTGCCATCGTTGTTGTTGATGGCACTTTCAAACAAAAAGCAGAGCTCACCTTTAAAATAATCCTGCAATTTTGCAAAGATCGTAATCGGGGTGAGCTGATCGAAAAGAATTTTACGAGAGCTTAGCACCTTATTTCACCCTGTAAATAAAGGCGTTTTTGTTCACACTCGAGCGAATCAATACCAAAGCACTCTCCGCATCGCTTGATTTGGCATATGGTCCAATCAAGATTTTCGTCACTTTATTGCCATTGACCACGGTTGGGTAGAGTTTATACTCAAACCCTTTGGACTTAATATCACTGAGCTGTTTCGCATCAGGCGTGGTTGCGACGGCGCCTACTTGAACGTAAATACCTGCATTTGCACTTCCAGAAGGCGTATCGCTTATTTCTGTACTGCGTAACAGAGGTTGTGTTTTGGTTGCCTCTTTTTTAGTCTCTTCTTTAACTTTAGGAAGGGTCTCTTTTACAGGAGGTGTCGCAGAAGTTGTGGCTGACTCTTTAGGTTTAGCCTCAGTTCCTTTTGCCTCTTCTTGTTTTTGGGCCTCTTTCTCTTTGAGCGTTTTGATCATATCTTCAAAACTCTCTTTTTTAGGGTTTTCCTCAATAATAGGCACTTGCTTAAAGAGTTGGTCATCTTTAGGGATTTGTGTCTCTTGGGTTGGCTCTGGCGGTAAAATAAGTTTAGACGTATCTTTGCCTTCGTCTTTGTTTGCTACTTTCATGCTTGCGAGTGCGACTAAAAAGACAAGAATCAAAAAAGCAACTAAAATAAGGATACGCTTCATCTTCAGGGTCTTAGTATCCCCTTTCTCTAACACAATATCACTAAGCTCATTTCTATTTTCCATCGGTTCTCCTTAGAATGATGTTTGACTACATATGCTTCGACCAAGAAGCGCCTCGCTCTTTTTGGTATAAGTCATAAGGCAATGCCAAAATGTTAAACTCTTTTGGAAGCTCCTGTGTCGGGAACATCCTCCACTCGCGCGGAAGCTTTTGGGAGAGCTTTGCTGAGAGCATTTTAGCGATCTGATACCCCTCTTGCAAGGTAGTATGGCCTTTATGAACATACAGATGTAGATGATCTTCCGTTTTACTTTTATACGCCGTAAAATTGATAAATCCTTCTTCTCTAAGCAAAAGTTGTGCCCTATGCCAAAATCGCTCGGTATTTCTTCCGTTATAGTCAAAAACGATGTTTTCGACTTTGTCAAAGCGGTTAATCAGCGAGTGAGCAACGGTGATTTTTCCATCAAGATGATCTTTGATGATACTGTTGCTCAAAGGCTGATCAATACGCTCATATTTATCAAAAAAGACTCTCCCTCCAAAATCGATCTTTTGGACAATGTTGTCACGCTTGATCCAATAATGATCGGTAATCATTTTAATAAGAGAGACGTCAATAGTGTACATAATTTCCCTTAGTAGGTTGGTCTGTCATAGATAATAAAGTTGCTCGCAAGCACTTTCATCTCATCTTTGATCTTTACATGTAACGCTTCATCGTTGATGTTATCAAGCACATCGGCAATTTTATTGGCGATGATTTCAAACTCTTTCTCTTTCATACCGCGTGCCGTAAGAGCAGGAGATCCTATACGAACACCACTGGTGACAAACGGACTTCGGGTTTCGCCTGGAACGGTATTTTTGTTGACGGTAATGCCTGCATGACCAAGTGCCAAATCAGCCTCTTTACCGCTAAATTCTTTGTTCAAAAACGAAACGAGTACCAAATGGTTATCCGTACCGCCACTCACGATGTCATAGCCACGTTTAATCAATACATCGGCTAAAACTTTCGCATTGGCACGAACTTGTTTGGCGTAAGTTGTCCACTCAGGTTTGAGATTTTCAGCAAACCCAACCGCTTTGGCTGCAATCACATGCACCAAGGGGCCGCCTTGAATACCAGGGAAGATCGCGCTATTCACTTTTTTAGCGATCTCTTCATCGTTCGTAAGAATGATACCACCACGAGGGCCACGAAGCGTTTTGTGCGTTGTCGAGCTAACGACATGACAGTGTGGGAACGGACTTGGATGTTCACCCGCAGCCACAAGACCTGCAATGTGCGCGATGTCAGCAAAAAGATACGCACCGACTTCATCCGCAATCTCTCTAAATTTAGCAAAATCAATCTCACGTGGGTACGCACTGGCACCACAAATGATCATTTTAGGCTTGACAATGTGCGCGATCTCTCTGACTTTATCATAATTGATGCGACCATCCAGTTCAACGCCGTAAAAGAAACTCGAATACGTTTTACCTGAACTGCTGACTTTGGCACCGTGTGTTAAGTGACCGCCATGGCTTAGATCCATACCTAAAATTTTATCAAACGGGTTAAGAAGCGCTTGGTATACACCTTGATTAGCTTGGCTACCTGAGTTTGGTTGAACATTGGCATAGGTACAACCAAAAAGTTTGCACACGCGATCAATCGCCAGTTGTTCCACTTGGTCAGCAAATTCACAACCACCGTAGTAACGTTTAGCAGGATAACCCTCAGCGTATTTGTTCGTAAAAACACTGCCCATCGCTTCCATAACAGCAGGGTATGTGAAGTTTTCGCTGGCAATCATCTCAAGGTGATCGCATTGGCGGTGTAACTCTTTGACGGTTAAATCATAAACAATAGGATCCACAGTTTTTAAAATACTCATTTTAATTCCTCATCTTTTTGTGTTAAGTCATCGCTCTCACCCAGTGGTTTCATGGCAGGGAACAAAATGACATCTTTAATCGACATCTCATTGGTGAGTAACATCGTTAAACGATCAATTCCTAGCCCTTGTCCAGCGGTTGGTGGTAATCCATAACCTAGAGCGTAGACATAATCTTCATCCATCTCATGGGCTTCATCATCACCAGCATTTTTAGCCTGCAACTGTTTTGCAAACCTTTCGTATTGATCCAAAGGATCATTCAGTTCATTAAATCCATTGGCGATCTCTCTCCCTGCAATGAAGAGCTCAAAGCGCTCTGCAATGTTTGGATCAATTTCACTGCGACGTGCGAGTGGGCTAATTTCAATCGGGTAATCAATGATGAACGTTGGATCAATCAATTTTTCTTCCACAAAAAGATCAAAAAGTTCTTCGTAGAGTTTACCAAGGCTTAGGTTTTTTTCAACTGCAAACCCTTTATTGGTAATATAGGTTACAATTTGGGTGCAATCATCAAGAATTTGATCGGGAATATCACCAATTTCTGCAAGCGCTGCTCTAAAACCGATTTTACGGAATGGTTTTGAAAAGTCGATTTCGAAATCACCGTAAGGAAGTTTGCGAGGGAGTTTGAGTTTTTTAAGGAGCACATCAAACATCTCTTCGGTCAAACGCATCAAATCATGGTAGTTATGGTACGCCCAGTAAAACTCGATCATTGTAAATTCAGGATTATGGGTTTGATCCATGCCTTCGTTTCTAAAGTTACGATTGATCTCAAAAACCGCTTCAAAGCCGCCTACAACGAGGCGTTTGAGGTAAAGTTCTGGCGCAATGCGAAGGTAACGATCAACACCAAGCGCATTGTGATGGGTGATAAAAGGCTTCGCATTGGCTCCACCTGCAATGGGGTGCATCATCGGAGTTTCAACCTCTAAAAAGTCGCGCTCCTCAAAGAAATGGCGAATCTCACTGACAATTTTACTTCTGATTTTAAAGGTTTTGCGCACATCCGCGTTCATAATCATATCAAGATAGCGTTTGCGGTATCTGAGCTCTTTATCTTGCAGGCCATGGAACTTCTCAGGAAGCGGAATAATGGACTTGGTAGCGACTTCAAGTGTGTTTACATGTAAAGAGAGCTCACCCGTTTTAGTGACAAATGGGAAACCCGTGACACTAATGATGTCGCCCACTTCAACGAGTTTTTTAGCTTCATCAAACCAGGCATCACCGATTGACTCACGGCTAAAATAGATTTGAAGCAGACCCTGTTCATCTTCGATTTTTGCAAATGCTGCTTTTCCCATATGGCGTAAAAATTTAATACGTCCTACAACGGTATTGTTCTTGTTCTCATCACGCTTGAGTTCACTCTCAGCCACATATTCATAGCACTCTAGAAACTCTTTGGTGCTGGTGTCTTTGATAATATTGTGTCTGTAAGGGTTGTGCCCAAGTGCTTGGAGCGCTTTTCCCTTCTCGATACGTTGTTGTTGGTATTGGTCCTGAAATAACAAATTGCTTCCTCTTTTCTAATGTTAGCTTTTTTCTTTAGCACATTTTTCGCAAAGACCACGCAGTTGCATCAAATGGCTGGTAATGTGAAAGTGATTCGCTTTCGCGATCTCTAGTTGGAGTTGTTCGATTTTATCGTTTTGAAATTCGATGATAAGCCCGCATGTTTTACAAATCATATGATCATGATGTGGCTTGTTGGCAAGTTCAAATTTTTTACCTGCCACACCAAAAGAGATGGAAGTGACCATATGAGACTCTTCCAAAAGGTTAAGTGTGCGATACACCGTAGCAATACCAATGTTAAGCTCTGGGTAGGAGCTTTTAAGAAAAATATAGAGATCCTCAGGGGTAAAATGATCATTTCGCTCGTATAAGGTTTTTAAAACAACTTCGCGTTGTTTGGTAAATTTTAAGCTATTGTTTTTCAAAAGCTCTTTAAAGTTTGCGAGTAAGGAGCTGTATTCAAGATTTTCAAATGCACTCATTGTGTAACCTTTCTTAAGGATTTGTTGAATTATTCACTTTAGGCTGAAGGCTCTCAAACATCGTATCGGTATCTAGTTTTACAATATAATTTCCCATCTCTAAAAAGAGAGGAAACATGATACTGTGAGCAACATAAGGCTCCATCTTGGATTTGACAAATTCAATGTTACTCAGGGTAATGGCAAGTACGGAGAAAACCAAAAAGATTTTCATACTCCCCACCGCAAAACCTGCTAATTTATCGATCATGCTGAGACCACTAAGGCTCAGCGCTTGGGCGATGAGGTAGCCTAAAAAGATACAGGTAATCCAGACAACAATTAAAACCGCAATAAAACCAAAAAGATACAAAGAGGCTTGGTTTCCAAAAACAAAAAGATGATCATTGATCATTTGACCAGCAACCGGTGCATAACGTGAGGCAAAATAGATACCACCAATAATGCCTAAAAGACCAAAAACTTCTTTGACAAAGCCATTAATAATACCTTTAATACCCAAAATAAGCACTAAAGATAATGAGATAATGTCAAACATGGAAAAATTCGCCATTAATGTGCGCTCCTAAAACAATTTTTACCACTTCGTTTGGCTTCATACAGTGCTTTGTCTGCTTTATCCAACAGATCATCTGCGCTCATGGCGTGCTTATGGGAGCAGATACCCGCACTGAGTGTCAAATGAATGTCGTGGTTTTTATAGAGTAACTTACTATCACTCGTCTCTTTAATAATACGATCAACAATTTTGGTCGCCTCTTCAAAAGAGGTACGGTTGAGAATCACCACAAACTCTTCGCCACCATAGCGGTAGATACGTGTACCACGACGAAGCGAGTTTTGAATAAGCTTGGATAAAAAGATCAGTGTTTTATCCCCTGCAATATGCCCAAAAGAGTCGTTGATCTGTTTAAAATCATCAGCATCGAACATAATAAGGTGCATATCCATATCTTTCTCTTTTCCAAAACTGAGCACCTCTTCTAAGTCTTTTACCAAGACTCTGCGGTTATGTGCTTTGGTCAGAGGATCGATGTTGGATTCACGCTCCAGTCGTTCGACTTCCAATTTAAGCTTTGCAATGGTCTCATCGGCCGATTGAAGCTCTTGGAAAATT
The DNA here is from genome assembly GCF_000568815.1 of Sulfurospirillum multivorans DSM 12446. Taxonomy (NCBI): domain Bacteria; kingdom Pseudomonadati; phylum Campylobacterota; class Epsilonproteobacteria; order Campylobacterales; family Sulfurospirillaceae; genus Sulfurospirillum; species Sulfurospirillum multivorans. The sequence goes on from NZ_CP007201.1 coordinate 722,566, forward strand.
TTATCTTGAAAATGGTCAAACGCTTGAAGGATTTGGCGTGTATCCACACTTTCATAGTCTCGTTTGATGTTATCAATATTGATAGCGGTCTCATCAGAGATGACTCTGAGATTGTCGTTGGATTTGACAAACTCTTCAAGTCCTTTTTTCATTAATCCAAAGCAGTTTTCACTTAAGAGTTCTTCGTGTTGTGCATTGGAAAAAAGATAACTGTGTTTTTTTGAAAGGTCTAAAATTTCGGCATCGCCGTTTGCTTGCATCGTCTCGACAAAGGTATCGTGATAATATTTGGGATAGGGAGGAATGTTTAAATCTTTGAGCTTTGCAAATGTTTCATCGGCTAGCTGAAAAACCATCTCTGCGATATGATTACCATTGTTCATGTCCATAGGTGCCTTTTTACCCATTATTTTTAGATTTTTTAATGCTTTAGTATAGCCTGAATAAGCTGTAATATTAGTAAAACCTTCGCTTTAGATGCCCATATTGTTTAGGAGCTCTTGCGGTTGCGTAGAGTAACGAATGGCATCTTCTTTGGTAATTAGGTTGGCTTTGAGATGTTTCATCATCGCTTGGGTTTGGGTGACCATGCCCGTTTTTTGTTGATTGAGTTGCATTTGTGAGTAAATTTGATGAATCTTATTTTCACGAATAAGGTTTGCAATCGCCGCATTGTTAATCATGATTTCATGAATGGCAACCCTTCCTCCACCGACTTTTGGTAAGAGGCTTTGTGAAACAACAGCATACAGTGACGTTGCTAACATATTGCGCACTTGGACCTGTTCAGGGCCATCAAAGCTGTCAACAATTCTATTGATCGTTTGAACGGCTGAGTTGGTGTGCAAGGTTCCTAAAACCAAGTGACCTGTCTCAGCAGCTGTAATGGCGGTACTAATCGTCTCTTGATCTCGCATCTCACCGACAAGGATAATGTCAGGATCTTGACGGAGTGAAAATTTGAGCGCCCTTGCAAAACTTTTGGTATCTTCACCCACATTTCGGTGCGAAAAAAGGCACTTTTTGTTGCTATGAATAAACTCTACAGGATCTTCAATGGTGATGATATGGCGGTGCTCAAAAAGGTTAATTTCATTTAAAAGCGCTGCCAATGTCGTTGATTTACCACTTCCTGTAGGCCCTGTGACTAAGATAAGTCCTTTTTCACGTTTAATCAGCTCTTTAAAAACAATGGGAGCACTAAGATCATCAAGAGAAGGAATTTCGATAGGAATAATTCTAAAGGAGGCGGCTAAATCACCGTTGATCGTGTAATAATAGTTTGCACGAAAGCGACCAATGTCAGGAAACATAATCGCAAAATCGAGCTCTTTCTCTTCTTCGAGTTTCTTTTTTTGTTTATCGGTAATGAGGGTATAACAGAGTTCTTCAATGACCGTACCACTGAGGTGCTCCATATCTAAGGGAACAAGTTTGCCATCAATTCTAATCTGAGGTTCACTGCGACCTACAAGGTGTAGATCGGACGCTTTATAGGCGACCACATTTTTTAATAATGCTTTAATATTGAGTGAACTCATGATGTTTTCTCCTTAAATTGGCTTATTCGATGATTTTTGGAACGACGAAAAAGCCACTTTCGCTCTGTGGGGCATGATTTAAAATAGTTTTAATAATGGCTGGATTGACACTAGGAACATCTTCACGAAAAGGGGTACCACCCGCTACGGTTGTAAAGGTTGCCTCTTCTGTTTCCAGGTTAAGTTCATTCAGGTTTTCAACAAAAGCGACAATTTCACTCAGTTGGTTAATCACACCTTCACGTTTCTCCTCACTTATTTTCAAAGAAGAGAGTTTTTCAAGTTTTTGTAAGAGTGTGTCATCAATGTGCATTGGCTAAAATCCTTCGGTTGGTTTAAAAGCTGATTATAGCAAATTCTCTTTTGGCTAAGACTGAAATGGCATTAGTGGCTTTTTATATTTCTTGTGATAAACTTTGGCATATTTAAAAAAAATCGCTTCTATAAGGATAGTGTTTGGGACTTCAAGAGAATATTAAAGCGGTCAAAGAAGAGATGAGCACAGAAGAGCAATTCTTAGAGGGAATGATCAAAGGTGAGCGTTTCTTTAAACGTAATAAAAAATACATCATCGCAGCGCTTGTGCTTTTAGTGTTGGGTGCTGGTGGGTATGCTATCAATGATGTTATGGCAAAACAGCGTTTGAAAGCTTCTAACGTTGCGTATCAGGCACTTTTGACGGATGCTAACAATGTCTCTGCATTGGAAACCCTCAAAGCAAAAAATCCAAAATTGTACACGATGTATCTCTTCGAAACAGCACTGGCAAAAGGTGATGCAGAAGTACTAAAAAGCGTGTCACTCTCAAAAGAAGATCCTATTTTAGCGGATTTAGCAGCGTATCAGCTTTCACAGCTTGATGCAAATGTCACGGCTAAAAGCGAATTGCTTTCGGGGATGGTATTGCTTCAAGAGGGTTATGAATTACTCAAAGAGAAGAAAGTAGAAGAGGCGAGGTTGAAATTTGCTCAAATCGATGCAAGTTCTCCACTTAAACAGATTGCAAAAAATCTAGAACACTATCAAGGTTTAAACTAATGAGATACGCAAAAATTGTTTTTTCACTTTTGGCTTTACTATTGGTTGTCAGCGGCTGTGGCACAAAACGTCAATATTTTGAACCAGAGGCACTCGCGGGCAAAGTAAGTTATGATGGCTCTTTGCCAGGTTCCATTGTCGACGCAGTACGCGATGGTGCGACACTCTCAAATGGTCAAGTCATTACCAAAAAAGGGCTTTCCAATGTTATTCTATCTGAAGGTTTTGTCTACCTTGGTGAAGATCAAGGACGCTATGTTGCTGCATCTAAATGCGGTGCTTTGCAAATTGTGGATGCATCTAAAAAAGTGCTTTTCACCAAAGAGTGTAGCGTCTCTGTCGCTTCTGCTTCGTTAAAAGCAAATATCCTAGCGCTTATTTTAGGTTCCAACGAACTTATTTTGATTGACATTAACGATGGCAAAGAGATGATGCATCTTAAACAAGACAACGTTTATGTGCTTGATTCTCGTATCGCGGCACCTTACTTCTTGGGCGACTTAATCGTTTTCCCCACTTTGGATGGCAAGCTTGTGATCGTGGATGCGCAAAGCAAAAAACCGATCCGTGATGTTGTGGTCAGCAATGAAAAATTCTTTGGCAACATCATCTATCTTCAAGTTTTAGGCGATCGTTTGGTGGCTGCAACGAAGAGCAAGGTGGTTTCCATTAGTCCTAAATCCATCAGTTTTCTTGAAAAAGAGGTCAAAGATGTGATCGTACTTGAAAATCGTATTTTTGTCTTCACCAAAGACGGGCGTGTCATTTTAGCCGATGCAGATCTTAGAGTCATTAAAGAGCGTAAATTCCCATTTGCAACGTTTGCTGGAACTATTTATGGTGACTTTATCTATATGATCGAAAAAGGTGGTTATGTGATTGCGACCGATTTAGATCTAGTCTCTACTAATGTGTATAAACTTCCCGATGAAATTGAGAGCCACATCTTTACAACAGGTGATGCGCTTTACTATAAAGATCATTTCTTCAAACTCAATCGTAAAAAATAGGAATTGGGTTGTGTTACCATCATGAAAGAGATGTTAGAGCGCATTTGTTGCAAGCAGGTCGTTTTTACATCTCTGGAAGTGGTCGATCCCAAAGTTGTGCTTCATACTCGCAAAAAACTCGCTATCTTTAGTGGCGTAGACCCAAAATCGTTTTACCATCTTATTTTTCGTATTGAACAAAAGAGCCGATTTTTACGCAAACATGTTGATGAAATGGCTGAACTTTGTAAGACCTTAGAGTTACATGTAAAGCATACCTATAAGTATAAACACCTGCTTCTTAATGCGCCTTTGTGCTCTAAAGCGGCCATCATGCTTCAAGAAAATGGTTGGAAGGTTTATAATGATTTTATGTGATATTGGAAATTCCAATGCTGATTTTTACCAAGATGGTAAAGTGTGGAGCATGTCTCACAAACAATTTAAAGAGTTTTCGACCCAAGAGAATGTCTATTATATTTGTGTGAACGATGCCCTTAAGAGTTGGTTGCAAGGAAGAAATCATTTTATTGATCTGGAGCCTTATTTTGAGTTTGACACGATTTACCAAGGGATGGGGATTGATCGTATTGCGGCATGTTGTACGATTGAAGATGGGATGATTGTCGATGCGGGCAGTGCTATAACGGTCGACATTATGTCAGGAGGGATGCACTTGGGCGGTTTTATTCTTCCGGGTCTTGGAGCGTATGAGAAGTGTTATGCTTCAATTTCACCACGTCTTAACTTACCCGTCAATCCAAGCATCGCTCTGGATGCTTTACCTCAAAAAACAAACGATGCGATCTCGTATGGCGTGGTTAAGTCGATTATTATGCTTTTAGAAGTTACATGTAAAGATAAACGCATCTTCTTTTTAGGAGGCGACGGCAAATTTTTCTCTAAATTTTTTAGCAATGCGATTTTTGATCGAACGCTTATTTTTAGAGGCATGCTCAAAACCATTAAAGAAGCACATTTAGAATAGACTTCTAAGAAGTCTTCTGACTCGTTAGAGTCAAGCTTTAGCGCCACAGCGGCTGAGCGTAGGTTATTAGGCTTTGCCTAAAAACCGTGATAAAAATAGAACAGTAAAGGAATCAAATGTTAACAGTGGCATTGCCAAAAGGTAGAATTGCAGAAGAGACGTTGGAAATTTTTGAAAAAATTTTTGGAACCGCGTTTCGTTTTGATGATCGTAAATTAATCTTAGAAGCCGATGGTTTCCGTTTTTTATTGGTGCGAAATCAAGATGTGCCTGCGTATGTTTTACACCAATCGGCGGACATTGGTGTGGTGGGCTTGGATGTTTTGGAAGAGAAAGATGAAGATCTTCTGCGATTGCTTGATCTTGGCATTGGCAAATGCAAAGTCTGTGTGGGCATTCAAGAGGGCAAAGAGATCGATTACAGCGCTCCTGAGCTTAAAGTCGCTACCAAAATGACCAATATTGCTCAAAAATATTTTTCAAAAAAAGCGATGCCTGTGAATATTATTAAACTCTATGGTTCGATCGAATTAGCACCACTTGTGGGACTTTCGGATGTGATTGTGGATATTGTTGAAACGGGAAGCACCATGAAGCAAAATGGGCTTAAAGTGGTTGAGACCATTTTGGATTCATCGGCGTATTTGATTGCAAATAAAAACAGCTTTATTGAGAAAAAAGAGGAAATTACGTCGTTGTATCACCATATCAATGAGGTGATTCACCAAGGTTGCTGATCAATAAAGATCAGCAACCTTAGCGATTTTACTGCTTAAGTCATGCTCACGAATAGGCTTGACTAAAAAATCAAATGCCCCATGTTCAAAGGCTTCATGTTTGCGTGTCTCATCGGTTGTTAAAACAATGACAGGAAGCTTTTTGAACTCATTCATGGATTGGATATTGGTAAGAAACTCAATGCCATCCATAACAGGCATCTTAATATCAAGAAGCACCAAATCAATATCACCTTGCGTTTTTAACAGGTTAATGGCATCAAGCCCATTGGTTGCTTCGATGATAATACCTACATTAACATTTTTGCGTAACATAGAGCTAATCAATTTTAGATTAATGAAATCATCATCAACCGCTAGGATTTTTAACTGTTTTTCCATAGAGTTTGCCTTTTAAATAAACGTGTGAATCAGGATTTCAAGCTCTTTTTTACTAATTTGGTTTGGTAAAATAGCATCAAAGGCAGCAGAACTATCGTGGTTTTTCTCTTTAGGATCAATAAACATAATGGTATGAATTTTTCCTGCGTTGTGTTGCTCAGTGATGGTATGAATCCATGCTAAAAATGTCTCAGTATCGTCTAAAAGCATCTCTTTATCAAACAAGATAATCTTACACTGTTTGGATTCAATTTTTTGTTTAAACTCATTATACGAGCTTGCCGCTTCAACATGTTCGCACATTTTGCTCAAAACACTGGTGAAAATTTTGGTTTCAATCGGACTTTTTTTCAAGACTAAAACATCAAGCGGTTCCAAAGATGACGACGTAACTCTATCACTGATTGAAAGTTCTGGTTCGCTAGGCGTAAGGAGTTCATCGTGTACGGGTTGCGCTGCTACAGGCTCGATTTTTGTTTCTTCTACAACAGGAGGCTTCGCTTCTGTAACATTCTCTTGAGCGGAATAATCGATCTTATCTTGAATAAAGAGGTTGAGAATACTGATGATGCTCTCTTTCTTAATCGGTTTGGTGATGTATTCATCCAAGCCCTCTTTCATAAAGCGTTCACGATCTCCCTTAAGCGCATTGGCGGTAATGGCAACAATGGGCGTATGGGTCAGATGATTTTTCTCTTCGTACTCTAAAATTTTATGCGTCGCTTCGATACCATCCATAACCGGCATCGCAATATCCATAAAGATCATATCAAACGTCTCATTGCGTCTGCGCTCTAAGGCTTGAAGACCATTGGGGACAATTGTGATGTTCAGCCCTAAATCTTCGAGGGTTCTACGAATCAGTTTTTGGTTGATCTCATTGTCTTCAGCAACCAAGACATTGGCTTTAAATTTTTTACCAAAGGTTGCTTTTTGAACCGGTTGTGGTTGAATGTGATCTTCTTTAGCCGGTAAAAATTCACGTTTTGACTCTAGTGCTTTGACGAGTTTTGAGACATTGATTGGCTCGTAAATTGGAGTGATATATTTGGTATTGTATTCGTTGTATTTGGATTGCTGTGAGGATTTGAAGATCAAAATAATAGGCAATTTAATCTTCTTATACTCTTCGAGCTCCTCTTTCGTGAGGTTGTTGTAATCTGCAACAATAATGTTGCTGCCTGCTTTAAAGATCAGATTTTTAAGCGCTGGAAAATCGGTATAGTATTTGGCATGCGCACCAAAATAGGTAAAGTAGTCGTACATAAATTCGGTATGCGCTTTAGCACTGTTCAGTGGTGCATACAGCGCACAGTTAAAGTCGCTAAAGTGGTCTTTGTAGTCGGTTCCACTGGCGGTGGATTCAAGAAGATCGAGTACAAAGAAGAAGCGACTACCTTTGCCTTCTTCACTCTCCACTTCCAAGCGACTTCCCATAAGCGCAATGTACTTTGAAGAGATCGTAAGGCCAAGTCCTGTGCCTCCAAATTTACGGGTAATGGTCGAATCGGCTTGGTTAAAAGCATCAAAAATACCTTCGATTTTATCGTGATGAATACCAATGCCGGAGTCTTGAACGCTAAAGAGAACGCGTGCTTTATCCAAAGGTGCATTGCTTAAACGTTTGATTTCAACCGTGATTTGACCGTTATTGGGAGTAAATTTAACCGCGTTACTCATAAGGTTAATCAAAACCTCTTTGACCTTAACCGCGTCCCCTTTGAGGTAATTGTGCAAGCTTGGGTCAATGTACAAAGAGAGCTGAATGTTCTTCTCAGCAGCCTTAGGTCCATATACTTCAACCGCATTTTCAAACTCATCAATAGGCGAGAAGAGAATCTCATCGATCTCGATTTTGTTACTTTCCACTTTGGAAAGATCCAAGATATTATTGATAATTGCCAAAAGGTTTTCAGAACTTTTCTCAATAACATCCACAAATTCACGCTTCTCTTCATCCAAATCAGAATTTCTAAGCAGTTCCGTAAAACCGATGATGCCATTGAGTGGTGTCCTGATTTCATGGCTCATGTTCGCTAAGAAGATACTTTTTGCAGCACTGGCCTCTTCGGCATTTTGTTTCTCTTTGGCAATGTTTTCAATCGCTTTATCGATAATGGCGTAGGCGACGTTCATACCCTCCGCCGTATTGAAATCAACTTTTTCTTTGGTATCGGCAAGCTCTTCAACGCGTGTAAAGATGTTTTCAAGCCCTTGGACGTTCTTTCTAAATTGCCCTGAGAGTCCAAAGCCTAAGAACATTAAAACAATGGAGATAATCCATGTCAGACCTGCTCCAATGAGTTGCCCTATATTTTGATTGTCGTAGTTGTGCTCTTGGGCGTTTAAGGAGGCACTAATGATCTGGGCTGATTTATCGAGGATGTCAATTTTTTTTGTCAGAAGTCCAAACCAGAGTGTCGGGTCAATCAGATATTCACCCGTTTGTGCCGCAGCAACCAGTTCAGCTTTAACTTGCGTGATCTCCTCTTCAAGTTTGACATTATCCGGAAGTTTATAGAGACTTTCGATCTGAGAACGTGTTGAGGCATCGTTAATCGTTGTATAATCAAAGCTACTGGACGTTCCAAATATCGTGATCCAAATTTCAAGGTCTCTAGGGCTAAAAGGGACATATTGGCTCAAGATTTTAGCGACAAATCCACGCTCTTGACCAAGAGATTCGATGTTTTTATAGACCGTCACCAAGGAGTAGGTGAGGTTTGAGATATTGGAATTGGTGTCAATTGTGCCGATCGTTTCAAGCTCTTTAAGAAGAAAAATGTTGATTTGGCTGTAGTAATCAAAGAACATTTTATTAAAATCAACGGTAAAGTTATCGACAGCTTGGCGCATTTCAACAATTTTAGTAATGTAAGTAATCACGTTTTTAATATTGGGTGTTACTTCGTGCGTTTGGTAAAAATCATGAAACGCTTTGATGGATTTATTGACCCCTGCACGTTGCTCTTGAAGTGCCTCTTTAGCGATACTTCCTTGACTGGAAAGGTACGAAGCACTGAGCCCCCTCTCTTTGGCAAGTTCAATGGAGAGTGAACTTAAAACCCTGGTACTCTCTATCTTGTTTTTTAGCGTCAGTGTAGTATCAAATTGACTGTACGATAAAAAGAGAAAATAACTCGAAAAGATAAAAAGAATAATCAAGGGGTATTGGCTGATAAGTCGTAACGTATGTTGCGTCGTTAATTTCATGGTCGGCGTCCTTTATTAACTGTTAATAAGTATGTTATAAGCAGAGGCGATCTCTTTACATGTAACGCTCTCTTTGGCTCCTTGGTTGAGGAGTAAAACCGCATCATCATGCTTGATTTTATTTTTGAGATAGGCTTCGGCAAGGTAGCATTTTGCCTTGATATTGCCTTTCATCACCGCTTGTTCTAAGTAGGGAATCGCAAGTGAAGCATTAGCTTCCACCCCTTCACCGTACAAATACATTTTACCAAGGTAAAAATAACCTTGAATGGCATTTTCTTTTTTGATAGAGAGTTCAAATAACTCTTTGGCTTGGGCATAATTGCCCGCTTTATAGGCTAAGGTTGCATCGCGAAAATGATCAGCCAACAGGGGTGAAAGCAGCAGACCAAAAACGAGTAAAATTTTTATCATAGAACATTCTCCTTAAAGTGTGAAACGGCTTTTTGGAGGGCTTGGAGTGTGTGTAAAATTTCCTCTTTGGTGTCAAAATCCAAACTGGTTTCTAAGTGTTCAAACTGGTGGAACAAAGAGAGAATCTGAAGATGAATCGCAACGCTTTTAAGGTGTGAAATTTCCTCTTTTGCTTGATTGCGGTTATTGGCATTGATAGCATCTTTTAGCAGTGGCAACTTGGCATCTAAAGAGACTACATACTCTTCAATGATTTGCGCTAACGTGCTAATATCAAGCCCTAACTCTTCGGCACACTCTGAGAGGTCAAAGACTTCTTCTTCCACCAAAGGTGTGACATCTGATGGTGCGCGCAACTCCTCTACATGTAAGGTTGGATCGTCTAAAAGATCTTCCACTTGATCTTCAGGATAAAACTCCACGGGAGCAACAAAATCAAGATCATGAAGCGTAATTTGATCAATCGAATGGTACGCTTCTGGCGTCTCTTCCACGATTTTTGGCGCTTTATCCTCTTTGGGCTCATCAAGAATCGTATGGTCAAATTTGAGTTTAAAATCAAAGGTATCTTCCAAAAGTGGGGCAGAGGTATTGAGTTTAAAGTCTTGAGCCTCTTCTGTCTCAGGCAGTGAAATCATTGGTGTCGGAAGTGAGACCGTGTAATCCTCTTCAAAAGCCGTTTCCATCAAAGGTTGCGTTGTTTCAAAGCTGATGGGCGCGGTGAGCGATGATGGTGCTTCTTCGCTGAAGGACTCTTCATACGAAATGATAGAAGGAGAAGGTTCTTCAAGCGTTGTGTCAAAATTTTGGGGTGTGTTCATCGAAATAGGCAGGTCACGTTTAAACGAAGGCGCATTACTGATCTCTACGCTGAAAAAAAGTAATGTATTATTGATCTCTTTTTGAAGGTAAATTTCATTAATCAAGAGGGAAGATTCGATCTCTTTACCATTTTTGGTACGGATGAGAACGCGTTTATTGGGCGTGCCACTGTGCTGCGCATAATCGATCCAGCAGAAGTTTTTAAACTTGAAAATGAAGCCTGGTTTATTCACAAAGAGATCGGCAATGTCGCTGTGATAATTACGAAACTCTTCCATGTCTTCGTACCCCAAAAGGTACAACTCTTGGCTCCCCATTCCCAAAAATAGGCCACTTTTATCGTAAAGTATCAAATCACGATCCTTTAATGAACGTTAAAAAGTCAATTTTAACTCACTTATACTTAAAACTAACCTACTTTTTTAAGCCCTGAAATAGATTGCTTCCGAGCTTCTTACCAACGGTGACCTCTAGCTCTTCTTGGCTTGCCGCGTAGATCGCTTCAAAGGTTCCAAAGTAAAGGAGCAATTTTTTAATCGTTGCCGCGCCCACGCCTTCGATTTGCAGAAGCTCCAAACTCATATCGGCTCCTCGTTTTTTCTTCTGATGATACGTGATTGCAAAGCGGTGGGCTTCATCGCGAAGTCTTTGAATAAACTGCAAACGTTTATCACTTGGGGGGAGTTCAAAGGCTTGGTTTTGATTGTACAGAAGATCGTGCGCAGCTCCTTTGGAACGGTTGGCTTTTGCGTCACGTTTCTCTTTGGCAATGGCAAGCAGATCGACCTGCACCCCTTTTTGAGAGAGCAGACTTTTGGCGAGTTTGAGGATGGTTTCACCGCCGTCTAGTACCCAAAGATCGGGCGCAGATTCTTTGGAAAAATCATTAATACGACGCTCTAACATTTCTCTCATTTGGGCATATTCATCCGCGTGGTGAAGTTCATAACGGCGGTAGCTGGATTTATCAAATCCTTCATCCCAAACGACCATCCCGCCTACGGGAGATTTGCCTCCAAGATGCGAGTTGTCGAAAATTTCAATGCGTTTGGGAAGGGAGGTAAAATCAAACAAAGCTTGCATTTGTTCTGCAAGAGAGTTGTTGTTTTTCGTGCTGTGTTGGATTAAAATCGTTTTGGCATTCTCTTGTGCGATGGAAATCAAATGCAGTTTTTCGCCACGTTGAGGAACGCTGATCGTGATCTTTTGCCCAAATTTTTCAGTTAAAAATTGACTGATGGACTCTTGTTCGTTAAAGGATTCGGCGATGAGAATTTGCTTGGCAAAGGTTTGATTCATCGGGTTGTAAAACTCAAAAAGAGCTCGCTGGTACAGCTCCTCTTTTTCAAAACCATACGCATTGTGCATAAGCGTGTGCGACATGGAGACGATTTTACCTCCACGAATAAACAGGCGCATAATCACCGCCGTTTTTTCCATAATTTCAACCGCAAACACATCGTAATCTTCGAGTTTTGAAAGCTCCACATGCGTTACATGTAAAGCGTCCTTGATGGAGTTGATGATGTCACGAAGCTTAGCGGCTTCTTCAAAATTGAGCTTCATCGACGCCTCTTCCATCTTTACATGTAAAAGGTTGACGAGCTTTTTTTGATCATGCAACGATTCGAGCGCTTCTTGGACAATTTTCCCATACGTTTCGGTGTCTATCTTTTGCTCGCAGGGTGCTAAACAGCGGTTAATCTGATAAAAAAGGCACGCTTTTTTGCTTTTCAAACAGCCTCGTTTTTGCACGAGCGGAAACGCCAAATAGAGTGCTTCTAAGAATGCTTTGGCTGAGCCCGAAAGAGGGCCAAAATATTTGATATGCTTATCATTGACGATCTTGCGCGTGATCTCAAAGCGAGGGAAAGGCTCGGAAAGATTGATCGCAATGTACGGATAGGTTTTATCATCGCGCAGAAGAATATTATACTTAGGTTTGAGCTGTTTAATGAGCGAGTTTTCTAAGATGAGTGCGTCGTGTTCGCTTTGAACGACGATGTACTCGACATTGTCAACTTCGCTGATCATCTTTGCGATGCGAAGCGAAAGATTGGGAGCGGCGCAGAGTTCATTGGAAAAGCGAAAATAACTCTTCACACGGTTTTTAATACTTTTGGCTTTGCCGACGTACAAAAGCATGCCTTGCGCATTAAAATACTGGTAGATTCCCGCATTGTGTGGCGCGTTTTTAAGTTTTTGGGCTAGCATGTTCTATTTTTGGCAATGGTCTCTTTAATCGCTTCAAAAAGCGCGCGCAGTTTTTCATCTTCACAGAGTGTTTCAAACGCTCCTGTGGCTTGTTCTGCATAGAAAATATCGGAATTGGCACTGACAACCAACGCCTCTTCTTCGCTTTTTTGATTGGTCACAAAGGCTTGAACTTCGTTTACATGTAAACAGCCACACTCAGGAAAATGAACATGAACCTCTTTTAATAGACTCTTTATTAAATTACGTTTATAATTGAATTCCATTTTGGCGCAAGGATGATTGAGTACAAAAAAGAGCGTATCGTTTTTGATGTACACAAAGCGTATCATGCTTGTGAAGCTTTTGGGTAATAAACTGAGCAATCTGTCGTAACAACGCATTTGTTCATATTTCTTCATAGAAGGTTGTTGTACGAGATGAGAAATTATACTTTTAGAATCTTTCATACGTTGATTATAGCATGTTTGGGCTTTGCGCTGCTTGGTTGCGGTTACAAAGGACCTCCTGTTTACGACGATGGCAACACAACGGCAAAAACATCCAAGAAATCACTTTACTAAATGAAAACATCGTACGATGTGCTGATTATTGGTACGGGTATTGCGGGACTTAACACCGCTTTAGCACTTCCAAAGTCATTAAGCGTTTTGATCGTTTCCAAAGATTACGCGTGGGAGTGCAATACCTTTTACGCGCAAGGGGGCGTTGCGGTTGCGAAAGATGACGCCGACATCCCTTTACATGTAAACGATACATTAAGCGCTGGAGCAGGACATTGCGACACAGAAGCGGTGAATGTTCTCTGTTCAGAAGGTCCTGCTGCCATCAAGCGCTTGATCGATCGAGGATTTAAGTTTGACACCGATGAAGCAGGCAATCTGCTCTACACCAAAGAAGCCGCTCACAGCACCAACCGCATTTTACACGCGGGTGGCGATGCGACGGGGCGGTACATTCACCTCTTTTTAATGGAACAGCTGCCTTTTCCTATTTTATACAACACGCACGTAACCGATCTGCTCCTTGATGAGGGAACCTGTTATGGTGCGCGTGTTTTTCACAACGATACCATTTTCAATCTCTATGCACGCAAAGTGATTATCGCCAGTGGTGGCGTGGGATCACTGTATGAGTACCATACCAATGCACGCACCATCAGTGCCGATATGCAAGGGATCTGTTTAAACCATGGTATTGCGCTGTGCGACATGGAGATGATGCAGTTTCATCCGACTGCGTTTGTTTTGGGAAACAGTGTTCGCAAACAGCTTTTAAGCGAGTCTTTACGCGGTGAAGGTGCCCTGGTGGTGGATGAAGAGGGCAAACGTTTTGTGTTTGAGTATGATCCAAGGGGTGAGCTTGCTCCTCGCGATGTAGTGAGTCGTGCCATTTTTCAGTACAAACAAAAAACGCACAAAGAGGTGTATCTCGATCTCAGTGCATTTTCAGAAGATCATTTTAAACAACGCTTTCCGAGTATCTATTTTAATATGACAAATATTGGTTACAATGTGCCCCATCAGAGAATTCCAATCTCTCCAGCATTTCACTATTCCATGGGAGGTATCAAAACAGATTTGCACGGCAGGGTTTTACATGTAAACGATCTGTTTGCGGTTGGCGAATGCGCCCATACGGGAGTTCATGGCGCGAATAGATTGGCGAGTAACTCACTGCTCGAAGGCTTAGTCTTCTCCACAAGGGTTGCCAACGAAGTGATCGCAACGCAAGAATCCACAAAAACGATGAAGCGTTTTAGTGAAAGCGAAGCAGTATTGATGTGTGAAAACGATAAGGTGCTTAAAAATGAACTGCGTCACTTGATGTGGAATGACGCGGGCATTATACGTGAAAAACAGAGGTTGGAAAAGGCTCTGCAAAGGGTTGAATCGATGCTGGCATTGTCGATTGGGAAACTTTTGAGGCTGAGGCTTTTGGTTTCACGCGAGATTATTACCAGTGCATTGAAACGAAAAACGTCTTTGGGCGCACACTACATAAAAGAGGAAGTTACACGATGAAAATAGCGTTCGTATTATTGGTCTTGGCAAATACCATGTGGGCATCCAGTGGTCAGGATATGACAACGACATGGGTAGGAATTGCCTGTTTGATTGTGTTTGTGATCGGGTATTATATGGTCGCAACGGAAGAGAATTACCATATCAATAAAGCAAAGCCTGCTCTGTTTATGGGAACATTTATTTTTGTCTTAATTGGAATTTACAACTACATTAATGGCTTAGACAGCAGCGCATTAACACAAAGTGTTGATCATTTGATTTTAGAAATCGCTGAGATCTTTTTCTTTTTATTGGTCGCAATGACCTATATTGAGGTTTTGATTGAGCGAAGAGTGTTTGATACGCTCAAATACAACCTCGTCTCCAGAGGCTATTCGTATAAAAAGCTCTTTTGGCTTACAGGTGCGTTAGCCTTTTTTATCAGCCCCGTAGCCGATAATTTAACCACGGCGTTGATTTTATCCACTGTTTTGATTACGATTGAAAAAGAGAATCGAAAGTTTCTCGTACCTGGTGCGATTAATATCGTTGTTGCCGCTAATGCGGGTGGCGCATGGAGCCCTTTTGGGGATATTACGACTCTGATGGCATGGATGGCAGAAAAAGCGCCTTTTACGGATTTCTTTTACCTCTTTCCTGCCGCTTTTCTAGGTTGGATTCTCACGGCATGGCTTTTATCGTTGTCTGTACCTTCAGACAAGCCTCTTTTTGATGTTTCAACAGAAGTACGCGTGCGCATTTTAAAAGGGGGAAAAGTGGTGATGGGTCTTGGCATTGTGACCATTATCTCCGCCGTTTTGTGTCAGCAACTCTTTAAATTGCCACCGATGTGGGGAATGGTCTTTGGACTTTCCCTCTTAAAGCTTTATAGTTACCAACTCAAACGAAGGCATCGTGAAGAGCTCAATACCTTTAAATCCATTGGTAAAATTGAACACGATACCCTGTTCTTCTTTTTTGGTATTTTAGCCGCTGTTGGAGGGCTTCATTTTTTAGGTTATTTGGATTTAGCTGTAAAATTGTATGATAGCCTTGGTGCAACAACGGTTAACATTGGTATCGGATTTCTCTCCGCCATTGTGGACAATGTCCCTGTCATGAGTGCGGTGTTAAAAGCCAATCCCGACATGTCCATGGACCAATGGTTACTCGTTACGATGACGGCTGGAATTGGTGGCAGTTTGATTAGTTTTGGCTCTGCCGCAGGTGTGGGTGTAATGGGGAAACTCAGAGGTATCTACACGTTTGGAGCGCATATGAAGTATTCATGGACCGTGCTTGCGGGTTATATTCTCTCCCTCGTAGTTTGGTACATACAGTTTGAAATACTTGATTTATATTAACAGAAGGAAGTAAATGAAAGAAGTCCCTATTTTAGTCTTAGATTTTGGGTCACAATACACGCAGTTGATTGCACGTAAGCTCCGTGAGAGTGGTGTTTACTGTGAGATCGTCCCGTACAATGAGAAGATTGAGGCTATTAAAGCACGAAACCCTAAAGGTATTATTTTAAGTGGTGGTCCCGCATCGGTGTATGCTAAAGATTCGTACCATCCTGATGAGAAAGTGTACACACTGGGGCTTCCGATTTTAGGTATCTGTTATGGTATGCAGCTTTTAACACAATATTTTGGTGGCAGTGTGATTCCTGCGACGCATCAAGAGTATGGCAAGGCTGAACTCAAATTTGAAAGTGACGATAAAATTTTCAAAGATACGAAATGCAGACAAATTGTCTGGATGAGTCATGGCGATAAGGTTGAAACATTACCTGCGGGATTTGAGAAAATTGGCTACAGTGAAAATTCACCGTATGCGGCCATTGCCGATGTCAAACGTAGTATTTACGCGTTTCAGTTTCATCCAGAGGTGTTTCACTCGGAGCAAGGAAGCAAGCTTCTTAAAAACTTTGCTAAGCACATTTGTGGGTGTGAAAGTACGTGGAATATGGGCTCATTTGCGAAAGAGCAAATCGCAAAGATTCGTGAACAAGTCGGTTCTAAAAAAGTGTTGTGTGGCGTGAGCGGTGGCGTTGATAGCTCTGTGGTTGCAACCCTTTTAGCCGAAGCGATTGGCGATCAACTTGTTTCGGTGTTTGTGGACAATGGACTCCTTCGAGCGCACGAGCGTGAGCAAGTCGAAGCGATGTTTAGAAGTCGCAATGTGCCTCTCATTACTGTCGATGCGAGTGAGAAATTTTTAAGTAGACTTGCCGGTGTGAGCGATCCTGAGAAAAAACGTAAAATCATTGGCGAAACGTTCATTGAAGTCTTTGATGAAGAGGCAAAAAAACACAATGGCATTCAGTTTTTAGCTCAAGGCACACTTTACACTGACGTGATCGAATCCGTCTCGGTCAAAGGCCCTTCTAAAACCATTAAATCGCACCATAATGTGGGCGGACTTCCTGATTGGATGACGTTTGAACTCATTGAGCCACTACGCGAAATCTTTAAAGATGAGGTTCGAATCTTAGGCGCAGAACTTGGGCTTCCAAAAGATATGCTCTCTCGCCACCCTTTCCCGGGACCTGGTCTTGCGATTCGCATTATGGGTGAAGTGACCAAAGAGGATTTAGTGCTTTTACGAGCGGCCGATGTCATTATGCTTCAAGAGCTTCGTGCGACGGGCTATTATGAAAAAACATGGCAAGCCTTTACCGTGCTTCTCAATGTCAAAAGTGTCGGCGTTATGGGCGATAATCGAACCTATGATAACACCATTTGTGTCAGAATCGTCGATGCAACCGATGGAATGACTGCAACCTTTGCGCACATTCCGCATACGATTTTGGAAAATATCAGCCGACGTATTATCAACGAAGTGGCTGGCATTAACCGCGTGGTGTATGACATCTCTTCCAAACCACCTGCAACGATTGAATGGGAATAAAAAAGTGATCTACCTCTTCAGCGACACAGCGTATGAGGGGGTAGTGCATCTCCCACTTTTTGAGATCGCATTTGATCCCACTCCGATTGATTTGGAAGGGTTTGATGCGATCATCTTTACGTCCAAAAACAGTGTTAAAGCGCTTGAGCAAAATGGTACGGCGTGGAAAGCCAAAAATGCCTATGCCATCGGCGAAGGAACCGCTTCATTGATCGAGCATTTGGGTGGCCATTTGGTCTTTACATGTAAAGAATCCTACGGTGATCTTTTTGCTAAAAATCTCCTCCCTCTAGTAGAATCCCAAAACGTCTTTTTCCCCAGAGCCAAAGAGGTTGTTTCCTCACTTTTTGAGATCTTACATGTAAACGGCATTGCCATAGAAGAGCGCATCGTGTATGAGACATACTGCAAGCAGTATCCTCTCTCTTTTGCTCCTGTGAAAGAGTCCAAACTCATCTTTACAGCACCCTCAATGGTGCGTTGTTTTTTGAAAAATTTCGCATGGGATGAGAGTTATACGGCAATTGCCATTGGTGAAAAAACAGCTTCTGCTCTGCCTTTACATGTAAACTGTAAGGTCGCTTCCACCCAAAGTATTGAGGCGTGCATCGCCTTGGCGAAAGCTCTTTAGAAGCTAAAATTCTTTATAATTGAAGAAGTTTAGTAATTAACTTGCCTGGGTGAAGCGACAACCGTTTTCATGAGGGTCCAACAAATAGTATTAGGGAATGCGTACATTTTTGGTGTGTCTGTGGTCTTGTTTGAGCTTTGCGAAAAGTGAGAGATTGCAGCCTAAAGAAAAGGTCGACTCCCAGAAGTTGGCTTATTAGGGCCACTTCAATCACGGAACGCTCACTTGGGTTTTTACATATAAATTTGGAGAAATAATTGATGAAAGTCATGGTTGTTGGTAGTGGTGGCAGAGAGTATTCTATCGGGTTGGCGCTGAAGCGAGACCCCAATGTAACCGAAATTTTTTTCGCACCCGGAAATGGTGCCACCCCACAACTTGGACAAAACGTTACATGTAAAGATTATGAAGCTTTGGCGGATTTTGCCAAAGAAAATGGCATTGATCTCACCATCGTAGGCCCAGAGACGGCACTCGTTGCTGGTATCGTTGATAGTTTTAAAGCTAAAGGGCTTGTCATCTTTGGTGCTTCTAAAGCGGCTGCCAGACTTGAAGGCTCAAAAATTTTTATGAAAAACTTTCTCTCTCGCTATTATATTCCAACCGCTAAATTTATCGAAACGAATGATGCTCAAAAAGCCAATGATTTTATCGAAACGTTAGAACTTCCTATCGTCGTAAAAGCGGATGGTCTGTGTGCTGGAAAAGGCGTAATTATCGCGCAAAGCAAAGAAGAAGCCAAAGAGGCTGTGGCGGATATGCTCAGTGGCAAAAGCTTCGGTGACGCGGGTCTTGGCGTCGTGGTTGAAGAGTTTTTAGATGGGTATGAGCTTTCATTATTTGTGATTTGCGATGGCGTGGATTATAAAATCCTTCCAGCGGCACAAGATCATAAACGCCTCAAAGACAACGACATTGGACCCAATACAGGCGGTATGGGTGCGTATGCGCCAACGCCATTGATTGATGATGTGTTGTATAAAAAAGTAGAAGAGCGCGTTATTAAGCCAACACTAGCAGGGATGCAAAATGAAAATGCTCCGTTTGAGGGTGTGCTGTTTATTGGTTTGATGATTGTGAAAAATGAGCCGATTGTTTTAGAGTACAACGTTCGTTTTGGCGATCCTGAGTGCGAAATCTTGATGCCACTGTTAAAAACCCCTGCGAGTGAACTTTTTTACAAAGCAGCGACAGGCAATTTAAAAGAGCTTAACATCGAATTTTTTGATAAATACGCGATTGCAGTCGTGATGGCAAGTGAAAATTACCCGTACGGTGATTCAAAGCCTTCTGAAATTATTGTCGATAAAAACGTGCATGCAGGTTTAGAGAACACTCATATTTCGTATGCGGGTGTGAGCCTTGAAGAGGGCAAACTGTATGCAACGGGTGGGCGTGTGCTTTTATGTGTGGGTGTCGGTGATAGCATCAAAGAGGCACGAGAATTTGCCTATTTACTCTGCGGACAAGTCCATTTTGCGGGTAAACAATTTAGAAGCGATATTGCATATCAGGCACTCAAACATGACAAATGAAGAGTTGATTGAAAAATTTGAGAGTGAAAATATTACATTAGCCACGCTTCAAAAGCGAGGGTTAGCGTATATGATTGATGAAATTTTGATCTCTGTTTTGTTTGCATTGATCTATTTTGATCAAATTCCTGATAATATGACGACCGAAGAGATGATAGACGCGATCAATGGTCTTTTTGGTTATGTCGTTGTGTTAAAAGTAACCTATCAAACCTATTTTGTATGGATGTATGGGGCAACGTTGGGGAAAATTGCGATGAAAATCAAAGTCATCTCCACCGATGATTTGGAGAAACCTTCCTTTTTATTTTCACTCAGTCGCGCTGCCTTTAGAATTGTCAGTGAGTCCATCTTTTATTTAGGTTTTGTATGGGCCGCTTTAAATCCAAAAAGAGAGACATGGCATGATAGAGTTGCCAACACGTTGGTGGTCAATGCACATTAAATTTTTCCTTTTCACGGTGCTTTCTCTAGGAAGCTTATGGGCAGCACCTGCACAAAAAACACCCGAACAAAAAGGCCCTCAAGATGTTGAAGTGTTGGCTGAAAATGTTACCAAACAGGGTACGTTAATTCACGCCACCAACAATGTGGTACTTTACAGCCCCAAATACCTTATTACCGCAGATGAAGCCTACTATGACACAGCTAGTGGTGATTTGGAACTTTTTGGCAATATTACGATGTTAGAGGGTGTCAGTTATGCCTCTCGTACAGGTCACACAAAACTCAATCTTAATACCAATATAGGTGTTTCAGATCCACTTTTCTTTTTTGATGATGAGACGAATGTATGGATCAAATGTGAAAATGCCATCCTGAATCCAGAGACCTATGTGACGCAAAAATCAATCGTTTCAAGCTGTAATACCCAAGATCCTGATTGGAAAATTGCTTTTACCTCGGGCGAATTCAACAAAGAGAGTAAATGGTTACACCTCTACAATCCCGTCTTTTACGCGAACGATGTGCCCGTTTTTTACCTTCCTTATTTTGCCTTTTCAACCGACACGACACGCCGAACAGGACTTTTACAACCTGAATTTGGCTTTGGGAGTTCAGAGGGTTTTTATTACATGCAACCCATCTTTATTGCACCTGCAGTGGATTACGATGTGGAGCTTCGTCCGCAAATGCGCACCAATAGGGGTGAGGGCATGCACGGAACCTATCGTTTTGTAGACTCTGCTTACTCCAATGGTGAGATCACGACGGGCTATTTTAATGAACACAGTGATTATGCGGAAGACGAAAATCTTAACAACAGTTCGCATTATGGCTTACATGTCATGTACGATCGTAGTAAACTCTTAAGTACACAGTATGACAATCTTGAAGATGGTTTGTGGCTTGATATTAACTATCTTAACGACATTGACTATTATAATACGATGACTAATGAGACAACAAGCTATGATAAATTAGTGACTTCACGATTTAACTATTATATAAAACAAGATCAAGACTATTATGGTGTGTATGCAAGGTATGATATTGATACCTCGAAAATATCCAATGATACTACCTTACAAGAGTTACCAACACTGCATTACCACCATTTTACATCGCCTCTAGTGTTAGATAATTTACTCTACAGTATTGATTATAAAGCTAAAAATTATACAAGAGATGAGGGGATAACGGGTTTTCAAAATGAAGTAGATGTTCCTTTGACATTGTACTTTTCCCTCTTGGCTGATTATTTACATGTAAGCATTTCAGAAAATATTTATGCATCGCACATTGCTTATGGGAACGATGATACGAAAGAAAATGAGTGGCGTTATTGGCGTAATTACCATAAAATTTCTCTTTACACGGAACTTGCAAAGCCGTATGATAATTTTTATCATACGATGTACATTGGACTTGACCATATTATTCCTAGTGCAGAAGATGAAAGTGGTATGTATTATGATAAAGATTTTCCAACGCTCAATACGTTGGCAAAAAGTACCTCTTTAACCTTAAAAGAATTTTTTTACAATGAAGATGCTGAGAAAAAAGTGAGCCATAAACTCAAACAGATCTATTATGACGATTACGAATACAAATACGGTGATTTAGAAAATGATCTTAAATACCATGTGAGTGACAAAATTTCACTGGGACACAACCTTCACTTCTCACATGAATACCATAAAATTTCACGGAATCAAATCTCGATTAATTATGCTGATGATCTTTACTCAACCTCCCTTCGTTACACCTACCAAGATGCCGTGTATAAAGAAAACACCATTTACAAAGTGGAAGAAGATGCTGCGGTTGATAAAGATTATAGCTATGTGACATTCTATGCCGATACGAAGTATTTCACCCATTATAATCTCTTTGGAAGTGTGAATTATGATGTGAAAGACGATGAGTTTAAAGGGTGGAGTTTGGGCTTTAAGAAAAGTTTGAAATGTTGGGATTACTCTATTCAATACAGAGATACGACTACGCCTAAACTCACAAGTGTTGGTACAGATTCGGTTAACAAACAAGGTATTATGTTTATGTTTAATCTCTATCCAATGGGTAGTGTTAGCTATGATTTCTCAAGAGAGTCAGAGCAAAAAGTTACAAATTAAAATTGAGTAAAAATTGAAGGAGCATCAGCGTGGAATATAAAATTAGAGTGAATAACCAAGAAGAGATTTACGATCTTGGCAAAGTTGCAAAACAAGCAGCAGGGGCTGCATTATTAAAGATTAAAAATACGGTTATTTTAGCAACAGTTGCACGAGATGATAACCAAGTGGGTGAAAATTTTGTACCTTTAACTGTGCAATATGTTGAAAAAACCTATGCGGTTGGAAAAATTCCTGGAGGCTATTTTAAACGTGAGACAAAGCCAGGTGATTTTGAAACATTAACCTCACGCATCATTGATAGAAGCCTTCGTCCCCTTTTTCCTAAAGGGTATGCTTATCCAACACAAATTGTTATTTTCGTCTTAAGCTGCGATCCTGAAGTTGATCTTCAAGTAGCAGCGCTTAACGCTGCGAGTGCGGCACTTTATCTTTCCGATATTCCTGTGAATAAAGCAGTCGCAGGTGTACGCATTGGTTACATTGATGGGCAGTATGTTGTAAATCCTTCCAACTCAGCTTTAAAAACAAGCACATTGGATCTGTATGTTGCTGGAACAAAAGAAGAGCTCTTGATGATCGAGATGCGCTCCCTCGCTTCCATGGAGAGTATGAGCCTTCCGATTATGGCCATTGACCCGATGCTTGATCCTACCCTTGCACAGAGCGTTATTGTGAATCAATCGGTCAATGAATTTGATGAAGATGCGATTCTTGCCGCAATTGATAAAGCACAAAGCGCAATTACCGAAGCAACAACGGCGTATGAAAATACCTTTAAACCTCTTAAAAAAGAGGATGCTGTACTTGATTATAAACAAGATTTAGCCAATGATTCTATTTTTGCGTATGTGGATGAATTTTACAAAGACGAGGTTAACAACGCGATCAACCAAATGGCAAAAAGTGAGCGTGCGAGTGAGCTTGGAAAAATTGTTACTAAAATTTTAGGTGATGAAGTAGCGGTCCTAGAGGGCTGGAGCAAAGAGTTAGTGGACAGCGTTGTGCAAGCGTATAAAAAGAAAATCGTGCGAGAGATGATTATTGAAAAACGTGTGCGTGCCGATGGTAGAAAACTCGATGAAATCAGACCGATTAGCATTGAGACTAACATTTTACCTTTTGCACATGGCTCATGCCTCTTTACACGTGGACAGACACAAGCGCTTGCGGTTGTCACACTTGGAAATGATAAAGATGCACAAATGTACGATCTTTTGACGGAAAAAAATACAATTAACGATACCTTTATGGTGAATTATAACTTCCCAGGTTTCTCCGTAGGTGAAGCTTCTCCGCTTCGCGCTCCTGGTCGAAGAGAATTAGGTCATGGCAATCTTGCACGTCGTGCACTTGAACCTGTTCTTGATAGAAATCGTTTGCAAACCATTCGTCTGGTCTCAGAGATTTTAGAGTCCAACGGCTCTTCTTCTATGGCAACCATTTGCGGTGGTGCATTAGCCCTTAAAGCAGCAGGAATCAATCTTGAAAAACTCGTAGCGGGTATTGCGATGGGACTTGTTTTTGAGGGTGATAAACATGCGGTTCTAAGTGACATCATGGGCTTAGAAGATCACGATGGCGATATGGACTTTAAAGTCGCTGGAACAAGGGAAGGCATTACAGCCCTTCAAATGGATATTAAATTGGGCGGCATTTCACGTGATGTCCTTAAAGAAGCATTGTATCAAGCCAAAGAGGGTAGAGCGCATATTTTAGGTTTGATGGAAGCGGCAAGCGAAGAGATTGTGATTAACAATGCCATTTTGCCAAAACTGGAACTCTTTAGTGTTGATCCTTCCAAAATTGTGGATATTATTGGGCAAGCGGGTAAAACGATTCGTGAGATTATTGAGCGATTTGAAGTCTCTATTGATCTTGATCGTGAAAAAGGCGAAGTGAAGATTGCAGGCGAGAACAAAGAAAAAGTAGAAGCGGCTAAAGAGCATATCATTCAAATTACCAATAAGCCTTCTTTTGGCGGACGTGGCGGCGGAAGAGACAGAGGCGGCGATAGACACAGCACTCCTAGAGAAGAAAAACCAGTACCAACGTTCGTGCAAGATGAAGTGGTCGATGGTGTGGTGAAACGCATTGTTGATTTTGGGGCGTTTATTGAGCTTCCTGGTGGGATTGATGGGCTTTTACATGTATCCAAAATTGCCGATCACCGTGTGGATAAAGTAAGCGATTATTTAGCCCTTGAGCAAAAAGTTCGCGTTAAAATCTTAAAGCAAACAGGAAATAAAATCGAGCTTGGCTTGGAGCGATAACTTTAAAGGCTTTTTAACAATTGGATGGCTATAATCTCGCTCACAAAGTGGAAAGTAGGGATGTTATCCGAACAGACTTTGAAAAACATATAGGAGCAATCTTTGAAAAAGATTCTTTTTTTAATGGTAGCATTTGCGACATTCGCGTTTGCAGGTGAGGGTGAAACAGTTAAAGCATATTCAGCACTCGCTGTAGGTATCGTACTTGGTCTTGCTGCACTTGGTGGCGCAATCGGTATGGGTAACACTGCCTCTTCAGCAATTTCTGGAACAGCAAGAAATCCTGGTCTTGGTGGTAAACTTGTAACAACAATGTTTATTGCACTTGCGATGATCGAAGCACAAGTTATTTATGCACTTGTTATCTCTTTGATCCTTCTTTACAAAAACCCGTTTCTTGGTTAATTAATACAACAAACACATGAGACCTTTTTAAAAGGTCTCACCTTCTTTTATGCGGTCGTGGTGGAACGGTAGACACGCTACCTTGAGGTGGTAGTGCCCTACGGGTGTGGGGGTTCAAATCCCCCCGACCGCACCATTTTATCTCTCCTTTTTTTACTTCCCTTCTTTTATAAAACTCACTGTTGAATTATGGTATCATTAACCCTTATTTTTTCAATCTTGAAAGGTTCTTGATGCGAGAGTTAGAGCTAAAAAATGTCATCAAACTTGGTGATCGTGAGTTTTTAATTTCAACCATTAGTATGCATGTTCGCCACTCTTTTTTCGAAGGAGACTCTAAAAAAATTGTCTATGAAACCATGGTGTTTGAAATTATGAATGATGAAGTACAATTTCACCATCCTATTTTCAATGAACGCTACAATATGGCAGACGAAGCTATCGCAGAGCATGGTGCTATTATCAAGCATCCTGAAAACTTTTTTATCATCTAATCCAAACCCTTCTAATCCATGAAAAAGATTTTTTTACTCTGTTGTTTGAGTTTGGGAGTGCTTTTCGCTCAAAATTCAAAAGATATATTGATCATCCATTCGTATCATAAAGGGTACAAGTGGAGCGATGATATTTCTAAAGTTATTGAAAAAAACTTTTTAGATAAAGAAAATATTTTTGTATCTTCTGTATATATGGACACAAAACGTGTTGATAGCCCTGAGTATTTAGATACTTTTTACCACTACTACCAAGAGCGTTTTAAACACTACACGTTTGATGTTGTTATCGCCGTGGATAATAGCGCATTAGCCTTTGTTAAAGAGCATTATGAAGAGCTTTTTTCAAAAAAAACGCCCATCGTTTTTGTAGGTATTAATAATTTTGAACCTTCTTTAATCGAAGGGATCAAAAACATTAGTGGCGTGGTTGAAAATGTGGATATTGAAAAAAATATTGATTTGATGATTAGTCTGCAACCCAATCTTGATAAAATCTTGATTATAAATGAGAAAACAATCACAGGCGATGCCGTTCGCAAAGAGATTGATGCGGTAAGCCCTAAGTATGAAAGTCGCATCGAAATTGAGCATGTTGATAGTATGGATATGGATGAGATCGCATCAAAAACAGCGGGGCTTAGCAAAAACAGTGCTATTTTATGGGTTCTTCTTTTCAAAGATAAAACAGGACGTTTTTTTACCTATAAAGATAATTTACAACAGATTCGCAAAATTACCAATACCCCTATCTATGGACTTTGGGATTTTTATTTGGATTATGGCATTGTGGGTGGTTTTTTAACCAGTGCGACGGCTCAAGCAGAAGCTGCATCCAAAATTGTTGAGCAAATTTTGGCTGGTAAAAATCCGAGTTATATTCCCATTGTACAAAAGAGTCCCAACCGTTATCTTTTTGATTATAATGAGCTCGTTAACCATCAAATAGATCCATCCCCTGTCTTAAAAAATTATGAAGTGATCAATAAGCCTTTCTCCTTTTACGAAGAGTATAAGCACTATATTTGGCTTTTTACTGCTATTCTTAGTGCTATCATTATGATTATTCTCTTTTTGATGCAAAATGTGCGTATTCGAAAACAGAGTGAAATGGCGCTTAAAAACCAACTGGAGTTTATCAAAGTTCTGCTGGATACGATCCCCAATCCTATTTATTTCACCAATGTTGAGGGGAAGTATATTGGGAGTAATATGGCGTTTGCAAAGCTTTATGACCAGAGCAAAGAGGAGATTATTGGAAAGTCCGTTTTCGATTTTTTCCCAAAAGAGTGGGCATCTGAGAGGCGAAAAAGCGATGTTGAACTCTTAGCCAAGAAAGGTTCTGATACGCTTGAACTGATGCTCCATACCCCCAAAAAAAAGGCGCGTCTTTTTACGCTGAGTAAAGCCGTGTACAGCAATATTGATGGGAGTGTTGGCGGTATTGTTTGTATTATGGATGATATGACGGAGCGGGTACAGCAACAACAATTTTTAATTCAACAATCGAAACTGACTGAAATGGGTGAGATGATCGCGGGCGTTGCGCACCAGTGGAATGAGCCTTTGGTAGAGCTTTCTGCTATTATGCAAGATATGGAGTTTTGTTTTAACAAGGGCGAGATGGATCGGGTGAAAATGAAAGAGTTTGTACGCGACGCCATCATTCAGATACAATACATGTCACAAACGCTTAAAGACTTCCGTAATTTCCTTAAACCATCGACCAAAAAGACACTCTTTTGTGCCAAAAAAGCGCTGAACGAAGTGTTGGAAATCATTGGCAGACAGATTTTTTATGCGCATATTGATCTTAGTGTCATTTATCTTAAAGAGGACGACTCTTTTCCTGTGTATGGTTTTGAGAATGAGTTTAAACAAGTACTCATTAATGTCATTAATAATGCTAAAATTAAACTGGTTAAAGCTCATAAAAGTGGGAAAATTAGCATTGAAGTTGATCGCGAGATGCTTTCTACCAAAATCATCATTAGCGACGATGGAGGTTTTATTCCCGAAAAAATCATTGGGTTTATTTTTGATCCTTATTTTACGACGAACAAAAATGGAACGGGTTTGGGCCTTTATATGGCGAAGATGATTATTGAAGATAAGATGGGTGGGAGTATTCGCGTTCAAAACAGAGATGTTAGTACGGTCGAATTTACCATTTTAGTTCCTAATGCAAACAAAGGCAACGAATGAAAATTTTACTTTTAGAAGACAATGCACGCTTTAATGCCACCATTGTCAAGCGGTTGGAAGCGAAAGGGTATCATATTGATTCGTTTATGGATGGGCAAGAAGCATATGATGCTTTGGACAATGGCTATGCCTGTTTTATCTTAGACATCAATGTTCCCACGCTTGATGGCATTGAAATCTTGAAAAAAATACGCGATTTTTACCCAGAGACGCCGGTGATTATTATGAGCTCCAGCGTGGAACTTGAGGTAATTAAAGACGCTTATAATTTTGGATGCAATGACTTTTTAAAAAAGCCTTTTTTTATTGATGAGCTTGAAATTAAAATTGAAAAACTCTGCAATATCCGCCATGATATTGTTGATTTAGGGCATGAGTGTTGTTTTGATTTTAAAACAAGCTTACTTCGTATCGGGCAGGAGCAAGAAGAGCATCTTTCACGCAAAGAAAAACTTCTTTTAAATGTACTCATTAGCGAAAAAGGCAAAGTCGTTACGTTTGACAAAATTCAAGCGATGGTCTGGGAAGGCAACTTCGCAAGTTTGGATTCGATTCGCTCTTTAATGCGACGACTGCGTAAAAAAATTCCGTTTGAGTGCATCGAAACGGTCGTCGATGTGGGGTATATTCTGCGTTATTAATGCTTTACATGTAACCTGCTTTGCCAACGGCTCAGATGTTGCATTATGCGTTTATTTCAGTGTTTCGTAAACTATAAAGCGAGCATCTTTAGAAGAAGGTTCTCGCTTTGCATTTTTGGAAAAAGGATTTCAATGCTCTTAATGATTGAAAAATGGTTTGATAAAATCAGCCACGTGATTGGGTATCTTTGCTCAGGGTTGATGCTTGTGATGATGTTAAATATCTTTTACGATGTGTTTATGCGGTATCTGTTTAAAAGTGGTTCCATCGCACTTCAAGAGATGGAGTGGCATCTTTTCTCCGTCATTATTCTCCTTGGGACTTCGTATGCCCTTATGGAAGATTCACATGTTCGCGTGGATGTTCTGTACGCAAAATTCAGCGACAAGAAAAAAGCGTTGGTCAATATCTTTGGCGCGATTGTTTTTATTACGCCTATTGCACTTTTAGTTGCGCTAAGCTCTGTGGGGTTTGTGATGGAAGCGTTTACGTCTAACGAAATTAGCAGCGATCCAGGAGGGTTGACACACCGTTGGATTTTAAAAGCGTTTATCCCGTTTTCCTTTTGGTTATTGATTGTTATGACGTTTGGATTTATTATTAAAAATATCAACATCTACCGAGGTGTCACAAAAGCACATTTTAGAAAGCAGGAAGAGTTATGATTGGTATTGTGATGTTTGTCGTAGGCATGCTGATGCTGCTTCTTGGCTTCCCTGTTGCGTTCACCTTTGGTGCTGTGTCGGTCTTTTTTGGTTTGGCTTCGGGAATAATTGCCTCTTTGGGTGATGGTGGTACGGTGATGGAAGGGCTTGATGCGGGGGCGCGGATGTTTGCTTTTATGCCCCATCGTATTTGGAGCATTATGAACAATACGATTCTTATCTCCGTTCCAATGTTTATTCTGATGGGCATTATTTTACAAAAATCACGTTTAGCGGAGCGTCTTTTAGAAGCGATGGGCTTTTTGTTTGGCGAAATTCGTGGAGGTCTTGCCATCAGCACGGTTTTAGTAGGCGCCCTTCTTGCCGCATCGACCGGTGTTGTTGGAGCAAGCGTTGTGGCAATGGGCGTTATCTCTTTGCCCGTTATGCTCAAATACAACTATTCTAAATCCCTCGCATGTGGAACCATCTGCGCTTCAGGAACACTGGGGCAGATTATCCCACCATCCGTTGTTTTGATTATTTTAGGCGATGTTTTTCAACTTCCCGTGGGTGATCTTTTTGAAGGCGCTTTTTGGCCAGGATTGACACTGGTGGCTGTTTATATTCTCTACATTGCTATCGTCTCTTTTTTCAACAAAGAGATGGCTCCTTCTATCCCTAAAAGTGAGTTGACGCACAGCAAATCCAAACAAGTGGTAAATGCGTTTAAAGCAATTTTGCCACCACTCATTTTAATTATTTTGGTTTTGGGTTCTATTTTTGAAGGCATCGCAACGCCTACGGAGTCTTCTGCTGTTGGGTGTATTGGTGCGATGATTTTGGCGTGGATCTACAAATCGTTTTCGTTTAAAATGATCCATGAAGCATCGATGGAGACCGTGCGTACAACGGCAATGGTTTTTGCCATTTTAATTGGCGCGACTGCTTTTTCTATGGTTTTTAGCTACACAGGTGGCGATGAAATTATCGCAGAGGTTATGCGTTCTTTACCCGGTGATAAATGGGGCTTTATTGTTGTCTCGATGGCGGCGATTATGGCACTGGGCTTTTTTATCGATTTTGTGGAGATATCTTATATTATCATTCCTATTTTAGCACCAATTGCAGAAGCGATTGGGATCAGTCCTGTTTGGTATGCGCTTCTAATCGCACTTAACTTGCAAACATCGTTTCTAACGCCACCGTTTGGTTTTAGCCTCTTTTATCTCAGAGGCGTTGCACCTTCCTGCGTTACAACGATAGACATCTACAAAGGTGTGGTGCCGTTTATTATATTGCAATTTTTAGTTATGGCAGTTTTTACACTTTTCCCAGAGGTCTACGGTGTCTCAATGATGCTCAAATAGCCTCGTTTAGAAAAAATGTTTCGCTTCTTCTTCTTTACATGTAAGGTATGTCACTTTTTGACTTGATAGGCTTTACATGTAAAGTTTTTTGACAAAATATCATGTGTTTTTTATGTCAAATTGCTACACTGAGTAAAACCCCCTATAAAGGATTGTGAATGTTATTAAGCGGAAAGTATCTTGATTTCTATAATGAAATCATCACGTTTATTCCCGAGAAGAGAATTTTTACAGATCCCCTTCATACCATAGCATACGGTACGGATGCTTCGTTTTACAGGTTAGTTCCCAAAGTCGTCGTTTGGGCCAATAATGCTGATGAAGTGAGTCAAATTCTTAAAATCACCTCTTCACTCTCCTTGCCAGTTGTTTTTCGAGCGGCAGGGACAAGCCTCTCTGGGCAAGCGATTACCGATTCCATTTTACTCATGACCTCACGTGATTGGAAAGGGATTAATGTCAATAAAGAGGTGAGTACCATTACCATGCAACCCTCGGTGCTTGGTTCGGATGCGAATGCGTATTTGCTTCCGTATGGGAAAAAAATAGGTCCCGATCCTGCGAGTATTACCTCCGCGATGATTGCTGGAATTGCAGCCAATAATGCCAGTGGTATGTGCTGTGGTACAACCGACAACTCCTACAAAACGCTTGAAGCAATGAAGATTATCTTTCATGATGGCTCTGAACTCGATACGGCGTCACCCCAAAGTATCAAAGAGTTTAAACAATACCATCACGCTCTGGTAGAGCGCATTAGCGCACTCCACGCTGAGATTAAAGCCAATCCCGCACTTCACGATAAAATCGTCCGCAAATTTAAGATCAAAAACACCTGTGGGTATAGCCTCAATGCACTGGTAGATTATGAAGATCCTATCGATATTATCGCACACCTCATGATCGGTAGCGAAGGCACACTCGGATTTATCAAAGAGATTACCTTTAGAACCGTTCCTGAGTACAAAGATAAAGCCAGTGCGTTAATGATCTTTAAAAACATCAAAGATGCCTGTGACGCGGTTATCGTGCTTAAAACACAGTGTAAAGACAATGTGGCAGCCGCTGAGCTGATGGACAGGGCAGGGCTTGCGAGTGTTGAAAGTAAAGAGGGCATGCCAAGTTTCCTTAAAACGCTCAGTCCTACAGCGACCGCTGTTTTGGTCGAAAGTCGCGCCGAAAATGATGCAAAATTGGATGAAAACATTGCAGTGATCTTAGAAAAACTCTCCCACATTGAGCCTGAAATGCCACTGCATTTTACCAAAGATGTGTATGAGTATACGAAGTATTGGAAAATTCGTAAAGGACTTTTTCCCGCTGTTGGTGCTGTGCGTGAGAGTGGAACGACTGTTATCATCGAAGATGTGGCGTATCCTATCGAGTCTTTGGCGGATGCCACGTTGGAACTTCAAGAACTCTTCAAAAAATACGGCTACAACGAAGCGATTATTTTTGGACATGCCTTGGATGGTAACCTTCACTTTGTCTTCACCCAAGCCTTTGAAGATCCTAAAGAGATTCAACGCTACGAAGCGTTTATGCAAGATGTGGCTGAGCAAGTAGCCACAAAATACCATGGAAGTCTTAAAGCCGAACACGGAACAGGACGCAATATGGCACCGTTTGTCGAGCTGGAATGGGGAAATGATGCTTATATGCTCATGAAAGAGATTAAGAACATTTTTGACCCTCGTGGACTTCTTAATCCAGGCGTCATTATCAACGATGATCCTAAAGCGCATCTTAAAAATTTCAAACCAATGCCCGTAACGGATGAGCTTATCGATAAGTGCATCGAGTGCGGTTTTTGTGAGCCTGTCTGTCCATCGAACTTTTTAACATTCACCCCACGACAACGCATTGTCTCCAATCGTTATATGAGTACACTCAAAAATGCAGGAGATGAAGAGGCGCTTGAGGCGTTTATCGCCTTGTACCAGTACGATGGTGTTGAAACCTGCGCAACGTGTTCACTCTGTTCATTGGTCTGTCCGGTTGGAATTGATACCGGAGCGTTAACGAAGAAGATTCGTGCACACCAAATTACACCGACACAACACAAGATGGCTGGAATGATTGCCAATAACTATGGAACCATTTTAGGCGTAGGTAGTTTTGTACTGAGTGCTGTAAAAGGTGTTAACGCTGTTATTCCTGATGGTGTGATGAAAGCAATGAGCGCAGGTGTTACCGCGCTCAGTGGCAATAAATTGCCACTATGGACAACCAGTCTTCCAGGAGGTCATACGTTTAAAGACAGTCGAAAACTCTTTGGTATGGCTGAAAAAGTGGTCTATTTTTCATCCTGTTTGAATCGCACGATGGGCAATCCAAAGCCAAAAGGTGAAGAGAAAGAGTTAGATGAACTCATCATTGGTATTTTGGAAAAAGCGGGTTATGAAGTCATTTTTCCAGAACAGCTAAAACCGCTCTGCTGTGGTATGCCTTTCTCCAGTAAGGGTTATAAAGCAGAAGGCAAACAAAAATCAATGGAGTTAGAAGCTGCGCTTAATAAAGCAAGCGAAAATGGGAAATACCCTATCTTGTGTGATATGAGTTCGTGTACGAAAACGATGATGGAGTATTTTGATTCTGGTTTAAAAGTTCATGATCCTATTGAGTTTATTCACGATTATCTTTTAGATAAATTAACGATTAAACAGATTAGTGAGCCTGTTGTGATTCATTCCATCTGTAGCACAAGAAAGATGGGCTTAACAGAGAAATTTGAAAAAATTGCACGTTTATGCAGCTCTAAAGTCACTGTTCCTGCGGATGTAACGTGTTGTGGGTTTGCGGGAGATCGTGGCTTTAACTATCCAGAGCTCAATAAGTCGGCGTTACGTCATCTTAAAGCATCCATCCCCAGTGATACAAAACTCGCCTTTTCAACAGGAAAACCATGCGAAATTGGTCTGACTGAACAGAGTGGATTAGAGTATCGCTCACTCTTTTATCTCCTTGAGCGCGCTATTTCCTAAGGATTCTGCTTTACATGTAAACGTGGGTCAATCACTCTTTATTTGAGAATGAATTGACCCAACTCCCCCACCTTCTAAACCACTTTTTCATAGGTTTGATTTAATAAATAAAATGATAAAATACTAAAATTTTGACTATACTTTTTAGTTAAATTTAAATAAAAAGGGTTGCGTCTATGGAAGTTAATCTGATTGGGGAAAGCCTTAAATTCTTGGTATTAGGGATGTCCACGGTATTTATGTTTTTGGTCTTAATGGTTGTTGTTTTGGAGCTTCAGGCTAAAATTATTCTCAAATATTTTCCTCCTAAAGAGGGAACTGTTCATAATTCTACACAAGAATTATCACAAAAAGATAACTTCACAGTAGTGGCAGCCATTGCTGCTTCTATTCAGGCATACAAAAAAAAATCAAACCAGTAAAAAGGGCAAAGTAAGATGGCTAAAAAATACATCGACGTGATGGATACGACGTTTAGAGATGGTTTTCAATCGGTTTTTGGTGGACGTGTACTTATGGATGATTTTCTCCCTGCTGTTGCTGCAGCAAGAGATGCAGGTATTAGCCATTTTGAATTTGGTGGAGGAGCGCGCTTTCAAAGCCTTTACTTCTATTTGAATGAAGATGCCTTTGAAATGATGGATCGCTTTCGCGCCATTGCAGGTCCTGATGCCAACCTTCAAACCTTAGCGCGCGGTGTCAATACCGTTATGCTCGATACCGGCAATCGCGATTTGATTGACTTGCATGCCAAAATGTTTAAAAAGCACAGTACGACAACGATTCGTAACTTTGATGCACTGAACGATGTTGAAAACCTCAAATACAGCGGTGAACGCATTGTGCATCATGGACTTAAACACGAGATCGTGGTGACAATGATGGACCTTCCTCCTAAATGTGTGGGGGCTCATGATGTCGCTTTTTACGAGAAAACGCTTCGTGATATTTTGGATTCAGGTATCCCGTATCACAGTGTCTGTTTTAAGGATGCAAGCGGAACATCCAGCCCACAAAAAGTGTATGAGACCATTAAAATGGCTAAAAAACTCCTTCCTGAAGAGATGCATGTAAGACTTCATACGCATGAAACAGCAGGTGTCAGTGTGGCGTGTTATCTCGCCGCACTGGAAGCAGGTGCCGATGGAATCGATCTTGCCGCTTCTCCTGTAAGTGGTGGAACCTCTCAGCCAGACATTTTAACGATGCTTCATGCCGTCAAAGGTAAAAATTACGATCTTGGTGGACTAGAACTTGAAAAAATTCTAACCTACGAGGATGTGTTACAAGACTGCTTAAAAGACTACTTTATGCCACCCGAAGCAGTGCAAGTCTCTCCTTTAATTCCTTTTTCTCCAATGCCTGGTGGTGCACTCACTGCCAATACTCAAATGCTTCGCGATAACAACATTTTACATAAATTTCCAGAAGTCATCAAAGCGATGCGTGAAGTCGTTGAAAAAGGTGGCTACGGTACGAGTGTAACACCTGTATCGCAATTTTATTTCCAACAAGCGTTTAATAATGTGATGTTTGGACCGTGGACAAAAATCGCAGAGGGCTATGGCAAAATGGTTCTTGGTTATTTTGGCAAAACACCCGTTGCTCCTGATGAAAACGTCGTAGCATTGGCAAGTGCACAACTTAAATTAGAACCAACGAAGAAAAATGCGCTTGATTTGGCGGATGCGGATGAGAGCAAATCGCTTGCAAATGTAAAACAGATATTAGAAAAAGAGGGACTTCCTACAACGGAAGAGAATCTCTTTATTGCCGCTTCATGTAAAGAAAAAGGCATTGCATTCCTCAAAGGTGAGGCAAAAGTTAATGTTCGTAAAATTGGTAAAGCAGAAAAAGAGAAGATTGTTTGCAGTGCCTCTTCAGATTATACCGTGATGGTCAATGGTCAAAAATACAATGTTAAATCTTCCGATAAACAAGATGCTTTTGTCATTAACGGTCAAGAGTATTTTATCGAAATTGAAGAGGGTTGCAGTGATGAAGGAAGTGGCTCTAGTGTCGCAGCTTCTGCTTCCTCAGGCGGTACTGAAATCAAAGCGGGAATTCCTGGTTCTATCTTTAAAGTGCTTGTAAATGTCGGCGATAAAGTGAGTAAAGGTCAGCCCGTCATTGTGATTGAAGCTATGAAAATGGAAATTGAAGTGGCAGCACCATCTGATGGTGTTGTCAGTAGCGTTAGAGTTAAACAAGGTGATACCATCGTCAATAATCAACTGCTTGTCACATTATAAGGGCTCATATGAAAAAAAAGATCATTGGGGTAATGTTGCTATTAGGATTGATGGTGATCCCATCCTTTCTAAATGCTAGCGATGTGGCCAAAGAGAATTTAAACCAAGATTATAAATCCAAAAGTGTTTCTGAGCTTTTTGTCTCATTGTACGAATCAACCGGTATTAATGCTATGATTAATCCTGTTGAAGGATTACTTTCGCATGGCATTCCTGTTTCGACCTTTAACCAAGGTGCAGGTCGAGTCGTCATGATGGGAATCTGCTTTTTATTGATCTATCTAGCCATTGCGAAAGGATTTGAGCCGTTGCTGCTCATACCCATTGCTTTTGGTGGGTTTTTAGCCAATATTCCTGTGGCGGATATTGCTGGACCTGAGGGATTTTTAGGAATTTTATTTAATATGGGTATTAGCTCAGGGCTTTTTCCCTTGATGATTTTTATGGGTGTGGGTGCCATGACGGACTTTGGTCCCCTTTTGGCAAACCCAAAGACGGCTCTTTTGGGAGGTGCCGCGCAATTTGGTATCTTTGGTACGATTGTAGGTGCGGCTGTTTTAACCGAATACACAGGTTTTATCAACTTCTCTTTAAAAGATGCGTGCGCCATTGGTATTATCGGTGGAGCAGATGGTCCGACGTCTATTTTTGTTGCGAGCCGTTTGGCACCGGATCTTTTAGGTGCGATTGCCGTAGCTGCGTATTCGTATATGGCATTGGTTCCTATTATTCAACCTCCTATCATGCGGGCTCTCACGACAAAAGAGGAACGCAAAATCAAGATGGCTCAATTGCGCGAAGTTTCTAAACTTGAAAAAATTATTTTCCCTATTACGGTGATGATTTTATGTGTTTTGATCTTGCCTGATGCGACCCCTTTGATTGGAGCCCTCGCTTTTGGAAATTTAGCCCGTGAGTCGGGTGTGGTCAAACGATTGTCTGACACAATGGAAAATGCCTTAATTAACATTGTCACCATTTTCCTAGGACTCTCTGTTGGTTCAAAATTAGCCGCAGAAAAGTTTTTGGTTCCAGAGACTTTAGGTATTATTGTGTTAGGTCTTATCGCCTTTTCTATGGGAACGGCAAGTGGTATTATGATGGCAAAAGTGATGAATAAGTTTAGCA
Source organism: Sulfurospirillum multivorans DSM 12446 (assembly GCF_000568815.1). NCBI lineage: Bacteria > Pseudomonadati > Campylobacterota > Epsilonproteobacteria > Campylobacterales > Sulfurospirillaceae > Sulfurospirillum > Sulfurospirillum multivorans. Next base: position 758,961 of record NZ_CP007201.1, read on the forward strand.
AGCACAAAGTAAACCCACTCATTGGCTCAGCCGGTGTCAGTGCTGTACCTATGGCGGCAAGGGTTTCTAATAAAGAAGGTATGAAGGAAGATTCAACCAATATGCTTTTAATGCATGCGATGGGTCCAAATGTGGCAGGTGTCATTGGCTCTGCGGTTGCAGCAGGTGTGCTGCTGTCCATTTTTAAATAAAACGTTTTGAGGATATAAACACGATGTCGAAGATTAATGAAATTGAAAAGTTAGGCTTAACTTCTATAGGAAAGATTCATTACAATCTAACGTATGAAGAGTTAAGGAATCACGAAATTGCCAATAACGAAGGGCGTGTAACCAGCAATGGTACGTTTAGTGTCGATACAGGAATTTTTACAGGTCGAAGCCCAAAAGATAAATATTTTGTAGATCAAGATCCTTCCAACAAATATATCTCATGGGGCAAAATGAACCATAAGGTCAGTAAAGAGATTTTTGAGGAACTTTTTAACAAAGTCAAAAAACAGCTCTCTGGTAAAGATATTTACGTTCAAGATGCTTACAGTGGTGGAAGTCTTGCCAGTCGTAAAAGTATTCGTGTGGTTACAGAGATTGCATGGCAAGCCCATTTTGTTAAAAACATGTTTATTCGTCCAAGCGAAGAAGAACTAGCCCAGTTTAAACCAGACTTTGTGCTCTACAATGCATGTAAAATGGTCAACGATGAGTATAAAAAACACAACCTGCATTCTGATGTGTTTGTGGTGTTCAATGTGGAAGAGAATATCGCGATTATCGGTGGAACGTGGTACGGTGGAGAGATCAAAAAAGGTATCTTCTCGATGATGAACTACTGGTTACCATTAGAAGGCAAACTCTCGATGCACTGTTCTGCCAATGTGGGTGAAAAAGGCGATACCGCCCTTTTCTTTGGACTTTCTGGAACGGGTAAAACAACACTTTCAACCGATCCTAAACGTAAGTTAATTGGCGATGATGAACACGGTTGGGATGATGAGGGTGTCTTTAACTTTGAAGGCGGCTGTTATGCAAAATGTATCAATCTTGATCCAAGCAGTGAGCCTGAAATTTACGGCGCGATTCGTCAAGATGCACTTTTAGAAAATGTTGTGATGAACGAAAAAGGGGTCGTAGATTATGCCGATGACTCTAAAACAGAAAATACTCGCGTCTCTTACCCTATTTATCATATTGACAATCACGAAGCAAGCCTCCAAGCAGGTCACCCTAAAAAAATTATCTTTCTTAGTGCGGATGCTTTTGGTGTTTTGCCTCCTGTGGCAAAATTGACCAAAGAGCAAGCGATGTACTACTTCCTCAGTGGTTATACGGCTAAAGTTGCAGGAACAGAGCGTGGCGTTACCGAGCCTGTTGCAACCTTTAGCGCATGTTTTGGCGAGGCGTTTTTACCCCTGCATCCAACCGTGTATGCGAAGCTTTTAGGCGAAAAGATTGCCAAGCACAATGTGGACGTCTACTTGGTCAATACAGGCTGGAGTGGCGGAAGCTATGGTATCGGTAAACGCATGAGCATTAAAGCAACCCGTGCGTGTATTAACGCCATTCTTGATGGCAGTATCAACGAATGTGAGTTTGAAACCATTCCGGTCTTTAATATTCAAGCCCCTAAAGCGCTTGCAGGCGTTCCAACCGAAGTACTCAACCCTAAAAGTACATGGGAGAACAAGAGCCTTTACGATGCAACCAGAGATGAGCTTGCAGAGATGTTTATTGAGAATTTCAAAAAATACATTACAGCCGATTCTGATTTTTCTAACGCGGGTCCAAAACTCTAATTTAATCTTTACATGTAAAGGAGTTTCAAACTCCTTTACGTTATGTCCACATCACATTATCTTATTATCTTACAGGGAGACACGTTCATGTCAAAACTATGGTCAGGCAGATTTGCCGCAAGCGGAGCCACTTTGCTCGATCAATTTAACGCCTCATTACCATTCGATAAAAAACTTTATGCAGAAGATATTAAAGGCTCCATTGCGCACGCTACGATGCTTGCAAAACAGGGCATTTTAACACAGGATGAAGCCGATCAAATTGCCAAAGGGCTTTTGCAAATTAAACAAGAGATTGAAGAAGAAAAATTTGTTTTTGATATTGCGCATGAAGATATTCACATGTCTGTGGAGACAAGACTCATTGATCTCATCGGTGAAGCGGGAAAACGCCTGCACACAGCGCGAAGTCGCAACGATCAAGTTGCGGTTGATTTTAAACAGTATGTGCAAAAACACACCCTTATCACTGTACGTGCTTTAGAAGAGGTCATTGATGTTTTGATGAGCATTGCTAAAGAGCATACCAATACATTGCTTCCTGGAATGACGCATCTGCAACACGCCCAACCGATCAACCTTGCTTTTCATCTTCTCGCCTACGTTTCGATGTTTAAACGCGACATTGAGCGTCTTGAGAGCTCCTACCATCGCAACAATGTTTTACCCCTTGGATGTGCCGCACTTGCGGGCACGCCACATAACATTGATCGAGAGTACGTAGCCAAACTTCTTGGGTTTGACAGTGTCAGCGTAAATTGCCTTGACACGGTCAGCGATCGTGACTTTGCATTAGAAATTCTTTTTAATATTTCGACCATTATGATGCACATTTCACGTTTTGCGGAAGAGCTCATTTTATGGTCAAGTTATGAGTTTAAATTTATCACGCTCAGTGATGAGTACTCCACCGGTAGCTCCATCATGCCACAAAAGAAAAACCCTGATGTGCCTGAACTTTTACGCGGTAAAACAGGGCGCGTGAATGGCAATCTCATTTCACTCTTAACCGTACTCAAAGGGCTTCCTTTAGCGTACAACAAAGATATGCAAGAGGATAAAGAGGGTGTGTTTGATAGCGTGGAAACCGTGTTCATGTCACTCAATATTCTCAAAGAAGCGGTACGTACGATGACCATCAATGTAGGACGAATGAAGCAAGCGTGCGAAGTAGGGCATCTCAGTGCTACCGATTTGGCGGACTATTTGGTTCAAAAGTGCAATATTCCTTTCCGCGAAGCCCATTTTATCACAGGGCGCGCCGTGGCGCATGCGGAAGGATTGGGTATTGATCTCAGTGTCATGAGTGTGCCTGAGCTTCAAAAAGTCGATGCGCGCATTGGTGAAGATGTGAGTGAATACCTCAGTCTTGTGCATTCGATGAACGCTCGAACCTCCCAAGGAGGAACGGCAGTCTCTTCTACATGTAAACAGATTGAAATTTTTGAAACATGGATACAATCGCGTCATTAAAAGAGAGAAGAAGAGGTGAAAACCTCTTCGATGTGTCATAGAAAATTGTGGGTGTCGCTGTCGCTTAAGTGACTCCATGAAAGTTTTGCCCCACCTAAAAGGTGAAAATGCAGATGCAACACCTCTTGCCCACCGTCACTGCCGTTATTGGTAATCAAACGATACCCACGCTCATCCAATCCTAAAAGCTTTGCCACTTTTTGGGTAAATTCTGTGAGTCCTACCATAATTTTTGGATCAACTTCTTGAAAACAGGTGTACTCAATTTTAGGGATAATCAGGATATGCACCGGTGCTTTGGGGTTAATATCATGAAACGCTAAAAAGTCCTCATTTTCAAGTACTTTATTGCATGGAATTTCGCCACTCACAATTTTACTAAAGATTGTCATTGCATTCTCCTTCGTTTTATGGATATAGTGTAGTACATAGTGCTTTGAATTTCGTCTAAACGTTGGATTTTAACCTTTTATAATTAAAGTTTGACTAAAATGGGCTTCCTAATAGACTTAAGAGCAGAGTAGATGCTCACGAATGAAAGGTAACCCTTTGAAAGATATAGAAAATGCGATTGCTTCATGCACTTCGCTTGTTGAATTAGAAAAATTAAGAGTCTCACTCTTTGGTAAAAAAGGGCATTTCGCAGCGCAATTTGAAAAGCTGAAAAAGCTTGAAGGCGATGCTAAAAAAGAGTTTGCTCAAAATCTTAATATCACCAAAGAGAATTTTTTAGAGCTGCTCAATCAAAAAAAGAGTGCATTGGATGCGGTGATGATTGAAGCGCAAATGCGCAAAAGCAGTGTGGATGTCACCCTTTTCAATCAAGAAAGTAGTGCAGGTGCACTTCATCCTGTGATGGATACGATGGATAAAATTATTGAATATTTTGTGAGTATGAACTTTTCCATCGAAGAAGGTCCTTTGGTTGAAGATGACTTCCATAACTTTGAAGCACTGAATCTTCCCAAATACCACCCCGCACGCGATATGCAAGATACCTTTTATTTTAAAGATTCGATGTTGCTTCGTACCCACACGTCACCGGTTCAAATCAGGACAATGCTCAAGCAGAGCGCTCCGATTCGTATGATCTGCCCAGGTGCGGTCTTTAGACGTGATTTTGATATTACCCACACCCCGATGTTTCACCAAGTTGAAGGTTTGGTTGTTGATAAGACAGGAAAAGTCTCCTTTGCCAATCTAAAATTTATTCTCGAAGACTTTTTAAAGTACATGTTTGGCGATGTCAAAGTGCGTTTTCGTCCAAGTTTCTTCCCGTTTACGGAGCCAAGTGCGGAGGCGGATATTAGCTGTATTTTCTGTAAAGGCGAAGGGTGTCGTGTCTGTTCGCACACGGGCTGGCTCGAAGTGCTAGGATGTGGCGTAGTGGATTCGAATGTCTTTAAAGCGGTTGGCTACAAAGATGTGAGTGGCTATGCGTTTGGACTCGGCGTTGAGCGCTTTGCGATGCTGTTGCATCAGATTCCAGATTTGCGGTCTTTGTTTGAGGGTGATTTGAGATTATTGGAGCAATTTAGATGATAGTAACAAAACAGTGGTTAAATGAATGGATCGATCTTAGTGCGATTGATACCGATAAAATTTCTGTAGCGCTGAACGCCATTGGTCTTGAAGTCGATGGGCTCACCAAAATCCGAATGCCTGAAAATGTCGTTGTCGGCCATGTCATTTCGTGTGAAAAACACCCCAATGCCGATAAACTCAATGTCTGCCAAGTGGATGTGGGCGAAAGCATCCAACAGATTGTCTGTGGGGCTAAAAATGTCGCAGCGGGTCAAATGGTGGCTGTGGCGCTGATTGGTGCCATGCTTCCAGGTGATCTTAAAATCAAAAAAGCGAAACTGCGTGATGTCGAATCCTGCGGTATGATCTGCTCTTCAACAGAACTTGGTCTTCCAAAAATCAATGATGGCATTATGATTTTAGATGAGAGCATTGGAAAGCTTGAGCTCGGAAAACCTTTGTGCGAATATCCTCTCATCAATGATGATGTGATCGAAATTGGACTCACTCCAAACCGAGGCGATTGCCAAAGTGTTTATGGTGTTGCCAGAGATTTGAGCGTCTATTTTGATTTGGAAGTCAAAACATTGGGGCACAAAGAAGAAGAGGAAAACCAACCAGGGGTGGGTCGTGTGCTTCATCTGCATGGTAGCGAAGCACTCTCTGGTTCTTACATGTACAAAGTGTTTGACAACACCGAGATTGAAGTTCCGCTTATCATTCAACTGCGCTTAGGCTTTGCCGAGGTTGAGAACAGTTGTTTACTCGGTAAACTCATTGATTATTCTACCTATGTCACGGGTGTATTGCTTCGTGCGTACAACCAAAGTTGTTTTGGAGCCAAAGAGGAGAAAGCCAAGATTGCCATCGCTAAAGATGAAAATGGCTTGGATGCTATTTTCGGTCTTGAGGGTCAAAAAGTGGCGATTACGGGTGTGACACAGATGAGCGAGTGCAGAGCCACAGCACTGGATGAGCGCATTATTGTTGAAGCGAATTACACGCATCCTGAGATCATTGCATCACGCAGTGCCAACAAAAAATTAAATGCCGATAAACATCTTTACCGCTCTTCCAGAGGCAGTGAGCCGCAACTGGCTTTTGGTTTGAACTATTTCTTTAAAATGCTGACTAAACGCTCTAAAATCATGACGTATGCAGATTCCCAACAAGTCACACAAGATTTTGAAGCAAAAATTATCAATATTCACCAAAGTGATTTGACCGAAATGATTGGGGAAGAGATCCCTAAAAATAAGATTATTAAAATTTTAAAACAGTTAGGCTTTGGCGTTAACTTCGCGTTTGAGCAAGATGTCATTAATGTCAAAGTACCACAATTTCGATCGGATGTTGTGAATACACAAGATATTTGCGAAGAGATTGTACGTATTGTGGGCATTGATAATATCACCTCAAAACCTTTTGTCTTTGCTGAACAACTCAAAATCAATCCACCGTATTTGAACTTCAAAAAAAGACAAATGTACCGTCACCGTGCTGTTTCTGCAGGATTTTTTGAGACCTTGCATTTCGTTTTTGATGATCGTGAAAAGGCTGGAAAATTTCATTTACCGCTTTTAAATGAAGGACTGGATGTTGCCAATCCGATTACCAGTGAGCTTAACACGCTTCGCAGTTCGTTGTTACCCAATATCTTAAATGCGGTTTCCAATAACCTCAAATTTGGTAAAAAACGTGTGGCACTTTTTGAAGTGGGCAGTGTGTTTGACTCTGAGCGAAATGAGAGCAAAAAAATAGCGTTTGTGTTTAGTGGTGAGAATGGCATCGCTGAGATTGCAAATCACGGTAAACCTAGAGAGATTGACTTCTTTGCCTTTGCCAGTAAAATCCAGAGTATTTTAGGGAACTTTACCCTGCTTCCTTTAAGCAATGTCAATGGTCTGTGCAGTCCGTATGAAGCCGCTCGTGTGCTCATTGACGGTGTGGAAGCGGGTTACATGGCGCGTGTCAACGTGCAGGTTGAAAAAGAGCTTGATTTGGTACGTACGTACATTTGTGAGCTTGATTTTGATGCCTTGATGTATCAACGTAAAATTGCCAAAGAGTACTCAAAACTTCCCTCATCATCACGTGATCTCAGCTTGCTTGTCGATGCGAAGATGCACTATTTTGAGCTAGAGCAGTTTATCACGTCCATTGCTCCCAAAGCGTTGGTGAAATTTGCAGTCATTGATCGTTACGTGCATGAGAGTCTTGGCGATAAGGTCAGTTTGACGCTTAAACTTCAATTCCAATCGATGGAAAAGACTTTTGAAGAGGAAGAGATTGCTTCGATGGTTGAAGAAATTCTTGCAAAAATTCACGAAAAATTTGGAATTTCCATCCGATGAAAACCTTACATGTAAACCCAAAAGGACACTTTTCGTTTACAACCGATCAGATCGCCAGCGATAAGTCTATTTCGCATCGCTGCGCGATTTTCTCCCTCCTCAGTGATCAACCTTCCATCATTCAAAATTACCTGCCTGCGGAAGATACGTTGTGCACACTCAGCATTGTTCAATCCTTGGGTGCACAGGTTGAAAAAGCCGATGATGGCACACTCACAATTACGCCACCTCTTAGCATAGTGGAGCCGCCGCTCATTTTAGACTGCGGCAATTCGGGTACGGCGATACGCCTTTTGATGGGATTTCTCTCTACATGTAAAGGCTTTTTTGTCTTGTATGGAGATAAATATTTATGCTCCAGACCGATGCGTCGTGTCGCAGACCCACTGCGTGAGATTGGCGCGAAAATTGATGGCAGAAACAATGGTAATTATGCCCCTCTTGGCATTCGTGGTGAAACACTTAAAGCCTTTCATTACGAGAGTAAAATCGCCTCGGCACAAGTCAAAAGCGCGCTGATTTTAGCTGCCCTTCAAGCGGATGGTATCTCCACATTTTGTGAGCCCGAACTGAGTCGCGATCACAGCGAGCGCATGCTTCGTGGAATGGGTGCGAATGTTATTTCTGAGGGTTTACATGTAACAATCCATCCCCAATCTTCACCGCTGAAACCTTTACGTATGAAAGTACCCAATGACCCTTCCAGTGGCTTTTTCTTTGCTGTTGCGGCGGCGATCAATCTTGGAAGCTCTGTCACACTGCACAATATGCTCCTCAATCCTACACGCATCGAAGCCTACAATGTGCTGAAACGCATGGGCGCTGAAGTTGTGTTTATCGAAAAAAAGAACGTGTATGAGAGCGTGGGTGATATTATTATTACGGGCAAAGAATTGCATGGTGTTGAAGTGAGTGAAAACATCTCATGGTTAATTGATGAATTGCCAGCACTCTCCATTGCCTTTGCGTGCGCAAAAGGTAAAAGCCTTGTCAAAAATGCACAGGAACTGCGTGTCAAAGAGAGCGATCGTATCTCCAGCGTTGTCAAAAATCTTCGTTTGTGTGGCATCGATGTCGAAGAGTTTGAGGATGGCTATGAAGTCAGTGGCGGAGCGCTGAAGAGTGCCACGATTAACAGCTTTGGCGACCACCGCATTGCGATGAGTTTTGCGATTGCAGGAACGAAAATAGCGATGAAAATTGAAGATATTGAGTGCATTAACACCTCATTTCCCAATTTCATTGAGCTGTTGTCTCAGATAGGAAAGGTTGAGCAATGAAAATCAAACTTGCTGCGAGTTATGGATTTTGTTTTGGTGTCAAACGTGCCATCAAAATTGCGGAAAACACCAAAAATGCTTCCACCATTGGACCGCTCATTCACAACAACGAAGAGATCAACCGTTTGCGTGAAAATTTCAATGTTAAAACCTTACACCATATCTCTGAAGCTGAGGGTGTGGGTAAAGCGATTATTCGCACCCATGGTATTCCTAAAAAAGACCTTGAAACGCTTCTGAACAGTGATGTTCAGGTTATTAATGCTACCTGCCCTTATGTGACAAAACCCCAAGAAATTTGTGAAAAAATGAGTATGGAAGGGTATGAGATTGTCATTTTTGGCGATGCCGATCATCCCGAAGTGAAGGGTGTTGAGAGCTACGCGATTCATGGAGCTCACGTGGTGCAAAGTGTCGAAGAGCTTGAAAAAGTGAGGTTTAAAGGCAATAAAATTGCCGTTGTTTCACAAACGACACGAAAAATCAGTGAATTTTTAGAAATCACCAATTTTTTAGAGACACGCTACAAAGAGGTGCGCGTCTTTAACACCATCTGCAACGCAACCTTTGAAAACCAAGATGCGGCGCGTGAGCTTGCCAAAGAAGCGGATGTCGTGATCGTTATCGGAGGAAAAAACTCGTCCAATACGAAGCAATTGCACAGCATTTGCAAAGAGTATTGTAAGGATAGTTTTCTAGTCGAGAGTGAAAAAGATTTAGATCCGAGTTGGTTCGTAGGAAAAACGCTTTGTGGCGTGACTGCGGGCGCTTCGACACCGGATTGGATTATCGAAAAAATAGTTGGAAAAATCAGCGAAATTAAAGTATAATAAACAACTTTTACATGTTTACATGTAGCTAAATGTGTCAAAAATCAATCAAAAAAGGGTATAAAATGGTAAATGAGGCGAACAAAGCTGTTCATACTGACGCCGTAGACGAACATGAGGAGATGGATTTTGCGGCTATGCTGGAAGAGTCTTTCAAAGATTCTGAGAGAGATGCACTCATCAATGGTGTTGTTGTAGCGATCAAAGAAGATGTTATCTTAGTTGATGTGGGTAAGAAGTCTGAGGGACGTCTAAACGCATCTGAGGTTACAGACGAAAATGGTAACATAACATGCAAAGTGGGAGATGTCATCGCTGTAGTTATTACAGGATTCAGAAACGAAAGACCAGCGGTTTCGCACAAAAAGGCCCTTCGTAAAGGTCATATTAAATCATTTATCGCTGAATATAAAGAAGAAGACGATGTGGTTCTTGATGTTAAAATCACGGGTAAAAACAAAGGTGGATTTATCGCTGAGAACACTGAAGGTATTGAATTTTTCCTTCCACGTTCACAAGCAGCGGTCAAAGATATGAACGCACTTTTAGGTAAATCACTTAAAGTTAAAATCATTAAAATTGACACCGACACAGAATCTATCATCATTTCTCGCAAAAAATTCCTTGATGACGAGCGCAAAAAACGCAAAGAAATCGTTCAAGAGTTGATCGACCGTGACGAAGTGGTAGAGGGAACGATTAAAAAAATCACTACGTATGGTATGTTTGTTGATGTGGGTGGTATTGATGGTTTGGTTCACTACAGTGAGATCAGCTACAAAGGCCCTGTAAACCCTGGTACACTCTACAAAGAGGGTGAAGTCATTCCTGTTAAAGCGATCAAATACGACAAAGACAAACGTCATCTTTCTCTCTCCGTCAAAGCGGCGATGCCAGATCCTTGGGATGAGATCAAAGATGAATTAGAGACAGGCGATTCGATTCAAGTTACGATTAGCAATATTGAGCCATACGGTGCATTTGTTGATCTTGGTAATGACATCGAAGGTTTCCTTCATATCTCTGAGATTTCATGGGATAAAAACATCAAACACCCACGCGATTACATCGAAGAGGGACAAGTGGTTGATGTTGAAGTCATTGAAATTGATGCTAAAGAGAGACGTTTACGTGTTTCTTTGAAAAATGTTCTTCCAAAACCATTTGATGATTTTATGAAAAAATTCAAAGTCGGCGATGTGGTTAAAGGTGCTATTACGACCATTACAAACTTTGGTGCTTTTGTTAAAATCGGTGGAATCGAAGGTCTTTTACACAATGAAGATGCCTCTTGGGATCGTAATAACAAATGTAAAGAGCTTTTCGCTGTAGCGGATGAAGTTGAAGTGAAGATTGTTAAAATTGACGAAGAGAATGAAAAAGTATCTCTCAGCAAAAAAGAGCTTGAAGATAGCCCAATCCAAAAATACGCAAAATCACACGAGAACGGCGACATCGTTCATGGTAAAATCAGAGATATTAAAGAGTTTGGTATCTTTGTTGAGCTTGAAGAGAATGTTGACGCGTTGATTCGTAAAGAAGATTTGGGTCAAGTGAATGAAGCTGATCTTAAAATTGGTGATGAAATCGAAGCTGCCATTACCTTTATTGATGACAAGAAAAATCGCATTCGTCTCTCCGTAAGACGTCTTTCAAAACTGAAAGAGAGAGAAGCGCTTAAAGAGATCAATAAAGAAGAGAAGATGACACTTGGGGACATCCTTAAAGACCAATTGAAATAATCAATGCAAAAAAAAGTACTTGGCGCACTCTTTTTGCTCCTCTTTGTAGGAGTAGGATTTTTTCTTTCAAAACTTCTGAATCACGAGACAGATGTGAAGGAAGAGGTCGCCAAGTACGAACCTTCCAAAACGCAAGAAATCAAACAAGAAACATCCCAAAACGTTTGGATCAAAGAGATGGCGCATAAAGACGCTAGGGAGTTTATTTTCCCTGTCAATGAGCTTTTTATGCAAATCGATGCGTATGGGCAAAAAGGTGGAACTGCAGGCAAATTAAAGTCGTTTCGCTTGGTGATTGATCGAGCAGATCGCTACTCACTTTTTTGCATTGTTCAGACACTCACCGCTTTGCACCTACCGTATATGGTGATTAAGGAAGATAAAATTCCTATTATCTATATAGAAGAAAAAAGTGAAAAGCAACTTGAAAATGTTGTTCTAGAGCTTGAAAAATACGATATAAAATCAAAAATTGTCGAGGTTTGGTTATGAAACAGAAGAAAATCATTGTATGCGATGCGATTCACGAAAAAGGTTTTGCAATCTTACGTGCTGAAAAAGATATCGAAGTTATTGACGCTGTGCGTTTGCCTAAAGATGAACTCCTCAAAATTATTGGCGAGAGTGATGTTGCGATTACACGAAGCTCTACCGATGTGGATGAAAAATTTTTAAACGCAGCCACAAACCTTAAAGCGATTGTAAGAGCAGGTGTTGGTGTTGACAACGTAGATCAAGATGGTTGTAGCAGACGTGGCATCATTGCGATGAACGTTCCAACCGCCAATACCATTGCTGCGGTTGAGCTTACGATGGCGCATCTTTTAGGCTGTGCACGAAGCTTTACCAACGCCAACAATCACCTCAAAATTGATCGTGTATGGAACCGCGAAAAATGGTACGGCGTTGAGTTGTGTGCGAAACGTCTTGGTGTCATTGGTTTTGGTAATATCGGTAGTCGTGTTGCGATTCGTGCCAAAGCCTTTGGCATGGAAGTGGTTGCGTATGATCCGTATATCTCTGCTTCCAAAGTGACCGATCTTGGCATGACCTATACTGAAAATTTCAATGACATTTTAAGCTGTGATTTTATTACGATTCATACTCCAAAAAACAAAGAGACGATTAATATCATTTCTCACGATGAAATCGCAAAGATGAAAGATGGTGTACGCCTCATCAACTGTGCGCGTGGTGGTCTTTACAATGAAGATGCATTAGTGGAAGGCATTAAAAGTGGCAAAATCGCTTTTGCGGGCATTGATGTTTTCTCCAAAGAGCCAGCAACCAACCATCCTTTATTGGATCTTGAGCATATTTGTGTGACCCCACACCTTGGTGCCAATACTTTGGAATCTCAAGAAAAAATCGCGATTCAAGCTGCAGAAAATGCGATCAGTGCGGCACGTGGCATTAGTTATCCTAATGCACTGAATCTTCCGATTAAAGCAGAAGATATTCCTGCTTTTGTTGAACCTTACTTAGAGCTTGTGCAAAAAATGGGCTTTTTAGCCGCACAATTGAACCGCTCAGCGATCAAATCCATTAAGCTTGAGCTTGAAGGAGAGATCGGTGGCTACGCTAAATCCCTCTTAACCTTTGGTATCGTAGGCTCTTTGAAAGAGGCGAATGAGAACAAAATCAACTATGTCAATGCTGAATTTGTTGCTAAAGAGAAAAATATTGAGAGTAAATTTGAAGTGGCTGCGAGTTCCAGTGGCTATAAAAACAAAGTCACACTTGTCTTAACCACTGAAAAAGATGTCGTCAGTATCAGCGGAACCGTTTTTGGCGAAGATGAGCAACGCATCGTGGGTATCAATGGCTTCAAGTTTGACTTTAAACCTAAAGGCAAAATGATTATCTTTAAAAACAATGACGTACCCGGGGTTATTGCCCATATCGCTACGATTTTAGCTAAAGAGGGCATTAACATCGCTGACTTTAGATTGGGTCGTGGTGCGCACCAATTTGCGATGGCAGTTATCTTGGTGGATACGGACATTGATAAAAAGATCATTGCAGAACTGACCAAACTGGAGTCATGCGTTTGGGTGGAATACGCTGTTTTATAGTTTTTCTAAATCTTCTATAGGAGTGCCACTTTTGAAGTGGCACTCCTTTTTTTTATGTTAAATATAGTTAACTTATCTTCTCTTTTGTTCGCTTGATCGTGCTTTAACAACTCTTTTAAAAAGTAAAATTTTATTATCTTTTCATAAAACAATCTGCTTAATATTTTTCAATAAATAAATAAACATTATAGTTTTGATAATATGAGCAGAATAAAACAATGAGAGAAGGGATTTTGCATGCGAATCATGTTGCTTGTTCTACTTGCCTTTTGTCTCTGCTTTGCAGAGGAGGGACTCCGTTTAGACGATGCGATCCAAAAAGTCAAAGAGCATAATAGCGAGATTGTGATTGCAAAGTTTGATGAAAGAATTAAAATGCTAGAACACCAAGCCGCATTGGGTGCAAACTACGGAAGCTTGGAGCTCTCGCAAGCAGCACTTCGCAGTAACGATGCACTGAACATCTTTGGCTATAAACTCCAATCACGTGAAGCCACGTTTTCGGACTTTGGCTTTAAGCAATTAGATATAAGTAATCCTAACTACAATGCAACGCCCAGTGATCTTAACAACCCAAAAGATCGCAACCATTTTCAAACCAAAATAGAGTATACCTTACCGCTTTACACAGGTGGAAAAATTGAGCAGTATGGCAAAATCACCCAAGCCTTGCATGCCATGAGCACGCTAGATCGTGAGGCATTAATCCTTCAAAAAATTTATGAGCTCAAAAAGAGTTTTTTTGCCATATCGCTTTTGGATGCGCACCTTTACACCCTTCATATGATTGCTTCTAACACGGCAAAACTCGAAGCAAAAACAGCGGCGATGATGGAGGAAGGGTATGTTAAAAAAGTCGATCTTCTTGAAGTCCAGAGCAAACAAGCCGATGTCGAGCGACTGATCCATCAAGCCGAAGCCAATAGAGCGCTTTTATACGCCTTTGTCTCGTTCTTAGTGGATGAGCCTGTGACGCAAATTTCGAGAAATGATGAAGAGGCACCGACACTAATAAGCAGTGATGCGAACATTTTGAGCGACAATCTTGAGATCAAAAAAGCCGAGCAAGGCGTGGAGATCTCAAAGATGGGCATTGCATTGCAACAGAGTGCTTTTTTGCCGCAAGTGGGTGCATTTGCAAATTATGGCAGCAGTGATGATAAGCTGTTGAACGACTTCTCAAAAAACGATGCGTACACGGTCGGGCTTCAAGTGAAATGGAACCTTTTTAACGGTGGAAGCGATAACAATAATTTGGAAAAAGCGCGCGTCGAAAACCTCAAAGCTTCGCAACAACTGGTGTTAGCAAAAAAGCAAATTGCCTTACATGTAAAGCAAATTCAAACGCAGATTCAAAATGATGAGTATGAGATCAAAAGCCTTAAAAAAGAGGTGGAACTTTCCCATCTCATCTATGAAAACTATGCAGGAAGATACGAGCAAAAACTCGTCTCGATCAATGATGTTTTGATGAAACAATCCGAAGAGCTCACCAAAGTGCTCAGGCTCAAAGAGGTGCAAAATGCACGTAATGAGAAGATCTTTGAGCTTCAAAAATTAGCCAGTAAGGAAGTGCAATGAAATCTTTACATGTAAAAGCGCTCATGCTTGTTTTCATCACGACAGGAGCACTTCAAGCAGGAAGTTTGACCTTAAGCGGTAGTGTGATTTCGGAGAATCAAAAAACGATTTCAAGCCGTTACATGGGCTTTGTGCAAACGGTAAATGTGAACGAAGGTGATGTCGTTAAAAAGGGCGATCTGCTCTACACCATTGACTCCAAAGAGGTCGATACGTCGCTTGCGCAAAGTGAGCTTGCCATTTCTCAAGCAGAGATTAGTCTGAAAATGTACGAAAACCAGTACCAAAATGCAAAGCTTAATTTGGAGCGTTATCAGCGCTTGCTTGAAAAAGATATGGTCTCAAAGTTTGAGGTCGAAAACTTGGAGCTTTCAATGTCCAATCTAAAAGCAATGGTTGAGATCGCCATCAAGCAGGTTTCCCAAGCCAAACAAAAACGCCAAGAGGTTCAAAACCAGTACCAATACCTCAAAGTCAAAGCGCCCAATGAGAGTGTGGTGATCGAAAAGCACATCAAAGCAGGCGAGATGGCGCTCTCGGGAGTTCCCACATTGGTTTTAGCCGATCTTAGCGCACTGAGAGTCAGCACAGAGATTGCTGAAAGCTATCTTGGCAGTGTTAAAGTAGGCGATAAGGCGCGTGTGGAAGTGCCTTCCATTGGGTGTATTAGCGAAGGAAAAGTGGAAGCGATTATCCCCAGTTCCAACCCCATGGCGCACACGTTTCGGGTAAAACTCTCCTTTACATGTAAGGATGCTAAAGCGTATCCTGGCATGTACGCCGTTGCAACAGTGGGTGAATAGCGATGAAGTACAAAGAGCGATACCTCGCAGGCTACTTAGCGCGCCTTTTTTTGAAAAACCCTTTGACGATGATTTTAGGGGTGAGTTTAATTGCCTTAGGCGTGATCGCACTCTCATTGATGCCCAGAGAAGAAGACCCTCAAATCTCGATCAGCGGTGGTGTGGTCATCGTCTCAATGCCAGGTGCTAGTGCCACAGAAATCGAGCAGATGATTGTCCGCCCACTCGAGAGGCGCATCAAAGAGATCAAAGGGGTGGAGCATATTTATGGGATTGCCAGTGATAATGTGGGCATTGTGAACGTGATGTATTTTATCGGTGAAAACCGTGAGGCGTCGAACCTCAAACTCTACGATAAAGTGATGCAAAATATGGATCAACTGCCCCAAGGGGCAACAACGCCACTGGTGCGTCCTTTTGACATCGACATTGACATTCCTATTCTTTCCATCGCTTTTTACGCCAAAACGCCTCAAGGGGTGGATAATGTGAGCCTTTACAAGCGTGTGGAAGCCTTCCGAAATTCTTTGGGCAATGTGGATAATGTTGCTAAAACTGAGATCAAAGGCGAGCACAAAGAGCAGTTTAACATCGAGATCGATCTTCCTAAACTCTCCGCCTATCACCTCTCTTTGGAGCAGATTGTAAGCTCTTTAAAATCACTCACGGCCTCTTCGCCAGAAGTAAAAAATAGAACGCACGAGGGAAAATTGATTGTTTTTGGTGTGAAAAATGCGTTAGAAAAAGTCGAAGATATTCAAAATCTGATTGTGGCAAATGTGGGTGGTTCTGTTGTCTATCTTAAAGACATTGCCGCCATTCATCTAGGAGATGACATCCAAAACACAAAGAGTGCGCAGATCAGCTACAAGCAGGGTGAGACCTTTACCTCTTTGCAAGATCAAGTCACGCTGAGTGTCTCCAAACTCAAAGGCTCAAACGCTGTTGTGATCGCACATGATGTGATCGCCCGTCTTGACGCTTCCAAAAGTGCTTTGGAGCGGGATGGCATTGGCTACATCGTGACGCGAAATTACGGTGAGCGTGCCAATGAAGCGGTGAATGAGTTGGTTTTTCACCTGCTGATTTCCATCGTGATTATTGCCCTTTTGCTGATTTTTATTTTGGGTTGGAGGGAAGGATTGATCGTCACCCTCACGGTTCCTGCGATCTTGGCGATTACAATTTTTATCGCTTACATGAGCGATCAAACGATAAACCGTATTACGCTTTTTGCTTTTTTGCTGAGCCTTGGGCTTTTGGTGGATGATGTCATCGTGGTGATTGAAAACATTCACCGCCATCTGCACGCGAAAGAGGCAAAAGGCAAAGAGATGGACGAACTACTTATCGAAGCGACTGATGAGATCGGGGCTCCCACGAACTTAGCAACGATTGCTATCATCTTAACGATGGTGCCGATGGCATTTGTGGGGCAGATGATGGGTGAGTTTATGAAGCCGATTCCACTCAATGTTCCTGTGGCGATGCTGTCATCGCTTTTGATCGCCTATATTTTTACGCCATTTTTAGCGCGAAAACTTCTTACAAAACCAACGAAAGGTGAGCGTCATGCAGAAATTTGAGTCGTTTGTCTATTCTCTGTTGGTGGAAGAGCGTAAGAAAAAGCTTGTGCTTCTTTTGACGTTTTTGGCGTTTGTGCTAGCGGTATTGATGTTTCCCACAAAAATTGTCTTAGCAAAGATGTTGCCGGGGAAAAGTACCAACACGTTTTCGATCTATGTGGATCTTCTCAGTGGAAGTTCGTATCAAGAGACCGATAGGGTCAATGCGTGTGTGGTCTCTATTTTGCAAAAAGAGAAAGAGGTTCAAAACATTGAAGTCTTCAACGGCATGGGCTCTCCTTTGGATTATGCAGGGCTGGTGAAAGGCTCTGGGCTTAAAAGTGGTGAGCAAAGCAGTGAAATCGTGGTCAATCTCAGTGGCATTCATGAACGAGATGAGCGCTCCTTTGCGATGGTGCATCGTTTGCGACCTTTCATTCAGAAACAATGTGAAGGTTTAATCCCAAAAACCTCCATCAAGATGGTTGAACAGCCTGCAGGCCCTCCAACGATGGCGGCGGTAGTAGTTGAACTGTATGGAGAAAAAAGTGAGCCTTTAAACGCTTTAGCCGGAAGAATCAAGCAAATTTTAGCGCAAACCAAAGACCTTGTCGATGTGGATATACTCTCCGATGAGGTGTATGAGAAGTACGCGCTTATCCTTGATAAAGAAAAAGTTACCCGCTCGCATCTTAGCATCGCGCAGATCAATGCGCTTTTGTACCTTGCCTTTGAGGGCTCCCATGTAGCCCATAAAAACAGTGAAAATTCCCCTGAACAAATTCCGCTTTATCTGGTACTTAGCTCGCCTTCCAAGTCGCTTCCGCATGCTTCCAAAGAGGAGCTCAGCGCAAAACTGAGTGAGCTTAAACTGCTGAATGCTCAAGGAATGATGGTGCCACTTTCCGAGCTGGTGCGTGTTGAGAAAGTCGCTTCGAGTCCAACGATTATGTCCAAGAACCTTCAAAAGATGGTTAGCATCGTAGCCGAAGCCGATCTGGTTTCGCAAGTCTATCCGCTTTTAGACGCACGCTCAAAAATCAAAGACACGCTTGCAGAGGAGTTTGAAATACGTAGAAGTCATCTGTTCGATCTCACGCTCAAAGATAAAAAGAGCGGTGATGTGTATGAACTGGTTTGGGATGGCGAGATGAAAGTGACGATGGATACGTTTCGTGACCTTGGCGCTGCGTTTATCGCAGCACTTCTTTTGATCTTTTTGTTGATGGTTGTTTACTACAAAAGCTTTGCGCTCTCTGGCATTGTGCTCTTGGGGAGTTTTCTTTCGATCATTGGAGTGATCATCGGGCATTGGATCATGGATCTTTTTGCTTCAACGACGTTCTTCTTGACCGCAACATCACTGATTGGGTTTATTTCGCTGATGGGAATTAGCTCTCGAAATGCGCTTTTATTGATTGATTTTGCGCAGACATTGATTAAGCAAGGCACTCCAAAAAAAGAGGCGATAGCAGAGGCGAGTGCGACAAGGGCCAAGCCGATTATGCTCACCGCAGCGGCGATTATCTTAGCCAGTACGCTTCTTGCGACGGATCCTATTTTTGGGGGATTGGGGGTTGCGTTGATTTTTGGAACGATAGCGGCAGTGATCGTATCGTTGATCGTGGTTCCGGTTCTTATGGACAGTACGAAGGCACTTTAGAAATTCTTACATGTAAACGATTGGGCAACTTAGCGTTTTACATGTAAGAGTTTTCGACGCGTTGAAACCAACAGGCGCATCATACGGTAGACAAAAAGACGTTTCGTCATGATGTTTATTTTACGGCAATTCTTATCTTTCAAACACTCAAATACCTCTTCTAACGCCAACTTCTCACTCACGGATAGATTTGTCATACCGTTCCTTTTTGCCCATCGTTTATTTTGCGCACTAATCTCACAATATCTTCATCTTTTAACATTCCGAGCATATTGAAAACCACAGGAATGCCCATAGGCGCGCTACTTCCAAGTCTCCACTCTTGATAGGTACGCATGGAAATACCAAAGGTTTCTGCCATCTTTTTTTGAGAAATTTTCTTCCCCATATTTTCGGCTTCAATGGCATTATGCAAAAGATTAATAATATCGTTGGTTTTCATTCGTAAGATTGTAGTTTAAAATGTATTAAACATAAATTAAATAGTATAAAATATACAAATAAATTTATAATATAAACTATTTTAAAGATTATATATAAATTATTTAAGATATATTATACATTTAAATAGAATAAATACACAATATATTGTATAAAAATAGCCTGTTTTGTTGTCGCTCTTTTTTTCGCTATAATGGCGAAAACTAAATTTTAGGAGAATATATGGCCTCTATCTCAATGGGCGATTTAAAAAAAGGGTTAAAAATCGAAATCAACGGGACTCCGTATAAAATTGTGGAGTATCAACATGTCAAACCAGGCAAAGGTGCGGCGTTTGTACGTTGTAAAATCAAATCATTTATGGATGGTAGAGTCATCGAAAAAACATTCCATGCGGGTGATAAATGTGAAACGCCTCAGCTTGAAGATAAAATCATGCAATTTTTATATGACGATGGTGATTTTTTACAATTTATGGACAGTGTGACCTATGAGCAAATCGCGTTAACACACGATCAAGTAGGAGAAGCAGCGGATTGGATCATCGATGGTATGAATGTCGATATGCTTTACCATAATGGACAACCTATCAGCGTGGAAGCACCTCAATTTGTTCAGCTTAAAATTGTGGAAACTCCTCCTAACTTCAAAGGCGATACACAAGGTGGCAAAAAACCAGCAACGCTTGAGAGCGGCGCGGTTGTTCAAGTACCTTTCCACGTGGTTGAAGGCGATGTCATCAAAGTTGACACCGTTCGTGGCGAATATTTAGAAAAAGTAAAATAAGCTTACATGTAAAAACATAGCGCAGGTGATGGTGCTATGTTTTTACGCTCTCTCTTCTCCTCTTTCATGTTATAATAACTCCAAACTCACGTGTTAGGAGTGTACTATGTTCACCAACCTCTCCATCAAAGCGCGCAATATTTTATTGGCCTGTGTTGTTGTCGTGGGGCTTACTGCTATTCACACAACGTCAAAAATTTTTCATGATCAAGAAAAAGACCTTTTACATCTTCGTGAAAATATCGCCTCTCTTAAAGAAGATATTTTGACGCTTCGCAAACATGAAAAAGACTTTTTGATGCGCCACGATGTCGCGTATGAAAAAGCACTGCTAGAATCATCTACCAAACTTTTAGAACGTATAAAAATGATGACCCAAAAAGTAGATGAAAAAGGCATAAATACAACCAATCTCACGCAGTTGCACGAAGTGACCACGACCTATGTCCATCTTTTTAATGAAGTCGTTGCTCAAAAAAAGAAAATAGGGCTGAGTTCAGAAGCGGGACTCGAAGGACACATGCGTCAAGCGATTCATGAAGCGGAGAGTGGTTTTAAAGATCTTAAAGATTACAAAATGCAGACGCTGATGCTGACGTTGCGTCGTAATGAAAAAGACTTTATGCTCCGTCTTGCTCCCAAATATGCCGAAGAGCATCGTGTCAATTATGAAAAGGCGCTTGCGTATGCGCAGAGTCATGAAGAGCTTGCTTTTTCTGTGAAACTTCTTGAGACGTATCGCCAGAGCTTTGTTGAATTTGTGAAGGCGTATGAAGTGTTAGGGTTGAATGAAAAAAGTGGGCTCAATGGAAAACTTCGCGACACTGTACATCAAACCGAAGCGCTTGTGGAAAAATCTACGCAGACATTGGACACCGAAATTGATGAGAGTATTCGTAGGACAACCGTGATTTATGTCATCGTAGGTGGAATGATCGTGGGAAGTGTGTTGTGTCTCATTTTCTTGATCATTCGCAGTGTTTTAGTTCCCTTGCGTGGTTTAACTCAAGCAATTGTCGCCAATGAACGCGATTTAACCCTTCGTTATAGTACGCCTTACAATGATGAGCTCAAAGAGATTGTGGATGCACTCAATGCCTTTATGGAGCGGTTGCGAAAGATTGTGATTGGTGCGATTCATGCGAGTGATGAGAATGCTGCCGTGTCGCATGAACTCTCGACTACATCCAACAACATTGGTAAACGTGCAGAAGAAGAGAGTCACATCGTGGCGCGTACGACTCAAACGGGCAATCAAGCACGTGATAACATCGATGAATCGGTGGATAACTCCAAAAAGGCGCAAGTTGAAATTATCCAAACCAACGAGGCACTCACGGAGGCCAATCAAATTTTTACGGTTTTAATTGCAAAAATTGAGCAAACAGCTGTCGTCGAGAGTGAATTGCAAACCAAAATGGTCACACTTTCACAAGATGCTGAGAATGTCAAAGGGATTTTGGGCGTGATTAGTGACATCGCCGATCAGACCAACTTATTGGCACTCAATGCTGCCATCGAAGCCGCACGTGCAGGTGAACATGGCAGAGGATTTGCGGTTGTGGCGGATGAGGTGCGTAAACTGGCGGAACGAACACAGAAAAGTTTGGTCGAAATCCACGCAACGGTCAGTGTCATAGTGCAAGCGATTGTCAATGCCGCCGCGCAGATAGAACAAAATGCAACACTGTTTGAAGGTCTTGTAACCCAATCAGCGGAAGTTTCCCATAAAATAGACACGTCGGTGGTACTCATGGGCAATGCCATTAACGTGGTCGCTTTAGCCACCCACACTTCGGAAGAGACCGGCAGTGAGATCAAAACCATTGTCGATGAGATTAATGAGATCAACCATATCACATCAAGTAATGCAAGAGACATCGAAGAGATCGCTTCAGCGGCAGAACATCTGCACAGCGTGACGCAAAAACTCAACGACCAGTTACACTATTTTAAAGTTTAAAACAAGGAGTTCAAAATGAGCAAAAAAGTGATTGTCCCTTTGGCTGAGGGATTTGAAGAGATCGAAGCCTTGAGTATTGTCGATATTTTAAGACGAGCAGGGATTGAGGTGGTGATGGCAGCGTTAGAATCTTTACATGTAAAAGGGGCACACGGTGTAACCGTCGTAGCAGACGCACTTTTAAAAGAGTTAGATGGAAACCGTTTTGATATGATAGCACTTCCCGGAGGACTTCCCGGTGCGACCAATTTAGCGGCAGATCAAAACGTACAGGCACTCCTAAAAGCATTTGATGCCAAAGGCAAAGCGATAGCCGCTATTTGTGCCGCTCCTTATGCGCTTAAAACGGCGGGCGTGCTGAAAAACACCTACACGTGTTACCCCGGATTTCAGGCTAAAATTGGCGCAGAAGGGTACACCGCAAACGCTAAAGTGATCAAAGATGCCAATGTAACAACATCGCAAGGGCCCAGCACCGCCATGCTATTTGCACTCTCACTCGTGGAACAGTTGTGCTCTAAAAATGTGGCGGATGCGTTAGCCAAAGATTTATTGTTAGTGTAGAGCAGTATTATTACAGCCGCTGAACATTTGGCACGTTTATCGGAGAGTTTGAGCCTCACATTAGCACAATTTAAAACCGCGTAACCTTTTACATGTAAAGCTTATACCTCTTTTTGAATTGAAGAGGTATAAGCGACTACGCTGTCTTCCTATAAAACAAAACTAATAATATTAATAATGAATTAAGTGAATAAAATATATTATTACACACTATTTTATTAAAGGATAATAATGTCAATTTCAACAATTAAAAGTAAACTGATACTTCTTTTGGTCGTATTGCTTACCAGTTTTGGTATTTTAGGTTACGAACTAAACCATTTGTCTAGTGTTGGAAAAGTGGCAGCGATGCGCTTGGCGGGGACGAGCGAGATAGAAGAACATATTTTACAAATGCGGTTAGAGCAATGGAATTATCAAATTTATTTTCAACAAAAAAATCTTGATAGGTATAAAGAGCATTATGAAGACGCTGTTAAAAAAATGGAGACGCTCTCTGGGCAGTTGCTTTTGAAAACCAATCAAGAAAAAGTGATCACCATTAAAAAAGGTCTTGAGGCGTGGTATGCTCTTGACGAACAGCGCATGGCACTTTGGAAAAAATATGGGAAAAAAGTGCATGAGCCCTCTTTTGAGGTAGACCATAAGGCTGATTATGAGACGCTGGAACGCATAGCCAAAGAGAGTGGCGAAATATTTAATCCATTATTGGTACAGCTTAAAGATATTCATGATCAGATTAAAACAGTCAATTTTGAAAAACTTGATACGGCTAAACTAACGTCGATTACACTGCTGATCGTGGTTATTATCGTAGTGTTGATCATCTTTTTTATCATCAATTCATCGATACAATCTTCTGTAGAGCGTGCGAAAAAAAGCTGTGATGCGATAATTCATACGAAAGATTTAAGTCTGAAAATAGAAACTGGTAGTCACGATGAGATTAGTGGCATTACCCATGCTGTCAATACGCTTTTGGCGGAACTCAAAAATGCAATTTCAAATGCAAAAAGCAATGCTATCGAAAATGCTTCTGTGGCGGAGGAACTTTCTAGTACCAGTTTGCAAATTGGTAAGCGTGCGGAAGAAGAGTCTGCTATCGTCTTTCAAACAACAAGCGATGCGGGGATCGTTTCATCACAGATGGATGAAGCAAGTGCTCAAGCTAAAAAAGTCAAAGAGGTTACTTTCAAAGCACAAAAAAGTCTCTGCGTTGCACAAGATTTGCTTGAAGAGACTATCGCTCAACTCAATCAAACAGCACAAGCAGAAGCTGCCATCAATGAACGCCTCAATCATCTCTCAAGCGAAGCGCAACAGGTGCGAGCAGTTTTGGATGTTATCGGCGATATCGCAGACCAAACCAATCTTTTAGCACTTAACGCCGCCATAGAAGCCGCAAGAGCAGGAGAACATGGAAGAGGATTTGCCGTTGTAGCCGATGAAGTGCGAAAATTGGCGGAGCGAACCCAAAAAAGCCTTGTTGATACCAATGCAACCGTCAATGTTATCGTTCAATCCATTGGCGATATTAGTGGCGAGATGAATGGTAATGCCAAGCGCATCAATGAACTGACAGAATTTTCAACCAAAGTGACAACCCAAACCAATGATGGTGTTGCTATGTTGGCGCAAAGCGTTGAAGCAACGGACGAAGTGGTTGAAAAAGCCAATGCCAATGTTAAATTGATTCAAAGTGCAGTGATTGAAAAAATTAGCA
Organism: Sulfurospirillum multivorans DSM 12446; assembly: GCF_000568815.1. NCBI lineage: Bacteria > Pseudomonadati > Campylobacterota > Epsilonproteobacteria > Campylobacterales > Sulfurospirillaceae > Sulfurospirillum > Sulfurospirillum multivorans. Next base: position 783,120 of record NZ_CP007201.1, read on the forward strand.
CGATTAATGAACTTTCAAGTTCAAATGCGAGAAGTGTCGAAGAGATCGCCTCTGCTGCTGAACATCTCTCCAAATTAGCAGGTTCACTCAGCAGTACGCTCTCCCAGTTTAAAACCGCGTAAGCTTTACATGTAAAGAGTAGAAATACTCTTTACTTCTCTTCGTAGTGGAGTTTTAAACCGTCACTGCCCATCACAAAACCGCTAATGACAATCTTTCCCTCGTGTACCATTTTATGATGTTTGGCGCAGAGCGGGATGAGGTTGTAGCGGTGGTTTTGGTGAAAATGCTCGATGTTGCCATGCTCATCTGCACTCTCTTGGGCTTTGATGTGGTGGACCTCTTCGACATACTCGTCGCAGAGTGCGCATTTTGCCAGATAGAGGTTTTTATTGTATTTGCTACGTTTTTTCTGTTTTAACAGTTCGACTTCGCCCAATTCGTTTGCCAATCGGTTGCGAATTTCGTAAGCGGTTTTAATAAAATCGGCGTCCATATGAAGCGATTTGGCAAATTCCAAACCGTAGAGCGAGCTACCGCTACCGATTTCCAATTTGCGGTTGTACAGAAGCGTATCGTGCTCTTCGTCGTAGCTCACGCCTAAATGCAGGGCGATCACGTTTTTAAGCGCACCGATGATCGTCAGTCGGGTGAGTTGATGCAAATGCGTGGCAAATACGAACGCGGAGCCTAGAACGTGCATTTTTTGAATACTGCTTGCCACGATGGCGAGGGCCGATTCGGTTTCGGTTCCGTGACTGATTTCATCACCCAAAACGAGCGAGTAGGGCGTGGCGCGATTGAAAATATTTTTGAGCTCCAACATCTCCACCGTAAACGTCGAAAGCCCTTTATAGAGATTGTCGTGGCTCATGATGCGCGTAAAAATCTTATCAAAAACGTTAAAACGCATCGAAGCGCAAGGAACGAAAAAGCCCGATTGCGCCATAATGACGGCAATGCCTAAACTCTTCATCAAGGATGATTTACCGCTAGAATTGATCCCGTAAAGCAAAATGCCCTGTACCGCATCGCTCGAACATGCTTCGATGGTGACGTGATCGTGCGTGATCGAAGGGGTGATCGAGCCTAGAAAAAGATCGTTGGGAATGTAAATGCCGTTTTCTTCGCGCGATTCGATCAAAGGATGGCGAAGCCCCACGACTTCGATAAAGCGGTTCTTCTCTTGCATCGGTAATACTTCGGGGCGCACGTAGTTGTATAAAACGGCGCATTTGGCGTTACTGAGCGCGACGTCGAGGGTTCCGACAAAGGAGATGAGATGCTCTAAACTTAAGGCGTAATGGGTCTCGATTTTTTCGAGTATTTCATCATAGCGTTGTTTAACCAAGGCGATCATTTGAACATTGTTTAGCGTGATTTCGTGGGAGATTTCCTCGATCAAAGAGGCGGAGATTTTGACGCTGTTTTTCAGTCGGCGAAACGTAAAATCTTTGAAAAAGTAGTGCTGTTCGCCTATCGTGATAAAACTTTGCATCAGTTTGTCTTCAATGAGGGCAAAACGGTTTTTACTGATCGAAATATAATGCCCCTCGCTCTCTAACCATTCGATGCTGAGTGTCGTGCGCTGGCTCTCGTCGAAAAAGCTTTCGATATGCTCGGCAATACGTTCGAGTGCCTTCATACGCTCGCTTTTAGCGTGTTCGATTTTATCGATTTGCGGAAAGATGCCGCTTTGAAACAGGTTTTCGTTGATCTGGTCTTTGCGAAATTTTGCGCATACGTCCAACACGAACGTTTTTTGGAGCATGCAAAGCAGGGCTTCGCTTTCGTCAAAAAGGTTTTTGGGAATCGCCATTTGTTTCAGTTCCGCTTCGCGCAAAATGCTCAAAAGCGATTCGAGCGACGTGGCGAGGTAATCGAGCTCCAAAGGGTGCAGCTTTTTGAGCGCGATGCGTCTTAAAATGCGCTCCAAATCGTACACTTGTTTGAGCGCAATTTCAAATTTTTTATAATCATTCATCAGTTGCGCGCTCAGATCGAAACGCTCTTGAAGCGTTTTAAGATCGCAAATAGGGTTTAAAAGGCGTTCTTTTAAAAGCCGTTTGCCGATAGCGGTGGAGGTCTGGTCGATGAGGTTCAGTAGGGTCATTTCGGAAGGATTGCGCGAAATAACCCCCAGTTGTTCGAGCGCGTTATTGCCGATGTAGAGGTAACGGCTGTTTCCAAGAAGGATCGGTCGGCTCATCTTTTCGATAATGCCGGCATCGTGCTCGATGATGAAATCGCACAAAATCGCCAACGATTCGCTGGCGTAAGGATAGCGTTCGATGTCGAGGTATTCGATGGGAGAGAGCAAAGAGCGAATCGCGTAAATGCGCCCGAAAAGTTCGTTCTGGTAGGCAACTTTAAGGCGTTCTGTGTTGAAGCTGTGCGAGACGCTCGACGTGATTTCAAGGTAGTTTTGCACCCACTCTTTATCGATGCTCTCGGTATTGAACGTGAGGACGATTTCGGATGTTTTGTAGGTTTGTAAAAGGTTGAAAATTTCATCGAGCGCGTAGGTTTTATCTTCTCTTGTGCCGTGAACTTCGTTGATAACGGTTTTGCCCGTACTGACGTCGATGGCGCTGTAGCCGACGGAATAAATGTGATGGTTGCAGTCGATCAGCAAGGAAACGAGGTAGTTTTCGCTCGATTCGATGACGTAATCGAAATTGGTTCCGGGGCTGATGATATTGGAGATGTAGCGTTTGACGTGAGGCGGTTCGCCTTTTTGACGTACTAAGACGATCGTGTATTTTTTAGCCTGAACCAAAACGGCTCAAATAGCGATCGAGCGAAACGGCGGGAATGCCCGCAAGCAGAGGATTTTGCACGGAGTTTTCTAAAATGGATTTGTTTTTACGCGTGAGTTGAATGTTGAGAAGTTCGCTCACCTCTTTGGCTTTGCCGATTTGGTGGGTTTCGTTGTTGACTTCGTAGGTTTCGAAAAAAGAGCCGATTTCCATAAAGACAATCGTATTTTTGCCGTATTTTTCTTCAAAAAAGAGCTGAAGATCAAAATAAATTTCGGTCAATAACTTCTCTTTAGAGCAAAGCATTTGTGCAATATTTTCAAACATTCGTATCGTTTTCGTCTCTTTAAAATGACTAGATTATAGCGCAGGAAAGCATAAAGTTTGGTTTGCCGCAAGCCGTTTTAAGGTACAATAAAAGGACATTTTGTAAAGGATAACCATGGAGATTGAAATTTCAACCCCCGCACTTTTATTTCCCGCCGTTTCGCTTCTTTTATTGGCGTACACCAACCGTTTCTTAGCCGTTGCGCAACTTGTACGGATGTTGCATCGACAATCCAGCGAGCGCGAAAATTGTGAAGAGTACAAACAAATCCAAAGCCTCAAACACCGTTTGGAACTGACCAAATGGATGCAATTTTTCGGCGTACTTTCCATCTTACTTTGCACTTTCTCGATGTTTGATCTTTTCTTGGGCATTTTAGAGTTAGGAAAAAAAATTTTTGGACTCAGTTTGATTGCGATGTGCATTTCGCTGTTTATCTCCCTTTGGGAAGTGATGATCTCGACGCGCGCTTTAAATATGGAACTGAGCGATATGCACGATCGCTGTAAAATAATCGAGGACAAATGAACCGATACTTGCTTGTAGGCGAAAAGAATCGTCTCAAAATCAACCGTTATACCGACAACGGCGTTTACCTGATCTGTGAAGACAAAGACGAAGTCCTCATGCCCAACCAATACGTGAGTTACGCGATGAAAGAGGGCGACGAGATCGATGTATTTGTTTACTTTGACTCGGAAGATCGCATCGTGGCAAGTACCACGTTTCCCAAGGCGATGTTGGATCAATTTGGCTGTTTTGAAGTGGTCGACGTAACGCCCTTTGGTGCTTTTTTGGACTGGGGCTTGCCTAAAGATCTGCTTGTTCCCAAAGCGCTTCAAAAGTTTCCGTTTTACGTGGGTATGAAGGTGATCGTTCAGGTCTGTTTGGACGATGAGACGGGGCGCATCATTGGCTCTCAAAAGTACAATGACTTTTTAAAAAAAGAGTTGAGTGCGTTGAAGCTCAAACAAGAAGTGACCGTATTGGTGCGCGAGCGAACTCCGCTTGGCTTTAAAGTGATCGTCAACAATCTTTACGATGGGCTCATTTTTCACAATGAGATTTTTGAGAACATTGAAGTCGGTGATGAAAAAGTGGGTTACATTAAAACCCTTCGCAAAGATGGCAAACTGGACATCGTGTTGCGTCCTATTGGCGATAAAAGCGATGAAGTCGCAGCCGCTAAAATCGTTGAGATTCTAAGCCTCACGGGAGGTGCTTGCGAGATGAATTACAAGAGCACGCCTGAGCTTATTTCAGATCGTTTTGGGCTGAGTCGTAAGGCGTATAAACGTGCTCTTACCAAACTCATTGAGGCGAAAAAACTTGAAGTGAACGATGAAGGTATGAAGCTTTTATGAGTCGTGTTGCCATCATTGGAGCGGGAGCGTCTGGGCTTGTGTGCGCCATCGAAGCTTCCCGCAAAGGACATAGCGTTACGCTGTTTGAGAAGAACAGCAAAGTCGGGCGCAAAATCCTCGCCACGGGCAATGGCAAATGCAATATCTCCAATGAAAAGATCAGCATCGAACGTTACCATGGCGCATCTGCAAGCTTTGCCAAAGAGGCGCTGAGACGTTTTGACACCTTTACATGTAAAACGTTTTTTCGCACGTTAGGACTGGAAATGCGCGAGGGTGAAGAGGGCCGTCTTTACCCGATGAGCCATCAAGCTTCGAGTGTGGTTGACATGCTTTTGCATGAAGTGAGGTCTTTACATGTAAACATTGTGCTTGAGTGCGAAGTCAGCAAAATCGAGAAAAAAAGCGCCGAATTTGTTTTACATGTAAACGCTCAAACGCATGTTTTCGATGCCTGCGTGATCGCCACGGGAAGTGTTGCTATGCCCACTCTGGGAAGTTCTGGCAGTGGGTATGGTTTTGCAAAAACCTTGGGACACAGCGTCATTGAGCCGTACCCTTCCTTAGTGCAGTTTGTCTGCGATGAGCCGCATCTCAAAGAGGTGAGTGGTGTGAAGATGGACGCGACTGTGGAGCTTTACATCGACAATCAAAAATGCCAAAGCGTGCAAGGCGATCTGCTCTTTACCGCCTATGGACTTTCAGGTTCGGCGATTTTAGATCTAAGCCGCAAAGCATCGCATGCGTTAGTTAGCCATGAATCCGTGCATGTCGTGCTCGATCTTTTGCCCACGCTTTCGCGTGAAGCACTGACCTCACTGCTTCAAAAAAGACTGAGTGTTGCCAAAGACAAATCGCTCTCATTGTGGCTTGAGGGGATGATCCCTAAAAAATTAGCCCATTTTATCATCGAAAACACAAAAATAGCGCATATCAAAGAAGCCTCAACACTGGGTGCAAAAGAGATCAAAAAGATCGTCTTTGCGTTGAAGGCATTGCGTTTACATGTAAAGGCGACCAAAGGGTTTGAAAGTGCCGAAGTGTGCGCAGGTGGCGTGGATGTGAGAGAACTGGATGCTAAAAATCTGATGTCAAAAAAGATACCCAATCTCTATTTTTGCGGCGAAGTGTTGGACATCGATGGCGATTGCGGTGGGTTTAACCTTCACTTTGCGTGGGCTTCTGGTTATGTGGTCGGGCAATCGTTGCATTAACATGAAAGCATTTCTTTCTCTTTTGTGTATGGCTCTGTTGGCTGGTTGCACGAGCACTTCGCTTTCGATCGCATCACTTCAAGCTCCTTTTTTTACCCCTGAATCAATTCCCACACCGCTTCCCTTAAAAGCGCAACATCGCCATCTCAATGCCACAGAGCCTCTTTGGATCGTGATCGAAGGCGATGGGCATGCGTGGAAAAGTGCTTCCATTCCTTCTTCTAACCCCACACCGCATGATCCTGTGGGTTGGAGATTGGCTACGTCCATTCATGCGGACAATGTGCTCTATCTTGCGCGTCCATGCCAATACTTGAATGAAATAGAGCTCAAAGCGTGCAGTGTCAGCGACTGGACAGACGGACGGTTTGCGCAAAAATGGGTTGTGATGATGAATGAAGCAATCTCCAACATCAAAGCACGCTACAGTTACTCTGAGATTATTTTGGTGGGCTATTCGGGTGGGGGAACGATGGCGGCACTTTTAGCGATAAGGCGCAATGATGTCAGTTTGCTGATAAGTGTGGCTTCGCCTTTGGACGTAAGTGCGTGGAGCGCGTATCATCACGTTTCACCTCTTGTGCTCTCTCTTGATCCTAGAGATGAGCATGCTAAACTCTCTACAATTGCTCAGATTCATATTGTCGGTCAAAAAGACAGGGTTGTGCCGCCTTTGTTGGCGCAGGAGTTTGTAGCAGGGTATGTGAGTTCGAAAAAAGCGCGTATCATCGAAGTGGAGGCAGACCATACGATGCATCTGCCTCTGGATCTGGTGGAAATTAGAAGGTCATTCTTAAACTCAATTGATGCGCAAGATAATCCTCTTTAGCTTCTAGTGTGTAACCAATGCGAACCGTGTTTTCTTTGTCTCGTAAACATTCATATGAGAGGTCTAATTGCACCGCATCTCTTGGTGCTTCGGCATTGGTGACGCTAAAGGTTGAACTGCCGCTGATAAATCCTGCTGTTGTGGTGGCTTCATCGGCAAATTCATGCAAGTAACGAAGTCCTACAAGATAAGTTGCGGCATTGCCATCGCGATACGCATATTCTGCTCCTACAATACTCTTAATTGAAGAGGCGTCATTGGCGTTTACATGTAACGCTCCCGAGCCTCCTTTCTCAGTATAGCTTTGCGTCCAGTTGTAGCTGTATTGAGCGCCTATCAAAGGTTTAAAACCACCTTGTATAGGGAAACCTACTTCAACTAAAGCTCCAAGAGCGTAGCCGTTGTACGAGCTCTCTTCAGTCTCATCAAAGCCAGAAAAGGAGACGACACGTCTGCCATCGTAGTGGTTAAAGGTTCCAATCACCGAACTGTTGAGCGTATAATCCTGCTCGGTTTTTCCATAATAAGCGCCTACATGTAAAGAGTTAACGGAGGTATTATCCCCTTGGCTTTCATCTCTGCCGTAACTTTTAGCCCCCGTGTATCCCCCAGAGAGTCCAAAAATCTCTGTGGAGCTTAGCTCTTGTTCATGCCCAAGTGCAACGCCCACGGCATCTACTCGGTACCCATCCGCTCCTTTGTAACTCTTTTGTTTCGCCGTATTGCCCAATATCTCCATCCAGTAGGTTCCCTCCGCTTCATCCCCCGCAGAAAGACCGCTTTGTGTTGGCGAGCTGATATTGTTCATTCGGTGTGAAAAGGCTCCAAAGAGTGTATTTTGAGCGACATTAACGGTTTGTGCAACGCTATTATTAGTCGTTGGGCTGAGCTGTTTCATCGCATTTTTAACCTCTTCGTTTGAGGAGAGCGCATAGAGGCTGCTTAAGAGCGATGAGGATTCATCGGAACCCAGTGCGTTCAAAAGTGCTTGATTGTTGGAACTCATCGCATTGAGCGTTGTGGTATCGTAGGTAGATGTCACGATAAGATCATTGCCTGTTTGGCTCAGTGAAAAATTAACAAGGGCTGAGGTGTCTAGGATACGGAGCTGAGAAACATTCGTATTTAGCGTTCCTGCCGATAAAATGGTGGAATTCAGACCGTTTGAGACACTGCCCACAATGACAGGTTTAATGATAGTTCCATCGGCTAATGTAACCGTACCCGAAAAACTGAGTGTCTCAGCAGACGTTCCACTTAAGTGTGTTTCAAGAATCGCGCCGCTTTGCGTTGTCAAATTTTCAAATCCACTGAGCGATGTACGAGCACTCAAGGTTTGGGCACTGCCTAAAACAACCGTATCATCACCCAATCCTCCCACAATCGTTCCACTAATCGTGCCCCCTAAGAGAGACAGCGTATCATCGCCATTCCCCAGATCAATCGCAAGTCCATTTTGCCCCGTAATAGTTCCGTAATTGGTTAAAGTATCGTCTCCAGCTCCCATTTGAATCGCCGCACCTGCGGTTGTGGATGAGAGTGCATCGACCAAAACGGCACTGCTTCCTCCGATTATGACACCCGTAGCGTTATTGACAATCACATCATCATAATCCCCAACCAATCCAATCGCCGCTTTGGTTGCTCCTTGAATCGTACCGCTGTTCGTAATGGTAACGACTCCTCCCACTGCAGTCGAGGTTCCTCTGCCTGAACTCATTACCGTACCATTGGCACCATCATCAATTAAAATACCAACCGATTGTCCGTAAATGGTTGCTCCTGCATAATTGGTAATCGTACCGCCACCCGCAGCAATTCCTTCAGCACCGTTGGCATAACCTGATGAATCCACACCACCCGCACCTAAGCCTTGAATCGTTCCATAGTTGGTAATGGTCGCAATACCATCAATGTCAACACCGTCACCGTCGCCGTTAAGGGATGTCGGATCATTTCCTGTGTAAACGTTCCCTGCTCCTGCATAACTTCCTGTAATGGTTCCATAGTTTATGACGGTTGCGGTACTATCACTGCCAACACCTGAGCCATTATTGCCTGTAATAACGCCTGTTGCATAGTTGGTGATCGTAGCGCTACTCCCATCGCCCAAATCAATACCATGACGAGGACCACTAATCGTACCCCAATTGTTAATAACGGCATTGGTTCTATCATCTTCTACTGCAACACCGTCGTAAGCACTAATATCATCATGCGAGCCATCTGCATCTTTCGTATTGACGATACCTGTAGAAATAATTGTTCCATAGTTATTTAATGTCACATTGCTACCAATGCGGATTGCATCATTATTGCTTGCAGAAATTAAAGCAGAAGAACCGATGGCAGAGCCATTGCTAATAGTGCCACCTACTGAAAAGTTTTTATCGGCTTTAATAGCACGACTACCATCAAGTGCCGTACCACTTTGAATGATGGAACCTTCGTTATTAAGAATAAACGTAGTAGCGGCTCGATCAAAACGGATTGCTTCTGAAGAGCTACCTCCTGAAGCTTCTATCACAGCACCTTCGGCGATCGAAATAGTAATATTGGGTGTTCCAGCGCTACTATCAATAGCCCTTCCTGAACTCACCAAAAGTGTTGCATCTTCTTGAAGCGTAACAGTGCTTGTTCCTGTTAGAATACTGATAGCACTTGTACTCGTTGTGTTGCTTGCAATTGTAAAATCAGTTGCATGTAACAGGGTGGCAGATAAAGTCAAAGAGAGCAAAGCATAGCGACTGTAGCGAATCATAAAATCCCCTTTGTGTGATCAAATCCAAATTTGCTAATAATCCTAAGAAAAGAGTATTACCATTTAATTACATTTTGGAAAATTTATTTATAATATCAACCCAATAGGTTTAACTATAGCTTTGTATTTTCTTTGTGAATTAAGGTACAGACAAGTAGAATAACAGCCTTAAACTCATAGTTTAGTGAGAGTAAGTCTTACGTATTATGTTCAAAAGAGGTGCCGTGTTTACGCTGAAATACGATAGTTTTGATAAAATTAAAAATAGCATTATTGCGAGGGTTATTTTATTTGCATGTGTTATGATTCTTATTGGGGGATTAACACGGTATTACCTCTCCGTCAATACCATCCATTCAAATCTTTTTAAAATTATTTCGATTCATCAAGAAGCGCTTGCCAACGAGGCGGCTAAAGAGATCACGCATGATATAGATGTTCGCAAAACGTTGCTTTCACACATCGCTTCTCACATGCCTTTAGGATTGCTTGAAAGTCCAAGTCAACTTCAAAGATGGCTTGGCGAGTTGCATGGGTTTAATCCGCTCTTCTCCAGTGCTTTGTTTGTGCTCAATGAAGAGGGAAGTTTGATCGCAGGGACGGGGGCTGAAATAGCAGAGGGTGAAAAAGCCTATGCGCACGATGATTTTTTTAAGCGTGCGTTTACCCAAGAGTTTGTGATTGGAACGCTGAAGGTCAGTAAGCGTTTAAACGAGCCTGTTCTTCCTATGGCGATGCCGATCAAAGATGATTTGGGGCATGTGCGTGCCATCGTGGTAGGCATGACGTATTACGATGCCACGTTTTTCAATCGTGTCCTCAATGGGCGCATTGGCAAGACAGGCGGTTTCTTGCTGATTGATGCGAAACAGCAAATTTTTATCGCAGCGGCGAACAAAGAGCTGATACTCAAACCCACGCCTCCAAAAGGGAAAAACCTCTTGCATGACAAAGCGTTGGAGGGTTTTAGAGGCAGTGGCATTACGATCAACACCGATGGTATTGAAGAGTTATCAGCGATTGCCTCCATTCCCAATACCGACTGGTTTGTTGTTTCTCGCATCCAGACCAAAGAGGCTTTTGTGATGGAAGATAATATTAAAAAAACCCTGATCCAAGCTCATATCATTAGTCTCATCATTGTTCCAACCATACTTCTTCTTTTCCTATTTTTCTTTTTTAAACCGCTTCGAACGTCGGCTTCTTTGGCAAACAAAATGTCTCTTGGCGAAGTTCCTCTCAAACCACTGCCGATCAAAAGAATGGATGAAGTGGGGTATTTGACGGTTGCCTTTAACCGTTTGATGGCGATGCTTTTAGCGAGTCAAAAAGAGCTGAGGGAGATCGCACACTATGACTACTTGACCAAGCTGCCTAATCGTTTTTTGATGGTCGATCGGTTGGAGCAAGCTTTGGCACGGTGCGCACGAAACAATACTCGCCTAGCGCTGCTTTTTATGGATTTGGATGGATTTAAGGCGATCAATGACTCTTTGGGGCATAGTGCAGGAGATCAAGCATTGATTGAAGTGGCGAAGCGGTTTTCGGCGTTGATACGCGAGAGCGATACGTTAGCACGCGTGGGAGGGGATGAATTTGTGATTTTACTCAGCGACCTTGAGAGTGATGTATCCTCTGCACGCAACGCTGCACGTCTTGTTGCAACGAAGTGTGCAGAAGCCTTAAAAGAGCCCTTCTTATTTCAAGGCAATGCCAAAATCTTGGGTGTGTCCATCGGTATGGCAATGGGCGACAAAGAGAGCAGGGTTGATAACTTGATGGTTGAGGCGGATACAAAAATGTATAAAGCTAAAAATGCAATACATTCCAATTTCACTGAATAGTAATGTAATACATCACATTATGTTTACATGTAACGCTATTTAAGCGATAAAAGGGAAAATCATCCTTTATGTTTCGGTTGCTGGAAAATCATGTAAATGACAAAGGCAAAAAAGGCGACCGTGATGGAGGTAAAAAGCAGTGAAAACGTTTTGACCACAACGTAAGCGACGATCAAAATAGAGAGCAAGGTTGGCACTTCATTGTACGCACGGAAGAATTTGCCACTTTGCGTGCATTCATCGTTTTCCAACTGCACACGGTAGTATTCCAATGAAAAGGAGTAAGCGGTTAAAAGCGCAACTACCGTTAATTTAGCGTAAAGCCATTCGCCTGATTCAAATAAAATAGGGTTGATGATCAGCATCGCTGCACCGCTTAAAAGTGTTGCCCAAAAGGCAGGCAGACCAATGTACTTATAGATTTTGTACTCTTGAATCTTTACCACTTCGACAAATTCGCTTTTGTGTGCGTGTTCAACATGGTAGACAAAAAGACGTGGCAGATAAAAAAGCATCGCCATCCATGACATAAACGACATAACGTGAAAGGTTAAAATCCAACTGTAATACTCCATCGCTCACTCCTGCAAAATAGTAAAGCAATTATAGCAAGTGTGAGAGGTTTTTTAAGGGATTTTTAACAGCATTCCATTTCAGCTTTTTCCATCAATTCGATTCCTTTTTCAAACGCATACGTTTCAAAAAGAGCCGAAAGATAAAAAACATGCGAGCAGATGTGGTACAAAATGTCCTTAGAATCATGCTTAGCAAAAATAGCCTTGTAATCTTTAGGTATCAACGTCTCAAAACGAATCCACAAACCATCTTTCGCTTCAGGGTAAAGCTCAAAAAGCTCATACATCGCATCTAACACTTGGGTCGCATTTTCATAGCAGTCGATGTTATGAAAACTGACATATCGATCGCGAATTTCGTCCATCTTATTGTGCCTTTTTAAGCTGTTTATGCACGTTGTGTTCCATAAGCTTACGTGATGTTTGAAGCTTTGTTTTTTAAAGTTTTTTAAGTTCTTAAACGCGGTGGGTTTTCTGAAATGGTCGTCATAAAAATAGGGTAGAGACTTTTTTAAAGCTTTTTTCCCAAGTCATTTTGTATCTGCTTAAGCACCATCAACACATCAGCAATATTGTTTTTACAAATACCAAATATCATTTCTGCATCCAAATCAAAATAGTGATGCGATATAAAATCTCGAATCCCTTTTATCTTTTTCCACTCAATCTGTGGGTAAGCGGTCAAAAGCTTTTTATCGGTGATTTTGTCGATGTTTTTTAAACTTTCACCTATGGCGATGAGCTTCATACAAATGCTGTCTAACTTTTCTTGTCCCTCTTTGGTGTCCATAAAGTCATTTTGACAGGTTGCAAACGCACATCGCTCTTGTACGATCATGATAGCTTCGATAATCTGCTCTAAAATATCGAGAACGAGCTCTTTATCATACATAGATGCCATCCCTTAAAATCCTCTTTTTTAGAGCAGGATTCATCTTCTCTCGCAGTCTTACGACATCTACTTTTGTATCAAATGCTTTTTCTAAACGCTCTTTGAAATCATAAAGCAAAAAATAATCACTCAGACTCGTGTCTATGGCTATATCGATGTCGCTGTCATCACGGTTTTCATCTCGTGCAAATGAGCCAAAGAGGGCAATGTTTGAAATGTGGTATTTTTGGGCAAATTCATCTTTGTGATTTTTCAAGTACACCAAAATCGCATCTTTTTTCACTGCTTCCCTCCGCCTATCATTCATGTTCATTTTTCTTAAGGAAGTATAGCAAAAATGCAATAGCTTATCAGTTCACATTCCTGCCATGGAAACAGGAAAATTAAGAAAGTTAAAAATTTAGCTCCCGTCTTTAAAACAATAGACCCTAAAAAGTGGAAATCCACACTCTAAATTCAAGCCTTGGGCGTAAATTTTTTATTTTTTCAAATAAAGTAAATGTCGCCCACTATTTGGCTTCACTCTTTTAGAACGTAAATCTACTTTTGAGGCGCATTATATAATGTACACCATCCTTCACCGTTGATTGTTCCGTCTACAAGCTTACACTGTTTCTTCTCAGCTTCAAAATGCATACACCCTTTACAGGACTGACCATTGTTAGGTGTGGATTGATACTTAAATTGCTCTTTGGTACCTTTGGCATACAGTGGCATCGTTGAGAATGTCAGTAAACTCAAAAAAGCCACACTTTTAAAAAACACTCTACGCGGTAACGTTTGGTCGAAACTTTTGATCGTTTCTTTAGATTCATGTGTCATTGAAAATCCTTTCATAATGGTTTTGTTGATTCATTATAAATTTACACTTCTTGGGTTAATTTATAGTTACGAAACTGGGATGAAGCCATACGGGCATAGAGTATCGAATTGTGGCAATAAGCTTGGAGTAAAATTTGGAGTTTTATGCAGAGCGTAGCAATGCCGTGAGGTTTTTATTCTCTAATTTCTTTACATGTAAACAGTTTACCGAAGCACTAAACTCGCAAACGGTTTAGGTTCGCTGAAATGGTACCCTTGAAAATAGTCAATTCCCAGCTCTTTACATGTAAGGTATATCTCTTCGTTTGCGACGAATTCTGCGACGGTTTGCATGCGCATTTTTTGTGCGAAGGTGACCATGGTTTCGACGACGGCTTTGTGGATGGCGTTTTTGTGGATATTTTTGATGAGACTGCCATCGATCTTGATGAAATCGGCTTGGAGTTTGACCAGATATTCAAAGTTCGAGTAGCCTGTTCCAAAATCATCGATGGCGATTTTGACCCCTTGGCTTTTGAGTGAGCTTAAAAACGAGATGACTTCGGGGTGATTTTCGATGCCTTCGCCCTCGGTGACTTCAACGGTCAAGCGTTCTGCTACGTTAAATTCATACATTTTCTCAAACAAAAAGTCGATGCGATTTTGGTCCAATATATCGCTGAGTGCGAGGTTGATCGAAAATTCGGCGTGTTTGTCAGCAAAAAAAGCAAACGATTTTTGGATGACGATTTTGGTGATCGCGCCATAGAGATTGGCACGTTTGGCATGCTCTAAAAAAAGATACGGCGAGATAATGCGCCCATCGGGGTGATGCAGACGCACCAAGCACTCAAACTTGGGGATTTTGCCCCCTTCGATACTTTGCGCAAAGACATCAAAACGCCCTTTTTTCAGCCCTTCGCGAATCGTCCGTTCCCACTCGACATCGGCTCTTGCAGTGGATTGGGGCGTGCACAACGAAGGAATCGCAGCATCGTAAACCATCAAATCTTTACCAATGCGTTTAGCCTGTTTGATTGCAAATTCAGCGTTGAGAAAAAGGTCGTCATACCCGATGGCAACACCGATGCGAAGCGGTGTGTAGATGCGCTCATTCGCCACTTCGATGGGTGAGTAACCAAAATACCAGAGGCATGATTCGATGTTTTGCAAGAAGTGCTCCAGCGCAACCTCTTTTCCCGCAAGAATCGCAAAAAGATCGGCACCCAAGTGAAAAACGACGGCTCCTGAGAAGCGACGTTGCAGCCTTTGAGAGATGGTTTTTAAGATTTGATCGCCGACCTCGTAGCCAAAGGAGTGGTTGAAGTTCCAAAAGCCATTGACATTGAGGAGAGCGAGTTTATTGGCGGTTGAGTTTGCAAGGGTGTTGACAAAGCGCTGACGATCGGGCAGTTCGGTTAGGGGATGAATTCTGCCGTATTTTAATTCGTACTTGAGCTCTTTTCGCATCCTTGCTTAACCCTTGTGGTGATAATTGCGTTATTGTACTATCAGACGGTTTAAAAAAACATCGCCTAAAATACTTTACATGTAACGCTAAAAGGCTCTTAAATACGAAGGCTCAATCAGCGCTTTTTTCCTCTCTTCTTTGGCAGCGAAAAAGACAAAATTGGGGTTGCGAAGCAGTTCTCTACCGTACGCGACCAAATCACAAAAACCACCTGCTAATAGCTTTTCGCCTTCAACGGCAGTGGTAATGAGCCCGACGGCAATCGTTGGAATTTCAACACTTTCACGAATCACTTTGGCGTAAGCAGCTTGATAGAGGGGAACAAGCGGAGGCATTTTCTGCGCTTCATTATTGCCACCAGCTGAGACGTGAATCATCGCAACACCAATGCTTTGAAGCTGTTTTGAAAGGTAAATACTCTCTTCAGCACTCCACCCTTTTTCCATCCATTCATCCGCACTAATGCGCACAAACAGAGGCACGTCCTTGGTCGCATCTAAGATCGCTTGCGCCACTTCGAGGACAAATGCACAACGGTTTTCCAAACTGCCACCGTATTTGTCGGTGCGTTGGTTGGAAAGAGGCGATAAAAATTCGCACAACAGATAACCATGTGCGGCGTGCAGTTCAAGGAACTCATACCCTGCATACGTCGCGCGAAGGGCAGCTTGCACAAAGTGTTTTTTGACGTTCTCCATCTCTTCAAGGCTGAGTTCATGCGGAAGTTTGTAGCCATTGGTTGCACTAAATGCAAGGGCACTAGGAGCGACAGGTGTGGAAGAAGCACAGATACTTTTACGCCCTGCGTGTGCTAGTTGTATGCCCATTTTGGCACCGTATTCATGGCACAACTGAACCAACTGTTGATGCCCTGGCACTTGCGCATCATCCCAAAGACCCAGGTCGGTCTCACTGATGCGACCACGCGCTTCAACCGCTGTGGCCTCGACAATAATCAACCCCACACCTCCGATTGCGCGCGTCGTGTAATGCACGAGGTGAAACGGGGTGACTTCGCCATCACTTTCGGCTTTATACATGCACATCGGTGCCATCACCACGCGGTTTTTAAGGGAGAGTCCGTTCTCTTCGTAAGGGCTTAACAGTAGGCTCATTTTCACTCCTTTAGTTTACATGTAAAAGTTCAGCTTCATTCCAACCGCCGCCGAGGGCTTTAAAGAGTTCGGCTTGGTCGGTCAAAAGAGCTTGCTGGGTTGCGATGACACTAAGCGTGCTACTGAGCACCCCTTTTTGTGCGTCTAAGACTTCAAGTTGGTTCGCAACGCCTTGATTGAAACGTTTGGTCGAGAGGTCTAACACTTTTTGGTAGGCTTTGAGCTCTTCTTGTTGAAAGACAAGGCGGCTTTGGGCTAGATTCTCTTTTGCAAGGGCGTCATGCACCTCTTTATACGCTTTTTTCACGGTTTGCTCGTAGCTTACTAAAGACGATTGCAAATCGGTTTCAGAGATGGAGACACGCTGTTTGATACGCCCAAAATCAAAAATCGGCACGCTAAGGCTTGGTCCCAAGCTCCAACGATTCGCACTGGATTTGAGGATGTTGCCTAGATCATCGCTTTGTTGACCGTAACTGCCTGTTAGGCTAATCGTCGGGAAATAAGCGGCTTTTTCAACCCCAATGAGCGCATTTTTACTTTTGAGATTCTCCAGTGACTCTTTAATATCAGGGCGATTTTCCATGAGTGTGGAAGGGACTCCTTGTGGAATGACCAATGCGCTAGGAAGAGTTGCTTCCAGTTTGGAATCCTCAAAAAGTGCTTGCGGGCTTTTGCCGACCAAGATAGCTAAAGCACTTTTTTGCAGCGCAAAACTCTCCATCAAGCTATTTTGAGAGGCTTTGGCATTGTTGTACTGTGCTAAAGCTTGGTTGGCTAAGACGTCGCTGATCGTGCCTGCTTTTTGCTGTTTGGAGCGAAACTCATAATTCTCTTTATAGGCTTGGGCGGTTTGTTCTAACACACGCATTCGCGCTTGCAGGGAGGCTAGGTTAAAGTAAGCGCTGATCACATCGTGGATGAGGGTATTGCGAACCGTCTCACGCGCGGCTTGCGTGGCTAAGTAGAGCGACCAGCTGGATTCACTCTGATTAGAAAGGCGTCCCCAAAAGTCGATCTCATAAGAGAGCGTGCCACTCATAGCAAAATCGGAATACTCCGCTCCCTTGTTTTTCGTTGAATACGCCTCATCGCTGGTTTTTTGACGCGTGTTACTGGCATTAGCATTGAGCGTTGGGAGTTCATTAGCCGTGTTCAGTCCATACGTTTGGCGCGCTTTAAGCACTTTGAGCGCTGAAAGCTTTAGATCATCACTGCCAAGGAGTGCTTCATCCACGAGGGCATTGAGCTTGGCATCGTTAAATTGCTTCCACCACTCTTTGTTTACATGTAAAGCTTCTTGGGTACTTTTGGGTTGCTCCATTTGCGGAACATTAAGCTCAGGCTTGAGCGAACATCCACCCAAAAAAAGGATGGTGACAAAGGATAAAAGGGTAATGCTACGAGTCATGAACGACTCCTTTTTTGGTAAACTTTTCTTTCGTTTTCATAATGAGGTAGAAAAAGAGCGGTACAAAAAACGTACCGATCAACGTCAATGTAATCATACCACCCACAACTGTTGTTCCGATGATATGACGGCTATTGGCACCCGCTCCTGTACTGAGAGCCAGTGGCAAGGTTCCTGCGATAAACGCAAATGAGGTCATAACGATTGGTCGGAAACGAATGCGCGCCCCCTCAATCGTAGCATCGATCAAACTGTAGCCATCATGAAGCTTTTGCATCGCAAATTCCACCATCAAAATCGCGTTTTTGGACGAAAGCCCCACAAGTGTTACAAGCCCCACTTGGAAGTAGATGTCATTTTGCAAATCTCTAAAATAAACCGCGAGTGCCGCGCCCAAAAGTGCGAATGGAACGGCTAAAACGATTGCAAATGGAATCGTCCAGCTCTCATACAGTGCCGCCAAGATCAAGAAAACAAAGATGATCGCATAGATGAAAGCGGTATTGCCACTTTTTTCAAGCAATTTTTCTTGGTACGACGTACCTGACCAAGCGATGGTGTAGCCGTTTGGAAGCACACTTTTTGCGACCTCTTCGATGATGCGAAGCGCGTCACCTGAACTGTAGCCAGGACTTGGCTGACCTGAAATTTGCGCGGCTTGGAACATGTTGAACTTTTGAACAATCGAAGGGCCAACGATGCGCTTAATACTCGCAAGGGAGCTGATCGGGATGAGCCTTCCTTCGCTGGATTTGACAAAAACATCGTTGTAATTTTCCGTCCCTTCTCTAAAGGTGCTGTCACTTTGAACATTGACATGATACGTTCGCCCAAAGAGGTTAAAGTCGTTGGTGTAAGTATTGCCAAAAGTCGCTTGAATGGTAGTAAAGATGTCCGCAGTATCGACACCCAGCGATTTCGCTTTTTCGGTGTCAACGTTGATGAGAAATTGCGGCACATTGGTGTTGATGGTCGAACGCATCGCAGAGAGCTCTTTTCGTTCCGCCGCTTTAGCGAGGATCTCTTTTACATAACCATCAAGCACTTGAATGTTCCCGCCCGTTCGATCTTGCACAAACATCTCAAAGCCACCTGTGGTACTCATACCATAATCGGTGGTGGTGTTACGGCGATCAAAAATGCCTCTTTATTTTGAGACAGACCACCCATCATTTTACCCGCAATCGCTTGCGAAGTTTGATCTGCGTTGGGTCTTTCATCCCAAGGACGAAGACGAATAAAGCTAATACCCGAATCGGTTTTATACGCATTGATAATAAAATCAAGCCCCGACATCGCTCCCACACGAATGACATCTGGGTTGGTAAAGGCAAAGTCACTGACTTGTTGGCTGACCTTTTGCGTTCGATCCAGTGAAGCACCTGGCATAAGGTTGTTGATGATAAGGATCATACCTTTGTCTTCGTTCGGAACCAAACCTGTAGGAATACGTGCGGTGATAAGGAAAATCGCAGCAATGAGGATACCAAAAATCGCAATGTTCATGACACCAAAGCGAATCGTTTTGCGCACTCCGGTTGAGAAAAGTTGCGTTCCCACTTCAAAAAAGTCGTTAAATTTTTGAATAAGCCAAAACGGTGCACTCTCATGTTTACGCAAAAGCAGGGCACAAAGCGCTGGCGTTAAGGTCAATGCCACGATACCTGAGATGGTAACGGAGATGATGACGGTCATCGCAAATTGCTTGTACATCGTACCGCTAAAACCACCCATAAACGCAGCGGGAACGAAGACCGCACATAAAACCATCACGATGGCGATAACAGGACTGGTGATCTCTTTCATCGCCTTAATCGTCGCATCTTTGACACTGAGCTCTTCTTCTTCCCGCAAAATACGCTCAACGTTCTCAATGACGACAATCGCATCATCAACGACCAGACCAATGGCTAGGGTCAAACCAAAGAGGGTTAGCAGGTTGATCGAAAAACCCGCAATATAAAAGCCTGCAAAGGTTCCAATGATGGAGACAGGAATGGCAAGAACGGGAATAAACGTCGCGCGCAAATTGCCCAAAAAGAGGTAGATAATACCCACAACAAGCGCAATAGAGAGGATCAACGTAAAGATCACTTCGTGGATCGATTCGCGTACGAAAATGGTCGGATCATACGCCGTGTCAATTTCAAGATCGCTCGGGAAGTTGGGTGAAATCTCCGCCAATTTTTGCTCTAAAAGATCAGAAACTTCCAGTGCATTGGCGCCTGAGGCTAAGAAAATACCAATAGGGATCATCGGTTTGTTGTTAAAAATACCGCTAAAATAGTACGACTCAACGCCCAGTTCGACGTTGGCAACATCTCCTAGTTTTAAAGAGGAGCCATCGCTGTTGGATTTGATGATGATTTTCTCAAATTCGCTGGCATTTTTAAGTCTGCCATCGGTTTTCACCGTGTAGGTATAGGTGGGTTGTTTTGCCATCGGCTCTTGTCCGATTTGACCTGCGGCGTACTGCTCATTTTGGCTTTTGATCGCATTGATCACTTCCGCGGTGGTTAGATCGTAGGTTGATAATTTATCAGGCTTGATCCAGACGCGAATTGCGTAGTTTTTATTTCCAAAAATGGTCACATCACCGATGCCGGGGATGCGCTTAAGATCATCCACGATGTTGACAAGCGCGTAATTGGAGATAAACGTTGTATCGTGCGAATTGTCTTTGGAGGTAAGTGTTAAAACTTTGAGGATGTCAGGAGAGCGCTCTCTGGTGGAAACACCTTGCTTGCGCACTGCTTCGGGGAGTTTGTTGGTGGCGATTTGCACACGGTTATTCACATCGACTTTGGCTTGTGCGACATCCGATCCAATTTGAAAATAGACGTTGATGCTTACATTACCACTGGGAGAGGCGGTGGTGGTCATGTAGAGCATATTGGGCACACCATTGATCTCCTCTTCCAAAGGTGCGGCCACCGTCGTTGCAATGGTTTGCGCATCCGCACCTGGATAGGTTGCAGAGACGATGATCTGCGGAGGTGCGATGCTAGGATACTCTTGAATAGGCAGCGATTTGATCGCAATGACACCCGCCAAAATAATCACAATCGACACAACGGTTGCAAAAATAGGGCGGTTGATAAAAAACTTCGAAAACATTATTTTGCCTCTTCGTTGATCACTTTATCCACCTTCACAGGTGCTCCCGCTTTGATTCTAAAGAAGTTATTGACGATGACCACATCGCCCTCTTTAAGACCGCTTTCTATCACGTAGTCATTCTCACTTGCTTCGCCCATTTTTACAGGTTTAACCACTGCTTTGCCCTCTTCAACAACAAAGACAACGGTGCCAAGTGGGTTTTGAAGCACCGCTTTTTGTGGCACTTTGATGACGTTGTTGCGGGTTAAGCCCACAAGATTGACCTTGACAAATTGGTTTGGAAGCAGCTCTTTGCCTTCGTTTTTAAACGTCGCTCGCGCTTTGAGTGAGCCAGTTTTGGCATTGAGTGAGCTGTCTAAAAAGTCTATGACACCCATCTCTTTAAATTTTGCATCGCCAATCTGTAAAGAGGCTTTGAGTTTACCCTCTGCGGGGTTGGACCATTTGCCATTTTTGATGTTGTATTTTTGCTTCATCACATCAATGTCGGGGATGGAAAACTCTACATGTAAAGGGGTGATTTGCGTGATGTCAACTAACGCCGTGCCATCGGTGACAAGGGCTCCTACATCGACTTGCTTCAGTCCTGTCATACCGCTCATTGTGGCTTTAATGGTGGTACGATCTAAATTAATGCTCGCCGTTTGCAAGGATGCTTTAGCACTCGCAAGACTCGCTTTGGCCCCTTCATAGGTCCAATACGCACTGTCTTTTTCTTGCTCACTCGAAGCACCTGATTCATAAAGGGCTTTGATTCGATCCCAATCTTTAGACGCTTTTTGCAGTTGAACATCCAGAGAATTCACGTTGGCTTTGGCAAGATTGAGCGCTGCTTCATAGCTATCTGGCTCGATTTTATAGAGTACATCGCCCTCTTTGACAAAATCACCTTCGTTGAAGAATTTCTTCATCAAAATACCATTGGTACGTGCTTTGATCGTCACACTTTGCGAACTGATGGTTTTACCAGGGTATTGCAAGCTCAGTGCCTCTTCTTTTGCCGCAGTGATTTTGTAGACATCCACAGCAGGAGCAGGCGCATTTGTAGTGGCAGGGGAAGGCTGTTTTTTTGCCTCTTCCGCATAACTTTGAGTGCCAAGAGCAAGGCACGTGACCAAAAGAAAGATCTTCTTATTGAGTAAAAACATCAGCATTCCTTAGAGGTGATTATAATATGAATAAATTGTAACATATTGGGATTAATAGTAGGTAAATAACGATGGGTGGAGTAGAGGTTTAATCATCTTTAAACCAAACACACCTTATACTCAAATCAAAGAAGCGTTTAAGGAATAGACAGATGCAAACCGTAGGTGATGAGATTTTGCTGGATGAAACCTCTTTGTTGGTCTCCGAAACAGATGCGAAGGGAAATATTGTGTATGCGGATGAAACCTTTGTCAAATTTTCTGAGTATAGCTTGGAAGAGCTCATTGGAAAACCCCACAATATGATTCGCCATCCCGATATGCCCAAAGCGACCTTTAAAGAGCTTTGGGAGAGTCTGAAACAAGGCAATGTTTGGCAAGGATTTGTCAAAAACCGTACAAAAAGCGGTAAATTTTACTGGGTTTACGCCACCATCTTTCCTTTTGGTAAAGAGCATTACCTCTCTGTACGAAAAATGGCAAGCAAAGATGAGGTCGAAAAATACACCCAACTTTACGCCATCATGCGCGCAAGTGAGAGGCAAAAATGAGACAGTTAAGCATTCAATTTAAAGTAACCTTGTTGCTGGTGATCTCGTTGGTGCTCACAGCGGTGATCTCGACCGTGGTTGTGGTCGTTTTGATGCAAAAAGAGGCCGATGAACGCTTGGAGGGGATTCGCGCGATCATGGCACGTGAAAAAGTAGAAGCGCTCTCCGACAAGGTCAAAATTGCGCATCATGTGGTCAATTCATTTTACGAGGCACTGCAAAAAGAGCCTGAAAAAGAGGCACCAGAGGTTCTTAAAGCGTATCAAGAAAAAGCCAAAATGGCCGTTAAACAGCTTCGTTTTGGCGAAGATGGCTACTTTTGGATTAACGATTTTGCTCCTAAGATGGTCATGCACCCGATTAAACCAGCCTTAGATGGTTCTGACTTGAGCCGATCAAAAGATCCTGCGGGTAAGTTTTTATTTAACGAGATGGTGGATGTGGCTTCCAAAAAGGGAAAAGGCGTGGTGAATTATCAGTGGGAAAAACCAGGCTTTAACACGCCTCAAGCAAAAATCTCTTTTGTCGAAGCCTTTAAGCCATGGGGTTGGATCATTGGAACGGGTGTGTATGCCGATGATATTGATGCTTTAGTTGAAAAAGAGAAGCAAAAACTGGATGAGGCACTTTTGGAGATGGTGGTGCGCAACAGCCTGATTCTTTTGGCGGTCGTCATTGTCTTTTCTCTCTTTTCACGCTATTTGAGTCAAAAACTCATTGGTCGTCGTATGGCGGATTTGAAGCGTTATGTGGAGGATTTTGGGCTTTATGTGACCAATAAAAAGAATGTGATCGATTTCCAGTTGGAAGATGCGTCGACGGATGAGATAGGTTCAACCATTCGCGTGATCGATAAGACGTTTAAAGATTTTGAAAAGCTTCGTTTGGATGATGTGCGTGTCGTGGGCGAAGTGCTCATCATCTGCTCTAAAATGTCCAAAGGCTACATGGAGAACAAAACTTCGTATGTCTCATCAAACTTTTTGACCAATCGCCTCTCGTACGAGATCGATGGGATGATCGCCAAAGTCAATGAAGTGATGGATGCAACACTGGTCTCTTTGAAAAATTTCCAAAACGGGGATTTTAGCCAGCCGATTTCCATTCAAACCCATGGTGAGCTTCAAGAGTTGGTCGAAGGGGTGAATGCGCTAGGAAGTGCGCTCTCTTCAATGATCAGTGAAAATGCTGAACAGAGTGCAAAGCTGCATGAAAATGCTAAGCACCTCGCCGATTCGGTTGCGACCATCAAAAATGAACCTTTGAGTGATCTCAATCGTATTGTGAAAAAAACGACCATGTCGATGCAAGAGATGGGCTCGATTCAGCAACATCTTGCCGATACATTAAGCACGCTAACTCACAACGCGAAAGAGGCGAATGATATTTTAAATATGATTGGCGATATTGCCGATCAGACCAATTTGCTGGCACTCAATGCTGCCATCGAAGCGGCGCGTGCAGGCGATCACGGGCGTGGATTTGCCGTTGTTGCCGATAATATTCGCGAACTTGCCGATAAAACCAGCCACTCTCTGACGCAAATCCAAGCAACCATTGGGGTTATCGTGGGCGGCATCGTCGATAGCTCGGCTAAAATGAGTCACAACGCCAAAGAGATGAACAGTCTCACCAAAGATGTTGAAGAGATCGAAGAAAAGACCGGCGACATCTTAAACATCATGAGTAAATTGGGTTAAAAATCCTTACATGTAACGTGAAATTTCTTTACATGTAAGGTCTCTTTTGAACTGTTTTTCCTTCATTTTTTTGAAGAATACCCGATATGGTTAACGGGGGCAAATGAAAACTAAAGGAGATGGTCATGAGCACCATTAACACATCGTATTCATCCCAAGTTCTGGTCGATCAAAATACCGCCAGTAGTAGTTCAGCACTCTTAACTTCAACGAATGAAGAAGAAGACGAGAGTACAACCAGTTCGAGCAGTCTACCTGTAGACACCGTTGAAATTTCCGATGAAGCAAAAGCGTTAGCCGCATCCAGCAGTAACAGCTCAACGAGCACCAGCGAAGAGAGTTCAACTGAAAGTTCGACAACAAGTGAAAGTAGTAGCCAAAGCGGGGGCGCAAGTGCCACTTCTGGAACCAGTAGTGCATCAACAAGTAGCAGTGACAGCATTGATGCACAAATCGAAGCGTTAGAGAAAAAAATTGCTGCACTCGAAAAAGAGATCGCAGCGGCACAACAAAAATCAAGTGGTGATGAAAAGAGTGCTCAAGATGTTCAGGCGAAACAAGCCATGGTCGCATCGTATCAAGCGCAAATTTCTACCCTTGAAACGCAGGCTGCTGAAACATCTGCCTAAAATCTCCCTGTTTGGCTTGGGCAAAAGCTTTACATGTAAGCTTACATGTAAAGCTTTTAAGGCAACTCTTACACCCTCTTAAGTCCTCATTCGCTACAATAATCTCTTAATGAAAAAACTAAATTATTGATGAGAAACGATGAGCGACACACCTTACACCCATTTACATTTACACACCGAATACTCCCTTTTGGATGGCGCCAATAAAATAGGCAAGCTAGCCAAAAAACTCAAATCCCAAGGCGTCACTTCGGTTGCGATTACAGATCATGGAAACATGTTTGGCGCGATTGATTTTTACAAAACGATGCGCAAAGAGGGCATTAAGCCTATCATTGGCATGGAAGCGTACATTCACAACCAAGATGACATCGGTGATAAAACCACCAAGCAGCGTTTTCACCTCTGCTTGTATGCTAAAAATGAGGTCGGCTATAAAAATTTAATGTACCTCTCTTCGATGAGTTATATCAAAGGCTTTTACTACTATCCGCGCATTAACAAACAGATTTTAAAAGAGCATTCGGAGGGGTTGGTCTGTTCAGGTGCGTGTCTGCAAGGCGAAGTCAACTGGCATCTGAATCTCAACAACAAACGCAACGTCCAATTTGGCGCGAAAGGGTATGAACGCGCTAAAGAAATAGCCCTTGAGTACAAAGCAATTTTTGGCGAGGACTTTTACTTAGAAGTGATGCGTCATGGCATTCCTGATCAGCACTTCATCGATGATGATATTTTGCGTATCTCTCAAGAGACGGGCATCAAACTTATCGCCACCAACGACACCCACTACCTAGAGCAAGATAATGCCGAAGCGCACGAGGCGTTTATGTGCATCGCGATGAACAAAGAGTTTGATGATCCTAACCGTCTGCGCCACTCCGTACATGAGTTTTACGTCAAATCACCCGCACAAATGAGCGACTTGTTTGCCGACATTCCTGAAGCGATCTCCAACACGCAAGAGATTGTTGATAAGTGCAATTTAGAGATTAAACTGGGCGATCCAACCCCTCCAAAATTTAAATTTACCAAAGAGTATGCCGCTAGAGAAGGGCTTAATTTTGAAAGCGATGATGAATTTTTTGCCTATAAAAGTCGCGAGGGACTCGAAAAACGTCTTTTACATGTAGACCAGAGCAAACACGAAGAGTACAAAGCCAGACTTGAGCGCGAGATCAAAATCATCTGCGATATGAAGTTCCCGGGTTATATGCTCATCGTTTGGGATTTTATCCGTGAAGCCAAAGAGCGTGGCGTGCCAGTAGGCCCTGGACGAGGTTCAGCCGCGGGAAGCTTGGTTGCCTTTTCGCTTTTTATCACCGACATTGACCCGATGCCCTATAACCTGCTCTTCGAGCGATTTTTGAATCCTGAACGTATTAGTATGCCCGATATCGATATTGACTTTTGCCAAAGTCGCCGTGGCGAAATTATCGACTATGTCGTCGAAAAATACGGTCGTTTCAACGTGGCGCAAGTCATCACCTTTGGTAAACTCTTAGCCAAGGGAGTCATTCGTGACGTGGCGCGAGTTCTTGCCATTCCTTACGCAGAAGCCGATGCGATGGCAAAACTGATCCCTGATGAACTGGGCATTACACTTAACGGCATTGGCGTGGAGGGTGAAGAGGGCTACAAAGGTGGCGCGTACCAAAAAGAGCCGAAGCTTCGTGAACTCATCGAGAGTAGCCCTAAAATGCAACGTGTGTGGAAATTCGCACTTGCCCTTGAAGGATTGAATCGAAACTCTGGTATGCACGCCGCGGGTGTCGTTATCAGCGATGAAGAGTTGTGGCATAAAACACCGCTTTACCAGCCCTCTGGTGAAGATCATCTCGTCACACAGTATTCACTCAATTACCTTGAAGATGTCGACTTAATCAAGTTCGACTTCTTGGGTCTGAAGACCCTGACTGTCATTGATAATGCGCTGAAACTCATTAAACTTCGCTACCAAAAAGAGATTGATTTTACGACGATTGATATGAACGATCCGAAAGTGTATGAACTGATTCAAAGCGGCGATACGGTCGGATTGTTTCAGATCGAATCGAGCGGTATGCAGTCACTCAATGAACGCCTTAAACCGACCAACTTTGAAGACCTCATTGCGGTATTGGCGCTTTACCGTCCAGGTCCGATGGAATCAGGAATGTTGGATGACTTTATCGACCGTAAAAATGGCAGAAAAGAGATCAGTTACTTTTTTGATGAATTTACAGAGCCCCTTCGACCGATTTTGGAGCCTACTTACGGCGTTATCGTTTACCAAGAACAGGTTATGCAGATCGTTCAGTCCATTGGCGGTTTTAGCCTTGGCGAAGCGGACTTGATCCGTCGTGCGATGGGTAAGAAAAAGATCGACTATATGAAACAAAAAGCCGAAGAGTTCGCGCAAGGTGCCGTCGATCAAGGCTTAGATCGCGCCCATGCGATTGAGCTTTTTGGATTGATCGAGAAGTTTGCGGGATACGGTTTTAACAAATCACACTCCGCGGCGTACGCGATGGTTACGTTTGAAACGGCGTATCTGAAATGCTACTATCCGCAAGAGTTTATGGCAGCACTTCTTACATCAGAGCAAGACAACACCGATAAAATCGTTAAGTACATTGATGAGGTCAAGCGTCTTGGACTCAAACTTTTACCTCCATCGATTCAGCACAGTTTGATTGAATTTAGCGCCATTACCGATGCGGATGGGCAAGAGGCGATTCTCTTTGGTATGGGCGCGATCAAAGGGGTTGGTAATGCGGCGATCAGTAAGATTTTAGAAGCGAGAGCTGACGCTCCGTTTGCCGATATGAGCGATTTTATCTCCCGAATTGACAGCTCCAAGGTCAATAAAAAAGTGTTAGAATCCTTCATCAAATCGGGCAGTTTTGATGACTTTGGTTACTCCAGACGCGCTCTTTTAGAGGGGATTGATAGCATCATTGAAGCGAGTGCCGAGTGCAGTCGCGCGAAAAAGATGGCAGAATACTCCTTATTTGGCGACGCCGAAGAGATGACAACCGTACATGTAAGCATCGAAAACATCCCTGAATTTGATAACAAACGCATGCTAGAATTGGAAAAAGAGACCATTGGTTTTTACATTTCAGGACATCCACTTGATGCGTTTAGAGCCGAAATCGATGAGATGAGTTATACGCTTTCCAGTGAAAAAGATCAGATCGAAGATGGCAGTAAAGCGCTGTTTATCGGCAAAGTGGAAGGTATTACGGAGAAAATCAGCAAAAAAGGGAATAAATTTGGCATTATCTCGCTGATGGATTTTCACGGCTCGATGGAGCTCACGGTGTTTGAAAAACAACTCGAAGCACTCTCCCGAATGGACATTGAAAAACCGCTCTGCTTTAAAGTCGATGTGAGTAACGATGGGCAAAATACCAAAATGCGCGTCATGAAAATCATGGAACTCAGTGATGCTAAAAAAGAGAAAATCGAGACCAAAGTCATTGAAGTACCGCTTGATCCTAAGGTGCTTTTGATTGATCTGAGCGATGATACCAGCAAGCTGGAATTTTTATACCAAATCGTACGCGAGAGTGTAGGGCGCAGGCCTTTGCATCTGGTCATTACCTCCAAACTGCAAGATGTGCTCATCGAAACAGGTTTTGGTGTGGATGACAGCATCGATGAGAAACTAGCAGGAATGGAGTTTGTGAAGGTGGTTGCTTAAACCACCACCTCTACGCCTCTTCTTCGATCGTTCCCAAAAAGAGAGTTAAGATGTCAGTCATCGTCAAGATCCCCTCTAATTCGTTGTTATCCACGACTAAAAGCCGTTTAACATTGTTTTTGACCATCAACTGCGATGCGTACTTTAAATCAAGCTGTTTGGAGACCTGAATCGCAGGCTTGGAGCAGATGTCATAAACCCTTAAAAGATCAATATCCCCATCACTTGAGACAATCGAGTACAAAATATTTTTATAGGTGAGCAACCCATACGCATCGCTTGGACGAATTTTATCGACGATAAGCGATTTGACTTTGGTGTTGCGCATCATCATAAGGGCATCGCGCACAGGTGCCATGGGTGAGACAATCACCAGATTATCTTTGATCATTACTTCTGAAACTAACAT
This sequence comes from Sulfurospirillum multivorans DSM 12446, assembly GCF_000568815.1. Classification (NCBI taxonomy): domain Bacteria; kingdom Pseudomonadati; phylum Campylobacterota; class Epsilonproteobacteria; order Campylobacterales; family Sulfurospirillaceae; genus Sulfurospirillum; species Sulfurospirillum multivorans. The sequence continues at coordinate 811,729 of NZ_CP007201.1, forward strand.
ATTTTCTCCTTAGAGTGCATCTAATATCTCTTTTTCAAAAAGCTCCACCTCTTCTGCTTCCATTCCCGAGATATGGGTGAGGGGAAAGGTAAAGATGAGCCCTTTGGACGCTTCGTTTTGATTGAGCAGATTTAAAGCTTTGCGCAGTGCCTTAAAGACGTTCATGGAGAGACGTTGTGGAAGGATGAAGAGCAACACAGAGACATTCTCTTCCAAAGTGAGTCCAAAAAAGATCTTTTTCTCTTTCAATCCTATGGTTTTGCCATTTAAAATGGTCACACCTCCTGCACCTGCCTTCTTGGCAGTCTCTATCGCCATCTCCTCTTCGGCATTTGGCACAATAACGGTTAATACGGTAAAGTTCATTTTTCTCTCCTTTGAATCATACGCTGTGTGATGATCCCGTATCCCATAACGGTGATCATCGGAAAAAGTGAGGCAAAGGCAATCAGCCCAAAGCCATCAATGAGTGGGTCTCTTCCTTCGATATTTTGTGCCAAGCCTAAGCCTAATGCCGCCACGAGTGGAACCGTCACGGTGGATGTGGTCACACCTCCGCTATCGTAAGCAATGGGGACAATGTATTTGGGGGCAAAATAGGTCATAACGATGACAATACTATAGCCTATAATAATAAAATAGTGCAAGGAGGCACCATTGACAAGGCGAAAACAGCCAAGCGCAATTCCAATCGCAACGCCAATGGCTACAAAGATGCGAAGCATCGTTTGGTTGATATTGCCATTGCTCACCTCCGAGGCTTTCATAGCAATGGCGATGAGTGCAGGTTCTTCCATCGTCGTTGCAAAGCCGATCATAAAACCAAAAAGATAAATGACCCACGTACTTTTCATGGTCGTCAGTTGATACGCAATCGTCTCACCAATCGGAAACAGCCCGATCTCAAGCCCCACAATAAATGCATCTAATCCCAAGATAACCAACACTATGCCCGTAAGAATCTTTGGAAGATGGGCAATGGGTTTTTTAATGATGACGTATTGAAAAAAAGCAATGACTAGAATAATGGGTAGAACATCTTGCATGACCCCTAAGAGATCGAGCAGGATTTGGGAGAAAGAGAGTGTATGTTCTGGAAGTGCGAGTGCCTCTTTGCTTGCCGTTGCAATGGCAGTGACCACGTGGGTATCGGTAAAATTATAGACCACCAGACCAAAAACTTGCACGAAAATCATCGGCGTTAACGAGGCAAAGGCAATCAAACCAAAGCCATCGATAAGTGGATTGCGTCCTTTGATACACGAAGAGAGCCCAATGCCCAGCGCGGCTACGAGCGGAACCGTCACCGTAGAGGTTGTAACGCCACCGCTATCATACGCTAAGCCGATGATCTCTTTGGGGGCAAAGAAGGTGACACCAACCACCAAAATGTAGCCACCGATAATATAATAATGAATCGGATGACCCCACAAAATGCGAAGGGCTCCTAACGCGATTGCGCAACCAACGGAGAGGGCTACAGTGATGCGCAGGTAAAAAGCGTCAATTTTGCCTTCGCTGATCAGTGCTGCTTTAGTGGCAATGGCAATGAGGGCGGGTTCGGCAATCGTTGTTGAAAAACCTATCAAAAAGGAGAAGCATAATAGCCAAAAAAGAGAGTCTTTGTGCGCAAAATCGTGCGCTAACGCTTCACCGATGGGGAAGATGCCAATTTCAAGCCCGCGAATAAACAGCGCCAATCCCAATGCAACGATGAGAAGTCCAAGCGAAGTAGGCACCAAATTCTCAGGCACGGTTTTAATAAATGCGATCTGAAAAAAGATCACCACGGCAATAATGGGCATTAAATCTTTGGAAGAGTTTTTAAAATCCGTTGCAAAAAGGAGCAAACTCTCTTTAAACATTTAGCGTCCTATTTTAATTTCAAAACCTTTAGGATCTTCAAGTAAATTGATTTTACCACCATGCGCTTGAATAATCTGCAAAGAAAGAGCCAGTCCAAGCCCATTTCCCTTCGTTTTGGTCGTTTTGAAGGGTTCGAAAAGAATGTTTTTATTTTCAATAGGCTTGCCATCATCCTTTACATGTAAAAGAATAAACGCCTCATCTTCCACATACGCGATGCTGACTAAGCCACTCTCTTTTTCACACTCTTCAATCGCATCGATGGCATTAAAAATGAAGTTTTGAATGACCAAATTGAGAAGCTCAAAATCGGCTTTGATCTCGACGTGGGGTAGGTCAAACTGAAAGGTAACTTCTTTGGTGTACGAGTAGTGCGAGATGGCTTGTTCACACTCTTTAATCAAGCGATCCAGGTAAAAATAGCTGGGGTTGATCTGAACATTTTTAGTAAAAAGTAGGGTCGCTTTGATAATGCGCTCCACCCGCCAAATCGCTTTTTTGATCTCGGTCACAAGGGGCTTTACACTCGGATCGACTTTTTTAAGCAGCGTGGAAGCGAGCAGTGAAACCGAACCTATGGGGTTGCGGATTTCATGAGAGAGGTGTGCGGCGACTTGTCCCATGGAAACCAAGCGCTCTTGGCGTTTTCCCTCGGTGATGTCTGTGGCGGTAATGATCTTTTTATCGCTTTTGGTGACACCTTTAATGAGGTAAGAGCGCCCTTCAAAATCGATCTCACTCTCCTCTTCAAGCACCAACCCTTCTAAGATCGCGCCCATTTTTTTCGCTTCGCTGTTTTGCAAAAAGATAGCACCATCACTGTCAAAAACCCAAAGCGCATTGGGCTGTACTTCGATGATCTGGCGAATAAAATCTTGCAAGGTGGTGTAGGATTCATTAAGCTTTTTGTACTCATCTTCAATGACATACGTTTGGTTGATCAGATCTTCAAGCCCTTGTTTAAAGAGCTCTTTTTCTTTAGCGCTGAGGCTGTTGAGCAAATTTTCATCAATCATTTTTGATTCCCCTCATCGCATAAGCTGTTTATAAAGGGTATAATACCCAAAAAGTTTTGGATAAAGTAGTGCAAGCCATACGCAAAAACATCATTAAAGATAAAAATCTTCTCTATTTCGACTACACGGCGTCCGGTCAGGGCTATAAGCCGATTGAAAAACAGATGCAAATCCTTCTTAAAACCTATGCTAATACCCACTCTGAAGTGGCGTCAAGTGCGATTCAAACGAGTGCGTATTACGCTAAAGCACGTTGTGATTTGAAACATGCTTTAGCGGTGGATGAGCGTTTTTATCTTTTTCCGTGTGGCTCAGGTGCCACAGGGGCGATTAAAAAATTTCAAGAACTGATGGGGATTTACATTCCGCCTCGCACCTTAAAACGCTTTACATGTAAACCCCAAACGCTTCCCGTTGTTTTTGTAGGCCCTTACGAGCACCACTCCAATGAGCTCAGTTTTCGAGAAGGGTTGTGTGAAGTGATTCGTGTGCCTTTGGATGAAGAGGAAAAGATCGATATGGCGTTTTTACAGACCCAGCTTGAGCTTCATAAAGAGCGTGAGATCATCGCTTCGTTTTCCGTTGCCTCCAATGTTACAGGCATCGTGAGCGATTACAAAAATATTTATACTCTCATCAAGCGCTACAACGGCATCTTGTGCCTTGACGCGGCGGCGGCTTCACCTTACATTAACATTGATTGTAACTACTACGACGCACTTTTTCTCTCACCGCATAAGCTCTTGGGCGGGGTGGGATCGTGCGGGCTTTTAGTGATGAAAAAAGCGTTATGCACCGAAGCCACACCCACCTTTGCAGGGGGTGGAACCGTTGGGTATGTGTCACGGGTTTCGCACACGTTTTTAAGTGACATGGAACTGATTGAAGATGCTGGAACGCCTGCTATTTTGCAGTTTATCAAAGCCTCATTGGCGTACAACCTTCGCAACGAAATTGGTTTGGAGAAGATCCAAGCTGTGGAAGATGAGTTGAAATTTTATTTTGGTTCACGTGTTCGTTGTATCGAAGGGGTCAAGCTTTACTGCAAATATTCGCAAGAAAAGCTTCCCATTTTCTCTCTTAATTTTGAGGGGATCAATCCGTATGATATTTCGCAATACCTTTCGGATCATTTTGGAATTCAAACCAGAGCGGGATGCAGTTGCGCAGGGCCTTACGGACACGATCTTTTAAAACTAGCCGATGGTCAAGATTTTGATGAAAAGCCAGGTTGGCTGCGTATTTCTATCCATTACACGCATACGAGAAAAGAGATCGACACGCTTTTAAAAGCGATCAAACACGCCGTAGGTGCACTCAAAAAATAGCGTAAATCCTTTTACATGTAAAGCGAAGGAAGAGGTTAAAACTTCTTCCAAAAATTACGACCGAGCATCATAAAAACGGTATAACACTCTAATCTTCCGATAATCATCGCCGCAGAAAGTACAAGTTTATCGTACCATGTAAAGAAGGCGTAGTTTTGCGAAGGCCCCGTAAGATTCAGCCCAGGACCGATATTGCCGATCATGGCGATGGACGTACTAAAGGCGGTTAAAAAGTCAAACCCTCTGGCAAAGAGGTACATCGTTACCATAAAAGCGGTGAGGATGAAGAGTGCAAAAAAGCCAAAAACCGAGTTGATGATGGAGCTTTTAATCTGCTTTCCATCGACAAAAATCGAGGTGATGACATCGGGCTGAATGGTTCGTTTGATCTCGAGCGCGATATTTTTAAAAAAGAGCACGTAGCGAATCATTTTAATACCACCTGCCGTTGAGCCCGCATTCGCACTCATAATCATGGCGATGATGGCGATCATCATCGTACATTGACCCCATTTTTCATAATCCAGCGAAGCAAAACCCGTGGTCGAAGCCAGTGACGTGACGGTAAAAAAGGAGTGTATCAATGAGTTATAAAAAGAGTTTTGCGATGTTAGCGTGTGTTCAAGCGCCATCATAAACGATAAAAAGAAAATAAGTCCAATATACCACTGGTTCTCTTCGGTATTAAATGCCCATTTATCGCCATTAAAGAAGCGAATATGGGCTAAAAAGTTGATGCCTGAGACAAGCATGAAAAAAATCGTTGTCCAGATAACGCCATCGCTAAAACCAGATAATGAGCTGTTTTTGGTGGAAAAACCACCCGTAGAGATCGTTGAGAAAGCGTGGTTAATGGCATCAAACCAGTTCATACCAAAGAGCATCAAAAGCGCAAAATCTGCCAGTGTAAAGAGGATATACACCGCCCAAATACGGTTAGCAGTATCTTTGATCTTAGGTGTGATTTTATCCATCGAAATGCCCGTCGATTCGGCTTTAAAAAGGCTCAGTGACCCGCTAGGATTGATCAGTGGTAAAAGTCCAACCCCTAAAACGATGATACCAATACCCCCAATCCAATGCATCAAACTTCGGTGAAATAAAATGGCTTTGGGTAAGATCTCAACATCGGTATAAGCACTTGCCCCTGTTGTTGTAAAACCGCTAATCGCTTCAAAAAAAGCACCTGCAGGATCGATATTGGTGTAAAGTACCATAGGGATGGCACCACCAATTCCTAGAAGAATCCAAATGAAATTAACTGAGACAATGCTCTCTTTAATGCCAAGCGTCATCTCATCATTTTTAAGAATCAAAAAAGTGGAAAGGTTAATGATAAACAGAGCAAACATCGCTACAGCGTAGATAAAAACATCTTCGTTGTAAAAAAAACCTACAATGGGGGGAATGAGGAAAAGAAAAAAGACAACCAGTCCAACAGCAGAGACAAATTTTAAAATGCTTTTAATACTCATGGCGCTCTTTTACATTAGACATTTTGCTGAAGCCATTTGGCGACAACTTCAAAATCGGACTCTTTGGTAAACGCGACAATGACATCATCGCATTCAAAGGTTGGGATAAGGCGATATTCGTAAATATCATTACCACGCAAAATAATAAAATGCCCTTTGTCATCCACTTTATCAGGCAGGTGCAGCTTCTCGCCAATCAACGAGGACGTGGCATCAATTTTGCGCATAATCACGGAGCCTTCGCCACCACAAAATTTCTTTTGGGTTAAAATGTTGTTGGAGTGAATGCGCTCTAAAATGGAGTAGTAGGCGTTAATCTTCTCACCTCTCACCACTTCGATATTAAGGTTACGCATCAAAGAGGAGTAAGCGATGTCATTATTGATACCAATGATCTTTTTGATCCCTTTTTGCTTGGCTTCAATACACTTGGTGATGTTATACTCATCATTTTTTGTTGCGGCAATAAACATGTCGGTATCAAAACGGGTTTTATTGACAATGTGATCGGCATCATAGGTTGTTTTAAGCACGGTCGCTTTGTTTTTAAGTTCAATATTGGCTTTACGACACAGCTCAATGTTTTTATCCATAATCTGAACATCAATCCCTTTTTTAAGCAGTACCTTGGCAATCTCAATACCGAGCGAATCTGCTCCAAAAATAACACAATTTTTAATGGGAGTGGAAAGCTCGTTGTTCTCGCACGCGAGTGAACGAAGGGAGAGAATGGCACTGGGGAAGGCAAAGAGATAAACCAGATCATTCGGAAGCATTGTCTCCACAGGCTTAGGAACAAAAAACTGCTTATGGCGCTCCATACCAGCAACGGCAAGTTCACCATTGAGCTCACCAATAAAGGTCGAGATCATACGCGGCGTAAAGTCATCTTTAAGGCGAATGGAAACGAGAAGTGCTTTGGTGAACGCAAGCGCTTTGGCATTGTGCGCATGTGAAAAATCAACAAGGTATTTAAAGGGTTGCGCTGCTTCAAAGGAGGGAACAATGGTATCGTTAATGTTGAGCTTTGTTTTGACTTGGTCGCTGGCGAAGAAATTGTTTTTAAGACGAATAATCTTGCGTTTCACCGTTGCGATGTTATCGATAATTAAAGAGGAGAGAAGATTCACTTCATCCGAATCGGTTACCGCGATAAAAAGATCGATGTGTGGGTTAATACCAAGGTAGGTATGAGGGTTTTCAATATTGCCGCAAATTCCTAAAACGTCGAGGTTTTCGTGAATGTTTTGGATGGCATATTCATTTTGATCGATGATCGTCACGCTATTGTTGTGCATCAGGTGTTTGGCAATATTGTAGCCAACTTTCCCGGCGCCTGCTATAATCACTTGCATAGGGTTTTATCTCTCATAAAGTATTTTCAATGAACGTATAAAGAGGTATTGTATCACATTCTTGTAAAAAACAAGAGGGAGCTAAAAGAGGTAATTTAAGCGTCAAACAAGTCCCAGCAAAGTAGCCAAAATTACTTTCGGCTATCTGATTCGTTGTATTGTTTCATACTTTCAATGTAGGTATCGCGAAGCGTATTGACATAAGCGTTCGCTTTTTTAGTGTCGGTGATGGTGATGAGGGCTTCATTGCCAAATTTATCACTGGTCTTGGAAAGATCATACGCAAGTTTTGATTTTTCATTGACTTTTTGAAGGGCTTTAAAAAAAGCTTCATCCATCTCTTTGTTTTTGAGTTTATCATTTTGGTAGAGGTAGAATGCAACGCGGTACACTTCATCTTTATCGGTGCTATAGACTTCGACGTATTCAATGGCATTATCAAGAAGTTTAATATTGAAATAATTCTGATCCTTGGTCACACAGGAGAATTCTGTGCATTTAAAACCATTGGCTTCTAAAAAAGCTCTGTCTTTACCAATAAGATCATCTAAAAACCCAGCATTAAGCGTGAGATGGGAAACGAGTGCTAGAAAAAGAAGCGCTTTTTTCATAACATTTACCTTTGTGTATCAAATTAAACAAATTCACACGTAAGAAGCATATGGTGGGTCCTGAGTGGCTCGAACACTCGACCACCCCGTTATGAGCGGGGTGCTCTAACCAACTGAGCTAAGGACCCATTTTAAAGAGTGAAATTGTATCTTTTTAATTGTTAAAAGAATATAAAAAATAGATGAAAAAAGAACGTTAGGTAAGGCGTTAAATAGGGCGTTAGAGCGAATATTTAATGGAACGATAGGTCGGGTCAAATCGGAAGGCTAAAAGGTTTTCCAAAATGCCAAAAAGAGCGAAAAAAGTGATGAAACTACTGCCGCCATAACTGTAAAAAGGAAGGGGAACGCCCACAACGGGAGCAAGCCCTATGGTCATAGCAATGTTGATGCTCATGTAAAAGAAAATGAGCAGAGAGATGCCACTGGTGATAACTCTGGCAAAGTAATCTTCTTTGAGAATAAAATTGAGGCTGAGAAGATGGGTGACTAAAAAGGCATAGCATAAAATCAGCCCAAGGGCGCCCCAAAAACCAAGTCGTTCAACGGTATACGCAAAGATAAAATCGCTGGTGGCAATCGGTAAAAATTTGTAGTGGGTTTGGGTTGCTTCACTGCGCTCTTTTCCTGTCAGTCCGCCAGATCCTATGGCGATGATGGATTGCTTCACGTGGTAACTGGGTTTTTCAGAGACAAAGTCTGCAATACGCTGTTTTTGATAATCGTGCAAACCATTGTAGAGCAGTGGACTGCTGATACCTATGAGAATAGCCAAGGTAATCCAGATCTTTTTATGAACGCCGATGACAAAAAGCGTTCCATACCCCAGAAGCAGTAAAATCATCGCTGTACCCAAATCAGGCTCTTTCGCCACAAGAATAAACGGTAAAACGATGTAAAAGCTGAGTTTAAAAAACGATTTCCAGCCATATCCTTTCGCATCGGGAGGATTGTGTTTAATGAGATAAGCAAGCATAAGAATAAAAGCGGGTTTGAAAATTTCTGAGGGTTGAATGGTGAAATGGACAAAAGGAATCTCAAGCCATCTCCTTGCCCCCAGTTTTGCAATACCAAAAAAATCAACACTGATCAGTAAAAGGATGGTGACCCAGTAAAAAAAAGGGATGACCCATTCGATTTTTTTGATGGGAATAATAAAAAATAGGAAAAATGCAAAACAACCAACCGCGTAATAAACGATCTGTTTATTGGCAAGCATACTACTGGCTTCAGCGATAAGATAATAAGAGAGAATAATGATAGGAAGGACGAGTATAGGAATTAAAAAATCAAAATGTGTTAAGATGCGCCTATCAATTTGAAACACTAGATCCCTTTGGAAAAGTTTTGGAAAGTATATCAAAAAATAGAGGAAAGTAGGCTGGATGGAGTTTACATGTAAAGAGTCAAAAAGGCTCGATGCCGCCATGAGCGAAGCGCTGGAATTACCACGCAATCAGGTCGAAAAACTGATTAAAAACGTCGGTGTCACGGTGGATGGAAAGCTGTGTACAAAGTGCAGTTTGAAGCTGGTAGAAGGCAATGTTGTGCATTACGAATTTGTAGAGGCACCGCAAAGCCCAAGCAGTTATGAGGTTGATTTTGATGTGCCAATCTTGTATGAAGATGACGATCTTTTGGTGGTCAATAAACCGCCTTTTTTAACTGTGCATGGTGCACCCAGCGTCAAAGAGGCGACACTGGTCGATTGGCTCCAATGTAAGGGCATCAATCTCTCAACAATCAGCGGAGAAGAGCGCCATGGCATCGTGCATCGCATCGATAAAGAGACCAGTGGCGCGCTCGTGATTGCAAAAAACAATGAAGCCCATTTAAGCCTTTCGTCTCAGCTGGAAGATAAAAGCATGGGTAGGTACTATCTTGCGATCATTGATCTACCCCTTAAAGATGACATCGTGGTAGAGCTGCCCATTGGACGCAGTGTGAACAATCGTCTTAAAATGGATGTCGCAAAACGGGATGGCCGAATGGCAAAAAGTGCGTTTACAAAACTCTTATTATCGCGTGATAGCAAAAAAGAGCTGATTGCAGCAAAGCTGTTTACGGGGCGAACCCATCAGATCAGAGTGCACCTCCAAGCGCTCTGCCGCCACATCTTGGGCGATAGTTTATACGGCTTTAAGAGCCAAAATGGTACAATACCCAGAGTTATGTTACATGCTTATATTTTGTATCTAAAGCATCCAAAAACAGGGCAATTGTTGCAAATACATGCTCCCTTATGGGATGATTTTGATGCCTATTTAACACATCATTTCAGTAAGGACGAGGTCAATGAAAAAATTACTTTGGATAGCATCGTTAATGGTTTTAAGCTTAATGATCACTGGTTGCGAAAAGACGCTTGAAACACCAAAAGAGCCAATTGTTGACGCTTCTTTACCTCGTGTAGAGAGTATTCGAACCCTTCCAGGTTCCACTGACGTTGGTTTTGAGTGGACACCTATTTACAGTGCACAAATCGAAGGATACTACCTGTACCGCCAAAGTGGCAACAGCATGAAAAAAATTGCCACGATTAAAGACAGGTATATCTCACACTATGTTGACACCGAGTTAAATCCCAATACCAGTTACACTTATCAGATGAGCACGTATTCACCCGATAAACATGAATCAGGTCTTAGTATGATGGCAAATGTGACGACATTGGCGCCTGTTGCAAAAGCTCCAACCCAAGGTTCTGTTGAGCCTGTTTCGTTTATTACCGCGATTTCAGATCTTCCTGCGCGTATCAAAATTATTTGGCGACCGCATGGAATGGAAAATGTAGAGTACTACATTATCGAGCGTAACGAATACAAATCGACATCATGGGATGAAGTGGGTAAAGTCAAAGGCAGGTTAAATGCCGAATACATCGATCAAGACATTAAAGATAACTATGTTTACCGCTATCGTGTTAAAGTCAAAACCAATGATGGCGTTCTCTCCAAGCCAAGCGACACCGTTGAAGCGCATTCAAAAGCACTTCCTAAGGCCATTACAGGGGTTCAAGCAACGTCTAATTTGCCTAAGAAAATTATGTTGACATGGAGTCCATCAACAACGAGTGATTTTGCCTATTATAAAGTCTATCGTTCACCAACATCGAGCTTGTTTTACAGTTTTTATGGCAAAACGGTCAATACCGAGTTTGAAGATTTGATCAGCGAAAATGGCAAGACCTATTATTACCGCGTTGTCGCCGTGGATGTTGATGGGCTTGAATCCAAGCAAGAAGGCACTGTTACGGGTATGACACTCTCCGCACTCAAATCTCCTGTTGTTCGTTCGGTAAAGCATGATAGCGGCTCCATTTACATCACATGGGGTGGGGATGATAATGCGATTAAATACACCATCACCAAAGAGTTTGAACTCTCTGGCAAAACACAAAAACAGAGTTTTACCGGTATTTTTGAAAGCAATTTTATCGACCAAGATACACGACCAGGCGTTGAATACAAATACAAAATTATTGCAATTGATAAATACGGCATCGCTTCGGATCCTTCGGATAGCGTCGTTATCAAGATTCCAAAGGAATAAAAGCTTTTTATGCCAAATTTTCATACCAAGACACTAAAACCTTTACAGTATCCTTGCACCTATAAAGAGACCACATTTACGTATGAAGCCCGCTCAAAAAGGGGCAATACATTGGTGATGGCCTCGACGCAAGGGGAGCAGGTACTCATTCGAATTCAGCAAAAAGAAGATGGAGTTTTGTTGGTCAAGGGCGATAAAGTCACCCGTCCAACTCAAGCCTCTTTTTTACAAAAAGTGTTGATTGATTTTCGTGATGCAAGTGAAGCTGAGGAGATTTTCTCCAACATTGAGCCTAAAAAGTTCTTACATGTAAAGCATTCGCCTTACCTCAAAGAGATTGAATTTTTTGCAAACCACTTTGATGCGAAGCGCGAAATTTGGGTCGAAGTTGGCTTTGGAAGCGGACGCCATCTGTTGCATCAAGCGAAGAAAAACCCTCATATCCAATTTATTGGACTGGAGATTCACAAGCCTTCCATCGAGCAAGTGTTAAAGCAGTGTGAGCTTCAAAATATTGACAATATTCTCGTGATTGATTACGATGCGAGGCTGTTTATGGAGTTTTTACCTTCCAATGTGGTGGGGCGCATTTTTGTGCATTTCCCCGTACCTTGGGATAAAAAACCACACCGTCGTGTCTTCTCGGCCGCGTTTATTGAAGAGGCGCTGCGTGTTTTACATGTAAACGCAACGTTGGAGCTTAGAACCGATAGTCCGCTCTATTTTGAGTTTACCTTTTCGCAGATGATGCAACTGAGCAAAGCGGATGTACATGTAAAGAAAAATGCCGAGTTAGAGATAACCAGTAAGTACGAAGATCGTTGGCGCAAAATGGAAAAAGATATCTACGATGTGATCTTAACCAATGAAATTGAGGCCGCACCGATCCCAAAACTGGGCAGATTGCACTTTGATGATGGGGTTGATTTTGCTAAAATTAGGGATGCTTTTAAAGACGAACTTCTGCGAGGTGAGGGCTTTTTTGTCCACTTTGAAGAGCTGTTTGAAATCGATGAAAAAAGTGGACTCATTCGCCTCTCTTTTGGTGCCAATGAACGTAATGAACGCTGTTTTATACAGATCCAAGAGGGAAAAGTTTCGTATCTTCCTGAGACAATTTTGGCAACGAAAAGTAATTTTTCTGCCCATACCTTAATTAAAGAGTGGTTTCATGGAATATGTGATTAAAGCCAGTGGCTTAAATATTAGCTACGATAGAGATGAACCCATTATTACCGATGCAAGCATGCAGATTAAAGCGCAAGAGTTTGTTTTTATTACGGGTAAAAGTGGCAGTGGTAAATCGACGATTATCAAGTCTTTGTATGGTGAACTTTCCCCCAATCACGGCAATCTGAATGTCTGTGGTATCGATTTTAACAATATTAGCAGTTCCAAACTTAACCTCTTAAGACGCTATTTGGGCGTGGTTTTTCAAGACTATAAACTGATCGATGAGTGGACGGTGGAGCAAAACGTGATGTTGCCTCTCATCATCGGTGGATTTTCAAAAAACGTCTGTAGCAAACAGGCGCATAAGCTTTTAAAACACGTCAAACTGCTGCATAAAATCAATAAATATCCGTATGAACTCAGCGGTGGGGAACAACAACGCGTAGCAATGGCACGCGCACTTGCCCACAATCCAGTGCTGATTTTAGCCGATGAGCCCACAGGCAATCTAGACAGCTATTCCAGCGAAGTGATCTGGAATCTGCTTAAAGGTGCTAAAGAGCATCTGGGCACGACCGTACTGGTGGTAACGCACAATATTCCCTCAACACTTGGCATTGATTACAAACACTATTTCTTAGAAGGTGGCGTATTGCATGAGGTCAGTTAGCAGCCATTTTTCCATTATGATCTCTGTTTTTGTCTTGCTCTTTTCGTTTCAATTTACGAATCTGATTAAGAGCATTGTCAATGACTACGCGACCAAAGTTGTCAATGACTACGCTATTGTCGTTGTCTCCTCAACGGAGCTTAAAGAAGAAGAGCTTAAAAAACAGATTCCTGAGATTGAGAGTTTATCGGAAATCAGCAGTAAGAAGATCTTGGATCGTCTTAAAAATGATATGTCTTCTAAAAATTTGGCCCTTTTGCAAGTGGCATTGCCTAAGTTTTATTCCCTCAAACTTGAATCCATTCCCAATAAAAAAAGAGTCGAAGCCATCAAACAAAAACTCTTGAGCATTACCTCCATTTCGCGCATTGAAACCTTTGCAAAGACGCATGAAAAAATGTTTAAAATGTTACAGCTTTTGCAAACGATGGTCTATATTTTTGCTTTCTTTGTCGCATTTGTGGCGATTTTACTGATTTTTAAACAGATACGAATTTGGACGTATGAGCATCATCGACGTATGTCCATTATGACGCTTTTTGGAGCCTCCTTTTTTATGAAAAGTGCGATGTTGTACCGTATGACACTGGTCGATTCGCTTTTTAGCTCCATTTTGGTATGTGCCCTTTACACCATCGCTCCTAAGATGGGTGTTGTTCAAACGTTTGCCGCTGAGCTTGATATTGTTATTCCTCCTTTTGATCTCTTGGCGGAAGGGGGCACACTGATAGGTGCATCTATTCTCTTTTCACTCTTTGCCGTGACGATTGTGGCACGTAAGATTGGTCGTGTATGAGAGCATGGTGTTTGGGTGTGGCAGTTTTACTGCCGTTAATGGTCATTGCCGCTCCCAATACGGCACAAAAAATTAATGAAAAAGCCAAAACACTCCAAGAAAAACTTCAAGCAGAAAAGCAGATTCATGGAAAACTTCAAGATATAGCAAACGACATTGTTGAGGGTGAAAAAGAGATTGAAAAGATTAAAGACAAAATTGAAACGTTAAGCAACACGATTGATGAATCGCAAGAGACTGTGGCTCGTAAATCAGAATACCTTGAAAAACTCACCAAAGATACCCAACTGCTCTCTTCACAAAAGAAAGATTTAGAGCAGAAAATCATCAAAATTATTGCAGAAGATTTCTCCTTTTATCTGGTTTCCGATAGTGATTATTTGGACAATGAAGATGGTATTTTAGTCGATGAAGTGCTTCAAAAGATGGATACGATTATGCGTAAAGAGTTTGGTAAACTCTCCTCCGATTATAAGCAAATCAACGATCAAATCTCCTCTCAAAGCCATGAAATTAAGACGATTCATACAGAAATTCAAAGTGCTAAAAGTAAAAAAGATGAGTTAGTTGCATTAGAAAAAAAGCGTGAAAGCTCCATCTTGACGCTCAATTCTAAAAAAATGAGTTACAAAAAACAATTGGATGACATTGCCAAAGAGCGCGATGAAATTCGCGCAACGCTGGAGCAACTCAAAATCATTAAAGTGCAAGAAGAGAGCAAACGTTTAGCTGAAAAAAATGCTGCCAAACGAGACAAATCGCCTACAACCGTGGGTGGAAGTGATAACACTATCCGTCAAATTGGCTCTTCATATCAAAATAGCACGGTTAAAAAATATGTGGGAGAGCGTACCATCGCACCGTTGGATAGTTACAGTGTTAAGCGCAAATTTGGCGATTATGTTGATCCTGTTTATAAGATCAAAATTTTCAATGAATCCGTTGTGTTAGCCTCTTCAACACCGGATGCAACCGTCAAAAGTGTCCTCAACGGTAAAGTCATTTATGCTAAAGATACTGCTTCCATGGAAAAAGTGGTTATTATTGAAAATAGCGATGAGATTCATACGATTTATGCCCATCTTTCTAAAATTGCTCCTACGATTCAAGTAGGGCAAAAGATTAAAAAAGGGTATGTGATTGGTCGTGTGGATAACGATCTTACCTTTGAAGTGACGCAGAAGAACTTTCATATTGACCCACTTGAGCTGATTGCAAAGTAACTTTTTAGGTCTTTTAGGATAGAATAAAGAAGTTTTCTATGCCTAGATGCAGAAAGGTTTATACAATATGGAGAAGAGAAAAAGGGTTTTAGTTAAATTCTCTGGTGAAGCACTTGCTGGTGATAATGGGTTTGGTATTGACACTTCTATTTTAAAATTTATCGCCGATGAGATCAAATCATTGGTGATTCATAACATTGAAGTGGGTATCGTCATCGGTGGTGGAAATATCATTCGAGGAGTGAGTGCCGCCAAAGATGGTATTATCAAACGTACCAGCGGAGATTATATGGGAATGCTATCAACCGTGATTAATAGCATTGCAATGCAAGAAGCGCTTGAACACGTTGGAATGGAAGTACGCGTTCAAAGTGCCATCAAAATGGAAGCAATTTGCGAAACGTTTATCGTAAGACGTGCGCAACGTCACTTTGAAAAAGGGCGTATTGTTATTTTTGCCGCAGGTACTGGCAATCCTTTCTTTACAACCGATACGGCTGCAACACTGCGAGCGATTGAAATTGGCGCAGATATGATTATTAAAGCAACCAAGGTTGATGGTGTTTATGACAAAGATCCTAAAAAATTCCCAGATGCCACCAAACTAGCAGAGCTTACGTACGATAGAGCGATGGATGACAATATTAAAGTCATGGACGATACCTCTATTGCGCTTGCAAAAGACAATAATCTTCCTATCGTTATCTGCAATATGTTTGCCAAAGGGAATTTACAGAAAATTATTGAGGGTAACTTAGAGAGTTGCTCAATCGTTAGAATTAAATAAGGAAAATAAAATGGAAAGAACAGAAGAAATTACCGCAAGAGCACTATCTCTTGTAGGACAAGATCGTTATAGATTGGTGATGATGGTTTCTAAAAGAGCTGAGCAGCTTTCAAATGGTGCAGAACCACTCATTAAAGCAGATAAAAACAAACAAAAGTTTACAGACATTGCCCTTCTTGAAATTGCCGAAGGCAAAATTAGATTAGAATCAATTACGGACTTATAGTAGCCTGTTTTGGAAGAGTTAGTCGAAATTGTTAAAGAGTGTAAACGCTCTGATAAAGCGGTTGAACTCTTATACAAATATGTCAAACCAACTGCTAATGTTGAAAAAGCCGTTGCTTTTACGATAGCCAAACATCAAGGGCAGTATCGTAAAAGCGGTGAAGAGTATGTCATTCACCCTATTTTAGTATGCGTTTTTGTTGCCTACTTAGGGGGTGATGAATCGATGATCGTTGCTGGCTTATTGCATGATGTCGTCGAAGATACCTCCTGTTCAACTGAAGATATCAAAGCGATGTTTGGCGAAGAAGTCGGGCATTTGGTGGATGGTTTGACGAAGATTGTTGAGATTCGCGATATTGAACTCATCCCTTCGTCTTCCAACGACAAATTGGTCGCTTCAGCCCTGACGTTTCGCAAGATGCTCATTGCATCCATTCGCGATGTACGCGTTTTGGTTGTCAAATTGTGTGATAGATTGCACAATATGCTGACTCTCTCAGCACTTGATCCTGTCAAACAGCGTCGTATTGCCGAAGAGACTTTGGTGGTTTATGCCCCTATCGCGCACCGCTTGGGTATCTCTTCGATTAAAAATCTTTTGGAAGATTTCAGCTTTTACTATGTCATGCCCAATGAATATAACAAGATCGATGGTTATATCAAAGAGCATGGGCAACAACTTCAACTGCGCCTCAATCATTTTATCTCTAAAATTAAAAACCATATGCTTCAAGAGGGATTTATCGAGAGTGATTTTACGATTCAAAAACGTATTAAGCATTACTACTCCATTTACCTTAAAATGCAACGCAAAGGTGTAACGATTGAAGAGGTTTTGGATCTTTTAGCGATTCGGATTATTGTGCGTACACCGATTGATTGTTACCGTGCACTTGGCATTGTGCATCAGCATTTTAAACCTCTGATTTCTCGCTTTAAAGATTATATTGCGATTCCAAAAGAGAATGGGTATCAGACGATTCATACAACCGTCTTTGATGATAAGTCCATTGTTGAGTCGCAAATAAGAACCTATGATATGAATAAAACGGCAGAGTATGGCGTAGCCGCGCACTGGAAGTACAAATCAGGTGGACTCAATCCAAAACTCGATTGGCTCAATGATCTGAACAACCAAAATGAAGATATTGAAAATATTGAAGATTTTTATGCGATTGCCAAAGACAATCTCTACAGCGAAGATATTGCCGTCTTCTCGCCTAAAGGTGACATTTTTACATTGCCACGAGGTGCCACCGTTTTAGACTTTGCCTATGAAGTGCATACCGAAGTAGGGACATACGCAGATGAAGCCTATGTGAATAAACAAAAAGTACCGCTTTTAAGCGAGCTTAAAAATGGCGACATTGTTCGCATCGTCACCTCCAAAGAGCCCAAATACCGATGCAGTTGGGTCAATAGCGTCAAAACAGGAAAAGCAAAGAGTACGATTCAAGCGAATTGCCGCCAAAAGATTAAAGAGATTAACCATAAAGTGGCGATTAAGATTCTCTCTCACGCATTTGGCGTGGCGGAAAATAAAGTAGAAGCGTGGGTTGAACAAGAACACGCCATGAAAAAGATCTTTAAAATCGCAACAGATTCGATCTATTTACAAGATGTGTCCAACACTCTAAAACTGTATGCCATGCAAGATACCTTACTGTTTCCACTGCTTAAAAAAGATCGTTATCACATTAAAAAGCAGAAGTTTGAAAACATTGTGATTTATTCCAATCATCACATTGCCAATGTCTATTTTGACTACTGTTGTCATCCTAAACGAGGCGATGACATCGTTGGATTTAAAAAAGGCAATGATGTTTTTGTGCATCATAAACTGTGTGAACGTGCTGCGAGCTTGATGGAAGAGAGCGAACCAATGGTCTTTGTAAAATGGACGCGAGAAGCGCCTGAACGTTACAAACTCATTGTAAGTTTAGAGAACAAAAAAGGTTCTTTAGCCTCATTTTTAGCTTATTTGGCTAAAATGCAGATCAATTTGGTGACCATAGAGCTTGGAAAAGCCGAAGATGAGGGACATGCAGACTATTTTGAGATGATTTTAGAACTGCCTGATAAAAATGTCAATGCAGTGCGTGAAAACCTCAAAGGAAAATATCGCGTGATCGAATTTGTTTCGGTCAATGATGCTTATAAATAATCGAAGAAGGAAGTAAGAGATATGGATATGCGGATTCAAAATGCGATTCAAGAGATCAAACGAGGCATTAGTGAGATTATTGATGAAGAGCGTATTGGTACATTACTCAAAAATTATTTTGAAAAAGGGGAGACTTTTTTAGTCAAAGCGGGGTTTGATCCAACCGCACCCGATCTTCACTTAGGCCATACGGTTTTACTTCAAAAAATGGCACTGCTTCAAAAATTTGGCGCAGTCGTGCAGTTCTTAATTGGTGATTTTACCGGTATGATCGGTGATCCGACGGGTAAAAATGAGACACGTAAAAAACTGACACGCGAAGTGGTTTTAGCCAACGCGCAAAGCTATAAAGAACAAGTTTTTAAAATTTTAGATCCTGAAAAAACCGTTGTTATGTTTAACTCAGAATGGTTAAGCTCTCTGGGTGCCAGTGGTTTAATTGAACTGACAACGACCTTTAGTGTCGCGCGAATGCTAGAGCGCGAAGATTTTGAAAAACGCTATAAGTCTCAAATGCCAATTTCCATCAGTGAGTTTTTATACCCACTGCTTCAAGGCTATGACAGTGTTGCGATGAAAAGTGACATTGAAATGGGTGGAACCGATCAGAAGTTTAACCTTTTGATGGGACGTCATATGCAACGCACGTATAACATCGGCAAAGAGCAAGCGGTTATTATGATGCCTTTGCTTGAAGGGCTGGATGGCGTTAATAAAATGAGTAAATCCTTGGGCAATTATATTGGCGTTACCGATCTTCCTTCAGAGATGTTTGGTAAGATGCTGAGCATCAGTGATGAATTGATGTGGCGTTATTATGAACTGTTGAGTACTCAAAGTTTAGAAGAGATTGCAGTCCTTAAAAAAGAGGTAGAATCTGGCAACGTGCATCCAAAACATGCCAAAGAGATGATCGCTTTAGAAATCATTGAGCGTTATCATGGTAAAGCAGAAGCGCTAGAAGCCAAAGCAGAGTTTGACCGTGTGCATTCGCAAAATGAGATTCCAACGGATATTGAAACCTTTACATGTAAAGAATACCCCATCTGGATCGCCAAAGCTTTGGTGGACTGCGGACTTGAAATCTCAACATCCCAAGCCAGACGTGACATCAAGCAAGGTGCCGTCAAACTGGATCAAGAAAAAGTAGACGATGAACAATTACAACTGGAATGCGGAGAGTATATTCTGCAAGTTGGTAAGCGAAAATTTGCTCGATTAAAGGTGCAATAATGGCATTTAACCCTCTCAAAATTGGCAAATACACACTGGACTATCCAATTATCCAAGGTGGTATGGGTTTAGGAATTAGCTGGGATAAGCTTGCTGGAACGGTAAGTTTAGAAGGTTGTTTGGGTGTGATTAGCTCTGTGGGAACAGGCTATTATGAAAACACACACTTTAGTAAGAAAAATATCAATACACGCCCTTTTGATACAGAGAATTTCTACTCAAAAGAGGCTTTAACAGCAATTGTGAACAATGCACGTAAGATTTGTGGATCAAAGCCTTTGGCTATGAATATTCTCTACGCGATTAATGATTATGAACGTGTCATTAAAGACTCGTGCGAAGCCGGTGTTAATATTATTATTACCGGAGCGGGGCTTCCCACCAATATGCCTGAATTTACCGCGGATTATCCTGATGTGGCTTTAGTCCCGATTGTCTCATCGGCTAAAGCGCTTAAAATTATCTGTAAACGCTGGACGCAACGTTATAACCGACTTCCTGATGCTATTGTGGTTGAAGGTCCTTTGAGTGGTGGACACCAAGGATTTACCTATGAACAATGTGCCATGGAAGAGTATCAGCTTGAAAATTTGATTGCTCCTATTAAAGAAGAGATCAAAGCGTGGGGCGATTTTCCACTCATTGCAGCAGGTGGCGTATGGGATCATAACGATATTTTAAAAATGATGGCATTAGGTGCGGACGGTGTTCAAATGGGCACCCGTTTTATTGGAACGCATGAGTGTGATGCTGCTCAAAATTTTAAAGAAGTTTTGCTCAAAGCGCATAAGGAAGATATTCAACTCTTTAAATCACCCGTTGGCTATCCCGCGCGAGGAGTAAGAACCAATCTTATTCAGATGGTTGAGAAAAGAGAAGGCCCTCCTATTCGCTGTATTAGTAACTGCGTCAGCCCTTGTCATAGAGGACAAGAGGCTAAAGCAGTAGGTTACTGTATTGCTGATAGTTTGAGTGACGCTTACATGGGAAAATTAGAGACAGGGCTCTTTTTTACAGGAGCCAATGGCTATAAACTCAATGAAATTATTAGTGTGAAAGAATTGATTGTAAAGCTGGTACATGGGGAAGAGAATTAGAGCATTCTTTGTTTTGGTGTTGATGGGGTGTGCTCTTTTTGGCGCACCCAACTATATGCAACAGTTAGAGCAATACGATGCTCAAATGAAAAGTGCCAATAACGATGAGACGTTGCGTGTTTTTCATGGACTCAAAGCGATCTATATTCAAGCAATTATTGGAAGCGATAATGCGCTTAAAAAAGAGACCTTAGAACGCCTCATTAAAACCGCCAAGCTCCTCAAGCTTGATGCTTCAAAGTATGAGGCTGAACTGGCTACTATGAGTAAAGGGAGTCGAAAAACAGCTCCTTCTAAGCCACTTATTCCTCCACCTGCGGCGGAAGAGAGTTTTGCAGCATCAAACAGTAGCCCTAAAACTACCACTGCTCCTGTATCTTCTGCCTTCCCTGCTGCAAAAGAGAGCCAGGTGGCTGCACTGCCTGCAACAACACAGCTCACTTCAACGCTTCCTAAAAGCTATAAGGGAAAAAATGTATTGCATCGTGTTACCACTAGCGAAGAAGAGATTGTGCTTGATTTTGGCTCTGCGGTTGCTGAAAATAGCGTCAAGGTCTTTGTCTTAAAAAGTGCCAATAGTTATAAAAAAATTATCGATCTTCCTGCCATTATTATGAATGCACCTTTAACCATTACGACCCCTAAAAAATTACAAAATCTACGCATCAGCCAGTACAATACCAATACAATCCGCATTATCTTAGATGCTTCAAGTTCCTTTGAGACGTATGTAAGCGTTTTGGATAATCAAGTGATCTTATCGCTGGACAAAAAGCCAATTTTACGTGAGAAAAGAATCATGGCACCAACGGCTGAAGCACCTCAGAACGCACCCATTGTGGCAACTCTCCCTAAGCCTTCCGCCAAAGCGTCTGTAGCCACAACGTCTGTTATTCCTGTTGAGGCACCTTTTGTACCAAGCAAAGCCTCCAGTAAAACAAGGTTGAAGCGAGATAAAACGATCGTGATTGATGCGGGGCATGGTGGTAAGGATGCGGGTGCCATTGGATATAAGCAGCGTTTAGAAAAACATCTGGTACTTAATGTGGCATTGCAACTGGGGAAAGAGCTCAAATCTCGTGGCTATAAAGTCTATTATACCCGTCAAAAAGATGTTTTTATTAAACTACGAGATCGAACGAAGGTTGCCAATGATAAAAATGCCGATCTATTTGTTTCTCTGCACGCCAATGCAGCACCAACGGAAGCAAAAAAACTCTCTATGAAAGGCTTAGAGACCTTCTTTCTCTCTCCCGATCGCTCAGAGCGTTCTAAAAACGTCGCAGCTTTAGAGAACCAATCGGATATGGAAGAGATGGATTTTTACTCCAAAGAGACCTTTCTCAATGTCTTTAATCGTGAGAAGATTGTACTCTCCAACAAAATCGCGATTGATGTGCAATCGAGTATGCTCAAAAGTGTGCGCAAAAAGTACAGCGTGGAAGATGGTGGTGTCAGAGAAGCGCCATTTTGGGTCTTAGTAGGAGCTACGATGCCTTCTGTTTTGGTGGAATTAGGCTATATCAGCAACCCTGAAGAGTCCGATAATATGTTCAATCCTCAGTACCAAAGGCATTTGGTTGATGGTATTAGCGATGGTATTGATCAGTATTACGCTAACAATCCTTGATCGTTAAAATAGCGTGACCACTGCTCGACTTTCTCTTTATCGGCATGGGCAATGTAAATTTCTGCGATACGTTTATCGCCCACAAAACGAGGCAGAGAAGAGAAACTGAGCTCTTTAGGAAGCGCTTCCATAATCTCGATAAGATCATTTTCGGTTGTTTCCACAATGAAGGACTCACTGTAAAGTTTAGGCTGAATAGGGAAGTATTGATCGAGGGCTTCTTTGACCATCGGCCATGCCATTGAAGGAAAACCGGGTGTAAAAAAGAAGCGTTGAAAGAGGGAAAATCCAGGGACGTGATTGACCACATTGTGTAGAAGTTCGGCCTCTGGAGGAAGCATCGCCATTGTGACACGATGAGGATAGGCCTCTTTGCCATACTGCGCTTCAATGAGCTCTTTTGCTTTTACATGTAAGCGTAGAGGTTGGGCTGTAAACACCTCACTAGCGATAGCACGGGTCAGATCATCGGGTGTGGCACCAATACCACCAAAACAGAACATAACGCTTTGGGGATCATCTAAAATCATCTTAAAACAGTTTTGAATCAAAAGAGGTTTGTCTTCGATCACAAAACTCCCTACATGTAAAAGTCCGCGATCTTGGAGTTCTTGGTTGATAAAGGCAAAGTGTTTGTCTACTCTGCGACCATTGAGCAGCTCAGTGCCGATGATCACAGAGTAGAATTGGTGCATCAGATGTTGCTTTTGACGAAATCTTCCATTTCGTTGACGATTTCTTCAATGCTTCTCTCTCCATTGATTTTATGAAGAAGGCTTTTCGCACCGTAAAATGCTTGGATACCTGCTAAGGGCTCTGTATAAACCTTCATACGGTTTTTGAAGACTTGAACGTTATCATCCGCTCCACGTGCACGTCCTAAAACACGGTCACATGCGACTTGCTCACTGACTTCAACTTCAATAACTGAAACCAGTTTAACGGTTGTCTCTGTATCAAGGATCGCATCGAGCGCTTTCATCTGCTCATCGGAGCGTGGGAAGCCGTCTATGAGGACAACATTTTTAGGGCTATTTTTGATAGCACTGACGATGGTATTGATAACAATGTCAAGAGGGACGAGATTGCCTGCACTGACAAACGAATCAATCGTTTTACCCAGTTCACTACCACTTGCCACTTCATCACGAAGCAATTCGCCGGTTGAATAGTGCGCGATCACATCGCAATTTTTCTCAGCAATTAAACTCGCATCCGTTGTTTTACCACTGCCTGGGGCACCAATAATCAAAAATAGTCTCTTCACTAATAAACTCCTCTTTATTTGGTTTTTTCTCTAAGTCTAATGCCAAGGTCACGCAACTGATCACCCTCAACCGCACTTGGAGCACGTGTTAATAAGCATTGTGCTTTTTGGGTTTTAGGGAAGGCAATCACATCACGAATACTCTCACTTTTGGTAATCAGCATCATCAAACGATCAAGTCCAATAGCTAAACCACCATGTGGAGGTGCACCAAATTTAAGCGCATCGAGTAAGAATTCAAACTTCTCATCTGCCTCTTCATCGCTAATGCCAAGAAGCTTAAAGACTTTTTGTTGAATCTCTTTCTTATGAATTCTGATACTACCGCCACCCAGTTCAACACCGTTGAGAACGACATCGTAGGCGATAGACTCCATCTCATCAATCGGTGTGTTGTCAATGTCTTTTGGCATGGTGAAGGGATGGTGAAGTGCTTTGACTCTACCATTTTCGACTTCAAACATCTCAAAATCCACTACCCACACAAACTCAAATCGATCTTTGGGGATAATGTTCATCGCTTCGGCTAAGAAGATACGAAAACGGCCCATGTAATCCAGAACGAGCTTCTTCTCACCCGCACCAAAGAAGATCGCGTCGCCTACATGTAAATCTGCCGCGTTCACAATGGCTTGCAAATCTTCTTCATCAAAGAATTTTGCCAAAGGACCTTTAAGCCCTTCTTCTTTCATTTGAAAATAGCCGAGTCCCGAGGCGCCAAATTTGCGAACATACTCTTCAAACCCTTGCATTTGACGTTTGGAGAAGATAGTGTCGCCATTGGGTACTTTAAGCGCTTTGATACGATTTTTCTTGGTGTCTTTGGCAATGTTACTAAAAATTTCATTTTTACATTTCGCAAAGATGTCAATTACATCAATCATCGAAAGATCATAACGAAGATCAGGTTTGTCGGAGCCGTATTTTTCCATAGCCTCTTTAAAACGAATACGATTAAACGGAGTGGTGATCTCATGACCGCACGCTTTGAAAACATCTTTTAAAAGATTTTCAGTTACTTTCATCACGTCTTCTTGGTCACAAAAACTCATCTCGATGTCAATTTGGGTAAATTCAGGCTGACGATCCGCGCGTAAATCTTCGTCACGGAAACATTTCGCCACTTGGAAATAACGATCAAATCCTGCACACATTAAAAGTTGTTTGAAAAGTTGAGGCGATTGTGGAAGGGCATAAAATTCACCATTGTGAACACGACTTGGAACGAGATAATCGCGTGCTCCCTCAGGCGTTGATTTGGTTAAAATGGGCGTTTCAACTTCCAAAAAGCCTTGCGCATCGAGTGAATTACGAACGGCAATCGTGGCTTTACTTCTCAGTTTAAAAATTTCGTAGGCTTTGGGATTACGAAGATCAAGGTAACGGTACTTCAGACGGACATCTTCACCCACATTGTTATCGCCGATGACAAACGGAACAGTTTCACTGGCATTTTCAATGATCAATTCATCGACAACAATTTCGATTTTACCTGTTTTAAGACGAGGATTTTCCAATCCTTCCCCTCTGGCTCTTACTTTGCCTTTGGCTTTTAAGACAAATTCATCTCTAACGTGGGCGGCAAGGTCATGCGCGCTGATGCTATCTGCTGGGTCGCACACCAGTTGTACCAACCCCGATTTATCACGAAGGTCAATGAAGATAACCCCACCGTGATCTCTGTTGCTATTTGCCCAGCCACACACTTCTACAATCTCGCCAATGTTAGCGATATCTAAATCTGTACAATAATGACTTCTCAATGGTTCTTCCTAAAACGCTTTTTTAAAGTTAAGAGTATAGCTAAAAGTAGCTTTTCTTTAGTTTATTTTTAGAAGGGATTGTCATCTTTTGTGGTACAATCAACTCAAGGCTGTTATAAAAAATCTCTCAATTTTGGGGTAGCATGCATCTCATGATTATGATCGGTGAATTGGTTTTTTTAATTATCGGGGCTCTTTTCTTAGTGCGCGCACTCTCCCCCATTAAGCGGTTGATTTCTGAGCTGCCTGATGGAACGCTAAAGCGGCGTTGGAGACTCTTAAGCAATCTTACACTCTTTTTTCTCCTCTTTTACTTTGTTTTTGGCTATAACTTATGGTTATTGCGTGAAAGCATCACCGTGCTCTCAATGCTTGGCTCTTTAATGCTCCTTTTAGGCGGTATTGCTTCATATGTGATGGGACAACTTGCACTTCAAACCGCCAATGATGTCAAAGATATGGCAATTTTACAGCATGAAAGCATTACAGACGCGCTTACGGGGCTTAAAAACAGGCGCTATTTTGACCAACGCATGAGTGAAGAGGTTGCTCTCTCCTTGCGCCATAAACTTCCTTTGAGTTTAATGCTTTTAGATGTGGATCATTTCAAAAAAATCAACGATACGTATGGGCACCAAATTGGGGATGAAGTCCTCTCCTCGCTTGCTAAACTCATTTCAGGAATGGTGCGCGATAGCGACATTGTTGCCCGATATGGGGGCGAAGAGATTGCCATTATTACTCCTCGAACCAGCAAAGAAGAGGCGGCACTTTTAGCGGAGCGATTACGCGATTTGATTGAAAAAACGACGGTTGCAATGGTTGGAACCACGCAAGAGGTTGTGCAAGTGACGGTGAGTTTGGGGATTTGCTCACTCAGCCCTGTCATTACGGATAAAGATGCCCTCATAGAAGAGAGTGATCAAGCCCTTTACTTGGCAAAAAAATACGGACGAAACAGGGTTGTGGTGAGTAATTGGTAAGCGGGAAGAGAGCTCTCTTCCCGAGGGGTTACATACGTGTTAAGCGTGTTACGATTTGATCGATACTGTCTGTAAATAACGAGTACAAGAACGGCTCTAAATCTTTTGAGTTATATGAAGGTGCGATCCATTTGCTCCCTTTTTGGCGGAAGTTTTGGGTGATCACATCGTCCCCTTTACGCACAACCACTTCAATTTCGATCTCGCCGTTAAGGTTTGCATCAAAATTTTTGTCATTGTAAATAAGCTCAATATCTTTAATAGAGACTTCGACAATCAGGTTCGCTTCATTGCTTGAAGCGTCGGTGTTAAAGCCTGCAAGATTGAGTGCATATCCCAACCCTTCTGTGTATTTCTCAGCAAAATTTTCGTTACTGTAGAAGTTGATGGTGGTGGAACTTTTTTGATCCACATAACCGATAATATTTTTCTTCGCACGTAGATCTTTTACGGGTTTTAGATAAACGACTTTCTTATCGCGTGTGATGGGGCCTTTGTATTCGGCTTTGTACGATTCTAAACTCAATGCTTCATTTTTGTAGGTACAACCGCTAAAAATAAGCAGTGCAACCGCTGCAAAAAAGAGATGTTTCATGGTAGTGCTCCTCGTGTTTGACCTTCTGTGTGGTCTGTCATATCGGCGAATTATAGCATAATCGCTGATTAATAAAAGAGACGCTAAAATGAGGTATCATGAAAATAACCAATCATACAAAAAAATTAACCACGATTACAACCGTAGGGCTTGTCAGCAAACCCAATGATGGCACGCTATGCGGGTATGTGCATGAGATTGAAACGGCGCTGAATAAACACGGTGTTACCTTGCTCATTGAAAAGAAAAGTGCCCAACTTTTAGGGTGTGGCGAAGGGATAAGTTTTGAGCACATGTGCAAAGCGAGTGATTTTCTGATCTCCCTAGGAGGTGATGGCACACTGATCTCGTTGTGTCGCAAAAGCTTCAAGTATCATAAACCCGTTCTTGGGATTCATGCGGGGCAATTAGGGTTTTTAACCGACATTCAGACCGATGAAATCAGCGATTTTATTGAAGAACTTTTTGTGGGAAATTACCGTATTGACACGCGAATGATGCTGGAAGTCTCTTTACATGTAAACGGTAAAGTGGAAAAAGTGGTCGCGTTTAACGACATTGTGTTATCGCGTTCTAAAATATCGCACATGAGCACCATCAAAGCCTATGTGGATGGGCAACTTTTTAATTCGTATTATGGCGATGGTTTGATCGTCTCAACCCCTACAGGCTCAACCGCCTACAACCTCTCAGCAGGAGGTCCTGTGGTCTATCCACTCACCGAAGCGCTGATTATCACGCCGATTTGCCCGCATTCGCTCTCTCAACGGCCGCTTGTGTTGCCTGTCGATTTTGAGATTGCTTTTGAGAGTGATGGCGATACCGTGATTGTCGTGGATGGGCAAGATACCTATACGATGAATGAGATTGAGCGTGTGAGTGTGCGCATCGCGAAGCAAGGGGCGGAGCTGATTCACAGTTTGGATCGAGACTATTTTGAGATATTGAAAAAGAAACTGCATTGGGGGCATTTGTGATAGAGCGCTTGTTGATTAAAAACCATCTCTCCTTTGCGGAGTGTGATATAGCGTTTGAAAAAGGGTTAGTGGTTTTTAGCGGTCCGAGCGGGGCAGGTAAATCGGTGTTGATGCAAGGACTTCTCTCCTTATTTGGTTATGGTGATGTCCATGCCGATGTGATTGAAGCTGTTGTTGGGGAAAAATTAGGACTCGAAGCCTTTGGTTTTGAAGAGGAAGAGCCGAATATTTTTAAATTTCTTAAAGCCAAAAATGCACGCTATTTTATCAACACCCAAGCGGTCTCTAAAAAAGGGATGGTGGAGCTTTCACGCACCTTCGTAAACTACCTCTCAGTCAAAGATAACAGTGAATTTGAAAATAGCCGTCTTTTGAGTTTGCTAGATGGCGTATGTGCGCGTCAGGAGCCCGATCATTACGAAAGAGTGAGTAAATTTGAAACACTTTTCGACGAATATAAAACCTTCAAAGAAGAGCTCAAACAGATCGAAGCAGAAGAGCAAAAAGTCGAAGATCTCAAAGAGTTTGCACGTTTTGAAATTGCCAAAATCAATGAAGTCTCTCCTAAGATCGGTGAAGATGAAGAGCTGCTCAGTTTTAAAAAATCGCTCTCTAAAAAAGAGAAGATTGAAGCGGCGATGCAAAAAGCAGGCACTATTTTTGACCTTGAAAGCAGTGTGATTGAAGTACTCACTCTTATTGAAACCGATAGCAGCTTTTTTGATGCGTGCATGAATGAACTGCGTTTGGTCTTTGAAAAGCAAAATGAAACCCTTGAAGCCCTTGAAGAGATCGATGTGGAATCGCTTCTAGATCGTATCGAAAAGATTGCACAGCTTAAAAAACGGTATGGTTCGATTGAAGAGGCATTGGTGCATAAACACAAGCGTGAAGAGGAACTTGCACGGTATGAAAACATCGCTTTTGAGAAAAGCCAGTTGGAAAAAACCGTTGCGACCTATGAGCGCGAAGTAACGCAAAAGAGCCTACACATCAGTCAAACGCGTCAAACCTATTTACCGCTGTTAGAAGCGCGCCTTAATGACTACCTTTCACAGCTGTATATGCCTTCATTAAACGTGCGTTTGGAAGAGGGCGTCATGAGTGAACTGGGATGTGATGCTTTACATGTAAACCTTGGCAAAGTCGATCTTAAAAAGATCAGTTCTGGCGAATACAACCGTGTGCGTTTGGCATTTTTAGCCACACAGAATGAATTTTTACTCTCACGTGGTGGTGTGCTCATCCTCGATGAGATCGATGCAAATCTCAGTGGTAAGGAGTCCATGAGTGTCGCAAATGTGCTCAAAACGTTGTCTTCAAAATATCAAATCTTTGCGATTTCGCATCAACCACAGCTCTCGTCCGTTGCCAATCAGCATTTTTTGGTCACCAAAGATGCTTTACATGTAAGCCATGTGGTACCACTTGGAGACGCGGAGCGCATTGTGGAATTGGCGCGCATGGTGAGTGGTGAAAATGTGAGCGATGAAGCGATCGTTTTTGCCAAGTCTCTTTTAGAGAGTGCAAATTTGTAACAGTTTTTTTCCACCTCATTTCTACTCGTTGCAAAAATCATACGAATATCATATCTTTTCTTTACTCTGCGTGTAGAGTTTACATTTAAGAGGAGGTTTGTATGCAAACTTGGCAACAAGTTTATTCCCCCATTGCGGGCAGTTTAGGGCTATCTGCACTCGTGGCGTTAATCCCTATTATCTTTTTCTTTCTAGCACTTGCCGTGTTTAGAATGAAAGGTCATTACGCCGCAACGATTACATTAGCGCTTTCTATGATAGTGGCTGTTGTTGGTTTTAGTATGCCTACGAATATGGCATTTGCTTCAGCAGGGTACGGCTTTTTATACGGCCTTTGGCCTATTGCTTGGATTATCGTCGCGTCGGTTTTCCTTTACAAGCTAACGGTCAAAAGTGGGCAATTTGGAATTATTCGTAACTCCATTCTTACGATTACCGATGATCAACGTATCCAAGTCATTCTCATTGGTTTTGCCTTTGGTGCATTTTTAGAAGGTGCTGCTGGTTTTGGTGCTCCTGTTGCGATTACAGCGGCTATTCTTGTTGGACTTGGTTTTCAACCGATTTATGCGGCTGGACTTTGTTTGATTGCAAATACCGCGCCCGTCGCTTTTGGCGCGTTGGGTATTCCTATCTTGGTCGCAGGTAAAGTCACCGGCATCGATCCATTTTTAGTCGGTGCAATGGCAGGACGCCAGCTTCCATTCCTTTCTATCCTTATTCCTCTTTGGATTGTTGCAATGATGGATGGTTGGAGAGGTGTGAAAGAAGTATGGCCGGCGGCTCTTGTGGCTGGTGGTAGTTTTGCATTGTCTCAATACGCAACATCTAACTTCATCGGACCAGAGTTACCCGACGTAACCTCTGCAATCCTCTCTATCGTCTCTTTAACCATTTTCTTAAAATTCTGGAAACCAAAGAATGTTATGAAAGGTCATGTTTCTGCTGAACTTGAGAAAGAGACCCAAAAAGCGCACACAGGTGGCGAAGTGCTTAAAGCATGGTCACCGTTTATTATTCTTTCCATCATGGTAACCATTTGGACGACCAATGCCTTTAAAGCGTATTTTGCTAAAGGTGCCATTATGGCAGGTACCATATTCAACTTTGAGTTTACAAGTATCAGCAACACCATTTTCAAAATGATGCCAATTGTCGCTAAACCTACTGCATTCTCCGTGGTTTATACTTTCAACCCGATTTCGGCTACAGGAACAGCGATCTTCTTTGCGGCGATTATCTCTATGTTTGTGTTACGCGTCAATGTTTCAACAGCGATTAAAACAATGGGTGAAACACTCTTTGAGCTTAAATGGGCGATTTTATCGATCGGTATGGTTTTGGGCTTTGCCTTTGTGATGAACTATTCAGGCATGTCAACAACGATGGCACTTGTGCTTGCAAACACAGGCTTCTTGTTCCCATTCTTCTCTCCAATCCTTGGTTGGTTAGGCGTATTCTTGACAGGTTCAGATACATCATCCAACGCACTTTTCTGCGGATTGCAACAAAATACAGCGCAACAGCTTGGATTGAATGAGACCTTGATGGTTACAGCCAATACAACCGGTGGTGTTTGTGGTAAGATGATTTCTCCTCAATCTATCTCCATTGCATGTGCATCTGCTGGTATTGTTGGAAAAGAGTCAGACCTCTTTAGATTTACCGTAAAACACAGCTTGATTCTTGTCACCATTATGGGCTTAATGACAATGGCACAAGCGTATATCTTTACGTGGATGATTCCTTAATCTTTCGTAATATTCTCACGTTTTGAGGCGGTGGTTTGATCCTCCACCGCCCTCTTTAGGAAATTTCCAAAATTTTATGTTAGAATTGACTTAATCTTACATGTAATGATTAGGAACATTGATGGCACGCGAAAAGATTTTAATTGTTGAAGATAACAAAGCACTTTCCAAATTGATCGTCAAAAAGATGGAGGCCAGTCTGAATTTTGATGTGGATGCCGCCTACAGTTTTGAAGAGGCTCAAACGATTGTTGAAAAGAACAATGATTATTTTGTCGCACTTCTCGATCTTAACCTTCCCGATGCTCCCGATGGTGAAGTGGTGGATATGATCTTATCCTATAAAATTCCCTCCATAATTCTCACAGGTTCGATGGATCAAGAGATACGTGAAAAGATTTTGAAAAAAGATGTGATTGATTATGTCTATAAAGGTAATATCGATGATGTCAATTATATTTTCACGCTGATTGAGAGATTGCATAAAAACCGTGATATTAAAGTCATGATCGTGGATGATTCTATGGCGACACGTTCCCAAATCAAATCCCTGTTACATCACCAAATGTTTAAAGTATTGGTTGCCGCACACGGTGAAGAGGCATTAGCGTTTTTAAAAGACAACCCTGACATCAAGCTTATCTTAACTGATTATTTAATGCCGGTTATTGATGGTGTGGAGCTGACCAAAGAGGTTCGCAAACTCTACAATAAAAATGAACTCTCCATCATTGCGATGACAGCAAGCAATCAAGAACTGATCTCTGCTAAATTTCTTAAAATCGGTGTAAATGATTTTATCAACAAACCTTTTTTGCGAGAAGAGATAGCATGTCGCATTAACAATTCATTGGATGCTTTAGAGTACATTGCTAAAATCAAAGAGATGGCACAAAATGATTTTTTAAGTGGGCTTTCAAACAGGCGCCATTTCTTTGAAGTGATGCGTGAGTATTTTCACGAGGCGAAAAAGCGCGATGAGTCGTTTGCCATAGCCTTAATTGATGTGGATAATTTTAAACAGATCAATGATACCTTAGGTCACCACGTGGGCGATACGGTCATTGTTGAGCTGGCAAAAGCTTTGAGTAAACACCTCACGCATGATCATTTTATTGCACGTTGGGGTGGTGATGAGTTTTGTGTCGTGCTTAAAAATATTGAGCAAAAAAAGGCATTGGAATTTTTTATAAAACTCAAAAGCGCCATTTCAGGGCTTCACATTAAAACCAAAGAGAAAAAAGAGGTGAGTGTGAATATCTCCATTGGGGTGACGTTTGGTGATTTAGAAAGCGTGGAAGAGATGATCAATCAAGCCGATAAGGCACTGTATATTTCGAAAAAGAACGGACGAAACAGGGTAGAGGTCGCCTAAATGATTATTGATACCCATTGCCATTTAGATGATATTCAGTTTAGAAACGATGTCGATAGTGTGATCCAAAATGCGTATAAGAAAGGGGTGCAGGGGATTATTATTCCAGGTGCTGATCGTGAAGATTTAAGCTTCGCTCAAGAGCTTTCCCATCGCTATGAACATATCTTTTTTGCGGCAGGTATTCATCCGTATCATCATGAGCAGTATGACGAAAAAATACTCCGATCTTTTTTGAAAGATGAAAAGTGTATCGCCGTGGGTGAATGTGGATTAGACTATTTTAGATTGCCTGAAGATGCCCATGAAAAAGAGTTTGAAAAAGAGCAACAGCACCATATTTTTGCAAAACAGATTGCTTTAGCACGGGAGCTTAAGAAGCCATTGATCGTCCATATTCGCGATGCAAATGAAGATAGTAAGCGTCTTTTACAAGAAGGCAATGCAGGCGAAGTTGGAGGTGTCCTACACTGTTATAACGCGTCAAAACATCTTTTAGAGTTAGCACAGCATGGCTTTTATTTTGGTATTGGTGGCGTATTAACGTTTAAAAATGCCAAAAATTTAGTCGAAGTTTTACCACTGATTCCCCGCGAAAAACTCCTTATTGAAACGGACGCTCCCTACCTAACACCGATGCCTCACCGAGGTGAACGCAACGAGCCAGCCTATACACTTTTGGTTGCGCAGAAGATGGCAGAGCTTCTAACTATGAGTGTCACCGAACTTCACAATTTAACCTCAAAAAATGCTTTTACACTCTTTAAAGCTTTGGAAAAGATAAAGTTAGCTACAATCTAATAAATCATAAGCAACATTAACACGATAAAGGAGAGGCATGTATAAGGTTATTTTAACCCTTTTTTTTCTGTTTCAGAGTCTCCATGCTTTTTTAAATACCGATAATAACTACGAAAAACAACTCATCGCCCTCAAAAATTTTGACCTTCCAAATACTTTCTTAAAAGATTCTATTTTTATCTCAATGCATGAAGATGTGGAGATTTATAAGACCAAACACTTTTTACGCACACTTGAGAGTGGCGACCGATTTGTGCCTATTTTGCAAAAAATGATGCAAGAAGCGGGCGTTCCTACCGAGTTCTTATACCTTGCCATGACCGAATCGAGTTTTGATCCTTACTCTTCTTCTCCAGCACGAGCTTCAGGCATTTGGCAATTTATCCCTGCAACGGCACGTCATTACGGATTAGCGAATAATGCCTTTGTGGACGAAAGGCGTGATCCTATCAAATCCACCGAAGCAGCGATTGCCTATCTTAAACGGTTGCACGATATGTTTGGAAAATGGTACTTAGCTGCTCTTGCATATAACTGTGGTGAAGGGTATGTTACCAAAGCGATTGCAAAAGCAGGAAGCGATGACATTAGTGTGTTATTGGATGAAAATAAAAAATATCTCCCCAAAGAGAGCAGACTCTATATTCGTAAAATTCTGATGATGAGTTTTATCTCAGGGAGTACGGATTTTATGCTCGATAATGGCTCTGAGTATCTGCTAAATCGCGCCAATAATGCAACGTTTGTCAAAGTTTCTGTTCAAAGCGGCACATCTTTGAGCGATGTTGCTGAGAGTATCGGTATTTCATCAAAGGAACTTAAGTCGTATAACCCCCATCTGAAGCACGCTTTCGTCTCTCCTCTTGGTGCCAAAGGGTATCTTTACATCCCGCAAGATCGTCAAGTTGCCTTTTCTCAAAATTTTGATCAAACGAAAGAGCCTCAAAAATATGCTGTTTATACCACCAAAAAAGGGGACTCACTGCAAAGTATTGCGAAAAGATACGGCGTGAGTTATCAGTCCTTGATGGAGCTTAATAACCTAAAAACGGCTGCATTAAAAACAAAAACAGAATTGGTGGTACCTTCGGGTGTTCCAATGCCTGTCACAACACCTTCTTCTAATAATGCTGAAAAAATCTACGTGATTAAAGCAGGCGACACCATTGAAACCGTAGCGAAAAAGCATGATATTCCTGTTGCACAATTGATCAAAGCCAATAAGAAAAAAAATGCACTTGTAAAAGTGGGAGAGAGTATTGTCATTCCAAAAAATTAGTGGATTAAGCCTTTGTGTTGTCATGATTTTGACTTTTTACGGATGCTCTTCTAAAAACGATAGTTATGCGTATCGTGGTCCAAAACCTACACCGACAATGGTGCCTAATGGCCCGATCAACGATTCTCCTGCCATGCATCGCGCTACGATGCGTCCTTACAGCATTGATGGAAAGATGTATACGCCCACTATGGTTAGCGTTGGGGATTATTTCAGCGGTGTTTCGAGTTGGTATGGCAAAGATTTTCATGGTAAAAAGACCTCGAATGGTGAAGTCTATAATATGTATGAGATGACAGCAGCCCACAAAACCCTTCCAATGAATACCATGCTTAAAGTCACCAATCTTAAAAACAATAAAAGCATTGTGGTTCGCGTGAACGATCGTGGCCCTTTTGTGGGAACACGGATTATCGATCTCTCCTATACGGCGGCAACGCGGATTGAGCTGGTTGCCAATGGCACAGGTCCTGTGGGTATTGAAGTGATTGGTTTTGCCGGTGTTGTCGCACCTGCTGGTTCACCAAAACAGAGTGTCGTGGAGACCGATTATCTGATCCAAATTGGAGCGTTTAGAAGCAAAGAGGGTGCAACGCGCTTTGCTCAAAGCAATATGAATGTCAATAATCGCTACAATGCGATTATTAAAGAGGGAACCTTTGACAATGAGCCAATATACCGTGTATGGCTCAAAGGGTTTGGCAGCGAAGCTGAAGCCTCTGATTTCATTGCAAAAGGGCCACATAAAGGCTCATTTATCGTAAGGGAATAGTATGCAAACACTCCAACGCATTACCAAAGAGACACAAATCAGTGTTGAATTAGAGATTAATGGTACAGGGAAAGCCGTTATTGAGACAGGGATTGGTTTTTTTGACCATATGCTTGAAGCGTTTACGAAACACTCCTTGATCGATTTGACGCTTACATGTAAAGGCGATACGCACATCGATTTTCACCACAGTGTCGAAGATGTCGGCATTGTTTTAGGGCAAGCCTTGCGTGCTTCGATTTATCCAATTGAGTGTGTTGAGCGTTATGGCAATGCGG
Source organism: Sulfurospirillum multivorans DSM 12446 (assembly GCF_000568815.1). Lineage (NCBI taxonomy): Bacteria > Pseudomonadati > Campylobacterota > Epsilonproteobacteria > Campylobacterales > Sulfurospirillaceae > Sulfurospirillum > Sulfurospirillum multivorans. The sequence goes on from NZ_CP007201.1 coordinate 847,312, forward strand.
TTGTGGTGATGGACGAAGCGGCTGTTGAATGCGCTTTGGATCTGAGCAATCGTGCGTACCTCGTGTATGAAGTTGAGATGGAAGGCAAAGTCGGCGCTTTTGATGTTGAACTCGCTGAAGAGTTTTTCAGAGCCCTCATTGTCAATGCAGGCATCAGTGCGCATATCGTTGCGCGTCGTGGTAAAAACAGACACCACCTTTTAGAAGCGGCATTTAAAGCATTTGCCGTAGCCCTTCGTCGGAGTTTAGTGAAAAATGAGCGTGCGGGAATTCCAAGTACTAAAGGTGTGTTGTAATGATTGAATTATTGGTGTTTGATGTGGATGGCTGTTTGACCGATGGCGGTATAATGTATGGCAATAGTGAAACAGAAGAGTTTAAAACGTTTCATGTTAAAGATGGTTTTGGCATTGTCTCATGGATGAAGCTTGGCCGCAAAAGTGCGATTATTACAGGACGAAGTTCGGATGTCGTAACCAAGAGAGCGAAAGAGTTGGGAATTACCCATTTGTATCAAGATGTTAAAGATAAAAAAGCCGTTTTGCAAGCCATACTGAACAAAGAGGGTCTGGGGTTTGAAAATGTGGCTGCCATTGGGGATGATCTCAATGATCTAAGCCTTTTACGCTCCGTGGGTCTCTCTTTTTGCCCCAAAGATGCTATGCCTTTGATTCAAAAAGAGGTTGATGTGGTCTTGTCCAAAGAGGGTGGACGTGCAGCCGTTCGTGAAATGATCGACATAGTGGTCGAAAAAGAAAACTTAAGTGAGGCATTCGTAAACCTTTGGCTCTAAAAATCCTTTCGTATGCAACCGTGCTCTTTTTTGGCATGATGGTTTTTCTAATGATCAAAGAACCTTACACGATTGATATGCTAGATGCCAATGGAAATCTTGTCCCTGAAGTGGAACTCTTTAATGCCCAAAATTATCAACTGAAAGAAAACAGTATAGAGAGCATTGTCCATTCGGAGTACGTTGCTCGGTACAAAGATTTTGATAAACTCTATGTCATTCATGCTGGGCATAAAACCAAAGAGGGATTGCGTGGCATACTCACCTCTGATGAAGGAACCCTGCAAGATAACGTGATGCATTTTATGACTAATTCGCATTATTATAGAGATGATGGTGTCTCTTTAGAGGGTGAAGATATTTATTATGATCTCAAAAAAGAAATTTTAAGCAGTGAAAAACCCTTTATTTTTACCCAGAAGCAGAGCCGTAGCCATGGGCTTTCATTTGTTTATCAGATGAAAGAGGGCACAATAAGCGCCACGAATATACACTCCTTTATTCAACAACTAGGAAAAACGAAATGAAAAAATTGGGTTTACTCTGCCTTTGCCTTTCACAACTGCTCATCAGCGCAGAAGTGGAAGTGACTGCCGATAAATTTTTTGCCGATGAAAAAAAACAGATCAGTATTTTTGAAGGGCATGTTGTGGTTATCAAAGAGGGCGATAAACTGACTGCTAAGAAAGTTGTGATTGAATTTGATGAGAAAAAACAACCCCTTCGCTATATCGCAACAGGCGATGCAAAAGGGAATTTAACGATGAACCAAAAGAAGTACTATGGCGAAGCGGAAAAGATGACCTATGAGCCAACCAAAAGCCTTTACACCCTTGAAAAGAAAGCTTTTTTGCATGAGATAGAGACCGATAAAAAAGTCTACGGTGATTTTATTCGTGCCAATCAAAACACAGGACAGTACGAAGTCGATGGCAAGGGTGCGGGGCCTGTGAAATTTATCTTCAAAGTTGAGGATAAAAAACAGTGATCAAAGTCAAAGACGCCTTCTTTGTGAAATCTGCTTCTAAAATGGAGGAGACGACACCTGAGGGAATGAGTGAAGTCGCTTTTATTGGTCGCAGTAATGTGGGCAAAAGCTCGATTATCAATGCACTCACGAATAAAAAAGGGCTTGCTAAGAGCTCTTCAACGCCGGGAAAAACACGTCTGATTAACTTTTTTCAGATTGTTTTGGCGAAGGATGAGAAGACTTACCACATGCAACTGGTGGATCTTCCGGGTTTTGGGTATGCTAGAGTATCGCACAGCCTCAAAGAAGAGTGGCAAAAAAATTTAACGACGTACATTCAAAAGCGTGTCTCCATTCGCACCTTCGTGCATCTTATCGACTCACGTCACCCTTTTTTAGAGATTGATCAAGCGGTGCACACCTATCTTCAAGAGATTGTAAGAGCTGATCAGCACATTTTACGTATTTTTACCAAGCTCGATAAATTAAAACAGAGCGAAATCAGCGTGATTAAAAAAAATTATCCAGGCGCTCTTTTGGTCTCAAGCAGCAGTAAAAAAGGGATTGATAAAGCCTTAGAAGCCATTTTTGCAACGCTTTTTGGAGATCAAGAATGATTCATTACACCAAAGCAAAACTCAGCGATATTGTCCTGATGCAAGACGTCGTGCAACCTGAAGTGGAGAAGGGCATCATTTTATTTCGCAGTTCCGATGAGATGGCGACGAACATTCGCTCGTACATTCTTGCCAAAGAGGATGAGCAGATTATTGGCTTTGGAGCGCTTCATTTTCATGCCGATGATCTCGCAGAAATTCGCAGTCTCGTGGTCAAAGATGGTTTTCGTGGGCGTGGTGTTGGCAAAGGTATTGTTCAAACACTTATGGTTGAAGGTGAGGGTTTGGGTGTGAAAAAAGTCTTTACCTTAACCTATCAAAAAGCCTTTTTTGAATCGGTTGGTTTTAGTGAAATCCCCAAAGAAGCACTGCCTACGCATAAAATCTGGGCAGATTGTATCAAATGCAAACATTTTCCAATATGCGACGAAATAGCGCTCATCAAAACTATCTAACCCTCTTTTGGATCAGTGGATGGCTTCTGAGTGGGCTGGTGATGTCCTCGCTCTATCCGCTTATTCCCTCGTTTGTAGGGGTGGTTTTTTGCTATCTTATTTTAAATTTCAACCGTCATGAAGAAAATGCCATGCCTCTGTTTTTAGCGTTTTTCTATCTGTGTTTGTACGACCTTATCAACGGCTTTTACCTCTTTTCGTATGTGATCTTATTTACTATCATTTACAAATTTGCTATTTATAAAATTCAAAATATTATTACATGTAACAACTGCATTTTAGCCGCGTACGTTACGATGGCGTATTTAGGTCATTACTTGCTCAATGCTTTTTTTGCCTATTTGGACAACGAATCTTTTCCCTATTTTTCCAGTGTTTATTTTTACTATATCGCAATTGATTCCATACTCTCCTTTATGCTTTTTAAGGTAACACGGTGAGAATTAAGATCGTTCTTGCCATCTTCATTTCGGTGTGGATCGCCCTTTTGGTGAGGGTTTATTATATCAGCATCAAATCCAATGCCTATTATGAAGAGATTGCCAAGCAAAATGCAGTCAAGGTTGAAGAACTTGCACCCTTACGAGGCGTCATCTTAGATCGAAATTTAAACCCTCTGTCTGTCAATCGTCTGGGGTTTTCCATTGGCATTAAACCAAGGCTCAGCCTGAAAGCCAGCCGTGATATGTTGGATGAAGAGATCGCTTTTTTATCCTCTGTTTTACCCGATTTTAGTGTTAAAGAGCTCAGCAAAGAGTATCTCAAAGCAGACTCGGCGTACAATCATGATTTTGTAGAGGTCATCCCTTTTATCCCTTATGATAAGCTCATTCCCCAATTTGCTAAAATCGCGCAACATGATAATCTAAGAATTAAAATTACCTCTAAACGACACTATCCGTATGGTACGCTCGCATCGCATGTGATTGGTTATGTAGGCAAGTCCAATGCCCAAGATGTCGCCGAAGATGAGACCGCAAAGTTGGTAGGTTTTTCAGGAAAAACGGGCATAGAGAAGTTTTATAACACCGTTTTGCAAGGCGTTAAAGGTGAAAAAAAGACCAAAGTAACGGCCTTTAACCAAGTGATTGAGCAGGTGAGTAAAACACTTCCTCAAAGTAATGACCTTATCTTAAGCCTTGATCTTGACTTGCAACGCTACATTGCAGAGCTTTTTGGTGATGACAGTGGCGCGGTGGTCGTCATGAACGCTAAAAATGGCGAAATATTAGCTGCGGCAAGTTTTCCTGAGTATGATCTGAACAAATTTGTTAATGGTATTTCAAGGGAAGAGTGGGCTGTATTGGTCAATGATTTGAGCCATCCGTTTACCAATAAATTGGTGAATGGACTCTATCCTCCAGGATCGGTTGTAAAGATGGGCGTTGGTATGGCGATGATGAACTCAGGCATCGTCACGCCCACCATGACCTTTGAATCAACAGGAACAATGGAGTTAGGCGGTCGGGTTTTTCGTGACTGGAAAAAAGAGGGGCATGGCATTATCTCGTATGCACGGGCGATTAAAGAGAGTTGCGATGACTACTTTTATAAAGCCAGTTTGAAAACAGGCATTGATAACATTGCACCATTTCTTTCCAAAATTGGTTTTGCCCAAAAAACGGGTATTGATCTGCCACGTGAATTTATTGGAACGGTTCCGAGTCGCGAGTGGAAAAAAGCACGTTTTGGCAGGGGGTGGTCACAAGGTGAGACGCTCATTAGCTCCATCGGGCAAGGTTATTTTCTAGTGACACCTTTACAAGTGGCAAAATACACTGCGTTTCTTGCCACAGGCAATGGCGTAACGCCGCATTTTGTGAGTAAAATTAACGATGAAGCGCTTGATTTCCCCGTAGATCCAAACATTGTCAGTGAAAATGAAAAACGCTATTTGAAGATAACGAGGGATGCAATGTATGAAGTGGCGAATGTCCAAGGGGGTACGGCGCTGCGGCACATCAACCTCACGGCTCCTTTTAAGATCGCTGCAAAGACGGGAACGGCTCAAGTGGTAGGCATTTCGCAAACCGATAAAAAACGTATCCGCGAAGAGGATATGGACTACTATCAGCGTTCTCACGCGTGGCTTACAACGTATGGACCCCACGATAACCCACAATACGTGGTGACAGTTTTGGTCGAACATGGAGGGCATGGTGGAAGTGAAGGCGGTCCTATTGTCTCTAAAATTTACGATAAGCTCTATGAAAAGGGTTATATCACGCTCAAATAATTCTTACATGTAACGTTTAAAGCTTGCTCACATCGATCTCATACTCTATTTTCTCTGCCACTTCTTGCGCGAGCTTCACGCTAAAAAGTTCACGCAAAAGGTAAAATCCAAGCTCTAAGCCTGAACTCACACCTGCTGCTGTAATGATTTTTCCATCGTGAACTACTTTGGAAGAGACGACATTAACGCCATATGCGGCTAATTCATCAAATGCACTGTGATAGGTCGTTGCTTCTTTACCTAAAAGCAGACCCGCTTCCGCCAGAAAAAAAGCGCCTGTACAGACAGAGGTCAGGTAGGTCGCTTCGCTCTGATGCGCTTGTATAAAATCTTTCATGGAAGGCTTTTTCATCCACTCAATGCGACCTTTCCCTCCAGGGAAAAGCAAAATATCTAAAGCAGGCGCACTCTCAAAACTCGCATCGGGCAAGATTTTAAGACCATTAAACGCTTGCACTGGCTCTAAACTGGGGGCGATGAGTATGACTTTCGTGCTGTTAAGTGCTATTTTATTGATGTAGCTGAGCACCTCAAAAGGGGCGACAAAATCAAGCTCTTCGACATTGGGAAAAATAACAATACCAATGGTAACCATGACCTAATCCTCCGTGCGAACAATTAAACTCTTTGGTAAATGATACTGCATTATCCATGATGTTTCCATCTCACGCATCTGCCCGTTGTCCACTTCGTGATCAAAGCCTAAAAGATGCAACATGCCGTGGATGAACAAAAGCGTGATCTCCTCTTCCACGCTGTGTCCCAACTCTTTGGCTTTTTGTGCTGCGAGCTCATGGTTAATAACGATGGAACCAAGAGGGGCGTGGGGAAAATCATCAATGGGGAAGCTTAGCACATCGGTGGTTTTATCCATCCCTCGATGCTCTAAATTGAGCTCTTGCATACTCTTTCCATCAATGATCAAAAGCTCCACCTCTTTGGGCGTATGCTCCGTGCAAATCTGCTCTAAAATCTTTACATGTAAAGGAATGTTGAATTCGTTTTCAATAAGTAGCATACCATCTCCTTTTAAAATAGGCTGGGTTGGGTGGTAAATGTTTTGATAAACAGTGGCTCGAACATCTCTTTATCGCCTAAAATCAGAGCGTATTGAAACGATGTGTCGCCTAAGATGGCAAGCTCTTCGATAGATTCAAATAAGATCGTTCTCCCATTAAAGTCCAACGTTTCGTGAAAGGTTTTTGGCAAGCAGAGGATCAAATGCGCAGAGTCAACTTGGCTTTGCAGATACGCTATCAAAGAGGGAACTAACGAAGGCGAAGGCTCAAAAATCAGCGCTTTATCACTGCTTCCAAACTCTTTTTTGCACAGCGCATGGGTGATAAATTGAGGGTAAAAATGCTCACAAAAGCCAAGATGCTCCAAACTGTAGGTGATCTCATGGGTATCGCAAAAGCCAAGTAAACAGAGCAGCTCTTCGACAAAAAGAGAGGGAATTTTCTGTTCTGTGTAGTAGCGCTCGTTGTGTCCAAAAGAGCTGAGAAACAGCCCTTTTGCCATCACGTTAGGCTTTACATGTAAAGTGGTTTCAACGCTTTTGGAGGCGGGTGCAATGTGGTGTGCAAGGGTGGGATTGCTCAAGCAAAAACGCTCTTCTTCTTTCGCACCCAGAATGGTTTTAACGATGCCAAAAAGATCATTTCGCAGACGTTTGATACTGCGTGGCGTTTGAATCATCTCCAACAGTGATTCTTGCACGGGAGAGAGCAGAAGGATGTCGAGTGATTTTTGGGTGATCGTGTAGCGTAAGAGTTTGATGAGAATCTGCTCAATGGAAGCGACTTCGATCCACGCGCACTCTTCGTCTTCATTGGCAAACGGTAACGTCGTGACGATGGCGTAAGCGCCTTTTTCAAGCGCTTGGTGGATCAATTCACGTGACGCCGTGGTGTCGATGAAAAGATCGCCATGCGAGACGCGTGAAGATTCTAGCGTAATAGAAGCAAACGCATCAATGGGAGGCGTTGTTCGAAGCCTTCCATCAATGATGCGTACAAAGTTCTCTATCTTCATCCAATCGAAGCGCCACTTTGACGAGGACGTTCTGGGCGAACCAAACAGAGTCCCTCTTTGTCTTTTGCCGCAAGCAACATACCTTGGCTGAGCAATCCTTTGATCGTGGCAGGTTTGAGGTTGGCAACGACACACACTTGGGTGTTGATAAGCTCTTCAGGCGTGTAATACTCACGAATCCCTGCGACAATTTGTCGTGGTTCTGCTTCGCCAAGATCGACTTTAAGTTTCAAAAGACGATCACTTCCTTCTAAAATGCTCGCCTCCAAAATCGTTCCCACTTTCAAAGCGGTTTCAAAAAATTGGTCAATCGTAATGATCGACTCTATCTTCGTCTCTTTCTTCTCTTTCTTGGCAGGTTGTGGTGCGACCACGGCTTCAGGAGCCACAGGTTGTGCCATCAACTCCTCTTCAATACGAGGGAAGAGCGGTGGTACTTTTTCAATCGTAAATTCATCTAAAAAGGTTTTACGCACAACGATTGTGTCATAGGTTGCCGTGTTGATCTCAAAGCCCATCGCTTTGGCGATCGTGACAGTCGTTTTGGGCATAACAGGGTGCAAAAGTATGGAAACACGCGCTAAGATGTTGGAAACAAGTGCTACGAGTGCGAGTGCTTGCTCTGTTTTTCCCTCTTTGATTTTCACCCACGGCTCATGCACGGTAATCGCTTGGTTAGCAATACTAAGCACTTTCCAAAGCTCTTCGAGGTAACGGTTCGTTTGAAGCTCTAAGAGGTTGTTTTCGACAGTTTTTAAGATTTCATCTACAGCACTTAGTTCGCTCTCATGAAAGGTCGTGACGTCTTTGGAGTTAATGACGCCATTGCTGTATTTGCCACTCATTCCGATGATGCGGTTGAGTAGGTTTCCAAGCTCATTGCCCAGATCGGAGTTGATGCGATCCATCAAGGCTTTTTGGCTAAAGTCACCGTCTTGACCGAAGGGCACTTCGCGAAGCATAAAGTATCTAAAATTTTCCAACCCATACGCATCGGCAACCTCTTTAGGGTTAACGACATTGCCTTTACTTTTACTCATCTTCTCACCATTTCTCGTCCACCAACCGTGTGCGGCAACGTGTTTTGGAAGAGCCAAACCAAGGCTCATCAAAAATGCTGGCCAGTAGATGGCATGAAAGCGAAGAATGTCTTTGCCTACTAAATGAATCGTTGCTGGCCAAAAGTCCATATTTTTTTCATCGGTGCCATAACCAAGTGCGGTGGTGTAGTTTAAAAGAGCGTCCAACCATACGTACATGACGTGCTTGTCATCGTTCATGGAAGCTGGGAGTTTCACACCCCAATCAAAGCTGGTACGTGTGATGGAGAGATCACGAAGCCCTTGTTTAACAAAGCTAATGACTTCGTTTTTTTTGCCTTTTGGCAGGACACATTTTTCATCGTTGTTGTACCATTTGATGAGGTCTTCTTGGTATTTGGAGAGCTTAAAGAAGTAGCTCTCTTCTTTGACGAGACGTGTTAATTTTCCACAATCAGGGCATTTGTCTTCATCCACCAGTTGGGTGTCGGTAAAGAAAGTCTCACAGCTGACACAGTAGTGTCCTTCGTATTCACCTTTATAGATGTCACCTTTGTCAAACATCACTTGAAACGCTTTTTGAACACCTGTTTTATGTTCCGCGTCCGTTGTTCGGATAAATTTGTCGTAACTGATCTCAAACTCATCCCAAAGAGCACGAAATTTGCCACTGATTTCATCGGCATAGGCTTGCGGTGTTTTGTTGCGCAATTTCGCCGCTTCTTCGATCTTTTGACCGTGTTCATCGGTTCCCGTTAAGAAAAACGTCTCATAGCCTTTTAAGCGGTAGTATCGAGCCATCGTATCGGCGATGATCGTTGTGTAAGCATGTCCGATATGCGGAACATCGTTGACATAGTAAATTGGAGTGGTAATGTAGGCTTTTTGGGACATCGTTTTTCCTAGTTAAATTGATTCATTGTATTGTCAAAACTCAAATCCGCCACCGTGTCCTTTTGCCATACTTTCGTAAACGGCTTTGACATAGGTTTTGCGGGTTTCACACTCAAACATTTTTTCGCAGTCACTGCAGGTCACAAGATTTTTGCTCTGTTGACATGCTTGCAGTACGGCTTTTTTCTCTTGTAACTCTTGCTCGTAAATATCGCTTACTTCACTACTCATAACACTTCCGAACACGTTCTATCTCTGTTGTCGAGCCAAAGAAACACGGTGTCGTGTCGTGTGGATGCGAAGGGGTGAGATCAAGCACTCTTCCTTTGCCATCGATCGCTTCGCCACCTGCTTTTTCGTACACAAACGCAAAAGGGAAGACTTCAAAAATCATGCGGAGTTTGCCTTTGGGCACATCGCTTGTTGCAGGGTAAGAGAAAAGTCCGCCACCTTTGAGAAGAATTTGATGCAAGTCTGGCACCATTCCACCCGAATAGCGTAAACGATACCCATCGGCAAAGATCGCATCAATCAAGGCTTTATGTTTAGGTTCCCAACACATTTGGGTTGAACCTGGCGCATTGAGTTTGCCTTTTTCTTTCAGCTTGATTGTTTGAATGAAGACAAATTCACCGTTTTTATTGAGGCGGTACATCTTAACATCTTCTTCTGCGATCACAAGTTCAACGCGAGGTCCATAGACGACATAGACAGCTGCTTTGAGATTAGCGCCTGCATAGCCACCCTCGTAGATGCCGAAGATAGAACCCACACTCAGATTTACATCGATGAGGCTTGAACCATCCAGCGGATCGTACCCCACACCGTAAATGCCGTTTACATGTAAAGGTGTTTTGTCTGCTTTTTCTTCGCTGACGATCTCTTTGATCGAAGCAACTTTGGCAAACTCCTCTTCGATGATGAGATCACTTTTGATGTCCAGTTTGAGTTGTGTGTCGCCTGTAGAGTTGATGTTTTCAGAATAGCCCGTATCATCAAACTCAATGGCTTCTCGAATGCGTATGGCGGAACGTTTTATAGCTTCGTAAATTTCTTGCATGTTATTTCACTTTCTTAGCATTTTTGAGTATCCAAGCAACAACTTGCTCGGGGTTATTCAGATCTAAAATCGCAATATGGGAAGGGAGGTCATAATCACTTACATTGACACTCTCATCAATCGCAATGGCGTCAGAGCAGTCAAAATAGTCCACATCCAGTTTGTTACGAAAAATCGCAATGCGCGGAAGCGGTAGATTTTTAAGCCCTTCCACCAACAAGAAATCAAACGAACCAACCATATCAATGATCTCATCCAAACTTTTTTGATGTTTTGAAAAAAGTGTCGTGCGCGTTGGAGAGGTTATCACGACTTCAGCGCCCGTTTGCGAAAACTTCCAGCTATCTTTGCCTTCCACATCGAAGATCGCTTTATCACTTGGGTCATTTTTAATGATCGCAAGTGCATGTCCGTTTTTAAGAATGTTTGCCACCTTAAGGATCAGCGTTGTTTTGCCGCTATCCGAAGGTCCCGTAAATGCAACAGCCAAGGATTTCATTTTTTCCTGCTTTTTATGTTATTATCGTGCTAATATAAAAAATTATAGCAAAAAAAGATTTAGCTTTTGATGAGTTGATCTGCGTGTGTGCTAAGTATGAGGAATGATAATGCGATATATTTCAATGGTTTTAGTAGTGTTTTTACTCTCGGGGTGTGCTTCAAAATTGAGCGAAAATGAAAGCGAAAAGACCTTGGATTATGGAATGGCAAACTCGAAAAAGATTGAAATTCAAAACTCTGAAACCTCTAAAACGTTCGTGCTTATCACCTATCTTAACCCCATTCAGCACGAGCTTGTAACGCAAGAGAGCGAAAAATTTGTCGTAGGAACCTACAAAGCTACAGGCGATGGCGCCTTTGATAGAGTCACTCTTTCAAAGTTTAAAGTCAATGGAAGCGATGAAAATCTAAGTATCACACCTCTTTCTCAAGATGCTCCAATCCTCAAACTGATCTCCACGTCAAATGCTTGGACCAACTATGTGTTAATCCAAGCGCCAAAGACAGAGGAGATCAAGATGGAGATTAGTTTCGAAAACGATCAGTCACAGAGGGTATCAACAACATTTCAAAAAGATTTTTAATCGAAACATCTTCGCCTAAAAGATGGCGGTACACGACATAATTTGCCAGTACTTTTTTGCCGTACTCTCGACTCTCTTCGTTGATCATGCTCTCCATACTTAAAAACGGCTCATACTCACCGTGTGAAAATGCCCCTGCTTGTAGATGTTTTTTGGTAAATCCCATACCGCCATTGTAAGCGTAAGCGATAAAAAGCGGGTGCATGAGATTTCTCTCTAGAAAATTGAGATGAAGATTGGCAAAGAGATAGGCAACGCGGTGATCAAACATGGACGAAATATCAAAATCTTCTAGTTTCTCTTTTTTAGCAATGTCACGCGCTACAAAAGGCATAAACTGCATCATTCCAAGCGCATACGACGTCGAGACAACCGAGGGAATAAAACGGCTCTCTTGACGCGCGATGGAGAGCATCAACGCTTGGCGATGGATGGAATAACTTGCAATCTCGTCAGGGTAGGGAATCGGGAAGTAGTTTTTGGTATAACGTGTGGCTCTCTCCATCAAGTAGCTATAATGCGGCAACGTATTGGCGTATTTGAAGCTTTGCGCCAAGGTTTCAACCTCTTGGGAGCTCATAGAATAGACTTTATTCATCACCTTAATCCATGCGAATGGATCGCTGACATTGAACGTGGGATGTGTGCCTTCTAAAACAGGCGAGACGATGTTTTGTAAAGGGCGATCCAGTTGTTCATAGGCATACAGTGAGTAGAGGTTGATGTCGCCATCTTGCACAATGCGCTCTAACAAACGAGCATCTTTGGTGACTAAATATTGCCAAAAGAGAGCTTTGTCTTTCTCTTCACTCCTCGTAGAGCGCTCAGCCGAAAGTTCAAAAAATGCCAGTGCTTGCGCTTTTTCATCGTATTTAAGGGCATTGAGTCCCATATAAAAGAGTGCTTTGGCGTTTACATGTAAAGAAGGGCTTACATGTAAAAGGGATCGTTGCACATTGTCTAGTTTATCGTTTTGCACGACATTGTAAGCAAGATAATTAAACCTTGAAGAGGTTGCGAGCCGATCCATCTGCTCTTTGGGGATGATCTGTTGGTTAAAGATAGCCGCTTTATACGCGGTGATACTACCGTTAAAAAGGGTTAAAAAAGTGTTGATATCGCTGTTGAGGGTGGCTTCATAGACGTTGTCACTCTCCATCAACGTGATAAGATTGACCAGCTCTTTGTTATGGGTAATGCGAGGTTTGATGAACGGGAGTTGCCCTTTTGAAAGCGAGGTCACTTTAGCGATATTGATGCCAATGTTGAGGCATTCATCATCTTCTTTCATCAAAGCAGTGACATCAAGATTAATACACTTAGAAATTTTTTTATACTCAAGATTATCCATTTTTTTAGCAAAAAGGTGAAAAAATCGAATGTTCATCGTATGCACCATCCCAAAGAGCGCTTTGGCTTCTTTGGGAGTGGTCTCATCGCGTTGTAAATATTCGTAGATGTAAAAATCTTTTGCAAGACTTTGTGGTTTGTCTTCAAAAAAGGCAAAATTCACAGGCTCAGTCGCCAACAAATCTATGCAAAGGCAAAAGAAAAGGGCTAAAAAAAGTCTATAAAGCATTGGCAAGGGCAAACAGAAGTTTAACCGCAAAAAGATCGACAAATTGAAGTGTCAAGATCACGATCAATGGTGCAAGGTCGATGCCGCCAATAAGGGTTGGAACGAATTTACGAATAAACGCATAAACAGGGTTGGTAAGCCGAAACAGAATCTGTACAATCGGATTGTACGGATCAGGACGCACAAAGGTAATAAGCGCTGCAATGATAACAACCCAAATATAAATGTTAATGAGGGTGTGTAAAATATTGGCAAATGCTTCAATAAATGTTGATAAAACGATCATCTAACAATCTCCTTAAGGTAGTTTTTAATCAATGGATAGATAAGGGCAAGATCAAGCCCCGTGTCAGCCCCTGTGAGCCAAAAACGAAGGGGTTTCAAAAACGGTTCGTCTTTGAGTCCACTTTTTTCTGCCAGATAGGCTTTAAATGCATCAAACGTCTCACAATAGGGCGCATGTAAAATGAGCTCTTGAAGTAGTTTACTCTCATTTTCAAACGTTGCATCAAACGCTTTTTGGGCAAAAAGGGCGTCTACTTTTTGTTTGATCTCATACGTGGTACTTGCTTCTTTGGTATACAGTTTAGCAAGTTTTCCAATATTTTCACAGGCGTACCCGATGCGTTTTGAAAGCTCCATATCGGGGATGCGTTTGATATGCTCACGATTGATAAAGCGGAGTTTTTCGATCTCAAAAGGCGCAGGTGATTGTGAAATTGTTTTGATGTCAAACCACGTAGTTGCCTCTTTAAGCGTGAAGATTTCCGTTGGTGTAGCGCTGCTTAAAAGGAGAAGATAATTCACAATCGCTTCAGGCATAAACCCTTGGTCTAAAAGTCTCTTAACAGCGCTTTCATCCTCTTTGCATAGAAGGGAAGGCACATGCGTGTAGTGTATCGCTTGGTCATACCCTATCGATTTGCGGATATGTTCCTCTTTAAGCGCATTGTGTTCTTGTTCAACTTCCCGAATGATGGTGGTAACGCCTTGAAGCATATCGTCGCAGGCACAGGCGAACGTATAAGTCGGGTATTTGTCCGTGCGCATAATGACGAAGCTGTCACAGGTTTTCATACGAATAACAAAGGGTTTTGGAGTATTTAAAACCTCTTCAGGACTTAAATGCTCGCAGGTACCATCACAAGGTGACTCCTCATCTTCATGCGGACAAAAGCAGATAAAGGCTTTTTTCGTATCCAAAAGCGTGGAGGCAAATTGGAGATGGTATTTGAAGTTGCTACTTTGATAGTAAAGCTGTGCATATGAAATGCCAAAGAGTTCCAACATCTCTAAAATCTCTTGGTCTTTTCCTTCAATAGTGCGTGCTCTATCGCCATCTTCGATGCGCACAATGAGTGGCTCGCTCGCTTGTTGTGCGCAGATAGAATTCAGCAAGGCAATTCTGAGGTCATTGACGCTCATATCGCCCGTGGGAGAAGGCGCAAATCTATACATGCTTCAACTTCTCGCTCACAAGCTCATTGACCACCGTTGGGTTCGCTTTGCCACCACTGTTTTTAAGTACTTGTCCCACAAAGAAGCCAAACAGATTCGTATTGCCTGCTTTAAACTTCGCCACATTGTCGGGGTTCTTTGCAATCACGTCATCAATAAAAGGCTGTAATTTTTCAGGATCACTGATTTGGGTTAGTCCTTTGGCTTCAACGATTGCCGTTGGATTTTCACCTGTTTTTGCCATCTCTTCAAAGACTTGTTTCGCAATTTTAGTGGAAATTGTTCCTTCATCAACCATCTTAACAAGTTCCGCTATTTGCTTTGCACAAAATTTTAATTCAGGTGTTTGTTTGAGCTCTCGTGCGACTTCGTTGGCGACGATGTTGGCGATGCTTACAGGGCTGTTTACATGTAAAAGTGTTTCCTCGTAAAAATGGGCTAGCCCAGCATCACGCGCCAAAATATTGGCTATTTCATGGTTAAGCCCAAGCTCTTTCGTGTAGGTATCAAAATGTGCCTGCTCCGATTCACTCATAGGGGCGACAACACCCTCAACGATAGAGGGCTTTTTAGCTTCAGGTCTTGGTGTAGATTGCGTTACTTCTGCCTTTTTAGCCCACGAGTCTTTGAGACCTACGATTTTATTAAAGACAGGCAAATCATCGGTGTAGTCAATCGGGTCAGCATAAAAATAGCCTTGTCTCTCAAATTGGAACCGAACATCGGGTTTTTCAGTGATGACAGCAGGTTCAACAAACGCATTTTTGATGACATGTAAAGAATCAGGATTCAAATCTTCTAAGCCATCTGGTGCTTCGTTAGAATACAACCGCTCATACAGTCTGACTTCGACTTTTTTAGCATGTTTTGCACTGACCCAGTGAATGGCGCTTTTCGTTTTAATATTACTCGTGTCTTCGCCACTTTTTGAGTGAGGATGATACTCTGCTTTGAGTTCTATGATGGTACCACTAGCATCTTTCACGACCTCTTTACATGTAAGAATATACGCATGTTTCAGACGCACGGATTGATCGGGTGTCAGACGGTAGTAATCTTGCGGAGGATTTTCACTAAAGTCATCTCTCTCGATGTAAATTTCACGAGAGAAAGGAAGCTTACGTGAGCCCTCTTTGGGCACATCGTGTGGATAGTAAGAAGCGTCTATCTCTTCTTCGCCCTCGTAGTTTTCGATGGTGACTTTAAGAGGGTCTAGGACACACATGACGCGTGGTACTTTGGTATTTAAATCATCTCGGATGCAAAATTCAAGCTGTGCCACATCGACCATCGAGTTTGCTTTGGCGATGCCGATTTGATCGCAGAAGTTCAAGATGGATTCGGCTGTATAGCCTCTTCGTTTGTAGCCTGCGATGGTTGGAAGGCGCGGGTCATCCCAGCCATTGACATAATTGCCATTGACGAGTTCTAACAGTTTTCGTTTGCTCATCACCGTGTAGTTGATGCCCAGACGTGCAAACTCATGTTGGTAAGGACGAGGAGGGGTTAATTCTAGTGCGTCCAATACCCAGTCGTAAATATCACGGTTGTTTTCAAACTCAAGGGTACAGATGGAGTGCGTTACGCCTTCGATGTAGTCGGACAAGCAGTGCGCAAAGTCATACATCGGGTAGATGCACCACTCATCTCCAGATCTGAAGTGATGGGCATGACGGATGCGATACAGTAGCGGATCGCGCATTTTCATATTCGCAGCACTCATATCGATTTTAGCGCGTAAAACGTGTTCACCATCTTTAAACTCACCCTTTTTCATACGCTCTAAAAGGTCTAAATTTTCTTCAATGCTACGTTCTGCAAATTGACTGCGGCGACCTGCTTCTTTGATCGTTCCACGGTATTCACGTATCTCTTCTTCGTTCAAGCTATCCACATAGGCTTTGCCCATTGTGACAAGCGTCACAGCATACTCGTAAATTTTTGGGAAATAATCAGAAGCAAAGCGCACGTGATCTGCCCAGTTAAACCCAAGCCATGTGACAGCATCTTTAAGCGCTTCAACGTATTTCATGTCTTCAGTCGTAGGATTAGTGTCATCCATTCGGAGGTTACAGTGCCCAGCATAATCGCGTGCAATGCCAAAATTGATACAGATAGATTTAGCATGTCCAATGTGCGGAAATCCATTAGGCTCTGGAGGAAATCTCGTAATGACTTCTTTATACTTTCCAGACTTTAAATCCTCTTCCACAATGGTGCGTAAAAAATCTTTGCTCTCACTCATCTTATTCAAACCTTTTTGATGTAAAACTCTTATATGATCTGTATTTTATCATGCTCTGCATTAATTAACCCAAAAGTGCATCCTAAAATGCTTTCTCACGCTCCTAAAGAATCTCTAATTCTTATTTGGTTACGATAGGCTCAACCATAACATAAGGATGAGTCGATGGATCGTATTCGTACTGTTTCTTGTTTTTCAAAACTGAACGATGAGCAAATTGAAAAGCTTAAAAAAATTTCCGTCATTAAAAAGTTTAGCGCCAAAGAGATTTTGTTTTACGAAGGCGATGCGCCCATCTATCTTTATGTTTTGCTTCAAGGAACGCTTAAAGTGTATAAGACCAATCACAAAGGGCAACAGATTTTTTTGCATCAGTTTTATCCCGGTGGTTTGGTGGCGGAGTTGGCGAATTTTGAGAACATTCCTTACCCAGCAACAGCGGAATTTATGAGTGAGAGTGAAGTGCTTCGCATTGACTACAAGGCGTTGGAGCATGATTTTTTCAAGAACCCAGACATCTCGTTTGAGATTATCAAATCCCTCATTGCAAAACATAAAATCCTCATTGATGTCATTCAAAAAGAGGTGATTTTAACCGCTGATGCCAAAGTGGCGAAGTTTATCCTGGAAAATGGCGAACTGTTTAAAACACTCAAAAACACCCAAGTGGCTTCCATTCTCAACCTGACTCCCGAAACACTCTCCCGTACGCTTTCTAAGTTTAAATCCTCAGGATTTATCGAGCTTGATGACAAGCATCATATTCGTGTATTGGACGCTCAAAAATTAGAAGAAGTCCTCTAGCCTTATTTACATTTCATTGACATAGGTCAAGGTTTTTTTCGCCTTTCTTTATACAATACCCTAGAGCTTTCACTAGATTATTACATTCAATTAAAATTAATAATTAGGAGGTTGTGAGTCTTTGGGTACAAGGTGCGGTTTTGCCTTGTATTGGGTCGAATAAGGCGTTGTTGTTTTACATGTAAAGCAACACAGAACATCAAAGGAGGAAATGTGAAAAAGAGTAATTTCCTAAAGTACGCGGCACTCTTTGTTTTTGTCGTAGCCATCGGCTTTTTTGCCTACGTGGTTCACGCATCCAAAGCGCTGTCGTATCTCTCCAGTGATCCAAAAGCCTGTATCAACTGTCACGTCATGAATACGCAATATGCGACATGGCAACACAGTTCACACGCACAGAGGGCTGGGTGTATCGATTGTCACTTACCACGCGATAACATGGTTAACAAATACATTGCCAAAGCGCGCGATGGGTATAACCATAGCGTAGCATTTACGTTCAATACGTACAAAAATGCGATTAAAATTAGTGATGATGGGGCGAAGAGAGTTCAGGAGAATTGTATTGCGTGTCACGCGAGTTTAACCTCTCAAATGGTTAAAAATGCCGATGCAAATCACAATTATGACGACCCAAGCGTCGCTACGGGAAGACGATGTTGGGAGTGTCATAAGGGCGTGCCACACGGCAAAGTAAGAGGTCTTACGACAACACCGAATAATTTGGGTGTTAAAGAAGTACAGTAAAAGGAGAAATGATGAATAAGTTCAAAGTATTACTGGTTGGCTCATTGGTTGCTATCGGCGCAATGGCATTATTGGCTGGCAATATCACCGAAAGAGAAAAACAAAGAGTCGAACTTGCCAAAGCACCAAGCGAGGCAGGCATCGAGGGCAAAGAAAAAAGCGAAGAGTGGGCAAAATACTATCCTCGTCAATTTGATTCTTGGAAAAAAACCAAAGAGAGCGATGATCTAGATGATATGCTGGCGAAAAAACCTTACCTTGCGGTTGCGTGGGCTGGGTATGCTTTTGCAAAAGATTACAATGCGCCACGTGGGCATTACTACGCGGTACAAGATAACATCAATTCGCTTAGAACGGGTGCTCCAACGGACGCTAAAACAGGTCCTCTTCCAACGGCATGTTGGACATGTAAATCACCCGATGTTCCTCGTTTGATCGAAGAAGATGGTGAGTTAGAGTTCTTTACGGGCAAATGGGCAAAATACGGCTCACAAGTCGTTAATTCTATTGGCTGTGCCACGTGTCATGATGACAAAACAGCGCAACTTCAAGTGCGTGTTCCTCACCTCAATCGCGGTCTAGCAGCAGCAGGTCTTAAAAGCTTTGAAGAGTCTACGCACCAAGAGAAACGCTCTTTGGTCTGTGCACAATGTCACGTAGAGTACTACTTTAAAAAGACAGAGTGGAAAGATGCGAAAGATGTGAACAAAACAGCGATGGTTGTTACCCTTCCATGGGCAAAAGGCTTGAGCATTGAAGGTATGGAGAAATATTATGATGAAATTAATTTCTCTGACTGGACACACAGCATCTCTAAAACACCAATGCTTAAAGCACAACATCCTGGTTATGAGCTTTGGACAACAGGTATTCACGGACAAAAAGGTGTTTCATGTGCGGATTGTCACATGCCTTACACCCAAGAGGGTTCTGTGAAGTATTCTGATCACCAAATTGGAAATCCACTTAAAAATATGGATAAAAGTTGTATGAACTGCCACAGAGAGAGCGAAGATAAACTCAGAGGCATCGTTCAACAAAAAGTGGAGCGCAAAGATTTCATGATGGACATCGCGTTTGACAACATCGCCAAAGCACACATTGAGACGGGCAAAGCGATGGAAGTGGGTGCAAGTGATGCTGAGCTTAAAGAGATTCGTACCCTCATCCGTCATGGACAATGGAGAGGCGATATGGCGATTGCAGGTCATGGTGCGTTCTTCCATGCTCCTGAAGAGGTCTTACGCCTTTTAGGATCCGCCAACGAGCAAGCGCAACAAGCACGTCTAAAACTGGTCAGCGTTCTTGCCAAACACGGTGTCATGGACTACGTTGCACCTGATTTTGACACGAAAGACAAAGCGCAGAAAATCGCTAAAGTCGATATGCCAGCCTTGATTGCTGAGAAGTTAAAATTTAAAGAGACACTAGAAAAAGAGTGGAAAAAAGAGGCATCTGCTAAAGGCAGACTCGCTCCAAATTCCGTTGCTCTTGATCCAGCGGTGGACAGCAAATCTTCTTACTTCGATAAAAACAAGAAGTAAAGTTTTAACACCAAGAGAGTTTTCCTCTCTTGGTGTATAATAGACTTTTTGCATAACCCATTGAAAGAAGAGTATCGCTTATAGCACATCACCTTTCAAAACTAAAAACATCGCCATAGCTTTGGCTATGACTCAATTTTAAGTTTCAAAAATTAACGCACTCTAAGCAAACTCTTTATTTTTTCAAGAGTTATGCAAAAAGTCTAATATCCTTAAACTGCCATATTTTGGCATTTTAAGTGTGTTACTACAAAGGACAAACGTGTTGCTCAAAGTTTTTGGCTCCTACAAAACAACGCTGATACTGCTCTTCTTTTTAGCCGTAGGTGCTGCGATTGCAACCTTTGTGGAAAATGACTTTGGCACAGCCGTTGCGCGTTATTATGTCTACAATGCCATCTGGTACGAAGCACTTTTGGTTCTTGCCGCAATTAACCTTGCTATCGCACTTTACCGCTCCAAAATGATTTTACATGTAAGCCGTTTTACTTTCCATGCGGCGTTTATTCTCATTCTTATAGGATCAGGTCTCACACGTTACTTTGGTGTGGATGGTGTGATGAAAATACGTGAAGGCTCAAGCTCCAATGTCATCTTTTCCAGTGAAAAAAACGCAGAGATCACGTTACCGTTTGCGGTGCATCTGAATGACTTTGAATTAGAGCGCTATTACGGCAGTCGTTCACCTTCGGCGTATACCAGCGATGTTGAGGTGCGAGATGGCAACACAACGCTGGGTGCGCAGATCTACATGAATCACACGCTCATCTACAAAGGGTATAAATTTTTTCAAACCTTTTACGACCCCGATGAAAAAGGCACGATTCTCTCCGTCACTAAAGACCCTGGTGTTGAAGTGACCTATGTGGGCTACGCGCTGCTTTTTTTAGGGCTTTTTTTAAATCTGTTTGATCCCAAATCGCGCTTTCGTAAACTCATCTCGGAGGTAAAAAGCAGTTCACTTCTCGTTGTTTTGGTGCTGTTGGTTCAAACGCCGTTATGGTGCGAGAGCGAATATGTGCAAACGTATTTGCAAGAACACCAAAGTAAGAGCAAAGAGGTCAGTGACGCGTTTGGAAAACTGGTCGTGCAGTCGCGCATGGGGCGCATGAAGCCTTTTGATACGTTAAGCCAAGAGGTGCTTTATAAACTGAGCGGTAAAAATAGTCTGTACGAAATGGACGCGATGCAAGTGGCGCTTGGTATGCTCTCGCACCCCAGTGTGTGGAAGAATCTGCCGATGATTCAGACCAAAACGCCTAAGCTTCGAGAGTTCATCGGCATTGCGAAAGATCAAAAATTGGCAAGCTTTGAGGACTTTTTTGACGGGCATCGCTACAAACTAGACGCTGAGCTTCAAAAAGCGCTCGCGATGAAACCAAGTCAGCGCGGTACCTTTGAGAACGATCTGATCAAAGTCGATGAGCGCCTGAGCATCGCGTTTATGCTCTACCAAGGCGTACTCTTTAAAATCTTCCCACTGCCCCATGATGCTAACCACACATGGCTTGCCTTCGAGCAGATGTTTGCGCAATTAGAGGGCGTGGAAGCCGACAAAGTGCAAGAGAGCTCCACCGCATTTATCGAAGCACTGTTTGAGCGAAATTATGCCAAAGCACTTTTACATGTAAAGACCTTTTCGCAGTTTCAAAGCAACTATGGTGCTGAAATTATGCCCTCATCCACGCACATTCAGATCGAAATTCTCTACAACAAACTGATGCTTTTTGAGCGTTTAACGTTGGCGTACATATTTTTAGGTTTGGTACTTTTAGTCGTCGCGTTTGGACGCGTTTTTGCGCCTCAAACCTTTACATGTAAACTCGACCGACCGCTGTTTTTCCTCGTGGCGACATTGTTTGTCGTGCATACCTGTGGACTCGCTTTAAGGTGGTACATCAGCGGACATGCGCCACTCAGCGATACGTACGAATCCATCGTCTACATCGCGTGGTCGTGTCTGCTTTTTTGCATGCTCTTTTTGCGCCGTTCGCTCTTTGCGCTCTCGGGCTCGGTGATGATGGCAGGCATCTTTATGTTTGTCGCACATCTCGGGCACATTGACCCAGAGATCACCAACCTTGTGCCCGTTTTAAAATCCTTTTGGCTTAGTGTTCATGTCTCCATCATCACGGCGAGTTATGGCTTTTTAGCGCTTGGCTGTGCGTTGGGACTGTTCACGCTCATCCTCTTTACATGTAAACGCTCAATCAAGATCGTTGCGACCATCAAACACCTGAGCGCCATCAATGAAATCACCTTGATTTTAGGCTTGAGTCTTTTGGTCATCGGTAACTTTTTAGGCGGTATTTGGGCGAATGAATCGTGGGGGCGTTACTGGGGGTGGGATCCAAAAGAGACGTGGGCGTATATCTCCATTTTGGTCTACGCGATCATTTTACATGTAAGACTGGTGCCACGGTTTTACTCACACTATCTCTTTGCGGTGTTCTCGCTTTTAGGCTTTGCGTCCATCTTGATGACCTACTTTGGTGTGAACTTTTACTTAGCGGGCATGCACTCTTACGCCACGGGCGATCCTGTGCCAATTCCCCTTTGGGTGTATGTGTGCAGTGGTGTGGTCGCATGTTTGATTATAATGTCGTATAAAAATAAAAATCTTAAGGAAGAAAAATGAAAAAATTCTCTATGGCTCTTGTGACGCTCGCCTGTAGTTTAGCCCTTCACGCAGGAGATGTCTTTGAAGGAACGGTGGTCGATACGCTCAATGGTGGCGGTTACACCTATCTGCAGATTGATGATACCAAGAAAAAATACTGGGTTGCGGTTGAGGGAACGAAGGTTGAAAAAGGGACGGAAGTGCGTTTCACTGAAGAGTTACGTGCTAAAAATTTTGAGAGCAAATCGCTTAACCGCACGTTTGACGAGATCGTTTTTGCTTCCAACCTTCAGTACCGCACACAAGTTCCTGAAAAGGGCAATTTAGCGCTTATTAATGAGCAAGTTAAAGAGTCTCCTTACAAACAAAACGGTACCATGAGTGTTAAAGAAGCGTGGGAAAAACGTGCCAGTTTGAAAGACAAAACGATCGCGATTCGAGGCCGTGTTGTGAAAGCATCACCCAATATTATCGGAGTTAACTGGATTCATATTCAAGATGGTACGGGCGAGGGCAGCGACGTGGGACGTGTTGTGTTTACCTCCAAAGAGCTTCCCAAAGTTGGAGATATTGTTACTGCTTCGGGTGTTGTGAGTGTGGATAAAGATTTTGGTTCGGGCTATTTTTACAAGATCATTGTGCAAAATGCTACCTTTAGCAAATAAACCGTAAAGAGTAACGATGACAAACGATCCTTTGGCACTTATTGCTTCCTTGCCACTGTTTGATTCTCTGCAAGGTGACGATATTCAAAAAATCGCCTCCTTTTGCAGTGTGCGTCACCATAAAGCCGGTGACGTGCTCTTTTATGAAAAAGACACCAAAGATGCGATCTATTACATCATCAAAGGCTCGGTCAAATTTTACAAGGTAGACCGTTTTGACAATGAAATCTTTCTCTACAAACTCTACTCCAACTCCCTTATTTTCAATGTTTCCAAGCTCATTGACAGCTTTTTTATCAGCTGTTACGCGAACGCCGAGTTTTTGGAAGACAGCACAGTGCTCTCCATCCAAAGTGAGCCATTTCGTGCGATGATCTATGCGAATCACCGCTTGATGACGAAGATTTTGGAAGAGTCGTTTAAGATGATTCAGCAGATGCAGTGTATTATTAGCCGTGATGTTGTGTTTGATGGAACGGCGAAAGTGGCGCACATGCTTGTCAATGAGCTGGAGACGTTTAACCGCCTTAAAAAACATGAAATTGCCTATATGTTGCACATTCAACCTGAGACACTTTCACGTATTTTAAACAAACTCACCCGTAATGGAACGATTGAGATCGAAAAAAACAGCGTTGTGGTCTTGAATATTCAAGAGCTCAAAGAGATTTATGAGTAGGACATTATGATAAAACCAACCACCATTAGCACCAAAATGAAACTCGCAGGTGGACTGCTTTCGTTTGTGATTATTTTCATCATCTCACTCACGGTCATGATGAATCAGATGAGCAAAAAAGACTCCTACATCATCAACATCGCAGGTAAACAGCGCATGCTCTCCCAAAAGATCAGCAAAGAGACCTTTTTCATCGTGCATCGCCATACCAATGATTTTTGCGAGCTGAACACCGCGGTGGGTCTGTTTGAAAGCAGTCTGAAAGATCTTCTGTATGGCAATGATGCAAAAGGCATTTACGCGCCCCAAAATGAGCGCATCCAAACCAAACTCGAAGAGGTGATGACACTGTGGCTTCCCTTTCGCGTTGAGGTTGAAGCGCTCAAAAGCGGCATCGAAGAGGTGCGCCCCGATATGGAAGTCTTAACGCCTCGCATCGAAAAACTCCTCGTGCTCTCTGACACGGTGGTGCAACGTATGGTGGGTGCGAATCTAAGCAACATTCACATCGATCTCTCGGGTCGCCAACGCATGCTCTCACAGCGCATGGGGCTGTACGTTAACCGTTATTTACGCAGTGCCAATGCCCAAGATCTGCTCGTTTATGCCGATGCCAAAGCGCTTTACAACAAAACAATCAAGAGCTTTTTGGATGATGCTGCGGTGAAAAACGCTCCCGAAGTGTATGCCATCGTCAAAGAGAACAACGCGTACTGGGAAGAGTACATGCTCTACTTAGACCATGTTATCGCACTTGAGAGTGAGATCAACAAGCATCTGGCATTTGTGTATGAAAAAAACGTGCAACTGCTCAATGCGATGGATGAAGCGGTCTGGCTCTACACCGACCACAGCGAAGCCAAAAACGATATGTTCCTCAAATTTCAGTACATCGCGCTGATTATCGGGCTTATCATCATCGTTTATGCGTTTGTGATGACCAAAGAGATTATAGAACATTTAGAAGGGTTTGTGCAAAAAGCCAAAGAGCTTGCACGTGGCGATATCAGTAGTTTTTCGGGGCAAAATGTGACGCTCTCTTCCCACAGCGAAGATGAACTCAAAGAGGCGTCAACGCACATTTCACTTTTTGTGCAAAAAGTCAATCTCGCGATGAAAGACTCTGAAGATGCGCTCAAAAAAGCGGAAAATGCTGTCTCTCAGCTCCAACAACTCGCCGAAGAAGTCGAAGATGTGATCGAAGATATGGGCATTGATGAGAATGCAAAGAAGACGTTTGATAAAAATGTGAATGCGACAGAGGACATTGCCATTCAGTCGGCAGAAAATCTCATCCATGTTAACCGCATGTTGCAAAAACTGAAAAAAAGCCTCAATGCAATGGTCGAGAGTAGCAACCAAACGGACGAAAAAAAAGAGGTGTAACAATTCATTTAAACTCTTGATGTATCATAATTGAAAAGATTGTATAAGAGGCTTGAATGAAAAAAGTTTACATTATTCATGGCTATTCCGCTTCGTCCAATGACCATTGGTTTCCGTGGTTTGTTGAGAAAGTTCATGCCATGTACGGCATCGAGGTTGAGGTGTTACGCATGCCAATACCTGAGACGCCGCAGGTTGAGGCGTGGCTTGAAAAACTTCGCGACAAGATCGGCACGCCGAATAATGAGACGTTTATCATCGCGCACAGTTTAGGCTGTATCACCCTTTTGCACTACCTTGACGCACTTCCTGAGAGTTTTGCTCTTGGCGGTATGATCTTAGTCTCACCCTTTGATAAACCCCTCGAAATTTTCCCCAACCTTGACGCGTTTGTCGACACCAAACTTGACTACGCCAAGCTCTCACGCAACATCCTCCAAAAGCACGTCATCTTCTCCGACAACGACATGTACGTTCCCTCTTACGTGAGTAAAACGTTGGGGGCTAAACTTGACAGTGCGCTTTTAGAAATCCCACGCGGTGGGCATTTTTTAGGCATCGAAGGGTTTGAAATGTTCCCTGAACTGTATGAAGTTTTTAGGCAGATGATCACGAAGTATTAAATATTTTTGATAATATTTACCATAATTAAGAATTTTCATTTACCAAACGTGGTTATACTTTCAACTTGTTTTAACCCAAACTGCTAGTTAAACAGAAGAGCTTTTTTGTCATCACTAAGCTTCAAAAAGCAGTTGATAGCATACGCAGTGATGAAAAGTCTAAGCTTTGTTAAAAAGCCACCAATGGTTGTAGCCTTAATCACTTTACCAAACTTAGCAGTGATCATAGAAAAGGCAGTTTCAACACCTTTTCTAATTCTACGCTTGGTAAAATACTCTTCTTTGTTTTCTTGTTGCATGTTGTTACGCCCAATGGGTGAAAGTACAATCTCAAACTGTTTTAAAAAAGCTTCTAACTTTGATGAAACATACCCTTTATCTCCAATCGTGATTGATTTTTGGGGTAGATAGTGCATAAATTGATACCCCGCCGTAACATCGTGTATGGAGCCTTCTGAGATATGTACCATTACAGGCTCTTTATCGGCTGTGACTACCATATGGACTTTAAGCCCATAAAAGAATCTTCCTTTGGATGCATTATACCCCTTCAAAGATGGATCACTCCACAATCTGACTCTGCTTTGCCTTGTGATTTGGCACAATTCAACAGGAAAAGAATCAACAGAGTAAATCTTTGCACCGTTTAATCGCTGAAACAATGAGCCTAAAAACAAAAAAAGTGTGGACAACACGTCATTTATTTTTACTAAGCGGCGCAAAAATCTCGTGTAGTCAATCTCTTTCACCAAGTGCATCATCTTAACATACTGATGTGCTTTGAAATAGTTGCCATTAAAATCATTCACTGCCATATACCCGATAAGCAGCACTTCTGCATTACTAATCTTAGCTCTAACATCATCTTTTATCCCTGATACCTTCAAATACTCATCAATTAAACAATAAACGGTTATAATATCTCGCTCCATAATCTCGCCTCCCACGGCTTTTTATGGAGTTTAAAGCAACTTTCAAACCATCTTCTCAACTAGCAGTTTGGGTTGTTTTAATACAACAAAAGGAAAAAAATGTTTTTAGAAACACAATTTGCTAAATATGCAAATGAGGATATTGGAAAACTGGTCTTACGTATCTCCATCGCTGGACTTATGCTCTTTCATGGTTTTCAAAAATATACAGGTGGTATTGCTGAAATTAAGGAGCTTGTTGTAAGTTCTGGATTGCCTGAAATTGTCGCCTATGGTTCCTATTTAGGAGAGCTTATTATCCCATTTTTACTTATATTGGGGCTTTTCACGCGTACCAGTGCTTTGATCTTTGGAACAACGATGGTCTTTGCTCTTTTCCTTGTTCATAGTGACATGTTTTTGGCTATCGACCCTGAATCAGGTGGATTGATGACGGAGCTACCCCTTCTTTATCTCTTTTCATCTTTGGCACTTTTCTTTTTAGGCGCTGGAAAGTATAGCCTAGATACCAAAATGTCTCAATGTGGATGCCTTTGTAAAAAAGCATCTAACTAATCGTGGAAAGAAGAATCTTCCATTCAGGGATTCTTCTTTAATTCTTTTACATGTAACATTATAAGAACCCAATCACAATCGGCAATAAAACGGCGATAAACACCCCAATCAACCCCATCGCTAAGGCTGAAAATGCTGCGGCATTTTCGCTGATCTCGAAGGCTCGGGCTGTGCCTACGGCGTGTGAGATGAGTCCGAGGGCGAAGCCTTTGGCGGCGTCATGTTTGATCTTTAAGAGTTTAAAAATAAACGTACCAAAGAGCGCTCCCAAAAGCCCTGTGATGACGACAAATCCCATTGCCAAAGAGGGAATCGCTCCGATGTCCTGCGCGGTGATGAGCGTGATGGGCGCCGTGACCGATTTGGTGGTCATCGAGAGCATCGTGATCTTAGAAGCGCCAAAAAGCCACAAAATACTAATGGCGCTAAGGATGGTAAAGATGCCTCCAGCGACAAGCGTGATGAGAATGGGCAGAAAATAGGACTGAATCAATTTGAGATTTTTATACAACGGAAGTGCTAATGCAACCGTGGCAGGTCCTAGAAAAAAGTGCAAAATGCTGACCGACTCAAAATACTGCTTGTAGGGAATTTGCGCCAAAATAAGAATGGGAAGCATAATGACATACGCGATGACAATGGGTTGCAAAAGCGCGTGTTTGCCTGTTTTTTCGTAAATAATAATCCCGATTTTATAAGCACTCATCGTGATGATAATCCAGCTTAGAGGCGTATTCATCACATAAGCGATCAGTGCGTCAACGTTCATTTTCTCTCCTTACGCGAGATCAAGACATCCATGAGTTTCACACTAAACGCGAGAGCTAAAAAGGTTCCCACGATCAAGGACGCAAGAATGGCAAAAAGCTCGTTTGAGATCGTCTCAAATTGGGTGATGATGCCTGCGGCGGCAGGAATAATAAAAAGGGGCAAATAGCGCAGTAGCCAAAACACCGAGCTATCAAGGGCTGGATAACTCCCTTTTCGGAGCATCAAAAAGAGCAAAAGCAAGACCATACCGATGATGGCTCCTGGGATTTTGAGCATAAACAGTTTACTGATGCACTCTCCGACAAATTGGAAGAGTAAAAGGGTCAAGATACCGTGTAACATGGCTTTCCTAAAGTTTTAAGATGGATTATACAGAATTTAGTTTCGGTGCGCTTTATAGTGTTTAATTAACTGTTGGGGCGAAACACCAAGCCAGTATAAAAAGCTTAACGTGCGGTTGCGAAGTGTGACATACAAAATGCCCTCTTTATGCCATCGGCGCGGTGACGTCAAAACCGTAGACTTTAAAAGCGTGATTTTTTGACCTCGTTTTTTAAGCCGTTTCATGATCTCCACATCTTCCATCAATGCAATCTGCGCATACCCTCCAAGCGCTCTAAAAAAAGAGGTTTGGAAAAAATGAGCTTGATCGCCGTAGGGAATTTTCGTCATTTTGGTGCGAAGATTTGCCATCGTTTCGATGAAAAAAAGCCCCAGATGCGAGTCGTTAATGCCAAGGTTAAAGGCACCCGCTTTGTTTACATGTAAAGCGTTTTCGATCTTTGTATCCCAGTGATAGGGCAAAAGCGTGTCGGCGTGTAAAAAAAGAAGCATTTCCCCTCGTGCCTTTCGCGCCCCCTCATTCATTTGAGTACTTCTGCCTTTAGACGAAAAGGCAACGCGAACAGCGCTTATTCGTAAACGCTCCACGGTGGTTTTTTCATGCGTGTCAACCACGATGATTTCGTAGTTTTGGGCGTGTGCCATCGCTTTGAGATGGGAAAGTGTGTGCAGCAGTGTCTCATCTTCATGATAGGCAGGAATAATGACGCTGATGCGCGGAAGGTCGTTTAAAATGTTCTGCGCGAACGTCCCAAGAGGTGAGAGTTTTTCTTTACATGTAAACGCGCGCAAATCCTCTAACGTGTCGATGTCACGCAGCATTTCCCCTTTGGTGACACGAAGAGGTGAGAGTTTTAAAAGCGTGTTGGCATAGACATCGCTTTGGCTGTAACGGATGCCCTCAAACGCCTCTTTGCAAAAGGTGTGTGCGTGAAAACCGATGAGGTAATAACCGCCATCTTCTGTCGGTGAGAGCATCGCATCGTTGTTGCAAAGGTGGGCAAACGCCTCTTCTAAAATGCGCCCATCCACATTAGGAATGTCCGAACCCACCAAAATCGCACGTTTATAGCCTTTGGCAAACACTGCTTCAAAAGCATTTTGCATACGCTCACCCAAATCGTTTCCACTTTGGTAAAAAAGTGATGTTCCCTCTAAATAATCAGGCAATGACATGCGCTCTTCATCATCGTAGGCTACGATCACATCGGTATTTTGTGGCACTGCGAGGCTCAACAGGTGTGCACACATCAAGCGGTAAAGCGTGGTTGCATTGTCGTTTCCAATTCCCTCTGCCAGACGTGTTTTAACACGCCCAATAACAGGCGCTTTCATAAAAAAGATCAGTGCGTTTTGACGCATAAATGCCGCTCCACAACCTCGATAAACGCTTCAAAACGCTTTACATGTAAAAAGGATTCAACCAATTCAATGCTCAGTTTTTCGCACAGCACATAGGCTTTAGTTTTGTCTTCCAATGGCGCAATCGCTTCCAGCGGTTTGGCTTTGGCAGGTACGACCAAACGGCGTGAGAGTTCGGCGCCACAAAACCCAATGCTCTGTTGCATGATGTGCAAAGGCACGTTGCCAAGGCTCTTTTCAAACGCTTTCCACAGTGCACGAACGATGGGCTGAAACTGAACGGGTTTGGGTATAAAGCAGTTGTAAATCTCACCAAAAATGATGTGCGCCAACAGTGTGCCGATGTCAAAACCAAGCGGTCCCCAAAAGGAGAATTCGGCGTCAATGATGGAAAGGTTTTCATGTTTGATCATGATAGAACCCGTGTGTAGATCGCCGTGAATTAGACACTCTTTTTCGTTTTGAAACAGGTTTAAAAGCATGTCAATATTGTGTAGAAAAGTCACACTTTTGGGCATGGGACTAAAGTAGTCAGGCAGCGTTAATGCAGGGTGATTTTTGATGTATGGAAAAATGAAAATGTACTCTTCGCTTATGCGTTTCAAGGTAGCATTTTCATAGTAATTCGCTTCGTGTTTAGGCGGCGCTTTGGTGTAAAGCGTTGCTAAAAAGGTGCCCAGTTTCGCGTACAACGAGGGGGCAATAAACTGATCGAACTGCGCTGTTTGCAAGAGTCTGTAGCCCACAAGATCTTCCATGACAAAGCAAAAAGAGGCTTCATCGAGGTAGTAAAGCGTTGGAATTAAGGAGGGAGCGATGCTTTTAAAATAGCTCAGCGTGTGCATCTCGACGCAAATACGGTTCTGTGGAAGTGGAAAATCCTTGCCCAAAAGCCGAAGATAGGGCGCGGCGTATTTGAGAATGAGCGAAGTGCCGCTTTGGTCGCTAATGCGAAAGATAAAATTTAAATTACCATCGCCTATCTCTTCCACGCGCAAAGGTGGGTATTGAAAAAAAGTATTTAAAGCCGTTGTCCTGTCAATATACGCTCTTATCTCATTTTCAGTTGTCATCTCTAAGATCCTTACATGTAAAAGCGCTATTGTAGCAAAAACAGTCAACAAACATTGACCGTATTAACCTTTTTCTAAGTCACAAAAGCTTATCATAACACCTAAATCATGTAACGGCTTAAGGTTTAAGCGTACATCAAAAATGACATGACACTGCTCTTTTTGATACATTCCCTACCCCTTACATGTAAACATTTCCCTTAGGAGAATCGATGAAACTCTCTTCATTGTTAGCGTTACCCATTGCGGCATTATTGCTTGTTGGATGTGGTGGAAAAGTCGAAGAAAATGCCAAATACAACTATATTACGGCGGATGAAACGGCAAAGTTGATGCGTGAGGACGCTTCTAAAATCGTCTTGGTAGACATTCAAGAGAAAAAAGATTTTGAGGAAGAGCACTTAAAGGGTGCGCTTGAAACGTATGCGTATCCTGTTAAAACAGAGGATGAAAAAGCGCGACTTGCGGCATTGCTTCCTGACATTAAGCCTGATCAAAAAGTGATTATCGTCTGCCCAAGAGGCGGTGGAGGAGCAGATCGCGCGTATGATTTTTACCTTGAAAAAGGGCTGAAAAAAGAGCAACTTTTAACGCTCAAAGACGGTCAATACGGTTGGCCTCGCGATAAAATCAAAGATGTTTTAGCCGTCAGCAAATAATGCTCAAACCTTCCAAAATCGCGACACTGCTCTTCGTCGGTGTCGTGCTAACGCTTTTTTTCATCTGCCCTCAGACGCGCAATTACTTTTTTGAGGTCATTGCACTGTTCCAAAGTTTAGATATCGAAAGCATCAAAGCGTACATTCTTTCTTTCGGCATGTTAGCACCGCTCATCTCGTTTTTGCTGATGGTGTTTCAAGCCATCCTTGCGCCTTTGCCCGCATTTCTCATCACCTTTGCCAATGCGGCGTTGTTTGGTTGGGTTTGGGGTGCTGCACTTTCATGGTTCAGTGCCATGGTCGGAGCGCTGTTGTGTTTTTACATCGCCAAGTTTTTAGGGCGCGATGTGGTCGAAAAACTGACGAGTAAAATGGCGTTGGAGAGTGTGGATGCTTTTTTTGAGCGGCATGGGGTTTATGCGATTGTGATCGCACGACTGCTTCCGTTTATCTCCTTTGACGTGGTCAGTTACGCCGCAGGGTTGACCTCCATGAGACTGAGCGCCTTTTTGATCGCGACGGGTGTGGGACAACTGCCTGCAACGCTGGTCTACTCCTACGCAGGAGAGATGCTTAGCGGCGGCGCGAAGACGGTTGCTTATGGGCTTTTGATTCTCTTTTCCGTTTCTATTTTGGCCTATCTGATCAAGCGAGTGTATCGTGGAAAGTGAGATCAACGCGTATGAAAAGGCGTGCGTAGATTGCAGGAGCTGTATGAAGGGCTGTCCGATGCTCTACAGCTTCACCATCTCGCCCAAAAAATTGCTCACAAAATTTACCACAGAACTTCCGACAAGCGATATGGCATTTGCCTGTGCCAACTGCGGACTCTGCGCGCACATGTGCCCACAAGACATCGACTTTGGAAAGGTTTTCACCGCTTCTAAAACAACGTTTGCGGATGATAAAAACGTGTTGAAAAAGTACGGCTATGGTGCGGTCATCTTCCACCAAAAAAGTAGTTTTTCAAGACTTTTTTCTACTACAAAAAAGTTTACAACTGGAGAGTACACCCATATGGCATTTATGCCTGGATGTGCGCTTAGCTCGTACTCTCCCAGTCTTGTTCATAGCGTATTTTCGTATTTGCGTTCTAAATGTTCTGGCATTGGCATCATTCAGCAGTGCTGTGGCACGCCCACACGCATGATGGGCGATATGGCGCAGTTTAAAATGTACCATTCACAGCTTGAGCGTGATCTTGAAAAAATGGGCGCCACCACGGTTGTGACCGCCTGTGAGAACTGTTTTATGAGCATCAAAACGTACGCGCCACACATCAAGATCGTCTCACTCTATTCACTGTTAGAGCAGATCGGACTGCCAGAAAGTGCGAAAGAACGCCATAAAAACGCGCCCAAAATGGCACTGCACGATCCCTGTCCGACACGGTATGAAAAAGAAATTCACAAAGATGTGCGCACGCTTTTAGCACAACTGGGTCTGCCTTACGAAGAGTTCAAACAAAACCGTGAAAAAACGCTTTGTTGCGGCAGTGGAGGTATGTTGGAACTCACCCATTCGGGCTTAGCGCATGAGCAGATGCGCTCTCGTGCGAACCAAACGGCATGCGAGAGCATCGTCAGTTACTGCCAAAGTTGCGCGGAGTCGATGAGCAAAGGGGGTAAAAACGGGGTGCATCTGCTCGATCTCATCTTCAATCCTGATTTTGCAATGAAGCAAGAAGCGCAAGGAGTGCTGAAAAAATGGTACAACCGTTTCAGTTCACGCCAGAAAATCCACGCCTTAAAGGATGACGCATCAAAAAGATAGCCCTGTTTTTAGCCTTTGGCGTCTTGATGTTCCTCTTTTATAAAACGGGCGTGCTCTCTTACGCGCAAGTCGAATCGATCAAAACCTTTGTCCTTAGCTTTGGCATTTACGCTCCGATTATATTCATCGTCCTCTTTACACTTGCACCGCTTATCTTCTTTCCTGATGGCATTTTAGCGCTTGCAGGTGGGCTTATCTTTGGGTTTGCGTGGGGAAGTGTTTACATCATCGTGGGTGCGTTATGTGGGGGAACACTCTCTTTTTATCTTGCACGACTGTATGGCAAAAAAATGCACGAAAAATTGGCACATGAAAAACTGATAAACTTTCAAAAAAGCGTTAAAAAGCATGGATTTGTGATGATTTTACTGCTTCGTTTAGTCCCGCTTGTGCCATTTAACATCATCAGTTACAGCGCTGGATTTTCAACGATTCGCTACCGTGATTTTTTCTTCGCAACGTTTTTGGGCATGTTGCCTGGCGTTTTGGTGTACTCCAACATCGGAGCGCAATCGCTGAGTTTTGGAAGCCATGAGTTTTACATCTCCGTTGGCTTATTGGTGGTGCTTGTGGTGGTTTCAATGATTTTAAAACAACGTGTGAAAAAGAGGTTAGAAGCGTATGAAAAGTAGTTGGCAGAGAATTGTTTTTGAAGAGCATCCGATTTACGTACACCGCCACAGTGCGGACTGGTTTGTGCCCAATGCAAGTGCGGATGCGTTATTGCAAAGTGCGGAGAAAAGCCTTGCGTATGAGCAGTTAAAACACCGCATTTCAGAACCAAATCCGCTGCATTACAGACCAAAACCCTCGTCTAAAACAGCCCTTCATGAGTTTTGGATACACCTCACCAACCGTTGCAATCTTAGCTGTACGCACTGCCTTTTTAGCTCTTCGCCCACCGAAAAAGACACGCTAAGTTGCGAGACCATAGCTTTACATGTAAACGAAGCGTACGCCCTTGGCTGTCGGCTTTTTATCATCAGCGGTGGCGAGCCGTTGGTGCATCCTGAACTGTTGGCGTTGGTAGAGTTGATTTTAGCACTCAGCGACACCGAAGTAGTCATCTTGACCAATGGCATGTTGCTTGAAAAAATCTTTACATGTAAAGATTTCCCCACATCACGACTGCACTTTCAAATCAGCCTTGATGGTCTGCCTAAAGAGCATGACGCCATTCGAGGGCATGGGAGTTTTGAGAAGTTGGAGCGAAACATCCTTTGGCTTCAAAAAGCGGGTTACTCGTTCTCTTTATCTGTTTGTTTGCATCCACTGAATATTCAGAGTTTAGAAGCCATTGTGGCGTTGACATGCGAACTCAAAGCAGGGCATCTGCATTTCTTATGGTATTTCTCGCGCGGACGTGGTGAAAATGAGGGATTGATAGCGCATGACACGCTTTTTAATGCACTGATTAATGCCTATCAAAAAGCGCAAAAATTAGGGCTTGTCATCGACAATTTTGAAGCGCTAAAAACGCAAATCTTCGCCCCAAAAGGAACGGTACACGACGGCTCTAGCTCAGGACGTAGTTCCATCGCTTTAGGCTACGATGGGCATTTTTATCCCAGTGCGGCGATGGTTGGAGAGGGTGAACTTTTGATGGAAGGAAAGAGCATCGCTGAAGCGCTTGAAAGTAGGGTGGCTAAGGACATTGCGTCGCAGTCCATCACAGCACTCTCTTCTCCACTTCGTTTTTTACTCGGTGGCGGCGACTTAGACCACAGCTTTTCTCATGCCAAAACGTTTATGGGCGATGACCCGTATGAACCGCTTTTGGAAAAGCTTGCATTGTGGCTGATAACAGAGGAAGCGAAGCGGTTTGAGCCTTTACATGTAAAGCCTGCTTTGTGTTTGGAAATGGGCGACATCTTGCAGAGTTGTGGTGAGAATGAGGGTGTGGCGCATACCCATGCGAATTGTCTGCTTGCCACGGGTGAGAGCGAGTCGTTGCGTTTGGTTAAAGCCTTTTACCATGATGCGGCGTTAGAGGACAAGGAAAGCATACTTAACCCTGCGTGCTATGAAGAGCAGTACCTTTCGCACATTCCTGCACACTTGCGCTTTCGAGGATACGGCTGTGGCAGTCCTATCTTAGATGCGAAACTCAAAATGGGTGAATCAATGCTAGATTTGGGTTCTGGCAGAGGCATTGAGTGTTTTATCGCCTCAAAACTTGTAGGAAAAAGTGGGCGTATTGTCGGGGTCGATATGCTGGATTCCATGCTGAAAATCGCGCGAAGTGGGGCGCAAGAGGTGGCACAAAGTCTGGGCTACAACAACCTCGCCTTTGCCAAAGGCTACCTTGAAGCATTGCCAGAGGAAGAAGGGAGTTTTGATGTCATCACCTCCAACTGTGTGCTCAACCTTTCGAGTCACAAACGCAAACTTTTTGCAGAAATCTTTCGCGTACTTAAAAAGGGTGGAAGGCTCGTGGTCTCCGATGTCATCTGCGATGAAGAGGCAAGTGCGCTCATCCGCAACGACGCGAAACTGAGCGGTGAGTGCATCGGTGGCGCACTGACACAAGCGCATCTTTTAGGACTGCTTCGTGAGAGTGGGTTTGAGAACATTGCGCTTATCAAACGCTTTTTTTACCGTGAAGTACAAGGGCATACCTTTTATTCGCTCACCTTTGAAGCATACAAACCAAGTGAGCAAAAGAGGATCGAAGTCATCTACAAAGGTGTGGGCGAGAGCCTTGCCTTGGAAAATGGTATCACTCTTTTTAAAGGCATCAAAACACGCATTGATGAGGCTTTGGCAAAGCGGTTGGAAAATGAACTATTTTTGCTAGATGAGAAGGGAAATGTTACCAACCAAGAGGGGCAGAGTTGTTGTTGTGCGACACCGCCTGAGGCGAAATCAAGTCTTTTATTGACTCCAAAACCAATGGCAAAAGTTTCGTTTAGCGTAACGCCTAAGCAGAATCATAACTGCATGGTCTGCTCCTCGGAGCTTGTGTATGAGGCGACATTGCAAGAAGCCACGTGCTACTACTGCGGAAGTGTGAGTCATCAAAGCGTTACATGTAAAGAGGGGCATTATGTCTGCGATGCGTGTCATGCGAAAGAGGCGTTGGCGGTCATTGAACACATCTGTGCAACATCCAAAGAGCGCGATATGCTTAAATTATTTCAACAAATCCGAGAGCATCCAAGTATCCCAAAACACGGGCCAGAACATCATGCAATGGTGCCTGCTATCATCGTAACTGCGTATAAAAACAGCGGTGGAAAAGTGAGTGAGAGTGCGCTTAAAACCGCGATTTCAAGAGGTTCTAGCATTATGGGTGGTGCGTGTGGATTTTTGGGTATCTGCGGTGCGGCAAGTGGTGTGGGCATCGGTTTTGCCATTCTTTTAGAGTCTTCACCCGTTGCCAAAAAAGCGCGCTCCTCTGCTCAAAAAGTAACGTACGCCGTGCTAGGTAAAATAGCCGAATACGAAGCGGCGCGCTGTTGCCACAGGGAAGTCTGGACAGCGCTCAACATCGCTTCGTCGCTCTCCGAAACGTTTTTACATGTAAAGCTTTTGGCTGAGATGAAAACGAAATGCGATCAGAAGAAATTTAACCAGTATTGCTACGGAAAAGAGTGTCCGATCTTTTAAATCAATGGGTCTGGTACCGCTTCATAAAAAAATGATGCAACCACAATGAAAAGGCGATGACACCACTTCCCAAAGCAAGCAAGGTGTAATTGGTCGGGGTTCCCCAAATCAGAAGGTTCATCACCAATCCTGCGGGAACTAAAGCGTTGTTCATGATGCCAAGTACGCCTGCATCGACTTCGCACGCACCCTTGTTCCATAGAAAATACCCAAGCCCTGAGGCTATGACGCCCAGCCACAGTAAAACGCCCCATTGTGTGAAGGTTGGGGAGAGTTTTTCTGTGTTGCCAAACCATCCAAACGCAACCAAACTGACGATCAAGGCTCCAAAATGAAAGTACCCAAACACATCGCGTTGGGCGATGTCTTGATGCGACTCCATCACTTTCTTATACGCACTTTGCCCGATGGCAAAACAGATATTTGCCCCTTGTACCATCAAAAAACCGGTGATAAACTGCGATGTCACATCGTGGTAACGGATGATATACGCTCCCAAAACCGCCACGCCCGTGCTCACAAGGTAGAGGGGTTTAAATTGAGCTTTTAACGCGTCATAAACCAAGGTCACATACATGGGGGTAAAAATGGTAAAAAGAATGACTTCAGGCACGGTGAGAAAT
This sequence comes from Sulfurospirillum multivorans DSM 12446, assembly GCF_000568815.1. Taxonomy (NCBI): domain Bacteria; kingdom Pseudomonadati; phylum Campylobacterota; class Epsilonproteobacteria; order Campylobacterales; family Sulfurospirillaceae; genus Sulfurospirillum; species Sulfurospirillum multivorans. Next base: position 884,545 of record NZ_CP007201.1, read on the forward strand.
AAAAAGGATTGGTAGAAAAAGAGGTACATGATGCCTATTTGCACACTGCCGATCAGCATGATTTTAAGCTTTAATTCTGTGGCAACACCTCGAAATTTTGTGAGAGGTAAAAAGATGAGTGAGGCAAGGGAGACACGTACCAAGACAGCAAAATAACTATCGATTTTTCCTGCTAAAACTTCGCCAATAAAACTAAATGAAAACGCCCAAATAAGCGTCACTGTAATCAAATATCGCATGAGTATCCTTCAAAAAATGAAGCCATTACTATACCATGAGGATGATTATGTTTAACGTAAAAAAGTGTGAGAAGAAAAAAGGCAGGGTTAACTGCCTTAAGCGTGTGAATTAAGCACCTAAAACAATACAGCCTTCTGTTGGACAGGCTTCGATACACGCAGGGGATGAATGATGCCCAACACACTCAACACATTTGTCTGCAAAAACATAATAGGTCTCAGCGCCCGTTGGGTTCTCGCTATCATCAACAATAGCCTCCACAGGACACTCATCGATACAGGCTCCACATGCAATACAAATATCCGTAATTTTCGCTGCCATAACTTTTCCTTAATTGAGATTTTTAATCAAAAAATTTTACTATAAGATCGTAGCATGAAAATAGCTTCACATGTAAAACGCGCTAAACGTTAAAAGTTTACGCTACTTCTTTTTTTCTCAGCAATTTTATAGCAAAAGGAGACTATAAAGTGAAAACGAAACGACAAGGATCTGCATGCAAAACAGTCACAAACCTGATGCCATCGATATCCCCTCATGGACCGATAAATATTTTTCCAACACCAAAGCAATCGTCGAGCATTTTGGCGATACGGAAGTCACGTACGCTTTCTTTTTACGCCGTCCCGTTCTTTCAGCGACACGTTTAGCCACGCAGTGGATTCAAGCACAAGCGAAAAAGCAAGGCATGAGCGTTACCATCGAAGTGTTGCACGAAGAGGGCGAATGGGTCGGTGCGGGCGAGCCTCTGTTTTATCTTAGCGGCTCTTTTGCGCTTCTGGTGGAACTCGAAACGCTCATTTTACAAACGTTAGGCTCCGCCTGTGTTGCCGCTTACAACGCCTATGAGATGTGCCAAATACTTCCAAACGTCTCTTTTTTGGCGATGGACGCACGCCACTGCGCAGGAACTGGGATGGCTGAGATGATGGCATATGGCGCATCGGTTGGCTCAAAAGTGGCGCAAAGTAAACTGGGAGCGGTAGGATTTATCGGTAATGCAACCGATGCAACGGCTCATTTTTTCGGACGTGAAAAAGGGCTGGGTACGGTTCCTCACGCCCTCATCGGCTATGCAGGCTCAACGTTAAAAGCTGCTCAAATGTTCCATGAATGCTTCCCTAAAGAGAATATCCCTATCTTGGCGGACTATTTTGGTCGTGAAATCACCGATACCTTGGAAGTTTGCAACGCTTTTTCTGATTTAGCAAATGAGGGAAAAATCGCCGTGCGCCTCGATACTCACGGTGGACGTTTTTTAGAGGGGCTTGATACGCAAAGAAGTTACCACGTCTTAGAACGCCACGCACCTGATGCTGTGCGTGACTACCGTACCGAAGCAGAACTGCACGACCTGATCGGCACAGGCGTTTCAGCCGCGGCGATATGGAGTATGAGGGAATCTCTGGACAACGCAGGATTTTCAAAAGTGCGCATCATCGCCTCTTCAGGCTTCACACCGCAAAAGTGCCGTTCGATGGCATGGGCAAAAGCCCCCATCGACATCATCGGTACAGGCTCATTTCTTCCAGATCGTTGGAGTGAAACCAACGCCACAGCTGACATCATCGCTTATGGTGGCGTGCCAAGGGTTAAAGTGGGGCGGGAGTTTTTGTTGAAAAAGGAGCGTTAGGATGTATATTTTTATAAAAAAAAGTAAAAGTTTAGGGATGAGCCCTAAAAAATATGAGTTAAAAGTACCCACAGCGAGAATGAAGAAAGCATTGAAAGAGCTCGAAAAAAAGAAAGGAAAATCATTTGATTCCATCGAAGCATTAAAAGTTGATCTTGAGTTATGAAATACTCTATTTTTCGTACCTTTTCTTTCAAAAAAAGCTCTCTTTATCTGAGCAAGTAAAAAAAGAGTTAGGGCTAAAACTTTAACTCTCAAAAACCTCTACTAAAACTTTTTATAAACTTGCGTATGTTTCCCAAGCATGACAAGCGTTAAAAATTTTTCATTTAGTGTAAATATCAACAGCCAATCGCCTTTTACATGTAAAGATTTTATTTTCCTAAAACTACTTTTTTAGCGAATGACCTCTTTAAAAAGTTATATAACCCGTCTAAACTGCTGTTCGGTAACCACAGAGCCCCATTGGGTTCCAACTTCTTCTTTTACAAGCTCAAAACCAAAGGACTCATAAAGCTTTCGTGCCGCATGTAAACCTTTAAATGTCCAAAGTTGGATAGCGTTAAACTCTGATTTTTCACAAAATGTGACTGCCTCGTGAAGCAGTTGGCGCCCAATTCCTTGACCTTGACACTTTTCATCCATGATAAACCATCGCAAATGCGCGTTGTTGTCTTCTAAATCTTCGCCATCAATTGCAATTGAACCCACAATGGTGTCATTTTGCAGTGCCATCCAAAGATTATTGCGAGGGTTGTTTAGACGACTGACAAATTCAGCCATTCCCATAGCGACTTTACTTTCAAAAAATTGTCCAAAATGGGAAGCGTTTGCGTAAAAAGTAGCGTGCATTTCAGTGACTCTGCCCACAACACCAGGTCGATACCCTGCGTCTAGTGTGATCGCATTGAGTGGGGCATTTAAACGACATCCTTGCAAAGCCTCTGCGTAGGTGCAAAGCCCTTGTACGACGGCTTGCTGTTGCGAAACATCTAAATGTTCCATGGCAGTTTTAACTTGTCTTTGCCCGTACACATGTATGGCTTCAACCGTTTTTTTACCTTGATTTGTTAACAATAGATTTTTAATACGACCATCTTTGGGATCAGCATTTTCTATCACTTCGCCCGCTTTAATGAGCTTGTTGATCATTCTGCTAACACTTGATTTTTCCAAGCTGAGTGTTTGTACAAGTTGCAACGCTGTCATAGCGCCTTGTTTTTCGATTTCTAACAATGCGTGAACGGCGGATGGGGAGTAGTTGGTTCCAGCCAAAGTTTTTTCCATGAACCCGAGTTCTCTTACCATCTGCCGTGAAGCCGTACGAATCTGGTTTATCGTAGAGGATGGATCTGTATTCATTTAAAAACCTTGTCTATGAAATAATAGTTGTATAGTACAACTATTATAAACAAGAGTCAAATGTGTGAATAAAGGAGGCTATTTTTACATGCCCATTTACAGCACTTTGTGCATCACATACGTATTGACATAACCCAATTTTCCATGCTTATAGGCGTTGGGGATGGTACCGACAATGGCAAAGCCTAGTTTTTGCCATAATGTAACGGCAACGGTGTTGGTCGACACTACTGAATTAAATTGCATGGCGGTGTAGCCAAGGGAACGGCCTATTTCTTGGCTGTGTTCACAAAGAGCGCGCGCTACGCCTTTGCCTCTTGCGTTTAAGGAGACCATATAACCGCAGTTGCAGATGTGTGAACTCGGTCCCATACCGTTTGCTTTGAGGAAGTAACTACCAAGTATCGTTTCACCTTCTTTGGCGACAAAACAGACTTGCGGTGCTTCACACCATAAGGTATAAGCTTCTTGATAGGTCATCGTTGGTTCATACGCATAGGTTTCTTGGGCTTGAATGATCGCCTCAAATTCAGGCCAAAATTGACGAAAATCTTCTTTTGAGATAGGCATAATGTGCATAAAAATCCTTTACATGTAAACAATAATAGGGCTAGTTTTTTGGCGTTTATATGTCCAAATAAATTTCAATTCTCTCTTTGCCTTTGCCAATATTCTTTCGTTTTAAGGAGAGTTGACCCACTTCGCCCGTGCGTTTTAAGTGCGTTCCTCCACAAGGAACCTCTGCAAAACCATCGATTTTCCAGTAGCGTCTTTGATTTTCCATGTCGCTGTAGTCACTTTTGATGGGTAGATTTTTCTCGATTAACTCCGTTGCTTTGAGAAGAAGGAGGGGAAACAAGGTGCTAATGTTTTCATGCCAAAAAAAATCAATTCGAGCTTTATCTTGGGCGATGTGAGCGCCGATTTTTTCCACAGAACCTAGCTCTTGATAGAGGAGTTCAAGGATTAACTCCGCGGCGAAATGGTGTTGCATCAGGCTATAACGCCTTTGCCAGTCGATCTTGACCGTTACTTCTTGACCCACGTGAAGATTATGTCCGCTTGGCATGGTGTAGCGAATGTTAGTGCCTTCTTTCATCGCTTCTAAGACTTCAACGCCACCGATGGTTCCAAAATCGCTCTCTTGTCCTCCTGAAAATGCGTAAAAAATGGTTTGATCTAAGTAAATACAATCACCCTCAACCGATTTAATTTTTGCTTGAATTTCGCTCAAATAGGGGTCATTCCAAAAAAGTTTTTGTAGCATAACATTCTCCATGGTTTAGTGCGTCACTATTATATAGAAAATCGAAGGGAAAAAAGATAAAAGAAAGAGGCAACTTTCACCATCTAGTGACCCATCTAGCGCATAATAAAACCCGTTAATATGATTCCTAGGAGCAAAATATGAACAACCAAAAAAGTACAATCGACACATCAAAATTTGACAACGTGCTTGATAGCTCAAAGACCTTCGTAGACCATGAACCCGACTCTAGCAAAGAGATACAGCGAAACACTCCCCAAAAAACTATGCCTTTTTCGGATCAAATTGGAAATTATCAACGAAACAGAGGCATTCCTGCATACTCTTACGATGAGTCTAAAGTGTATATCGTTGGTAGTGGCATTGCAGGGTTGAGTGCTGCTTTTTATTTGATACGCGATGGGCGAATCCCTGCTCAAAACATTACGTTTTTAGAAAAACTCTCGGTTGAGGGCGGTTCGATGGATGGGGCGGGTGATGCTAGAGAGGGTTATATCATTCGCGGTGGGCGCGAAATGGATATGACGTATGAAAATCTTTGGGATCTGTTTCAAGATGTTCCCGCGGTTGAATTACCAGAGCCTTACAGCGTGCTCGATGAATACAGACTCCTCAACGACAATGACTCGAACTACTCCAAAGCGCGCTTCATCCATAACAAAGGGCACATCACAGATTTTAGTAAATTTGGATTGTCTAAAAAAGATCAATTAGCCATTATTAAACTGTTATTGAAGAAAAAAGAGGACTTGGATGATGTAACGATACAAGATTATTTTTCAGAATCTTTTTTAGCCAGTGATTTTTGGACACTATGGCGCACGATGTTTGCTTTTGAGAATTGGCATAGTGTGCTCGAGTGTAAACTCTACATGCACCGTTTTTTACATGTACTCGATGGTATGAAAGATCTGTCGGCGTTGGTCTTCCCCAAATACAACCAATACGACACTTTTATCGCCCCTTTGCGAAAATTATTACAGGAAAAAGGGGTGCAATTTCAGTTCGATACGTTGGTAGAAGATTTAGAAATTACGATGACACATAATGAAAAAATAGTCGAGAACATCGTGACGATCCACAATGAGACAAGTTCTAAAATCGCCGTTGGCAGGGATGATTATGTCATTGTGACGACGGGTTCTATGACGGAAGATACCTTTTATGGAGATAATCATAACGCTCCCATCATCAGCATCGACAACACAACGAGTGGGCAAAGTTCAGGCTGGAAATTGTGGAAAAATTTAGCGAAAAAATCAGAAGTTTTTGGCAAACCAGAGAAATTTTGCAGTACCATAGAGCACTCCTCTTGGGAGTCAGCGACGCTTACATGTAAACCCTCGGCCTTTGTGGAAAAATTAAAAAAGCTTTCAGTGAATGACCCCTATTCGGGCAAAACAGTGACGGGAGGCATCATCACCATTACTGATTCGAACTGGTTGATGAGCTTCACGTGCAACAGACAACCTCATTTTATAGAACAACCGGATGACATTTTGGTCATTTGGCTTTATGCTTTGTTTATGGATAAAGAGGGAAATTATGTCAAAAAACCGATGCCAGAGTGTAGCGGCGATGAGATACTTACAGAGCTGTGTTATCACTTAGGGATTAAGGATGATTTGGAAAATGTGTTGAAAAACACCATTGTCCGTACCGCGTTTATGCCCTATATTACCTCCATGTTCATGCCAAGAGCCAAAGGTGATCGCCCAAGAATTGTCCCAAAAGGGTGCAAAAATCTAGGATTGATCGGTCAATTTGTCGAGACAAACAATGACATCGTTTTTACGATGGAATCGTCCATACGAACGGCAAGAATTGCGGTTTATACACTTCTGAACCTCAACAAACAAGTCCCCGACATCAATCCACTTCAGTACGACATACGCCAACTGCTCAAAGCCGTCAAATCCCTCAATGACGATCAACCGTTTATAGGAGAAGGTATTTTGCGTAAATTTTTGAAAGACACCTATTATGAGTATATACTTCCACCGATGAGCAAAGAGAGTGAACAGGAGTCCTCTTTTATGGAGCATATCGAGAAGATTAAAGAGTGGATTTTGAGATGAATCTATTTTCATGTCACGTATTAACTTTTTAACCAAAAATTGAAAGGCTTCGCTCTCTTGAATTAAATAATAATAAAAGGGAGCGGAGCTAAACTTTTAGACATATTTTGACAAGAGTACGTTATTCTCAGATTAGAATTTATAACTGAGCGTAGCCATTGTAGCCGTGTTGAAATCTTTTTTTGTTAATGGACTATCCGCGGCATTATCTAACAATTTATCTGCCGTGAGCATAACTTTTGCTTCCCAATTTTTAGTTATCGAATAGAATGTGCCGATTGAAACTCCAGCAGATTTAATTCCTGATTTTGCCTCATATTGGTTATATCCAGAACGCATTGCTTGTGCTGGAGTAATGCCAAAATAACTTTGCATATGCTCTTCATCCGCCCATGTATTACCCGCAGCAACTTTTAACTTCAGCTTTTCTGTCAGTGAGAATGTCTTGCTTACCTCTAGTTTTGCCGTTGTGCCATATTCTTTATCTCCCTTTGAGATTTTGCCTGAAAGTTTCATAAGACCAAAATTATATTCTCCAAGAAGATTGACTATTAATCCCATATCAATATCGCCCATGCCTCGTAGATTTTCTCTATCATCTTTTTCTTCTCTACCAAAAGAGGGGCCTATTGAAGCACCGATTTTATAGTTTTCTCCATAAATGGGATAGCCTCCGATCCCATTCCAATTTGCAAAAATCAAACCTTCTTTATAGCTAGCGGAAATGTCAGGGATGAGTATTGCATGGTAATTGTTAGAACCTTCATATTTTGCTCTATACATCACGCCACCACCAAGTGCAAAAGCCCAGTTTTCCTCTGCAAATAGTGCAGAAGAAAACTGCTTTGTTTGTATGGGTTCAGGGCGACTTGGTATCTCTTTGCCAAAGGCATTGAGCGTAAATATTGCAGTAAGTACAGCGAGACTCATAAATGAAATTGAACGTGAATTGTATGGCATAGTATAGCTCCTTTTAAGTGTGATTTGCTTGTTTGGAAATATAGCTGATTATTATATTTTACACATCGGTCTAAAGTATGAGATAGAACAAATAATGACACATCAGACTTTAGACTGATGTCTTTTTTATAAAATTATTTTATAATGAAGGTATGAAAAATTTATTTAACTATTATCTGACTTTTATGAATCGTTTGTGGTGTCAGCTTGCGATAAGCTACGCGTTGCTTTCTTTTTTTGCCATGATTTTACTTGCTCTAATGCTAAACAGCATAAACAATTACACTAATTTTCATACAGCCATTACGCTTGAAAATGTTGAAAGGATCATAGAGAGTGAAGAGCTTATTGTTACACAAGCCATTCTTGATACGAATAGCGTCGAATGGTTGAACAAAGCTCGCAATAATATCCGTGAAAAATTGATAAACTTGGAGCAGGGTAGTGGTTCTTCGATTTACCGTATTACGAGCTCTAGTTCTCCTGAAGTGTATATTGAGATTACCGATAAAAACGGGTTTCTTTTATTTTCGGATTTTGATAATTTCTCAAATAAAACATCACCCTATCTTAGCAAAATAAAAAGTCAGTCCGAAGTAAAAAACAGTGTTCAATGGCTAGCAAAAAATGGAGCTATCTTAGCGAATAAGGAACTCCTAAAGCATGACAAAGAAGAACGCATCGGACATTTACGCATTGTGTATATCGCGGAGTTTGATCCATGGATACAGTTTAAGAGTCTCATGCTTTTTTTGCTTCACATATGGGATAAGGTTTTATTGCTTTCGGTGCCGATAGGTATTATCTGTGGACTCATTGCATCTCGTTATGTAACGAAGCAATTGCAAAAGATGAATGAGATTACTGAAAGCTGGCGGCAAGGTAACTTTCAAAAGAAGATTTCTCTGCCAAATGATGATGTCCTAATGAGGCATAGTGAACATCTTAATAACATGGCACGGGATTTGGAGATGTATCTGAATTTGAAACAAAATCTTGCCATAAGTGATGAGCGAAACCGTCTGGCGCGTGAACTTCACGATACGGTAAAACAGAAGCTCTTTGCTTTGGGTTTACAGATGGCAACCATCAAGACCAAGTCTGCCGCAATGGAAGTTGCTGGTGAACATATCTTTGAGGCAGAAGCTATCACTCGCGAAGCGCAGCATGATCTCATGGAAATTATCACGCAACTGCACCCCACCGAAGGCAATAATAGTTCATTTTTTGAACGTATTGTTATGATTGCCGAAGATTTCAAGCGCCGTTTTGGCATAAGCATAGAACTAAAGTATTCTGAACTTCTCCAGTGTAATGCGTATACGGAGCATCATATTTTACGCATTGTTCAAGAATCGCTCATCAATGCTGTGCGCCATGGTAAGGCGTCTAAGATCGTGATCGCAAGTGAAAGAAACGACGATACTATTACTCTTACGATCACCGATAACGGAGTAGGTTTTATGACTGCGCAAAAAACAAGAGGATTCGGGCTTGTTTCCATGCACGAACGCGTACAAGAGCTTCCAGATGGAACATTTGACATTCAAAGTACCATAGGTGTGGGAACTCAAATCACCCTTTCATGGAGAAATGAATCATGACTGAAAAAATCACACTTATTCTTGCTGACGACCATGCAATGGTGCGCAAAGGGCTAACGGCCTTTCTTTCCACCGCCGAGGATATTCAAGTGATGGCCGTTGTGGAATCGGGTATGGAAGCGGTGAGTGCTGCGATGCACTATGCTCCTGATGTTGTATTGCTTGACCTATTTATGCCAGATAAACCAGCCGTTGAAACAATACGGCAGATTAAAAAAGTGAGTCCTCGTAGCCAGATTATCATGGTAACTTCACACGAAGGTGATGAATATGTGGTGCCAACAACACAAGCAGGAGCTATTTCATATATACTCAAAGATACAACTCCTGAAGACCTTATTATCGCCGTGCGAAAAACGGCACGAGGAGAAAGTATCATAAGTTCGCGTGTCGCTAAAGCGCTCGAAAAGGTTGTCACACTAAAAATGGAAGATGAACAGTTCCATGAGGATTTAACAAGTCGTGAAATGGAAGTGTTGCATTATATTGCAGAAGGATCGTCAAATATGGATATTGCAACGCATCTAAATATTTCAGAAAAAACTGTAAAATCGCATGTAAGCAATATCCTAAGTAAACTCTATTTAACGGATCGAACCAAAGTTGCGGTATATGCATGGCGTCAGGGGCTTGTAAAGAAATAAGACAGACGTTATCTTACTCCTTTTAAAGTCAAGTTTGTGAGCAAATAAATGAGACACGCTGCTTTTTATCTTTAATCTAAACCCAAACCCATACCAAAGCCTTTATACACTAAACTGTCCCACACTATAAAGGCATCATCCATGAATCACGATTTACTCACGCTCCAACCCGAGCGACCGCCAATTATTACCTCAGAAATTGAACTGATACATTTCTATCATGACACGAATGTGAAGGCTGCTGTCCAGCAGATGATAGCAGGGACGTATGTTTTGGTGGAAGAGTTTTATAGCAATGGTTTAGAAATTTTGGCGGAACTCAAACGAACGCTTTTAGGTTACTACACTGACACAAAGTTTCAAGGGCAGCGCAACTTTCGTAGCGCTTTTAGAAAGGCATCGCATCGTTTGTTAGTGGAAGTTAAAGGTCATAAACTGGTTGTGAAGAAGGCTCCCATGATTGGTTGGTTGGAGGTGTTATACCCCGAAGTTTCTGACTTTTATGTCTCTTTTCCTGAAGTGCAGGGAATGAATAGCGCGTGGCAGTGGTACAAAAAAGGCATTGAAGTGAAAACTTTAGGCATCACGCTTCACCCTTTTTACGGCACGTACTTCCCCACACGATTTGATCATTTAACCCTCTTTGATAAATGGTTGAAAAAATACGTCGGTTCAAAAGAAAAAGCGATAGAGATTGGTGTGGGAAGTGGCATTTTGTCGTTTCAACTCATCCAAAATGGTTTCAAAAACATCTTCGCAACCGATACCAATAAAAATGCGATTATCGGGGTTGCTCAAGAATGCAAACGATTGAGCTATGAAGAGAATATAACCCTGAATCATGGTGATTTATTTGAAAATTGCGATGTGAAAGCGGATGTGATTGTATTTAATCCTCCGTGGCTACTGGCAAAACACACCTTGGAAGAGGGGTTTGATAAAGCAATTTACTATGAAAAAGAGCTCTTTCCACGATTTTTTGAACAAGCACTAAAGCACCTTAACGGTGATGGAAAACTCGTGCTACTTTTCTCAAACCTAGCGCAAGTCATCGATGAAAAAAGCGCTCATCCCATCATCGAAGAGCTACGCAATAACAATCGTTTTAGAAAAGAGTTACATCTCAGACGTGATGTGAGCGCTTCATCGAAAAAAACAAAACGTACAGACTCAAGAGAAAATGAAAAGGTCGAACTGTGGGTTTTAGCGCCAAAAGAGAAGACCGCATTATCGTAAAAGTTTGTGAATAGTTTCGTTTTTGGCTTTACATGTAAACGTAAAGCCCTTTTACGTTTACATGTAAAGAGACTTTTTATACTCCATCAATACTCAGCAGTATAACGGTTGCCAACAAGAAAAAATTGATCTTATGAAAAAGGGCACCTGCTCGGCTTGGCGTGAGTGGTTCAGAGAGGATTTTTGTTCCAAAAAAGACCGCCGTTAGATCCAATCCTATTAACAATGCAATGACCGTTGGATTATGCACACGAAAAATCAGCATAGCAAAAATACCGCAAAGAATCGTAAATGTCCACCAGACAAAAAGCACCCGACGAAATGCTTCATCACCCAATACTTCACTAGCAGTAGGAAATCCTCCTTTTCGGTAGTCTTCATCATGCTTCGCCATCAACAGCCAAAAATGAGGTACCTGCCAGATGAAGAAAAGCAATCCAAGTGCTAGAAATTCTGGTTCTGCCAGACTGCGTCCTGCTGCCAACCAACCGATAGCAGGAGGGATGACGCCTAAAAGTCCTCCTGGAACGACGGTAAACGCTGAATGCGGTTTAAGATAGGTATAAAGACCGTTATACCACAAAGGCACGAAAAGAAAAAGAATCAACCCTAAATTTCCCAGTTCGTTGTGGATTAAAAACATTGCTATGAGTATCAGCGCCATCGAAAGCGCCAAAACCTGCAAAGGCGTGATGCGACCCGAAGGAATAGGGCGTCGTTTGGTGCGTGCCATTTTGGCATCACTATCCCTCTCTTGGTATTGATTGAGTGCAGAGACGCCTAACGCAAGGAGCAAGACCGCAAGGAGAGACCATGCCATCTGCATGACATTTTCGCCTCTCACCAGTATAAACGTAAGGACTGCTGAGAGTGTTACGGCTGCTGAGAGGCGAAATTTGGTGACCTCCAAAAATAGGCGAATCATTGTAGCTCTTTAATATAATTGACAAGCGCATCGATTTCTTCTTGCGTGAGCATCTTCCCAAACGGAGGCATGATGTTGGGAGGAAAGCCTTCCACCACATCGGCATTGGGGTCGTGAATTGATCTGTGCAAATACGCTTCATCCGCCTTCACTTCTCGCTCTTTTCCATCGGTGAGGACTTTTCGGACACTTCCGTAGATACCTTTAAAACTTGGACCTATCTTTTTCGTTCCATCAAGGCTATGGCATGCGACACAGCTTTTGGTTTTAAATAAGGTCGCACCATCTGGCTTACTTGGAGCAACCGCTTGTGGTTCTGTTTTGACAGGCTCCTCGGCGGCAGGCTTGGGCTTTTCATGCGCCGCAGTGGGTGTGGTATCGTTTTGCTGTTTGATAAACTCTATGAGAGATTCCATCTGGTCTTTGTCGATTTGGTCTGAAAGATTTGGCATAATTCCATTTTGAAACCCTTGCACCACATCTTTATCAGGTGTTCGAATGGATGAGCGAATGTAGTCGTCATCCGCAATCACTTCGCGGAGTTTTCCTTCTGTCAGTACTTTGATTTTAGCCCCGTACATGCCTTTAAACGAAGGACCTACACTCTCTGAGCCATCTAAACTATGGCATGAAACACATCCGAGTGTCTTATAGAGTTCCTCGCCTTTTCCTTTGGGCTCTTCTGTGTCGTGAGGACTGAGTTTTCCACTAGAATACCATGCATCAAAAGCTGGTTTGTCCATAACTTCTAATTTTGTCAGCATCATCGAATGTCCGACACCGCAATATTCTGCACATTCGATGTCATAATTCCCTGCTACGGTTGCGTTAAACCATAAATGCGTAACCTTGCCTGGTACGACATCTTCTTTAACACGAAACGCTGGAACGAAAAAACTGTGCAAAACGTCGCCGCTTGGTGCTTCTAAGCGCAGTCGAATGTTTTCGCCTATAGGAACATAAAGTTCTGTCGTTCGCTTGCCATTAGGGTAAGTAAAGGTCCACGACCACCGCTTCCCCAGTACATCGACCGTAAAAGCATTTTCAGGCATCGTTCGTAACTCTCTAAACGAGCTATACCCGTAATAGAAAATGATGAACAGCAAGATTGTAGGAATAACCGTCCATGCGATCTCTAGAGGCAGATAATGGGTGATGTTTTTGATCTCATTTTGCTTAACTTTGCTGTGATGGTAACGGAAAATAAAAAAGACCATAAGTCCCACAACCAGCACGAACATGGCGACTGAAATGCCTGTTGAAATCCAAAACGCCTGATCGACATCATCGGCGAAGGTAGAAGCATGTTTATTAAATCCTTCCAGCATCAGGACTCCTTTACGAATAGGCCACGTCGATACCGACGATCACAAAAAAGATAAGCAGGATGATCAACGCCATCACGATATAGCCTTTTAAATAGGCGTTTTCACTACGCAAATGCATGTAAAATGCACTGACAAGTCCTACCTTTATAGCACTTATTCCTAACTGTACACCTGCTGTATTACCAGGAGTCAGATGATACAACATGGGCTGTACGAACGTGAGCAGTGTCAGTAACAGCAGTCCGACCAATACTTTTGTATAAAGAGATAGAGTGTATGTCATCTTAGGCTCCTATCATGTAAAGTAGCGGAAAAAGAACGATCCAGATCAGATGTACAAAATCCCAGTATAGAGTGGTATTTTTCATAACGATGGTATGTTCAGGACGGATACCACCCGAGCGCATAAGCAGCAACACCCAACTCATAAGTGCTATTCCTATGATTACATGTAAACCGTGAAGTCCTGTCATGACAAAATAAAGACCGAAAAAAAGTATCTCTCCTGTGTCTTTGGCGTCAAGCAGTTTGGAACCAGGATAGATACCATGGCTGATATCTACACCCCACTCCGAAGCTTTTATACCTAAAAATACAATAGCGATGAAAATCGTCAAACCGACTAACGTAGCAGAGAGTTTTACCTTCCCCTGACGCATCATCAGTGTAGCAACCCCCATCGTATAGGTGCTGATTAAGAGTAATACCGTATTGGTTCCGCCCAGCCAGATGTTTAAATCTGCGGAGGAGGAAGCAAACATTGCCGTATGTCGATAGAAGTAGATGCCATACAGTAAAAAAAGTACACCGAACATCATTCCCTCAGTGAGCAAAAAAACCCAAAAGCCAAGTTTATCACCACTGTAATCATCCTTAAAATCAGCTACGGGATAGGACTTGCCCTGCCTATCATAAGCCATCTCCTGTTCCATTAGCGTATCCTTCTAAAATTTTCGTCCAGCTGAACCAACGGTTCGCCGTCCTCATATTCGTAAGGGTCAAAATCCACATAAGGAATCTTAGAAAAGTTCTCTAAAGGTGGCGGAGAAGGGATATGCCACTCCAATGTCGTACCTCTCCAAGGATTTGGACCCGCTTCTTTACCCTCTTTGAGCCCTTTGTAAAACGTATAAAGAACAAGTAAAAGACCCAATGCAACTAAAAGGGCTCCGATACCAGAGAGTTGATGATAGATTGTAAACGTCGGTAGATAGTCAAAATAGCGTCTAGGATTGCCAAGAAAGCCTGCGATAAACATCGGGAACCACAGCATGTTAAAGCCAACGAACACCAAACCAAAAGCGACACGGCCTTTCACTTCATCATACATTGCTCCCGTGATTTTTGGATACCAGTAATGCATTCCACCGATGAACATAAACACCACGCCACCCAAAATGGTATAGTGAAAATGCGCCACAACGAAGTAGGTGTCATGAAGATGGATGTCTGGACCCAAAGCCCCAAGCGTGAGTCCTGTAAGCCCGCCAACGGTAAAGTTTATAATACTTCCAAGAATCCACAGCATGGGTGTTGCTAGAACAATAGAGCCTTTATAAAGCGTGGCTAACCAGTCAAATATTTTCACTCCCGTGGGTATGGCGACAAGAAAAGTCAAAAATGAGAAGATGAGACGTGCTATGTCGCTGATACCTGAGGTAAACATATGGTGTCCCCAAACCAAATAACCAATCCCTGCAATGGAAGCAGAAGAAATGGCAATAGAGCGGTATCCAAAAATGGTACGCCTTGTGAACACGGGCAAAACTTCTGAGATGATGCCAAATCCAGGAAGAATCATAAGATAGACCGCGGGATGAGAATAGATCCAAAAAAGATGTTCAAAGAGGATAGGATCACCACCTTTTGAAGGATCAAAAACGCCAATGCCCAGTGTTCGCTCCAAGATAACCAATATGAGTGTAATGCCTATGACAGGAGTCGCAAGTACTTGTATCCAAGCGGTAGCATACAAACCCCAGACAAAAAGTGGCATCTTAAAAAAATCCATACCGGGTGCTCGTAGACGGTGGATCGTCACGACAAAATTGAGCCCCGTCAAAATGGAAGAAAGACCCAAAATAAATGCTGCAATCAGCGTGGAGAGCACATGAGAATCCGTGCGGATACTATAGGGTGCATAAAACGTCCAACCCGTGTCTGCAAATCCCGCTCCTGTGACCAAAGAGGAGAGGGCTATCACCACTCCTAGGATATACAGCCACCACGACAACAGATTTAAACGAGGGAAGGAAAGATCTCTCGCTCCAAGCATCAATGGCAATATAAAGTTTCCCAGTGCAGCGGCAATTCCTGGGACAATGAACAAAAAGATCATCGTGACTCCGTGGAAGGTAAAAAGCTGATTGTATGTTTGGGCTTGTATCAACTGTTGTCCAGGGAAAAACAGTTCTGCACGCATGGTCAGTGCGGCACCGACCGCACAAAAAAACAGTGTGAACAGCACACCTATATATAAAATAGCTATGCGTTTATGATCTATCGAAAATATCCACTGCAGTATCTTGCTTTTATGCGTCCCAAAGATAGTATGTGTTTCATGATAAAAACTAGGCATCGTTTTCCTCCGATGAGTCTTTTTTTCTTCCTGTTAAAACTAAGTAAAGAAAAAAACCGCCTAATAGAAGCGATAGAACCACAGCGACTATTTTTTCTGTCGCTAAGACATAGGTCTTGGCGACAGAATCGAAAGAAAAGCAAAACAGCAGTGTCTTTGCGATAGTCGGTCTTACCGTTCCCTGCGACGCTTCCATCATTGCCATCTGAATATCAAAAGGAAGTTGTTTTATGCCGTTGAGATAACGAGTGATCTTACCTTCTGGTGAGAGAGCAATCAGTACAGCAGGGTGTATGTACTCCACCATCATCCCATGATGCCCCATCTGTTTTTCATAATGAAATCCTACACTTTGTGTCACCTGCGAAATATCTGCCTCTGTTCCAGTCAGGAATGTCTATGCCTTTGTATCGAAATGTGTCAAGGGCGCCATCAGCTCAGACTTTTTATGCGCTGCATCTTTAGGTGTTTCGACAGGATCAAAACTTAATGTAATGACCTTATAGTCTTTATTTTCTGTCAGTTTGACTTTCTCTAGATTTTTTGCAAGGTCTTGGAGTTGAAGGGTACACAAAGCGGGGCATACGTAGTAGTTCAACGTAAGGATGATCGGCTTACCGTCCATGAGTTGCCTGAACGTCACCTGTTTGCCAGTTTCATCTAAAAACGGGATATCTAAAGGCACATAACTGCCTAGATGTTCTTCTTCCCCAAGTTTTTCATTTGCACATAAAGCAGAACAGAACAGCATGACAGCAAAAAATTGACTTAAAAAAGATGAAAACACACTATTTTTTTTTAATGCATAAGTCGACATATTTAAACTCTCCTCTAGTTAAAAAACATCACATTACATCAATCCCCTATAACTATTATTTATATATTCTAGATTGCATCCTAACCGAACAATTTAAAAATCAATCTTTCATATTTTAGTTACGTCAACTCTATGTGTTTCTTTTAAATTAACGGGGTTCCTGTCTCTTTTCCCTCTGTCACAAACCCACATAATCCCTTTTACATGTAAAGAAGAGCATAAACGTTAAAACTTTAGCTCTCTCCTTTTAATTTTAAAATATTCTTAAAATTTTATGCTATTTTCATGCTACACAGTTAATGTAAGATTTCGACAGACTTCTTACATAACTTAGTTCATTCCATTATGTTAGGTCATGTAAGAAGTCTAATATGTTTTAAGGAGGCAATATGAAATTAGTTAAACTTAGCTTGGTGGCTTTCGTCGTTGCTGGACTTGCGTCTAGCTCTTTTGCTGCGAGTGATACACTTGCAGACGCATTTAAGAATGGTAAAGTAAATGGTGAATTAAGAGCTTGGTATTTTGATAGAGACACGGGTGATCAAAATACGAACACTCTCGCTAAAGGTGACGCAGATATTTTTTCGACAGGTGTTATGCTGAGTTATGTAACGGATTCATTGTATGGATTAAGTCTTGGTACGACATTCCAGTCAAGCTATTCTCCCTTTGCCGACAATGACGCAAAAAATCTTTACGGTACCGATATGTACGGTTCAGGTGCTGTGCTTTCAGAAGCTTATGTAACGTATACGCTTGGTAAAACAACGGCAAAAGTGGGTCGTCAATTTATTGCAAGCCCGCTCGTTAACAGCTCTGGTTCACGCATGATTAAAGAAGCGTTTCAAGCAGCCGTTTTGATCAATACAGACCTTCCAGATACAACCTTGGTTGCAGGGTATTCTGACAGATTTCAAGGCAGAACATCCGATTATGACAGAAGTGTAGATGGTTCTGATTCTGAGATGCCTAGCTTTAAAAAAGAAGCGGTATTTTACGGAACGGGTACGACTGCAGGATCAAACGTGTTTGGATTTGATGGCGCATACACAGCGGCTGCTATCAATAAATCAATCACAAACTTGACATTAACAGGTCAATACCTCTTTGTCAATGATGTTGAATTCACAGAAGGCGGTGATGCCAATGTCTTCTATGCGGAGGGTAACTATGTTGTGCCTTTAAGCACGATGAAACTCCTTTTTGATGTAACGTACCGTGGTTCGAGAACATCCAATGAGACATTTGATAGTTTCCATGTTGAAGGCGATATGTACCAAGGACGTATCGGTTTTAGTGAATTGGCAGGCTTTAAGGCATCTTTTGCGTATAGCACAGTCTCCGATGACCAATCCGTTCTCTTAGGTGCAGGAAATGGACCATCAACCTATACAGCACCACTGATCAAAGGTGCGGAAGTAACGTCTGGTGCTAATACAAATGCCTACAAAGTTGAAGTTGGTTACGATTTTTCAAAAGTCGGTGTTGCAGGTCTTAAAGTCTTAGGTCAGTATGCAAAAATCAATCAAGACGCACACACTGCTGGCGCTTTAGCAACGGTATTGAATGGTGTAGCTGTGGATACAGAATCTACTTACTGGGAAGCACAAATTGCTTACGATCTTCCAACCATCAAAGGTTTGACACTCTCTTTAGAGTATGAAGATGGTCAAAAAGAGACAACCACAACGGTAGACTCAAGCGAGATGCGATTTAGAGCTAATTACAAATTCTAACGTCTACACGCGTTAATCTTTTCTAAACCAGTGGCAGTGATGCCACTGGTTCTTCTTTTAGTTTTTAGCGTTACATGTAAAGAACATTAAACGTTTTGACCCCTATATCTAGGGATATTGTAACACACTAGCCGTTTCTTAGTTTATCTCTGAGTTCAGATAATTTTTGAGCAATGACATTGGCATCTTTCTCAAGTTTGGAAAGATGTCCCATCGTCTCTAAGATAACAAGGTGATTTTGTGCAATCGCCTCTTTTAAAAGCTCCAAGATAGGGACAAAATTTTCATTATAAGAAGTCTTATCCATCATTTTGTCTTTAAAATCATAATCTATCCCTTTGAGGATATAATACATAGCGATAAGATTGCCCTTGATTCTGTAAAATTTATCATCATCTGTCGAAAAGGTCGTTGTGGTCATAAGATTGGTTTGAAGTTGCTGTTTGAGTTGATCTACAGCGGTTGCTAAATTGTCAGAATTGACTATAAAAACAGCTCTTTTATTGATCATCTCTTTCGTTTGGTCTTCTTTTAGTTGTTTTAAGTATAGGTCAATGTTTGAAACGGATTGTTTCACCCGTGTGGTATAGCTTGTAAAGAGAGGAATCCTAAAATCCGAATAAATATCAGAACGTGCTTGAACGAGGTATTTGTTCGCTCCACCCGTTCCTCTGTTGCGTGCAAGATTGTTTTCAAGGATATTGATGCCGATACGAAACATCTCTATCTCACCCACTTGTTGGTAGTATTTATTATCGATCCACGTTCTCACCCCTAGAAAATTAGTCACAAGCCCTTGATCCAGTAGGTTTTGAAGCCCATCTCTAAGAGACATGGTTGTTGACTCCCCTTCTAATGTTTTGAACTCTTTGACTACCGGTACGGTATCTGTTGTAATACTGTAAAACGGTGCTACAAAAAGGCTAATCGGGAAGAACCAAAGGACTAAAGCAACCGCCGCTACGACAAAAAGAGCAAAAAATCTTTTTAAAAAAATGAACCACTCTCTCATATTAAACACATATGAGAAAAATCTACTTTGTAAGCTTTTTGTTTCCATAAATTACTCCATTAAATATCTTTGATATAAACACTATTCTATCAGAAATCTACCCAATAGCACCTACTGAAATATAAACTAAAGGGTGAATGGTAACAGGCTCATTTTTTCTATTTCCACCCACGCAACCCCTTCAAAAACTTCACCCATCCCCTTTACATGTAAACTCAAAAATCCCCCACAAACTTAAATTTAGTGTCTTTCTCATTGACTGGCTTAATGCGAAAAGTATATAATCACAATATACATTAATGCCACTGTTACGCGCTTGGATGTAGCGACAACGGCGAGAATTTGTTTGTGATATTTACGCTGAGAGAGCGAAAAATTAGGGTTATATCGGCACGCTTAATGAATAAAAAAGAGAGGGTCATCTATGAAAACGCTTAAAACCATACCAAACTTTACATCGCAAGAAGAAGAGAACACTTTTTGGGAAACACACGACTCAAGTGAGTTTATGGACTGGAGTGAAGCGAAAAAAGTGCGCTTTCCTAGGCTTCAAAAAAGTGCCAAAACCATCTCTATCCGCATGCCTGTTGATATGATAGAAGAGGTCAAAGTACAAGCCAATAAGCTTGATATTCCGTAGCAGTCGTATATTAAAATGATCATTGCGCAAGGGTTGAAAGGGCGAACGGCTTAGGGTTAGAAAGTTTAAAAGTTTAGCCCTAGATTACGACATATTCTCTATGCATTAAAATGTCTATACAATTCTTTTGACATGTTTTCCATAAGATAAGATTTAAAAGAACTATCGGTAAATATCTTCTGAAATAACACCTCATTGGTACTTTTTTTATCAAGCATCATTTTTAAAAAATACCCTTTTTTGAATTGTTCTTCAAACTCATCGTATGAATTAACTTGTGCAATATCTTTCAAGTCTTCATTTTTCTTATGTGCTTCCAATGGTTGGTCATAAAAAGCAAGTCTATCTTCATCACTCAAATCAAGTCCAAATAGGTCATTTATTCTTTGAATCAAACTGTTTAAGTCCACCTCTTCTTTCTCTTTGCTACGGCTTCCACCTTCGCTAAAACCTTTGAGTTCTTTTTCTTCACCTTTGTGCAAAGAGATGTCTTCGCCATTTATTTCATCGCCATTCATGCGTTTGAGCTTATAAAAATCAAGGCTCAATAACCCCTCAAGCTCAACTTTATTAATGGTATCTTTGGGGAACTTCCTGATAAGTCCGCCAAGATAGATATACATTTCATACAGAGATGTTTTTTTGATAGGATATATTTGAATGAGAAAGTTATAAGCTCTAAAAAACTTAATCACATAGGTTTTAAACTCATCTTTTTTGGTATCGTCATCTAATTTATTAAATCTATCGATGCCAAAATTTATGAAATTATCCATTTTTGCGTTGTCGGTTGGGCTTCTGTCCTCTTTGAGATACAGTTTACAATACCCTTTGACTTCCTCTTCATAACAGATATGAAACTCATCAATTTTATGATAAAACTCAAACACAATGTTTGGGTCGGTCATCTCTTCGATATTTGAAGTCGTGTAGTACCTAGCAAAAGAGTCTTTGATGGTTTCTACACTATTGACAAAGTCAAGGACAAATGTATTGTCTTTCCCCTTGGCGACACGGTTTACTCGTGAGAGTGTTTGTACTGCTGTCACACCGTTGAGCATTTTATCGACATACATCGCACACAGTTTGGGTTGGTCAAAACCTGTTTGATATTTATCGGCTACGATTAAAAATTTGATGTTCTCCATGCTGTCAAATACTTTAACCAGCTCACTCTCTTTGATAGCATTGACACTCTCTTCGGTATATTTTACTTCATCAACTTTCAATTCACCCGAAAAAGCAATAAGCGATTTGACATAAGGATAATGCGTCGCCAAATACGCATCCATTGCCAACTTATACTTCAACGCATGAAGCCTAGAGCTTGTGACGATCATCGCTTTTGCTTGGTTTTTTAACCATAAAGAACGATTAGCCATAAAATCTTCTACGATGACTTCTACTTTTTGTTTGATATTGTATTCATTGAGATTTATAAAAGCTCCTATTGCTTTATTTGCGCCTCTTTTTTCAAAGATAGGATTGTCTTTTATCTTTTTACCGACTTTAAAATAGGTATCGCTTACCATGTAATTTTTAAGTGGGTCAAGGATAAATTTCTCTTCGATAGCTTGTTGCATAGAGTATAAATGAAATTCATGAGGTTTTCCATCCTCTTTAACTCTTCCAAAGATTTGCATTGTTTTATCTTTAGGTGTTGCTGTGAAAGCGAAAAAGCTTAAATGCCTTGTATCGGTGATGGCTTCGAGTATTTTGTTGACATCATCTTCACTGGTGCTTTCAAACTTTGCATCAAATGCTTTGGCTTCATCCAAATTCTTACCACTCAGTGCTAGCTTTAAGTAGTTGATGTTCTCTCCACTGGTACTAGAATGCGCCTCATCAATGATAATGGCATACTTGTTCTTCTCCAAATTCTCTATCTTTTTGTACGCATAAGAAAATTTTTGAATGGTGGTTATGATGATTTTCGATTTATTTTGTAACGCTAACGCTAAGTCATTGGAGTTTTTGTTTTTGTCTATCTTAACAACAAGCCCCTTTGTTTTATCAAGCTGATAAATAGCGTCTTGGAGTTGTTTATCTAACACTTTTCTATCGGTGATGACGATGATACTATCAAAGATAAGGTTGTCTTGCTCGTCATGCAGTTTTGAAAGTCTATGCGCAAGCCACGAGATAGAGTTTGTCTTACCGCTTCCTGCGCTATGTTGTATGAGGTACTTGTGTCCTGCTTTTTCCTCTTTGACTTTGCACTCAACTTTTTTGACAACATCGAGTTGATGATACCTTGGGAAAATGGCTATTTTCTTTTTTGGATCTTTTTCATCCACTTGAATAAAATAAAAATTACGAAAAATATCTAAAAGAGAATCTTGCAAGAGTATCTCTTCCCATAAGTAATGCGTTTTAAATTTATCTTCTATGGTTGGGTTTCCCGCTCCTTGTCCAATACCTTTGTTAAAAGGCAAAAAGTAAGTATCTTTCCCTTTAAGCTCGGTTGTCATGCTCACTTCATCGTTATCCACTGCAAAATAGATGAGCGTTCTCGTGTTAAATTCACTGAGTTTGCTTCGATAGCTTCTATCGAGCCTAAACTGCTTTTTGGCATCTTCGGTATCTTGTCCTGTGTATTTATTTTTGAGTTCTATCACAACGATAGGGAAGCCATTGAGAAACAGTACTAGGTCTATTGAAGTTTTTGCTCCATCTTCAAAATAAAGCTGTCTTGTTATCGAAAAAATGTTGGCATTATAAAGTTTAACAGTCTCGTCGTTTTTAGTGTTATTGGGTTTAAAATAGACAAGTCGCAGGTTTGAAGATAAGCTATAGTCTTCAACACCCTCACGCAAAATAGTGATTAAACCTTTTTGCTTGATGTTGGTGTCTATCATGTCGATGAGCTTTTCTTCCCAATTTGTTGGGCGAAACTTTTTAAACTCTTCTAAAAGCTTTTTTTGGGT
This sequence comes from Sulfurospirillum multivorans DSM 12446, assembly GCF_000568815.1. Lineage (NCBI taxonomy): Bacteria > Pseudomonadati > Campylobacterota > Epsilonproteobacteria > Campylobacterales > Sulfurospirillaceae > Sulfurospirillum > Sulfurospirillum multivorans. The sequence goes on from NZ_CP007201.1 coordinate 907,532, forward strand.
TGCTTCTAGGAATTTAAAAAGTTCAACCTTGTTGATGCACGATTTTCTATCAAAGTCACTGCTTGCACTTTGTGTAAATTCACTTTTTATGAGGGAGTTTTGTATCGCTTCTTCAACATCTTTTTCTTTGATATGCGCCATAAATCAACCTTTGATTTGATACTTTTGTTTTGCGTTTTCTATCACTTTATGCAGTCTTTGTTCAAACTCTTCTTTGGGTGGCAGGATGGTTAAATATTTGGCTACATGTATATCGGAGTGTTCTATCTCTAGTAGCTCTATTTGTTCTTCATTTTTATCGGCACAAAGAATGATGCCCAAAGGTAAATTTTCATCCTCTTGTCTTTCGTACTTTTGCAACCATTTGAGATAAAGTTCCATTTGTCCTTTATACTCTGCTTTGAACTTACCAAGTTTCAAGTCTATGGCGATAAGTCTTTTTAATTTACGATTGTAAAAAAGCAGATCTATATAAAAATCATCTTCACCTATTTGGATTCTTTTTTGTCGTGCAATAAAGCTAAAACCGTTTCCAAGTTCTAAGATAAAGTGCTCAATCTCACGCAAAATAGCATCTTCCAAATCTTTTTCCAAGTATCGGTCATTGAGTTCTAAAAAGTCCAAAACATACGGGTCTTTTAAAAGCATAGTAGAGCTTACTGCGCCCTCTTTGAGTTTTTCTATCTCATAAGAGATAAGTTCATCTGGTTTTTTTGAAAGTGCTGTTCGCTCATAAAGCATTGAATCAATTCGATTTCTTAAAGTTCGCACACTCCAGTTATCTAAGCTACTCATTTGAGCGTAAAATTCTATTTGTAGAGCATCTTCCATTGGCAATAATTCTTTAAAATGAGACCAACTTAAATGTTGCGACAGCGTAGCAACATTTTCAAAAGTAAAGCATTGAGCGAACTTCATCATTCGTGTAAGCGATGAATAGCTATAACCTTGCCCAAACTCTTTAATCAATTGTTGCGACACTGTAGCAACAATTTGATTTCCATACTCTGCGCGGTTGTTTTTTACGATATCTTCATTGATTTTAGTGCCTATGTGCCAATACATTAAAGTCAAAGATGAGTTTACGCTAATGGCTATTTGCTCTTTTGTAGATGCTATTAAAGATTTTAATTCATTGACCAAGTTTTTGTTTTCTATTAGTTCACTCATCTTTAACTCCTATACCTTTATGAGTTGTTTTTCACACATCCACTCTATGGCTTTAAGCCAATTTTCTTGTGGAATTTTTTTCTTGTTATCATGCCAATGATTTAGTATCTCATCCAGTAAATTCTCCGTAGAAACTCTATTTTCTTTTGATAAATCAATATAGGCACTATAAACTGTTGCGACTATCTCTGCTTGGAGTGTTCTCATTCCTTTCATGAGGTTGAAAATATACTCAATGTTTTCTTGCTTCCAATACCGTCCATCAAGGTATTTTAGGTATTCTGTATGGTTTTCTAAGGCTATGTATTCTACTTTTTCAAAATTACCATTTTTGATTTTTTGAGCTTCAAACCATTTTGATTTTTGGAGTTGCGACTCAATAGAATGAATCATCTTAGAGTCATGTGGTCCCATAGCGTGACGACGATAGTCACTTCCAAAGTCTAAATTGTTTACAGCTTCAGCCATATAAAGGAGTTTTTGTAATTTGACTCTTCCAAAATAAATATCATTTTTTGAGTTATCGATAAAATAAGCTGCTAAAACCCTTCTTTGAAAGTACTCATTTGCCTTACTCTCTTTTTCAATAACTTCTATTTTCCCCGTAACCGCTTCGCTGATAAGAGCTTCTTTTGCCTCTTTTAGTTTTGTGATACTCTGCTTTGTTTTTGCGATGGTATTGTCAAAATGGATAAGTTTTTCATCGAGGTATTTTGAGATTTGTTTTTGCTCGGTTAGATCAAAATGTGGAACAAAAATATTTTTGAAAGCATCTAAGCTTAAACCATATCTTGTGACACCTTTTGCCATTGTTTCAAAATAATTTCTTACTCCAACCAATTCAAAAAATCTAAATAAATATTTACTATAAACTTCTTTTTTACTATTTCGTAAAATTGCAAGATGATAGCCACACAAAACATTTTCAAAGTTTTCATTTACATAAGCCGGAATTGCAATATCATCAGGAGATTCTGAATCTTTTGTAATTAAAATATCCCCAAATTGTAATGAGAATTTTTTTATTTCAGATTCATTTGCTGTAGCTTCCATGAAATCTATTTTATTTGTTACGAGATCATTTTTATAAACATCAACATAATTACAGAGTAAAACTTTTTCTTGTCCTTCATAACTCTTTTTATCTACATTACTTGAGATTATTTCTGAAATATATTTCAACTTCTTAATTTTCCACTCGTTAGGTATGACGCCTAACCATTCTACACCGCTTGGTTTTAGCTCACTTGGTGCTCTTTTGATGGTATGTCGTTTTGAGTTGTTTTCCACAACTTTGAGTTTTCCTGTGACAACTTCGCTGATTAAAGCCTGTTTTGCTAGTTCTAACTTAGCGATAAGTTGCTCTTTTTTTGAGATAGCATCATCAAAGATTTTACTTTTTTCATCTAAAAAATGTACTATTTTTTGTTGCTCATCAATATTTGGATAGGAGATGTAATTTGAAAGATAATTGTCAGTATCTAAGTTCTGAATTCCTGTAGTTTGTTTAATACTTTCTAAAACTACCCTTTGGCTATATAAAGAATTAAAAATTAAAACTAAAAATTTTGAATTCATTACTTGATTATTTATACTAATTTTATTCATAAAATTTGAACAAACTGCTTTTTGCTCTAAATCATATAACACTACTCTTCCAACAGGAGTTTTCTCTCCTCCTCCAGATTTTTCTATAACTAAATCATTTTTTTTAAGAATTCTACTTTTTAATTCACCATTTGAAATATTTCTTACTGTAAAATTATTTTCATTAAATATTAATTTATCATAATCTATATCTGCTACTCTCAAACATATAACATCATTTTCATTATTTTCTTCGTTATTTCCCCAAACTCCACCAATTAAATTTATTACAAATCTTTTTATTTTAGTTAATCCCCAATCCTTAAGAATATCCCCCACCCACGCAACACCACTTGGTTTTAACTCATTTTGTTCTCGGATTCTGTATTTCATTAGGCTAACAGCTCTTTTAAATCTTCATTGATGGCACTTTCAAGCTCTCGAATGTCAACCATAATGTCCTCGAAACGCTCAAGCGTTTTATACTCATAAAAGTGGCGTGTAAAGGGAAGTTCATAGCCTATGTTTTCAAAGGTGCTCTCATCCATCCACGATGAAACCAAGTGTGGTTTTACCTCTTCAGCAAAATAGTCTAATATATCTTTTTTAAGCGGTATCGACTCGGTGTCCTTGGCTATGAGTAGGTTGAGCTCAGTTGTTTTGAGCTTTACATGTAAGAATTTTACAAATGCAACTTTGGAGGCAAACGCTTTTTTTTCATCTTCGATGAGTTGGAGTTTTTTAAGGATTTCGTCTTTACATGTAAGCTCTTGAAACTTCTCATCGTCTTTGAGTTCTTCGTATGTTTTAGGGCGTTCTATGGTGATTTTGGTGTAGCCAAAGTCGGTGTTGTCGAAGATTTTTGAGTGAGAGGTATTTTTAAAAGCTTGATAAATTGTTGCTATCTCTTCTATCTGTTCTTTGTCTATAAACTTTCGTTTGCTTCCAAGTGATTTTCTCATGGGTTTTGAAAAGTCACTGGCGTTTACAAGTTGGATTTTTCCTTTTCTTTGCTTCACTTTTTTATTGGTCAGTACCCAAATGTAGGTTGAAATGCCTGTATTGTAAAAAAGGTCGGTTGGAAGAGAGATGATACCCTCTAACATATCGGACTCGATGATCCACTTTCGTATGCTACTCTCTCCACCACCTGCATCACCCGTGAAAAGCGGTGACCCGTTGAAGATGATAGCAATGCGACTTCCTTGCGCATCATCAACCATTTTGCTAATCATATTTTGCAAAAAGAGCAATGAACCATCACTCACTCTTGGCACGCCTGCGCCAAATCTTCCATTAAAACCATAGGTTGAGTGTTCTGTTGTTACATAACTTTGCTCTTTTTTCCACTGTACACCAAACGGCGGATTTGAGATGAGGTAACGGTAGTGTTTTCCTTTGTGTCCGTCATCGGTTAAAGTGTTTCCAAAGACGATGTTGTTGGTATCTTGCCCTTTGATGAGCATATCTGCTTTACAAATGGCGTACGATTCATCGTTGATTTCTTGCCCGTAAAGTTCTACTTTGGCATCTTTGTTTTGCTCTAAAATGTACTTATAGCCCACAGAGAGCATACCTCCCGTACCACAGCAAAAATCTGCTATGGAGATGACTTTACCTTTTGTCTTTATCTCTTCAATTTTGCCCATAAAAAGCATTTTCATACAAAGCTCTATGACTTCTCTTGGGGTATAGTGGTCTCCCGCTTCGGCATTTTCTTTGAACTTTCGTATCAACTCTTCAAAAATATAGCCCATCGTTTGGTTATCGACTCTTTTAGGGTGTAAATCTACACTATTAAACTCTTTGATGACATGAAAAAGTTGATTGTTTTTTGCGAGTTTATCGATGTCTTTGTTAAAATCAAAGTGCGCTATGATGTCTTTAATGTTAGAAGAGAAGCCTTGCAAATAGGCTATAAAGTTCTCTTTTAAATGGTCTTGGTCATCGCAAAGATTTTTAAAGCCAAAAGGCGAAATGTTGTAAAAATCAAGACCGTTAAGTGCTGTTTTGATAAGCTCTTCTTGAGACGCTTCGGGAATGTCTTTATAAAGCTGATACGCTTTTAAAATAGCTTCTTTTTTTTCACTGATGATTTCATCAAAGCGTTTGATAACGCACATCGGGAGAATGACATCACCGTATTTTTCAGGTTTGTAAACCCCTCTGAGACTCTCTGCAATTTGCCATATTAAGTTTATCTTGTCATTAAAGTTTATCATCGAACCCATTCTTTTTTATTTGTTGTATTGTACACTTTTAGATTGATAAGCTTATAAAAGCGAACCTAAATATACATAAAATTATCTTTTAATTACTGGTTTTAAATCCACGCAACCCTTCCAAAATTTCCACCAATCCCTTTTACATGTAAACCCCCAAAATCCCTAAAATCTTAAATTTATCACATTAAAGTATTGACTTAAGTCATGGCTTTGTCTTTTTGCTAAGTGATAGAATGACCTCGTAACTCAAATCAGGAGGTTTCAACATGTCGCTTTCAAGAAGAGACTTTTTAAAAACATCTGCCGCTGTGAGCGCTGCTGCTGCGGTGGGCATTAGCGTGCCTTCCGAGCTTAAGGCCGCAGGGGAACACGCCGAAAAAGATTGGCGTTGGGACAAATCCGTTTGCCGTTTCTGTGGTACCGGTTGTGGTATTATGGTTGCGACCAAAGAGGGTAAAATCGTCGCAGTCAAAGGTGATCCAGCAGCTCCCGTCAATCGCGGACTGAACTGCATCAAGGGCTATTTTAATGCCAAAATTATGTATGGCGCGGATCGTCTTAAAGAGCCACTTTTACGCATGAACGACAAAGGTGAATTTGACAAACACGGTCAATTCAAACCTGTTTCATGGAAGAGGGCGTTTGATGAGATGGAAAAACATATCAAAGCTGCTTTTAAAGTCGGAGGACCTGAGGCTATTGGTATTTTTGGTTCAGGTCAGTACACGATTCAAGAAGGTTATGCCGCTGCGAAGCTTATGAAAGCGGGATTTCGTGCCAATGGAATTGATCCTAATGCGCGTCACTGTATGGCGTCTGCGGTTGCGGGTTTTATGCAAACCTTTGGCATCGATGAGCCAGCAGGCTGTTACGATGACATCGAACTCACCGACACCATCATCACATGGGGTGCCAATATGGCAGAGATGCACCCGATTTTGTGGTCACGCGTGAGTGATCGAAAATTAACAGAGCCCGATAAAGTCAAAGTGGTCAATATCTCGACCTATACGCACCGATGTTCTGATCTTGCCGATCTTGAGATTATCTTCTCTCCAAGTACCGACCTTGCAATGTGGAATTATATTGCGCGCGAAATTGTGTACAACCACCCCGAATCTATTGATTGGGATTTTGTTAAAAAACATACTATTTTTGCAACAGGTTTTGCCAATATTGGGTATGGAATGCGCACAGAAGCCGAAGCGAAGAAGCTAGGGTATTCTGCCAAAGAGCTTGAAATCATCAAAAAAGAAGATGCCAAAGTGATTAGTGAAAAAGAGGCTCCCGGTCTTGCTCACTTAGGTGTCAAAGCGGGCGATACCATGAAAATGGATAAAGCAGGCGCTGCTGGTGCACACTGGGAAATAACTTTTGAAGATTTCAAAAAAGCGTTGGAGCCTTACACCTTAGACTACGTTGCGAAAATTTCAAAAGGCAATCCCGATGAGAGCCTTGAGGATTTCAAAGCGAAACTTCAAACACTTGCCAATTTGTATATTGATAAAAATCGTAAAGTGGTGAGCTTCTGGACGATGGGCTTTAACCAACATCAACGAGGAACGTGGGTCAATGAGCAGTCGTATATGGTGCATTTTTTACTGGGTAAACAAGCCAAACCAGGTTCGGGTGCATTTTCATTGACAGGTCAGCCAAGTGCATGTGGAACAGCACGTGAAGTGGGAACATTTACCCATAGATTGCCTGCAGATATGGACGTTTCTATTCCTGCCCACAGAGCCGTGAGCGAAAAAATTTGGAAACTTCCTGCTGGTACACTCAACCCAATGGGCTATCAACATATTATGAACATTCACCGACAAATTGAGAGTGGAAAAATAAAATTTGCATGGGTCAACGTCTGCAATCCTTATCAAGACACTGCCAATGCGGAACACTGGATCAAAGCGGCACGTAACTTGGACAATTTTATCGTCTGTTCCGATGCGTATCCGGGCATTTCGGCTAAAGTGTCTGATCTTATCTTGCCTTCTGCAATGATTTATGAAAAATGGGGCTCATACGGCAATGCCGAGCGTCGTACACAACACTGGAGACAGCAAGTGCTCCCTATCGGTGATGCGATGAGTGACACATGGCAGTGGGTTGAGCTTTCAAAACGCTTTACGATCAAAGATGTTTGGGGCGAGCAACCGATCAAAGATGGCAAGCTTCCAAACGTCATCGAAGCCGCCAAAGCGATGGGTTATAAAGAGACGGACACGCTTTATGACGTACTTTTTGCAAATGAATTTTTTAAATCGTTCAAAGCAAAAGACCCGATTGGCGAAGGGTTTGACAACTCCGAAGTTTTTGGAGATAAGCGTGCGGTTATCGGAAGTGATGGCAAAGAGTGGAAGGGCTATGGCTTCTTCTTGCAAAAAGCAATTTGGGAAGAGTACCGCCAGTTTGGCGCAGGTCATGGGCATGACTTGGCTGATTTTGATACCTACCACAAAGTCAGAGGTCTGAAGTGGCCCGTGGTCGATGGCAAAGAGACGCAATGGCGATTTAATGCCAAATACGACCCGTACGCTGCCAAAGAGAACAATGGTGAGTTTGCGTTTTACGGTAGCGCAGCAAAAGCACTCAAACGTGGCAATCTTGTAAAACCAACGACTGAAGAGACCTTTTCTTTGAAAAATAAAGCAAAAATCTTCTTTAGACCGTATATGGACCCTTGCGAAATGCCAGATACCCAGTACGATACATGGTTATGTACGGGGCGTGTGTTGGAGCATTGGCACAGCGGCACGATGACGATGCGGGTTCCTGAACTCTATCGCGCCGTTCCTGAGGCACTTTGCTATATGCACCCTGAGGATGCAAAAACAAAAGGCTTTAAACAAGGTGAATTGATTTGGATCGAGAGTCGTAGAGGTTCGTGTAAAGCACGTGTCGAAACGCGCGGTCGTAACAGAACCCCACGAGGGCTTGTTTTTGTGCCTTGGTTTGATGAGAAAGTGTTCATCAACAAAGTGTGCCTTGATGCAACATGTCCGATCTCGAAACAGACAGACTATAAAAAATGTGCGGTTAAGCTTTATAAAGCCTAATCCTAAAAATGAAAACAACCGATAAAATCGTAATCACACCGCGTCGTAAGTTCCTTGCCTTGATGGCTCAAGGTGGTGGACTCATGGCCCTGGGTGGCATGGTGTGGACAGGGTATTTGGAAGAGGCGAAGGGCGCTCCTTTGATTTTAAGACCGCCTGGGGCTGTTGCTGAGGCAGACTTTATGCGCTTGTGTATCAAGTGTGGTCAGTGCATTAGTGCGTGTCCGTACGATACGCTCAGCCTTGCCAAACCAGGAGACACAAAACCACTGGGAACACCTTTTTTCATTCCTAGAGAGGTTCCGTGTTACATGTGTACCGACATACCCTGTGTGCCTGTATGCCCAAGCGGAGCGTTGGATGTGAAACGTGTTTCTAAGATCACGGAGGGTGTTCAAGAACTGGACATCACCCAAGCGCGGATGGGACTTGCCGTCGTTGACGTAGAGTCGTGCATTGCGTTTTGGGGTATTCAGTGTGATGCGTGTTACCGAGCCTGTCCGATCATGGATAGTGCGATTAAGTTAGAGTATAAACGCAATGAGCGAACAGGTAAACATGCTTATTTGACACCGATCGTAAACAGCCTTACCTGTACGGGATGTGGTTTGTGTGAGAGGGCATGTGTCACCGAAAAAGCGGCAATTCACGTGTTGCCTTTGGACGTTGCTAAAGGGGCTATTGGTGGACATTACATCAAAGGCTGGGAACAGGGTGATGAGAAGCGCTTAGAAAAAACAAGTAGCGATGTCACAACCCATACCAAACGTAGCCAGATGTCTGCACAGGACTACTTGAATGCGAATGAGGAGATGTTCAAATGAGAGAATGGATACGAAGCCACCGTTTTATGATGGCACGACGTTTGACTCAGCTGTGCATTCTTGGCTTGTTTGTGGCGGCGAATAGCTATGGCTTTATGCTCTTAAGTGGCAATTTAAGTGCCTCTTTAGTGATGCATAAACTTCCCTTAGCCGATCCGTTTGCGCTGTTGCAGATGTTCTCAGCTGGGGCACTGTTAGGGGTTGATGTTCTTCTTGGAGGAGCGTTGATACTGCTTTTTTACATCGTTGTGGGTGGACGTGCGTTTTGTTCATGGGTGTGCCCGATCAATATGGTCACAGACGCTGCAAATTGGACGCGTAGAGTCTTTTTTCTTGAAAAAATGATTGAAAAAAAGCTCTGGATGAGTCGCAATGTTCGGTACTGGGTTTTAGCCCTTACGCTGATACTGTCGTTCATCACAGGCGTTGCGGCGTTTGAGATGGTCAGTCCTATTGGGATTTTAAGTCGAGGTATCATCTTTGGCATGGGGTTCAGCGTTGCTCCCATACTGTGCATTTATCTGTTTGATCTTTTTGCGGTGAAAAATGGCTGGTGTGGACATATCTGTCCTTTGGGTGGTTTTTACTCTCTTGTTGGGAAGCTTAGCTTGATTCGTGTCAAACACGATCACACGAAATGCAGTTTGTGCATGAAGTGTAAAGAGATTTGTCCCGAAAAACAGGTTCTTGGCATTATCTCCAAACAAAGCGGAGCTATTGTTTCGGGGGAGTGTACCAACTGTGGCAGATGCGTTGAGGTGTGTGAGAGTGATGCACTCTCTTTTGGCGTGAGGAATTACATTAACACAAATGTAGGAGAAAAAGAATGATTAGTACAAAAACGTTGATAATAGTTTCTTTGTTGGGTGTCATGATCGCCAGTGGATGCGCGGTATCTGAGGCATACAACGAAGAGGAATTGGGGCTTAGAAAGGCGGATCTCTACAGCGAAAAGAGCGTTGTAGGTGAGCCAACAGCGTACTCAACCGTCGCTGCAGGTGAATCAAAAATGATTCAAAGATCGTTTGAAAATGCGCCTCCGATGATTCCGCATGATGTCGAGGGCATGATGGAGATCACCCAAGAGAGCAATGCATGTACAGGGTGCCACATGCCTGAAGTTGCTGAGGCGATCAAAGCAACACCGATTCCTAAGTCGCATTTCTTTGATATGCGAACGCAAAAAGTGCTCACGGAGATGAGTCAAGCTCGTTACAACTGTTCAGCATGTCATGCGCCACAATCGGCAAACGAGCCTTTGGTTAAAAATGAGTTTAAACCAGACTATCGTAAAGCCAATGGCATGGAGCGTTCTAACCTCATTGATAACCTTAATGAAGGCGTGAGATAACCATGACAAATGGCAGCAGAAGAGGGGTTTTTACCTCTCTTTTTGGTATAAAAAAGGCGCAAAAAACTCAAAATGAGTTCTGTGTGCGCCCGCCGTATCACCAAGAGGGGTATGAATTTTCTGAGATTTGCGTTACATGTAACGATACACCGTGCATGAATGCGTGTGAAGAAAATATCATCTTCCTCGATGCTGCCCATACGCCTTGCTTAGACTTTACCAAACGGGGTTGTACGTTTTGTGAAGCGTGTGCAAGTGCGTGCCCCAGTGGGGTTTTAAGCCTTACATGTAACGATAAAAAAGAGTTACATGTAAAAGCGGAGATTGATATAATGACCTGTATGGCATGGCATCAAAGTTTGTGCAACAGCTGTCTCGATGCGTGTGAAAGTCAAGCCATTTTGTTTTTAGGTCTTTTTCGTCCACACATAGAGATGGATGTGTGCAATGGCTGTGGCATGTGCATTGGCATTTGCCCGAGCAATGCTATTGGTATTAAACAGGAGCGAGCATGAAGTATCTTCTACTCTTAAGTGTTATCTCAAGCGTGCTTTTAAGCGCAGAGCTAAGTCCTCGAAGCATCATTGAAGCTGGTGGAAACGTGCAACAAATCGTGCTTGTGGAGGGTAAAATCATCGCAGGAACGAGTGCAGGAACGCTTGAGATCTTTAAGATGGATGACGCTTCTAAACTTTCTCACACTGTTTTTCCAAAGATCAAAGACTTTACAGGCGATGAGGTCGCGCCCAAAGTCTTCTCCGTTGATATGCTAGACAAAACGCTTTTAGCCGTTGTTCAAGCCAGCAGTGGTTCACGTGAGCTTTACCTTGTTGAAGAGGGCAAGCCAAAAGTGCTCATCGATGCGCACGCCAATCTTTTTATCTCTAAAGCTAAATTTGTCGATAAAAACCGCATCTTAGTTGCACTTCTCAGCAATGAGTTTCTTTTGTGGGATGTTAAAGAGAAAAAAGAGATTTACCGCGTTCAGCCTTCCTCTTCGCACTTTAGTGATTTTGCGTTGAATGAAACAAAAACTATGGTGGCAAGTTCATCTGAGTCGGGCGAAATCACCCTCTTTGATGCGCTCAGTGGCAAAGTCATCAAAGTGCTCAAAGGTGGCAACGTGGACAATGTCTACAAAGTTGACTTTAAAAAAGATGCCATTTTGTGCGCAGGACAAGACAGACGTGGCATTATTTACGATCTTAAAAGTGGTAGCTATGATCGCTTTGATGGCTCTTTTCTTATCTATGCAGGTGCTCTTAGTCCGAGCCTTCATTTAGGTGCCTTTGCCTTTAATGAACAAAATGATATTGTCCTTTTTGATCTTGCAACTAAGAGCAAAATCCACACACTCAAAGGGCAGAAAAGTACGCTTAATACCATCGTTTTTGCCAGCGACAAAGAACTTGTCAGTAGCAGCGACGATCAATTTATTATGATTTGGAGACTCCCATGAATATTTCAAGTATTGTGATACAAACAAAGCCTTTACATGTAAAAGAAATTATCGCCATTTGTGAGGCGAGTGATTTTTGTGACTACCATTTTTCCGATGAGCAAACAGGCAAGATCGTCGTGACGATTGAGGGTGAAAACCTCGATGAAGAGATGTCAAAAATGAAAAAGATCGAGCAGATTCCTCACGTCATCTGTGCCGATATGATGATGGCATACAGTGAGGATGAACTGGACAAAGAGCGCGAAATGTTAGAGCATTCTCCCAGCGTGCCAGACATCCTCAATGATGAAAGTATTGCACTCAAAGACATCGTCTACAAGGGTGATTTGAAGAAGAAGATCAACTAAACATCTCGTGCATTAGAGGAGTCTTAAGCGCATACGCGGTACAATACCTTTAAAAAATATAAAGGCAATATCCATGGGTTTAGGTGTCGGTATCGTAGGACTCCCCAATGTCGGAAAATCAACCACGTTTAACGCGCTTACCAAAGCGCAAAATGCAGAATCTGCAAACTATCCTTTTTGTACAATAGAGCCCAATAAAGCTGTGGTTCCTGTTCCAGATCCAAGACTCGAAGAGCTTGCAAAGATCGTCAATCCTGAGCGCATTCAGCACTCAACGGTCGATTTTGTTGACATCGCTGGTTTGGTTAAGGGTGCTAGTGCAGGCGAAGGTCTTGGCAATCAGTTTTTGTCCAACATTCGTGAAGTCGAAGTCATTTTACATATGGTGCGCTGTTTTGAAGATGAAAACATCACGCATGTTGAAAACAGCATCAATCCGCTTCGTGACATCGAGATCATCGAGAGTGAGCTTATTTTTGCGGACGTTCAACAACTCGACAAAAAATTAGACCGTCTCAAACGTCAAGCCAAACTCGAAAAAGGCGCACAAGCGATGGCAGAAATTGCCACGGAACTTCGCGCCCATCTTGATGACATCAAGCCTGTCAGCACCTTTGCTAGGCGTGATGATGAAAACTTTCAAGCACTCGATAAAGAGCTACGTTTTCTCTCCAACAAAACCATCATCTACGGTGCCAATGTCGATGAAGCAGGACTTTTAGAAGAGAATAGTTTTGTTAAAGCCGTTAAAGAACATGCAAAAGCTGTCGGTGCGGACGTTGTTGTTCTTTGTGCTAAAGTTGAAGAAGAGATGATTGGTCTTGAAGAGGATGAAGCCGAAGAGTTCTTAAAAGAGCTTGGCATCGAAGAATCAGGTCTTAAACAGATCATCCGTCTTGCCTTTGACAAACTTGGCCTTGCGTCATACTTCACAGCAGGTGTCAAAGAAGTTCGCGCGTGGACGATTGAAAAAGGGTGGAAAGCCCCTAAGGCTGCGGCAGTGATTCACAACGATTTTGAAAAAGGATTTATCCGTGCCGAAGTCATTGGCTACAACGATTTTATCGCATTCAAAGGCGAAGCTGGCTCAAAAGAAGCAGGTAAAATGCGCCTAGAAGGCAAAGAGTACATCGTTCAAGATGGCGATGTGATGCACTTTAGATTTAACGTTTAACCTTCAGCCACGTTTACATGTAAGCTTACATGTAAACGTGGTTTACTTCACTACCTTTTCAATTTTTCTTCATTTGCAAAAGAAGCAGCCTTGTGTTTCGTGAGCTAAAATAAAGCGTCAAGGCAAACAAAAGCACAGCGATGGAAAACATAGTAACGGTGGCTAAGTCCCACTCACCATTGCCATTTTGGGCTTGCGACAGCTTCCCACCCGTGGTTGCTTTGGCTTTCACATCCGCAGGAAATCCCTCCAAAGGCGCGATGCCTTCTTTAACTACGCTGTGTCCAGGACCGCCATCGAGTACGACTTGGTACGGCTCTTTGGGAATCGCGATGATCAGCTCACTCGATTCGGGCAAGCGTTGTTGAAACAACACATTCCCACTGAGGAGTGACTCCAACTTAATGAGCGCTCCAGAAGCGAGCTCTCCTGTACTAAACTCGCCACGAACGGTGATAGTGTCATCATCGTTGTTCATAACGTTCATCAAAAGCGTGTGCGCCTCTAAAAACGATGCCACACACAGTGCCATAATGATTATGCCTAATTTTTTCATATCAATCCTTCAGTTGAAATTTTTGTGTCCAAAATGCTTGAATTTTCTCTTGCTCTTGTGGGAGTTTAAAACCGATCCAAAGCAGCAAAGCGCCTACAACAAATAGCCCAATATCCACACTTAAGATGCTCATCATTTCCTCTTGCCACAAGAGAAGTGGTGAAAAACCACTGGTGTAAAAGTGAATGAGGGGGCTAATGAAAAACAAAATACCGCCCAGTTTTAAAAACTCTTTTGCCGTTTGGTAGGAGTTAAGACGGTAAAACGACCACGTCAATGTTGCGATCCAAAAGAGCGCAAAAGCACTTTTGTGCCAGAAAAAGCGTTCAGGTAGATCAAACGGCAAGCTCCATTGCAGTGCAAATAAAAGTCCCGTCGCAGGAATAACCCCGACCATAACGCTTAAGGAGAGTTTGCCCATCCAGTGGTAGATCGGAACGTTAGACGAAAATTGACGCGCCTGTTTTTCCATGTAAAGCAGCACACCAAAGCCTAATGCGAAGGCAGAAACGAGCATGAGTGAGGCGATAAATAGCCTTGTAAACGTGTCAACCCCAAAGAGAAAATGCAAAAAGAAGATCGCATCGTAAAAAAGCCCCGACCAGTGCTTGTCCATCACTTTGTGCTGGGCAATAAGACTGCCATCAACGCCACTCAGCGTTACGCTTGGCTCATTGGAGATACCGTTTAAAAACGGCATATAGGGATTGTATCCTTCGACTTTGGCTTGCGCACTTGAGTCTTTCCAGTTGCTGAGCGTAATTTTATGGATTTGAACCTCAGGCATAATCGCTTTGGCTTTGAGCAAAATCTCATTCATGGAGAGCATAGGAGCTGTGTCATTTTTCTTCTCAATGCGCGCAAGATTGGGGTAGAGCACAGGGCCTACCAGTTTCCACGTCTCGAAGGTTTCGCCTTTGGATGCCAGATATGCCATCGGTCCTGACGCGTTGTATCCGATGTTCATCAGTGCTCCCGTGAGCGTGATGATGATAAACGGTGGAAAAACCCACATGAAAATTTTGCGGTGCCATTTGGCAAACTTGCTTTGGGCATTTTTGCCACTGTTTTTATAGTTGATTTTCCAAATAAGCATCAGTCCACCGATGATAAGAAACATCGCAGCAACGGCGGTAAATCCAAACACAAGGTAGCCAAAGAGTTTAAAGGGTCTGCCATAGTGCATATAGTTTAAAAAGCGTGCGAGTTGAGACTGTTCATCTTCGTTTTCCACCTCTTGTGCGGTGTTAGAATTGAACACTTTTGTTTTCATAAACATCGTTGAAATGCGAAGAGCCGGGTCGTGCATGGCACCGGGTAGGGTGATGGTAATGCCATTAACTTGCGGGTAATCAGGATCAGCAAGCACAGGATCGATCATCGCGGAGTAGTCCACTTTTTCAACATTAGGCATTGCATAATGGCGCGAAGGCTTCTCCCACACCTGAACAAAAGGAAGCAAAATGGCAAAAATACCAAAAAAAACAGCCACATAAAGCAGCAGCGAAATGTTAATGCCCACCGCAACGTGAATGCGTTGGAGACGTTGTTTAAAAATCTTTTTAGCTCCTTCCATCATACACTCCCTTTAAAAAATAGAACAGCGATGATGATGGCAAAGCCAAGGGTGGGCACAGTGCTTCGAAGCAGCACGCTCAGTTTTGTAGGAGCTAGGACGATCCACAGCGCCGCTACTGCCCAGACAAACGTGTTAAACAACAAAGGAATGATGATGGACTCACCTGGCGTTACAGGCAGAAGAAAAATGAGCAAAGTCATACCCAAATACGCAACGCATAAGCCTCCAATGATGGCACAAATGCCTCTGAAAAGTCCGATGGTTTTACCACTCTTTTCAGGTTGTGAGAGCTCTTTAATAAGGCTCATTCCTTTGGTTTTTAGCATTTTCATCCTTTACATGTAAAGATCTTGCGCCACACAGACGCAAGATCTTTGGTTTTTAAAATGTGTATTTAAAGCTAAGCGTGGCATTGCGTGGTGAGCCATACACCATGCCATCCGAGCCGATACCTTCGTAATACTCTTTATCAAAAATATTATTCACATTGAGTTGGAGTTTCATATGTTTATCCACATCGTATGAAACCATCGCGTTGGTTAGAATATATGCATCTTGGGTGATTTCGGTTGCACCACTTCCCGTGTAGATTTTGCTTCGATAGTTCAGTCCCAGACCAAAACCGAATTTTTGAATGGTGTATTTGGTAAAGAGATTTGCCATCGTGCGAGAGGCTTTCGTTGAAATTTTGTTGCCATCCGCATCCTTAGCTTCAAAATTGGCGATTCCAAAGCCCATATTCCAGTTATCGGTTATTTCGCCGTTAATATCGATTTCAAACCCTTTACTCACGACGCCATCAACGGCTTCGTACGCATAGTCCGTCGTACCTGAAACGAACTGGCTGGTCGCTTCACCGACATTGTCTTGTTCAACTCTAAAGACAGACAATGATGCGTTTAAGCGTTTATCGAAGTATTCGCCTTTGATGCCCGTTTCGTAATTTTTTCCAACGATGGGATCAAGATACTCTCCGCTCACATCTTTATGATCTTGTGGTTTAAAAATATCGGTGTAACTGACGTAAACAGAGTGATTTTCGTTGAGATCGTAAATAAGCCCTGCGTACGGCGTCAGTTCGTTGGTAAACTCTTTATTTCCTGTGCCAGTATCGTTTTTATATTTCCAATCCGAAACCCTGAGTCCCGTAATGAGTTTCAAATCATCCGTTAAAGAGAATTTGCCAGCGACATAGGTTCCCATTTGGGTGGTTTTATGGGGAGTCGTCGCATAATCCATTGATAAATTAGGATTGGCTACATTGATAGCATACAAATTCATAACAGGACTCGCAAGAGAGGATACAGGATAATCCATACCCCAGTTATTGTATTTAAGATCGGAAGTGTTACGCATCACGCCAAAGATGATTTCATGATTGAGATTCGCTAATTCAAACGGTGCAGAGATATAAACATCGATATTTTGCTCGTTGTAAAGCGAATCATTGACATAACGGTAAACATAGCCTTCGCCCGTACCGCTAGCTTGATCAACCGTTCCTCCAAAATAGAGCAGTGATGAATCGCCGTAGAGTTTACGGTACGAATAAGCAAGATTGAAAGAGATGTCGTTGTAAAGGTACTGCTTAAAATCAAGATAAAAAGCTTTTGTTTCGCTGTTCCAAGCCGTATAGTCTTCACTGACCGTAGCAGATCTGGAAAAATGGGTTCGCGTACCATCACTGTAAAACGCAGGCAACCCACCCCAACGAATTCCACTACGATCCAGTTTTTGATACTCAGCAGCAATGGAGAGGTACGTGGTCTCCGTTAAGTCCATATCCACAACGCCATAAACAATGTCGTTTGTTTTTTCATAGCCGTTCATAAACGATTTTTTATCTTCGTGTTTCGCGACAAGACGTCCTCTGATATTTCCCTCTTCATTAAGCGGTGATGAAACATCCATGGAAGAACTGTAAGCATCCCATGAACCAGCAGAAACTTCTACTTCGCCTTTGACCTCTTTAGAATTGGCATGTTTGCGAATAAAATTCAATCCCACAGCAGGGTTACCCGCTCCCGTCATTAATCCATTAGCCCCTTTTACGATTTCAACACGATCGTAAATGGATAGGTCAATATCATTGGCACCTGCATCTGAGATAGCGTAAGTCGGCATCCCATCTATCAGATAATAATCGACATCAAAGCCTCGTGCCGTTGGGTATATTCTTTCATCCATACGATTTAAAGAGACGCCTGTAACGTAACTCAGCATCTCTTGATAAGAGGAAAGACCCATATCTTCGAGTTTTTGATCGGTCAGCACGGTCACCGATTGGGGTGTTTCGCGTGTGGATAAGTTGAGCTTGGTTGCCGTACGCATGCTTTTGGTCGTGTAAGAACCCGTTCCTTCGCTAATCGCAGATTCATCTGCTGCATGAATAGTGATGGCATCGAGTGCGACATTGGCATCGTCTTTTTGTTTAACGATGATGGTATTATCTTTAATAACCGCCTCAAGTCCCGTGCCGTCTAAAAGCAGTTTTAAAGCTTTCTCCAATCCCTCGACATTTTTAATCGGAGTCGCTTTTTTGCCCGTAAGGATGTTCGTATCCATGATGTAGGGCAGTTTGGATTGCTCTGAGAGGGTTTCGATCGCCTCTTTGAGCGACGTTGTCGTGATGGTGTACGTGCCATCTCCTGCATACAAGCTTCCCGCCAGAAGCAATGCAACTGAGTGTGCTACCAAAGAGTGTTTGAGTAAGCGCATAGTTTCTTCCTTTTTCTCTTTACATGATTTTGAGAACGAATCTCTAAAAAAGAAGACGCAAAAGGATGAATTCTCTGACATAAAATTTTGACCCATTTATTTGATGACGATTTTAGTGGCGCTTTTTTCGATCATCACAGGATGAATAAGCGGCAATGCGTCTAAAAAAGCGTCGAGTCGGTGCACATCAAAATTCCCACTGATGGGAAGAGCTGCAACGCGTGTATCGAGATAAACCGTGATATCAAGATGCTTGGCAAATTCGTTAAAGACCTCTTTGAGGCTTGCTTGGTAAAAGGTGTATTTTCCCTGTTGCCACTCTCCAACTTTTTGGGCGTTGATTTTTTGAAGGTCAATATGTTGTGTCACTAGATTGAAACTAAGGCTTTCTCCTTTAGTTACTAAAGCAATAGGTTTATCGTTATGATTGAGTGCGGAAACCTCCACTTTTCCCTCTTTGACATTGATTTGAAGAAGGTTTTCAAAGTTTTGAACCTCAAATTTAGTGCCTAGCACTTTGATGTTCACCCTGTCCGTTTGAATGATAAAAGGTGCCGTCTGGTTGGGAAAAACATCGAAAATGGCTTTGCCACGCGACAATTTCACCAAACGTTTGCTTTTAAAGTAGGTCACGTCGATGCTGGTATTGGCATCTAGGGCAATTTTTGATGTGTCAGGCAAGAGAATGTCGTTGTGAACTTTATTTGTGGCAACATACTGCTCTGAAAACGTGATGCGATCGTAAAAGAGGGTAAAATAAACCACGCACAGCGTACAGGCGGCAACGGCAAGCGGTGCTATGTAGCGCAAAAAGAGGGGTTTTGTATTTCGTACTTCGCGTGTGTGCCTCACTTCACGTTTCAGATCATCCAAAAACGCTTGCGGCAGTGCATGAACCTCTTGCAGCAACTTTTTTTCATCCTGAAAAGCTTCATGATGGCGCGCATCACAGGCAATCCATGCGAGAAAGGTTGAGTCAGTTTGAAGGTTTTCGCCTTCGCTCTGCTTGGAGAGCCATAAGCGTGCTTGATGCTGTATATTTTCTTGGATCGACATCAAAAACCACCCTCTTTACGTTTGATCTTCTCTTTGAGCTCTATGCTGGCACGTGAGAGATGCTTTTCAACCGCTTCGATGGAAATGCCCATCATCTGCGAAACTTCATCTCGGCTGTAGCCTTCAAGCACATGCAAAACAAAGGCTTCTTTGCGCTTTTGAGGCAGTGTTTGAAGCGCTCGCATCAGTGTTTTTTGACGATCTTGTTCAAGCAACACCTCTTCAGGCTCAACGGTTTTAGCGATGTATGCGTTCTCTTCATAGAGTACTTCTTGGAGATTAAAGTTTTTACGGGCTTTATCGATCATAAGATTTTTTGCGATTTTATACAGCAGTGCCCGTTTGTTGAGGATCTCTTGGCTATTTTGCAGAGCAATGGCTTTCATATACGATTCTTGAACAATATCTTGTGCATAATCTTTATTGGGGATTCTGCTCTTAATAAAAAACAATAATTCTTTATAATACTGAATCATTACCCTACCATTTTCTCTTTTATAATTTTGATAACTATAGTCAAAAAGTAGTAAAGCGGTGCTTAAAAGGTGAAATTAGGCAGAAAATTGACGAAAAAAGTGAGATGATTTGAAAAAAAAGGAAGGAATATCTTTTTACATGTAAAGATTAAGAAGTGTAACCAAAGAGCATAAACAGACTCTTTGGTTACAGGGGAGTTTTTTTATTCTCCGCTCAGTGTTTCCCCATCGTACGCCATAATCCCATATTCCAGATTGAGGACGGTTTTAAAACCCATGTGTTTTAAAATGCGTTGACAATACGCACTTCTGCTTCCGCTGTAGCAGTATAAAATGACAGGTGTGTTCTCTTTGCCGTTTAACTGCTCCATAGCATTGTGAAAGCTGGTGGTGGGGATCAGGAAGTCAGTGCCTTTGATACGGTTGCCGATCCACTCCATCCATTCGCGTGTGTCGACAAGGTTGAACTTCACACAGCCTTGTTCTCTAGCTTCTAGGAGCGCTTCGAGTTCACTGCCATCGAGTTGTTCTTTTTTCATCAAGACTTCGCACTCTTCTTTGCTGAGACCGCGAGTATGCGTATGTGCTACTTCTTCGGTGTTTTCTTCTTGGGCAAGTTCGCGCGCGTGCTCAGGCGTGCAGAAGATCGTGCAGTGGCATTTGCCTTTTTGGGGAATTTCTACCGTGAGTGCAGGCGTACAGGGGCATAAACGGTTATCGGCTTTGGCTTGCTCTTCGGGTGTGTTTCCGATGACCATAAAACAGGGACAGTAGCGTTTGCCATAAATCAGTTTATTGCGTGTTAAGCCTTGCTGGATGGACTCTTTGACTTCGGTGAGTGGGGTGTAGGCGAATCCAAATTGCTCGCATACCTTGTCGGTAAATACCTCTGTTTTTTCAAATTCTGCTAGAAACTCGGGTGAGTTCATATCTATTTTAGTTATCAAATGTATTTCCTTCATTTATTTTTATATGCACTATTATAGAGAATTTGCATTGGAAGAAAATTAAAAGAACGCTTTACATGTAAAGCATCAAGAAAAGAAGGCGTTTACTCTTTATATGTAAAAGCGTTTTTGCGATTTTTTTGCTCTTTTTTTGCTTTACCATTTCTCTCGTTGGTTAAAAAAATAAATTAAAAAAAGAGTTTAAGATGCAAACGCTTCAACCGCACGATACGTTAAGACTGGACGAGGTCAAACATCTTCGCGATATCTTCAATGCTCAAAATTCCAAAGAGCTTAAAGTTGCGTTTGATGCACTGAATGCTTCCATCGAAATTTCACAAGAGGATTTGGAAATTCAGTTCAATCGCTATTTTGTAGGTCCCATGGAAACCGTTGCCGATCCTTTTGCCTCCGTCTACCTCGATAATCCCGATGTTTTTATGTCCAAAACTACTTTATATGTAAGAGATTTGTACGAAACGATGGGCTTTACCTATTCGCTTAAAAACGTTATTCCTGAAGATCATTTGGGTGTCGAATTAGATGCCTATTACCAACTACTTTTTCTTGAAATTGCTAAAGAGATCACCTATTTAAGTGACCTTCGTCACTATTTTTTACATGAACACTTAGCCCTTTGGATACCGCGTTTTCTTGAACGTGGCTTAGCGCAAAGTGAACGAGACTCTAAAGCGATGACTTTTATTTTACTGCAGCTCAAATCGTTATTGATAAGAGAAACCACGACAACAAGGAGTTCTTGAATGAGTTATTCCAAAGAAAAAGTTGAGAGCATTCTCAACAACGGCATCAGCCGAAGAAGTTTTCTAAAAGGCTTAGCAGCCAGTGGTGTATTGACATCGCTTCCAGGCGGTATTCTTCAAGCCAATGAAGATCTCAATACTAAAATTCCCTATGTAGGGCAAAAAAATTACCAAACGTTTCGCAATGCGTGTCCACGAAACTGTTACGACACCTGTAGTATCAAAACTTACGTCAAAGATGGCGTGATGCAGTTTATCGAAGGCGCAACGGAGTCTACCTATACCAGAGGTGGCTGTTGTGTTAAAGGCAATTCGTACGTCAAGAGAGTTTACTCAGCGCGTCGTCTTAAATTCCCAATGATGCAAGTGGGCGGCAAAGGTTCAGGCAACTGGAAACGCATCTCTTGGGATTATGCGATGGAAACGATTGCTAAAAAACTCTTAGAGATGAAAAAAGAAGATGGAACCTTGCTTGGTGCTGCACTCACCAAATACTCTGGCAACTTTGGCATCACCCATTACGGTGTAGAGGGGATGTTTAGCTCTATTGGCTATACCACCAGACTTGCGGGAACACCATGTTGGCCAGCGGGTATTGACGCGCAAAACCTCGATATGGGCGATATGTGGTGTAACGATCCTGAAGAGATGAAAGACAGTAAATTTATCATTCTTTGGGGTGTGAATCCTGCGAGCAACTCGGTTCACTCGATGAAATACATCTATGAAGCGAAGAAAAAGGGTGCTAAAGTTGTCGTCATCGACCCAATTTTCACCGAAGCCGCTTCCAAAGCGAGTCAATACATTCAGATTAAAACAGGCACCGATGGTCTCTTAGCGCTTGGAATGGCAAAGATTATCATTGAAGCCAATTTACACGATCAAAAATGGCTTGATGCGAACTCAAAAGGGTACAAAGAGTACAAAGCGTATCTTGATAAAGAGATCAAATTAGACAATGTTTCTAAAATTACAGGCATTCCTCTTGCAATGATTAAAGAGTTGGCTTTATCGTTTGCAAAAGCAAAACCTGCAACTGTTTGGATGGGCTATGGTATGCAACGTCACACCAATGGCGGCTCAATGATTCGTGCGATTGACGCATTGGTAGCAGTTTCAGGAAACATTGGCAAATACGCAGGTGGTGCTCGTTATGGTCACCTGAGCACATGGGGCTTTAACTATGCCGCACTTTCTCAAACCAAACCAGAAGGCAGCGTTGGGTACACCGGTGTTAGCGCTATCAAAGGTGAATTTGCGAAAGAGAGTGGTGCAAAAGCGGCGTATACCGATCGTTCTTTAAACATCAACAAAACAGCGCGTGAACTTTTAAATGCAAAAGAGCCCAAAGTAAGATTGCTGTGGGTGGCCTGTAAAAATGTCTTCTCACAAGATTTTGATCGCAATCAACTTATCCGTATGTTTCAACAACTTGACCTTGTGGTCGTTGCCGATCAGTTCTTTAATGAAACCGCAAAATGGGCCGACATCGTCCTTCCTGTTGCCACACAGTTTGAAGAGTACGATGTGAACGTCTCTTACTGGCATTACTGGTTGAGCCTCAATGAGCAAGCAATCAAACCTCTTTTTGAAGTCAAATCCGACGTTGAGATTGCAGCACTGCTTTCTAAACATATGAATAAACTAGAAAAAGGTTCATGTACCTTCCCTCAAAGTGTGGATACCAAAGTGATGACGATCAAAGAGTTTAACCCTGGCATCTACGAGCAATTTGGCATTAAATCATGGGAAGAGCTTAAAAATGGTCCCGTAAAAGCCAAAGCGGTCATTCCGTATGCCGATGGCAAGTTTAAAACTCCAAGTGGTAAGTTTGAGTTTTATTCTGACAAAGCCTTGGAGCTTTTTGGTAATGCTTTACCTTCCTATGTTGAAGTGCGTAAACCGTACGATAAATTCCGCATGACATCACCTCATAGTAGATGGAGCTTGCACTCACAGTTCCAAAACTTAGAGTGGATGGAAGACATGCACCCTGAGCCGTATGTGTACATCAACCCAGATGATGCGGAAGCCAAAATGGTCAAAGAGGGCGACACGGTAGCGGTCTTTAACAAACAAGGACTCTTACGTGTGAAAGCCAAACTCACCGACAACGTTCAAGCCGGAACCGTTTTGATGTACGAGCAGTGGTATAACAACAACATTTACAACGTCAATGAACTTGTCGATGACACCAGTTCAGACATGGGTGCGTTTAAAACGGGAGCTCCTGGAGTTGCCTTGCATGATACCTTTGTCAACTTTAGAAAACTATAACAGGAGATTGTGATGCAAAAAGCTTTTTTAGTCGATGGCAGTATCTGTCTAGGATGTAATACGTGTGCAATGGCCTGTAAAAATCAGTATCATCAAGATGATGGAATTTTATGGCGCAAAGTAAGGGAAATTGGGGCAGAAGATTATTTGATAGACAACAACAATATCTTGCCAGCCTTAACGTCGTATCAAAAAGCACCAAAAGTGCAGATGCCGATGGAGCGTTTCTATTTTTCATTGGCGTGTAACCATTGTGAAAATCCAGCATGCGTGGCGATTTGTCCTGTGGGTGCGCATACGAAAGACCCTGAAACGGGCATTTGTAAACATGACCAAACGATCTGTATTGGCTGTGGAGGATGCGTTAAAGCGTGTCCGTTTGGTGCTTCAAAGTTCAATACCAAAATGGGACAAGCCGAGAAGTGCAGTATGTGTTGGGAAAGGCAAGCCGATGGCAAAACAACGGCGTGTGTTCAGTCCTGTCCTGTAGGCGCGATCGCGATTATCGATCTTCACGATCCAAAATACAAAGAGTATGCGAATGCTGCGCCGATTGGCATTGATTATGCGATTAATGCGGAGACGAAACCGAGCACACGCTTCATTCATCCATCCATGCCCAAAGAGGTTTACAGACTTCCAAAAGGATAATCTTATGAAAACAACACTGCGATTGATTTTGAGTCTTTGTGGTGTTTTTCTTTCACTCGCTTGGGGGCAAATTGCCCCAAGCACTTGTAGTTTTGGCGATCCTCGTTTTGAAGAGCTTTCCCATCAAAACGTTGTGCTCATCGAGCCCAAAAACTACGTGGTGGGCGAAGAAAACTTCGTTATAATACAGCTCGAAAAGCCAGAACTTCCCTCAGGCTACATGGTGAGTGTTTTTGTCGATACGATCACATCACCCAAGAGTGAGCCTGAAGTGCAAGGATGGTACCCAAAAACGAATATAAAGCCTTTAAAAGAGGGATTTTACGAGCTGTCGGTTCGCGTGAACCTGATGTATAAGGGAAGCTGAGGCGGTATTTTGGTTGCAAGTCTTGCAAATACAAAGATTCGTTTTACCGCAAAGAAACCGAAATGATAAGGAGCATCAAACGTGGATAAACTTTTTTTGGAACGATTGAAGACGCTCACTATTCTCTATGCCGAAGATGAAGAGGGCATCCGTAAAAACATTGCCGCATCGCTTCGCTACTATACCAAAGAGGTCATCGAAGCGGAGAATGGCAAAATTGCTTTAGAGCTCTACAGACGTGAAAAACCTGATATTGTACTGACTGATATTTTAATGCCCGTGATGAACGGCGTGGATCTGGTACGAGAGATTCGTAAAACCGATGAAGAGACACCTTTGGTCATTATCTCGGCGCACACCGATAGGGAGTATCTGCTCAAAGTCGTCGATCTGCATTTAGAGCAGTACATCATCAAACCAGTCAATCTTAACGGTCTTTTAGAAGCGCTTGCACGCTGTTTGAAACGCATTTCCCAAACGCATACGATTGTCTATGAACTTCCCTGTGGCTACTCGTACGATGTCGATCATAAATTGCTGAGCTATGAAGGTGAGACCATTCATCTCAATAAAAAAGAGGCGGGATTTTTGGAGTTACTGCTGCATAATAAACAACGCATTGTCACCTACGATGAGTTGCAAGCCCATGTCTGGCAAGATGATGTAATGACCGATAGCGCGCTTCGTTCACTCGTGCGCAATTTACGCAAGAAATTACCGAAAGATTTTATTACCAATTTATCAGGGGTTGGGTACCGATTTGAGATGTGCTAGACTTTTTCTTTTACTGTTTGTGTATGTAACTTTTGGCAATGCACAGGAGTGGAAAAACCCTTTTTACTACCGCAGTGATGATACTGCTTCAGTTCTGATAAATGAGCGCGTCAAGGGCTCGCACATTAAAGTTTTTTTACCCACTATGCCTTATTTGTACGTTTCAAAACTGGTCAATGGTACACTGGTTCGCTCTAGCGGAAATCATGAAGGGTGGGAGTATATGATGGCAACATCGTATACGAAGATAGACGATCTCACCTATGAATTTTCCCTGCGCAAAGGGGTTCTGTTTCAAGATGGAACACCGTTTAATGCAGACTCGGTGGTGGAAAATTTTGCCTATTTTATGCAAGACCCTGTGGTCTATTCGGATATTCATAAACGACTCAAAGGTGTAACCAAAGTCGATGAGCATACCATTCGCATTCATCTGTATAAACCCTATGGACTGCTTTTTAGCGATCTCACTTCCATCAATCTTTACACATCTGCCTATCTCAAACGTTACGGTTGGAGTACCAAAGAGGGCTCTACATGTAACAGCATGCAAGCTCCAGGTCCGTATGGATTAGGGCCTTATATTTTAAAGCAAGGGTACGCAACTGGGCGGTTTCAAACGCCTATTTTAGAGCTTAAAGCCAATCCTAATTATTATGAAATTGGGTTGCCATACATCGAAAATGTGACGATCTATACCGAACTAACCTCCACGCAATCGGTCAGTATGGCGTTGGAAGAAGAGCGATTGGATATTACGCCCATTCCGTTCAATAAAAAAGTAGAAACGGTGCTTTCCAAATACGCAAGGCTCTACACCAAACCCTCAACGCACAGCATCTCGGTCTATTTTAATATGCTCAAACCAAACAGCAAACTCCAAGATCAAAACGTACGCATCGCGCTCAATAAAGCGCTCAATCAAGCCAATCTGCTCAATTTTGTCTATAAAAAAGAGGGCGAGTTAGCCCCCACGGAAGCTTCGGTGAATTATCGCTCCGTAAAACTGGCTACAGAAAACCTGCAAACTTGGGGTGAGCGTGCGCGCCAAAACCCTGAAGAGGAAAAAGAACTCAAGAGAATTTTAAATGGATTGGAACTTGATGTCATCACGATGGATCGCTTTATGTTTTTGTGGCGGGGGATTGAATATCAGCTTAAAAAGTACGGTGTGACACTGCATTACACGACCACGCCGAATGAAAAAGAGATCTACGAGCAACTGCTTACCAATAGGGAATCCCCTAAAAAATGGGATATTTTGACATGGGGCAATGATGACTGGATCAGTCATAACCCGTGGACGGCGTTTTTTGCGTACCGCATCTCCGATAAATGGTCGGCGATCGAGAAAGACGATCTGATGCAAGAGTACATTGAGCACTTCTTCGATGTCGAATTTCAAAGTCCTGCCTTTGATGAGGTCGTTTCTAAAATTGTCAAGCGTGCGTATGAAAAGGCGTATATGCTTTTTGTACCCTCTCCAAACATCGTGTTAGCCGTAAATAAAGAGGTCTCGTATGAGCCTTCATCGGTTTTATTGATGCCTCTGTGGAAGGCAAAATTGACGAAATATCACTGGTCGATCAGGGGCAATGCGGCGTATCCAAAAGAGCGTGAAGCTCCCATGTTACCATTAAGGTTTAATTATGATTAAGTATCTCTCCATGCGCTATAAATTTTTTCTGATGGCATCTTTGGGCATTTGTGCGATTGTCACGCTCTCTTTTTTAGCCTTTGACATTACCAACAAAGGTGTGGTCAATGTCAACAATGTTTTTGAAGGCTCCAAGCGGGTTCAGACGATACAGCAGACCTATATTTTGCCACTGTTTAAGCTTCGCGAACAATCGCTCTCACTGATTATGGCGCCCAATGAAGACCTACGCAAAGATATTCTCACTAAAATCAATGAGATGCACCTTCAAATGGAAACACCCTTTAGCAAACTTCCTGCACAAGTGTATTCTCAATGGAAAAACTACGTCGGATTGATCTTAGCCAATCAAGCCTACCTCAAAGAGGATTTTGAAGAGGGGGCGTTTATTAATGCCAACACAGCGGAGCGCGACCAGTTTTATGCACTTATGGATTCACTCGAAGTGTTGCAACAAAATGAGCTCACCCACTCGTCTGAAACGTACTCAAAAGCCAATCGTGAGGCGATCAATTCGCGCTATTTTATTGCGGTTTGGTTGATTATTATCGTGCTTTTGACCTTTATGTTTGGCTTTTTTATTGCTAAAAATATTGTCGATTCTATTTTACATGTAAGACGTGGACTGAGAGAATTTTTTGACTACTTGAAGTCGCCTTCCACCGAAGAGGCGACGCGCATTCACATTCCGCTGACCAATAAAGATGAGTTGGGCGATATGGCGAGGCAGATCAACCAGAACATCGAGATCATTCAAGCCAATTTAGAGCAAGACAGCAAACTCATCGAAGATGCAACGAATGTCGTGGAAGACCTCAAACTAGGGAATCTAAACCGAAGACTCGTGGCTTCGGGTAACTCCGATCAGCTCAATTTACTCAAAGCTGTGATGAATGAGATGCTGGATAATTTGGAGCTGCGCATTCAACAAGAGATCGATGAGCGCACCCGTCAAGAACAGCTGTTGATTCAGCAAAGCAAACTCGCCGCGATGGGCAATATGATCGGTAATATCGCGCATCAATGGAGACAACCCTTAGGTGAAATCAATGCGCTTTTGATGATCATTCAAGTGAGACAACACTTTGATGACTTTAATGAAGCGTTCTTAACAGAGAAAATTGATGAGTGTAACCGCATCACGGCGTACATGTCCAACACGATCAGCGATTTTCAAAATTTCTTTAAACCCTCCAAAGACAAAGAGATTTTTGAGATCAATGATGCGTGTGAGCGGGCGAGCTCTATCATCCAAGCCTCGCTTCGCTACCACTCGATCGAGTTTTCGTTTGAAGCAAGCGAAACGATTCAGGTGCTTGGCTATCCCAACGAATTTGCCCAAGCACTTTTGAATATTCTCTCCAATGCCAAAGATGTTCTCACGGATAGGCAGATTGAAAATCCGTTCATTCACATGAGCGTAAAAAACGGCGAAAAATACACGCTGATTAAGATCGAAGACAACGGTGGAGGCATTTCAAAAGAGCATTTTGAGCGTATTTTTGAGCCTTACTTTACCACTAAACATGCTAAACAAGGTACGGGAATTGGACTTTATATGACTAAGATGATCATCGAAAACAATATGAATGGCATCGTAACGGTTAAAAATACCGAGCATGGCGCGCTTTTTACGATCAAGATAAAGCATCATTAACTTAAAAAGATGAATTAACTTCTCTTTTTCATCTCAGCCACATTTTTTTGCCACTTTTTTTCACTACTATTCTCGAAACATTCAAGGAGTCGTAGATGAAAATTATCTCAAAATCACTTATTATTGCCACCACGTTGGCGATCAGTGCTCAAGCAAACCCACTGTATACCAAATGTGTTGCCTGTCATGGAGCCGCGGGTGAGAAAGCTGCTTTAAACAAAAGTTTGATTATCAAAGAGATGAGCAAGGCGGATTTCATAAGTGCCATGAAAGGCTATAAAGATGGCAGTTATGGCAAAGATCAAAAAGCGTTGATGAAAGCGCAAGTAGCAGCTCTAAACGATACTCAGATCGAAGAGATTGCCTCTTTTATCACGAAAAAATAGTGGTCTTTACGATGGCAACGTGTCAAAAAAGACGTGATTTTATCGGAATGGCACTCACAGGCGTTACGGCTGTGGGTGGTGTTTGTGCATTGGGTGCTATGAAAAAGAGTTGGGACCCACTCCCAAGTGTCCAATCAGCTGGTTTCGTCACCGTCGATGTTTCTACGATAGAAGAAGGCGAGGCGCGCAGTTTTGCGTGGCGCGGGAAGCCTATCTTTGTGTTACGTAAAAGTGCGGATACGCCAAAAAATGCAAAGCGCGATGTGGTCATTGGTGAAAAAGTCTTTACATTGGTCATTGGCTTGTGTACCCATCTTGGTTGTATCCCTTCGTATGATGCGAAGCAAAAAAGTTTTATTTGCGCCTGTCACGGTGGCGTTTTTGATGCGAGTGGCATCAATACGTTTGGCCCGCCACCTCGTCCTTTGGATATTCCTCCCTTTAAAATTGCAGGTGAAACACTTGTCTTAGGTGAAGAAGGCGAAGAGTACAAAAAATTAACCGCGAAAAAAGCGTAGGAGTAGGGCATGGCAGAAATACGAAAAAGCGAAGGCTTGATAGACTGGCTCGATCAACGTTTAGCAGTTAAAGCCTTTATGCGCGTGATGATGACCGAATACTGGATACCCAAAAATATCAATTTCCTCTGGGCAATGGGTGTGGTTTTGGTGGTTCTTTTTGGCGTGTTATTGGTAACGGGACTACTTTTATTGATGTACTACAAACCTGACATTAATCTCGCGTTTGATAGTGTAAATTACACGATTATGCAAGAGGTCGAGTACGGTTGGTTGTGGCGCCACATGCACGGCGTTGCGGCATCTGCGACATTTCTTATCATCTATATTCACCTTTTTACGGGCATTTATTATGGCTCTTACAAAAAAGGGCGTGAGATGATCTGGCTCACAGGCATGGTGCTGTTTATCGCCTTTTCCGCAGAAGCCTTTAGTGGCTATATGCTTCCTTGGGGGCAGATGAGTTACTGGGCGGCGCAAGTCATTACCAATCTTTTTAGCGGTATTCCTGTTATTGGGGATGATGTGGTCATCTGGATACGCGGTGATTATGTGGTGGCAGATGCGACGTTGACGCGCTTTTTTATGCTGCATGTGGTGTTGCTTCCTTTGGTGATTATCGTCGTGATTGCGGTGCATTTTTACTCACTTCGCTTTCCGCATGTGAATAATCAAGAGTCTGAAGTTTTGAACTTTGAGATTGAGTCCAACAAGTTTTTAGAAGGGCGCAAAAAAGAGTCTAAAGTCGTGCCATTCTGGCCTGTTTTCCTCTCCAAAGATTTCTTTGTCGTCGGCTTTTTTATGACGATTTTCTTTGCATTGGTCTGTTATCAGTTCGATTTTGCGATGGACCCGATCAATTTTGAGCCTGCAAACTCGATGAAAACGCCTGCGCATATCTACCCTGAGTGGTATTTTTTATGGAACTATGAGGTACTTCGAGGCTTTTTCTTTGACATTGGTGGTATGGCGGCGATGGACATTGGGTTGATTGCGTTTGTGATCGCCAACATTGTCTTTATGATCTTGCCATTTTTAGATCGCAATCCGATGAACACTGCCCCTGCGCACAAACGCCCCGTGTTTAAATACTGGTTTTGGCTTTTAGTGATCGATATGATCGTGCTCACGGTCTATGGCAAGCTTCCTCCCACTGGTGTGAATGCGTGGGTGGGTTTTGTGGCTGCGGTTGTTTTCTTAGGGCTGTTTATCGCCCTTCCATTCATTACCAAGCACGAAGCCAAAGGAGATGCACAATGAGAGAGATCAAAATTTTAGCCATTGTGCTTTTCTTTACCGCCGTGACCTATTGGGGTGTGGAGCCGTATGCGCATTCGCAAATGCACCCGCATGTTGCACCTGCTGACTTTAGTTTTAAAGACATAGAGCCTTTACATGTAAACGGAAATATCGAAAACGGTCAAGTGCTGGTCGAAGCCAATTGCATTGCGTGTCATAGCATTAAAACTCTAGGTCTGGAAGCGCCTATGAGCGTTGAAGATGCGGCGAGTGCCTATGGTGTCGTGCCTCCAGATCTCAGTCATGCGGGAGTAATTTACGATAAAAATTACCTCGCAGGCTTTTTAAAAGACCCTGTGGGTGCGACCAAACTTTCGCATAAATTTGGGGATGCAAAACCGTATGCGATGCCTAGTTACAGCTTTTTAAGCGAGCAAGAGATTGCTGATATTGTGGCGTATCTTAAAAATAGTGTCGCTACAAAGGCGTCCGATAAAACGGTCTTTGAAGAGGCGTGTGGCAGATGCCATAGCATGAAGTACGATGGACTTAAAGCCCAAACGCCTGCATCTTCGCTCAAAAGTTATTTAGGTGCGGAAGCTCCTGATGTGTCGATGATGATTCGCTCCAAAAAAGCGGAATATCTGAGCACGTTTATCAACGAACCGCTCAAAATGGTTGAGGGCATTGCCATGCCTCGTGTGGGACTCACCGAAGCGTCTCAAGATCAAGTGATCAACTACATGGAAAGTGTGGGAGACCGCAAAAAAGCGGAGCGTGAAAGCCTTGGCTTGAAGCTCATTGGATTTATGGCTATTTTTACCCTAATAGCGTATCTGTGGAAAGTTCAAATTTGGAAAGAGGTGGAGTAATCCACCCCTTTTTTTCGTGTTAACTTAAAGGTAGAATGATGTTAAAAACAATTAAAGCTAAAACTATTTTTACGCTCTTTGTTGCAACGCTTGGTACGCTTGGTATTTTATTTTTTTTAATATCGTATGACTTTGAAAAATTGGCTAAAAGTCAATTTAAAACCTCTTCAACGATGCTCTCTTCTGCCTTTTTTCAAACCATCAAAGAGAGTATGAACTCCGGCGATCCACAAGTAATCGCAACTACCATTCAAAATGCGGCATCTATTTCGGGTGTAACGCAACTGAAAGTGTATAAAAGTCCATCGGTTAAAGAGCTTTTTGCAAGCCCGAAAGATGAGCCGATTCCTGCAAAATTAGAGCCGCTTTTACACCAACACACAGAGTTTTTTGAAGAGTTTAAAGAAAAAGATCAAGAGTACATACGCATAGCGCTTCCTCTCAAAGCCGAAGTATCGTGTCTTAGCTGCCATGCCAATGCGAAAGAAAATGATGTTTTAGGTGTGAGCGAACTGATTATCTCGACACAAACATCTAAAGAGAGTATTTTTCGTGCCAAACTGCGCATTGTCTTTTTTATGGCATTAGCGGTAGCCCTTATCTTGATAAGTTTTTCGCTCTTTTTTAAAAAAGAGATTTTTGGTGTCATTGAAACGTTACGGTTGATGGTTTATAACGTGGCAAAAGGTGATTGTGATTTAACAAAACGCCTTGAGATTAAGCAGTACGATGAACTAGGGGTTGTTTCATCGCTTATCAATGAGTTCTTATCCAAAATACAAACGACACTTCACGATGTTAAAATAAGCTCCTCCCTCAATCAAGAGTCTGCCCAAGCCTTAAGAACGATTGCATCTTCTGTTGTTGAAAAGATTGCTTCGCAAATTGATGCGATTGCGCAAGTTCACCGTTCCATCATGGCAATACGCAGTGAAACAAATGAGTCGTATTCCCTCTCTCAAATAAGCTCTACGAATCTACAAGAAGCACGAAAATCGCTCGGTCAGCTCTTTTGTGAGCTTGAAGCTTCCGTTGCAGCTATACAGTATGATAGTGAGCACGAAAGTGCATTAGCCGATAAAATGACACAATTAACCACGCATGCCACACAGATCAAAACGGTTTTAGAGACGATTGAAGAGATTGCGTCGCAAACCAATCTGCTCTCTTTAAATGCGGCGATTGAGGCAGCGCGTGCGGGTGAGCATGGAAGAGGATTTGCCGTGGTGGCAGATGAAGTGCGTAAGTTGGCAGAGAAGACTCAAAAAAGCCTCGAAGAGATCAGTCTTGTCGTGCATGCTATTACCACAGGTATTTTGGAAATTAGCGCTGAAATTCAAAAGAGCTCTGAAAATGCCACAGCTATCTCGCTAAACTCTCAAACGTTGATTGATGAGGCAAAGAAGTCTGATGCAAAGCTTTTGTTGGCAACCCATAATGCAGACGAGACCATGCAAAAAAATAGCCAAACACTGCATCATCTTGAAGCCTTGGTTGATGTGGCACACACCATGGTTCACCTCGCAGAGGAGACTCAAGAGACAACGCTCGGTTTACAAACCATTTGCACGGAGCAAGCAAAGAAGAGTGATGATTTAAAAAGCATGCTTCAAGCCTTTCGTACCCAAAAATAATCTCAACTCTCTTCCTTTTTTAGCCGAAGAGAGTTCTCCTTTTCTTTCCTGTTTTTTCGTCAAATTAACGCTGTTTACCTGCGATTATTTTGCTCTTTTTTTTATTTAAAATTTTCCTTGAAGCTTCAAATTAATTCTTAATACAACGGGCAAATTAAAGGTTTAGACAGATGGGTTTATGCGTCTGTCTGGATGCGTTTAAGCGCAGGGCGTAGCGCATCGTTTTTGGCATAAATTAACGTCATAACCATTTTACATGTAAAGTGGTTTTATCTTCAAGGAGAAACATATGAAATTGGCAAATCTTAGTGTGGCAGCGCTGTGTCTTGCAGGACTTAGCACCTGTTCTTTTGGTGCCGATACCTTAGCGGATGCTTTCAAAGAGGGCAAAATCAGTGGTGAACTCAAAGCATTTTACTGGGATCGCGACCGCAATCCTTCTATCAATTCAGCTTCCATCTTCAACACGGGCGTCGTACTTGGTTACACCACATGCTCATACAATGGCTTTAGCCTTGGCTTAACAGGGCAAGCCAACAGTGCGCCATTTGCAAGTGGCACGGCTAAAACGCAGTTTGGTTGGGATGAGTACGGCTCAGGTGCACAACTTTCCGAAGCCTATTTAGCGTACAGTGCGGGCAAAACCACCGTTCAAGTCGGACGCATGTTTTTAAATACACCACTTATCGCTTCTTTGGGCAATCGTATCGTTAAAGAGGCATTTGAAGGTGCAAACATCGTCAATACCGATCTTCCCAACACAACATTAACCGCAGCCTACGTGCAAAAATTCCAAGCGCAAACCGATGGAGCGGGCAACATCGGCAAATTTACCACCTATAATAATCCTTACGGGGTCTCACCACTCTTGGAAGATGGTGCATACACCCTCGTTGCGGTCAATAAAAGCATCACAGGATTAACCTTAACCGCGGCGTATGCGGAAGACTTGGAAACCAACGGAGCGATGGCGTACGCAGAAGCGGCGTACAGTGTTGCCGTGAATGCTTTTATCTACGGCTTGAGCGCACAATACTACTACAGCGACAAAGAGGTCACGGGGAGCAAAGATGCTGATCTTTACGGCTTAAAAGCAAACCTAGGGTATGGCGCACTCAGTGGTTATGTCGCGTACACAACTGTGAGCAAAGATGCTACCGTGACACCGGGCATTGGTTGGGGCGCAGACCTTGCGTATACAGGAACCATCATTCTCTCCAGCAGTTACCCTGCCAATACCGATGCTTATGCCATCGGGCTTGGCTACGCGTTTACGCCTACGACAACGCTTGGGACAAGTTATACGATAACCGATGATGATGACCTCTCGTATGGCAAAGCATCGTATGTTTCACTCACGGGCAATTACGCCTTTGATGGCGCGCTCAAGGGGCTCAGTTTCCTTGTGATGTACGATAAAGAGTACCGTGATTTAGCAGGGGCTCAAGACAAAGATGAGTTTAGATTTAGTGCCAGTTATAAGTTCTAAAACGCCTCAGCGCTTTTACATGTAAGCTTACATGTAAAAGCGTTTTCTAAAACATTTCAGGTCTTCCAAAGTGGTAGCCTTGGGAGAAATCAACGCCTATGTCGCGTACCATCTCGTAAATGGCTTCGCTCTCGACAAACTCTGCGACGGTGGTGAGATTCTGTTTTTTGGCAAACAGCACGATGGTTTCAACGATGTGTTGGCTGGCGGTGTTGTGTTTAATATTTTTAATCAAACTTCCATCGATTTTAAGAATATCAGGCTCGTACGAAAGCAGTCGCTCAAAGTTAGAATACCCCGTTCCAAAGTCATCAATCGCGATCTTAACGCCCCTTGCTTTCACCCTTTGAATAAAATGTTTAATCAGAAAAAAGTCTTTAATATCTTCACTCTCTAAGAGCTCAAAAATGACACGATGCGCCTCGCTCTCATGCTTAATCAAAAGGTGTTCAATATAATCCGTGATTTCATCGCGCTCAATGTCATGCACGGAGAGGTTGATGGAGATCGCAACATCGGGGACTTTCAGTAGTGCTTCAAACGAGTTATCCAAAACGATCTTGGTGATTTTGGAGTAGTAGCGTCCTTTTTTGGCGATTTCTAAAAAATAAAATGGTGTTAAAAGCTGCCCCTCTTCGGTCACAAGGCGTACTAAGGATTCGTATTTTTCAACTTTTTGAGTGGTGTTATTGACGATGGGCTGGAAGTACGAGATGATTTTACGATTGTCAATCGCGGTCTTA
Source organism: Sulfurospirillum multivorans DSM 12446 (assembly GCF_000568815.1). Taxonomy (NCBI): domain Bacteria; kingdom Pseudomonadati; phylum Campylobacterota; class Epsilonproteobacteria; order Campylobacterales; family Sulfurospirillaceae; genus Sulfurospirillum; species Sulfurospirillum multivorans. The sequence goes on from NZ_CP007201.1 coordinate 943,088, forward strand.
ATCATATGAATCGTCTCAATATTTTTAAGCGCATTTTCATACTCAATGCCGGAGAGCCCATCGGCGTAGATAATGGATTGTTTGTTTTGGATCGCATTTTCGATGCCAATTTTGGCATCTTCAAAGATTTTGAAAATGCCATACGTAAAGCTACAAATCACAGAGATGTCGTATTCAACGGTATCGACTTTGACGATATATTCTTTGACATTGGCTAAAAATTGCTCTAAAACAGCGTGGATCTCCTCTTTACTTGCCTTGCAGTTACGTCGATTGATCGCAAAGGCGTACAAGCCATTTTCAAGGTGATACACCCTTTGAAATCCCCAACGATTGGGCATAAGATAGAGCATGTTTTTACCAAAAGCCATTTCGATTTTTTCAACGCTGGCTTTGTCATAAAACTTCTCTAAGATGGTGTAGTCTTCGATTTGCACCAAGATCAGCACGGAAAGACGGTTCGCTTCTAAAAAGTCGAAAAGTTGCTTTTTATCGCTCATGATCGCGGTAATGTCATGGCGCAACGAGATGTACTCTTCCACCTCACCATCAGGATTTAATATGGGCTGAATGGTTGTCTTGACATAGTAAGTATCACCGTTTTTAGCGCGGTTTTTCACGATGCCTTGCCATGTTTTTTTCTCATCCTTAATCGTTTTCCAAAGATCCCTAAAAGCCGTTTTGGGCATATCGGGATGACGAATGATATTGTGCGATCTGCCTATCAGCTCCTCTTTGGTGTACCCAGAAATTTGGCAAAATTTATCATTGACAAAGGTGATGACCCCTTTAGGGTCGGATTTAGAGATGATGGAGCTGAGATTGGTGATGTTTTCATACTGTTTGAGCAGAAGAACATTTTTGGCATTTTCATACCGAAGGTGAATTTTTTCGATCACCTTGTGCAACGTTTGGATCAGTTGCGAGATATTTAGAGGCTTGAGCAGGTACCCATCCACGCCCGCTTCAATGGTTTGGGTGAGAAAGTTTGACTCATGGTGAGCAGAGAGAACGATGATCGCCACGTCAGCGCTGATGGTGCGAATGCTCTGTATCAGCTCAATGCCATTCATGCGTGGCATCGTAATGTCTGTGATGACAATGTCGATCTTTGCGTGCGAATCGGCATACAGACGTGCGCCTTCCTCTCCGTCTTCGCCTACAATAACGGTGTCAAAAAATTCTGAAAAAAGACTGGTCGCCGCATTTCTTGCTTGTGGATCATCTTCAATGTAAAGAAGCGTCATCCCCCGACTCATCTGCTTCAACGATGCTATTTGCTTGCGCTCCATAGCGTATTCCCCCTATTGGTTGCCCGAATTTGACAGGACCTGTATTGCCAAGGTCGAGATCGATGGACTCTTTTTCAAAAAGCATAACAATGGTAGACCCCATTTCAAAATGACCAAGTTCATCTCCTTTTGAGAGCGAAAGATCGTCATAACGATAACATTGTTGAAGGCTTGATTTGGCATTTGTCTGAATGTTGGCATCAAATGTAAACGCCATTTTGCCCACATTTAAAGCACCAACGAAGATCATGTAAAAAAGTCTATTCTCTTTGGTGTAACATTCTAGCACAACACGCTCGTTTTCGATGAAAAGTCCATCAATTTTACGAAGCCATGTGAAGTTTACGGGGTAAAGCTTCCCAGGAATGTGCACCGCTTTGGCAATTCGCATATCAATAGGAACGTGGTAACGGTGATAATCACGCGGCGAGAGGTAGAAGTTGACAAACGCTCCTCCATCCAAGCGCGCTTTTTTATCTTTTGCGATGTAATCGCCCAAAAGGCGTCTCACATCGTAGCTAAATCCTTTAATTTGTAACGCAAGATGCTCTTCAATACTTCCAAAAGCGCTCACACAACTATCGCAAGGCGAGATCACTGTTTTTTCACTGATGTTAAAAAGGCGACGCGTTTTAAAACGTCTGGTAAAAAGCGCATTCAAACTCTTGTACGAAGATGCTTCTTCAAATTCCGTCAAATCCACCTTCATCATCGCCGTATACGACTGGTTGATGATGCGTTGCAGTGAGCTTGGAAACTCTTTAGACGCGAAAACGCCAAAAAGACGAGACGCAATAGAACTCTTAAAGTTAGGGTAACGTTGCATGAGACTCTTTCGATTTTTTTCGTAGATTTCTTTAAAGGATTGATTATACCCAATCAATACGTTTCTTGCAAAAAATGTGATATATTTGCGCCATGAAAACAACACAAACCCACTCTTTTGAGCAACTGATCACCAATGCGGACATGTTAGCCAACCTCTCACAGCTTGGCTACACCACCATGACGCCCATCCAAGAGGCATCCTTAGCGCACATCATCGCAGGGCGCGACATCGTCGCCAAAGCCAAAACAGGCAGTGGCAAAACTGCCGCGTTTGGACTGCCACTGCTTTTAGCTTTACATGTAAACTCCATGCACATCCAATCGGTCGTACTTTGCCCCACGCGTGAACTTGCCGAACAAGTCTCTGCGGAGCTCAGACGTTTGGCTCGGTTTGCCCATAACATCAAGATCGTCACGCTGTGTGGTGGTGCTCGTTTTGTACCACAGTGCATCAACCTAGAGCATGGCGCACACATCGTCGTCGGCACACCTGGGCGCATTTTGCAACATTTGCAAGAAAAAACCATCAACTTTGAGCACATCAAAACGCTCGTACTCGATGAAGCCGATCGCATGCTTGACATGGGCTTTTACGAAGACATTGAGAAGATCATCGCCAAGATGCCACAAAAACGTCAAACCTTGCTTTTCTCTGCAACCTTCCCCAAAGAGATCGAGCGCATGTGCAATGAAGTGCAAAATGACGCTTTACATGTAAGCATTGAAGAAGAGGCAACCACGTCTCCGAACATCACACAAATCTGCTACACCGTCGAGCCACGCGAAAAAGAAGCGGCACTCAAAGGCGTTTTACTGGAAAGCGATGCCAAGTCGGTCATCATCTTTTGCAAAACCAAAATAGGCGTCGCAGAGCTTCAAGGTTACCTTTTAGATGAAGGCTTTGATGTGCTTTCTTTACATGGCGACTTAGAGCAGATAGACCGTGATGAGCACCTGCTTCTCTTTGCCAACGGCAGTTCCCAAATCCTCGTAGCGACTGATCTTGCCTCACGTGGACTGGATGTCAAAGATGTCGAGATGGTCATCAACTACGAACTACCTCAAACGATGGAAATCTACACACACAGAATTGGTCGAACAGGACGCATGGAAAAAGAGGGCATGGCCGTGAGTTTTGTCACGCCAAGAGAAGAGGGCTTTTTTGAAGAACTTACCGAGTCCAATTTCGCCTTTACATGTAAAAGCATCAGCGACCTAAATCCAACCCTCTCAAAGCCAAAAAAAGCCCTCTACATCACACTTTGCATCGACGCAGGCAAAAAGCATAAAATGCGCGCAGGCGACATACTAGGAACGCTGACCAAAGACTTAGGACTGGAAGCTGGCGTTATCGGTAAAATCGACATCTTAGAGAAATTTTCCTACGTCGCCATAGCGCGCGAATACGCTGATAAAGCGTTTGATGGGCTTTGTGCTACTACGATTAAAAATAGACGGTTTAAGATTTGGAAGTTGGGATAAAAATAGTATTTTTTAAAATATATATAAAATTTGTTAAAAATTTACAAAAATAAGCTTTATTTTGTTTTTATAGTGATATTATACAAGTAATAAAACGAGGAGTTACTCATGTTAGTACAATTTAGTGTTGATAATTATCGCTCGATTAAAGACAAAGTCACTTTGAGTATGATGACCTCCACTAAAGATAAAGAACGATGCTTTAAAATTCGAAATTATGAGTTACTCAATAGTGCGGTTATTTATGGTGCAAACGCAAGTGGGAAAAGCAATGTTTTGAGTGCTATGTCATTTATGAAAAATGTTGTTCTTAATAAAATGAAAGTCATTCAATCAACAGATACACTTCCGCATGATCCTTTTAAACTGAATACTGCAACACAAGATGCTTCAAGCACCTTTGAGATTATCTTTTTTATTGGCACGGCTAAATACCGTTACGGTTTTGAAATGGATACTACAACGGTTTATGCTGAATGGCTCTATGCCGATGAAAAAGGAAAAGAAGCAAAACTGTTTTACAGAGAAGCCGATGAAGAAGAATATGTCAATCCTTCTTTTAAAGAGGGGTATCAATTTTTTGACAAAAAAAATTTAAAAATTAATATTTCAAAAAATCAACTCTTTCTTTGGAAATGTGACCAAAATGATGGTGAAATTTCTAAAAGTATTTTGAATTGGTTCAAGTATATTAATATCATCAATGGTATTAGTCATGATGGATATATTAATTATACGATGCAACAAATGGAACATGAGGATTTTAGAACTGAAATCATTAAGTTTGTAAAGACGGCAGATATTGGTCTTGAAGATATTCAATTGGAAGAAACGGATATTCCCAAAGATATGTTAGAAAAATTAATGGCATTAGAAAAATTAAAAGAAAACAATATAGAGGTTATTAATTTTAAGCAAGTCGCTATCAATACCTACCATAGAAAATTTGATGAACAAAACAATGCAGTTGGGAGAGAAGTTTTTGAGCTGGATAAAGAAGAGTCTTTAGGTACGCGTAAATTTTTTAAAATGTCAGCACCGATTTTAAATACCTTACAAGAAGGCAAAATTTTAGCGATTGATGAACTTGATGCAAGTTTACATCCAATGCTTACGATGCACCTCATTAAACTTTTTCATGACCCAAAAGTGAACACAAAGAATGCCCAATTGATTTTCACAACGCATGATACCAACCTTTTAAAGCCACATTTGTTTAGACGAGATCAAATTTGGTTTACGGAAAAAGACGTGTATGGTTCTACTCATCTGAATGCGTTAGCAGAGTTTAAAGATGTACGAAAAGACGCAGATTTTGAGAAAGAGTACATTCAAGGAAAATACGGAGCCATCCCGTATCTTGGAAAGTTTGAGTTTTAGCTATGAGAAGAAAAGATAAAGAGGCTGAACAAGCACGAAAAAGAGAGCAAACCAAACAGGAATTAAAACGTACAATTGCAACGAAAGAGCAAATTCCTGACATTATCATAGCTTGTGAAGATGAGGCTTCTGCACCTACTTATTTTAAAGCACTTATTGGACAGTTAAGAGAGTCACGAAAAATTACACCAGACTCTTTTGTCATTGCAAAACATACTAATACCCATCCTACAGGAATTTTGGAAGATTTAAAAAAGCATCGATGTAAATTTAGTGGTAAAAGCTATAAAGATTTTAAACACAAATGGATTGTGATCGATAGAGATAAAGAACACGTGAATGGCGGAGGACATAGTCCCGAAGATTTTAACAGTGCATTAGCCCAAGCTAAAAGTTTAAAAGTTGATGTGGCTTATTCTAACGATGCGTTTGAATTGTGGTATTTACTTCATTTTAACCCTCGTGAAACAGCCATTTTAAGAGATGAGCTTTTAACACAAGTGATAGAAAAATTGCAAGCTCGAAATGAGTCTAAATTTGGACAACTTGATAAAGATACCATTAAACAAGCTGTTTTTACAAAACTTATTTTTGATGAACTTCAGGCTTTGCAAGAAACTGCCATTAAAAATGCAGAAAGATTAATGGCATCTTATGAAGTAGCTCATAATCCAGAAAATGATAATCCCTCAACGACAGTACATGTATTAGTGAAATTGTTAAATAGTTTATGGATAGAATAAATTTGCGGATATATTTAATGCCTAAAAAGGCTATATTTAGGCATTTTTACGCTTTTTATCCTTAATAATTGTGGATATTTTTGCGCTCTTAAATCTTAACTTCTCACCACCTTCAACCAATTATAAATCGTAGCCTTCGAGACATTTAAAACCGAGCAGATATACCCCACGACATTACGAATGGCGAAGATGCCTTCACTCTCTAAGAAAACTACCAACTCTTTTTTATCGTCATTTGAAAGACCTGATAGGGCGATGTTTTTACTGCTTAAGTACTTCTCTATCGTTTCATCCGTATGTTCTCTCCAACTTTGCGAAAAAAGCACGGAAGGTTTGGGTGCGGAGTCGTTTACATGTAAAAAGCCTTTGAGCGACTCGAAGAGCGTTTCGATGGGCTCTGTATTGTAGTTGATGCAGATCATCCCGATGGGTTTTTCGTCCGCGTCTCGCACGATGATGCTGACGGCTTTGAGGCGTTTGCCTTCACTACTGGTTTTATCGTATGGTCCGACCCAGTTTTCTTTAATACTGTTTAGATCTTTAAGCTCACTCAGCATCGCATCGCCGACACGGCGTTTGGAGAAGGCATTGACGATGTGGACGAGTTTTTTGGCTTCCAAGTCGTGCATGACGACTTCAACATTGGGGTAAAACAGTTTTCCGAGGGCGTCGCATAGGGCAACATAAGATTTGAGCTCTTTTTTCATGTCAAAATCATAACACAACTTTTGCAAAATTGTCTTGATAAAGAGTCTAATTTAGACTATAATTCTAAAAACTACCACAAGGAATGAACATGGCAATCGGTTTTATAGGACTTGGAAATTTAGGCTCAGCCATCGCAAAACGCTTAACGAGCATGGGAGAAGAGGTCATCGTTTGGAATCGTACAACGTCCAAAGCAGAGGCCAAAGGGTTTGTGTGTGAAAGCTCACCCAAAGCACTCTTGGAGAAGTGTGACACGGTGCTCATGTGTCTGTTTGACTCAGATGGAGTCCGAAATGTTTTAACGATGGAAAACGGACTTTTAAGCGCAACGCTTAAAGGCAAAACCATCATCGATCTTTCGACCAACCATTTCAACGATGTCATTGAGTTTCATGCCATGGTTGAAAAGCAGGGTGGAAATTACCTCGAATCGCCTGTTTTAGGCAGTGTTGTTCCTGCGAGTAAAGGTGAGTTGACCGCGGTGTGTGCTGGCAAAGAGAGCACCTTTCTTACATGTAAACCACTTCTTGAAAAATTTGCCTCTACGATTTTCCATCTCAAAGAGGTGGGATTTGCGGCGAAGATGAAGCTTATCAACAACCTCTGTCTTGGCTCATTTATGGCGACGATTGCCGAGTGTACGGCGCTTGGAGAAGCGTGTGGCATCGATAAAAAAGAGCTTTTAGAGATTTTGGGCGCAGGGGGCGGAAAGTCACTCGTACTCGCGGCTAAAACACAAAAGCTCATCGATGAGGACTTTAGCCCGCATTTTAGCACCGCGGCGATCACGAAAGATTTACACTGTCTGCAAGACTTGGCGTACAGCTTGAACCGTCCGCTTTACACGGCAAGTGTCACCAAAGAGCTCTTTTCCAAAATGAAAATGATGGGCAAAGGCGACGAGGACTTTAGTTCTATTTACCAACTTTTTAAAGCGTGACAAAAATAGGGCACTTAAAGGTAAAGTGCCCTTTACTTTATCGTTAGACCCATTCTCCCTTTTCTCCCCCTTTTTACTGATAGTATCTCCTCGCCACTAAGTTTAAATAAAATTAATCTTAATTTAATAATTTAACTTGTAATCTTTCGGCTTTCAAAATTTATTGAAGAGCTTACCCGAAAAAACTGTCATTTTTTGGGGTGAACTCTTAAAATAATGCAGAGTTCAAAATACGAAAGGAGATGCTAGATGAACGAAAGCAGACGTGGCTTTGTTAAAAAAGCTGCTCTTGTAAGTGCGGTCGCAACCGTAGGTGTTGTGGGTGTACAGGCAAGTGCTTCTGGGACAAAAGGTACGAATGGCGTGGTAAAGGGAAAATCACCAAAAAAAGAGATTACCTATACCAAAACAGCGAATTGGGACGAGTATTATAAAGCGGCCCTCTAACATCAAGGAGACATAGCGTTATGGAAAACACAACAGCGCGTGCTCTAAACACGACCGTAGGTCGTAGATCATTTTTGAAAATGGCAGCATTGGGAAGCGTCTTTGGCGCAACATCAAGCTTTGCCAGTGAGAAAGTGACAAGAGCCGCAACAGAGGAAGAGGTCAAAGACCCGTTTCCTGGAAGCAAAAAAATTAAGACCATCTGTACATCGTGTTCAGTCGGTTGTGGTGTGATCGCAGAAGTTCACAACGGTGTTTGGGTTCGTCAAGAAGTTGCTCAGGATCACCCAATTAGCCTTGGTGGACACTGTTGTAAGGGTGCTGATATGATCGATATGGTCAGATCAGAAGTGCGCCTCAAGTATCCAATGGAAAAAGTTAATGGTCAGTGGAAACGTCTCTCTTGGGATGAAGCGCTGAATCGCATTGCGAAAAAATTGAGTGAACTTAAGAAAAAAGATGGCGCTGATGCCGTTCAGTTCTTAGGCTCTGCCAAAATGAGCAATGAACAAGCCTACTACTTTAGAAAATTTGCCGCGTTTTTTGGTACAAACAATATAGATCACCAAGCACGAATTTGACACAGCTCCTCAGTCGCCGGTGTGGCGAATACATTAGGATATGGGTCAATGACAAACTCGTTTGGAGACATCCAAAATGCAAAATCTATCTTTATTATTGGTTGTAATCCAGCCGTTAATCACCCTGTAGGTTTTGGTCATATTTTAAAAGCAAAAGAGAGAAATAACGCAAAAATTATCGTTATTGATCCACGCTTCACAAAAAGTGCTGCAAAAGCAGACTATTTTGCACAAATTCGCCCCGGCACAGACATCCCTTTTGTCTATGGTATGCTACATATCATTTTTAAAAATGGTTGGGAAGATAAAAAATACATCGAAGATCGCGTGTATGGTATGGATGAAATCAGAGCAGAAGCTGCCAAATGGACACCTCAAGTTGTTGCGGATGTTACAGGCGTTAGTGCAGAAACTCTCATCGAAATCACAACCGTTTATGCGAAAAACTCTCCTGGTACGCTTCTTTGGGCAATGGGTTTAACCCAACACACCATCGGTACAGGAAACACACGTATTGCTCCTATTCTTCAAATGGCACTGGGCTATATGGGAAAAGCAGGTGGTGGTACGAACATTCTTAGAGGTCACGACAACGTTCAAGGTGCAACCGATATGGGATGTTTATCGGACACACTTCCTGGCTATTACGGTTTGGTGGAAGGCTCATGGAAATACTACGCACGCATGTGGGGTGTGGAGTATGACTACATCAAATCACAGTTTAAAGATGCTTCATGGATGGGAAAACCAGGCTTTACGTTAGCACGTTGGTGGGCAGGCGTTCTCGCTGGAAAACCGGGTGAAGATGCGATTGAAAATGCAGGAACCAATCTTAAAGCGCTTGTCGTTATGGGCTGTGGCATCACGTCAACCTCTCAAAATCTTAAAATCCAACAAGGTCTTGATAACCTAGAACTTTTGGTCATTGCCGATCCGTTTGTGAACGAAGCAGCAATTTTGACCAATCGAAAAGACAATCTTTTCATCTTGCCTTCCGCGACACAGTTTGAAAGCAGTGGTACCGTTTCAGCAACCAACCGAAGTGCGCAGTGGCGTTCTAAAGTGGTGGAGCCTCTTTATGAGAGCAAGCCTGATCAAGAGATTATGTTTGAACTTGCCAAGCGTTTAGGGTTTTATGAAGAGTACACCCGTTCGATGATGATGAACCTCAAAAGCGATGGTTATCTTGAAATGACACTTAATAAAAAAACATTCCAGTGGCCTGAAGATGCGACGATTGAGATTTCGCGAACCCTTAGAACCATTGGTATGATGGGTTGGACACCTGAACGTATTAAAAAACACACCGATAACTGGCATCTGTTTGATGAAATCACGGGTGCAGGAAAAGGCGAGATGAAGGGCGAGTATTACGGTCTTCCATGGCCATGCTGGAGTGTAAAACACGGCGGTACACCAAACCTTTATAACGTCGATGTGCCTGTAAGCGAAGGCGGTATGGGCTTTAGAAATAACTTTGGTTTGGAAAAAGATGGCGTGAGCCTGCTTGCGGGTAATGGTTCAGCGCCACTAGATTCAAAAGTCAATGGCGGATACCCTGAAATTACCAAAGAGAACATCGAAAAACTCATTGGAAGAACGCTTAGTGCCTCTGAAAAAGATCTTTGTGGTGCGAACTGGAAAACATGTACGAGTGGTAAATTGGTTGATTTAGCACTTGAAGCTGGATTGACACCTTATGGAAATGCTAAGGCGCGCGCCGTTGTTTGGACGTTCCCTGATCGCATTCCACTTCACCGTGAGCCACTCTATTCTCCACGTCCTGATTTGGTTGAAAAATACCCAACGTATGCGGACAAGCAGAACCATTTCCGTGTGACCACAAAGTATGCAACGATACAAAAAGAGAAAGACTACACCAAAGAGTTCCCGATCGTCATGACAACCGGTCGTTTGGTTACGATGATGGGTGCTGGTTTGGAAAACAGAGCCTCAAAATACATTTGTGCCTTAACGCCAGAGATGTTCTGCGACATTCATCCTGATTTGGCAGGCAAAAACGGCATCCAAAACGGTCACATGATGTGGGTACACTCTCCAGCAGGTACCAAAATCAAAGTAAAGGCGAAGTATTCGTACACCGTTTTACCGAATATGGTCTTTTTACCGTTCCACTTCGGAGGCTTTATGCAAGGTGTGGACATGACGGGCAATTTCCCAGCAGGAACGAAGCCTTATGCCAGCGGTGAATGTGCCAATACGGTTGTGAGTTATGGGTATGACATCATTACGCAGATTCCTGCATCTAAAGCGGGTTTATGCCGCGTAGAGAAAGCGTAGGGGGCACATGATGGAAAACGCTAGAATGAAATTTTACTGCGATGAGAGCAGATGTATTGAGTGTGATGGATGCAGCATTGCTTGTGCGGAAGCGCATGAGTTGCCTGCTGGAATTGCACGCAGAAAAGTGATTACGATTCATGAGGGAATTCCTGGAAAAGAGGTCTCTACTTCGATTGCATGTATGCACTGTACGGACGCTCCATGTGAGCAGGTTTGCCCCGTAGATTGTTTCTACATTCGCGAAGACGGTGTGGTGCTTCATGATAAAGAGAAGTGTATCGGTTGTGGATACTGCTTATACGCATGCCCATTTGGTGCACCTCAGTTTCCACGAGAGGGTATTTTTGGCTCAAAAGGTGCGATGGATAAATGTACGATGTGTGCAGGAGGTCCACTTGCGACCAATTCACATCATGAATTTGAACTGTATGGTCAAAACCGTATTGCTGAGGGAAAAGTTCCTGTATGTGCAGCGATGTGTTCAACCAAAGCACTTTTAGTCGGTGATGCGCAGTCCGTGTCCAATGTCATCAGAGAGCGTGTTACGGCTCGTGGCGGAAAAGGTATAAACTCATCGTACGGATGGGATAAAGCCTATAAAAACCAATGAAAGGAATAGCAATGAGAAAGTATTTTTACGCACTCATTGCGCTCCTAAGTTTGGCTACGGTGGCATTGGCTACCAATAGTCAAATCTGGGGTGAAATGCGTATACAAAATATTTTAGGGTACGGACAAGAAGAGAGCTTAAAATTAGGCGCTTGGTTTACTTTATTGCAAAGCAAATACTTTGCATGGGTGTTTTTAGGGGTACTGATCGGTGTTCCGACCGTCTTTTTCTTACACTATAAAATTATAGGACAAAAAGTATTTCCACACAGTCATAATAAACATTATGCCTTTAATCTGTTCCATAGAACGGTTCACCAAATCGCGGCAGTTAGCTTTTTGGTGATTATCCCCACAGGATTTATTATCGTGTTTGGTGATTTCTTTGGGGGTGGTACACTTGTGAGAATGGCAAAAAACCTTCATGGAATTTTCACCATTCCGTTTGCCATTGTCATTATTCCCATGGCACTTATGTGGATTAAAGAGGCGATTTTTAATCTGGAAGATATTAAATGGTTCATGATCTTAGGAGGGTATCTCTCTAAAGAAAAACGCATCATCAACGCAACCCAATTTAACGCAGGTCAAAAGATGTGGTATTGGGTCTGTATTTTGGGTGGTTTAGTCATGATTTTAAGTGGTGCGATGATGTTCTTTATGGACTTTAAAATCGAGATGTTGCATAACCTTACGGGTTTGAGCCACATTGATATGTTAAGAGCTTCTGCTATTATCCATAATGTTATGGGCTTTATTTTAGTAGCTGTCTTCTTTACGCATATTTATATGGCAGCGGTTGCGATTAAGGGTGCCATTCACAGCATCATCACGGGTTACGTCGAAGAAGAGGAAGTCAAATTCCTTCACAATGCGTGGTATAAAAAGCTTAAGGAAAAAGGCAAGTTTTAGTCTTTACATGTAAGGAGAAATCTCTCCTTACATGCCTTCAAACGCTTTACATGTAAAACCTCTTTTGCGATTTTCAAACTTCTGTGCTATACTTTTGTCAAATTTTCTTAAAGGAGAACCGATGGCAACTTTTATATCCCATCACACCATACACCAACCTCAGAGCATAGCGCAATTTTCTAACGCATCACTCGTCGTCGTCCTCCTCCTGAAGCTCCGTTAACACTTCACACTCACCCCTTTATTTTCACTGTTGATTTTTAAATTGGCTTTTTAGCCCTGAGGATACCTCTACCTAATTAGCACAATTTTATTCATTTTCATTGCTGTTTTTCTTGCCATGACGCAAGATTTTTCTGCCTATATGAGCTATTGGCTCATTCATAACTTAAGGATATTTCTATGCAAAATACAGACATGACACAAACGTTTAAAAAATACAAACCGTACCCCTTAGTTCCTTTATCTCACAGAGAGTGGGCAAGTAACGTTATTACAGGTGCTCCCATTTGGGTTAGTACCGATCTTCGAGACGGCAATCAAGCCCTTGTAGCGCCGATGAATGCGACCAAAAAATTGGCGTATTTTCAAAAATTGGTTGCGATGGGATTTAAAGAGATCGAGATCGCGTATCCGAGCGCTTCTCAAACGGATTTTGACTTTTGTCGAACGTTGATTGAGCAAAATTTAATCCCTGAGGATGTTAGGGTTGCAGTCTTAATGCCTTCCATCGAAAAACACATTAGAAAAACGTTTGAAGCGTTGAATGGTGCCAAAAAAGTAACGATGCACCTTTACAATCCAACGGCAGACAATCAGCGAAAAATTGTGTTTGACAAAAGCAAAGCGGAGATTATCGCTTTAGCGGTTGAAGGCACACGCATCATCAAAGAAGAGGCGGCAAAATTTAAAGGTGATGTGATGTTTCAGTATTCACCCGAGAGCTTTTCACAAACCGAGTTGGAGTTTGCACGCGATGTGGTCAATGCGGTTATCAGCGAGTGGATGCCAACGAAAAATGCGCCCATGGTTATCAATTTGCCCAACACCTTAGAGGCATGCACACCCAACATCTATGCCGATAGAATCGAGTGGATGAGCAAACAGATGTTAGAACGTGACGCGGTAATATTGAGCGTTCATCCGCACAATGACAGAGGCACGGCGGTTGCGAGCGCGGAAATGGCGATCTTAGCAGGAGCACAAAGGGTTGAGGGCACGCTTTTGGGAAATGGCGAGAGAGCGGGTAATGTTGACTTGGTTACGATGGCGTTCAATCTTTACTCTCAGGGAATCGATCCGATGTTAGATATTTACAATATCGATACGATTTTGCAGGAGATCATCACATTGACACACAGTACCATTCCTCCCCGTCACCCTTATGTAGGTTCTATGATTTACACGGCTTTTTCGGGCACGCATCAGGACGCAATAAAGAAGGGTATGGAGTATCAAAAGGTGGTGTTAGATGGCTATTGGCACGTCCCGTACTTGATCATCGATCCAAAGGATATTAAGCGGGATTACCGTGATGTGGTGCGCATCAATTCGCAATCGGGCAAAAGCGGCGTGGCGTATGTGCTCAAAGAGTTTTACGGCATCGAAACGACGAAAACGATGCAAATTGAAATTGCTTTAGAAGTGCAAAAGTTGTGTGATGAAAAAGGAATCGAGGTGAATGCCGAAGAAATTTTCAAAGTATTTCGCCAAATGTGTAAGCTTTAGAGCTTTACATGTAAAGATTTTGAGGCGCATCAAAGTAAAATTTGACGTGTTGTATTAGAATATACGAAGAAGATCAAGGAGTTAAGATGAAAGCATGTGTACTCTCCGTTCAAGTGGGACGTGCGAAAACTTATGGTGATACACGATCGAAAGATTTTTTGGAAAAAGAGTGGGTTAGTGCCTCGTTTAAAGAAGTCAGCCAAGTCCCTCTTTTTGCAAGTTTTAGTGGGTTAGCTGGCGATGAAGTCGCCGATAAAATGCACCATGGCGGAATCGATAAAGCCATCTTTGCCAACAGCTATGAAAACTATGCGCATTGGGCTTCATTTTTAGAAGTTGAGTCTTTACCTTATGGTGCTTTAGCGGAAAATCTAACGATACAAGGCTTGCACGAAAGCAATGTATCGTTAGGAGATATTCATCAGATAGGTACAGCTATTTTGCAAGTCTCACAGCCGCGAAAACCGTGTTGGAAAATTTCGCGAAGATGGAATCATAAAGCCTTTACCAATGAGATTTTCACCAGTGGATTTACGGGATGGTACTATAAAGTGTTACAAGAAGGCATCATAGGATCTAACAATGACGTGCGGGTGATTCTGCAAAAAAAGACGCCTCAAATTTCTATTTTGGAGGCAAATAACGCTTTTAGAGAGCCTGAAAAATATAGACAAATCCTTGAGACTATTTTAAATATACCTTCTCTTGCGAGTTCTTATCAAGAAAGTGTTGTAAAACGGCTCAATAATGAGAGTAACCTTGGGTATATGAAAACGGAATAAGCCCTAAAAGGCACTCTGTGATAAAATGACTCTATTATTTCACTCTGAAGGCTCTGTTATGATAAGCGTAGAATTTCTGATCACATCATTGATTGTGGTGCTGATTCCTGGTACGGGTGTTTTGTTTACCATTTCAACAGGATTGGCGCAAGGTCGAAAAGCCAGTGTGTATGCTGCCCTTGGGTGCACAGCAGGCATTGTGCCGCATCTTTTAGCAACGATTTTTGGGCTTGCTGCCATTATGCACACGAGTGCTCTGGCGTTTGAAGTCTTGAAAATTGCAGGTGTTATGTATCTGTTTTATCTGGCATACATGACATGGAAGGACAAAAGTGGTTTTGAAGCTCAAGCTATTTCTACGCGTTCTAGTGCGCTCTCTTTGGCGACCAAAGCGTTTTTGCTGAACATTCTCAATCCCAAATTGACCATCTTCTTTTTGGCATTTTTACCACAATTTGTCTCGCCTGAAACGACATCACCACTGGGTGATATGGTAATGTTAAGTGCGGTGTTTATGCTGATGACATTTGTGGTGTTTGTGATCTACGGTCTTTTAGCGCATGGGTTTCGTCAAAGCGTGATGGAATCACACCGTGTTCAAACATGGTTACGCCGTGGTTTTGCACTGACCTTTGCAGGACTTGGTCTACAGTTGGCGTCTTCAACGCAGAAGTAAAACGGTTCGAGGTTTTTAGATCGCGTAGTTGATGGCGTCTTTGAGGCTATCGCGAATGGCTAGAAAGTCCTCTTTGGCGTTGAGGAAAAGATCGACGATTTGCGGGTCAAAATGTTTCCCACGTTCGTGCTCAAAAAATTCAAAAACAGCCGCGTCTTCCCATGCTTTTTTGTAACAGCGATCATGACTCAGGGCATCAAAAACATCGGCAACGGCAACGATGCGAGCGTAGAGATGAATGTCTCTTCCTTTGAGATTGAGCGGGTAGCCCGTTCCATCGTACTTTTCATGATGCTCTTTCGCGATGATGGCTGCTGCTTGAAGCAGTGGGCGTGTGGAGTTTTGCAAAATCGTGAAACCCAACATTGCGTGAGTACGCATAATCTCCCACTCTTCCTCATTTAAAGAACCTGGTTTTTGCAAAATCGAATCAGGAATACCCACTTTGCCGATGTCGTGCATCGGAGAAGCAGAGCCGATGAGGTCGGACTCTTTTTTATCCAGACCGTATTTTAGCGCCAAAAGGCGAGAGTAAGCGGCGACGCGTCTGACGTGATTGCCGGTCTCTTTGCTACGACTCTCCGCGATCTCGCCCATACGGTAAATAACCTCTTGCTGGGTCGCTTCAAGCTCTTCATGTAGGTTGATAATTTCGGTGATGTCGCGTCGAATTGCCATGTATTCAAGTGGAATACGGTACTTGTTGAAAATGGGTAAAATTGTGGAGTAAAACCAAGCGGCATTGCCATCTTTGCGCTGATTTTTAAAGACGCCGCGCCAGACTTTTCCTTTTTTTAGGGTTCTCCACAAATCGGTAAAAACTTCGTTAGGTGTGTCTTTGTGTCGGATAATGTTGTGATTTTTTCCAATAACTTCTTCTTCGCAAAAGCCTGTTGTTTTATAAAAATTTTCATTGGCGAAGGTGATGTTACCTTCCAAATTGGTACGGGTTAGGATGGTACTTTCATTGATGGCATGTTCGTATTGTTTAAACATGTGGTACGCATCTTCAAAGTTTTTTTCCGAAATTTTGAGTTGCGTTTGAAGTGAATCATGAATCTCATGTACGCTACTAATGTCGGTTCGAATGCTGATAAATTCGACAATATTCCCCTTGTGATCGATGATAGGATTGATCACGGCATTGACCCAATAGGCTGAGCCATCTTTGCGCCTATTTTTGACCACGCCTTCCCACTTTTCACCCTTTAAGATCGTCTCCCACATCTGTTTGAAAATTTCTTTAGGCATACTTGGATGACGCACGATGCTATGGGGTTGCCCGATGAGCTCTTCATAACGATAGCCTGAGATGTGACAAAATTTATCATTGACATAGGTGATGATGCCCTCTTTGTTGGTTTTTGAGACAATGGTACTTCGATCAACCGCATTTTTATATTCTTGCAAGAGTATTTTTTGATAGCTATTTTCTTTGGTTTTACGCTCAAATTCGATCCAAAAATCGACTTTTAACAGGAGCTCTTCTTCAATAAATGGCTTATGAAAAAACTCATTCGCCCCTTGTTTGATAAGGTTTCTAATAGTGTTAGCATCGTAATGCTCTGTGAGGATAAAAATGGGAATATGCATGCTTTGTTTCATGTTCCGAAACTGCACCAGCAACGACTCTTTTATAGCGCTTGAAGCCGAAAAATCTAAGATAATCAGATCAAACGCGGTGACATCCAGAAGCTTTTGAGCCTGCGTGCTATCTTGAGCAATCTCAACATCGTAATGATGCGGTCGTAAAATGGTTTGAATGTACTGTGCACTTATGGGTGAGGCATCCACCACCAAAATGGAATAAATGGTGTTGTACAAAAGCGCTTTCATTGTTTTATGAATCTCTTTAATCATAACAGGCAGTGGAGAAGTTTTGCAAAGTGAACCCAAAACACCATACCGTGACCACTCTTCATAGTGGTTTGTTTTGGCGTCAGAAGTGTAAATAAAAATTTTATGGTTTTCAAAAATATGCAGATTTTGCAGAATCATCTCACCTTCACCATCCGGAAGTGTGAGATCTAAAATAATGAGGTCAAACGAGGAAAATGTCAGAAGTTCAATTGCGGCGTGTAGTGTGTCTGCATGGCGCACAGGATACCCCAGCGCTTCGAGTGATCTTTGCAGCATTTTTGAAAACATTTTGGAGGGGTCGATAAGAAGAATTGAGCCGATCTTTGGCTCTCCCAAAGTACTGTTTAGGGCAATGGTCATGCAAATTCCTCATAAAGCGTTAAATGAAGGGTTAATTATACAGAAATGAAAGTTTATTCTGCTGATATTTTACATGTAAAGAGCAATTTTCCCCTCTTTACATGTAAAAAGACGCGAAGGCTTTTTTACTGAAATTGCCCCAGCTTAAGATTGAGGTTTTCCGCCAACTTCGAGAGATGATCCGCCGCACTTGCGATCTCTTCCACACTTCTGGCATTTTCACTCGTAATGGAATTAATGTTAGTCACAAGGTCCACAATCTTATCGGTATCTTGAGCAATCTTATTGGAATTATTGGCACTAATCGTAACCGACTTCACACTCTCATCCATCACCGAAGTGGTGCTGATAATCGTCTCTTCCACATTGGTAGAAACCCCTGCTAATCGTCTTACATTTTGAGCATTCTTGGTCATCTTATCCGAAGAGTTCACAATGGACTGGACAATGATATTAATCGTCGCATTGATCTCTGTCAGTGAGGTTTGGGTTCGCTCTGCTAACTTTCGCACTTCATCGGCAACCACCGCAAAACCACGCCCATGATCTCCTGCACGCGCCGCTTCAATCGCCGCATTAAGAGCCAATAAATTGGTTTGATCCGCAATATCCGAAATCACTGTTAAGATTTGTTTGACTTGTTCGGCATCTCTGCTCATCTGCTCTAATTGTGATGCTAAAGCTGTTTCTGCTTCACTCGCCAGCTCGACTTCATCTTTGAGCATGATGACCTCTTTCTTAGCTGACTCTAGTTTATCGCCTGCTAGAGCAATACTTTTTTTCATCTCTTCCGATAAAATAGCGGTTTCTTGCACAAACTTCTTAATGGTGACAATCTCTTCAATCGTATTGTTAACAATGACCGTACTGTTTTCAGCATTTCTACCTATTTGCATACTGGTGGTACTGAGCTCATGCGAAACCGAAGCATTCTCACTTGAAGAGCGCTTGACATCATCAATGATCGTTTCTAAGGTATCCACCAAACTATTAAAGCTATTGACGATCTCTTGAATCTCATTGTTTTTACCGTATTTGATTCTAAATTTAAGCTCTTTATTTTGTACAAAACCTGAGATGCCATCACGTATCAGTGATACACCGTGCATAATGTTGTTGCGGATGACAATGCCTATGATAACCATAGCAATGGCGATAAGCAAAGAGAGACTTATCATGATGGTACTAGCACTATTTTTCTCGATAACGGCATTTTTAGCATCTTTATCTGCTAAGAGTTGGTTATATTGCATGTGTTCATCAATAGCTTGCATCATATTTTGTGCAATTGTTTGATTTGCTATATTTAATGCTTTTGCTTCAGAGTTTTTATTTGCATTGGAAAGAGCAAAGAATTTTTCTATAAACGTAGAATAGTGTGCAAAATACTCCTTTTCTTTTTCATATAACTCTTTATCTTTATCATCTGAAACAAGTGATTCATAATTTTTGAACTCTTTTTCAAACTCCGCTTTGTATTTTCGGTATTGTTCTTCTAGTTTTTTCATTTCATTCATATCTTCAGTACCAAGATGCTGCCAAATAGTAAGTCGAATGCGATACATGGTTTTTTGTAAATGGCTCATTAAGATAACGCTAGGTAATGAATTCACATTACATGTATTCGTCTCTTCATAAACTTTATCCATTTTATTTAAACCAATACTAAAGACAGCAAAAATTCCTAAAATAGCAATGCTTAGCATTGTTATCAACTGTTTGGATAGACTCATAGTAACTCCTTTGAAATGTTCAATCTATGGTATTAAGGATTTTTAAATAAAATTGATATGAGAAAAGTGTCGTTAAAGCTACAATCTTGCCCCCATTGTATTTAACCTGAAGATATTTCATAAATGCACTAAAATAACAAACCTAACAATTTGGTAAAATGCCATATTGAGATGGATTTGCCCTCTGTTCCTTGGTAATTCTTTTAGGAATAACTAATAATAAAAAATTAATATTCTGAGCATTGTAAGCCAATAAAAGAAATACTGCAAAGTCCTATAGGACATTGAAGCAAACGTGTTATCAAAGTAAACTCACAAAAAAGTCGCCTGTGTTAGGTACTGTTTTGAAAGAGCAGAGAATTATGTGTCACTATGATGTTGAAGAAATACATGCTCAAATACGCCATAATGTAAAGCTATTGAGGGAAATGAAGGGAAAGAGTCAGCTTGAAATGGCGCTTGCTATCGGACACTCATCAGCAGCATTTTATGCCAAGGCAGAACTTGGTATTCAGCGTAAGAAATTCAATGTTGAGCATTTGGTAAAATTGCGAATGTTTTAGAAGTGGATATTCGGGATTTTTTCAATAATTCAAGAGAGTAGGGCTTTACATGTAAAGCCCTACTATGTTAACCAATGTTTGTATAAACAGCCTGTACGTCATCATCATCTTCGATTTTTTCGATGATTTTATCGACATCGACCATCTGCTCTTCGCTGAAGCTCACAGGATTGTTGGCGATGCGTTCCAAGTTGGCTTTGGTAAGGACAATGCCAAGGCGATCAAAGGCGGCATTGAGCGTTCCAAAGTTGGTGTAATCGGCATACACCAACACAACCCCATCTTCTTCCTCGATCTCTTCAAGTCCCGCGTCGATGAGTTCAAGTTCTAGCTCTTCGATGTCCATGTCTGCTGTTTTGGCAAACTCAAAAACCGCTTTGCGAGAGAACATAAATTCGAGTGAGCCATTATTGACCATCTCGCCGCCTGCTTTTTTAAACGCGCTTTTGATGTTCGCAACGCTACGTGTATTGTTGTCCGTTGCACACTCCACAAAAAAGAGTGAACCGTGCGGTCCTTTGCCTTCAAAGGTGACTTCACTCAGGGTTTGTGCATCTTTGCCAAGGGCTCGTTTAATTGCCGCATCGATGTTGTCTTTAGGCATATTTTCCGCTTTGGCGTTGAGGATCGCTGTTCTGAGTTTTGCATTGCTCTCAGGGTCTCCACCGCCTTCTTTTGCCGCCATCATAATGGTTCGGCCAAGTCTTGGAAATACGCGTGACATATTTCCCCATCGTTTCATTTTTGATGCTTTTCGGTATTCAAACGCTCTTCCCATAGGGGTCAATTCCTTGTGTCATGTTCTTAATAGTGCATTATTATAGCTTGTTTAACCCTTGTTTAAAATAAGAGATTTTTCTATAATCTATCAGCAATTCACACATTCAAAGGATGGTACGATGGAAAATCTTAAAAAAATTTATAAAAAACATGGCTTCGAGCTGATTTGTGTTCCCACGCAAGAAGAAGCGCTGAGTGTCGCGATGAGTTTTATTAAGCCGCACATGAGCATCGGATTTGGCGGATCGACGACGGTCAAACAAATTGGGCTGTATGACTATGTTACTTCTCGTAAGGACATTACACTTTTTAATCAGTACGAAGCGGGCATCAGCATGGAAGAAAATAGCGATCGAAGGCATAAAGGTATTCTCGCAGATCTTTACATCACGAGTACCAATGCCCTGACGAAAAATGGGGAGCTTGTCAATGCCGATGGCAGTGGAAACAGGGTTGCAGCGCAGATTTTTGGGCCTAAAAAAGTGCTGATTATCGCAGGCATCAATAAGTTGGTTGCAAACGTGGAAGAGGGCTTTGCGCGCATTCGCGATGTGGCAAGTCCTAAGAACATTGAGCGTATGAATAACCTTGCCATCAGTATGGGAAAAGAGCCACGCCATAACATGAGTAACATCGGTCGAAAATTTGCCTACATCAACGGTGATGACGAAGGGCGAACGACGATTATTTTAGTGGATGAAGCGCTTGGCTATTAAAATGCTTCGCAGGGAAACACTTTACATGTAAAGAGGTAATGGTGTGACTTTTTTAGATTCTCCAAGGAAATTTGCATTAAAGTAAAAGTATAAGAAGTTTATGGAGCCTTGGTCGTTAAAATAAGACTAACGGGGCTTCATAAGCCTTTGGTGTAATATCAAATTTCATAAGGAGCAATGGATGAAGAAATCACTTTTAGTAGGTGCAGTAGCCGTATGTTTGAGCGTTTCCGTGTATGCGGCAGAGTTTATCAACGTTTTGACGGGTGGAACGAGTGGGATTTATTATCCTCTGGGTGTCGCACTTTCGCAGATGTATGCCAAAGCGATTCCCGATTCTAAAACAGCGGTTCAAGCAACCAAGGCGAGTGTCGAAAACCTCAACCTTCTCCAAGCAGGACGCGGTGAAGTAGGCATCTCTTTAGGTGATTCCTTCTCCGATGCGTACAAAGGCGATGCAGATGCCGGCTTTAAAGCGCCACTTAGCAAGCTTCGTACCATTTCAGCCCTTTATCCCAACTACATTCACTTTGTCGCTGCCGCGGATTCTGGCATCAAGTCATTTGCTGACATCAAAGGCAAACGCATCTCTGTCGGTGCTCCAAAATCGGGTACCGCTTTGAATTCTAAAAAGATTTTAGAAGCAGCAGGCATTGACTACAAAGACTTTTCAAGAGTCGAGTACCTCTCGTATGCAGAATCCGTTGAACTCATGAAAAACAGACAACTGGATGTTACACTGCTTTCCTCTGGTGCTGGTGTAGCAGCACTTCGCGATCTTGCGACGTCTCAAAAAGTCGTTTTCTTGACGATTCCTGAGGAAATTGTCACAAAAATTGGTGATCCAGCGTACCAAGTTGGCATCATTCCTGCCAATACGTATGAAGGTCAAACAGAGGATGTTAAAACTGTTTCCGTTCAAAATTTCCTTGTCACACATGCTGGCGTTTCAGAGCAAACAGTTTATACGATGACCAAAACCATGTTTGAAAACCTAGACCAAATGGTCGCAGCGCACGCCGCAGCAAAAGGTATTAAACTCGAAAATGCTGCAAAAAATCCTCCTGCACCCTTGCATCCAGGAGCTGCGCGGTACTACAAAGAAGTGGGTATTTTAAAATAGACTTTTTATAAAACTCATTTTATAAAAAGGTAAAGCACTAAAGGTGCGTGGGCATTTCGTCTTGCAAAACGCAGTGTTAACGTAGTCTTTTCACAGAAACTTCGTTTTGAGCTTTGCTTTAAAGACGTGTAAAGAGTTCTGTAAGAACTCTACAAAAAAAGAGGAAGCTCTGAAGTAATAGAGCTTCCTTTACTTAACACATTGTGAAGGAATTAAGTATGTCAGCCTTAGTAAACGAGGAAGTGCACGAAGAGGCTTCCGATTTTGAAGAGCACGGACACCAGCGTCAGCTGATAGGCTGGGCATCCCGCTTGGTGGTGTTTGGAGCACTCTGCTTTTCTGCGTATCAGATCTCTGTTGCGGCGTTTCACCCGTTTTCCAGTTTGATTATTAGAGCGTTACATGTAAGCTTTTTGATGCTTTTAATTTTTATGCTTTACCCTGCGCGAAAAAAGGGTCGAAAAGAGCAAAGTATCCCGTGGTACGATATTTTGCTCTCTTTACTAGGGTTTTCAGTTGGGTTTTATCATCTTTTCTTTGAAGCCGATTTGATTGAGCGCTCGGGTGATCCAACGACGGCAGATTTGGTGGTAGCCACGCTCGCCTCCGTCCTTATTTTTGAAGCAGCACGTCGTGTGGTAGGCTGGGCATTGCCAATTGTATGTTCGCTTTTTTTAGCCTACGGCTTTTTTGGGCAATATTTACCCCTTTCCATCGCGCATCGAGGATTTGGGTTTGACCAAATCGTAGGGCAACTTTACCTTGGAAGTGATGGTGTTTTAGGGATACCAACGCTTGTCTCTGCTACGTACATCTTTTTGTTCATTCTGTTTGGAACGTTTTTGGAACATGCAGGCATGATTCGCCTCTTTAACGCCCTTGCCCTTGGTCTAGTAGGTCGCGCGCAAGGAGGTCCCGCTAAAGTTGCGGTCATCTCTTCAGGTCTTATGGGAACCATCTCAGGCTCAGGCGTCGCCAATGTTTTAACCGTTGGTCAATTTACGATTCCGTTGATGAAGCGCTTTGGCTATACGCCCGTTTTTGCAGGGGCTGTTGAAGCGACTTCATCGATGGGCGGGCAGATTATGCCCCCTGTTATGGGCGCAGTGGCGTTTATTATGGCGGAGACGCTCAATGTGGCATACTCCGATATTGTTAAAGCGGCGATTATTCCAGCGACGCTTTACTATGCTACGGCTTTTTGGATGGTACATCTTGAAGCAGGGCGCTTAAAGCTTTTAGGTATTCCTGCGGATCAATGTCCTAATGTCTGGAACGAGCTCAAAATGAGTTGGTATCTAGCGCTTCCGTTGGTGGCATTAGTGTACATGCTGTTTCATGGGTTCACCCCAATGTTTGCAGGAATGATGGGCTTAACTTTAACCTCGGTCTTGATTTTAGGAGCCGCGTTGGCGGCACGCATCTCTCATACAGCCGTGCGGTATGTGTTTTGGTTTGCGATAGCCCTCAGCGCTTCCTCCTTTTTAGAGTGGGGCATTGTTCCTGTTTTAGGCGTCATTGTGCTGTTAGTCGCTCTTAATTTTATGGTTCAAGGCGGGCGTGATACGCTAAGAACCATGAAAACAGCACTGGTTGATGGAGCAAAACAAGCACTTGGCGTGGGAATTGCGTGTGCGATCGTAGGTGTCATCATCGGCGTTTTAACGCTCACAGGCGCGGCATCCAATTTTGCAGGGTTTATCCTTGAAGTGGGAGAGACCAGCCTTTTCCTCTCACTGTTTTTAACCATGATTGTGTGTATTATCTTAGGTATGGGAATTCCGACTATTCCTAACTACATCATCACCAGCTCCATTGCTGCCCCTGCACTTTTGAAGCTAGGCGTTCCTCTTATCGTAAGCCATATGTTTGTTTTTTACTTTGGTATTATGGCTGACCTTACACCGCCTGTTGCCCTTGCCGCCTTTGCCGCAGCTTCTATCGCTAAAGCTTCTGCGATGAAGATAGGCTTTAAAGCGACGCAAATCGCTATAGCAGGGTTTGTGGTGCCTTATATGGCGGTGTATGATCCTGCATTAATGCTTCAAGGCGATCCTACATGGACGGCAGTTGTGTACATTGTGTTCAAAGCACTGCTTGCCATTTTCTTATGGGGTTGCTCTGCCATTGGGTATTTGTGGACGCCCCTTCAGATGATTGAACGCATTATTGCCGCGTGTGTGGCAGCTCTTTTAGTCGTTGCTTTACCGATCACCGATGAAATTGGACTGTCCTTAGGCATGCTTTTCATTGCATGGAATGGATGGAAAAGATATAAATCGAAATGATCGCGTTATGTATGAGTTCAGGAGCAATAACCGTGAGCTTGTTCCTAAACTCGTTTACCCTTGCTTGGATGCACTCGGTTGAAAAAATTCGATGGGAAGAGCAGTGGCAAATCGAGGGGAAATCCTTACATGTAATGCGTGCTAGCGTGCGCGGAAGTGGTGCAGGGATGGAACCTCCACCTGATGCCGTGTTTAAAGAAGGTGCTTGGCACTACACGCCTCATGTACCTCCACTTCAAGAGCTTCGTTTGGCGCATTCGCCTTTTACAACGGAGTATGAGCTCTGTTTTGATGGCAGATGCACACCGCTTAATGAGTTCTTTATATCACTTCCCCCAATCGACACTATTGTTCTTGAAGCCTGCGAACGCTAGAATAGCGCCATTATTTTCTTACATGTAAGGTTTTTCCTCTTGAAATCAGAATTCAAAAATTACAGTTATATTTTCTTAGGTTCGCTCTTCTTGAGCTTTGGCGTGGTGGCTCTGTTTATTCCCAATGCGTTGGTAACGGGTGGCACATCGGGTATGGCGCTTTTAGGGCATTACCTTTTTAAACTGCCTGTGGGTGTGCTTATGATCGCGATTAATGTCCCACTGCTTTTCTTGGGCACCAAATACTTTGGCAAGCATTTTACCCTTCGTAGTATCATCGCGATTGGGTTTACCTCTGTGTGTATTGACTTCATGGTTGAATTCTTACATGTAAACGCTCTCAGTCACGATGTGATTTTAGCGTCGATCTTTGGTGGTATTGCGGTTGGTATTGGTTTAGGATTTATTTTAAGTGGTCATGCTTCCGCTGGAGGCTCAACTATCATCGCCAAAATCGTCGCGTCAAAAACGAGCATCAAAGCCTCTTCGGTAATGCTTTTTATCGATATGCTCGTGATCCTTGCGATTGCATTTATTTCTCAAAACATTGACTTAGCGCTTTGGAGTTTGGTGAGCATTTACATTAGTGCTAAAAGTATCGATATGTTTTTAACGCGCGGCCCTTCTAAAAAAGTGGTGCACATCGTCTCTGCAAAAATCGAAGAACTCTGTGCTCAAATCGTGCCACTACTAGGGAAAAACGGAACGATTGTTGAGGGGAACGGCATTTTTGAGCATGAAAACAAACGCATGATCTTTTTGGTGGTCGAAAATCGTAAAATCCCAATGCTTAAAGAGCTAATCCAAACGGTGGATAAAGAGGCGTTTATGGTGGTGATGGAAGCTTCTGAACTCTTAGGTCGTGGGCATTAAAACTTACTTTTGAAGTTGATGATAAACTGATCGTTTTCTTTATCTAGGCCTGTTTTATCATACGAAACGCCTAGATTGAGTCCTTTGGCAATTTCATTGACTTGAAAGTTACTGTAGACTCCCGTGTAAGAGAGATTTGTTTGCGCTTCACTGGCAACAACATAGCGAGAGCCTAGCGTAATGTCTTTGCGCGGCGAGTAGTTTAGATCGACCGCGTAGGCTTCTGTATTGGGTGTGTAGTTGTTGGAACTGAGCACGGAAGAGGTTGGTAAAAGCTGATCTTTTCCATCCAAAGCACCACTGGCACTGTGACTGCCTTCAAGCACCTTTGAATAAGCAATATAACTTCCAAAATTTTCATAATTCACCTGCGCTTTAACCCCAAATGCATTGGTCGTTTCAATACCACTTTGCTCAACACTTTGACGATACGTATCTGCGTAGTAGTTCGCACTGAGTCGATAGCCAAACTCTTCAGCCTTCCCATCGTACAGCGCTTCTGAGTAGTAGATAGTGTTATCGGTACTACTTTGGCGGGTTTCGGTTGCAAACGATTGGGTGGCAACTTCAAGTCGTATGCCTTCAATGGGAGCCGTTTTGTAGTGAAAAAGAATTTTTTGAGTTTTGGTGCTCGAAAAGGGGCTCTCTTCGTCGCTTGCTTCATTGTAATTGGCATTGACTTTGTGCGTTAGATTGCCATCTAGGAGTGCATCCATCAGCGAATCAGCGGCAAAGAGTGTTTGGGATACAAAGATGAGAAGGAGGGTAAGTTTTTTCATGATATTTGAAAGCGTAAAGCCACCGAAATGGCTTTACATGTAAAGCAGGAGGGAATGATTACATCATTCCGCCCATGCCTCCCATTCCGCCCATTCCACTCATATCTGGCATTGAAGGAGCTTTATCCTCTTTTGCATTGGTGATGGTAGCTTCTGTTGTCAAAAGTAGACTTGCAACCGAAACCGCATTTTGAAGTGCAATACGTGAAACTTTAACAGGATCAACGATGCCCGCTTCAAACATATCGACATACTCGCCCGTTGCAGCGTTGAAGCCATAGTTTGGTTTGTTGCTTGTTAGAACATTGTTCGCCACAACGCCTGCATCAAAGCCCGCATTTTCAGCGATTTGTTTCAATGGAGCTTTAAGAGCGCGTGTAACGATCTCAGCGCCAATCGCTTCATCGCCAGTGAGGTTGAGTTTGATTTTTGCGTTTGCAAGCAAGAATGCAGAACCACCACCCACAACGATGCCTTCTTCAACAGCCGCTTTAGTCGCTGAAAGTGCATCATCTACTCTATCTTTTTTCTCTTTCATCTCAGTTTCCGTTGAAGCGCCCACTTTAATGACCGCAACACCACCGCTAAGTTTTGCTAAACGCTCTTGAAGTTTTTCTCTATCGTAGTCACTGCTTGTCTCAGCGATTTGCGCTTTAATCTGACCAACACGAGCGTCAATGCGCGCTTTATCACCATTACCGTTAACGATGGTTGTATTGTCTTTGTCGATCACGATGCGTGCTGCTTGACCAAGATCAGCCAAGGTAGCTGCTTCAAGTGTGCGTCCTAGCTCTTCACTGATCACTTCACCACCACTGATGATCGCGATGTCTTCAAGCATTGCTTTTCTTCTATCACCAAAACCTGGCGCTTTAACCGCAGCGATATTCAAAACACCTCTGAGTTTGTTAACAACTAACGTTGCCAACGCTTCACCGTCAATGTCTTCAGCGATGATAAGAAGAGGTTTACCTGTTTTTTGAACTTGCTCAAGTACAGGGAGAAGATCTTTAAGGTTAGAAACTTTTTTGTCATACAATAAAACATAAGGATGCTCTAAAATCGTCTGCATTTTCTCAGGATTGGTCACAAAGTAAGGAGAGAGGTAACCACGGTCAAACTGCATACCCTCAACAACGTCTAACTCGTCTTGGATGCCTTTTGCTTCTTCAACGGTAATAACACCGTCTTTGCCCACTTTTTCCATCGCTTCAGCGATCAACTCACCGATAACCGTGTCTGAGTTGGCAGAAATCGTTGCAACTTGTGCGATCTCTTTTTTATCTTTAACCGCTTTTGCCATTGTTTTAAGCTCAGCGATGATCGCTTCTGCTGCTTTGTCCATACCACGTTTCACTTCAATAGGGTTTGCACCCGCAGTGATGTTTCTAAGACCCTCTTTGAAAATAGCATGTGCCAAAACCGTTGCAGTGGTGGTACCATCACCCGCTTGATCCGCCGTTTTAGAAGCCACTTCTTTAACGAGTTGAGCGCCCATGTTTTCGATGGTATCTTTAAGTTCGATCTCTTTAGCCACAGAAACACCATCTTTGGTGATGCTAGGAGCGCCAAAGCTTTTTTGGATCAAAACATTACGACCGCGTGGTCCCATTGTAACTTTTACAGCGTCATTGAGTTTTTTAACACCTTCGTAGAGTGCATTGCGAGCATTGTCTGAAAATTGAATCTCTTTTGCCATGTGTATTTCCTTTTTTTATTGATTGATTATAAAACGCCAAGAATGTCGTCGATAGTCATCACCACGTAGGTTTTGCCATCAAGCGTAAGCTCTGTGCCTGCATATTTTGCAAAGACAACCTTGTCACCAACACTTACAAGTCCTTTTTCTTCAACTTTAGGACTGACTGCTCTAACAATACCGCTAAGAGGTTTTTCTTTGGCATTGTCAGGAATGATAATACCTGATGCTGTTTTCGTAGCTTCTTCGACTCTTTCAAGAAGTACACGTTTTCCAAGTGGTTTAAAAGTCATTTGTATGTCCTTTTGACTAAAATTTTAGCACTCGTTTGTTTCGAGTGACAAAATTTTACACAAATACCGCTCAAAAGTCAAGAAAAAAGCGGTAAAAGTTTAGTCTGATATACTCAATGTTTTCAACTTTTTTTCATGTTTCACGAAAGATGCCATAATTAACCAAAGTATAAGTTTTATGACTATATAATGCCAACCTCTTTTAACCATGTCAAGGTAGCTCAGCTGGTTAGAGCGCTGGTCTCATAAGCCGGAGGTCGAGGGTTCGAGTCCCTCTCTTGACACCATTTTAAAGCAAATAAACCTCACAAATTGGGATTTTCCCAAAATACAATCAATATATCTTTTTTAATGTTGTTATATTTTGTTATAGTTTTTAATCATTCAAATTTGAAAAAAAGTTTGAATATGAAAAATATCTATCTTCGTAAAAATATTTTCTATTATCGTAAATCAATCCCAAAAAACTTAAAAAAATTTTTCCAAAATAAAGTTCTTTATATTCGCACACTAAGTACTAAATCTAAGACTTTAGCTCTAAAGTATGCTAAGATATTAAATCAAAAATTTAATGCTATTAAAGAGGTTTATTTTATGTCATTTGATATTAACTTAATTCATCAACTTGTTGAGGAGTTTCATAATACACTTTTAGAAGATACTGAAAAGGATTTATATAGTATTAAAAACCCTGAAGATACTTTATTTGCTTTAGGTTTAGAAGATAATATTAAACAATTACAAAACGAATATGAAGATGGGATTTATGATAAAAACGAAATTCAAACAATATTAAATAAAATAAGTTATAAACCAAATAACGACGAAATAAACGAAATAGGTAAAATTCTATTAAGTAGTAAAATAAACCATTTAAAAACAATTAACAACAAGATAGATAATAGTTATTATAATAAACCAAAACCAATAATAAAAAAAGTTGTTGCTGGAATAGAAACAAATAAACCATATAGAAATGTAAAATCAACTTTTGAACGATTTAAAAAATAGACATCTTGCAAAACTCAAATAAAAGGCACTAAAAATGCTTGGCAAGAGGCATGAAAAAATATGAACAAATGCAAAAGCGTAAACCCAAAGATTTTAAGCGCCATATTGGCGTTAATGAAGAGACATTTAACGCAATGATAGAGGTGTTTAGGCAATACGATGAGAATCGTAAAAAAGGATTAGGTGTAGGAGGGAGGAGATCTCTTTCACCAGAAAATAAAGTACTTTTGATGCTTGGCTATTATCGTGAGTATCGCACCCTTGAACATATTGGATTTGATTATGGTGTGAGTGAATCAACGGCTTCAAGGATTGTATGTGAAGTAGAAGAAGTGTTGATTAAGTCTGGTAGATTTTCATTGCCAAGCAAGAGAGAACTCTATAAAAGTGATGTTGCCCTCTCTTTTGTTGTCATTGATGCGACAGAAACGCCTTGTCAAAGACCCAAAAAAAGCAAAGAGAGTACTACTCAGGTAAGCAAAAGCGTCATACCCTTAAAGGACAGATTGTGATTGATAAAGAGGAGAGGATTATGTGTGTGCATACCGCTAAAGGTACGACACATGATTTTAGACTGTTTCAAGAATCTAATCTCCCCTTGATGCCCAAGACCTGTGTTTATGTTGATTTGGGATATCTGGGTATTGCCAAAGAACATAGCCATTGTCAAATTCCCCATAAAGCCTCCAAACTTCATCCTTTGAGTGAGGAGCAAAAAGAGGAAAACAGACAAAAAGCAAGTGCTAGAATATGTGTTGAACATGTGAATGCTAAAATCAAAACATTTCAGATACTCACCCAAAAATACAGAAACAGAAGAAAACGATTCAATCTACGCTTTAATTTGATATGTGGATTAATCAACTTTGACCGTGGTTTTGCTGTGGAATACAAATGAGTTTTGCAAGATGTCTAATATCATAAAAAAACATATAATTGGAGTTTGGATAATGAACAATTAGGCAATAGAGCTCTAAATCTTTTAGATTTGTATTTTAAAGACAAAAATTTAATGGATATTGAATTCGATGATTTAGAAGATTTTAGAGACATTTTGTTGGAAATACCAAAAAGATTAACAACTTATAATTTTTTTAAAGGTAAAGATTTAGATTTTATTTTGGAAAATAATGATGATTACGATAAGTTAGATAATACAACTATTAACAATTATATAGAAAAAGTTAATCTATATTTTAGTTATATGCACAAATTAAAGTACATAATAGGTGAAGATTTTATTATTCCAACTTATGACGAAAATGGAAAAAATAGAGAACCTTATACCTATGAAGAAGTTTCTAAAATCTTTGATTTAATGAAAAATGACACTTTAGAAAATAGATTTATTACATATATAGCTGCTTACCAGGGAATGCGATTAAAGGAAATAACACAATTACAAAAAGAGGATATTGTTAAGATTGGAGATATTTTTTGTATTAGTATAAATACAAAAGAAGATAAAACAACTAAAACTAAAAAAAGTGTAAGAACAATACCTATCCATAATAAGTTGTTGGAATTTGGATTATTAGAATTTGTAAATTCTAAGGATAAAGAATTATTTACAATATCAAATAAAAATTTTAGTTCCTATTTTAGAAAATATTACAAATCTTTAATAAATGACGAAAAAACCTTTTATTGTTTAAGACATTTGGTTATAGATATTTTTAAACAAAGTGATTGCAAAATAGAACATTACCAAGCTTTTGTTGGACATAGTCAAGGAAAAGACACTATTACTATGGATTATGGAAATCCATTTAATGTTAAACTATTAGCTAAATTATTACAATTTATAGATTATTGATTAAAACTCCAACCCCCAAACTAAAATCCATATTTTCAACAATCATGGATTTTTGATTTTTTAGTAGTTCCAATTTCAAATCGATTTTTTCAATAGGATAAGAAGAAAGAAATTTATCTTTTTTGATAAATCTTTCTCTATCATTTTTAAGTTCACTTTGAACAATAACAAGAGCTTTAAGTTCTTTTGATAATTCACTTATAAGTGCATTATTCTTTTCACATTGAAGTAAATAGCCCTTTTGTAATCTAATAGCACTTAGTTCATTACTAAGAGCTATTAGGCTTTTAAATGGATTGATATTATCTATCACTATTTTTTTCTCTAAGTGAAGTTAAAAAATCTTGTTCCTGTAATCTTTTTTTATCCTCAAAAAATTGTAAAGTTTTTTCTAAATCCTCTAAAAATATTTGGTGTTGATGTTCTTCTAATTTTTGCAAAGCTTTTAAAAATCTCTTGATATTAGTTTCATCAATTCTATAATCAAACTTTTGTAATAAATCTATTATTAGTAAAATCATTTGTATGGAATGACCCCAAATTTGTAGACACAATTTAATTCTGCGAAGCCATATTTAATTTCTCATTATATCTTTTTTCAAATTCATTGGGTGAAATATAACCAAGATAACTATGCCTTCTAGTTGAATTATAAAACATTTCGATGTAGTAAAATATGTCTGATTGTGCTTCTTCTCGTGTAATATAAATCTGCTTTTTGACACATTCACGCTTAAATGTTTTAAAAAAGCTCTCAGCAACTGCATTATCATAACAATTTCCTCGCCTGCTCATACTAGGGATAAGGTTGTATTTTTGGAGAAGTGCTTGCCACTCGTATGAGCTATATTGTGAGCCTTGGTCTGAGTGTACAATCACTTCATGATGTGGTTTTTGTCTAAAGGTTGCCATTTCCAGGGCTTTTAGAGCCAACCCAGTTGTCATGCGATGACTTGTTGCCCATCCTGCTATTTTTCTGCTAAAAAGATCTAATACAACTGCTAAATAAAACCATCCTTCGTATGTTTTGATATAGGTTATATCTGTTACCCATGTGTGATTTGGCTCTTGAACATTGAAGCACTGTCCAAGATGGTTAGGATGCGCCACATGTCTTTTCCCTTTTTTGTAACGAGGTTTTCTCTGCTTTACACCTGCACCAAAGAGTTTGGCTTCACCCATCAATCTTGCAACGCGTTTTTTATTAACACCAATACCTGATGCCACAAGATCTTTTGTAACAGTTCGATATCCATAAATACGCCCACTATGCTCATAAGCCTCTTTAATGTGGTGCAACACAACTTTATTAGCTATGTCACGCTTTGACTCTGGTTGTTTAGCCCATGCGTAATAACCACTAAAATGAACTTGCAAAGTTTTGCACATTCTTCTCACAGGATAGAGTGGCTCATACTCTTTGATAAAGGCGTACTTTACTTTTGGTTTTTGGCAAAGTACGCTGCGGCCTTTTTTAGAATATCGCGCTCCTCTGTGACTCTTTTTAATTCTGCTTTGAGCTTTCTATTTTCCGATGACAAATCTTTGGAAGCTTGGTGTTGTGAGGTACTTTGCGGATTACTGTAGATTTTTATCCATGCTTTGAGCGAATCAGGATGCACTCCCAATCTTTGTGCAGTATCTTTAATGGGATAACCATTTTTGATAATTTGGTTGACAGCCTCTTGTTTGAACTCGTCTGTGTATAGTTTATTTGCCATGGAATGACTTTCTCCTCTTGGTATTTTATTTGGTCATTATCGACCAGATTAACAGTTTCAAGAGTGTCTAGTATTGTGGGGTCATTCCATATATCTATATTCCATTGGGTGGAAATAAGAAATCGTCTTTAAGAACATATACAAATTTAATGGCAACTTTTGTAATAGGTGGATTCTGGCATGGAGCAGGATGGACATTTTTGTTTTGGGGTTTTCTGCATGGAATGGCTTTAGTAATTCATAGACTTTGGTCAAACCTTGGATTTAAGATGTGGACTTGGTTAGCTTGGTTAATTACATTTAACTTTGTAAATGTAGCATGGATATTTTTTAGGGCTCGTGAGTGGGAAGATGCTATTAAGGTTTTGAGTTCTATGTTTAGTTTGAATAATGTTGTGTTGCCAAATTTTTTAGAATCAAAACTTCAATTTTTAAAATCATTTGAAATTATTTTTGGTGGATTTGTAGAAAATATTGGTGGAGATTATTTTACTCCTTTATGGTTTGTTTTGGCATTTGTTTTAGTTTTAGCTTTTAAAAATAGTATGTATTATTTAAATATTAAATTGAATAAAAAATATTTGATATTATCGATTTTCTTATTTTCTTATGCTTTTATAACTTCTTTAGTAAGTTCGTCAAATGTATTTTTATATTTTAATTTTTAGGAATAAACTTTGAGTAATAAAAAATTTATAAAATATTTTATAATAGTCTCTTTTCTAATTATTTCGTTTATTCCTATTTTAAATTTTATTATATTGGGTAAAGAGATAAAAAAAGAAAATATTTACACTCTTGATAATTTTGAAGCATACAGAAATTATATAATTTATAAAAAGTTTAATTATTCTATGAATCAAGCGCAAGTAATAGCAGGTAAAGATGATTTTTTATTTTTAGGTAATAATTATGATAATGTTTTACATAAAACAAATGGAATCTATAAGCCTACAAATGAAGAGATTAATAATTGGACAAATAAATTAAAAGATTTACAAAAATGGTATGAAGAAAGAGGTATTAACTTCGTAATTGTAATTGCTCCTAATAAACACTCTATTTATAAGGAAAAATTGCCAAATTGGATGCAATATGATGGAAAAACGATTACTGATAATATTGTTGAACAATCAAATTTAAAAGATATAAATATTTTAGATTTGAGGAATATAATAAGCAACAATAAAAAAGACAAATTACTATATTTTAAAACAGATACGCATTGGAATAATCTGGGAGCTTCAATAGCTTATTCAGAAACAATAAATTACATTAATAATAAATTTAATTTAAATCTTCAAAAACCTAATTATACTATCAAAGATCAATTTGGACCTTCGGGAGATTTATCTTCTTTTTTGAAAATAAATACAATATTAGATGAAAAATATGAGAATTCATATATTTTAAACTTTGAGAATAATCAAGAAGTATGTCATGGGAATATTATTAAAAATAATGGAATATTAGAAAAATGTAATAATAAGTTAAATCCAATAATGGGAATAAATGCTCAGCCTCAATATATAATAAATAAAAATATAAAAGACAATAAAAAACTTTTATTACTTTGTGATTCTTTTGGAACAGCTACTTCTGAATTATATAATTTGACTTTTAATACTATTTGGAAATGGCATTATGGACAAATTAATGGAGAAAAATTATCAAACTTTGTAGAAGAAAATAAACCAGATCTAGTAATATATCAAATAGTTGAAAGAGCTTTATATAATGATTCAATAGTTACATCTATACCTAATATTTCTCAAATATCTATTGATAACATTAATTTAGAAAACCAAATTTTTGATATTAAGCAAAATAATTATTTTAAAAATGAACAATTAGAGTTGGATTTTAAGAATGAGAATTATAATTTAAATGCAATAAATAGTGACCCCATAATTATTTTAAATGAAACAAAAGCAAATTCTAAAAATGTGATTTTAAGTTATGAAATAAATTCAAATGTTGATACAACTTTTCAATTATTCTATAAAAAAGATAATAATTCAAACTATAATGAAGCAGACTCATATCGAATTCTACTAAAAATAGGAAATAATAAAATAAATTTACTAATACCTTCTGAATATATTAATAATAATTTAAGAGTTGATTTAGTTTCTAATATAGGAAATTATGAGATTAAAAAGTTTAAAATATATAGTAATAAATAGAAATCATTTTATAGTTTGTAGAATTAATATGAATTGATAAACTTTTCGCTTTCTTTCGCTTTCAAAAAAATCAAGTTTTCCCTCTTGATTTGATTAATTTTCAAACAAATTTTCAGATCGTTATTTTTCTTTTTGTAGTGGGTCGTCTTAGGCCCACTTCGCCATAAAATGGCTAATCACTTTCGTGATTGTTGGTTTAGGGTTACACCCTAAAAACCCAAAGTTCGACATACCCACCTTAAAAAAAATAACTTGATTAGGTTTAGTAGTAAAAAATTTACTGATCTTTTTAACTACCTTTCAAACTCAAAATTATGTTCTAATTTTCTTGTAAAATTTTGATAATCTTCCTCAAGATTTTTGTCTTTCAAATAGATTTTCAAATTATAGTTTTCTTCTTCTAATAGGTCTTTTTTATCAATCAAATCTTTGATTTTGATATTCAATAAATCCAACTTCTTTAAATGTTCATTCAAAGATTGGTTATCCAATTTTGATTTTTCCAAATGACTTTTTAAAATAGAGTTTTCATTTTTCAACTTTTCAAGTTTTTCTAATTTCAGATCCAAGTTTGACACATTGTAAAAGTTATCAACTAATGATTTATAAAACTCATTTATGTTATTGATGTAATATTTATTATCTTTAGATTTTGTGGTGTTTTCTTTTAGGTATGTTTTGAAATAAGATTTTATTTCAT
Source organism: Sulfurospirillum multivorans DSM 12446 (assembly GCF_000568815.1). Lineage (NCBI taxonomy): Bacteria > Pseudomonadati > Campylobacterota > Epsilonproteobacteria > Campylobacterales > Sulfurospirillaceae > Sulfurospirillum > Sulfurospirillum multivorans. The sequence goes on from NZ_CP007201.1 coordinate 979,375, forward strand.
TGGCATATTCTAAATCCTCTTGAATAATTTGTTCTTCCCTTTGAACTTGATTTTTTAGTTCTTTGATTTTAGTATCAAGTTGTCTAAATTCTTCTCTTTTTGTTTGTTCTTCAAAAGAGAGATTTTTAATATTAAGAGATAACATTTTATAAATATTACTATCCTTTTTAAATTGAAGTCTTAACTCTTTTAGTTGATTTTTTTGACTATTTAGTAAAGTATATAAATCTTTAATTTCTTGATTTTTTTGTAGCAGATCAGTTTGTAAAATCTTCAATTCTTGATTTTGCTTATGTAAAATAAAATCATTTCTTTTTTGATGTTTTAGTTTTGTTTGAAATTTTGATAATCCTCTTTTAAAATCTAATCCAACTTGATTGAAAGATTTTTGAGCTAGAGTTTGTAATTGTCTATAATCTTTTTTTCTAAAATTTGATAGGATTGCTTTCTTTGTTTCAAAATTATAATTATGCACTAAAAAATGCCCATGGAAATTATGATGAAGAACATTATCTTTATCAATATAACCCTCATCTCTATGGATTGACATTTGAAGTGTATTCATTCCAAATTTAGCTTTTAAATCATTTATATATTGTTTAAAACCCTCATTTATATCAATTCCAAGGCTAAGATACTCTTTTGCCTTTTCTTCACTAATACCTACCTCAAATTCAATTAGGTGTTTGGTTTGATAATCTTCTCTATTTTCATTTTTTAATTGTTCAAGTCTTAGATTTTCCAAAGTATCAAAACTATTTTTCAGATCACTATAATTATTTGATTTTGTTTGTTGTGCGTAAAAGTTTCTTAGATTTTCTTCAAAAGTTCCACAAGAAACAACGATGTGAGAAAAGGTAATATTTTCATTTCCAAGACAATTACATTCTTCTAAAAGATGGGGTAAATCTTCCCCATCTTTTAATCTTTCAACATTATGTTCATAACAAGAGCCTAAACTATTTTTTGAATGGCTAATTACATTTACTTGTACAAAATTACTCATCAATTAATCCTTCGTTTTTTAGTTCTCTTAAGTAAATTGAAATTTGTGTATTTCCTAATTTTTCATTATTTTGTTCTAAAATATTTTTTATGGTTTTAATTGTAATTTTTTCACTTTGTGCAACTAAATCTAAAGCATATTTTAGAACTAGAGTTTTTGAATCTTGATGTCTTTTTGCACCATTTATTTTATTTACTTCATCTCTTGTTTTGATGCCTTTTTCAACTTTGTGATCTAAATAGTATTTTTGATTATAAAGTTTTTCAATTTTTTTGATTTGGCTCATTCTATTGTAGTTTTTTTTACACCATTTCAAAATCTTTGAAATGTATTTTTTTAGTAAATCATTACTTATTAGATTTTCACCATATAAAGTAAATTCATAATTACTATGAAACTTTTTTACACTTTGTACATATAGTAAATACATCTCATTATTTAATTGTAATGCCATTTTATTAATTAATGCTAATTCTAAACCTATCCAATCTACTTTTGTGTTTTTATACATATAGGCATAGTTTTTAATAGTTTGCTTATCTTTCAAAGTTGGATTTTCAATCTCAACTAATTCATTGATTTTTACAACAAAGTTATCTTTGATAACTTTGTTTGATTTCACTTTGTTTTTTATACTTATCATTGTGTAGGTTGTAAGTTTTTTATATAAGAGTCTTTTATATTGACTATATTCAATATTTATTTTTTTTAGTAAATCCATTTTTAAATCCTTTTTTTCGTTTAAGATAAAAATGATTTTAGGTTAGAGTTTTTATTCAATTCGCTTTTAAACAAACTTTTTGAAAGAAATTTTTAGATTTATATATTTTCAATATATAAACTTTTCAATAGAAAGAATTTTCGTTTTTAAATCAAGGATATAAGAAGTTTAAGATAACATTTACAATGTTATCGTTCTTAGTTAAATTAAAAAAATTTAATTCAACTAATCACAATTTTTATTCTAAAGTAATTTTATCATTACAATAATATTCATATTTCATAACTATACACATACACCTTTTATTTTAATAAATACAATAATTGATATTAAGATAGATATATAAAAATATAGATACTAATTAAGTAATCAAATATCCTTATTTTAGAAACGAAATAGTAATTTTTAAAGATAAAATAAAAGAATTTATATATTTTTTAATATGTTATAGTTTGTTATAGTTTTTTTTAAGTTTTATTTGCTATAATTCCACACGAATTTTTGAAAATTGTTTCAAAAATCCCTTTTTAAAGGTTTCTTTAAAATGATGTTGTCGCCGGAGTATGTACTCATAAGCCGGAGGTCGAGGGTTCGAGTCCCTCTTTTGACACCATTTTAAAGCAAATAAGCTTAAAAATATGACTCTATGTTATATTTTGTTATAGTTTTCAATTGTTCAAATTTTAATAAAAGTTTGAAGAATGAAAAACATCTACTTAAGAAATAATATTTTTTACTATCGAAAATCAATTCCAATACAATTAAAAATCTTTTTTAAAAACAAATCCTTATATATACGCACATTAAGCACTAAATCAAGAGTTTTAGCATTAAAGTATGCTAAATGTCAGACGAAGTGCTAAACTCGTCAGTTGAAAATGTAATTTGAACGTTGCATTTTGATTTAAAACCTTAAGAAACCAAGTTAAATTGGTTAAACTCCATTTTCAAATTTCTGGAAAGGAGTTGAGTGTTAAAAAAAGGTGAAATTAAAATGATAAAGAAGTTTTTAGCTGAGGGTTTGAGTAAGAGTGCCATTGCACGAAAGTTAGGTATTTCAAGAGATACCGTAAGGCGTTACGCCAATCTTCCTGATGATTATGTTCCTCATATTAATCGACCTCCTGTCATCAATAGTGTTGATCCTTATCTACCGCATATTGCCAAGATGTTAGAGATGGCAGAAGCGACGAAAAGTGAAATCCCTTTAACGGTTATTTATGAAGAGATTAAGAAGCTAGGCTATGAGGGAAGTTTGCGTTGGTTGCAGCAAGTTATCCAAAGATATGAGTTAAGAAGTCGAGCCAAATTGGATGAACCTATCATTCGCTTTGAAACCAAACCTGCCCAACAGATGCAAGTCGATTGGATAGAGTTTCCAAAGGATAATTTATCAGCATTTGTGGCAACGATGGGATATTCTAGGGCTTCGTATGTGGAATATGTCAATAATGAGAAGATAGAGACGCTCATTGGATGCCATATGAATGCCTTTAGCTACTTTGGAGGTGTTCCAACGGAGTGTTTGTATGACAATATGAAAACGGTTATTTTAGGACGGAATAGTTATGGCAGAGGCAAACATAAACTCAATCCACTCTTTGAGGACTTTGCCAAACACTGTGGCTTTAGCATCAAAGTCTGCAAACCCTACCGTGCCAAGACCAAAGGAAAAGTAGAGAGATTTAACCATTATCTACGGTATAACTTTCATAATGGATTGATAGTGAGACTTTCTATGAAGCATTATGCATTAACGCTGGATAATGCGAATGCAGAAGTGCTCAAATGGTTGGATAATACCGCCAATAAACGCATCCACCAAACAACATTACAGATACCATTTGAATTATTAGCACAAGAGCAGCTGCAACTGCGTCCTGTGCCTAAAGCCTATCAAGGAATCCACCCTAAAGCTTTGATTGAAAGTGTAGCTAAAAAATATACGCCAATCAATTCATACCATGACATCGATAAGCTCTACATTCCCCATCGTGACATTCAATGCTACGATGAGTTTATCCCGATCGTTGCCAATATTATTCTTCCAGTTGGATTATACGGTGGTGCATTATGGAATTAATTGTATCCATTGAAGCACTCTGTAAAGAGCTGAATCTCTCCACCATTAGTACACACTATCATGAGATAGCAACAACAGCAGCCAAAGAGAATTGGCAGTATGTTCAGTTCCTTGAGGAACTCTTACGCCAAGAGGTGGATAATCGCTTAGGACGCTCCAAAAACACATTGACAAAGCTTGCAGGCTTCCCCGTTATTAAAACCCTAGAGCAATTTGATTACACTTTCTCAGTAGGCGTAAACAGAAAACAGATTGAAGAGTTATCCAATCTCACCTTTGTAAAGAAGCATGAGAATATCATCCTCTTAGGTGAAAGCGGTGTGGGTAAAACCCATCTGGCTATTGCTCTAGCATTAAGAGCTGTACAACATCGCTACAAAGTGAGATTTACCACCATCAGTGAACTCTTAAGCAGTGCCAATAGAGCTAAAAAAGAGAAAAAATACGATAGCTTTCTCAAATCCATCACAAGCCCATCGGTTCTTGTTATCGATGAGATTGGATACTTTAATATGAGTAAAGAAGAAGCTAATCACTTTTTTCAAATTATCTCTAAACGCTATGAAAAAAGCTCCACCATCTTTACATCAAATTTGGTATTCAGTAAATGGGTTCAAGTATTTGCAGGGGATAAAATCGTTACAACAGCTATTTTAGATAGAGTATTACATCACTCACATATCATCAATATTCAAGGAGACAGTTACCGACTTAAAGAGAAAAAACTAACAGGAGTTTTACACTCAGAAATCTATAAGTTTGAAGCTAAATCTTCAAACCTAGAAGGTCAAAATTCAGAGGTGGTTTAAGTTTCAATTCGCAACTTTCTTACATTAAAAACTGACGACTTCTGCGCTTCGCTTGACAACCGCTGCAGATACTGATCTTAAAACGGTTGCTTATACTCCTGGTGAAGCAGATGAAGTCTATCTTGTCACTAACCTTTCTGATCTTACCGATACTCTGGTTGGAACCGTTGAAGCTCCTATTACTTCTGAAGGAAGTGTTGTAATCCAAACAGGTGTATTGAACTTAGCCGATATCTCAGGTGCCGATGGTTGGGATGATCCTAAATTGGTCTCTGTCACGTATGAGGGTACGACGTATACGTTTGATACAACCCATACTTCCTTTACGATCGTAACGGATGCAGGAACGGTAACGATCGATAATCAAGGCGCATACACCTTTACGTCGTTAACCGATGTTGTAAATGATGTAAGTGATAGCATTACTTACACGGTTAAAGACAGTGATGGCTCAACGGCACAAGCTCAGTTGATACTCACAACACTCGATAGCAGTGAAACGGTTGCGATCAGCGACACAGTAACGATTGTTTCTACAAGTGTAACGACACCTACAACAGGAACAGGGGCATGGAATGACAATGGCAATCGTGTAGATCTTGCAAATGATAGTTTGTCGGTGAGACTCAACACCAATGATAGTGGATCAAATCAAACAGTAACTACAACATCACAATCCTTTACAGTTGCACAAACAGGAACCGTAAGCGTGACAGTTAGTAATATACAATCTGCAAATAATACTGGAGATTCCTTTACTGTAACCCTTGGTGATGGTACAACTGCAACGGTTACTGCCACTGTTTCTGGTTGGTGGAATCCTACAACTTCATGGACAGTGACGGGTAGCTCAAATGCTACATGGAACAGCTCTACAGGTACACTAACGTTTACCAATGTCAGTGCTGGTACTAAAACGATGACCGTTACAGCGTATAGATTGGATGCAACCTTCTCAAGCTTGACCTATCCTTCATCGACAACAATCACAACGACCAATGTTTGGGATAGTGTTGGAACAGAGGCTGCAACGCTTGCGGCAGGTATTATTGCTATTACAGGTAATGTTCTTACTAATGACCTTTTAGGTTCCGAAGGTGCGACGATTACACAAGTTGATGGAGCAACGGTCAGTGGCACGAGTGTAAGTATTACAGGAGACTATGGAACATTAGTGATCAATACTGAAACAGGAGCGTATACTTACACTTTAAATACCACTGCAAGCGCAGATGATGTTGATACCTTTACCTATACCCTTGCGCAAGCTGATGGTGATACGAGTACCGCAAACTTGACCTTTAACTTCGCAAGCAGCGTTGGAACAACAAGTACGGATGGTGCCGACACTTTGGTGGCTTCCAGCGATGCAGGTGTAACGCTTTATGGTGGAGAAGGTGATGACCACTTAATCGGAGGAGCAGGCAATGACACACTTTATGGCGGTGCAGGTTCCGACACCTTAGAGGGTGATGCTGGAGATGACTACCTTGATGGTGGCGCAGGAAGCGATGCCTTGTATGGTGGTGCTGGCAATGACACCTTGGTGTACGATGCGAGCGACAGTATTATCGATGGTGGAGCGGATACCGATACGCTTCTTATCAACACCGATGGCTCTGTAGACTTGAGCAATGTTGCAGCGATCGCAACGAGCATCGAAGTGGTAGACCTTACGCAAGCGAGTGTTGCGCTTACGATCAATCCAGCCGATGTCTTGAGTATCACTGATGATGCAAGCACCGTTCTTAAAGTCTTGGGTGGAAGTGATGATAGCATTTCAGGTACAGGCTGGACAGCTTCTTCAGACGCAACAGCGTTGGATGCAGGCTTTACACGTTACGAGAGTACCGCGGATAGTTCGATTAAAATCGACATCCAAAATACGATTGTTACCACCGACTTTAATTAATGCTTTTTAAAGTCGTCCTAGGCTTCATGCTTTTACATGTAAGCCTTTTAGGAGGGGAGTTTAAACTCTCCTCCTCTTTTTTCTCCTCGCAACCTTCCCCAAAATCCAAAGCCATTTTCAAAGACTATGAGCGTTTTATGAACGAAACCAGCCCCAAATCTTTACATGTAAAGCTTGAAGCGGTGAACTTTTACGTCAATGCCTTTGTGGGTGCGTACGATGAACAGACCTATGGAAGAGACGAATACTGGGCAAGCCGAGGTGAGTTTTTGGCTCACGGCGGTGGGGATTGCGAAGATTATGTGATTACCAAGTTTTACACGCTAAGAGATTTGGGCGTGGATGCGAAAAAGATGGGTTTATGCGTGGTGAAAGATACCGATCGTGGGCTTTGGCACATGATCTTGTTGGTGTTTGCAACGCACAAAGAGGAGCCTTTGGTGCTCGATAACCTGAGCTTTAAAGTCATGCCACTGAGCAAGCGCTATGACATCGCCATCAAAGAGTGCATGAACGAAGAGGGCAGTGTCAAACTGCAAAACAACGCCTTTGTGGAAGATAGCACACACCGACCTTTTAAAAGTTACAAAGCGATGTTGGATCGCACTTCTAAAGAGATTCTCTGGCAACACTAATCTTTACATGTAACGTCCACACGCGTTAAAGCAAGACTAAAGAATACTGCTTAATACATAGCCAAACAGGGCGCACAATCCACTCACTTCATGCTATAATATTTTTACATGTAAAGATTTTTACTTTCTGTTTTAAAGGATTCGTATGTCACTCAAAGTTGTTCTATCGCATAAAACAGAATACCACTATGACCGCTACGTAGCGCTCTCACCGCACATCATCCGTTTGCGCCCAGCACCGCACAGCAGGACGCCCATCGAGGCGTACTCGCTCAAAATAAAACCTGACAACCATTTTATCAACTGGCAGCAAGACCCGTTTGGCAATTACTTAGCACGCATCGTGTTTCCTGAAAAAACGAAGGAGCTGTGCATCGATGTTGAGATCATCGCCGATCTCATTACGATCAATCCGTTTGATTTTTTTGTCGATGACTACGCCAGTGAGTTTCCTTTCTTTTACACCAAAGAGCTTCAAAAAGAGCTGATACCTTACCTCGAAGAGAGCGAAGATGGTGAGTTGTTGCGCTCTTTTGTACGCTCACTTGACTGTCAAAAACGCCCCATCATTGACTTTTTGGTTTATCTCAATTCTGAAATCAATCGCTTCTTAAACTACACCATCAGGCTGGAACCAGGGGTTCAAAGTTGCGAAGTGACCTTAGGCAATAAACTGGGCAGTTGTCGCGATTTCGCGTGGCTGTTCGTACAAGTGCTCCGTCATTTAGGGCTTGCGGCACGTTTTGTCTCTGGCTATTTGGTGCAACTCAAAGCCGATGTCACCTCACTCGATGGACCAAGTGGTCCTGAAGCGGACTTTACCGACCTTCACGCGTGGACAGAGGTGTATATCCCCGGAGCTGGCTGGGTTGGGTTGGATTCGACGAGTGGACTTTTTGCAGGCGAAGGGCACATACCGCTTGCTTGCACGCCTTCCTTTGAGAGTGCCTATGCGATAGAGGGTCTAAGTGATCAGTGCGAAACCGAATTTGTGTATGACAACACCGTCACACGCATTTTTGAGTCACCGCGCGTCACCAAACCGTACCGTGATGACCAATGGAACGCTATTTATAACTTAGGCTTTGAAGTGGACAAAGCCTTAGAAGAGGGCGATGTGAGGCTTTCCATGGGTGGCGAGCCGACCTTTGTCTCCATCGACGACATGGAAGGCGATGAGTGGAACACCACAGCCGATGGTGAGCACAAACGCGCCCTGGCCGACACCCTTTCACGAAAATTACTAAATTCATTTGCTAAAGGTGGCATGCTTCATTACGCCCAAGGTAAATGGTACCCCGGAGAGCCGCTTCCAAGATGGCAAACCTCCATCGTTTGGCGCAAAGATGACAAACCCATCTGGCACAATCCCGAGCTTTTTGCCGATATGAACGAGGCATATACCTACACCAACGAAGATGCCAAACGCTTTTTGTCCAAGCTTTCGCTCACCCTTGGCATCAGCGATCAAAACATCGTCGAAGCTTACGAAGATCCGCTGTATTACATCGTCAAAGAGTCCGAACTGCCCATCGACATCGACCCGATAAAGTCTGATCTCTCTGATTCGTTAGAGCGAAGAACGATCGCTAAAGTACTCTCCCAAGGGCTCAATAAGCCTGTGGGTTACGTGCTTCCGCTCAATTATGGCGAACACGAATGGATGACATCGACGTGGGAATTGCGCAGAGGATACGTCTATCTGAGTGCAGGAAATTCACCGATGGGACTCAGACTTCCTCTGAGTTCTTTGCCTGAAAAACCTAAAGATGCGTTGGCACTTCATCCTGAACCAGACCTTTTTGCCCCTTTTGCAGCGCTAGGCGAGTACTCTGAAGCGGCAAAAAGGCGTTGTGCATCAGCAGGGGAAGCGAGCATTGAAGCGACGCATCACCGTGAGAAGTTTGTACGCACCGCGTTGTGTACGGAAGTGCGCGATGGAAAGCTCTATGTTTTCCTTCCACCGCTCAACCACTCGGAGTCGTTTTTAGAGCTGATTGCAAGCATTGAAGCCGTGGCAGAATCTTTACATGTAAAGGTTGTTTTGGAAGGCTACGAGCCTGCGCATGATCTCAGACTCGATCGCATCAAAGTCACGCCAGACCCGGGCGTCATCGAAGTAAATATCCAACCTGCAACCTCATGGAAAATGCTCAGCGATAATCTTCTGTTACTCTACAAAGACGCACGAGAGTCACGTTTGGGTACGGAAAAATTTATGCTGGACGGCAAACACACAGGCACAGGCGGGGGCAATCACGTCACAATCGGAGCGCTCAAACCTGAGGACAGTCCACTGCTTCGCCGTCCCGATCTGCTTCGCAGTCTCATCACCTTTTGGCAACATCATCCGGGACTTTCGTACCTTTTCTCCGGTGCATTTATAGGCCCAACATCCCAAGCGCCTCGCGTGGATGAGGGCAGGGTGGAAAATCTGTATGAGCTTGAGATCGCTTTTTCGCAAATTGGCGAGGATGAAGAGGTACCGTTTTGGCTGACCGATCGCCTATTCCGTCATATGCTAACCGACATCACGGGCAACACGCACCGAAGCGAATTTTGCATCGACAAGCTTTATTCTCCCGATTCCAGTAGTGGAAGACTTGGCATCTTAGAACTTCGAGCGTTCGATATGCCTCCACACGCCCAAATGGCTCTGTTGCAGATGCTTTTGGTACGTACGTTAGTCGCCGTGTTTTGGAAAAAACCGTACAAACACAAATTGGTTCGTTGGGGCACACAGCTTCACGATAAATTTTTGCTAGAGCATTACGTCAAAGAAGACGTGCGCGACATCGTAGAATTTTTACAAGCGGAAGGCTATGCGTTTGAGTTAAACTGGTTCGATCCTTTCTTTGAGTTTCGTTTTCCGCTCTACGGTATGACGACGATTGAAAATATAAACTTAGAACTTCGCGCCGCCATTGAGCCGTGGAATGTATTGGGCGAAGAGAGCGGTTCGCAAGGCACAGCACGTTATGTGGACTCTTCGTTGGAGCGCGTGCAAGTCAAAGTCCAAAACTTTACACCGGAACGCTACACGCTTACATGTAACGCCGTGGCAATTCCTCTCGCCCCCACTGGCATGGAAGGCGAGTTTGTGGCAGGCGTGAAGTACAAAGCGTGGGAGCCGTACTCTGCTCTTCATCCGACCATCGGTGCGGACACGCCTTTGGTGTTTGATGTGGTCGACACATGGAACAAACGCTCTATCGGCGGTATGTCCTACTTTGTAGCCCATCCGGGTGGGCGTACTTACGACACTTTCCCTGTAAACAGCTACGAAGCAGAATCACGTCGCATCAACCGTTTTTGGGACTTCAACCACACCCAAGGTGAGGCGGAGTACCAAAGCAGTTCCGTGGTCACGCAACATGCAAACTCAGCTGAGGGCAGTGAGCGCACGGTCGTGGTGCATAAACCCAAAGCACTCAAACAGTTTGTGTTTCAAGAACTGCCGATCAGCAGTGAATTTCCACACACCTTAGATCTGAGACGAAAACGGAACACGAAATAGATGAATTTCTTAGATAATTACAGTTCAGCTTCCCAGTTTGATGAGATGCTCGATGATCAGTTTCGTGTCAGAGAGCACTGGCAACCGCTCCTTACGCGCCTTGAATCGATCAGCGCTGAAGAGCTCGCCAATAAACAAGCCGAAATCACATGGCATTTGGAAGATAACGGTGTGACGTACAACGTCTACAACGACCCAGAGGGCAATGGCAATCGTCCGTGGAGTTTAGACCCGATTCCGTTTGTCATCACCAAAACGGAGTGGAAAACGATCAAACAAGGGATCAAACAGCGCGCAAAACTGTTCAACTTGATCTTAAAAGACCTCTACGGCGAGCAGAAACTGCTCAAAGAGAACATCATCCCTGCCGAGGTGATTTACGGGCACAAAGGATTCATTCCTGCCGTTCATTCCTTGGGATTGATGGAGGATTTTCAGCTTCATTTTTACGCGCTTGATATGGCACGAGGGCCTGATGGCAAAATGTGGGTCATCAATGATCGCACCCAAGCGCCCTCAGGGCTTGGCTATGCCGTTGAAAATCGTTTGACGATGAACATCGTCTCCAAAGACCTCTACCCCGAACACGAGATCAAAAAACTGCTTCCCTTCATCGATGAGTTTAAAAAGCTGTTGAAAAAACTCTCTAAAGGTGACATCTCCAAAGCGGCACTGCTGACTCCTGGCCCTTTGAGCGAAACTTACTTTGAACATGCCTATTTGAGCTCTTTTTTGGAGATTAACTTGGTTGAGGGCGATGATTTGCTCTCCAAAAATGGTGCTTTGTGGCTTAAAAGTTTGAGTGGGCTGAAGCCTATCAACACCCTGTTAAGACGTTTGGATGACCGTTTTTGCGATCCGCTTGAACTTCGCAGTGACTCAAAATTGGGCGTTGCAGGCTTAGTCGATAGCTTAAGACAAGGTAATCTTGCGATGATCAACCCCATCGGCAGTGCGATTGTTGAAAACATCGGACTAAACCCTTTTATGGAGCGCATCTGTCACTATTTTTTAAACGAAGAGCTTTTACTGCCCCAAATCGCGACATGGTGGTGTGGGCAGAGCCATGAACTGGAGTATGTGCTAGAGCATTTTGACACGCTCATCATCAAAAAGATTGACCGTACCGAGGCGATTCAGACGCACTTGGTGAAAAAACTCTCTCATGAAATGAAGCAGCAACTTAAAAACAGCATCCTGCAAAACCCTCATCAGTACGTCGCTCAAGAGGAGATCAGCTTTTCAACGACTCCTTTTTACGCCAACGGGAGAATCGAGCCTCGCAACGCCGTTGTGCGCGCGTATGCCCTGAAAAAAAACGAGAACTACACGGTGATGAATGGAGGACTGGTGCGCGTTTCTGCCTCCAAAGATGCGCTTTTGGTCTCCTCACAAAAGGGTGGAACGAGTAAAGATTTGTGGATTTTGGGTGAAGATGACACGATTGATATGAGCTCCATTTTTAACACATTGCCCTATGTTGATGTCTCGATTCACACGATGCCTACACGCAAAGCGGAAAACCTTTTTTGGTTGGGGCGCTACCTTTGTCGTACCATCACAACCATACGACTCATTCGCTATGTGGTGAAAAAAATGACCAACTTTAGTCGCTACGAAGGGGCTTTGTCGCAGGAATCACAACTGATTTTAGAAAAATCATTGACCCATTTAACGATGACCTATCCTGGCTTTTTAGATGAAAAAATTGTGCAAAATCGGATGAGTGAAATTGAGTCGCTTATCAAAGACAAAAGCAAGCAAGGTGGTCTCTCCTTTACGATGGAGATGCTCTTTAGCGCGAATGTTTCCATCAAAAGCCTGCTTGCGATTGAGGCGTGGAAACTTTTTGATAAGATGCAAAAAGAGTGGAAAGTGTTTAATCGTAAAATCAACTCTCCGACACAGACGATTTTAAGCGAGCTCGATAAATTTTTGCTCTACCTCGTTGCGTACAAAGAGTTGGTCGAAGAGAGCATGTACAAAGAGCAGGGGTTGATTTTGTATGACATCGGCTATAAGCTGGAGTCGGCGCTTTTGACGATCTCCAAAGCGCGCTCGATGCTCTGTGTCAAACATGAAAAGTCCGCAAGCTACGACATCTTAGAAGGCATGCTCAATTCTTGTGAGAGCTTTAATGCGTATAGAACGCAGTATAAAAGCTCACTCCAACTGGACAATGTATTGGAGTTTTTGATTCTCAGTCCGCAATTTCCAAAGTCGATTGCCTACATTACCAACGAGCTTTTGGAAGACATGAAAGCACTTCCGAAGAGTAAAAAATACCTGAGCAGCTACGAAGAGCCTGTGTTTCAAGCGTTTTCATCGCTTAAACTGACAACTGTGGCTGGCTTGATGCAGATAGAAGAGGGCGGAACGGTGTATCAAATACTCGATGAATTTTTAGCCAAACTGACAGCGCATTTTTCGCTCTGTTCGATGGAGCTTTCCAAAACCTATTTTTCACACTACGATGAGTAAGCCATGACCTATGAAATCTACCACAAAACCGCCTTCAAATACGAAAGTATCGTCACCTTTAGCCACAACATCGCCCGCCTCAAACCCAAAGACACGCCTTTTCAGCGTGTGATGGATTTTGGCATGGAGATCACGCCCATGCCGTATGAGCAAAGCGAATTTGATGACATGTTTGGCAACCACACGACGCACCTTTTAATACGCGAAGCGCATGAGTCACTCTCCGTCATCGGCAGTTCACGCGTTGATCTGGATGGCGATGCGATGCGTTTACATGTAAACAATCTTCGCGCACAAAGCACCTCGTACGAGGCGTCTTTAGGCTTGTTGCAACAGTTTGATCTGAACGATCTGGTTGCGAAGCCGTTTATGTTTGACTCAGCACTCATTCCTAAAGCCTCGCGTGGCATCGTCGAGTATGCGAAGCGTTCGTTTGCACCACAACGCAACCTTGTGGATGCTGCGCAGGAGTTTATGAACCGCATCTTTCAAGACTTCGCTTTTGTCGCAGGTTTTAGCGATGTGACCACGCCCATCGAGGAGATTTTCGAGGCGAAAAAAGGGGTTTGCCAAGATTTCGCACAGTTCGCCATCGCCGCCCTCCGCTCCATCGGTCTGCCTGCGAAATACATGAGTGGGTACATCGAAACTATCCCAGCAGCGGGCATGCCAAAACTCTTTGGCGCCGACGCATCGCACGCATGGTTTGCGCTCTACATTCCTCGCCTTGGTTGGATGGAGTTTGACCCAACCAATAACATCATCCCTGAAGATCAACATATTTTACTAGGATCTGGTCGAGACTACAACGACGTCGCCCCACTTAAAGGTGTCGTATTAAGTAGCGGACAGAGCGAACTCTCTATCGAAGTGAATGTGCAAAAGATGGTGTAAGAGTTTTACATGTAAAAAAGAATAGACAAGAATTGGAATACTCAATAAAAATTGAGTTCCAATTTTTTTATTCTTCTGTTTTAAGTTTTTGTAAATCTGCAAAATATTTTTTTGTCAGTATAAAAAAGATTATAAATATTACACTATAAAATATAGTATTGTAAACAATCCCAATTAGATTAAATCTTGGTAGTATATTTATAATCCACATTGAAGTAATTAAGATTGCAAATACAATGATTGAATATTTTGAACTTTCTTTAGGATGTTTGACATCAATATTTTTATTGATATAAGAAATTGAATATTTAACACCTATGAAGAAAAAAGCAATGTAAACAATATCCTTCAAAAGTATTAATAAACCTTTATCTAATGATGAACCTAAAAATTTATTGACAAAATATCCAGCCAGTAATCCAAAAAATGGAATGACAATAGAAGTCGTCAATATATGCGTAAAAACAACACTAAAAACAGATTTTTCTTTTTTCATACTAGCTTCTTAACTCAAAACTTTATTTTACATGTAAGCCTTAAAGATTATTCTGTGCGGATTCGACTTTGACGATGCGGTAGGCAATGGCGTTTTGGAAGATGAGCGAATAGTCGTAGCGACAGGAGATGATGCCATCGCAGGGTGAGATGATCGTCTGGATGAGTGTGCCATCGAGTGAGTTGAAAATGCGTGCTAAGGGTTGCCCATGCACGACAGAATCACCAATGTTGGCGAGGGTGTCAAAGAGTCCTGCGGCACTGCTTTTGATCGCTTCAACATCGTTTGGCATGACAAGATTGCCGTGTGAGCCTTCAAAGGTTGAGAAGTCGATGAGCTCTTTTTTGACTAAAAAGCGCACGATTGCATCAAACACTTTGTTGGCTTCATGCTTATGGAGGATGCCTTTTTTGCCTGAAATGAGCGAAAATGCTTTGGCATTCCAAACATTCCAATTGTAGGTTAAAGAGACCGTGTCATTGGGCGTCTCTTCTTTGACGTGAATAAAATCAAGCCCAAACGCTCTTGCATCCTCGATATAGCTCATACCTGATTCGAGCACCTCGACGTAGGGGATGCACTCGACGTGATCTTTTCTCGCTTCAAGTAAAATCGCGTAGTCGTAGTTATTGGTTTTTTCAAACAAGCGTGAAGCGATGCGTTGGGTTGTCTCACCTTTATCGTAGCCTGGAAACATCACATCGATGTCGGTGTTATCGAGTGGCCAGAAGTTTTTTCCCATGTTAAAGGAGTAGGGGTTGACTGTGGGGATGACAAGAATTTCACCCTTGACGAAGGCGGCATTTGCCAGTTCGTGTTGACGTAAAAAGCGCACCAATTGCGACGCGATCCAAAGCTGATCGATGGCCGTGCCCATCATCGGTCCTACGATGACGCAACTAGGCGTCGTGCCCTCTCTTCCAAAACGAAACCCTTTGACTTTGAGAGGATTACGACTGAGCGAGCTGATCTCAAATAAAACTTCTTCTTTCATAGGGCGGTGTCCTCTTTGGGGTCTTCGAGTATGCGTGCAAGAAGGGAGCCTTCGTACACGACTGGGTATTCGCGAATCGTAAATAACAAGCCATTGCATGGGCTAATGAGCGTCTCTTCGATGCGTCCTGAGAGCGGATCGATGATTTCGCCTAGTTTTTCACCTTTGAGTACCGTGACATTGTGCTCTAAAATAGGAATGAAAATTCCTGATTTGGAAGCGTTCACAAAAAAGACTTCCGAATGCAGGTTTGAAACGGTCGTTTTCGTCATTGGAAGAACAGCTCTTTCGATGATTCCCACATGTGCGAGTAGGTTTAAAATACCTCGGGTGAGGCTTTGCCCATACTCTTTGGTAATGCGCATTCCAACACCCATCTCCACAACCAATGTCTTAGTGCCAAGGGAGTTCATCGCATGCGCAAACGTAGACTCCAAAACCGTCACAGCATCGTGTACCCAAATAAATTCAATGTCGAGTTTTTCCGCCAAAGGGATGAGTTCATCGGCGGTTGAACGACTGATACGCACTTGGGGAAGCTCGCGCAAAAAGATGTTGCTCGCGTGAATATCGATGGCAAAGTCACTGCCTCTGACCGTGTCGACGATAGCATTGGCGACTTGTGCAGGCAAAAAATCAGCGGTGTTGCCAGGGAAATTGCGGTTGAGATCGACATCGTAAAAAGGAAAACCTCTCGTGATGCTGTCAATGCCCATTGGATTCATGGAAGGGTAAATATCCACAATGCCTTTAATACAGTGTTGGTTAGCGTTCAGCCATTTGGCAAGCAGATAACAGACGTATTGCCCTTCGATCTCATCGCCGTGAATGCCTGTGACGATGGAGATGCGTTTGGTTGACGTGGAAATATCCTCAGGCGAAAAGCGGTTGCGTCTGAGTGTTAAGGTTTCATTGACAGGTAAGTTGACGTTAAAAACCTCTTCAATCATTGTTCATTCCTCTCAATTCGACCCATGATTTCTAAAATATGCTGACGCTTGCCGATGTAACTGCCTCTGTGAATCTGACACTCTGAAAAATCACGCCCATGAGCGATTTTGATGTAAGGTTCATCATGGATAAAGATGCCACTTTGCGGATCTAACCCTCTCCAATCCCCATCCATAAAGGCTTCCACCCACGTATGTGTTTTATTGACACCATCGATAAACCCGTTGACAAAACGGGCAGGAATGCCGTTACTGCGCAGGAGCGCAATCAGCAAATGGCTAAAATCTTGACTGATGCCCTCTTTGTAGAGCAAAAAGGTTTCAAGCCCTTTGGCTTTGGGCTCTTCAATGGGTCTAAACTGCTCATACAGCAGTTGGGTTAAAAAATGTGCTTTGCGAAAGTCCGTTACAGGAAGCTTAAGTGAACGAGAAAATTCGCGCACATCTTCGCACCAAGGCGTTAACGTGGAGTAGGGAAGATAAAGCTCCACGGGCTCTTTGTCGTGGTAAACATAAGGGGAGAGTTCTATCTCACCTTCGATGGTTGCTTTAAGGGCACGGTGTGGTTTCCCAAGATACCCAAACACCAAATGGTTTTCAAACCCATCACGTGTTTGGTAATAAGGAATGCCATCGTTAAGACTGAGTTTCCAGTCCAGAAGCGTTTGTATGGCATTGGTGTACGGAACCATGCGCAGACAAAAGTGATGGTTGCGTACGGGCTCATCAAACGTGAGCGTAAAATCATAAGAAAAATTAACTTTCATGCTTTATGGTCAATGCCTCGAATACTGAATTTATCGTTTGTAACGTTTTAGGTTTATTGCTGGATGAGAGTGTAACACGTTTATGATTTGGGCGAACTTTTTCAGCAATACTGTTAAGCTTTTCCACATCCATCAAAGCCGCTTCAATGCTGTCGTAAAGGCGAATATTGAGATCCATTCGCTCTACTACTTTGCCCAGCTGAATCAACGGAGACTCTTTAGCTTCAACGAGTGAAAGCTCCAAATTGCCCCAAATCGCATCAAGCTCTTTTAACGTATTTTCTAACCAATAGAGCGAAACAGTGCGCTCCTCTTTAGCTTCTTGGTATGCCAAATAGAGGGCATTGATACGGCTAAACATACGGTTTGAGAGGTGTGAACGTGTCAAAATGGCATTTTCACGCGCCGCATGGATCGTGTTGCATAAGCTTGCATCTTGTAAATTAAAGACACTTTCTCTCAAAAACATTTGCGCCGAGTCATACTCAAGCTCAATGCCAAGTTTGGCATAAAATGCCTTCGCGTCTTCAAAATCTTCATCTAAAATTTTATCGAAAAGGGCGATGACCAGACGTGTCATACTCTCGGAGCGTTGAATGTACCTGCCCATCCAGTAAAGATGTTCTGCCGCTTGTGGGGGTATGAGAATCATCTGTGCTCCTTTAAAACCCATGTATCTTTAAAACCGCCACCTTGGGAAGAGTTGACGATGTAACTGGTCGGATCCATCGCAAAACGGGTCAGTCCTCCTGGCCAGACAAAAATGTCTTCACCGTAAATCGAGAACATCCGAAGGTCGGCTTTGCGAGGTGAAAATGTGCCTGCCTCATCTAAACATTCGATGTCATAAAACTCAATCACCTCTTGCGCGATGAAGCGTCTAGGCTCCGCAATAATAGCATCTTTGAGCTTTTCACGCTCAGGTTTCGTCAGTTGTGAGCCAAACACAACGCCGTATCCTCCTGCTTCAGCAACATCTTTGATGACCAAGGTGCGCATATTTTGTAAAATGTGGTTACGATCTTTCTCAAAAAATGCCAAGAACGTTGGGGCATTTTGCAAGATCGGCTCTTCATTCATATAGTATTTAATCATCGCTGGCACAAAGTAGTAAATGCCCTTATCGTCTGCGATACCGTTTCCTATGCTGTTCATCAGAGCTACATTGCCTGCACGATACGCTTGTGTGATGTTGGAAACTCCGATCAAAGAGTCTGGGTGAAACTCGACAGGATCAAGCGCATCATCATCCAAACGGCGGTAAATGGCGCCCACACGTGCTTTTTTCCCGTTGTACGTTTTAAGATAGACTTTGTCTTTTTCCACCACCAAGTCTTCACCATTGGCAAGTATTGCACCGCTCTCTTTGGCGAGATACGAGTGTTCGTAAAACGCAGAATTATAACGACCCGGTGTTAAGATGACATTGATGCCACCCGTGTTGACGTGGTTCATCGCTGCTTCGAGTTTTTTCGGGTAATCTCTTACGTCTTGAATCGGAAGTTTCTCAAAAAATTCAGGAAACACTTTGCGTGTCAGCATACGAAGCGAGAGCGGATAACTCACGCCACTGGGCACTCGGATGTTGTCTTCAAGCACAACCCAACCGTCTCCAACACTGTTTTTAACAAGATCAATACCACTGATGTGCACGCGAATATTTTTTGCCACAGATGTGTTTGCAAATGCGGGCAGATAAGCTTTGGATGAAAAGACAAATTCACTAGGAATGATGCCATCTTTGAGAATTTTTTGTGCTCCGTAGACATCTTCTAAAAAGAGATTGAGTGCGAAGATGCGCTGTTGTATCCCTTTCTCAAGGTACGCAAATTCTGACGGGGAGACGATTCTTGGAATGATGTCAAAGGGAAATTTGCGCTCTATAAAAGCGTTGTTTTTAAAAAGGTTGAAGTTGATCGCTTCGGTATTCATGTAAGTGAGCAACTCTTGGACGCGGTTCTTGTCGATCGTGTTTAAGATGCCTTTAAACGCATCATAGAATGGACTGTTTGACTCAATCATAGTGTACCTTTTGCCCTTTCACCTAAATGTGATGTAAGCAGTTTAGCACAAAATTAAGCAGAGGAAGAGGATAAAAGCGTAATTTTTTGATTATTTTTTAAACACTAACAAAAGTGTGACAAAAGTTTAATCTTACCCCTGCCAAAGATAGGCAAAAACAAGCCCTTCAACTAAAAACAGACTGCAAAAAAGCAGGTTCCATTTCAAAGAGACTTCGAGTGGTGTTACATGTAAAAATTTGGCGGTCATCAGTGACATGCCCGCAAACGGTGAAATGATAAACGAGACAGCCGCCGATATAAGCAAAATGAGTGCGATGGAAACAGAGGAGAGTGGAAGCGAAACGGAGAGTAAAATTTTGCCAAACATCACCGCAAGCACCAAAGGATGGATGCCGCATAAGGCGATCAAGATAAATAAAAGAGGAATGACAAGGATGGAGAAAATGCCAAGGTGATTGACACTCTCTTGCAAAAGAGGTTGAATGTAACTCAAAATACCACTGTGATCGACCGCACCTGCAAACAGCCCCACCGCAATAAAAAAGACTGAAAAATCGGTCGCTTGCATAATGCCACTCTCCCCGTAGTTCTTCAACACTGTTTTGAGTTCTGGCTGGTTACGGTAATACGTGATCCAAATCGTTGAGACGATGAGTCCTGCGAGTAAAATTCTCCCTGTTCCTGTTGCAATCGAAAACCTTTCCAAGAGTCCTATACCCACAATAAGGCTGATAATCACTAGGATAATATGCGCGGTCTGTTTGGGTGCGTTTTTGGCAATAGAAGAGGTGGCAGGAAGCGTTTCAGACATCGAAATGATGGGCTTATTCAGGCGTGTAAAGTGCTCTAAGGCATACGACGTTAACATCCCTATGAGACTCAAAAGAAGACCCGGCACAAACAGCTGTGACCACGAGACATGGGTCACTTGCATCACCAAAAGAATGATAATCGCCCCCGGCGCCCAAAAGAGGGCAAGGGTGTATCCTCGCATAATGGCGGTGGCAAAAAATCGTTGGTACTGCGAAACACTGTTTTTGAGCGCTTTGTTAAAGAGCGAAACCATCACAGGAACCGTTCCAAAGAGTAAAAAGCTCGCAAAAAGATTGGTTACAAGCATCGCAAAAAGGTAGAGCGAACTCTCTTTTTTAAAGAGTCTTTTGAGCCAATACTCGACGGTGTCACTGTAATGCCCAACTTCGATCGGAATGGAGAAAAGCTGCATCACCACGATGATCGCGATGATGTTCGTCATAGAAGTGAGTGACTGCATCCCAATGGAAAAGGGAAGTTTATAGTAGATCAGTATGAGCGTACCCAACGTAAAAAAGAACAGAGTGATGGTGCGAAAACCACTTTTTTGTATAAAAAGACCCAAGACAAACAAAAGAGCTGTAAAAAACGTTAAAAGCTCCAAACTCACGGGCATAAAAAGTTGTGTTACATGTAAAAGTGTAATGACCAAAAGCGCCATTTTACAGATGGTGTTCATCTAGATTCCAAAATTAAAGTGTGCTATTGTAGCGAAATAGAGGTTAGAGAAATACAAAGAGATTTAAGCTAAAATCTTTACATGTAAAGCCAAAAATGAGATATGATTCTACCCATAGAACGCAAAAAGGATTTCCCACGATCTCGAAGGAAGAACAAACCCGTATCACCACTGTTGTTGTCAGAGTTGCGGCGATGCTTCTTGAGTATGGTGCTGAGAGCCGCTTAATTGAGCAACTCTCCTCTCGTTTGGGCATTGCGCTTGGGTGTACATCTATTGAGATTTCGCTGATTCCTTCCGCGATTGTTTTGACCACGCTGATTGGCGATTCTTCGGTTACGACGACGAGACGCGCGCATGAACAGCCGATTAATATGTCTATTGTGCATCAAATTGTCACGATTTGCATTGAAGCGGAGCAAAATCCTCGTAACATTATGAAGGTTGAGCGCTCCCTTGCCAACATTCACGCCAATCCTTATCCTGCATGGTTGATTGTGCCCATTATCGGGCTTTCATGTGCGGCGTTTAGCCATTTACAAGGGGCGGATTGGCCGGGATTTTGGATCACATTTTTGGCGGCATCGGTGGGTATGATGGTGCGAAGAGAACTCTCCTCTCGCAAGTACTCTTTGCTGATCGTGTTTGCCTTTACCGCATTTGTCTGCACCCTGATCGGCAGTCTTGCTTTTTACCATGATCTTAGCAGCACGGGGCGCATTGTGCTCTCCTCCAGTGTCTTACTCCTCGTTCCAGGATTTCCCTATATCAACTCCATGCTGGACGCATTTAAGGGCTACATCAGTATGGGCTGGGGGCGTTGGACGCAAGCGACGCTTTTGACACTGATGTCTTCCCTTGGCATTATGCTCGCGATGGGGCTTTTGGACATTAAAGGATGGTAATGATGGAATGGGTCACGCTTTTATTAGACGCTTTATGGGCGGCGATTCCTGCTGTGGGATTTGGGATGATTTTCAATGTCCCTCGCTCTGCGCTGCCATTGTGTGCTTTGGGAGGTGCGCTGACGTATGGTCTTCGAGAAGTTTTGTTGCACCACCATTTCTCCATCGAACTTTCAACGTTTATCGCCGCGACAGCCATCGGCATTATCGGTGTTTTCTGGTCACGCCGCTATGTGATGCCCAGACCCGTTTACACGGTTCCCTCCATCATTCCGATGATCCCTGGAACGTACGCGTATGAGATGATGATAAGCCTTGTGAGCATGAACACCGATGGCGTCACCGATGCGCTACTTTCAAGTTTCATCGAAAATGGACTGCACGCGGTGAGCATTTTATTTGCGATTGCCTTTGGTTTGGTGCTGCCTTCGATGTATTATACTAAGCGTAAACAGCCTATTATTTAGGGGTTTTGGTGTTTACATGTAACGCTAAAAAACGAGATAACTGCAGTCTATTCTGTCACGTTAAATCCCCCTTTTTTGCCTCTGTGTTTATGTTATAATTTCCAGAATTTCATCAAAATTCAATTTGCAAGGAATGGCAATGTCGTATTGGAAATGGGAGCCTTCTTTTTCGGTGGGTATCGCTGTGATTGATGATCAGCATAAACGCATCATTGCGTATATTAATGAACTCGGTACGATTTCAATCTATCACGATAAAGAAAAAGTGCGTACAGTGCTTTTCGCGTTGATGGATTACACGGTTTCCCATCTTGCCTTTGAAGAGCGTTTGATGCAAGAAGCTGGGTATCCTAAACTGGAAGCCCATAAGCAGATTCATCTCTCTTTTATTGAGCGCATTCATTTCTTTACAGAACGCTATGAAAACGGTGAAGATATTTCAAAACAGCTGATGACGGAACTTCAAATGTGGCTGATCAATCATATTCAAAACGACGATACAGACTATAAAGAGGTCGTTCAAGCGATGCTTCACAAAAAAGAAGGTCAAATGAACGATGGATGGCTCACAACGTTGATCGATAAATTTTTTAAATAATCACACTTTTAATGGTTACATGTAAGAAAAAACGCTCCTCGTTTGGAAGAGCGTTTTTCGCGTTTATTTATGCGTTAAAACACGCGTCGCGTTGAGTACCGCGATGAGCGCAACGCCCACATCGCCAAAGACGGCTTCCCACATCGTGGCAATTCCCATCGCGCCCATGATCAAGATAATCCCTTTAACCCCCAGTGCAAAGATGATGTTTTGCCAGACGATGACGTGGGTTTTGTGGGCGATTTTAAGCGCGGTAGCGACTTTACTGATCTCGTCGGTCATGATGACAATGTCTGCGGCTTCAATCGCCGCGTCAGAACCAACCCCACCCATCGCAATGCCGATGTCTGCGCGTGCAAGGACTGGCGCATCGTTGATGCCATCTCCCACAAAGACGGTTTTGCCTTTGCCGCTTTTTCGCGCCATAATCTCTTCAAGTTTTTCGACCTTTTGATGCGGTAAAAGCTCTGCTTCAACATGGGTGATGCCAAGCTCTTTGGCGACTTTTTCAGCGGTTGCTTTAGTGTCTCCTGTAAGCATCACGATGTCTTTGATGCCAAGCGCTTTGAGTGCTAAAATGGCCTGTTTACTGTCAACTTTGGGTGTATCGGCGATGATGAGGTAGCCTGCTAAGATGCCCTCAACCACGATATAAACGACGGTGTCGGGCGTATCGAGTTGCTCATGGGTGATGGTATGCTCAAGGAGGAGTTTATCGTTGCCTGCAAGAACGGTTTTGCCCTCTATGGTCGCTTTGATGCCGTACCCTGCAAGCTCTTCGTAGTCGCTCACAACGGCTTCCAAAGGCTCTATGTATGCGCGTTTGATGGAAAGTGCGATGGGATGGCTTGAGTGCATCTCAGCCAGTGCGGCAAGGCGCAAGACATCCACTTCACTGTACCCGTGTAGCGCGGTGATAGAGGTAACGCTGAAAACCCCTTTTGTGAGGGTTCCTGTTTTGTCCAAAACGACGGTATCGACGCCATTGAGTGCTTCAAGGAAGTTGCCACCTTTGACCAAAATGCCGTTTTTAGACGCACCACCGATGCCTCCAAAAAAGCTCAACGGAATGGAAACCACGAGTGCGCACGGGCATGAAACAACAAGGAAAACTAGGGAGCGTCTAAACCAGTCGCTTAAAAGCGCGTCTTGCATCAAAAGCGGTGGCACAAATGCGAGTAGGGCGGCGGAGATGACGACAATGGGCGTATAGTATTTGGCAAACGTGGTGATAAATTGCTCTGTTTTGGCTTTTTTAGCGCCTGCGTTTTGAACAAGGTCTAAGATTTTTGAGACGGTGGATTCTGAGAAAAGTTTGGTCGTTTCGATGACAATTACACCCGTTTTATTGATGGTTCCAGAGAGCACATCGTGTCCTACGGCAACCTCTTTGGGTAACGATTCGCCCGTAAGTGCAGAAGTATCGAGCGTTGAGCGTCCTTCGATGATGATGCCATCGAGTGGAATTTTCTCCCCCGGTCTGACGATAATGCGACTTCCCAGCATGACATCGCTTGGGTTGACTTTTTGCTCGCCAGTTTCACTTTGCAGGTTCGCAAAATCAGGGCGAATGTCCATCAGTTTGGTGATGGATTTGCGAGAGCGATCGACCGCTAAGTCTTGGAAAAATTCACCGATGCGGAAGAAAAGCATTACCGCAACACCCTCAGGGTACTCGCCGATACTAAACGCTCCGACGGTTGCAAGACCCATCAAAAAGTTTTCGTCAAAAACATGCCCTTTAAAAAGGTTGGTGACCGCCATGTAGAGGATTTCGCCACCCACTAAGAAAAAGCTGATAAGATACGTCCAAAACATGAGCGGATTGCTCTCATCCATCACAATAGCAGAGACGAAGAGCACCGCGCCGATGCAAAAGGTGACAAAATGCCACGATTTGAACATCTCCATCACGCTAGAATCGCCTAAACCGTGATGGTGTTCATGTTCATGTTCGTGGTGCGCGTGTGCATCTGGCACAATGGGTTGGCATCTACTGCAACAACTTCCCGTTGTCGCGTCGCATGTTTGGGGTGCGGTCTCATGAAATTGCATACTCAAATCCTCGTGGTTCTAAAATGTGTTCTAATCCTTGGTTAAAAATGGTTTTAATGTGTTCATCATCGAGTGAATAAAAGACGACTTTTCCCTCTTTGCGGTGTTTGACAAGCCGTGCTTGACGAAGGACGCGAAGTTGGTGAGAGATGGCAGACTGTGTCATATGTAACAGTTCTGCGATGTCGCAAACACACATCTCCGCTTCAAAAAGTGCCGAGATGATCTTCACGCGCGTCGTGTCGCCAAAGACTTTAAAGAGTTCAGCAAGGTCGTAAAGCTTCTCTTCTTGAGGCATCTTGGCTCTGACCATTTCGATGACATTTTCATGCACAATGTCGCAACTGCAAAATTCATCGCTCATCGGGTCCTCCTCTAAATTGATGTATAAATGCTCATATGAACAATTGCTCATATATTAAAATAACTCAAATTAGAGAAAGCTTAAAATGATAGACAGACTCAAAAAGTTTTTACATGTAAAGAAAATGCAGAGGGCAAAACGTTAAAAGTTTAGCCCTCATTTCCCTTTTGGTTTAGATGATTATGTATTTCGTCGTTGTTCAAAGGCAAGGCGAGCGGCTAATGTGACTAAAACGAAGCCCATGAAATAGCGTTGAATAGCGAGCCATGTCGGATTTTGAGAAAACCAAGAGGCGATACCAGCCGCTGAGAGTGTGATAAGAAGATTGATTGAAAAGCTTATGGCAATTTGTAGCAACCCAAGCACAATGCTCTGAGAAAAGACGGAGCCGTACTGTGTTGAAATAAATTGTGGGAGAATGGCGAGATAGAACACTGCAATTTTAGGATTAAGCACATTGGTGAGAAATCCCATCAAAAAGAGTTTAGCGGGTGGATCAAATGGAAGATTTCTCGCTTCAAAGGGTGAACGAGCTCCCGGTCGGACAGCTTGCCATGCCAACCAAAGTAAATACAGTGCACCCGCCCATTTAAGGATTTCGTAGGCAAGAGGGATTGCAAGAAACAGCGCCGTTAAACCAACTGCCGCCGCAAACATGTGGATGAGAAAGCCAGCGATCACACCCAATAGTGAGATGATGCCCGCTTTATACCCCTGAGCGATAGATCGCGAGATTAAATAAATCATATTTGGCCCAGGTGTTAAAACCATCAGTAACGCTGCTCCTGCGAATAAAGCCAATTCATTAAGTGGAATCATACATTTCTCCTTAAATGTGTCATTAGTTATTAACACCAAAGTATAGTAAGAATAATTTGAATGTTAATCTAAAATCGTTTGATAATCTTTACATGTAAAGATTACAGCCTACCTATCATCTTCAAAATCTCAACGTGTTGCATCATTGTAATGGAATCGTCACAATAGAACAATCCAAAAATTGCTCTGATGGAAATAAGTTGGCAATTTTTGGATTGAGTGAAAGAACATTTATGGCTAAACTGTCTCTCATCAACCCAAAAGGAGATCAGATGAGTTTTACATGTAAAGAAAAGAGAGAGGGCAAAACGTTAAAAGTTTAGCCCCGAGCCTAATTCTTGCCGATTCTTGTTTCCTTAAAGATGTGTAAAAAGCTTTAGAAGAACTCTCTCAAAAAAGATGCTAAACTTGCTACTAAAAAATAGGTGTCATTTGGTGAAAAAACTATTTAAAAAAAATGCAACTTCAAGTAAATTTGACGCTTTCATTGAAAAATACAACATCCCAAAAGAGTATCTTTTTATCAACAGAAAAATGGTGACACGCGCACTTTTGATTGGGATTTCTATCGGGCTTATTCCGATGCCTTTTCAAATGTTACTGGTCGTTGGCATGATATTTTTCGTCAAATTTAACGTACCCATCGCTCTTCTGATGGTCTGGCTGAGCAATCCTCTGACCATGCCTTTTATGTATTACGCGGAGTACAAGACGGGTGTTTATCTGCTTGGCATGGACCAACTCGTTGTAGAGCTGAGCCTTGAATGGTTCGAAAATCATTTTTCCAGCATTTTTCTTCCTCTGTACACAGGAACACTTTTTTACATCTGCACCCTTGCTCCATTGGTCTATTTTGGCGTGGATTGGCTCTGGATTCGCTCCGTTCGTAAGCAAAGACGCTTAGCCTCAAAAGAGCCTTTTCACAAATAGACTTTTCTTTAACACGAAGGCTTATAATCCAAAAATTGCTCTAATGGAAATAAGTTGGCAATTTTTGGATTGAGTGAAAGCATATTTATGGCTAAACTGTCTCTCATCAACCCCAAAGGAGATCAGATGAGTTATATCAATAATGATCGTTTATCCACAGCCGATGACGCTGTTTTTAGGATTCTTCACAATGAGTTTGAGAGGCAAGCAACGCATCTTGAAATGATCGCGAGTGAGAATTTTACCTCGACTGCAGTTATGGAAGCAACGGGAAGTATTTTTACCAACAAATACGCTGAGGGTTACCCACAAAAGCGGTATTATAACGGCTGTGAATGTGCCGATGAGATTGAGCAACTTGCCATTGACAGGCTGTGTGAGATTTTTGGATGTGCTTATGCCAATGTGCAACCCCATTCGGGTAGCCAAGCCAATGGAGCGGTGTATGCGGCACTTTTAAATGCAAATGATAAATTATTGGGTATGGATTTGCAGCAAGGTGGTCACTTGACGCACGGTGCAAAAGTGAGTTTTTCGGGTAAAAATTATCAATCGTTTAGTTATGGCGTGGATGCGAACGGTTATATTGATTATGACAAGGTTCTGGAGATCGCGAAGATCGTCAAGCCTAAGATGATCGTTTGCGGTGCTTCGGCGTATGCACGTGAGCTTGATTTTGCTAAGTTTCGAGAGATTGCGGACGCAGTTGGTGCGATCTTATTTGCTGACATCGCACACATCGCAGGACTGGTTGCCGCGGGTGAGCATAGGAGCCCTTTTCCTTACGCGCATGTGGTGACGTCTACGACGCACAAAACATTGCGCGGTCCTAGGGGCGGTGTTATTATGACAAACGATGAAGCGCTCGCGAAAAAGATCAACGCAGCCATTTTCCCAGGCATCCAAGGTGGTCCCTTGTTGCATGTTATCGCGGCAAAAGCGGTGGCATTTGGTGAAGTGTTAAAGCCAGAGTGGAAAGAGTATGCCAAGCAGGTTAAAATCAATGCAAGCGTTTTGGGCGAGGTTTTGCTTGAGCGAGGCTTTGATTTGGTTAGTGGTGGAACCGATAACCATCTGATTTTGGTATCATTACTCAATAAGGATTATTCAGGCGAAGAGGCGAGCAGCGCCTTAGAAAACGCAGGTATAACGGTGAATAAAAACAGTGTTCCAGGCGATACGAGAAGTGCTAAATTGACCTCAGGTATTCGCATCGGTTCTGCGGCATTAACGACACTGGGGTTGAGAGAAAAAGAGTTTGAGTTGATCGCGCATCGCATTTGCGATGTGTTGGAAAATAAAGATAATCTAGCGTTACATGTAAAGATTAAAAAAGAGTTGGTTGCTCTTTTGAAGAACTTCCAAGTGTACGAAAGTGCGACGTATTAAATGACAAAATGACGAAGGAGGGTAAGATGAGAGAGATGGAAGTGTTGCATACCAATTATCAGCTGATTGAAAAAGCGATCAAATACATCGATGCGCATTTTAAAGAACAGCCCTCCATCGATGTGATTGCCAGCAGTATCGGCATGAGCAAATACCATTTTATCCGTGTGTTTAAAGAGTATGTGGGCGTGACTCCCAAACAGTTTTTGCACTCGGTAACGCTCAATTACGCCAAAGAGCATATCAAAGAGTCCAAGTCCATTTTAGACAGCACGCTTGACATGGGGCTCTCCAGTGTCAGCAGGTTGCATGAACTCTTTGTCAATTTAATCGGCGTTACACCTAAAGAGTGGCGCGAAAAGGGCAGGGATGTCATCATTACGTATGGTTTTGGCATCACACCTTTTGGTGAAGCGTTGATCGCTTACACCGATAAGGGCATCTGTTATTTAGGGTTTATTGACCAGAACAGAGAGGCTATTTTTACACGATTTAAAGAGCTTTGGGAAAATGCGAATTTGGTGCATGATGATCTCAAAGCGCAGACTTATTTGGAAAATATTTTCATCAAAAATAAAAAATACAATCTTTTGGTTAAAGGCACCAACCTTCAGATCAATGTCTGGAAAGCGCTTCTGAACCTTCCCAATGGTGCAATTACGACCTATCAAGATGTCGCAAATTTCATCGAACAACCCAATGCGGTGCGTGCCGTTGCCAGTGCCATTGGAAAAAATCACATCGGATATCTCATTCCGTGCCACCGTGTCATTGCCAAAAGTGGCGCGATGAGTGGTTACAGTTGGGGGATTGAGCGTAAAAAAATCCTGATCGCATATGAGTCCGCTTACAAAGAAAATGTCACGCAGTTTAGAACAGCCATAGCAGAAGATATACAAGATATATGCGAACTCCGTCACCAGTTTTTTCCCCACGAACAGGAGTCTCTATCAAAGGATCAAACTCAAAAGAATACACTGCTGAAGATCATTCAAGATCCTACTATGGGCGATGTATTTGTTGCATTGCACGACACTAAAATCATAGGAATGGCGCGTGTTTTCTATACACTCTCAATGATGTTTGGCGGAAAAGTAGCGTTCGTGGAAGAGATGATGATGAATGAACAGTACCAAGAGGGCGACATCGAATCCTCTTTCATGAATCATATTCTTTCTTCGTGCAAAGAAAAAGGATGTCAAAACATCACCCTGTTTGCCGATAAAAACAACCTGAACTTGCACACCGTGTACGAAAAAATGGGATTTAAAAAATCCACGATTACGCCGTTTCACATAGAAGGGTAAATCCACAGAGCACAAGGTTGCTTAAACATTTTCATACCTACTAAGCCGTAAAATAAGATAAAATTTTACAAAGCAGGAACAATGAGAATCGCATGATAACGACCATAACCTTACCCAATTATCTTCTTCATAACCCCACATTGTATGAATGTATTTTCGATCACACGTTTATTACCTCCAAATCGGTTCTGTATAAGCAAGGTAAATTATCTGTTCGCATTGGTATGCACATGGTTATTTTACTCTTAGAGGGGCAAAAAACCGTGCATTTACCCAAAGGCGACCTTTTGGTGGATGCCAGCGAAATTATTTATACGGCGCAAGGGAATTATTTTATGACAGAGATTGTGGGTGAGAGCAACCGCTATCAATCTATTTTAATATGTTTTGATGACCAATTTGTTTTGAATTTTATTCAAAAGTACGCTATTACCTTTGATGAAAAAGAGAGTAGTAGTCCCATTGCCATCATGAAAAAAAGTCCTTTTTTACACGCGTGTGTTGAGACCATCAATGCTTTTTATGCGGAGAAACGCGACAACACGCTCTCTCTTTTAAAGCTAAAGACGGAAGAGCTTTTTTTGTATTCGCTTTGGGCGGATCAAAAAGGTTTTTTAGCTTTTTTAAAATGTATCGTTGAGACAGAATCTTCACGCATCAAATACATTCTCGAATCTAACACCGATGTGATTCAGACTCCTAAAGATATGGGGGATCTTACACGTCTTAATGAGCGGTTGCTTCGAAAAGAGATCGCAAGGCTGTATCACATGACGCCAAAAAAATGGTTAGATCATGTTAGGTTACAAAAAGCCCAACTGCTTCTAAAAAATACAGACAATTCCATCTCGCAGATCGCAACAACCTGCGGATACGCAAATGTATCGTGGTTTATTACACAATTTAAAAAACACTATAACGCAACTCCTTTTTTATACCGTCAAGAAAACTTGCATCAATAGCCTTTTTTCTTGTACCTTTCTTTTTTTTCAAGCGTTAAAATGACGTTAATGAATTAAAGGAGATTGTTATGAAATCAGAGCGTTATACCAAAGGTTGGGAAAAACTAAAAGAGGTTGATGGGGAAGCTGGCGAAAAAGTGATAGAGGCACTTAAAGATGTCGCTCCTGATTTGGCGCGTTATACCATAGAGTATCCTTTTGGGGATATTTATTCACGCGAAGGTTTAACTCTTAGAGATAGAGAAATAGCCACTATCGCCGCTTTGATCGCACTTGGCAATGCCAGTTCTCAGTTAAAAGTGCATATTAAAGCAGGACTCAATGTAGGCCTGAGCCAAAAAGAGATTACCGAGATTATTATTCAGATGTCAGTCTATGCGGGTTTTCCTGCGGCGTTGAATGGAGCCTTTGCTGCAAAAGAGGTCTTTGCAGGAGATCAAAAAGATGAAAAATAAAAAAATCATCTTAGCCTCAATGCTCGCTTGCAACGTCTTATGGGCAGAGAGCGATATACTAAAAGTATATGATGGCGTAAGTACTCCTGTGGGTATGGCGTTTAATCACAACAATGAACTGATCGTTGCGGAATGGTCTGCTAGTAGGGTGAGCGTGTTTGGCAAAGACGGTCGTAAAAGAGTGTTGAGTGATCACATCAAGAGCCCATCAGGAATCGCAGTGGACAAGGAGGATAACGTGTATGTTGCGTCGTATTCGACCGATACGCTCTACAAAATAGAACCCAATGGAAACCTATCGATTATTGCGGATGCATTAGCCACGCCAGCAGGGGTCAGTATCGATCAAAACGGCAATATCATGGTTGCGAGCAAGGCGTCAAACGCCATTATCTTCATCGATCAAAAAGGCACTAAAAGCAACCTTTTTAACGATTTGCAGACACCTGTGGGAATCGTAGAATTAGAGCATGGTTATGCCATATCCAATATCAACGGGGATGTCTCACTGTATGACAAAGAAAAACGAAAAACGGGTTCATATAAAGGGTTTAAAAGCCCTGCTGTTGGGATAGTAGGAAGTCAAGAGGGGAACGTCTACGCCGTGGATTACGGTGGAAGTGACGTGGTCGAGATACAAAAAAATGGTAACACTAAGGTGCTCACAAGCTCCCTAAGCTCACCCGTAGGTGTCGCCATCAATCCCCAAGGCGAACTCTTTATCGGTACATGGGGAGATAGCGCGATTTATAAATTAACGATTAAATAGGGCTTTACATGTAAAGCGTTACGCGGCGAGTTTTAACCGCTCTTTTTTCTCTTCTACTGCGATAGTAGCGCTCTCTTGGTGTAAAAACTTGGAGAGGAGTTTGGTGAGGGTGTGGGAAATCCCAAATAGCTCTTCGGCAACACTAGCGACAGCTTGTCCATTGCCTCGGTTGGTGACACTGAGTGCCAAGGTCTCTTGCATTTGCGCTATCAAGGTATTGACATTGTTGGAAACAGTGTGTGAGAGGCTGACGGCTTTATTGGCGACACTGAGCGAATGGGTGATCTCTTTTTGAGTGTCGGTTGCAATTTTCCCGAGTGACGCCATGCGCACACTGGTATCTTCCATTAAACTTGCCACATGGTTGAGCCGTTTGGTGTTGCTTCCTACGCCTCCAATGATCTGCTTGACGATCCCATCGATGCTTCCTAAACTCTCTTGGGTTCTCTCCGCGAGTTTTCGTACTTCATCCGCAACCACAGCAAAACCGAGCCCATGCTCACCCGCACGTGCCGCTTCAATGGCAGCATTGAGGGCTAAAAGGTTGGTTTGGTCTGCGATCTCATCGATGAGGTTAAAGACATTTTTCATCTCATCCACGCGTTTGGTCAGCTCTATCATTTGTTGATTGACCGCATGTTGCTCTTTTTTACTCTCTTGCACATCGTTGTGCAAAGCTTCAAGGTCTTGCATGAAATGGCCCATAACGCCCATATTTTGCTTGAGAACATCTCTGGTTTGCACGCTCATCCCTTCGGATTCACTGAGCGTTTGTTTCAGTGAAGAGATAGGCTTTTGCATCGTTTCGATGTTGCTCTCTTGCGCATGAATCGTTCCTAAAAGGGTTTGAGAGGTTGTTTGCAAGCTTTGCGCGGAGTGGTGCGCATCGTTTGAAATGGTGGCTATGCGTGAAATCGTCTGTGCAACGTTGGTAAAGACGGTGTCAATGGTGCGCGTGATGCCATCGAGCTCATCTTTGGTGTTTTCACCGACTTTTTTGAGTTTATGACGAAAATCGATGTGATGCGGGGCGAAAATGACTTTTTGTAAAAAGGCATAAATCTGTACGGTCTCAAGCACGACCAAGCGAATCATAAGCGATAAAAAGAGCAACGTCGCCATAAAAAGCAGCGAAGCGGCGGAGAGATAAAACGTGTTGGTTTGGTTGGATTGATGTAAAGATTGAAGTAAGAGATGATTGTGCTCTAGTGTGTTTGAATCGCGCGTAAGATTGGCATTGAAATGGGTGAGACTGGTATTGACCTTTGCCATGGTTGTTTCAGTTTTTTGGTTAAATGCTAACGCCTCTTCGATAATTTTTCCTGTAATATCTTCGATCACCAATGCGATATCACGCACGCCATCTTCATTAGGTTCTGTGCGCATTCGCTCCGCCAAAATGACAAATTGCCTCGCATAAGGGGCAATGAAGGGGTGTTTTCCTGCACTGCTGTTTTGCCATGCAATAAGTTCATCCAAAAGTCGTTCAAGTTTACGTTGTTGGGAAGGTTTGAAATTAAGCGTGGTGAGATCATTGCGAATGGTACGTAAATGGGCAAGATCGCTGTACCAAATTCCCACCTCTTTGGCTTGGTGCTCTAAGGCACTAAATTCTGTGATGGTGAGTGAATTGGCATTCGTTGTCTCTTGAAGGTTGCTTTTGAGGCTTTCGCTCTGCTCTATTTGCGCGTGAAAAAAGTCTTGATTTTGAAAATAACCAACACCGTAAAGAATGCCCATAATCACAAAGGCAACAAACAGTGTCAAAAATCCTAAATAAAAACGATGCGCAATGCTCAGTTGTTTGATAAAGGTACTTACAAATTGCGGCATAAAAGGCTCCACTATAAAAAATTTAGTATGAAGTGTATGATAAGTTGATTGCAAAAGGATTACTAAAGTTTTGGATAAAAATTATGCACGATCATAATGTTTTTGGAATATTCTTAAGCGTATAATATCACACAGTTTTTCAAGGGGGAATTATGTCATTTAAAGTGAAGATCATTGGGGCACTCTGTGTTTTGATGTTTTTAAGTCTCAGTATTTTTAGCTTTATCAGCTATTTTGATACGAAACAAAACAGCGTTATTCAAACGGAGAACAGTTTAAAAATGGCATCTCGTGCATTGAGCGATTATATTGATGTGTGGATTGCCGGTAAAAAAAGTGGCATTGAAAGCAGTGCGAGGTATCTTACCAACATTCAGTCTATGGAAAAAGCAGAGATTGTTGCTATTTTGCAAGAGACAACCAAAACACTGGGAGGTTTTGATACCACCGTGGGGCTAGAAGATGGCAGTGCGATCACAGGCACAGGAACGCCGTTATCTGCGGGCTATGATCCTCGTGTAAGAGGTTGGTATAAGAGCATCAAAGCTTCAGGAAAAGTCGGTGTTACCGATGCTTACATCGATGCAACAACCAATAAACTGATCGTTTCGATTATGGCTCCGATTATGAAAGAGGGCAAATTTTTAGGCGGTGTGATTTTAGATATTGCGCTAGATACCCTCACCAAAGCAACCGCCGATGTCAATTTTAATGGCGGTTATGGCATGCTTTTTGATACCGCAGGCATTGTGATCGCCCACCCCAACAAAGAGATGTACGGAAAAGAGCTTTCAAAATTCTTACCAGAACTGACCGATCAAATCAAAGGCAAAAACGATGGTTTAGTCGAGTATCAATTCAACAATGAGACCAAAATTTTTGCGTTTAAAGTCTCCAAAGAGAGCGGATGGACGCCTGGCATCACCTTCGATAAAGAGGTGGCGTATGCTTTTTTAAAGACCCAAATGAGCGAGTTGTTTTTGGCGGGTATCATTATGCTTATTATCTCCATTAGCATCATGATCTTCCTCATCAAAGCCTTGCTAAAACCACTCGATAATCTCAACCGTGTTGTCAAAGAGCTCTCCAGTAATGAAGGCGATCTTAGACACCGTCTTGAAACAATCTCCAACGATGAGTTCGCTCAAGTCTCGGGCAATATCAATAAATTCATTGAAAAACTGCATGAGATTGTCAAAAGTTCCAAAATCATCAGCACTGAAAATGCCTCGATCTCTGAAGAGCTTTCCCGTACTGCTTCCGAGGTCGTACGCAATGTGGACAGCGAATCTCGCATCATGAACACGACTAAAGAAGAGGGAATTGCTCTGGTGAAGAGCCTTGAAACCTCGGTGGTCAAAGCCAAAGGCTCCCAAGAAGCACTGAGTCGTACGCAACATGACATCGTCGAGGTCAAAAGTAAAGTTGAACAACTCGAATCCACGATGCAAGCAACTGCAATTAAAGAGCAAAGTCTAGCCCAAAGACTTGATAATGTCAGCCACAATGCCAATGAAGTCAAAGATGTACTTGGCGTCATTCGTGATATTGCCGATCAAACCAATCTTTTAGCATTGAATGCGGCGATAGAAGCGGCACGCGCGGGAGAGCACGGACGTGGATTTGCTGTCGTTGCAGATGAAGTACGAAAACTTGCCGAACGTACCCAAAAAGGACTGGTTGAAATCGATGCGACGATCAATGTCGTCGTACAATCCATCATGGATGCCAATAATGACATCACGCAAAATGTCCAAGAGGTGCAAGCCTTAGCATCCATCACAGCAGATCTTCAAAAAGGGATGACCAATGTGGCGAACATCATTCACTCCACGATTGATGAAAGTCATTACACCGTAAGTGATTTCATCGATACTTCGACTAAAATCAAAAAAATCGTGGATGCGATTGAGCAAATTCATGGTATTTCCAAAGAGAATGTTGGAAGCATCGACAACGTTTCGCAAGCGAGTGAACATTTACATGTAATGACGGAAAATCTCAACAATGAACTGGGAAAATTTAAGTCTTAACCGCATATTTTACTCGAAATTGCCCATGCTATGTTACATTGCGTGGGCAATTTAAGCTTTGAGTCTGTAGAATCTTTGTTAAAAAAAAACAGAGAGAATCCATGCTAAACAAAGAACTCCTCAAAGGACTCTATGTCCTCACCGATGCAACCCTAACGCCAGATGAAATCATGCTTGAACAAGTAGAACGTGTTTTAAAAAGCGGTGTTCGCGTTATCCAGTACCGCGACAAATATACGAGCAGTGAAGAGGCTGAGAAGCAGTGTATCAGACTTCAAGCCTTGTGCGATGTGTATGAAGCGATTTTTATCATCGATGATCGCTTGGATATTGCGTATCGCATCCATGCCGATGGTTTACATGTAGGCGAAGATGATGTGAGTTACGAAGAGGCTCGCGCCCTGCTTGGGGATGATAAAATCATCGGCGTATCCTGTTATGGCGACATCGAACGCGCGAAAAAATACGCCAATCTAGGAGCCGACTATGTCGCGTTTGGCTCCTTTTTTCCCTCTCCAACCAAACCACACGCCAAAATCGTAGACCCTGAAATTTTGAAACACGCCAAAGCGCAACTGAATGTGCCTATTTGTGCCATCGGGGGCATTACTGAGGACAATATTGAGCTGCTTTCATGCTACGACATTGCGATGTACTCGCTCGTTAGTGCGGTGTATAAAGACGATGCGATTGAGGAAAATTTAGAAAAATTACACACGAAAATAGACTTTTTGCAAAACAAATAAAGCACCAAAGGTGCGTGGGCTTTCTGCCTAAGAAAACCCAGTGTTAACGTAGTTTTTGAAGCTTTGCTTTAAAAACGTGTTGAAAGTTCTGCAAGAACTCTAATAAAGGAGCGGGCATGGTTTTAGAAAAGTTTGATGTCTCCATCACCAATGCAAGTAAAGGAATGGCGCTGATGCTGATTTTGTGGCATCATCTTTTCTATGAAAAGCCTGAAATGGGCTTTGTTGTCTTTCAAACAGCGCTTCTTGCCAAAGTCTGTGTGGGTATTTATGTGGTGCTGAGCGGGTATGGTTTGGCAGAGTCGGTTAAGAAAAAAGGGCTGGAACTTGGCGCTTTTTACAAGCGACGTTTGCTAAAACTATACATGAACTATTGGCTGATCGCGCTTATTTTTGTGCCGATTGGCGTATGGTTTATGGAACGATCGCTTTCAAGCGTTTACGGTGAGCATGTCTTTCAAGGCTTTATGCTTCAGATGCTAGGCATCCACATGTTCACGTGGGTCGGTTATGGTTATAACGCGACATGGTGGTTTATGAGCCTGATCATCGTGCTGTACGCCATTTTTCCCTTGGTGAATTTTTTAACGAAAAAATACCACCTCTGGTTTTTAGCCTTTTGTGCATGGCTTCTCTTTTTCCCTATTCCCTTGGTCAATGACTGGATCTTTCCCTTTGCGGTGGGCGTGTACCTTTCCCAAAAAGATGGGTTTGTCAAACTGCTCATTTGGCTCGATAAGCAAGGCAAAGCACGCTTTATCACCCTTTTAATTTTAACCGTGTTGGTGGCGTGGTATAGGCAAAATGGCTGGCTTTTTGACAGTGTCCGTGCCGATACGTTTTTCGCGATTTTACTGATTCTGTGGACAACAGAACTGGTTGTTTTTTCACCGTGGGCAAAAAAAGCGTTTGAGTTTGTGGGCGTGCATTCGTTTAATATTTTCTTATTTCACACGTTCATTTATTACTACTATTTTCCTGATTTTATCTACAGTTTTCACTATCCT
The DNA here is from genome assembly GCF_000568815.1 of Sulfurospirillum multivorans DSM 12446. Classification (NCBI taxonomy): domain Bacteria; kingdom Pseudomonadati; phylum Campylobacterota; class Epsilonproteobacteria; order Campylobacterales; family Sulfurospirillaceae; genus Sulfurospirillum; species Sulfurospirillum multivorans. The sequence goes on from NZ_CP007201.1 coordinate 1,016,795, forward strand.
GTGATGATCTTTGCAGTCCTTTTGGGGGTTTGTTTGGTGATCTCCGTAGGAATCGAGAGCTTTAAGAAGAAAATTGGATTTGATAAATTGATCTAACACTTTGTTTCCAAACCCGCCTATTTCTACGGGTTTGGAAGCTTTACATGTAAATAGATTTCTTGCCAAATTGCAAGAAATCTTCTGCCTCGAAGAGGCAAGCTTTAGCGCCACAGCGGTGTAGCGTAGGTTGTTAGGCTTTGCCTAACAACTGTGATAAAATGGTTAAATCAGTGCTGATTTTTGCACAAACTTTTCACTTAAGTGGTTAAACTCAGCGCTCTCCACCCAGGTCTCGGGGGCACTTACATACTCGACGATATTTTCCAAAAGCACATAATGGGCATGCTCTTCTTCGGCAATGCGTAAAAATGCCTTTTTTTGTTCACCATCTTCAATCATCAACGCTTTTTCAGTGTAGAATTTGTAACTGCTCTCTTCAGAGCGCAAAGCATTTTTGTAGAGATTGACATGATCTTCGGTAAAACAGGGTACTTGATTTGATTTTTGCATCTTTTCAAAGATGTTTTTGGTGTGTTTAAACAGATCGACACTGGGCATCGTTGGAATGGCTTTATTTTGGTTCATATGCTCAAAAATATGGTAGTGTTTGACCTCTTCTTCGGCAAGCATCGTCCATATAGACTTTAAGCCTGCATCATCGGTTTGCGTCGCGAGCTCTCGGTAGTAGCGCTCACCATCTTTTTCAGCTTTCATCGCATATTCATAAACGTTCATCGTGCACTCCTTGTGTGATAGTTGGATAGGGTAAATCTCTACCATTCTATACGAAATCTATGATAAAAATCTGATAAAGAATCAAGCTTAATTCATTATCAGTAATAAAACCATAAAAAAGTGAAAACTAGACCCACCCAAGACAAAAAAATGCCAAATTGCGTGGTTGAGATAGAGCTTTCTCCAGACATAAAAAATAATGCCAACAGTATACGTGACGCCTCCGGCTATAAGGAGTGAAAGGGTGAGGGAGTCAAGATTGGTGATGAGTGTTTTAAACACGCCCACAACCATCCATCCCATAATAAGATAGAGGATCAATGAGGGGCGGCGAAAGCGTTTTGCGAACAAAAGATTGAGGCTAACCCCAAGTGCTGCAATCGCCCATGCAATGCCAAAAAGTACCCAACCCGTAACGCCTTGAATGCCTAACAAGCTAATCGGCGTGTAGGTTCCTGCGATAAGAATAAAAATGGCACAGTGGTCAATTTGTTGTAAAATGGATTTAGTCTTAGGCAGATAAATGGCATGATACAGCGTTGAAGCGCCGTACATAAAAATCAAAGAGAGTCCAAAAACGATGGCACTAGCGATCTTCGCACCATCACCACTTTGCCCTGCAAAAACGCATAAAATGCTAAGTGCACTCACACTCAGCAAGAGTCCAATTCCATGAATGCTACTGTGCCAAATCTCTTCACATAAAGAGTAGTCGTGTGATGTTTCGATGATATCTCCTTTCAAAATTTTTTACAAGAGATAGACTTTATTATACTGCGATTTTGCCGATTTAGTTCACATAAGCTATTTGGGGGCAAAAAGCTATGTACATCGAATCATCATCATTAACATTGCAGGGGAATCATGAGGAGCTGGGAAGCAGTGCCGTGTATAGGCGCATAACCGACACAGATGTGCAAACACTCACGCGCATCAATGAAGCAGAAACACTAAAGCTTCAAGCAACAGGAAGTGTCACGACACAACAAGGTGATGTGCTGGATATTACCTTGCAGAGTACTTTGGCGCGTTATGATCGTTATGAGACATTTACATCGCAATCCATTGCTTCTTTGATGGATCCTTTGGTGATCAATCTAAATGGCGGACTCGTCGATGTCGACGCATCAAAAAAATTTCTGTTTGATCTAAACAGCGATGGATCAGCCGATGAAATGTCACTGTTGGGGCAAAATAACGGGTTTTTAGCACTCGATAAAAACGAAAATGGCATCATTGATGATGGCAGTGAACTCTTTGGCACGCAAAGTGGCGATGGGTTTGCGGACTTGGCGCAATACGACGATGATGGCAATGGTTGGATCGATGAGAACGATAGCATCTTTTCCAAGCTGAAAATCTGGCAAAAAAGTGCTTTAGAAGACAACCTGATCTCCCTAAGCCAAGCCCAAGTGGGAGCGCTTTTGCTGGAGAGTGTGGACTCTTCGTTTAGCTACAAAAATGGTGCCGATACCAATGCGCTGCTTCAAGAAAGCAGTGTCGTCCTCTTTGAAAATGGCAGAGCAGGGTGGGTGTCGCATGTGGATTTTGCGATCACTTCGACGCAAAAAGAAAGTACTCAAACAAGCACTCCAAGTCTCACCGCCAGTACGAGTAGCGTTTTAAGTGCATCGCTTGGGAAAATAAAGCAATCTTCCACCACGGAAGATCTTAACGAAAGTCTGCTCTCTTCGCTTAAAAGTAAACTCAAAGCTTTAAACAGTAAGCTTGGGAAGACACATGATGAAAGTGAAAAAAGTGGCATTATTATGCAAATCCTCAAAATCTCCATGCAAATTGCGCAACTGGGTGGCTAACCTAAAGCTTTAGGTGGTACAATTTTACATCTTTACATGTAAAAGGAGATTGCGATGCTTGAGCTTCAAACCATTGTAATGTTTGTAACCGCTTCAACGCTTTTGGCACTTGCCCCAGGCCCTGACATCCTCTTTGTTTTAACCCAATCGATGAGTAAGGGAAGTCGCTCTGGTATTGTTATAGCGCTAGGACTTTGCAGTGGGCTTATTTTTCACACAACCGCCGTTGCGTTGGGTGTTGCAGTGATCTTTCAAACCTCGGCTTTAGCCTTTAGCCTTCTCAAATTCGTGGGAGCTGCGTATCTTTTGTACCTTGCCTTTATGGCATTTAAAGACGCCAGTAAGAGTAAACTGGAATCTTCCAAAAGCCGCCTCAGTCTCATTTCACTTTACAAACGTGGCATTTTGATGAACATCACCAACCCAAAAGTGTCCATCTTTTTTCTAGCGTTTTTACCCCAATTCACCAACCCTGAAGTGGGCAATGTCACAGGACAGATTTTTACATTGGGAGCTTTGTTTATGCTCTGTGCTTTTGTCGTTTTTACGCTGATTTCGCTTCTAGCAGGACGTGTGGGTGCATGGTTTTCAAAAACCAAAAACGGCGAGAAAATCCTTAACCGCGTTTCTGGAACCATCTTTGCAGCGTTGGCTGTTAAATTAGCCTTTACATCCAAATAGGGCTTACACGATGAAAAAAAGTCAACTCTTAGCCGTCATTCTTGCGCTCTTTGCAGGAGTGTTACTTATTGAAATCATTTTACAAAATATGCTAGGCTCGTAAAAAATATCATACGTTTGTGTGACATAGTTGTTACGATATAAATAAAAAATTAGAATAATGGAGCAACGATGAAAATAGGTCTTTTTATCCCCTGTTTTATGAATGAGTTATACCCTGAAGCTTCGATGGCAACGCTGAAGGTGCTAGAGAATTTGGGGTTAGATGTGGAGTATCCTCTGGAGCAAACCTGTTGCGGACAAGCCCAAGCTAACACGGGTTGTGCGAAAGAGACAGCTGTTTTAGCGGAACGCTTCTTAAAAATCTTCAAAGATTATGACTACATCGTAGCGCCTAGCGGAAGCTGTGTCAGTATGGTTCGCCATAACTATGCGCAGTTTTTAGAAGGACGTGAAGGGTTTGAGCGTATGCGTTCACACACCTATGAACTCATCGAGTTTTTGCACGATGTGATCAAACCAACCTCGATGAATGCTACGTTTGCACACAAAGTGGGCATTCACAACAGCTGTCATGCGCACAGAGAACTGGGCTTAGCGAGCATGAGTGAAAAAAATGTACCCGAATTTTCCAAAATCAAAAATTTGCTCGACAAAGTAGGCGGCATCAGTTACTCAGAACTCACCCGCAAAGATGAGTGCTGTGGTTTTGGTGGAACCTTTGCCGTTTCAGAAGAGGCGATGAGCGTAGCGATGGGACGCGCACGACTGCAAGATCATCTCGATGCTGGCAGCGAGTACATCACCGCTGTGGATATGTCCTGTTTGATGCACATGCAAGGCGTGATTGACCGTGAAAAGATGCCCCTTAAAACGATTTATATCGCCCAAATTTTAGCAGGAGATCTCCAATGAGCCACAACCATTCAGAACTTGCCGATAAATTTGCAAGCAACGTAGAGCGTATGAAATGGCACGACAAAGCATTGTGGTTTGTCCGTGTTAAACGCGACACACAAGCCAAAAGTTTAGACGAATGGGAAGAGCTTCGCAACACCGCCGATAAGATCAAATCGCACACGCTCTCTCATTTGGATGAATATCTTGAACAGTTTGAAAAAAATGCTTTGGCACGAGGCATTCGTGTGCATTGGGCGAAAGATGCGAAAGAGCACAATGAGATCGTTTTAGATTTATTGCGTTCTCACAACGCCAAAATGATCGTGAAAAGCAAATCCATGCTCACCGAAGAGTGTCATCTTAACCCTTATTTGGAAGAACACGGCATCGAAGTGGTCGACACCGATTTGGGTGAACGCATTGTTCAGCTTCGCAATGAGCCGCCTTCTCATATCGTACTTCCAGCGATTCACCTCAAAAAAGAGGACGTTGGAACGACCTTTGAGAAGTTTTTAAATACGCAAAAAGGCAATTCCGATCCGACATACCTAACCCGCGCCGCACGGGCGCATTTGCGTGAAAAATTTGTGGGAGCGGACGCTTCTATGACCGGTGTGAACTTTGCCATCGCTGAAACGGGCGGCATCGTGGTCTGTACCAATGAGGGTAATGCCGATTTGGGCGCAAGTTTGCCGAAGCTTCATATCGCGTGTATGGGCATTGAGAAGATCATCCCAAGGTTAAAAGATCTCAGCATCTTCACGCGCCTTTTGGCAAGAAGTGCGACTGGTCAGCCTGTGACAACGTACACATCGCATTACCATGGTGCCGTGGAAGGTGGCGAAATGCACGTGGTCATCGTGGACAATGGGCGATCAAAAATCCTTGCCGATAAACGTTACGTCAAATCCTTGCAGTGCATTCGCTGTGGCGCGTGTTTGAACACCTGCCCGATTTACCGCAGAAGCGGTGGTTACAGTTACGGTTACGTCATTCCTGGACCCATTGGTTCAACGCTGGCACCTAGTCGAGATCTGAAAAAATACTACAGCTTGCCGTTTGCTTGCTCGCTCTGTTTTTCATGCTCAAACATCTGTCCTGTCAAAGTAGACTTGGCAGAACAGCTCTACTTAAAACGCCAAGACGTGGTGGATGCTGGGTATCTAAGCCCCATAAAACTCAATGCACTCAAGATGGCAACATGGTTGATGTGCCGTCCAAAATTGATGGATTTTGCAGGATTGATGGCACGCAAAATGGTTCCAATTTTGCCTCGCGTACTTCTGTATTCAAAATTCAACCTCTGGGGAAAAAATAGAGAGTTACCACCATTCCCAAAAAATAGTTTTAAAGAACTTTACAAAGCAAAAAAGGGTATCAAATGAGTTCACGCGAAGCCATTTTAAAAGCAATCAAAGAGGCAAAACCTCATAACAGCGAAAGTGCATTGCCTGAGGTGAATATTCTTCATACGACCTATGATGACTTGGATGCGAAGTTTGCCACAACGCTCGCAGGAGTGGGTGGAAATGCCGTTCATTTGGACTCTTTGAGTGCGGTTGAGGGCTACATTAAAGAGCACTACAAAGAAGCAAAGGTCATTGTTTCAACCGTAGAAGGTTTACATGTAAACACCAAAGAGCTAGGCGCAACAGACGATCCGCATACGCTTAAAGATGTGGATTTGGCGATCATCAAAGGCGAATTTGCCGTGGCTGAAAATGGCGCCGTGTGGATCAAAGAGGCGGATGCGAGGCACCGCGCTCTTTATTTTATCACCCAAAAATTAATGATTATCGTCCCAAAAGAGCAGATCGTCCACAGTATGCACGAAGCGTATACGAGAATTAGTTTTGGTGATAAAGACATCTTTGGGCTTTTCATCAGTGGCCCATCTAAAACCGCTGATATTGAGCAGTCTTTGGTCATCGGAGCGCATGGTGCGACTGAGGCGTGCGTGGTGTTTATTTAATTAAGGGCACAGCCCCAAGAGCTACCGCTGAAGCTTGCCCCTTTGGGGGCAGAAGGTGTATCGGTATTTGGGCTTTACATGTAAAGACTAAAGCAATCTCTCTTTGGCTCTAAAGCGTGGCAGTTGCGAGACGATGATGCCTCCAAAAATGACGAAGCTTGCCATCATCTCTGTTTGGCTGAGTACTTCGCCTAAGAAAATGTAGGCAAGCAGAACGGTAAAAACGGGAATGAGATTGACAAAGACGGAGGCGCGTGAGGCTTCGATGCGGCTTAACGCTAGGTTGAACATGCCATATCCTCCAAGCGTCACGACGACGCCCAAATAACACAACCATCCAAACGCTTCCCATGAGAGATTGATCGGCACCCCCCATGATTCCCAAACGGCTAATGGAAAGAAGAAGAGCGTTCCGACAAACGCTTGAACAGCGGTCAGGAAGAGGGCGGAGAATCGTTGGCTGAGGTAACGCACGGAGATGGCGTACCATGTACCACAGACCATCGCACAAAATTCTAAGAAGTTTCCTAAAAGCGGGTTACTCGCATTTTCACTGCTTTGCGCGCCAAGGCTGAGCCAAACAGCCCCTGCTACGGCTAAAATGGAGCCTACAACGATGCGTTTGCTCAGATACTCTTTGAGCACAAAACTTGCCGCGATTGCGGTCATGAGTGGCATCATTGAGGTGATCATGCCTGCTTGGGAGGCGGTGGTGAGTTGCAAGGCTTTGGCTTCAAAAATGAAGTAGAGGCAGGGTTCAAAAAATGTCAGTAGCAAGATGTACTTCACATCTTTTCTCGTAAATTCAAGCTTGGAAAACTGCTTGATAAAATAGACAAAACAGAGGCTCGCAATTGCCATACGACCAAACATCGTACTCATAGGTCCAAGGATGCCAAGGACGGCTTTAAGGGCGATAAAGGAGCTTGCCCACGTGAGCATAGCGATAAGTAAAAATACAATGCCTAGTAAATCGATGCGTTCTTGCTTCATTCCGTAATCTCTTTATGAAAAATTGTGTGCCATTCTACCTTTTGTTTGCTAAAACCAGCGGTCATGCTGTACAATGACTTATGGAACTATTTAACGTACGCAATCTCATTCTTATCATTCTGCTGATCGTCGGCATTAATTACTATAAAAGTAGCCAAGAGATCAATGCCCAAAGCCTCTCTTTGCCCCTTGATACCAAGATACTCGCCTTTGGCGATAGTCTCACTTACGGCTATGGCGTCACGCGCGATAAAAATTACCCAACCGTTTTGGGCGATCTTTTACATGTAAACGTTATCAATGAAGGTGTCAATGGAGAACTTAGTGAACAAGGGTTAGCAAGGCTCGCCTCTGTTTTAGCGCGCCACAAACCCGACATCTTGGTGCTGTGTCACGGAGGGAACGATATTTTACGCAAAAAAGATTTGGCACAAACAAAAAACAATCTCGCCGAAATGATCAAGTTGGCAAAAGAGAAGGGCGTTTATGTCCTTTTAGTCGGTGTTCCGACCTTTGACATTTTAACGTTCAACGTGCCTTCGTTTTACTACGAGGTCGCGAAAGAAAACGGCATCGAGATAGAAGATAGCAGTCTTAAAAAGATCATGGACGGTGAAAATCTTAAATCCGACCAAGTCCATCCCAATGCCGAAGGTTACGAGCTGATGGCTAAAAACATCGCTAAAATACTCAGCGAAGAGTACCACCCATCAGCGAAATCGTTTTAAAAGCCCTTTGAGATACTCCTCTGCCAACGTCGCGATCTCCTCATCCGTAAGGGTGATTGGCTCGGTTTGGGTGGGGATATTATTGAGAAGGACAGCGAGTTGCGTGCAGGTTTTAAACAGCTCTTCAGGGCTCATCGAGATCATTACATGTAAAACATCGTTGGGGAGATTTCGGGGTTCAAGTTGGTGTAGCGCCGTTATATTCGCTAAAAAAGTTTCTATGGTAGGATGCAAACGTTTTTCCTTTTTTTGTGTGCAATTATGCCACATTCTTCGTTGATCTTCTTCATAAAACGTTACATGTAAGCATTTTTTGGCTCGCTCCACGTTACAATCAAAGCTACTCACCTTAAGGGGCTTTGCATGAGCATGCACGATTTAGAGGCGTTTTTGCGCTCCATTCATCCGTTTCAACTGCTTTCAAAAGCCGAGATGGCTAAAGCCATTGGTGCGATGAACATTGCCTACTACAAAAAAGAGACTTTGCTTCTTTCTCCTTCAAAACCCGCTGCGTTTTTGTACATCATCATTAAAGGTGAAGTCGGAGAGTTTCATGAAGAGGAGCTCCTTAAAGTCTACAGCAAATCCAACTCGTTTGACGCGGACGCGCTCATCTACGCCAAAAGCGAAAACAGTTTTAAAGTGCTCGAAGAGCTCATCTGTTACGAGCTTAAGAAAGAGGATTTTCTCTCTCTTTTAGACTCCAATAAAACGTTTAAAGCCTACTTCATTCAAGACCTTGCCAATAAAATTCAATCTGCCAAAGCCAAAGAGTACACCACGGAGCTTTCAGGCTTTATGATGGCGCGCGTGCAGGACAGCTATTTGCATGAGCCGACCATCGTTGAGAAGGAGTGTTCCATCATGGAGGCACTGCGCCAAATGGAGGCAAAAAAGAGCAGTTGCATCATCGTCCGAAGTGGCGAAGGGTACGAGTATGGCATCGTCACCGACAGTGTCGTGCGCCGCCACGTGCTCTTTAACGAATACGACAAACACGCCGCCATCGGTCCCATAGCGCTTCATCCCATCATTACCATCGAGGCGGATGACTACCTTTTTAACGCGCTCCTCTCCTTTACAAAGCACTCCATCAAACGCATTGTTGTGACGCGCGATGGCGAGATCATCGGCATTTTAGAGCAACTCGATCTTCTCAGCTACTTTGCCAATCACACCTATCTGGTCGCCGTTCAGATTCGCAAAGCGACCACGATTGACGAGCTCAAACAAGCCAGCAGTGATCTGATTAGCATCGTGCAAAAGTTACATGTAAAAGGGACGAAGGTTGATTATATTGCAAAATTGATCTCGGAAATTAACGAAAAGATTTACGAAAAACTCTACGCGATGATCGTTCCAGAGGAGCTTGCTACCAAAGCGTGTTTGATCGTGATGGGCAGTGAAGGGCGCAAAGAACAGCTGCTCAAAACCGACCAAGACAATGCGCTTATCATCGATGATACCATGGATGAAAGCCTGTACATTCCTTACATGCAGCGCTTCACGGCAACACTCATCGACTTTGGTTTTCCGCGCTGTGAGGGAAACATCATGGTGTCAAATCCTTATTGGTGCAAGCATCAAAGCGCATACCACCAAGAGATCGTGCGGTGGTTTGATACTCCTAGCATGGAAGATGTGATGAACCTTGCGATCTTTTTTGACGCGATTCCTGTGGCGGGAAATGCGTCGATGTTGCGCAGTCTCAAAGCAGAAGTCTTTGAGTACGTTGAAGAGCAGAGTCCTTTTTTAGCCAACTTTGCCAAAGCCGCAACGGCGTTTGAAACGCCCATCGGCATTTTCACCAATTTGATCGCGCAGAACAATAAAATCGATGTCAAAAAAGGGGGTATTTTCCCCATTGTTCAAGGCATTCGCGCTCTCGCGTTAGAGCATAAAATTGAGCCAACCGACACGGTAACGCGCATCAAAAAGCTCGCCAAACTCGACATCATCGACGCCGATTTTGCAGGTGCTCTCATCGAAGCACTCGATACACTGCTGAATTTACGCCTCAAAGAGCGCTTGGCACGTGGCGAAGAAAAAGGACTCGATAACTTCGTGAACATCGAAAACCTGAACCAGTTGGAATTGGAACTGCTCAAAGACAGCTTCAAAATCGTCAATAAATTTAAGAAATTTTTGACGCACCATTTTAAACTCTCGATGGTCATCTAAGATGCTGAGCTCTTTTTTTGCCAAACGAAACGCTAAAAAACTCAAAGATGAGCAGTACCGTTTTTTATTTGAAGAAGCGCCTTTGGATGAGGTCGTGGTGTTCGACACCGAAACGACAGGGCTAAGCCCCAAAAACGACGAGATTCTCTCCATCGGAGCGGTGAAAATCAAAGGCAATAAAATCCTAATGTCCGAAAAATTTGAGCTCTTTATCAAACCCAGTCGCGAGATCACGGAGAAGAGCATCAAAATTCATCAAATTCGCAATGTCGATTTGCAAAATGGCATCGCCCCACACGAAGCGATCGTGCAGTTTTTACACTTCATCGGTTCACGCCCACTGGTCGGCTACTACCTTGAGTTTGACATCAAAATGATGAACACCTACGTCAAGCCGTGGCTGGGCATCAACCTCCCCAATCCCCAAATCGAAGTTTCAGGACTCTACCACGATAAAAAGATCAAATTCATTCCCGAAGGCGTGATAGACCTGCGTTTTGATGTAATGATGAAGGATTTGGGTTTGCCAATCTTCGGGAAGCATGACGCGCTCAATGATGCGGTGATGACGGCAATGATGTATATTAAGCTTCGGAATATTGAGAGGGTGTGAGTTTACATGTAAAGATTAATCTTTAGCCGCAGACCCTAACTCTTTCCCTTTTTTTGTTAGTTCAAGCACTTTTTCAGCAAGTCCAAGTGTGTTTTCATGGGATTCTTGTTTTGAGTAAACTTTTGAAAGAGGGTCTTCTAGCATTTTTTCAATCGTTGGTAAGATAAATGCTGTATCAATTTTATCGCCTATATAAGGTTTTAATACATCATGTCCCGTCAAAAGATTTTTAGCAAGAAGTGATTTTTGTCTGTACTCTTGAGAAAGTCGCTTGTATTGAAAATAGATTTTTAAACAAATGCCTGAAACCGTAGCAAAAAAAGCAATGAGCCCAATTTTAGAGAAAATAGGGCTTAGTGCATAAATAGAATTAACAAAACCGTCATGGAAAATATCTTTCATTTCGTTACTTGGTACTAATGGGCAAAAGTTGTGATAATGTAGAACACAAAAAATACCGATGAATGATGCAATGGCTAAGGCTTGCCAACCAAGTCCCGTTACAAAATACTTAGTTTGTAATTTGCTATATTCTTTAGATAATGTATCTGAAAATTCTATGGTTTTTGTTTTTTGTGCTTTATCTAAAGCTTCTTTCGCAAGGGTTAAAGTTGTTGTTGCTTCCGTAGTAAGTGTTTCAATAGGCGCTAAATCTTCGAATTTTTTTTCTAAATTTTTTAATCCAGTCTGATAATCTTTGAAATTATCGGTTATTGTTTGCGTTTCTTCTTCCATTCTGGCAGATAACGCTATGATGGTTTGTTCTATTTGATTGTAATTGAGCGCTTTTTCTGAAAGAATATTTTTTATACTTAAACGAGCATTTTCTGGCTGACTTTCAAGTTCATTTAAAGCAACCAATAAAGATTCTTTAGATATCTTAAATCGTTCTTGGCGGGATGAAGATGTTGGTAGTTCAATAAATGATTTAATGGCACTATTGAAAGCATTTATTTGGGCTAAAATAATTGATTGTTTTGATTCTTCTAATCCAGAAAAATCCATTTCTTTAATTTTCTCAAAAAGTTTATTTGTTTCTTCTAAAAAACTTGCATCAAAATGAGGTACGATTTCAGCTAAACAAATTTCTTTATAATTTAATGAATTTTGTACACTATCTTGTAATTTTTCATTCATATTTGCCCCTAATCTTCAAGAATTTACATTGAGGCTTATTATACATCATTTGGTGAGGTGGGTAAATAAATGTGTCATTTAACAAATACTGCTTCTTTAAAATAAAGTATGCTATACTACTGTATTACAAACTACAAGGAGACACCATGACAGCAACCGTACGGCTTGATGAAGCACTAGAAATAAAGCTTGAACGTATCGCTAAGACGTTGCACAAGAAAAAAAGTGATGTCATACGCGAAGCGATAGAATTTTATGCAACTAGCGTTGAGTCACATAAAAAATCACGCATACTTTTAGCGGTTGAAAAAACCAAAGAGGCAGACAAAGCCGTCTATGAGAGCGTTAAAGGAACCTTGAATGATGGTTTGTAAGGGCGATATATGGCTTGTGAATCTCAATCCTAGCAAAAAAAATAATGAAATGGGAAAAACGAGACCTGCAGTTGTTTTTCAAAACGATGAACTCAATCACAGCGACTATCCTACCACCATCATTTTTCCGCTGAGTACGTCACTCATTGATGATGCAGAACCCATTCGTATGCGCATTGCTAAAAGAGAACTGTTGGAGCAAGATTCGGATGTGGTTGTTACGCAAATACGAGCCATTGACAATGAGCGTTTTATCCAAAAACTAGCAACATTAACGCCCCAAGAGCTTCAAAAATTAAGAGAACTTTTTGAGGAAGTCACACTTTAAATAGCTTTACATGTAAAGCTAGAGAAGATCAAATCTAATAAAAAAAACTAAACGGCAGTGCGACACATCGTTCATTGATCCATAGTACATTTTCTCCCATATAAAAAACGACACCGAAAACATCTTGGGAAGCACTTTTTTGAAAATCGATGATATGTTTAAAATCACTGGTATCGACTTTGGAGGAGGATTTGACTTCGATGGCGATGATTTGACTGTTTTGTTTGAGGATAAAATCAATCTCTCTTTTATCGTTGGTTCTATAATGAAATAAACTGGTAGGTTGCAAGGCGAAAGCGATATGTTTTAAAAGTTCATTGCACACAAATGTTTCAATCAATGCACCCTTATAATGTGAGGCTTCTAAGGTTTCCAAGGAATTAATGCCCAAAAAGTACGAAGCGATGCCCGTATCATTGAGATAAAGTTTGGGGCTTTTGACAAATTGTTTTCCAATGTTCTCAAAATAGGGACGCACCAGTTTTATTTGAAAGGTTTGTTCTAAAATTGAGAGGTAATTTTCAATCGTCTCAACTCTAACACCGACCTCTTTTGCCAAATCCGATTTGGTAAGCATGGTGGTACTTCGTGGCGCTAATATGTGCAAAAATCTAAAAAAACTATCAATATCTCGAAGTTCTGCCAAATCCCTAGCATCTCTTTCAATATACGTACTGACATACGAGGCAAACCACAGTTTTTTCTCCAAAGGTGTTTCAAGTTTTAAGCTCTCAGGATAGCCTCCTGTAATGATATCAGCTAGCATCTCTTTATGCGTTTTAGGTGTCACATCAAACGCTTGTGCAAAGAGTTTGTCGATGATGTTCTCTTCAGGTTTACCTTCACGCTCTTTCGCACTCAGTGGAAACAGATCGACTTCAATAATACGACCTGCTAATGTGTCTTTCGTTTGCTTCATGTCTAAGATGTTGGCACTACCCGTAATGAGAAAGTCTCCATTATGGCGTGATGTGTCAATGTAGAGTTTGAGAGATTCTAAAAGCTCTGGTGCTTTTTGAATCTCATCAATACAGACAGGTTTTTTAAGATTTTGAATAAAAAGATTGGGGTCAGCTTTGGCACTCACTCTGGTAGAAACATCATCCAAAACGACATAGTTTTCACATAGATTTAAAGCAAGTGTGGATTTACCTACTTGCCTTGCGCCTTTGAGTAAAACAATAGGTGAGATTTTAAGAGCTGTTTTGAGGATAGGTTCTAAACTTCGTTTGAGCATGGCGGTTTCTTTACCTATAAAATTTTGGTTATTATAGCATAAATTATACTATTACAATAGGAATTTATTTTATACACTACGAGAGGAGTTTCCCCTCGTAGTGATTTTTAGCGTGCTAAATACACCGCTTTAATCATGTTGGCAAGTGCCGCTTTGGTTTCACTCCAACCTCTGGTTTTAAGCCCGCAATCAGGGTTGATCCAGAGTTGCTCTTTGGGGAGTACTTGCAAGAATGCTTTGATCTGCTCGCTCATCTCCTCCACACTGGGCACACGAGGGGAATGGATGTCATACACACCTGGTCCAATTTGGGCTTTGTAGTTCGCTTTTTGGAAGACTTTGAGCAGTTTATTGCCACTGCGTGAAGTCTCGATGGTGATGACATCGGCGTCCATACGCTCTATCGTGTCGATAATGTCGTTAAAATTGCTGTAACACATATGGGTGTGAATTTGGGTTTGATCCCACGCTGTGCCCACCGAGGCTTTAAAGCTCTCGACCGCCCATTTTTCATAGGCTTTGATCTTCTCAGCGCGTAAAGGATAGCCCTCTTTAAATGCCGCTTCATCGACTTGGATGATCTTGATGTCGTGACGTTGAAGCTCATCGACCTCTTCAGCGATAGCGGTGGCAACTTCGTAGGCGACTTCACTTTTAGGAATGTCATCGCGCACAAATGACCAGTTCAGAATCGTCACGGGTCCAGTGAGCATGCCTTTCATCGGCTTGTCGGTTAAGCTTTGCGCGTAAACCGTCCAATCAACGCTGAGGGGTTGTTTGCGACTCACGTTTCCGTATAAAAGCGGTGGCTTCACGCAACGGCTTCCGTAACTTTGCACCCAACCGTTTTGACTGAATGCAAAACCCTCCAGCAGTTCGCCAAAGTATTCGACCATATCGTTACGCTCGAATTCGCCATGTACCAAAACATCCAGCCCTAATTCTTCTTGGATAGCAACGCACTCTTTGATCGACTCTTTTAAAGATGCCTCGTACTGTTCGCGTGTAATCTCACCTTTTTTATAGGCATTGCGAACCGCTCGGGTCTCTTTGGTTTGCGGAAATGAGCCGATGGTGGTGGTAGGAAAAAGTGGCAAATTCAGTGCTTTTTGTTGCAAAGCAAAACGGGTGGCATACGCTGATCTGGTATAGAAAATGCCACTGCTTTTAACTGACGGTGCTTTTTGAGTGCATGCGCTTATCTCAGGTTTTTCTCTTTTCTCCCAAAGCGTGTTGATCTGCTCTAACTCTTCGAGTTTTTCAAGTGCAAAACTTAGGCGGCTTTTAACTTCGGGTGCTAGTTTTTCTTCAAAACGGGTTGAAAAAGGGACATGTAACAGTGAGCATGATGTGGAGAGGATGATGTGATCTGCATCGATTGTTTTGCTGATTTTCTCAATCAATACATACGTTTTAGAAGCGTTGTTTTTCCAAACATTTCGTCCATCAATGAGCCCAGCGATAAGCATTTTATCGTTTACATGTAAAAGCGCTTCAAGGTTCTCTTCGCCATAGACAAAATCAAGTCCGATTGCCCAAATAGGGCAATTTCCCAAGATTTCTACCGCTTCATTGGCGCGATCAAAATAGGTAACAACCGCGATTTTAAGATGGCGACTCACCGTTCCTAAACGCTCATACGCGATTTTGAGCAGGCTTAAAAATTTTGCCTCCAACGTTTTGGCAAAGAGTGGTTCATCGAACTGAATGACGATGTTTTCACCCAAACTTGAAATGGCGTGGAGCACCTTAGCGTACGCTTCCACGACATCATCAAAGAAGCCAAACAGATCACTTCCATCGACGGGATTACAAAGCGCTAAAAAAGTCAATGGCCCAATGAGATTGATCTTAGGATCGATCCCAAGTGCTTTGGCTTCGATGTACTCATCAACGATTTTGGAAATGTCGACTTTAAAAGCCATGTGTGCGTGAATCTCGGGAACGATGTAGTGGTAATTGGTGTTAAACCACTTGGTCATCTCCATGGCGGAACGTTGCGCATCGCCCCTTGCCATCGCAAAATAGCGTTCGGTTTTATCTTCGATGCCTTGGAAGCGAGGAGGGATGGCGCCAAGCATGACCGCCGTGTCCAGCATTGTGTCGTACAGACTAAAGTCGTTGCACGAAATAAAATCAATATGACGCTCTTTTTGGTAGTTCCAATGGCGCTCTCTGAGTGTTTTAGCAACGGATTTGACCGTTTCAAAATCAGAATTTCCTGCCCAATACGCCTCTAGCGCAAATTTGAGCTCACGTTTTTCCCCAATGCGAGGAAACCCTGTAACGTAGGTTTGTGACATAGTTTAAAGTCCTTTTTCATCTTTATAATTTTCAAATAAATTCTGCCAACAGCGTTGGCAAGCTTTAGTGCCATAGTGGCTAACGTAGTCGAACGAGCTTTGCTTGTTTGACGTATAGAAGATGAAAAAAGTGGAGGGTGGATGCCTGTTCGGCGGAAGCTAAAGTAGCGGCAATGGCAGTTGCATTTACGTCTTTTTTTGGCACGTTTGATGGCGGAGTGGGCGCGCTTTGCGAACAGTCGACTGCATTTGCAAAGTCTGGGGCGATACGTTGAGACAAATCCGAGAAGGGCAGAGCTAAGCGGTGGCGGATCGTCTTCAACCTCTTCAGGAGCGCAGGTATCGGCAAAGAGTCGAGCGGTGTGCAATAGGCGTGCGTGTTGGCGTTTGGTTTTGTATTCGATGGTCGAAGCTTGAATGGAAGCGAGCCTAAAGTAGCCCTTTTTCCCAAAACCCAGAGGCAATCTCACGTGATCCACGTCCTTATAATTGATGGCGGCATTATAGCACAATGGTTTACATGTAAAAACTATTTACCAAACTTCGGTAAAATGGAGGGATAATTTTTGAAGGAGACTGTGAATGGAAGTGGTAAAAACCGTTGTATTATTGACCTTGATGACACTGTTATTTGTGTGGGTTGGTGGCATGATGGGAGGAACGCAGGGGATGATGATCGCACTTGTGCTGGCGGGTGTGATGAACTTTGTGAGCTATTTTTACTCTGACACATTGGTGCTTCGTCATTACCATGCTGTGCCTGTCACGCGTCAAGAAGCGAATGGACTTTATACGATTGTCGAGAGATTGTGCGCCAAAGCAAATCTTCCTTTGCCTCAGGTGTACATCATCCCCGATTCCACGCCAAACGCGTTTGCAACAGGGCGCAATCCCTCACATGCCGCCGTTGCTGTCACCGAAGGGCTTTTGCAGCTTTTGGACGATGACGAGGTCGAAGCCGTTTTGGCGCATGAGCTGAGTCACGTGAGACACTATGATATTTTGGTGGGAACCATTGCCGCGACGATTGCGGGAGCGATTGGGGTTATTGCCAATATGATGCAATTTGGCGCGATGTTTGGAGGGAGCAGGGAGAACAGACCCAATCCCATCGTGATGATCGTCCTTGCCATCATTTTACCGCTTGCTGCTGCGGTGATTCAAATGGCGATTAGCCGTAACCGTGAATACATGGCAGACGAAGGGGCAGCTCGCTTGACGCGTCATCCTGAGTGGTTGCAAAGCGCACTTGCAAAGCTTTCGAGCTACAACGCGCAAGGCATGGTGCATGAGGCGACGCCTGAGAGTGCGCACATGTTTATCATCAACCCTTTTGCGGGCAAACATATCTCCTTTGCGTCACTTTTTTCGACGCATCCGTCCACGGAAGATCGGATTGCAAGGTTAGAAGAGTTAAAATTTGAGCTAAAATAATTTACATGTAAAGGTTGAAAATGAAAAAATCACTGAGTGAAATTCCAAGTACACCGCTTCAAGCAGGCGAGGGTGCGAGTATGCAGATGCTGATCTCTCCAGAAATTGCACCTCATTTTGCGATGCGCAAATTTGTCATTAAAAAAGAGGGACATATGCCGTTTCACACCAATACGGTTGAGCATGAGCAGTATATTTTAAAAGGCAAAGCGCGCGTTCAATTGGGTGAGGAGAGTTTTATTGCCGTGAAAGATGACATCATCTTTGTTCCAGCAGGAGTGCCTCATTCATACCAAGTGATCGGCGATGAAGATTATGAATTTTTATGTTTGGTTCCCAATAGCGTGGATACAATTGAGATGGTGAAAGCCACACCACGCATAGAGTGTGGTTGTTAAGTAAGAAGCCTTTTCAAGGCTTCTCTTATGCACGACGCAGTTGACCTAAATAAGCATAGCCTTCTTCCCAAGACCCAATGTCACTAAAGCTGTTGATATGCCCTTTATCGCCAACATTGACCAGTGCACTTCCCCACGCTTTGGCTAAACCTTGAGCGTAACTAAGGCTTGCGTACGGATCGTTTGTACTCGCGATGATGATGCTTGGAAAATCAAACAAGCCCATCGGTGTGGTTTCAAACCCTTCGACATTGCTTGGAAAAACGTCTGAGTTTGGATCGGGTGGTGCGACAAGAAGCGCTCCTTTGATGGACGAGTGCATTTTTTGCGCGTCCCAATGGGCGATCACTAAGCATGCAAGGCTGTGCGCGACAAGGACAACCTCTTCGCCTGCTTGGGCGACCTCTTCTTCAAGTTTTTCGATCCACTCTTTACAAATGGGATGATCCCAATCCCGCTGAATCACACGTTTGAAATCAGGATTTTCTCTCTCCCAAAATGTTTGCCAATGCATTTCGCCTGAGCCTTGATACCCTGGTAATATAAGCACAGATGTTGCCATAAATCCCTCATTTGATCAAATTAAAGAACTATTGTAGTCTAGCCTGACTTAATTAAGAGCGAGTAGGCTATGATAATGGCAAAAAATAAGGAGTTTTCATGCGCCTTTTTCTTCCTCAAACGGCGATGCTACTCGTGGATGTTCAAGAGCGTCTTTTTGGATATATTGAGGGGCACGATGACCTTGAGAAGCATCTTTTGGTGCTGCTTCAAGGGCTTCAAAGTTTAAACGTCCCCATCCTGTGCAATCAGCAATACACCAAAGGGTTGGGCGAGACGATAGAGAGTATCCGCTCACTTTTAGGCGACGTTGAGATTTATGAAAAACGTACCTTTAGCTGTTGCCAAAACCCAGACGTGATGGAAGCGCTTAAAGCCTTACATGTAAAGCATGTTATCGTCGCAGGCGTGGAGAGTCATGTGTGCATTTTGCAAAGCGTTTTGGATCTTTTAGAAGCAGGGTTTGAGGTTATCGTCTGTGCCGATGCTATCGGTTCGCGCAAAGCAAAAGACCATGAATTGGCACTTTTACGAATGACTCAAGAAGGAGCGTATGTTGGTTCGGTGGAATCACTGCTGTTTGAGCTTTTACACAGTGCCGATCATGCGCAGTTTAAGACGATCAGCACCTTAGTCAAAGCGCTCTAAACGTTTTACATGTAAAGAAGTTTAGGACTTCTTTACATAGTACGAGAGGCGATGATCGGTGTGTTTGGTAAAATAGTTATTATCAGGAATGATGTCCGCATGCCCTAAAAAGAGCTTGCCTTCAGGTTTGAGAAGTGTGGCAAAACGCTCGATGGTTTTGAGGCGAAAATCGTCGTCAAAGTAGATCAGCATATTGCGCGAGAAGATGATGTCAAATTTCCCTAAAGAGAGAAATTCGTGCTCAAAGATATTGACCTTAGTGAACGAAACAGAGCTGAAATACTCTTTTTTAACACTAAAATAGCGCTCTTCTTGTGTGAAAAATTTTTCTTTCAATCGCGCCTCTAATTTATGCAAAGAGCGCTCGGAGAAGAGCCCTTTTTGCGCTTTTTCGATCGCTTCAGAGTTGATGTCAATGCCCGTGATGCTAAAATCTCTGGGTTCTCGTTTACGCTCTTGCATCATCATGGAAAGAGAATATACCTCTTCCCCCGAAGCGCAAGGAGCGCAGAGAATCTTGACATTGGGAATAGCGAGCGCAAAATTAACCGCCATGTCGAGTTGTGCCTCTTCACGGTAGAAGTAGGTTTCATTGACCGTCACAAGATCAATCAAATCTTGCCTAAGGCCTTTATCGCTTTGCAACGCTTCAAAGAGTTTACGAAAACTGTAAATTTCTTTGCGTTCGCAAAAAAGGCGAAGTTTGGTTTCGATGACGCTGTTTTTCGCAAACAGATCCACACCAATCTCACGTTTGATGTAATGCAGTAGATCGTGGAGTCCAAAGGTATTGAACTCTTTTGGGGCTGAAACTTCGTGTTTCTGTGCAATTTCAGGCTCTTTTTTCTTGTTAAAAAACCACATCAAGACGCTCCAAAGGTTTTAATAATTTGTACAATTTCATCCAAGGCAAACGAAGTGATATTGGGATTGATCTCCATGGCGCGCTTTGGCATGCCATAAACGATAGCACTTTTTTCACTCTCTGCGATACATTGTGCGCCGTGTTTTTGCAATTCACTCAGTCCATTGGCACCATCATGCCCAATTCCCGTTAATAACACCGCCAAAATCTCAGCATGCCCAATGCACTCAACCGCCGAAGAGAAGAGCGAATCAATGCTCGGATTGTACGGGGTCTCACCCTCATCCATGGGCTCAATGCGCGTGCAGTCAGCTTGCTTCAGACGGCAATTTTGAGGACAGATGTAGACATGCGACGCGTGCAAGTTCATCCGTGCATCCACGGCGTGGACGGGCAGGTGTAACTCATTTTGAAATTGACTGATAAAGCTTGGAATAAAGGTCGCATTCATGTGTTGCGCAATAATAATCGCCCCATTGTACGTTGATGGAATCACAGATAAAATCTTTTTTAAATGACCAGGACCTCCGGTGGAGGCTCCGATCAACACAATTTTAGGTTTCATTGATCTCCACGTTTAGTGTCATCAATCATCCAGTAAAGGTTCATACGAACCCCTGCACCACTGGCACCAAACTGGTTGTATCCCCACGCTTTTTCGATGTAAGCAGGGCCTGCGATGTCCAGATGAAGCCATTTGTCTTTATGCGCCTCTTCGATGAAATTGTCTAAAAACAGTCCTGCGGTGATTGCGCCACCGTAGCGACTGGAGCTGATGTTGGACATGTCCGCAACCGAGCTTTTGAGAAGCTTTTTGAGGTATTTGTTAAACGGAAGGGAACCACTCAGTTCACCACTCGCCGTTGAGGCTCTAAGCATCGAGTGTTTCAGCTCACTGCTATGCCCCATAATGCCTGTGGTAAACTCACCCAATGCTACCACGCACGCACCTGTGAGCGTTGCCATATCGACCAAAAGATCGGGGTTGAGCTCTTGGGCATAACATAAACAATCCGCGAGCACCAAACGTCCCTCCGCATCGGTGTTACGCACTTCGATGGTTTTACCATTCTTTGCAACCAAAACATCATCAGGCTTATACGCATTACCTCCGATCATATTTTCCGTTGCACCAATGATCGCATGAATTTCGTAAGGAAGCGCTAGTGTTGCCGCACCTTTTAAGATCGCCATAACCGCAGCTGCGCCACTTTTATCGGCTTTCATCGTGACCATGTGTTCACTCGGTTTTAGGCTCAGTCCACCGCTATCATACGTTAATCCTTTGCCCACATAAACCAGACGTTTTTTCGCCTCTTTGGGCATGTAGGTAAGATGAATTAAGCGAGGAGGGTGCACGCTTGCACGGTTGACGGCAAGGAAAGCATTCATCCCTTGCTCTTTTAAAAAGGTCTCATCCATCACTTTACATGTAACGTTGGGAATCGAAGTTAATGTCTGTGCAACGTCGGCAAGGGCAATCGGTGTCATCTCTTCAGGCGTTGCATTGACGATGGCTTTGGCGAAGTTGGTAGCTTCTGCAATCGCAGTACCGACACGAAGCGCCTCGGTTGCTGTTTGCATGGAAACATCCACGCGACTGTAATCTTCCAAGCAGATCGTAATTTTCTCGATCGAAGAGGGCTCTTTTTTGCTTTTGTAGGTATCAAACGTGTAGCTTCCAAGGATAAATCCTTCCACCAACGCTTTGATATTTAAGCCTGGGCAATCGTTAGAATAAGTTCCAATGCAGAGGCTTCTCAGTTTGGTCTTTTTAAGCGCGTCCAAAGCTTTCGCAGCAGCGAGACGAATCTCATCGGCATCAAGTGAGTCGCATCCAACGTAGAGTGTTTTACTCTCTGCCACAAAAAGGCTCTCTTCACTCTCACCTTTAAATCCTAAAAGTAGGAGGGTCTCTTTATCGCTGATGGACGCGTGGTCTAAATTTTTATCGATAACAAGGACGATTTTGGCGTCTGCTTGTGTTTCATTGATTTTCTGATTGTTGAGGTGTATTTGCATGTTTTTCCTTAAATGTCTTGTCGGTAACTTTGTGAAAATAGTACGAGATTCCTCCACCAATAATACCTGCTAGTGGAAGCGCAAAATACCAATGCTCTTTTGCCCAGTGAATGACGATGAGAATTTCCTGACCAAAATACCATGTCGGTACAATGGTGAGTGCTGCCCAAAACCAAGCAGAAATGAGATTGATAAGAGCGAACATCTTCCCACTGTAGCGTGTGAGTCCTATGGAAATAGGAATAACGGTGCGAAGACCGTAGAGATAGCGTTGGATAAAGATAATCGGCCAGCCGTATCGTTTGAGCAAAAGATGCGCAAGAGCGAGTTTACGGCGTTGTCCGCGAAGTTTTTTATAGACGAATTTTTTATTGAAACGACCGATGTAAAAATAGACTTGATCGCCTGCAAAACCACCCAGCCCCGCGACGAAAATCGCAAGAAAAAGATTCATATCGCCTGTGTGGGTGAGCAGTCCTGCCATCACAAGACCCATCTCACCCTCTAGCATTCCCCAGAAGAAAAGAATGATATAGCCGTACTCTTTCATCAAATAGAGAAATTTATTCTCCAACCCTTCCACAGGTGCCATGTACAAAACGTAGCCAAGAACGGAGAGAATAACGATCATAAAAAGGGCGAAAAGTTTGCCTGAGTGTTTGTTCATAAAGTCACTCATGCCCTTATCCTATGTTCAAAATAGATTTTGCTTGCACCATATCTTTATCCCCACGACCGGAGAGATTGACGATAATAATTTTATTTTTGATCTCATTTTTAGGAATTTTTTTAAGGTACGCGATCGCATGTGCACTCTCGAATGCTGGAATAATTCCCTCTTTACGGCTCAACCAAACAAAGGCATCGAGTGCTTCTTGATCGGTGATGTTATCGTACTTTGCAACACCTTGCTCTTTAAGATACGCGTGTTCTGGTCCAATGCCTGGGTAATCCAGACCTGCTGAGATGGAATGCGCTTCGAGTATTTGCCCATCATCATCTTGAAGGAGGTAACTCATCTGCCCGTGAAGTACACCGGGGCTTCCTTTGGCAAGTGAACAGCCGTGTTTGTCGGTATCGATGCCATGACCTCCTGC
Organism: Sulfurospirillum multivorans DSM 12446; assembly: GCF_000568815.1. Taxonomy (NCBI): domain Bacteria; kingdom Pseudomonadati; phylum Campylobacterota; class Epsilonproteobacteria; order Campylobacterales; family Sulfurospirillaceae; genus Sulfurospirillum; species Sulfurospirillum multivorans. The sequence continues at coordinate 1,039,858 of NZ_CP007201.1, forward strand.
TTCGATACCCACGCACTGCACACCCTCATCGCCTAAGAAGTGGCTAAAAATACCTAAAGCATTGCTACCACCTCCAATGCAAGCTATGATTATATCGGGAAGACGTTTCTCTTTGACTAAGATTTGGGCTTTTGCTTCATATCCAATAATTGATTGAAAATCGCGAACCATCAACGGATAGGGGTGAGGGCCTGCAGCGGTACCAATAATGTAAAACGTATCTCTCGCATGAGTGACCCAATAACGAATTGCTTCATTCATAGCATCTTTTAACGTTTTACTGCCACTTTTAACAGAGTGCACTTTAGCCCCTAAAAGTTTCATGCGAAAAACATTAAGCTCTTGTCGCTCGACATCTTTTCCCCCCATAAAAACTTCGCATTCCAGCCCTAACAGTGCAGCCACGGTTGCGGTTGCCACACCATGTTGTCCTGCACCTGTTTCGGCAATAACACGTTTTTTGCCCATTTTTTTAGCAATCAAACCTTGCACAATGGCATTGTTAATTTTATGTGCACCTGTGTGGTTGAGGTCTTCACGTTTGAGATAGACTTTGGCACCTAACTCTTGGGAGATATTTTTAGCATAGTAAAGTGCTGAAGGTCGTCCAACATAATCTTTCATGTAGTACTCGACTTCGCTCCAGAAATTTTCATTGAAGCGAAGGGTTTGATACTCTTTTTCAAGCTCTATGAGAACAGGCATCAAGGTTTCAGGAACATAACGCCCTCCAAAAATGCCAAAGTGTCCGTTGTGATCAGGGTCAAATTTAGAAGCTCTTGGAATGTACATTAGAACACCTCTAAAACAGAGTAAACGGAGGTTGTTTTTTTGATGTCAAGATCGCCTTGTAAAAAGGTAAGGTTGATCACAAAGCACGCTTCGATGCACTCAGCACCTGCTTTGTTGATCAGGTTAACCGCAGCGGTGGCTGTGCCTCCTGTGGCGATAAGATCATCGATTAAAAGAACTTTTGGTTTTGCTTTTCCCGCACCCGTAAACGCATCTATGTGGATGGAGACAGCATCGACGCCGTATTTGAGTGAGTATTTTTCGCTGATGGTCGTGTAGGGAAGTTTACCGGGTTTGCGAATCGGCACAAAACGGGTTCTAAGACGCGCAGCAAGCGCAGAGCCAAAAATAAATCCACGGCTTTCGATGCCTGCAATGTAGTCAATTTCTCTGTTTTCGTAACGCTCAACCAAATGATCCATCAAAAGATGAAATGCTTTTGCATCGCCTAAAAGCGTGGTAATGTCTTTGAACTTAATACCCGGTTTTGGAAAATCTTCGATCTCACGAATCGAATTTGAAAGATACGTTTTATCCGCTTCACTTAAATGACTCATAGAAACCCTTTTTTCATTTTTTCATTTTGATACGCTTTTTAAGCAAAGCTTAGAAAGCTACGTTTGCCTCTCGGCGCAAAACAAGGGCTTTAGCCCGATGTTTCTCTGAAAAGCTTGCCTCATTCGAGGTAGAAAAATTTTCAAATGTAATGTTTACATGTAAAACGAAAGAAAAGCGGCTCAACCCTAAATTCATTACAAGAGTGCCTCGATCTTTCCTTCGAGCTCTTTAATGTGTTGACGGAGTTTATCGCCTTCCATTCGGTATTGACTGTTACGGGTACGAAGGGATTTAAGGTCGTTTTTGACCTTTTTGAGCTCATCGCTTAAAATATCGATATTGCCCAAAGAGCGTTGCAATTGGACTTGATATTTTCGGATGACCACTTCGGCATCGTTGAGGGTTTGTTTGACGACAATATTACTACGCTTCTCTTTGCGAAGCAGCGTTTTGAAGTAAAACACCATAATCAACAAATAGACACACGCGGAAAAAAGTACCGTTGCGATAACCCAATCAAGTGCCATGGCTACAACTCTAACTTTTCAACACGCATTGCATGTCTTCCGCCCTCGAAAGAGGTAGCACACCATGCGTTGAGCATCGACTCAATCACACCAAGTCCCACAACACGTTGTCCAAAGCAGAGTACATTCGCATCGTTGTGCGCGCGTGCCATCTCCGCTGTGTACGCATCATGACACAAGGCGGCTCGAATACCCACATGTTTGTTGGCTGCTAAACTCATGCCAATGCCTGAACCACAGATCAAAATGCCCTGTGTTCCACTGTTTTTGAGCACTTCAAGGCTAAGGGCATGCGCAAAATCGGGGTAATCGACACGTTCTGTATTAAAAGGTCCAAGATCAATGACTTCGTGCCCCATGCCTTGGAGCATCTCAATGACATCTTGTTTGATGGCAATGCCTGCATGATCGGTTGCAATAAAAAACTTCAAGAAAGTGTCCTTCTGTAAGGGAATAAGGACGATTATAGCACAAGCATTATTATAAATTCCAAAAACAGGTCTCTTAAAAAAGACCTGTTAATACAACCATCCAATAACGTAGCGAATAGGCAGAAAAAAGTAGTGTGAAAGCGGTGTGGCAATGAAGAGGATCAAGATAACCATACCATAACGCTCCATTGATTCATACAAGCGAACCAAAGCCGTCCATCCCATAATCAGACCCAAATAAGTAAGGGCGTGAGAACCATCGAGTGGTGGAATGGGGTAGAGGTTGAAAATGCCTAAAACGACATTGTAAATCATGGATTGGATGAGAAAAAAGATGAGAAACACTTCGATGAAACTATTGGCTTCCCTCAGATCTGGTAAAAAGTTTAAAATGCCTGCGCACACAAGGGCGAGGGTAAAGTTGTACGCAATGCCTGCGAGTGAGACGTGAATCGCCGCTTTGTACCCACCATTGCGAACAACCGTAGGAATAAAAATCGGCACCGGTTTTGCCCAGCCAAACATAAACGGAGCGCCGCTGAAAAAAAGCACAGCAGGCACGATGATGGTTCCGACAAGATCGACATGAACGATGGGATTAATACTCAAACGTCCTTGGTTTTTAGCGGTCGTATCGCCATAACGATACGCCACATACCCGTGCATAATCTCATGCCCAATAATCGCGATCATCAGAGCTAGGATCGTTGCCGTGATCTCAATCAGTTTAAGCTCGTCCATTAGAAAAAGCTCTCATCGTACTGCATCGTCTCAATAAAACGACCGATGCGGTTCCATCTGATTTTATACTCATCATCCCATGAAAAATAGATAAACCAAGGCTTCCCAACGATGAGTTTGTACGGCACACTGCCCCAAAAACGGCTGTCATTGGAGTGATCGCGGTTATCACCCATCATAAAATAACTGTCTTTTTCCACTTTGGTATAAAAAGCATTAAAGCCATACCCTGAGATGCTTGGAAGTTCTTGCACCTGGGCAGGTTTCATCGCTAACTGATTGGCGCTTAAATGCAGGGTCATTTGTTGAAAAAGATTGATGGCATCATCGTAGTGAATGCCATGAAATTTTTCAATGTAAGGGTTATTGACCCACAGTTTGCCTGCAATTGTTTTGATCTTTTCAGGAGGGAAGTTCTCTTTAATGTACGCATCACCTTCGCTAAAATGAATGTAGAGATTTTTCTCTTGGAAAAGAATTTCATCATTTTCTGTGGCAACACATCGTTTGACATAATGCACTTTTTCATCTTTGGGGTAGCGAAACACAACGATGTCACCACGCTGTGGTCGATCACCTTCGATGATGTGCCCATTTCCTTTTAGATCAGGAAAAACAGGGATCTCAAGCCATGGAAGATGTGGGGTTGCGACGCCATACGAGAATTTTTTGACAAAGAGATGATCGCCTATGAGCAATGTTTTGATCATCGAACCGCTAGGAATCACAAAGGCTTGTGCGACAAAAAAGATGACAAAAAGGACAATAACAATCGTACCCGTCCAGCTGTTGGAGAAGGTGTAAAAACGGTTGAGAAATTTTTTCATGAGTTTCCTAAAATTATAAACGCTGAGTAGCAGCTTTAATGGTATTTTCGAGTAGCATCGCAATGGTCATGGGGCCTACGCCGCCTGGAACGGGTGTAATGTAAGAGCATTTGGGTGCGACATTTTCATAATCTACATCGCCCACCAATCGTCCCTCTGCGGTTTTATTGATCCCGATGTCAATCACAATCGCACCCTCTTTGACCATGTCGGCCGTAATGAGATTTTGCTTGCCGACACCCACGATCACAAGGTCAGCTTTTTGCGTGTGTGCTTTGAGATCTTTGGTGAAAATATGGCAGATGTCAACGGTAGCACCTGCGTTTAACAGCAGGTTCATCATCGGTTTTCCAACGATGTTACTCGCACCCACGACACAGGCATCTAACCCTTTAGGGTCGATGTTGTAGTGTGCTAAAAGACGCATAACACCCAGCGGTGTGCAGGGAACAAAACTGTCCAGTCCTGCGACCAAACGACCCACATTGAAAGGGTGAAAGCCATCGACATCTTTTTTAGGATCAATCGCCTCGATAATTTTCGTCGTATCCACATGTTTTGGAAGCGGAAGTTGCACCAAAACGCCATCGATGTTTGGGTTATTGTTAATCATCATAATGGTTTCTAAAATCTTCTCTTGCGAAATGGTCGTTGGCATTTTGTGAATGATGGAGTAAACACCCGCAGCATCACACGCTTTTTCTTTCATTTTAACGTACGTTTGACTCGCAGCATCATCACCGACTAAAATCACGGCAAGGCCGGGTGTGATGCCTTTAAGATTGAGTGTATCACTCTTTGTTTTGAGTTCAATTTTGATTTGATCTGACAGTGCTTTTCCATCGAGGATTTGCATCAAAACATCCTTGTAAGATTGCATTCAAGCAACCAGTTTTTGAAATTATACATTTTTAGTATTAATTTCTACTGCTTTGCTTCGATATGCGGACACCCCGAAAAACATCCTAGTCCTTTGAGGCTTTCTAAAAGATAGGGGATTCCGTGTACTAACTTTTAATAATAATCTAGTGGCGTGACCACGTTTACAAGTATAAAGAAGTACACACATTATACAAAAAAAAGGATTTACATGCGTAAAGTTTTTATTGGTGTTGATGTTGGTATGGATAAGCTTGATGTCTCCATTTCTCTTGATGGTCAAAAATATGACACTCTCCAAATCTTTAATAATGAAGGTTCAATATTGGGCTTCTTTGACTATCTCAAAACAACTTATAAAAAAAGTGATTTTTACTTTGGTTATGAGGCTACTTCAAACTATATGCACGTTCTTCAAAGGCTTGTTCATAATAATGATTTTAAACAGATCATGGTTAACCCTTACGTTATGGCTCACTACTTGAAGCACCTAAATTCTCGTACAAAAAATGACAAGATTGATAGTATTGGTATTGCTAAATTTATTCAAACAATAGAGCATGAAGATTTTAAAACAATCTTCAATCAAGATGATAAAACGCTCCGAAAATATACATCATCAATCAATCTTTTAAGAAAACTTGACACGCAATTAAAAAACCTTATTCATTCGCAAAAAGAGAACCCTATTGAGCTTTTAGATTCTCTCCTTAAAACGCTTCTTTTGAAAATCAAAGAGACTAAAAAAGGTTTAGATAAAGAAGCTGAGAAGGTTTTAAAAGAACTTTTCCCTCATGTTATTGAACTTAAAAATCAAATTAAGGGCGTTGGTTATGCTCTCCTTTTAGAACTTATCCCCATTTTCCTTAAATCCCAAAACTACACCTTAAAACAACTCCAAAGTTTTGTAGGTCTTAGCCCTCGAATTTTCCAAAGCGGTTCCTCTGTGCATAAGCGCGAATCAATGTCAAAGCGTGGTAGTTCACTCGTTAGAAAATTGCTTTATCTCTGCACCATGTCAGCTATTCAACACAACCAAATTATCAAAGAAAAATACAATCGCCTAGTTGATGGCGGTAAAAATAAAATGGTCGCTCTCGTCGCATGTATGTCTCACCTCTTTCGTGCTGTCTATGTCAAATTTCATCAAGGATTAGTCAATGTTTGAAAAGGAAAATCAAGTAAAGGTTGGTGACGTTATTGTCACTAAAGAAAAAAGAGTTCCTCAAATGATTGTTACTGATGTTGGTTTTCTTTTTTGTTCTGCTAGGGATTCTGATGGCGTTGATCATCTTATTTCTATTTTTGATCTTATCATTATTGGGAGTATTTGAATGCCTAACATCCTTTTCAACCGAATCCCACGCCAAATGGCACATTTCTCTCTTTGCCCTGAGAGTTACGATTTTTGTATCCCTCTCGACAAATTGAGGCTTAAATTCGTAGCGATCAATGATTTAAAAGTACGTAGAGTTGAACTTTTTCTACGTCACCAAGATAGGGATTTACCAATAGGCAAAATTGAACTTTACCATTCAGGAACGATTCATAACTACGAGCACACCTTTGAAAGTGCCAAATTATTAGCCGAAGAGATTGTCATGCGTTTTAATAGTTTTGAGCCTAACGGTCAACAACAATTTCAATTTTAAAAAGGAGTCAACAATTTTTAAAGTCATTATGAATAATAACATCATGGACACATGCAGAACGTATTCTCAGGCGCTTAGTAAAGCTAAAAAGATCAAAGCTCTTTTTTGTAAAAACCATACTTTTGAGGTTCTCGTTGAGGATTCCAAAGGTTCCATCTTGGATAGGTTTTAGTGTATGAAATTTGAAGTATCAAAAACAGATTATCAAATTTTGGTTTCTGTTTTAAGCTTATTAAATAGAGGAGGTTACGGCACCACAATTACACGTGAAGATATTATTAGGGAAAGTGGCGTTTCACCATCAATGGTGACAAGAAAAATACACAATCTATATTTAAAAGAAAAACAACTAAAGGAAAGAATCGTATGAAAACAACAGAAAAACAAGATAGAGATTTTGACAAAAAATTTGACCTTGAGCATGAGGCTTTTTTGGCTTCAAATGGTAAAACAATCCCAGTAACCATTCACAAACCAGTAAACAATGGAGAAGCAGCCAACAACGTCGGTCTCAAAGACATGTCACCAAAAATCGGTGAAGATGAAATGACGATGGATAAATTTAACGAAATGATGGCTCTTTACAATGCAAGAGTAAACGCAAATCAAGTCACTCTCTCCGCTCAGATTAGCGCACGTGAAGTTCAAAAAGGTAAAGAACGTTCAGATAAAGCAACGGGTGCTCCAATCCTTGACAGTGAAGGCAATCAAACCTTTTATCCTAGCCGTTACAAAATCACACTCATTTTTAAAGGTGGCACTCTCGTTCAAAACGTCTCTGAGGCAATGTATAACGAGCTAGAACTCAATAGCACGTACATGTTTAAAGGCTCACTAGGCTTTGTTAAAGACTTTGGTCAAGATGTTCTCTCACCTATTTGGCAATCATGGGAGAAAGTAGCGTAATTCAGAGGGCTTAGCGCCCTCTTTTCGTTTCTTGAAACTCTAGTGTAGAGCTTCAAAAAGCGAAAACAAACTTCGCCCCCACAATGGTTTATCAAGGGGGGTTAGGTGCGACAAATATCAAAAGGTCTAAAATGCAAAAACTGGTCAAACTTTGGCAAAATATCGACACCCTAAAATATCACCTCTACCCGTCTCTACTCTTGCAAGGTAAAGACGTTACAGCCTATAACGCTCTACTCGATACATTACTCTCCACAAAGCTCCAAGCACAAAGCCAAAAAAACGAGAATAAAAGCTTCTCCCAATACCAACACTCCTTTGGCGGTGACTTTTTTCAAATTATGCCCTCTACGGTGCGTGGATTTAGTGTATCCATTAAAAACCACGACATTACAATCCACTTAAAAAAGATGGTAACCACAATAGACCCTAACCCATTCTGTAAAGTAGAATTTCGTGCCTCATTCCTCCAACGTTACGGTTATATCTCCGCTATTCAAAAAGTCAACAAGTTTTTAAGAGATTTTATAATCTCCCACTACACAATCAAGATCAGCGAAATACATTTGCAGTGTGATATACAAGGTCATAACTTCACCGTCTTAGACTTTCACCGTACCAAATCAAAAACACGCAATAATCGTTACTACGATGATGAAATAGGCTGTGATAGCTTCTATTATTCAGGACGTAACTTCCAAGGCTTTATGAAAGGCGGTGGCGATTATTTAATGCGTGTCTACAATAAAACTAAAGAGATTAAAAAGTTTCCAAACAAAGGCTTTATCGAAGGATTATGGCGCACAAACAAAGATTACGACGAAACAAAAGAAGTCTTTAGAATCGAATTTCAGATCAGAAGAGAAAAGCTTAAAAACATGGTCATTGACGGTCAAATCCTAGACGGCTTTGAAATAATCCTCAATAACCTTAACAATCTTTGGGGTCGTTGTCTAGAAGATTTTAGCCTCCGTGACATTAGCGATCAAGATACAACCGAAATAATGTTAGGTTTTAAAACACTTAAAAATGGCACTCAAAAAATGCTCACCACTGACGCAGTACGTCAACGCTTTACACGTAGTGAAGTGCATCCTCTTTGGGCTGTTATTGGCACGTTTAACGGTCATTATCAAACTGCAAAAATTGACACTTTTGTCAAACCGTTTACAACTGATTTTATTTACGTTCATAACGCATTTAAAGCGTTCCTTTCCACATCACTTTCACACTTTGGCGATCTTCGTCCAGCTACGATTGAAGAGGCATTAACTAAAGTTCAAGAGTACACACAATCTAAGCATGAAAAGACAGTCTTAGAAGACGTTTATAGTAAACGCCTTGATCGTTTCAATAAGCTTGAAATTTACAATCCTGACGATGAGAAACTATACGCAAATAAACACTACTTTGTTAATCGTGTATTTGACACCATAGATCAAACGTATAACGCTCTGCATGATGTTGGTGTAGGGCAAAATGATGAATTTATTGAAAAAATATCCCAATGTTATGGAGCTTAAAATGAGTTTTAAAATTGGTTATAAATTAAGTTTTCGAATAAAAGGTTCTGATGATTTTTCTGTTATATATATGTTTCATTATCCTTCTGACCCATTGCCTGTTTCTAATTTACTTCATTCTGAATTAGATGAATTAAATTTTGTTTCTGACGAACTCAACAATATATTTTTGAGTATGAATAAATTATCAAAGTAGTTTAAATAAATGAAATGTCTAGTTTGCGGTAAACCTATTATCTTTAACGATAAATGCTATCGTTGCTCCTTTGGACGTCCTAAAACTTACTGTTCAGATCATTGCAGAGATTTTACAAAATACTTTAACGCTATGGTCAAACACTTAGATCAAATCGAATTAGACGACGAACATAAACGTAAAATAAGAGGCGATATTTCTAGGGTAGGTAATTCCCTTAAGTTTCCAACGATTGTTGATTTTAGTACCAAAAGACCTTGAGAAGAAATGGAGCATCTATGATTTTTCTAACAAAACAAAAAAATCGGTTAAAACTCTCTTTTTACCGTTGGCTACGTAACTATCTTTTAGTAAGTTACTTTCAAAATGTAGGTGCAAATATCGAACGATTTTGCTTGATCTGTGATCTCTCTGATGAGATCGAATTTTTAGAAGGAAGGATTTAAATAATGATTTTAATTGTAGGGTGTGCACAATGAAACTAGTTTTATCTCTATGCTCAGGTATCGGCTTACTAGATCGTGCATTCAAAGAAGCAGGCTTCTGCGTCGTAAGTTCAGGTGACATTATTCTCGGTAAACATTATGACATCCGTAACTTTACAGGTGTTAAAGGTAAATTTGATGGAGTGATCGGCGGTCCACCATGCCCTGACTTTTCACCCTTAAAACGTGACCGCCCTGTATTGGAAGAGTCTTACGGTTTTGAAATGCTTATGGAATATAAAAGAATCGTTTTAGAGTGTGACCCCTTCTGGTTTCTTTTAGAAAATGTTTCAGGTGTACCTAACGTTAAAATAGATGGATACTCACATCAAAGATTAGACATTAATCAATCTTGGTATGAAAACGTGACTCGGCTGCGCCACATTCAATTCGGTCACAAAGATAATAAATACCTACAAATTGAAAGAAAAATTGTGACTGATCGATCACATAAATTACAATCATGTGCTTTAGCAAATGATAGCCGTTCTTTTAGAGAGCTTTGTAGATTGCAAGGCTTAGAAGATGACTTCGACTTAAAAAGTTTTAATGTGCAAGGTAAAAAACGTGCAGTTGGAAACGGTGTTCCACTTTGTATTGGTCGAGCACTTGCAAAGGCTGTGACTGATCTGGAAGAAATAAGTGTGACGCAACAGGATAATAAAATCTGTGCATGTGGTTGTGGTCGTATTGTGACCCATCGAGGTGGTTATTATGACTATTCATGCCGTAAACGAGCCCAAAGAAATAGAAATAAATTTGCTGTGACTGATCAACAACAAATAGGAGCATAAATGACTTACCTAACAAAACAAAAAAATCGGTTAAAGCTTTCTTTTTACCGTTGGCTACGTAACTACCTCTTAATTAGTTACTTTCAAAATGTAGGTGCAAATATCGAACGATTTTGCTTGATCTGTGATCTCTCTGATGAGATCGAATTTTTAGAAGGAAGGATTTAAATAATGATTTTAATTGATTGGTCAAAATTAAAAAATTTCAAAGAAAGTGAATTTACATGTAATTGCGGTTGTGGTCTAAATAATATCAATGATGATGTTGTTCTAATGTTGGATACTGCTCGTGAGTGGGCACATATTCCTTTTAAAATTAATAGCGCTTGTCGCTGTGAAAAACATAACAAAATGGTGGGAGGTGTAACAGATAGTGCACATTGTAAAGGATTGGCGGTGGATATTTCCGCTCGTGATGATAGGTCTCGATTTATTATCGTTTCGGCTCTTATGAAAGTAGGTTTCACTCGTGTTTTAATTTATGACACGTTTGTTCATGTTGATATGGATTTGTCAAAACCAAATCCTATTTTAAAATTAATGAAATAAAGGAAAAAAAATGAAATTAAGTGATATTCAATGGTCAACGGTTCTTAAAAATGTTGGTGGTATTGTTACCACTTTTAACCCTGCAATCGGTAGTGGTTTGGTGGTAGCTAGTGAGGTCGTAGACAAGCTTAACGGTGATTCTATGCTATCAGATAACGAAGTCTTAAGAAACAACGTTGTTGGGCTTTCAGCATGTGCTGATATTATTGCAGATTACCTACAAAAAAAAGAGTTAAATCAAGAAGTAAATGACGATAACCTTAAACTCGTTATGGTCTCTCTACAATCGCATGACGTTCTCTTTGATAAAATCTATGCGATTATGAAGTAAGGATGGTTTTATGTCATATTTAATTAGGGTGCAATATTTTTCTAAGGATACGGTTTCCCCTATCGATAATCAAACGCATTTTGCTGGTTCTTTAGGTTGTTTTGTTCAAGATGGTTCCAATATGGAAAGTCCAATTTTTGTTTTTAGTGCTGATTTTATGAATGAAGATGGTTCATTGAAATATACTTTTATTAATACTTTCACTATTTCTGATGTAAATTATACTCTTAGTGTTGTATTTGATGATGCTTATGGATTTCAATGTGTTTTTGATTATCCTCATTATTTTCTTGTTGACAACTCAGCTCTTGTTTTTCTTGCTGGTCTGTTAGGTTCTAGTGGTGGCACAACCGATACCTCTCTCTTAACTTCTCTCAACGGAAATTTTGGAAGTTATCCTGATGGCGCTCAGGTTGTTGTGCAAGGTCTTACAACAAGAACCTATACAGTCCAATCAAGCTCTTTAGGTTGGGATTCACCATCAACGGGTAGTTTGATCATTACATACCGTTTAAAGGACGCTGACGATAACTTCCTAGAAGCTCCTCATGTCCTTTTAACTTTAAAGGCTTAGTCATGTCTAATGCTTATGCAAAAGATGTACTTTTTAATGGTAATACTGGCGGTGGCATGGTGGCTGGTGGGGGTTCTTCCTCCTCCGCTAATAATGCTTCTTATCAGGGGCGTTATACTGCCTCTAACAACGTTTCCTATGCTCGTTCGTCTTCTGTTTCGCCTTTGACGTCTTCTGAAACTACTGTTGTTTCTCAATCAGGTACTGGCGTTGGTACTGTGAAACAATATTCCTCTACTAATATTACTAATTTTAATGTTGCTGATTATGTTAAAAATTTAACTAATGCTAGTGGTGGGTCGTCTTACACGTATTACACTGATGAACAAAAAGCACAAATGTCTGCACCTGATCGTTTGCTTATTGAACAATACGAAGCAATGCAAAAAGTTTCAGAAGATCAAAATAAAAATAAACAAGCTGTAAAAGATCAAACTAAAGAAGTGGTTAACGGTATTAATTACCAACAAGGCGATACTCTTCCCTCCGTTCTCTCTCAAAACGCTAAAGCATTAACGCAAGCTATTAACGCTTTAACGACTACGTTTACAGATCAGTTCACTTTGCTAAATAACTACATGATGGGAGGTCTCATTTATCAACAACAATTCTTAGATATTAAAACGGCTGAAAGTGGTCTAAAAATTGAATCTATGGAGTACAACAAAACTCAACAAACGGTGTATGATCTTGATGGTAATGCTCTTGGTCAAGCTACACCTAGAGACCTTGGTGTACAAAAAGATGCTGTTGTCGGTATTGATCACACGGATAAAATCAATTTTGAGATACCTGATGAGCTTGAATCTGATTTGTCTTCTGATGATCTTGATATTTCTACTATTTTGGGTTATGATGATGGTGCTGATATTTTTAAAGAATTTTATACTCGTATGGGAGGTACTGGTCTATGATTAGTAATAAACAAAAAAATAAGTTTTATTCTTTTCTTGATTGGATTGGTGTTATTATTGTTGTTGTTGGCTTGGCTTATATTCTTTTTTCTAAGGGTGGTTTTTTAGGTGGTTTTTAGCCTATAAAATAATTTCACATAAGTTTTATTTGTCAAGGATTGTAAGATGTTGCAAAAGATTAAAGAGCAGTTTTTTGGTTGGTTATATGTTTTTGTCTTTTTTTCTTTGTTGTTTACAGTTTTTTTTGGTCGCGATATTTATGATTATTATTTTGCACCAAACCCAGTTCAGCAATATGTTGATTCTTATGAAAAGGCTTTTGGGAAAAAAATGCAAGTTCCTGAGCTTTTAAAACAATACGTTAAAGATAAGCAATAAGCCATTAATTTGGCTTTTTGTTTTTTCTTAAAATTTACACCCACCCTCTTTAACCTCCCTATTTTTCATACTTCCCAATTTGTGTTAGTCAATTTTCCAACTTAATTCTTAACATTCTCGAAAAAAAGAGGTGTTAAAATGGGTCAAGTTAAAAACATTGGTCAAAATACAGCTGAGGAGTTTTTTGAAACAATTCTTTACATGACTGCGTATCAAGAAACGCGCACGATTATGCAAGAATATACCAAGGATATTGATAGTCCTGTTTTAAAAGAGGCTATCGAATCTGCTATGTCTGTAGCTGTTTTTGGTGCTGTTTTTTTTGCTGTACAAAAACAAGAACAAATGATTGCTTGGATTTTTGATAAAGCTGAAGTTCTTATGCTTGTTCTTATTGGTAAAGCGCGCAATTTATTATCTAAAGTTAAAAAATTTAAAGGTACTAAGCTTTATCGTTTGCTTAATTTTATGCAAGGTAATAATTCTGAAAATTTAATGACTGCTCAAATTGTTGCTACTCATCAGGGGTTTAAGTCTAATGCTCGTGTTCATTCTAAATATGCTACTAATCCTATTGGTGCATATCAAATGCAAACCGATACTAAAAATTCGTTGTATCAACGCGAAAACCTCCATATGAATTTCGGCAATGCTATGGCCTCACGCTACAATCAAACTCTCCTATTCAAACTCTTCACAAAGTCATTCACTGCTCAGGATGAACTATTGATTAAAAAAATCCTAGGCAGAGAAACGGGCGCCGCTGTATCTATCGAAGATTTAAACCAAGTCGGTGATTTCCTTTTTGTCAAAGACACCAACGGCAAAGTAACTGGGCTTTCTGAGGCGTTTTTACAGCTTGTTAATACTCTTGGTTATGTGAATAAGTAAGGATATTTCCATGAATTACGTTGAAACTATTTCACATGAGAGTGAATTTGTTGGTTTTTTTAATGGCATTCCTCTTTATGGTAATGCTAGTCAAGGTTATTATTTTCCTCTTTTTACTATTTATCCTTTTGTAGATTCTGAGCAGGGTTCACAATTTATGGTGTCTGGTATTCGTTCCGACCCTTATGATGTGGTCAAAAATTATCATGTTATTGAATTAAATGGCTACGCATGTATGTATAATTTTCGTGGAGTTCAGAGTGTTACTATTTATTCAAATGATTCAAGGGGTTTTTTTTCAAGTTTTATGAATCTTGAAGATGGTCTTTTTTATGCTGATAGAAATTCTCAAATTTTAGCGGATGATTTTTCATATCCTTTTTTAACTCTTGAAGAGGCTTGTAATTATTTTTATTATAATGCTCCTTTTGTTCAATATAATAGTATTAAACAAAAGGTTTCTCGTTCTGATATTTATTCTGTTAGTGATAGTGTTTCTGCTTACGACATTCATTACAATCATTTTTTATATGTTGGCATTCTTTGTTCGCCAATATGTTGTTACCCTAATTTCATCCCAATCGTCCAATCCCTTGGCGGTATCCCCGTGACAGATCAACTACAAAACCTAAAAATTATTTGCCAGCTTTTAGGAATTGACATAAATACAACTTTGAGTGATTGTGATGCAATGAAAGAATATTTAAAGCGTATCGTAACCGTTCTCGGAGGTACTTCCTCTATTGAACCAAACGAAAACCTAAAATCAATCTGCTATCTTCTTGGCGTTGATACGGCTGAAAATGGCTTAAGTGATTGTGCATTAAGCAAAGATTATGTGAAACGAAATGGAATAATGTTAGGAGCTGAAAATGCCTAAATATAGAGTACAACTTAAACAAGGTTCACGAACTATCGTTAACCACGTTGAGGCTAGCAGTTCATCTGCTGTCTTAGCTTTTTTTGAGTCTGTTTCCACTATGCAAGTAAGCGAAATTTTAAAAGTTGATATGAAAAATGATACCATTCCCCCTGCGGACGATTTTGGCTACTACCCCGTCTTCAAAGGCATTATGAAAACAGATACACGCCGAGCTAAACAGATCATAATTAATAATGTAAAACTCGGAAAAAATGAGCAGGAAATAGCCATAGCATGTAAAACATTTTTAGAAATTGAAGGCACAAAAGTTGACAGTCTTTACTGTGCACTTTTTAAACAAGATCGAAGTTAGCAGTTTTGAATATTCCATTTTTCCTCAAAAACCACTTTCAAAACTCCTCCCTAATCAGCGCGTTTTCGCTCTCCTCTGCGCTCTTTCCTGCACCGCAGGTATAGGCATATATATGGTAACGTGGGACTGTGTCCCATCTTACCCTATACAGAATGCCGTAGATAAAAGTGCGCTTAGCGCCCTCGCTCCCTTGTCAAGCTTCAACACCGATTCGAACGCCAAAAACCCTATAAAAACCTAAAAATTTTCGAAACTCCACCCTAAGCAGGCCGCTCTCTGTTCTTCCACCCCAACAAAGGTTAAGTAACAAAAACAGAGGAGCGTGAGCTCCCTCTCTTTCTGTACCAAATCTCCTTAAGTATAAAATTGATTTTCTGTGACTTTGCAGCAAAGAAAAGTGTGACGCAACAGGATAGAAAAAACGTGACTTATCTGTCACAAAAAAGAAGGTGAGAATGTGCAAAGCACACTCTCTTAAAACGCAGTATTCAAAGAAGTATTAATCTCATTCTCTTCTTGCTCAGAAACCAAAATCATATCATCATCAACACTCTTAAAATAACCAAACGCTGTATCAATATCATTCTCCCGTTTGATTAAAACAACACCATGCCCAACCCCATTAACTGCGATTCGATAATCCTGTTCATCTTTCATTTTGTACATGTACATCTTTTTATCCTTTTGTGTAGTTTAAAACAATTTTTGCGTTATATGTTGAGTAGTTGTAGAAATTTACTATTCTTATTGTTTCATTTACTATTGCAATATTTATGTTCGTAGCTCCGTTTTGATTTATTCCAACATAAGGTAATGGCATTATTGTTTTTTCTTTTAGTGCATAACTTCCCGATGCATTAATCCAATAATTGTAGTTTATTTCATAGTTTGGGATTGTAATGTTTTTTGTCGTCGCATTTGGCAACGCACCACAATCAACTTCAATTCCAAAAACCTCTTTACCCCCTCTTAAATATCCACACTTATATTTACTACTCGTTACGTCATAAATATTTTGTTTAGCGCTCAATAATTCGAGTGTTTCCGCTTGCGAATAAACACTAAAATCCTCCAAATTGATCGTAACGGTGCTTAACGGTTTCCATTCAATCGGTTCAACACTTTTTAACGAATAATACGAAAACGGACCATTGACCAAACAGATCAATTTTAAATCTTCCAAACTTGGAATAAACGCGTCTCTTTCCACGATCGTCTCAAACTCATAATTGTGAATTTGATGTATGTTCCCTAATCCTACGTTTTTATGTTGCATTACTTAATCCTTATCACTTGTTTATTATCAAACAATATTTCATTGCCTACATGTAATATTGTCGATGGTTCAATAACTTTCTTTTGAAAAGTCATACCGCTTATGTCCGCATTGTCAAACACATCTTTAAGCATGTTTGAATAAGTTGTCATATATTCCAAATAACCTATCACATGCTCATTCAAACATGTTAGACCGCTCTGATCTCCTAATTCCTCCATCCTCTTCCCACATTTAAAACATTTCAGTTCACTTACCTCAATAACATCATAAGCAACCTCAAAAAATGTCATAAAGTCCTCACGATCAATAATCACATTTGACCCCTTTCTCTACTTCTTTGATGTTGAAATGATATTTTGTTCATTGCAAAATTTACACCCACCCCTTCCAAATGTCCTGTTTTTGGTATTTCAAAAGTATGTTTAGTCAATTTTCAATTTCTTTTTTAAACTTCTCTTCATGTTTTGCAAAACAAAAAACACAAAAGGATTCGTGAATGATTAAACAGATTATTGGCGGTGTTACTAAAAAGACCGTCTATGCTGAGATGTCCGCAGGTGATCTCACTGCCGTTCAAGCGTTAATGGAAGGTAAGCTAGAGATTTATGATAAAAAGTTTGAGGGCGGTACGGCTTCCGTTATGCCTGCTCAAATGAACTCTATCCGTTGTTCATGCGGTAAAAAAATTAGCAAAGGTGTCTATCAAACTGCTAGTTTTAGTGTTCCTCACATTACTCAGGGTAAATCTTTTGCTGATGCAAAAGCTCTTATCATTGGTGCGTTTGACGCTGGATACGACATTGACACGAAATGTGATTACAGTAACCTTATCGGTTCAAAAAGTGAGGTAGCATAATGGCAAAGACTCTTGTATTGAATACTCTTGGTAGTACAACAAAAGGTTTTTCTCTTCCTGCTTCTGATACTGCGGCAAGTGCATTTTGTGCGGCTATGTTGGATGGTGAATACGTAGGTTATACAAAACAAAGTGAGAGCGGTTCTGATTCAGGAATTACAGCATATCATGATGTAAGTATTCAAATTGCTTCTTCAACGGGTTCAAAAACATACTTTGGCTTTTTAGCTAAAGCAGGTGTCACCGATGTTGAGATTCAAACGGCTCTCGTTGGTAAAACAATCAACGGTGTTAAGGCTGATACGGTTTTCGTTACCATGCGTGAAGTTGCGGTAGGTGTCTAATGTCAGTTTTTGAGTGGATTTCTTTAGCTCTTGCCATTTTTGGCTATGTGATCGCTTTTGGTTCTGTTATTCTCTCTCTTAGAGAACGAGTAAAACGTAATGAGGAAGATATTCGAGAATTAAAAGAAGCACAAAAAGATGCTACAGAAAAACACGAGCTTTTAGCAGTTCTGAACACTAAGCTTGACATGGTTATCAAACAACTTGACTCAAAAACAAGGTTAGAGGCTTAACCGCCTCTTCCCTCTAAAAACTTCAGAAAAATCACAATCTTTCAAAAAAACCGCTTTACCTCTTGACAAATCATCATATAATCTTTTAGTTCATTTTTGGTACTATACCTAATTACGAATAAAGAGAGGATAAAGCAGTTTTGACGCGATTTTGGCTTACATGTAACGTGGTACTACTCCTAGCAATAACACCACTGTTTAGCGAAGATTTTATCACCAAAATGGAGTATGCAAAAATGCTCTATTCCAATCCTAGAGGCATTGGCTGTAACAAGTGCCATGGCGAAAAAGGTGAGGGTTCTGTGATCGCGCAATACCAAAATAGAGGCAAAACCGTTGTCCTCGAAGCTCCCAATCTTACGACTATTTCCAAAGAGCGCTTTTTCCAAGCGCTCACAAGCCAGCACAAAGTGATGCCAACTTACTTTTTAACATGGCAAGAGATCGACAGTTTGTACTACTTCGTCTCAAGCGAAGTGAAAAAGTAGTTTGTTTAAAAACTTTCAGTAAAATTTTAAAAAATGATAAGGATTTGTGACAATGCACTATGATAAAAGCATAAAAGCCTATGAAAAAGCTCAAAATGTGATCCCTGGTGGTGTTGATTCTCCTGTACGAGCGTTTAAAAGTGTGGGTGGAACACCGTTGTTTATCAAAAAAGGTGAGGGCGCGTATCTGATCGATCTGGACAATAATCGCTATGTCGATTACGTTCAAAGCTGGGGACCATTGATTTTTGGACATGCCAATAAAACCATCGAAAAAGCGGTCATCAAAGCGGTGAAAAAAGGGCTGAGCTTTGGCGCTCCAACCAAAGCCGAAACCAAACTTGCAAGCCTGATCTGTTCGCTTTTTCCTGAGATGGACAAAGTGCGTTTTGTGAGCAGTGGAACTGAAGCGGTGATGAGTGCGATTCGTCTTGCACGAGGCTTTACATGTAAAGATGACATTATCAAGTTTGAGGGCTGTTACCACGGACACAGCGACTCACTTTTAGTTCAAGCAGGAAGTGGTGCCGTGACCTTTGGATGTCCTAGTTCTCCAGGTGTGCCTGCGGATCTTACAAAGCATACGTTACTCGCAAAATACAACGACATCAAAAGTGTCAAAGAGTGTTTCAAAAACTCTAAAAATATCGCGTGTATCATCATCGAGCCAATTGCAGGCAATATGGGTTTTGTCCCCTCCGATCCAAAATTTTTGCAAGAACTCAGAACGCTGTGTGACAAACATGGAGCTTTGCTTATTTTTGATGAGGTCATGAGTGGATTTAGAGCGAGCCTCAAAGGGGCGCAAGGCATTTATGAAACCGTGCCAGATCTCGTCACGTTTGGAAAAGTCATCGGTGGCGGTATGCCTGTGGGTGCCTTTGGTGGACGTGCTGAAATCATGGATAAACTCTCCCCTGATGGTCCAGTATACCAAGCAGGAACGCTCAGTGGCAATCCTGTGGCGATGGCGGCGGGGCTTGCTTCTTTGGAGCAAATATTCAAAGATGAAACCTTACATGTAAGATTGGAAAAGAAAGCAAAAAGGCTTGTCGAAGGGCTCAAAGATGCAGCAGAAGTATCTGGGATTACGCTTCAAGTGAATGCCATTGGCTCAATGTTTGGCTTCTTCTTTAACGATAAACCTGTGAAAAATTTTGACGATGCGCTGAAAAGCAATACGCAGTGTTTTGCCGCCTTTCATCAAGGCATGCTGAGAGAGGGTTTTTACTTTGCCTGCTCGCAGTTTGAAACAGGCTTTATTTCCGATGCGATGAGCGATGCGATGATCGAAGAGACCATTGAAGCGGCAATTAAAGTATTTGAAGAGATTGCATGAGCGAAAAAGAAAAACCAAAATACGGAAAACTGATCGAAGGGGCGGAGCAGCTCTCTTTGGGCATTTCCATTGTGGTCGCCGTTCTCATCGGTATAGGCGTGGGAATGCTCATGAGCAATTGGTTCAACACACCGTGGCTTTTATGGGTCGGCGTTTCATGGGGTGTTGGTGGCGCGATCCTCAATGTCTATAAAGCGTATAAAAAAAATGTGGCGTCACTGGATGAACTCAAAGATGATGTGCGCTATAAAAAATACCAACAACCTAAAGACGATGATGAAGATGACGACGACAAGTAGGCTTGTGCGCTTTTACCTTTTCGGCGATGTTTTGGTCGTTCTTCTCTCCTTATTTCAAGGCGGCGATTGGCTTTTAAACACGCAAATGGCGTTTGTATGCTCACTACTGATCACATTGGCATCGTTTCGTTCGTACCATACGTTTGTAGAGCGCCGTGTCGATGCAGGACTGATCCCTGATGATAAATTTGACAGGTACTATGAAGACGATAAAGAAGACGATGATGATGAGCAAGAGAGTGTTGCACCAAGCGTCGCTAAAGTAGGCTTTAAACAGAGTTTTCAAAATCTCGCTTTAAGCTATAAAAGTGCCCTTTCGCTGTATCGTATCCTCTCGTATGGCGTGCTGTTTTTAGCGGTACTTTTTTTAATTCGCCACGATACGTTGGACGCAGTGGCATTTTTTGTGGGCTTAAGTGTGGTTCCACTCTCAAGCTTTTTATCTGTTTTGTTTGTAAAAAAGGGTTTTGAATGAAACGAATGAGTAATGAAGAGGCGTTGCGCCTGATTCGAGAAGTAGATCTTAATACATTGGGGCAAATGGCGTTGAAGCGAAAAATGGAGCTTCATCCTGAAAATCTCACCACTTTTGTGGTCGATCGCAACATCAACTACACCAATGTCTGTTGGGTTGATTGTAAATTTTGCGCGTTTTACCGCCATCATAAAGAAGATGAAGCCTATGTGCTCTCTTATGAGGAGATCGGTCAAAAGATCGAAGAGTTGATAGAGATTGGTGGAACGCAGATTCTTTTCCAAGGAGGCGTTCATCCCAAGCTTAAAATCGAGTGGTATGAAGAGTTGGTTGAGTGGATTAGTACCAATTATCCTAGCATTACGATTCATGGATTTTCGGCTATTGAGATTGATTACATCGCTAAAATCTCGAAAATCAGCTACCAAGAGGTGTTGTTACGCCTTCAGAAAAAAGGACTGTATAGCATTCCTGGCGCTGGGGCTGAGATACTGAGTGACCGCGTTCGTGACATTATCGCTCCTAAAAAATTAGGCAGCGAAGAGTGGCTTGGAGTGCACAGAGCCGCGCATAAAATCGGCATGCGCTCCACTGCTACAATGATGTTTGGAACCTTGGAAAGCGATGAAGAGATCATTGAGCATTGGGAAAAAATCAGAGAGCTTCAAGATGAAACGGGTGGTTTTAGAGCGTTCATCATGTGGAGTTTTCAAAGCGATCATACGAAGCTCAAAGAAGAACATCCTGAGATCAAAAAACAGTCCTCAAACCGTTACCTTAGGCTTCTAGCCGTGAGTCGTTTGTACCTCGATAATTTTAAAAATATCCAAAGTTCGTGGGTCACACAAGGCAGTTACATCGGTCAGCTTGCCCTCATGTTTGGCGCGAACGATCTAGGAAGTACGATGATGGAAGAAAATGTGGTCAAAGCTGCAGGGGCGGCGAACCGTATGAATCAAACGGAGATGATCAAACTCATCAAAGACATCGGCTCCATCCCCGCCAAACGCGATACGTCGTACACGGTTTTGGAGCAGTTCGCATGAAAAAAGTGTTGTTAGTTACGATAATGATTTTGTTACAAGGAGTATTAGTGGCGCAAGAAGTCAGTCAAATCAATGTAAATGGTGTAGAAATTCCTGTGGTCTTTGAAAAAGATGCCTCACTGCCAATCACTTCGGTACAGCTTGTGGTCAAAAATGCAGGTAGCATGGAAGATGGTGCTAATGAGGGCATCGCGAAGTTCTTAGCGGGCATGTTAGGCGAGGGAACCAAAGAGATGGGAGCAACGGTATTTGCAGAAGAGCTTGAATTTCGAGCGATTTCATTGGGCGCTCACACGGGCATTGAAACGCTTGTGTTTGAAGTCTCAGCCCTTAAAGAGCAGTTTCCCTATGCGCTTGGTATGCTTCAAAAACTCCTTAAAAGTCCCAATTTCAGCAAAGGAAGCTTCGATAAAATCAAGCTTTTAACGTTAGGAATGCTCTCCAACAAAGAGAGCGATTTTGATTACATTGCCAACCTTAATCTTCAAAAACTCATTTTTGAAAACACGCCGTTTGCGCATGCGTACAGTGGCGACGTGAAAAGCATCAAAGCGCTTAAACTCAAAGATGTTGAGAATTTTTATAAAGAGCGTATTAATTTAGAGAGCCTCATTATTGTCGCAGGTGGCGACATTGAACTGGATGAACTTAAAAAATTGCTTTTGCCTGTCCTTTCGGAGATTAAGCATGGGAAACATCGTGATATGGCGTACTTTGATGCGAATAAAAACGCGAAAGAGCTTGTCGTTCACAAAGAGAGTGAGCAGGCGTATATCTATTTTGGCGCACCTTTCTACATGAAAAGTGGCGATCCTGAGGCGTACAAAGCGAAAGTGGCGAGCTTCATTTTAGGCGAGAGTGGTTTTGGAAGTCGTTTAATGGAAGAGGTGCGTGTAAAGCGAGGACTGGCGTATTCCAGTTACAGTAGAAGCAGCATCGGCAAATCCAGCAGTAGTTTTACAGGGCATCTTCAAACGAAAAATGAGAACTTGGAAGAGGCTAAAAAAGTGGTCGCCGCTGAGATCAAGCGTTTTGTGGACGAGGGTGTAACTGAGGATGAATTGGCACAAGCCAAACGCTTTTTACTAGGAAGTGAGCCGCTTCGCAATGAAACCCTTTCGCAACGCCTTTCGCGTGCCTTTTTTGAGTACTACAGTGGGTTTGAGTTGGGACACTCTAAAAAACAGTTAGAGAAAATTGAGGCGTTGAGCCTTGAAGATCTCAACAGTTTCATTAAAAAACACGATGAGATCACAGCCCTTAGTTTTTCGGTAGTCACGAAACGTGAAAAACCTTGATCTTGACCCGATCGACAAAGAACGCTTTAAAAAAATAGGGGTAGGAACGCTTTTAGATTTAGCGCTCCTCCTGCCGCATTCGTATGAAAACACCACACTCTCGCCATCACCGCTTTTGGAGCAGATCAACACCTTACATGTAAAGGTTATTTCACTTAAACAAAGCCCCAAAGTCTTTCAGATCGTCTTTGATGTGGAGGCGTGGAATGCGCATCTTGATGGGGTTATTTTTGCCGCAAAACCGTACCATAAAGCACTTTTTAAAGTGGGAAATGAATTTTACATCCACGGAAAAGTCAGTTACAACAATGGGCGTTTACAGATGGTGCAACCCAAAATCGTCACAGCGATCAACACGCTCATTCCCAAATACAAAACACCTCTGCAAAATAAAACTGTCATAGAGTTGATAACACGCTTTCTTACCCTTGAAGCACTCTTAAACGAAGGCTTACATGTAAGCGAAGCTCAGACACTTTTAAGTTTGCATCGACCGAACGCCAAAGAGGCAAGTGCGTTCAGCAGTTTTGGCTACTCGGAATCCATCCTAAATGTGCTTAAATTTGTCGAGATTCATAACTATCTGAAAAAACTCTCGGGCAAAAAAGTGACGTTTCCCTCCTGTGCCAAACTGGATGGTAATGAAGCACCTTTTATCGCTTCGCTTCCCTTTACATTGACCGCCGATCAGCAAAAAGTCATTGGTGAAATCAAGCGTGATTTTTTAAGTGACAATGCCGCAAAGCGCGTCATTATGGGCGATGTAGGCTGTGGAAAAACGATGATCATCTTAGCTTCGGTGATGATGTGTTACCCTAAAAAAGCTATTTTGATGGCGCCCACAACCGTACTTGCCAATCAACTTTTTGAAGAAGCGGTGAAGTTTTTACCGTTACATGTAAAGACGCTTTTGATCACCCAAGAGGCAGATAGCAAAGAGAATTTGGCTGATTTTGACTTCATCATCGGCACGCATGCTTTGCTGTATCGTGAACTTCCAACCTGTGCGCTTGTTATGGTGGATGAACAGCACCGTTTTGGCACGAAACAACGCGCACTGCTCTCAGCTCTGGTGTCAAAACAGGCGTGGCATCCGCACTATTTGCAGTTTTCTGCCACGCCGATTCCAAGAACTTTGAGTATGATTCAGTCTTCGTTGGTTGATTTCTCGTTCATTAAAATGCTCCCTTTTCCCAAAGATATCACCACCAAAGTGATCGCCAAAAAAGATTTTAAAGCGTTGGTGGAGCATTTGCGTTCTGAAATCGCACAGAAGCATCAGTGCATCATCGTTTATCCACTCGTCGAAGAGAGTGAGATGGTCAATTATCAGTCCATCGATGAAGGACGTGGGTTTTGGGAGAAAAATTTTGAGGGTGTTTTTGTCACGTATGGCAAAGATAAAAACAAAGAAGAGATCCTCAAAACCTTCAAAGAAGAGGGAAATCTGCTCATTTCGACCACGGTTGTTGAAGTGGGCATCTCGCTTCCCAATCTCTCGACGATCGTCATCGTAGGCGCAGAACGTCTTGGGCTTGCGAGTTTGCATCAACTTCGTGGACGCGTCAGCCGCAATGGTTTAAAAGGCTACTGTTTCCTCTACACGAATCTTGCTAAAAGTGAAAGGCTGGAGAAGTTTTCTCAAACACTTGATGGCTTTGAGATCGCAGAGTTAGACTTGGCATACCGTCAAGGTGGCGATGTCGTGGAAGGGAGTATTCAAAGTGGCAAGAAACTGATTTGGTTTGATATAGGGAGCGATGAGGAAATTTTAAAAGAAGCAAAAGCTAGAATGGAACTCTAGGCAAGAAGGCTTTGCCCTCTTGCGATTTTAAAAGGTATTAATAAAGACCGAATCTTCCGTCGGTTTTTTTATACATCACGCGGAATTTATCTTCCATATCATGGAAAACGATAAACTGTTTATCAGAAGCTTTAAGCTCATTCATCGCATCTTCGACTTCGACAGGTTTGTAGCTGTCAAGGCGAATTGGCACGATCTCATCGTCGCTTCCTTCACTGTTTTCTTCGGCAACAACGAGTTCTTCAGCTTTGTAATTGGTAATTTTATCATGGTGACGACGTAAGACTTTTTTTGCTCTCTCAACGGCGAGATCAACCGCGGCATAGACATCTTTGTCTTTTTGTTGAATAACAACCGTGTTTTTATGCGCCATGTTAATCGCAAACTCGACATTAAAGCCTTTTTTGCCGTTTTTTTCATCGGCTGAAATCACAGTACGCACAGAGATAATGTCCAAATTGTATTTGCCAAGAGCATCAACAGCTCCATCAACATAAGCCTTAATTGGCTCCGTCAAATCAAATTGTTTACCTACGATACTGGTGTTCATCTTGTCTCCTTTTCCTTCCCTCTTTCAAGGGTTTGTAGAGTCAGTATAACAAATAAAACCTTAAATGAAAAGGAGAATTTTGGGCTGATTTTACGGCTTTTGGATGGTACGGCGATGAAGGCGAATGGGCTCTGTGGAGATGTTATTGCCAGGGGTTGTTTCGACAATCGTGTCGATGATAACGGTGACATTGGAGTCATTGGTATCTACCGTATTGCTGAGTATATTGCACCCTACAGGCAGACCATTTCCCATATAATTGATTGTGATGTTAATATCAAAGATTGCAGCTGCGTTCGTTTGTGGGTATTGTGAATTAATAGCATTAAGACAGCCATTAACCGCAATATTATGCCCACTAATCGCAAGAAGGGCAAACTCCGTGCCACTTTGCAGTAGAAGTTCCGCTTGTTCTCTTAGAAAGAGATCAGTCGTTTGTTTGGTTGAAAACGTTGAAAAAGAGAGTGAAAGTGCCGCTATGGAAGCAACAAGTACCATAAACACAATCGCAGTGATCAGTGAAAATCCTTTACGCATTAGTATATCACCTTCTCTTTGCAAGCACTAAAGTCGAAGTTGCCACTTTGGTTATTGTCATGAATGCAAAGCTTGATACGCACCACATCACCATCTTGACGGATACGAAACGTGCTGACGTGCTCAGCCAAAATGCGTTCTGCCGCGACAACGGCAGCGTCATCATATGCCTCACCTGCCCACGGTTGATAGTTATAACGTAGTGTAAGATTGAAGTCATTTGCTCCTCCTATAGGTACAAGAGCATAGGCAGTATGTACAAGATAATATTGCTCATACAAATCGCCATTTGCATTTCCATTCAAATTAGCCAATCCGCCAGGAAGACTAAACGTTGTAGGATTGGCAGCACAATTATTTGCAATACATGTAACATTATTCTCGTAGGTTGGAGTAGGTGGATAATAATTTGCAAACGTACCCGGCTTTGTACCTTTAAAAATTATGGCAGGACGATTTGTCCCAGCTACATCCATTGTGACAGTATTATTAGTGAGCGCATTGATTGTATTGTTAGCGAAATCAAGTCTGCTACCAGGTGTTTCTAGTGTAAGAGTTGCTAATGCAGTATTTGCATGTTCCATATCAATCAATCCACTCCATCCTGGAACGACTGAAGCACCGTCCCATTCACCCAAAAAACTCTCATTGCTGATACCGATCCATTCGATGATACCAAAACCCACTATAGCACTAGGAAGCGCAGACCATGTAGTGCCATTATCATCGCTTGCTCTAACACTGTCTTTGATGCGAAATTGCAACCGTTTTGCGATTTGCTCTAACGTAATCTCGGTTTGACTTTGAAGTTGGTTGATAGCGCGTGTTCGTAAGTAATTTTCATAAAGCTTCGTAACAATCTCAGCGCCAATACTAGCCACAATACCCAATACCACAATGACCATCACCAACTCTATCATCGTAAAAGCAGTGCGTTTTTTCATCGGTAAGGCCTTGAAGGAAGAAGTGTCGATTCACCGATGTTACATGTAAAGGCACGCAACGTAATGTTTTGCTCTCCTCCTGAAACCGTGACAGAAATAACTTTAATATTGGTTGGCGTTGCAGGTGCATTATCAGGATTAAATGTAAAGTCATTCAGTGGTGTATTGCTGTAGGTTGCGTTATCTTCTGCATAATTAACGCTTGTTGTCAGGTTTAAAGTGAAAACATAATCCAATGCTCCAGCATTTTCTCCTGCATTAACAATCAATGGTACAGTTACGTCTGCGCCGATAGCAGAAGCGAATATAATTGCATCAGGAAATTTGCGTCTACTTTCAGCTTGGACATGTCCAAGTCGCATGTTTGTTGCTCCTACACGTCGAAGCAAAAAATTGCCATTTATGGCATCTAATACATAAGAGCGCTGAGTAGCAGCGTTGAAGCTATTTGCATCCCATTCATACGTAAGCATGTCTCCTATTTTGGCTTTTGCGGCTAAAATGGCTTCTTGTTGCATCGCAAAGGCATTGTTACTTTGTACTTGCGTTAAGATCAATGGTAAACTCATCACGGCAATTCCCATAATAACTATGGCAAAAACAAGCTCTATCATAGACATAGCAGAACGCGTCATTACCATTCCATCCTTCTATTTGTTCGAATGGAAGTATTTACATCAACCGTTCTTCCAAGGTTCCCTTGTCCTGCCCAATTTCCTGCACGTATAAATTCTACAGTAAAGTCATTAGTCGTAGCCCCTGCATTGTACTGATTATAAAGTAGCCATGATGAAGGTGTCATTTGAATACGATCAGTATAGGGTACTACAGCATTTCCAAGAGTATTGTTCTCAATCCCATTGGCGATAAATCCTGATGTTGTTGTATTAAGGTCATTGATCAGTGTTGTGCCTATTGAAGAAAATGTTGTGACATTTCCATCAGTTATTACGTGGAAGGTATTTTGATACCAATTAAGTGATGTTGGGCTTTGCATTCCTGTAATATTCATATCTGTTCGATTACAATCTTTACAATAAACCTCATAACGTATAGTTGTATTAATAGGGCTTGTACCACGATAATCCGTTGAATAGACTCGACCATAGTAAAAAGTAGCATTTTGATCTGTTGTGCGATTGAAATCAGAACCAGTTGTATTTTGATCATCAATAATTGCTGTAATATTAAAATCACTTTTTGCAATTTTAAATGGATCATACGCTTGTGTACTGTTACGATCAAAATTAAACAACATTTTTAAATTTTGTGCAACGCCATTTGTAAAATTACCTTCGGTTGAGCTAAAATTGCCTTCACCTGCTACGAGATTATTTACTAATATGGATGTTGTGTCATTTTCGTCTTTAAAATAATGAATAAGATTTCTGGTCGTATTATTGAATAAATTAAAATTTCTTACACTAATAGTATAATTAACATCTTCTGCATAACATCCTGCTGTATAGAATGTTGCTGTTGCATTATCATCCAAGATAGCTGTGGTAGTCAAGCGAAGTATTGCGCTCATATTCCCATCATTAGAGAGATATGTAAAATTACCATCGTTAAAATTTTGGAGGGCCAATTCATTATTGAACTGTTTTGGTACAAAAGTAAAGGTTTTACTACCAGATATTGTACAACCGATTTGTCCGTTATTGGCGGCACTAGACGAACTGTTCTCAATACAATCACTATATCCTTTGCTATTATAAGCACTTTGATCAATCTTTGTCCATAGTTTATCATCAATGCTAATAAGAACCTTTCCCACATTATTAAATGTATAGCGTGTAGTTTTATTACTGCCTTCTGTAAATGTAACAGCAGGCGTAGCTATAGTTCTATCTGTATTTAATCCAATACATGTTGCAGGGAAAAATAATGGAGCAAGCCCTTCACTGACATTTTGATCAATAGTCTGTGGAATTGTTTGATTGTATCCTGAAATATTGGTATCGTGTTGATAAAGCGTCGCATTCAAATCAAATAGATATTGTTTTCCTCCAATTAATTTAGTTTCATTTAAATCAATACTATATCTTTCCGGTCTAATTGAAAAATTATCGCGTGAGCAGACATAACTTATTGTTCCATTATTGTCATAGGTAATTTTAAAGCTGATATCTTTATATGCTTTAGTGTAATCGTCAAGTGTTACTGTTTTCGAGTTTTCATTCGCAAAAGAGATTGTTTTAGCGTCAGTTAATGATGTTGCCGCATTACACTTAGCTTGTTTTTGATCATCTGTCTCAGATGCTAAATAATTTGGTGTCGTAACTAAACTAAGATTAACATCTCCAGTATAGCTTTTAAGTGTTATATAATCTGAATCGAGTGCTAAAACTTTGACATTAAAAGCTTTGCCTGCAATTTGTGTATACAACGCATTTAGGCTACTAGTAGTATCTTTTGGGTCAGTTGTGCCTGTGAAATTTTGATTAACAACATTAAAAACACCTAATGGGGCACTTACAGCAATTGAAGCATTAAAATCTTTACAAACACCAATATTTACTGGTGATTCATCTCCTATGCGAAGTCCCATACTAGAGTTTTCATAAGAGACTTTATAGATATTCGCGATAGTAATATCGCCTGATGTTTGTATTTTTTCTTTAAATGAAATATAGGCTTTATTTGCAGCATCATTGGTGACATTCGGTGTTAAATCACCACCATTTGTAGCATTTGCGCCTGTTCTAATGTGCCATACTGAGCTATTTGTATCAGAGATAAATGTCGCTATATCACTATCACTTGCATCTGTTTTGCTACTATATGCACTCTCTCCAACATTTTGTATTTTTGTGCTTTCTGATTGGTATGCAAGGTTGGTATCATCATGTTCCATGGTGATTTCAACCTTTTCTGCTGTTTCTAAGTTGCCATCACTGGCATCTTTTTTCATATTAGCGATCCATGTTTTAATGGTAATAATATCACCAACATTTGCGCTTGTTAGGGTTGTATTTCCATCTTCTGTATAATAAGCTTCGACATAGCAAACACGTGGTTCATAAAGCTCTGTTGTAAAAGCAACCATACTTGGGAAATAAGTATCGGAACTATTATCGGTATATCTTTCAGTATGCAATCTTATTGTTGCACTCGTTTCACTGTTACCAATAATTTGGGCATGAGATGTATTACCATCAATACCAACATCATAATTGTGTATGTCAATTCCTTGGAAATTGACAGGATTTGGATTAGGTGTAAAGCCATTTACCGTAGAGTTAAAAGCATTGTCATTATCTACATCTGGAATTTGGATATTGTTAAGGAATATAGAATCTCCAACAATATTCTTATCACCTTCTCCTATAAATACTGAAAGAGCTGAGTTAACATTACCGCTTGTTGGTGTTAAAAACCCATCAACAGTAATATCTACATTTTGGTACCCAGTATCGTTAGAAACACGTTTATATCCATCAAATACTGAAATATTTTTAAGAGACTCTGAGTCATCTTGGTAAATAACAACCAAGGACCAAGCAGCAAAATACCCAAGTGTTCCATCATCATCTCCTTCCCGTGCCTTGATATTAGCACCTGTAAAGTATCCATTTATTTGGCTACCTGTCATACCTTTTAGTGTAGGGACTTCACTAAATGTTGAGTACGTATAATGGTTATCTGTATACTCATAAACATCGATAACATTAGGTGTCGTAGCAATAGAGGTACCGCTTGGTGTTATCAGATAAACAGGCGTTCCCATAAGCGCAGAAGTAGTATCATTATAATTTCTACCCATATATCCTTGGGTGTATAGTCCAGCCCAAAGAACTTTTGCTGTAGATGGAACACTAGATATTTGAGCTTGAGAAGAATTGTTATATGTATGAACTGTACTACTCGTATCAATAAAGCTAAGACTTACTTGGTTATTTGCAGAGTTTGTGTCCACACATTGTCCATTTTGCTTATAGCATAACACAGTATTTCCTATAACTTTGATGTTTCCTTTAATGTTTTGTGTACTAATTGGATTACGAATCAAAAAATCTCGACCACCTGAATGAACAGCCCCTCCATCATCATTGAGTAGAGTAATTGTTGCACGATTATCTTTAATTGTTGCTCCACCTGTAGCATTCGATAGTGTGATATAAAAATATTCATCGTTTTCATTTGTCGTATCACCATTGATTTTCACAGGAATATTTTGTATGGTTGTACTTCCTGAAAATGTTAGTGTTCCTGAAGTTGCATTGTAATCGCTGCCTGTAGTGGCAGTTCCATTGGATGTAGCATAGTTAACAGTAACAGTATTGCCATCAGTATCAGAGAGAGTTACTGGAATGTTTT
Organism: Sulfurospirillum multivorans DSM 12446; assembly: GCF_000568815.1. Lineage (NCBI taxonomy): Bacteria > Pseudomonadati > Campylobacterota > Epsilonproteobacteria > Campylobacterales > Sulfurospirillaceae > Sulfurospirillum > Sulfurospirillum multivorans. The sequence continues at coordinate 1,070,853 of NZ_CP007201.1, forward strand.
TGGTATATATGCCAGCATTTCCTTCGTTTAAAGTTGTATCAGCAATCGAAAATGAAGGTGTAATTATATCTGGGGTGAATGTGACGGAAAGAGTATAATCAGGAGAAAAACCCAAATTTGAAAAGACACCAATATTAAAATTAGTAGTTGCACTGTCTAAGTGAATTGTATAGGTTGTTCGTGATGTACTATTTCTCGTTGGGCATGAATTGTTTGCTGTGGTAAAAAAAGCATTTGAACCGCTTATCGTAATGGTCAATGTTCCTGCTTTTGGTGTAGTAAGCAAAAAAAAGTCATTATCTTCCGTATATACCCATTCCCCCCACCATCCCCATCCATTCCAATATCTTGTATACGTAGCATTTCCTAGCTTATTGATAGTAGATGTCGATGTTAAAAATCCAAATGTACTTGCAGTTGTTGGATTACTACAATTACCTGGATAATCAGGTGATTCAGCAAAAAGTAATGTATGTATACAAATAAAAAATAAAAAAGTTTTCATCACATTGAAGATAAGACTGTTTTTTTTCATACATTACCTCTAATATATCTTTACATGTAAAAGCCAAAAACGCATTAAACATTTCACGTTCTACTCAGATTTCTCTTTATTCAAAAACAGTGAAATACTCTCCATCAAACCAAAATCAGGATGTTGATTGGCGTCTAGTACGACTTGTGCTAGGCTTTGGTTGTCGACATTGAAGACGAGTGGGGCGATGAAGTTAATCGTTGAGGTTTCGATTGGTGTGGCGATAATCATGATGTTTAAGATAAGAATGTTCGATTTTTCGTTGATCTCTAGCAGGGTTCTAAAGTATTCAGGGATTTCAAATTCGTAAGGGCGAAGCATAAAAGGGTTAATCAGTGTAAAGGTGGTCGGATCGGATTTCGAGATAAATTTGACGAAAAACTCATCAATTTTTTCCAGTTCTACCTCTTTGATGGTTTCAAATCCAGGGATCGGCGCTTTCACAGAGAAGATCATACTATTCCTTTTTAAAAAACAAATATTTCATCTATTGTATCATTTTGTATGTTAAATAAGGCAAGCGGCACAAAAGAAATCGACTTCAAAGCGAAAAAATCTCGTTTTATTTTAAGATAACAAAAAAGAAGATACAATAGGTTTTTTTAACACAAAGGATAGAGTGAATGAAGATAGCAAATGTTCTTATTGTGGCGTCATTGGTGGCTTTTATGAGCGGTTGTGCCTCTAAAGATAAAGAGGTTTTCAATATGCCAGCAACCTATTGGTATGAAGAGATCGCAAAAGAGATCAAGAACCAAGATTTGGAAAAAGCAGACTCGCTTTACACCTCATTGGCCAGTGAGCATATCGAATCCCCACTTTTACCTGAAGCGATGACGATGCTAGCCAACGCGCACATTCAAGATGAAGAGTATGTTTTGGCAAACTTTTATTTGGATGAGTACCTCAAACGTTATGGTAGCAAAGCCAATGCAGATCATGTTCGTTACATGAAAATCAAAGCAAATTACGAAGCATTCCCAAATCCAAATCGTAATCAACAGTTGCTGATCGACACCATTACGCAAACCAAAGATTTTCTTGCGCGTTATCCAAATTCCAAATTTCGCCCTCTAGCGGAGACGGTTTTGGTACGTTTGGAGTTGGGTGAGTATCTTTTAGATACGAACATCAAAGATCTTTACGAGAGAGTGGACAAGCCAGAAGCTGCAAAATCGTATGAAGAAAAACTGAACAAATCTTCATTGGGTGGCGCTAAAAGTATAGAACCTGCGATACCATGGTACCGTTCTTGGTTTGAAAAACAGTAGTTCTTAAAACTTTTTATTTACTTCTTTACTATACAATCTAATTATCGCATAAGGGCTTAGCTCTTATGCCCTTACATGTAAACTATTATAAAACACACATAACGGAGATTGAGCGATGAAACTCAGCGACTATACCGCATTTCCAGCGGACATACCCATTGTCGTAGAAGACAATCTATTTTTATACCCTTTTATGATTTCCCCTCTTTTTTTAACGGATGAAGAGAACATTCGTGCGGCGAACGATGCTCTGGATCACAACTCTTTAGTCATGGTCTGTACCGCCAAAGTGGGCAGTGAACACGGACGCGATTTTAATGCTATTTACCCAGCAGGCGTTATCGGTTCTATCATGCGTAAGGTTGATCTTCCTGATGGACGCGTTAAGATTCTTTTTCAAGGAATGCAAAAAGGAAGAATTTTAAAAGAGCTCACGAGCACACCCCTTCGCGCAACGATAGAGCTAATTCCAACACATCGCTCAGAAGCAATGAAAGTAGACGCAACCTTGGCTGTTTTACGCGAAAAAGTTTCTCTTCTTGGATCACTCGGCGGTCAATTTCCACCTGATCTTATTAAAACCATTGAAGATAACAGCGATATTCATCGCATTACCGATCTTGTCGCGAGTAGCATGAAACTCAAAAAAGAGCAAGCCTATAAGCTGTTTGTCGAAGAAGATGATGAGACCAGACTTCTCCAACTGATTGATTATGTGATCGAAGAGATTGAGTCAAGTCGTCTTAAAAAAGAGATCAAAACAAAAGTGCATTCACAGATTGAAAAAGTGAATAAAGAGTATTTTTTAAAAGAGCAACTGAAGCAGATTCAAAAAGAGCTAGGAACTGATAACCAACGCGAAGAAGAGATCGAAGAGTACCGTAAAAAGCTTGAAGCTAAAAAAGAGTACATGGAAGAGGATGCGTACAAAGAGATCAAAAAACAGATCGATAAACTCTCCCGCATGCACCCAGATTCTGCGGATGCAAACTTGATTCAAAGCTATCTTGACTGGGTCATTGAGATTCCGTTTGGTAAAGCGGCTAAGAAAAACCTTGACGTCCTAGAGGTCAAATCACAGCTCGATAAAGACCATTATTCGCTTGAAAAACCCAAAGAGCGTATCGAAGAATTTTTTGCCGTGCGTGAATTGCTCGCAAAACGTGGCATTGCTGAAAAAAATGCCAATGGGGCAATCTTATGTTTTGCAGGCCCTCCAGGTGTGGGTAAAACCTCTTTGGCAAACTCGATAGCGAAGGCTTTGAAGCGTAAATTGGTTCGTATCGCTTTGGGAGGACTCGAAGATGTTAATGAACTTCGAGGTCACAGACGCACCTACATTGGCGCGATGCCTGGGCGTATTGTTCAAGGTATCATCGAAGCCGAAGAGATGAATCCGGTGGTGGTTTTAGATGAGATCGACAAGGTCGCACGAAGCTTCAGAGGCGATCCAACGGCGGTGCTTTTAGAAGTGCTTGATCCTGAGCAAAATAACAAGTTTAGAGATTATTATCTGAACTTTAACATTGATCTTAGCAAAGTGATCTTTATCGCGACAGCGAATGAAATAGGCTCGATCCCCGCACCGCTTCGTGATCGTATGGAGTTTATTTTTGTCAATTCCTATACGCCGCAAGAGAAGTACGAGATCGCTAAAAAATATCTCATTCCCCAAGAGCTTAAAAAACATGGTTTGAAAAACAATGAGATTAACATCTCTAAGCCTACGCTACAACTTATCATCTCAAATTACACGCGTGAATCGGGTGTTAGAAATTTGCGTCGTCGCATTGCCGATATTTTGCGAAAAGTAGCCAAACAACTTTTGATTGATCCAGCGATCGACAAAGTGAGCATTACCAACAGCAATTTAAAAGAGTATTTGCCAAAAACGGTCTTTGAAATTGACGAAGTCGATAAAGAGAACAGTGTGGGCATCGTCAATGGGCTGGCATGGACCAGTGTCGGTGGCGATGTGCTCAAAGTAGAAGCGATTCGCATTCAAGGCAAAGGTGGCATTCAGATCACTGGTTCACTCGGCGATGTTATGAAAGAGTCTGCCAAAATTGCTCTGAGTGTGGTCAAAGTCTTGATCGATAATGGCAAGATCGATGTACCGCTTTCCATCATTCCAACCACAGGAATGGATAAAGAAGAGAATGCCAAACAGGTAGAACCTAGCGATGTTTACAGACGTTTTGATCTTCACATTCACGTACCAGAAGGCGCTACTCCCAAAGATGGACCAAGTGCAGGTGTGACGATGGCAACGGCGATTGCTTCGATATTGTGCGATAAAAAAGTGAAAAGTGATCTTGCTATGACAGGTGAATTGACCTTAACGGGAAAAGTATTGCCGATTGGTGGACTGAAAGAAAAACTGATAGCGGCGTATAAAGCGAAAATTAAAACAGCACTCATTCCTAAGAAAAACTATGAGAGAGATCTCGATGAAATTCCTGATGAAGTCAAAGAGAAGATGAAAATCATCCCAGTATCTCGTGTGGAAGAAGTGTTGGAGTATGCGTTAGTGAAGTAGAGAAGAAGAAGCTAGATGGGAGACCATCTAGCTTTACATGTAAGACTTATTGTTGAAGTTGTTCGAAAGGCACAGCAACGACTTTTTGAGTGTCGATGATGTAAGGAATCACTGCTGTAGCACGAGCGCGTTTGATCGCTAGTTCTACCATCTCTTGATGTCTTTTGCAGTTACCTGTCAAACGACGTGGCATAATTTTGTATCTCTCGGAGAGAGAATGTCTCAAAATTTTTGCATCTTTATAGTCAATGTATTCTACTTTTGCTTCACAGTATTTGCAGTATTTGCGTGCAAATTTTCTTTTCTCTGCCATTTTTTATCCTTTTATGTGCTAAAACGGTATTTCGTCATCGTTAATATCGATGTCCGGAATCTCATGACCACTGTATTCAGGAGTCGTCTGTTTTGGATAGGCTGCAGGTTTTTGTGCGTTAGCATTGTTGTAGCCAACATTCGGTGTTCCTGTTGGTTCACCATAACTTCCACCCTCAACGCCACCACTCTCTTGTCCACCGCGTGAGTCAATCATCTGGAGTGTTTCAACGGTAATAGAGTGCTTTGAGCGCTTTACACCTTGTTGGTCGGTCCATTGATCGAGCTTTAAACGACCTTCTACCAATACTTTTTTGCCACGGCTAAGGTATTGGTTAGCGATCTCTGCAGTACGTCCAAAAAAAGTGATGTCGATAAAGCAAACCTCTTCGCCTTGGCTTCCATCTTGCTTTTTGAAGCGACGATTGGTCGCAAGTCCAGTGGTACAAACCGCACCACCACTAGGGAGGTAACGAAGCTCGCAGTCACGTGTGAGGTTTCCAAGCATAACGACTCTATTGAACATCATGGCTCCTTAATTAAGCTTCAGTTGTAACAGTTTCTTCTACGATCTCTTTAGATTCGACAACCGCAGGAGCTGGTGCATCACTTTTTTTAGTGATTTTTTCAACTTGTTTGTTCCAAAATCTAAGCTCTTTTTGATTTTCAAATTTAACAGTCATAAAGCGAATAAACTCTTCAGTAATTCTGATAAGTCTCTCAACTTCAGCAATAGCAGGTGTTGGGGAAGTAAAGTAGAATACTACATACGTTCCACGCTCAAATTTATCGATTTGATACGCAAGTTTACGTGTACCCATCTCAAGTGTTGCAGCGATCACTGCACCGTTTTTCTCTAAAATTTCTTTTAGATAGTTTAGTTTTGCTTGTAGTTCTTCTACGGTTAATGTAGGTTTTACTACAACAAGCAACTCATAATGTCGCATCGTTTCTCCTTCTGGATTTCACCCAAATAGTGTGTATTTGAGTAAGGATTTTTAGAATAGGCGTGGATTATACTACAAATAACTTTGAAGTTTTATTAAGCTTGAAAGCAGGTAACTGCTCTTTTCAATGTTCCCAATTTTTTTCAAACGGTACTCTGCATCGATCAGTTGGGATGAAAGTTTTTGATAGGTTGCGAGATCAATTTTAATCGAGTGCTGCGAGCGTTGCGCCGCAAGCTGTGGGGGAAGAGGGTACCCAAGAATGGCTTTGGCATCGAACGCACCGTGCAGTTTAATATAGGCATGAAATAAAAAGAGCTGAGACACATGCGCTTGAATCGCGTTAATAATGCGAATTTCTTCAACGCCATCGCCTTCAACGAGACGTTCAAACTCCTCTTTAATGTCTTTTTTCTCTAACAGTTTCGTGATGAAATGATCCATAGAAACAGAACCGAGTCCATACACAAGAGTATTAATATCGTTGATGCCAATTTCACGACCGAGCACCAAAAGTTTTTCGCACTCATTGACACATAAGGAGAGATCTTCAGAGTGGATCATGTAGAGATGTTGCAATGCGTAGCGGTCAATGGAGAGCCCAACCGCATTGGCGTGGTTTTGAAGTAACTGCATTGCTTCGTTAAAATCAGCTTTAAAGAGACGGAGAAAGGCACCGTCATGTTGTTTTTCAAAAAATTTTGTCAGAGGCGTTGCTTTTTTATCTTCGCCAAAATACTGATAGATGAAATAGCTTGAATCGTTTTTGGCGCAGAGACTCACAAGGGTTTCAACCTCTTTAGAAGGAATCGTTTTATCGGTTTTAACGATCAAGATATTGCGATCACCAAAGAGCGAAGATTGGGAGAGAAAATTTTTAGCGGATGTGAAGTTGTACTCATCAAAATACATCATCACTTTCTCTTCGCTCGCCGCTTGTAGCAGTGTGAGAAGTTGGTGGGCAAGAGCGTTGTTTTGATAGGCACATGCCCCGTACAAAAGTGTTGATTTTGGGGCTTTGTTGGCTTTTAAAACGCCTTCAAATTCTCTTTTATACATCAAAACTCCTGGTTACTCTGGCATAAATGCGAGCCGTTGCGATATTGCTCTCGACGATTTTAACTTCAATGCGTTGTAACAAATGCACATCATTGTCGAGTAAAAAGATGCGCGCACCTTTGAGTTCATCATCTAGTTTTGCGATAGGATTTTGTTCGGTTTCCACGACAATCGCTTTGAAATTATCGCCTACATGTAACGCCATGTAGCGCGCAAATTTGCGGTCCATATAATCCCATGCTACTTTATCACTCTCTCGCTCTAGTGCGCTTATTTGCTCACACAATGGCGCGATGTCTTTGAGTAAAAAGGTGAGCTTTTTCTCGTCATTTGCCATTTTCGCTTTTAAAAGGCGGTGGAGTGTGAGGTCACTGTAACGACGAATGGGGGAGGTGAAATGGGTGTAGATGTCAAAACCGAGTCCAAAATGCCCCTTGTTTTCAGGCTCATAAATCGCCTTTTTTTGGCTTTTAATGATGAGTTTATCGACCTCTTCACGAAGCCCTAGAACATCGGCTTTGGCTTGAATACCTTGGATCATTTTAGGAATATCGGAGCTGAGTTTGGCATTGATCCCAATAAGTGCAAGGTCGTTTAAAAGCATCTCCATGCGCTCGTATGAAGGGCTTTCGTGCGTTCTAAAGATGCCAAAGCCCAGTTTTTTAGCCGCCGCTTTATTGGCTAAAAGCATACAATCTTCAATCAAACCGTGTGATGGCGTCTCTTCTTCTACGGTGGTGGAAATTAAGTTTTGGTCTGCATCAACTCGCATTCTGACTTCGGAAGAGCGAAAGGAAAAGGCATTTTCAAGCCTCATGTCGCGTAGTTTTTGTGTCAGTAAATGCAGAGGTAAAAGGTAGGCTAAGATCGTTTGATCGGCGGCATCTGCATCATCTGTTTTACCTTGCAAGAAAAGATCGATTTTCTCGTAGGTGTAGCGCTTTGTGGAGTGGATGATGCTCTCAAAAAGCTCCTCTTTGATCGGTTTACATGTAAGCGGATCGAGGGTGATTTTAAAGGTGTAGGCAAGACGGTCGACGTTGGGTTTGAGGGAGCAGATATTTTCACTTAATGAACGGGGCAACATCGGAATGGATTTGTGAGGAAAATAGATCGAAAAACCGCGCTCAATTGCCTCTTTATCAATCGCGCCCATCGCATAAACGTATTCGCTGACATCGGCAATCGCCACGTAGAGAATGTAGTTTGCAACATCAAAATAGATCGCATCATCAAAGTCTTTGGCGTCTACTGGATCAATCGTACAAAAGGGTAAATGGGTAAGGTCAACACGGTGCGGATAGTACGCTTTGTCCACAAAATCGCCATGACTTTTAGCCTCAGTTTCAGCTTCTTTACTGAAAAACTCTTTTTTATCAAACAGCGCCAAAGAGATTTTCTCATCGACTAAGGGATCATCCAGTACTCCTAAAACTTCTTCGATGGCATTGGTGATATTATCGATCTTTAAAACACTTCCCAATGGAAGTTGCTTGAGCGATTTTTGACTTGCGGTGATCTCAAAGATGGATGCGTTTTTGACATTAACGCCAACGACTTTGCCCTTGCTCATTTTGGTGTAGACGATGCTTTTGGCAAAAGCGCGCTGGGCAATGTAGACAACGACGGCTTTGGCGCGTCCGCCTCGTTTGTTGGTGACACGTTTGGCAACCACCAAATCGCCTCGCATCGCACCATGAAGTCCTGAAGCTTCGACAATGAGGTCTTTGGAACGTGTCGCTTCTAAGGCGCTTAAATAGCCTGTTCCGCTAAATGAAACGTCCATTTTGCCCACGACATGGGAAGGCTCAAGCTCAAAAATACCATTGTTTGAGGTAAGTGCTCGAAGTTGGATCAGAGTTTGAAAATGGGGGAGAAAAGGGGCTGGCACCTCAGTTTGTGCTACCCCTTCTTTAAGGCTGAGAAGAAAGTTTTTCACTGTTTAAAGTGCTCTACGGTTTGTAAAAATGGCTCAGCCTCAAGTCCGTATGATTCTAAAAGCGTGAGTGCGTGTTTGATGGAAGGCTCATTGAGTTGTCCGAAGATATTGATGCTGTTTCTGACCACATTCAGTGCTTCTGAGAGCGTACGGATGTGCTCTTGAGCCTCCTGTGGGTCATTGCAAAACTTGATCGATTCGACCAGTTCACTCTCTAAATTCCACTGCTCAAAAATCTTTGCAGTGATCTCTTCGTTGGAAAAACCGACATACTCTTTTTCGAGTACGGAGAGTTCTTGAGGTGTTTTAATCGAATCAAGCGCCGTTTTAAAGGCACTCTCTTTTTGTTGTTCAATGAGCTCGTGCGCGATGATGATTTTGCCGACTTCCATCATAAAAGCAGCAGGTTGAAGCACATCAAGCATTGCTTTGTTGACTTTGGAGTACCATTTGAACATGAAGGTGCTTTGAAGCGTGCTGATCTCTAAAAAAGTTGTGTTGGAGAGATGATATGGGGAGAGATCGATTTTGATATTTTGTTTGATAGCACTTGAAAGCGCAAAACCACGCACGGTTGCCATGCCAAAAAGCGATACCGCATGGGCGATATTTTTAATCTCTCTGCTAAAGCCGTAAAGAGGAGAATTGGAAGATTTTAGGATATTGGCTGTGAGCATTGGATCGCTTTCAACGACTTTGACAAGATCCGCTAAGGAGCTATTTTTATCGACGCAAATACGCTGAATCTTCAAAACCGTATCGTCAAGAGGCGGAAGTGCTTTGATTTTTTTTAAAATATTTTCGTCCATAAAGGGTTCCTATTTCGAGTGATTTGTTTATAGCCAAATTCTATCTCTTGTTGGTTTATAGTTTCCTTTGCCCGTTTACATGTAACGTTTTTAAGTAACGTTGCTGTAAAATACCGACATTTAATATTACATGTAAGGATTGACAAATGGCAATAACCGTCTTTTATGACAAAGATTGTGATTTAAGCATTATTCGCTCAAAAAAAGTAGCGATGATCGGTTTTGGTTCTCAAGGACATGCACACGCAGAAAATCTTCGTGATAGCGGTGTAGAGGTCGTTGTAGGTCTTAGAAAAGATGGTAGTTCATGGGCAAAAGCAGAAGCAAAAGGGTTTAAAGTTTTAAGCGTTGGCGAAGCTACCAAATATGCAGATGTCATTATGATCTTATTGCCAGATGAGATGCAAGGCGATGTCTTTGCTGCTGAAATTAAACCAAACTTAAGTGCGGGTAAAGCGATTGCCTTTGGACATGGTTTTAACATCCATTACGGTCAAATCGTTACACCAAAAGGCATTGACTGCATCATGATCGCTCCAAAAGCGCCAGGTCATACGGTACGAAGTGAGTTTGTAAACGGCGGAGGAATTCCCGATCTTATCGCGGTCGATCAAGATGCGACAGGCAATGCAAAAGCATTAGCACTGAGTTATGCTTCCGCTATTGGTGGTGGACGTACTGGTATTATTGAGACAACCTTCAAAGATGAAACGGAGACCGATCTTTTCGGTGAGCAAGCGGTTCTTTGTGGTGGCGCAACTGCTCTGGTCGAAGCGGGTTTCCAAACATTGGTCGAAGCGGGTTATGAGCCTGAGATGGCATACTTTGAGTGTTTGCATGAGCTTAAACTTATCGTTGATTTGATGTACCAAGGTGGCATCGCTGATATGCGTTACTCTATCTCTAACACTGCTGAGTATGGTGATTATGTCAGTGGAAAACGTGTCATTAACGCTGAGTCAAAAGCGGCGATGAAAGAGATTTTGGCTGAAATCCAAGATGGTCGTTTTGCCAAAGATTTTATCTTAGAGCGCAAAGCGGGCTACACTCGTATGAACGCAGAACGTGCTAAAACTGAGAGAAGCCTTTTGAATCAAACCGGTGAGAAACTTCGCTCCATGATGCCTTGGATCACTTCTAAAAAAATCATCAACAAAGACAAAAACTAATGGGTATAGTTATTACCGTAACGTCCGGTAAAGGTGGGGTGGGTAAATCCACCACCACTGCTAATCTAGCCGTTGGACTTGCAAATTTAGGCAAAAAAGTTGTTGCGATTGACTTTGATATAGGGCTTAGAAATCTTGACATGATTTTAGGACTTGAAAATCGCATCGTTTATGATGTGGTCGATGTGATGGAGGGTCGTTGTAACCTTGCACAAGCGCTGATCAACGATAAAAAATCCAAATCACTTTACTTCTTACCTGCAAGTCAAACCAAAGATAAAGATATTTTGAATAAAGATAAAGTCAAAGCGTTGATCGAAAACCTCAAAGAGAGTTTTGATTTCGTGATGATCGACTCACCTGCGGGTATTGAGAGCGGGTTTGAGCACTCTATTTTCCTAGCCGATCGTGCCCTGATCGTTTCAACGCCTGATGTCAGTTCTGTTCGTGATGCGGATCGTGTAATTGGCATTATCGATGCCAAAAGTGAGCGCGCTAAAAACGGTTTGGAAGTCGAAAAACACATCATCATCAATCGAATCAAACCTGAGATGGTCGATGCGGGCAATATGCTCAGTGTTGACGATGTTTTAAGTATTCTTGCTCTTCCCCTTATTGGTATTGTGCCTGATGATGAAGATATTATTACCTCTACCAACACAGGCTCACCGATTGTCAACAAAGACAAATCACTTTCAGCCGAAGCGTACCGCAATATCGCGCGTCGTATTTTAGGCGAAGAGGTCGAATTTTTAGACATTCGTGCGAAGAAAGGACTGATGGCAACCTTGAAAGGAATGTTCAAATGAGTTTCTTTGACACTCTTTTTGGTCGTTCTAAACCTACCGCAGATGTGGCAAAAAATCGTCTGAAAATCATGCTTGCCCATGAGAGAGCCAGTTGTAAATTGCCTTATATGGATGATTTGCGTAATGATCTCATTGCCGTCATTCGCAAGTATACCAAAGTTGAAGATGTAAAAATTACCTCTCAAACGAATCAAAATATTGAGTTATTAGAAGTCGAAGTCATTCTTGGAAAGTAAGTGTATTGATGGTAAAAAAGATTAAAGAAAAACGCCCAAAAAAAGAGACGCCTTCGTTGAATGAGATCAAATCAGCTAAGCTTAAAAAGTACAGCCTTATCTTAATGCTCATTTTAACCCTCAGCATGATTGCTTTTGGAACCTATTTGTATATGACGACCTCGTATCAGCATTACAAAATAGTGCAAAAAGATCAAAAAGCGTCTAGCGATGTGTTGATGCAGAAGATGAAGCAGATGCTTGATGAGGAAAAAGCGCGTCAAGCGACACTGCCACCTCCTCCTTCTCCTGTGGCTGAAACCAATGTCTCAACCGTTGTTGAAAACAATCAAAGCAGTGAAAAACCTCTTGAAAACAATGAGACGCATGTCGTCCAACAGACTCCTGAAGAGGAGAGCAAAGCGCAGGAACGCTCCGAAGTACATGACTATGAGCGCAGTCTCAAAGAGAGTGGCAAACCTGCTCGTCCTCATGACATTGTGCGTAAAAAATACCCCGAAGGGACAACGCCTAGGCTTGCCATTATCATCGATGATGTCTCATTTCCTTGGCAAACGCGTTCGATAAAAGAGATACCTTACAAAGTCACGCCTTCATTTTTCCCACCGACAAAAGGGCATCCTGAAACGGTACGCATGTCGCATGAGTTCCCTTTTGCGATGATTCATCTTCCGATGGAGTCGAAAAACTACTCGTCACCTGAACCTGAAACGCTCAATATTGTTGATTCGAGCGAGGTGATCGAAAAGCGCATCAAACGCATCAAAGAGTGGTTCCCTCAAATTATCTATTACAATAACCATACGGGTGGATCGTATACAGCGGATTATCATGCGATGGATCGTTTGGTAAAAGTGCTTAAAGAAAATGGGCTCATTTTTGTCGATAGCCGTACCGTTGGCAACTCAAAAGCGCCTGAAATTACGAAAAAATACGGGATGTTTCTCTACTCGCGTGATGTCTTTTTGGACAATTCACTCGATAAAAACTTGATTCGCATTCAGCTCAAAGAGGCTGTTGCGAAGGCTAAAAAATTTGGTTATGCCATTGCCATTGGGCATCCACACAAAAATACCTTAGAGGTTCTTAGGGATTCCAAAGATCTTTTAAACGGTGTGGAAATGGTCTATCTGAAAGATTTGTAATGATTCAAACGATAGACTTTCACGTCCCTGAATTGGAGATGATGAAAGTTTATCCCACGCCTCTTTTTGCTCTGGGCAATTTAGACCTTCTCAAACGCCCTAAAATCTCCATCGTTGGCACACGCCATCCCATTACCTACACAAAAATTTACACCCAAGAACTGGCTCAAAAACTCTCCAATGCAGGAGTTTGCATCGTGAGCGGCGGTGCGCAAGGGGTTGATGGCATCGCGCATCAATCAGCTGGGATTTCCAATACGATTATGGTCGCAGGAACAGGGCTGGATATTCGCTACCCTTCTTTACATGTAAAGCTTATTGAGGGCATTGAAAAAGAGGGGTTGGTGCTCAGTCAATTTGAGGCGGGACAGCCCTCCATGAAATGGAATTTTCCGCTGCGCAATGAATTAGTCGTCGCCCTTGGTGAGGTACTGATTGTCACCCAAGCCGATTTTAAAAGTGGTACGATGCACAGCATCGAATTTGCGCTTAAAATGCAAAAGCCTATTTATGTTCTTCCTCACCGTTTGGGTGAGAGCGAAGGAACGAATTGGCTTTTGAAACAAAACTTAGCGACGCCACTGCATGACGTGGACTCGTTTGTCGCACAGTTTGGGCAGAGTGATCTTACATGTAACGATGAATTTTTAAATTATTGCTCCACGCAACCGCTTTACCATGAAGCTGTGGCAAAATACGCGGATAAAGTATTTGAATATGAATGTTTAGGTAAAATTAGGGTTGAAAATGGGCGCATCAAGCGCGCGTAAAGGAAAAGCATGGGTTTTGAATGGATTGTGGCTTTTTTAGTGCTGGGATTGGTCGTTGGTTTTATGGCGGGGCTTTTAGGAATTGGTGGAGGCGGCATTATGGTGCCTGTGCTGACGTCGATTTTCTTAGCACAAGGCGTTCCTGTGGAGCAGGTGGTGCATATGGCACTTGGAACCTCGATGGCTTCCATCATCTTTACCTCGTTTGCGAGTATGCGCGCACACCATAAAAAAGGTGCGGTCATGTGGAATGTGGTCAAATACATGGCGGGCGGCGTCGTCATCGGAACCTTTGCGGCAACGTTCTTAGCGACCTACATGAAATCCGTGCAATTGGCGATCTTCTTTGCCATTTTTATGGCGTACGTTTCGATTCAAATGGCGATTGATAAAAAACCAAAACCGAGTCGTGAACTCTCCACGCCTCCATCGCTTTTTGGCGCAGGTTCGTTTATCGGCATTATTTCTGCATTGGTCTCCATCGGTGGAGGATCTCTCACCGTGCCCTATCTTGTGTGGCAAAATGTGGATCTTAAACGTGCGATTGCGACCTCTGCGGCGATTGGATTTCCTCTCTCCATCGCAGGAACTGTGGGCTACGTTCTCAATGGCATGCTACACGCCGAAGCGGGCTCTGATATGATGTTAGGGTTTGTCTATCTTCCAGCCGTTGTGCTGATCTCCATCGTCAGTTATTTTACCGCTCCGTTGGGTGCGAAAATGGCGCACACGCTTCCTGTTGGCAAGCTCAAAAAGATTTTTGCGTTGCTTTTAATGCTTCTAAGCATCAAGATGCTCAGCTCCGTCATTTAGCGTTACATGTAAAAGGGTTAAGATGGCATTGGAAAAAGTCAAAGCTTATTTTAGAACGCAGGGGATGGAAGAGCGCGTCATTGAGTTTCAAGCATCCAGTGCAACGGTTGAACTTGCCGCTATGGCATTGTGTTGTGCGCCTGAGCGTATTGCTAAAAGTCTCTCGTTTTATGCAGAAGAAGGTGCTATACTCATCGTGGTTGCAGGCGATGCAAAAGTGGATAATCAAAAATTTAAAGAGCAGTTTAACCTCAAAGCCAAGATGCTTAAAGCAGAAGATGTTGAGCCCCTTATCGGGCATGGCATCGGGGGCGTGTGCCCTTTTGGGGTTAATGAAAAAGTACATGTTTATCTCGATATTTCGCTCAAACGTTTTGATATGGTCTATCCCGCCGCAGGAAGTTCTAACAGTGCAATTGCATTAGATTTAGAGGCTTTAGAAGTGCATTCCAAAGCATTGAGCTGGGTGGATGTCTGTAAAAACTGGCAGAATTAGCCTTATATGTAACAAAGGAAAGATAATGCAAAGAAGAGGTTGTTTATGGGCTCTTCTCGTGCCATCATTGCTCTTATGCGCTACGACACGCGATCTTTTTGAAGAGAGCAAACCTGCGATGGTGAGCACCTGTATGGAGCGCGTTGAGATTAATAATAGTCTCACGCCTGTTGATCTGTTTAAATCCAGTGCGATCTGTGTTGAAGAAAAAAAATACGCTGAGGCGGTTGATCTTTATCTGGTCGCTACGGCGTACGGCTATTTTGACAGTGCCCGTGTGATTGATAAAAGTACAAGAGACACGCTAGAATCGCTCAAAACAGAGAATTTTGGCCCCCTTGATGCGAGTAAACGCAACCAATTTGCCGAAGCCTTGCGCGCTAGATTGGACGATATGAAATCCAGCTGTCGCTTTTTAGAACAACTAGGAAGTCCCTCATACTACCCCAAATACATGGTTCAAAACGGCGTCACTCGCGGTGATGGACTTATCTTAAATTACGACGCCAAAGCATTGTGGCAAGAGACGCGGAGCGATTATTTACGCTGTCCGTAAACTAAAATAGCAAGGCGATTTTATGTATGTAACGTCTTCATATGATATTTTTTTGAGATTTCACCGTAAATTATGGAATATGCTCTTTGTGGGATGTTTTTGCATAACACTTTCCTATGCAGAAGAGCGAAATGATGATTGGGTAAGAGTGTATAACGGTAAAATTGCAGAGATTTATCTTCAAAATGATATGACAGCAAATTCAACTCCTATCCCTTTAGATAAAGTCATTATTGCCATCAGTGCTGACCCTAAAGAGAAAAAAAATGTTACTGATAGCGATCCTTTGATTCTTGTAAATTATATTTCAAAGGAACAAAGTAAACTGGGATGTGTGTATACACCTAATAAAAATGACATATTTAACAATTCTCGTGGCTTGGATTCATCAGAGATATGCAAAAAACTTACAGGGCTGGAACACGTAAAATCAGCATTTCATGAATGCTACGAAAAACATCATAATGTATTTTTTGTTTCATTTGATTTATCCCAAACACAGTGTTTAAATGGGACGGGATATCCAGTTTCAAGTGAACACCTAGAAAACCTTGTTATGCGTCCTTCTGATAAAGAGGGCTATGTAATCGCTTCATGGTCAAACTTTGATAATGGCTATAAAAAGATTACGTATCCTGATGACAAAAATTATTATGGCAGAGAGCGTCAAGGCGTTCGTAATTACTACGACTCTTATCAAAATAGAATCTTTGGATGTCAAGAGTATGGACAGCCGTTTAGTAGACTGACCAAAGAAATGCCACAAGATTATCCTAGCAAAAATGCATCCTTTTATTTCACACTAAGTGACCCTTATGATCACGTGGCGTTATGGCAAAAGCAATATCTCATAAAAACAAAAGGGTTTTATGACCGTGACTTGTGGGGTGCATGGCGCATCATAGATGAACCCATTCACATTGGGTTAAATCTCAATGATGGAACGGTGCTATTAAAAGGCATGAGTAGCATTTTAAGAGTGCGTTATGAAGATGGAGAGACGAAAGCTCCTGAATCTATCGTAAAAGTTAAAGAACCAAGTGTGATACGAGCTTACTTTGATAAGCATGGGGGATTTGTTGAGTGTGATGCAGATCGTATTATGAGGGGAATCTGTGATCTAGATACCGCACCTAATTATCAAGAGGGGCAAAAGATGTCAGAAAAGCAATTTAATAAAGCAGTAATTGAAGGAACTGATAAAATTATCCAAGAATACTTTGAACAAGGAAATAAATAATGGCACTAATTTATCTTCCTAACCCTTTACATGTAAAGCTCTAAAGATAACGTTTTGCCAGACCTCCGAGTGAGGTCTCTTTGTACTTCGTGTTCATATCTTTTCCCGTCTCCACCATCGTTTGAATGATCTCATCAAAACTCACTTTATGGGCGCCATCGGTATAGGAGGTGTATTCTGCCGCATCAATGGCGCGAATTGCCGCTACCGCATTGCGCTCGATGCAGGGTACTTGCACGTAGCCAGCGATGGGATCGCACGTCATGCCAAGGTGATGCTCTAGCCCCATTTCAGCGGCGTAATCAATCTGTTGTAAATTGCCGCCAAAGAGGTACGATGCCATGCCTGCTGCCATCGAACACGCTACGCCTACTTCACCTTGACAACCTACTTCTGCGCCTGAAATGGAGCCATTAAACTTCACGATATTTCCCAAAAGCCCCGCAACGGCAAGGGCGCGTAGACAATCGGTTTGATCTAAATTGTACAGCTCTTTGAGATAACGAAGCACGGCTGGAACGACGCCACAGGCACCGCACGTCGGTGCAGTCACGACGATGTTGCCCGAAGCGTTTTCTTCGCTCGTGGCAAGGGCATAGGCGAAGATGATCCCATGCGCTCTTTTTTCTTCTTTGCGCGCTTTGGCAAAGAACTTGGAGGCTTTCCTTGGGTATTGGAGGATGCCTGGCAGGACGCCTGATTGTTTTAAGCCTCGATCGATCGTGGTTTGCATGCTCGCCCACACTTCGGCAAGATACTCCCAGATCGCTTCTCCTTCGTACGTTTCGACGTATTGCCACAGTTCTTTGTGCTCATCGTGGCACCACTGCATAATGGCATTAAACGATGTCAGCGGATAGATTGAAGGCTCAGAGATAGGATTTTCTCCCGCTTCTTTAAGCGCACTGCCTCCCACGCTGTAAACTTCCCAAGAGCCTAGAAGTTCTTGTTTTTCGTTAAAGGCTTCAAAAAACATGCCATTGGAATGAAACGGTTTGGTGATGTCAGGACGAAAGAGGATTTCAACACCCATTGAGGCCAAGGCTTGATGCAATGCATCGTCGGTTAAGTGACCTTTGCCTGTTGCTGCGAGTGAGCCAAAAAGGGTTACACGGTATAACGAAGCGTTAGGAAAGCGTTTTTTAAAGATCGTACCAGCATTAAAAGGTCCCATCGTATGGCTTGAAGAAGGTCCATGACCTATACAGTAAAATGATCTGAGTGATTGCATAATAACCTCTATGGTTGGCGAAAAATTGTGGTGGATTATAGCACAGAAATAGGTTTACATGTAAAGAGAAAATAAAGAGAAAAGAGCGGTTTAAATCAATCTTCGGTAAAATAAATTAATTCCAACAAATGAGTTTTATGTGAAAAAAACAGCAAGTATTGATATTGGCTTAAAGCGTATTGGCGTAGCGCTTTGTTTGGCAGCAGGTATTGTCTCACCGCAAGAGGCGATATTGCGCAAAAATCGTGACCAAGCCGCACACGATGTCGATGCTTTTTTAAATGAGTGGAACATCGAGCTTTTGGTTGTGGGACTTCCCAAAGGTGGAAGTAGTAGCGAAGAGATGGAGAGGCGCATCAAACATTTTGTGAGTCTGTTAAAATTTAGTGGCGCAGTGGTCTACCAAGATGAGTATGGCTCTAGCAATGAAGCCAAAGAGATGATGCAAGGCGTTGTGCGTCAAAAGCGCGATGGACGCATTGACTCGATGGCAGCCAAAGTGATTTTGGAGCGCTACTTGGATGCGCTAAAGGCGAGTCATGGTTGAGCTTGAAGTCGCCGAAATTATCGGTACGATTGCGTTTGCACTGAGTGGTTTTTATGTGGCAGTCAAGGAAAAACTTGATCTTTTGGGCATTTTTATCGCTTCATTTTTAACCGCTCTGGGTGGTGGATTGGTGCGTGACATGCTGTGTGATCGCGCTCCGTACACTTTTACGCATCTGCTTCCCTCCATTTTGGTGATCGCGGTGATTCTTTTGAGCACACTTCTAAAACTTCACCTCAAAGGTGAAATAGAAAAAAAGTTTTATTTTATCATCAGCGATACATTAGGGTTGGTTTCATTTTCGATTTCAGGGGCGCTCATTGCTCTGCAAGCAGAGTTTAACTTTTTTGGTGTCGTACTGATGGCACTTGTAACGGCGGTGGGTGGTGGTGTGGTAAGAGACATCTTGCTCAACCGCGTACCACTGCTGTTAATCAGTGAATTTTACGGCACAGTCTCACTTTTGGTCGGTGCTATTTTGTTTGGTTTTGCACAGTTTGACATCAGCGGCTATCTGCCTGTGATGGTTGTTTTTGCCTTTGGTGTGGCATTACGGCTGTTGGCGTATTACAAACAGTGGCATTTGCCAAAAATTGGGTAAGGTTTTTTTCGCTATAATGGCGTTTTTTTAGAGGAGTAGATTATGGATTTTGAAACAATGGACAAAGAGTATGTGTTGCAGACCTATGCACGAAACTATGTCAATTTTAAACACGGTATCAACGCAACCCTTTTTGATGAGAAAGGAAGAGATTATATTGATTTCACCAGCGGTATTGGTGTGGTAAGCGTTGGGCATGGCAATCAAAGACTTGCCGATGCGGTCGCTGATCAAGCACGCCATATCATCCATACATCAAATCTTTATATGATCGAGCCACAAGCGAAGTTAGCAAAAAAAATCTGTGAACTCACAGGCTATGATGTGGGCGTTTTCTTTGGGAACTCAGGCGCGGAAGCGAATGAGGGCGCGATTAAGCTTGCACGAAAGTATGGTGAGAAAAAATTTGCCAATAAAAAATACAAAGTCCTAACCCTAGAGCACTCCTTTCACGGACGTACGATTACAACGGTGAAAGCAACAGGTCAAGAGAGCTTTCATAAAACGGCTTTTGCCCCGTACCCTGAGGGATTTTCGTACACAAAAGAGATCGCTGATCTTTACAATGCGATTGATGATGAGACGGTTGCTGTCATGATCGAACTCGTACAAGGCGAGGGTGGCGTTAAAGCGTTTCCTAAAAAAGATATTCAAGATTTAGCGAAGTTTTTAAAAGAGAAAGAGATTTTGCTCATCATCGACGAAGTGCAAAGTGGCGTCTTTAGAAGCGGTGAGTTTTTAGCGACATCCCTGTATGAAATTGAGCCAGACATCATCACGCTTGCCAAAGGGTTAGCGGGTGGTGTGCCTATTGGCGCGGTGATTAGCAAGCACAAAGATATTTTTAAAGCAGGCGATCACGGCAGTACATTTGGGGGTAACTTTCTCTCCACACGCGCAGGACTCGAAGCACTGGCGATTTTAGAAGAGTACAAACAAAGTGGTATGCTTGATGAAGCACTGATCTATTTTGATGCAAAACTCAAAGTTACATGTAAAGCGTTTCCGACACTTTTTGAGAGTGTTGAAGGGCTTGGTTTGATGCGTGGCATTAAGTGCCAAAGTGGCGATATTTTGGCAAGCGTCATCAAAAAAGCGTTTGAACATGGCGTTTTGGTTCTCAAAGCAGGCAAAAATACGCTTCGTTTCCTTCCTCCACTGACTATCTCGAAAGAGGAGATCGATGAGGGCTTTAAACGTTTAGCGAGTGCGTGTAGCACGCTTTTATAAAAGAGAAACGTGAACTTTAGCGCCTACATGCAAGCGTGGCTTTACGGCGAGCAGGGCTACTACAGCAATGTGCGTACCATCGGAAAAGAGGGTGACTTTTACACCGCTGTGAGTACGAGCATGTTCTTTGGTGGAACGATTGCCAAGCGGCTGATTTCAACGATTGAGAGCGGGTTTTTAAGCCCTGCTTGCAGTGTCGTTGAGATCGGCGCGCACAAAGGCTATTTACTTGCCGATATGATCCAATTTATCTACACCCTCAAACCCGAACTGCTTCAAACCCTAACCTTTGTCATTGTCGAGCCTTTTGCTGCGAATCAAGCGATGCAAAAAGCGTACTTTGAAGAGGCGTTTGGCGATGCGATAAAACTTTTACATGTAAACTCTTTGGAAGCGTTTACATGTAAAGAGGCATTCTTTGTGGCGAATGAAATTTTTGATGCGTTTTCGTGTGAGCTGATCAAAGACGATCAGATGCTTTTCGTTGAAAATGGGAAAGCTTTTTTTGAAACGATGGATGCTTTTGCATGTAAAAAAGCCAAAGAGTATGGCATTACCAAAGGGGAACTCTGTTTGGGATATGAACCTTTTGCCAAGGCAATGGCGCACAGTTGCGAGCGTTTTGAGTTTGTGACGTTTGATTATGGCGATAAAGAGGCGAGAGGTGATTTTTCACTGCGTGTGTATGCCTCTCATCAGGTCTATCCTTTTTTCGCACTGAGCGATTTAGTGGAAGAGAAACTGCGTGAAAAAAGCGATTTTAATGCCTTCTTTGCAAAGTCTGACATTACGTATGATGTCAACTTTAGCCATCTTTTTCTTGCGTTTGAAAAAAGTGGCATTCGCGTGCACGACTACGTTACGCAGGTAAAAGCCTTGGTCGATTTTGGCTTAGTGGATCTTTTGGAGTTGTTTGCCAAAAACGTTTCTGAAAAGCAGTACGAGCGTGAGATGAATAAAATTAAAACCTTGATCGATCCTTCGTTTATGGGAGAGCGGTTTAAAATGGCATGTTTTCGCAAAGGAGAAGTGGAATGCAGTTGATTATTAACGGTGAAAAAAAAGAGAGTGGGGCAAAGAGCATTCAAGCGCTTTTGGATGAGCTGGGCATTGAAAGCAAAGTAATGGCGGCGGCGGTGAATATGAACGTCGTCAAAAAAGAGTTGTGGGAAAGTTACGAATTGAGCGAAAATGACAAAGTTGAGTTTTTACAGTTTGTCGGTGGTGGCGCTTAGTGACAGAGTTTTTTGGAAGTTTTTTTGCCTTCAATGACCGCTACAGCAATCGCAAAACCATTGTCATGCGTGATAGAAAGTGAGAGATCGGTGATGGCATACGCTTCGATAAGATGCGCTGAGAGCGTAAAAGAGGGTGCATTTTTAGCATCTTTAGAAAGTTTAATATCCATAAAGCCACACTGCGCGCTAATGCCAATGCCAAGCGCTTTGGAAACCGCCTCTTTTGCCGCGTAAAATCCAGCCGCTGTTGCATCACTTTTTGCTAAGAGTATCTCTTCTGGGGATAAAAATTTAACAAGCGCCTTGTCTCCAAAGCGCTTTTTGAGTTTGGTGATTCGCTCAACACTAACGAGGTCTACGCCGATCATTGAACCACGAAGTCTGTAAAATAGATATTTTTGACTTGTCCATCGGAGAGATTTTCATTGATCTTATCAAGTACTTCTTCTTTGAGCTTATCTTTGCCCTTCAGTGTACTGATCTCTTCAAAAGTTTTAGAAGAGAACGTGCGAATGATGATGTCCCGAATCAACGATTTTTTATGATCCATTTCTGGTTGTAATTTTGGATCACTGAGTTCCAAATCAACAGCAACTTTTAAAAAGCGATTGCCACTTTCGCTGAGTAAGTTTACAACAAACTGCGCCATCGGGTACATTGGACCAATCGCCAAATGATCGGTTGATTTTTTGCTACTGCTTTTTTTCTTCTCAACTTTCGCATCTTGAGAAGATGGTGCCCCTGCTGCTGCTTCCTCATCATGACTTCCTAAGAGGAAAAATGCCGCTGCACCGCCGCCAATGAGAAGAACAACTAAAAGAACAACGACAATGATAAGCACCATATTGCTTTTAGATTTTTTTTCAACTGCTCCATCGCCATCTTCAGGTTTTTTAGCCATTCGTTATCCTTTTACATGTAAATATACTTTGCCTGTATATCGTTTGATTTCGTGAAAAATTTACATCCATTCGATTAATTTTGAAACTTCATCAATATTATAACACTTGAGCCCCTCAATTGTCTCCAATGGAAGGGACGGAACGACCGCTTTTTCAAACTGTTGCGACTTCGCCTCTTTGAGTCTGAGATCGAGGTTGAAGATGTCGCGCACATCCCCAATCAACGAGACTTCGCCGATAAAAACCGTATCTTTGCTAATCGGTCGGTTACGATATGAGCTAATGATGGCCGCGATAATGGCAAGATCTGCCGATGTTTCACTGATTTTGATACCGCCAGCGATGTTAATGTAGACATCGTACTGGTTAAAAGGAAGGTCAAGTTTGCGCTCCAACAGAGCTAAAAGCATCGTAAGGCGGTTGAGCTCATAGCCAGTGGCACTGCGTTTGGGGTTGGGATAGCCACTGTCACTCACAAGTGCTTGCACTTCCAAGACAATCGGGCGGCTACCTTCCATTAAGACTGTAATCGCCGAGCCTGCTTGCGCTTTGCCCCGTGTAAAAAACTTCTTGGAGATGTCTTTGGCACTGACTAAGCCTGCTTTGGTCATCTCAAAAATGCCCACTTCACTGGTCGTACCAAAACGGTTTTTAAAACCACGTAGTAGCCGAAGTTCACGAGAAGAGTCACCTTCAAAATAAAGAACCGTATCGACCATGTGTTCCAGTACGCGAGGCCCTGCAATGGAGCCTTCTTTCGTAATGTGTCCGATGATGAAAATAGCGATATTTTTATCTTTTCCGTAACGCATCAGCTCAAAGGTGATCTCACGCACCTGCGAAACACTTCCCGGAGCCGAAGCCACTTTTTCACTGTAAATCGTTTGAATAGAGTCAATAATGAGCACTTCAAAAGCGTGCGTTTCAAGCTCTTTAAAAATCGTATCAAGTCTGATTTCTGAGAGCAGGTAGAGATTGGGATAATTGCTATCTACGCGATTAGCGCGCAGTTTGATCTGACTTGAAGACTCTTCGCCACTCACGTAGAGAACTTTTTTTCCCTCTTTGGCAAGATTGCCAGCAATCTTTAAAAGCAGGGTCGATTTGCCGACCCCTGGGCTTCCACCAATGAGTGTCAAACTTCCTTGAACGATGCCGCCCCCTAAGACTAAATCAAGCTCGCGGTCACCCGAACTGTAGCGCTCAACCTGCTCAAAACTGACTTCCGTGATGGGAATGGCGTTGCTTTGGGTGTGGGTCGTAGGTTTGGAGTTGATCTCTTTAAGGACTTCTATCTGTTTTTCACTGAGCTCAATGTACTCATCCCATGCACCACAATTGGGGCATTTTCCAAGCCATTTGGCACTTTGGTGACCACAGGCTTGGCACTCGAAAAGGATCTGTTTTTTAGCCATGAGTTTGCGTAAAAATGGAGTCTAAAATGGTGTCGATGTAATCATCTGAATTAAACGGAATCAGATCATCTTTTCCCTCACCCACACCCACATAGATGATAGGAAGCTCTAACGCTTTGGCGATACCAAACAATGAGCCACCTTTTGCCGTACCATCGAGCTTCGTGATGATAATCGCATCGATGCCGATCATCTCATGAAAGGCTTTGGCTTGGTTAATCGCAGAGGTTCCTTGCGTACCATCTAAAATGAGAATTTTACGGTGTGGAGCTCCGCTGAGCGCTTTATCGCAGATGCGCACGATTTTTTTGAGCTCATTAGCAAGGTTGACTTGGTTGTGCAGACGTCCTGCGGTATCGATGATGACATGGTCGATTTTTTTAGCGATAGCGGAGCTAATCGTATCGTATGCCACAGCGGAAGGATCATGCCCTTGTTGGGTGTAGATGATGCCCACATCGATTTTTTCTGCCCAGCTTTTGAGCTGTTCAATCGCTGCGGCTCTAAAGGTATCAGCAGCTCCCAAAAGCACGCTTTGGTTCTCTTTTTTATAGTTGTGCGCAAGTTTTGCAATCGTCGTCGTTTTACCCGCACCATTCACCCCAATAATGAGCTCCACAAAAGGTGTTTGCTCTGTTTGCATAGATGTTGTGTCGTATTTAAAATAAGCTTTTAAAACACGTTTCACGTCTTCGCGTACGACTGTTTGGGAAGGTGGTAGATAGTAGATGATCTCTTCAACGAGTTCATAAGGAATGTCGGATTCGATTAAGATCTCTTCTAAAAGCGTTTTGTCGATTTTTTCGACTTTCTCAGGCAGAATCTCTTTGATCGCACCGAGTGTTTTATCGAGTCCTTTTTTGATAAAGCTAAACATTAGAGCACTTTTTTGATGTCAGCGTCAATCATCTCTTCAGGAATAGCCCCTACGTAATGGGTTGAGTATTTGCCGTTCTTGTCATACAAAAACATAAGGGGGATATTTTTCACGCCACCCGCACTTTGTGCCAATTTAAAGTTTTCAATACTGTTAGTGATAATGTAATTAATATTGTTATATTTTATAAAGTTACTGATCTCTTCATTGGATTTATTCTCTTCTAAAAGAACACTAATGATGACAAAATTATCTTTATATTTTTCTTGAAGGTTGTTCAGATGGGGAATTTCAGCCTTACACGGAGGGCACCATGTAGTAAAAAAGTTAACTAAAACGACTTTATTCTCAAATCCAGCAAAACTAAATCCTTTATCAACTGACGTAACAACAATCTCTTTGCCAGAAACATCTTGCAGTACAATTTTTTCACTTTTAGTCTCTTTATTAGCGTTAGAAGCGTTAGTGTCCGTTTTCTTTTTTTCAGAAGAACACCCATTAAAAAAGAGCATAGAAGATGCGATAAACAAAGCAAACCAAAATTTCATTATGATCCTTTTAATGCAGAGCTGTATGAAACTCTGCTTGATACGCTTTCTAAGCAAAGCTTAAAAAGCTACGTTAGCCACTAGGGCGCTTAAGCTTGCCTCAAATGAGGCAGAGACTTCTTGCAAAACGACACGAAGTCTATTATAATGGCTATGATTGTATTCAAACATGCCTTAAAGTGACAACAATGCAAAAAATTAAGTTCGAGACCAAGTCGGATTTTCGCTCCTTCGCACGGGCAAAACTAAACTTCGTTCACAATGCTTATAAACGTGATAAAATCATTGAAAAACAGATTTTGGAGATGGTATATCGCCTTAAAGCACGTTCCATTTTACTCTATGTCTCATTGCCCATAGAAGCCAGTACGCGGGGCGTTATCGCTACATGTAGACGAAGAAAATGTAACGTTTATGTTCCGTTTATGGAAGGTATTAGTTTCAAGATGGTAAAATGGAGATTGCCTTCAAGTAGAAAGAAATTTAACATCGAAGAGCCCAAAAACTCATTTGCTGTTAAACCAAAAATTGATTTTGCGATAGTGCCTGTCATAGGGGTTGATGGGGCATTCAAACGAATTGGTTTTGGTAAAGGGATGTACGATCGTTTTTTTGCATCGCTTGAGCCGAAACCTCCAATAGCATTTGTTCAAAGGGAGTTTTGTATGACACAAAGCCTAATATGCGAACCACATGATATTGCAGCAGATATTTATTTAACCCTCTATAAAACTATTATCAAAAGAGAGACAAATGGTCTTAGAGTCATTAGCGGTCGGCGGCGCTGCATTAGCAAGCGGCGTTGTAGGATTTTTCATCGCCAAAAAGATGGAAGCTGCCAATTATGAAATACATGTTGCCCAAGCAAGGGCCAAAGCCAAAGCCATTGAACACGAAGCGGAACTGATCCTTAGTAGCAGTAACATTAAGGTTAAAGAGGCTGAACTAGAGGCAAAACGCAAATACGAAGATCGTACGATCACGCTTAAAAAAGAGCACTCTGAAAAAATGTTAGAGCTTGATAAAAAAGAGCGTGGCTACAAAGAAGAGCTTCGAAAAATCACCAAAGATCGTGAAGATCTTCAACTTTTTCAAAACAATGCTAATGCGCTTTTTGATGAGGGAGCGCAGCTTAAAGAAGAGTACACCACAAAAGTGAATGAAGCACTTTTGGTGTTGGAGCGCTCGTCTGGGCTCACTCAAAATGAAGCCAAAGAGATCGTTTTAGCCAAAGTAGAAGAGCAATCTCGCGCTGAGATCGCCCATACGGTTAGACGTCTCGAAGAAGAGGCGAAACAAGATATTAAACGTCGTGTTAACTACATTTTAGCGCAAGCAACGACCCGTTTTGCAGGTGAGTTTGCGGCGGAGCGTCTGATTAACGTTGTCAATATTAAAGATGACGAACTCAAAGGGCGCATTATTGGTAAAGAGGGTCGTAATATCAAAACCCTTGAGATGCTTTTAGGTGTTGACATCATTATCGATGATACGCCAAATGCAATCATCTTAAGTAGCTTTAACCTTTACAGACGCGCGATTGCGACCAAAGTCATTGAGCTGTTGGTTCAAGACGGACGTATTCAGCCTGCGCGTATTGAGGGCATTTATGAGAAAGTCAAAGATGAATTTGACCAAAGCTTGACCGAAGAGGGCGAGAATATCGTCATTGATTTAGGTCTTACGAAAGTGCATCCAGAGCTTGTAAAACTGATCGGTCGCCTTAAATTTAGAGCCAGTTACGGTCAAAATGCACTCGGGCATTCGCTTGAAGTGGCGCATTTGGCAGGTATTATCGCCGCTGAAACGGGTGGCGATGTTCTATTAGCGCGTCGTGCAGGAATTCTTCACGACATTGGTAAAGCTTTGACGCATGAGACAGCAGGTAGCCACGTTGATTTGGGTGCTGAGATTTGCCGTCGTTATAAAGAGCACGATGTGGTCATCAATGCTATCTTTGCGCACCACGGACATGAAGAGCCAACTTCGGTTGAATCCGCAGCCGTATGTGCCGCCGATACGCTCTCCGCTGCGCGTCCGGGTGCTCGAAGAGAAGTGCTTGAGAGCTTCTTGAAGCGTGTTCAAGACATTGAAGAGATTGCGAAAAGCAAACCGGGCATTAAACAAGTGTACGCGATCAATGCGGGTCGTGAAATCCGTGTCATTGCCAATGCAAAACTGATCAATGATGACGAAGCCGTTTTACTTGCCAAAGAGATTGCGCAAGAGATTGAGAGCAAAGTTCAGTATCCTGGTGAGATTAAAGTCAATGTCATCAGGGAAATTCGCGCCATCGACTTCGCACGCTAGAGCTTTTTACATGTAGAGGCAAAAGCCTCTGCATGACTGCTTTTAATGGAAAAATATGCAAAAACACTACACTTTCAAAACCCTTTTTCACGAAGTCAAACAGTATAAAAAAGAGTTGATTTTAGCCAATGTGGTCGCTTTTTTAGCCGTGCTGGTAAGTACACCGGTACCTCTTTTGATGCCTATGTTGGTGGATGAAGTTTTACTTGGTAAAAAAGGATTTGTGACACATGTTGTTGATGGGTTTTTTGGTTCTCCAAATCCTGCTTATGTTTACATCGTTATTGTCTTAGCCGTTGTTGTGACGCTGAGATTTCTTTTTTTTCTTTTGAACTATCTGCAAACAAAACTCTTTACGATTGTCTCCAAGAACATCGCTTTTAAAATTCGCACCCATGTTCTAGGGCATCTCAGCCATGTTGCGATGAACCAATTTGAATTTTTTGGCTCAGGAAAAGCGGCTTCACTGCTTGTGACCGATGTTGAAACGATCGACAATTTCTTGGGTGTTTTTGTCAGCCGTCTCATTATCTCCGTGCTCACCATTTTGGGTGTGGGGGCAGTTTTGCTGATGATTCATTGGCAATTGGGACTTTTTATCTTGGTGTTGAACCCCGTGGTCATCCTTTTTACCACCAAACTTGCCAAAAAAGTGGCAAAGCTCAAAAAAGAGCAAAACAAAGCGTTTGAACTTTTCCAAGATACACTCTCAGAGACGCTTGATATGTTTGTGCAAATTCGTGCAACCAACAAAGAGAGGCTTTTTTTTGATAAAGTCGAAGCGCATGCAGCGTCGATCAAAGAGAGTTCTATTGTTTATGGCTATAAAAGTGATGGGGCGAACCGCCTCTCTTTTCTTATATTTCTCTCAGGTTTTGAGCTTTTTCGAGCGGCAAGCATTTTTGTGGTGGCGTATACGGAGCTAAGCATTGGTTCCATGCTTGCCATTTTTGGGTATTTATGGGTGATGATGGGACCGATTCAAGACATTTTAAACATCCAATACGCGTACCATAATGCAGGCAAATCGCTCACCCGTATCAACGAGATTTTAGAGCTCAAAGCAGAAGAGCGAGGCTTACATGTAAAGAATCCTTTTGTGAAAAATAGCACCAATGCGATTGAACTTAAAGGGGTAAGTTTTAGTTATGATGGTGGCAAGCAAATCCTTGAAAGCATTGATCTTACCATCCCAGAAGGGTCAAAAATCGCTATAATAGGCGCAAGTGGAAGTGGCAAAACCACACTGGCGCATCTGCTGGTTGGGCTGTATCCTCTGGATGAAGGCGATATTTTCTTTGATGGCATTTCGGTTAAAGACATAGGGCTTGATGTGGTGCGAGAACATCTCTTCTTGGTGCTTCAAAACCCACAACTTTTTAATGCAACACTGGCTCAAAACTTAATGATGGATGAAAAAACCGATAGAACCTTAGTGCATCAAGCGCTTCAAATTGCCCAGTTAGAGAGTTTTGTGGATGAGTTGCCTGATGGACTGCAAACCCAAATAGGTAAGCATGGTATTAAGCTCTCAGGTGGGCAACGTCAGCGTCTAAGCATTGCGCGTATGGTGCTTCAAAATCCCAATGTGGTTATTTTAGATGAATCCACGTCGGCACTGGATGTGCACACAGAGATGAAGCTTTTTGACGCGCTTGAAAATTACCTTGTGGGAAAAACGACGATTATCATCGCCCACAGGCTGAGTACGATTAAAAAAGCGGATTTTATCTATGTGATGGACAAAGGACGCATTGTAGAATCAGGTACCCATGAAGCGTTGATGCGTCAAGAGGGCGCATTTTACGAATACGTTATACAAAATAGAAGGAGTAAAGATAATGAAAAAAATATGGTTTAGTCTTATGATAGGTCTTTTAATGACCACAACACTCTTTGCATCAGCAGAAGAAAAATTGCTAGATTCATCCAATGCGCTTAAAAATATGATACGTGATTCTAAAATTAAGATTCCACAAAAGGTGCTTGAGCGTGCCCAGGCCATTGCCATTTTCCCAGGAACGATTGAGATTAGCATGTTTCTAGGCGGTAAAACGGGCAACGGTGTGATGGTTGTGCGCAAAAGTGATGGTTCGTGGAGCTATCCGTTCTTTGTCAAACTTGGGGGTGCAGGGCTTGGTTTTCAGCTAGGTGTTGAGAAGAAAGATATTTTGATGATTTTCCAAAGCAAAGACAGTGTCAAAAAACTGATGAACAACAAAATTACCCTAGGAGCGGATGCTTCCGTTGCGGCAGGTCCTGCGGGAGAGAGTGCGAGTCGAGGAAGTGAAGCTGACTTCAAATCTGAGATCTATACCTATACCAAGACACAAGGGGCATTCGTGGGTGTTTCCATTGATGGTTCTGTAATGAATCATGACTATGATCAAAATATCGAGCTGTATGGCAACAACATCACCCCTGAGCAAATTGTAGAATCAGATGGTTTGGTCTCTTCGTATGCGGTTGAGGATTTCCTCAAAGCAATACAAAAGCTTACAAACTAAGGATTGGTGTGGAAGATATTTTAAGTTCCCTCTCGACGTATGGATACATCATCCTTTTTCTCTACTCTTTTGGTGGCGGCATGGTCGCCATCATTGCCGCAGGTGTGCTCTGCTATGCCGGTAAGATGGATCTGAGTACGTCCATCGCAGTCGCAGCGTTGGCAAATATCATTGGTAGCTCCTTTTTATTTTACATGGGGCGCTACAACAAAAAAGCATTAATGCCGTATTTTAAAGATCATAAACGCAAATTAGCCCTGAGCCATATTTTGATGCGAAAGTATGGCGACAAGATCATTTTTATTCAGAAATTTATTTATGGGCTTAAAACGTTGGTACCGATGACCATTGGTTTGACCAAGTATCCCCAAACAAAATTTCATATCCTCAACACCATTTCAGCGTGTGTTTGGGCGCTGGTTTTAGGGGTAGGTAGTTACATGGCAGGTGAGCTTTTGATGCGCATTGCTGCCTATTTTTCGGACAATGCCTTTTTAGCACCTTTGATTTTACTCTCCATCATTGGGCTTATCTGGTTTTATTTCCAATCCGCCACAAAAAAGAGGCGTTAAATCACCCTACAACTTTTTTAAGCGTTCCTATCAGGCTTTGCGATAGGAACGTTTTTTAAAATATCTTATTGCTTAAAACAAGCATCTTCTGCTCAAAACGGTTCATAAATTCATTGTAGGCTTTACGTGAGTGACTGATCGTACAGATTAAACTTTTCATTGAAGGCTCCTCTGTTATAAAATTTTCACTATTGTATACAAAATGAAAAATATGCTACAATAATATTTCAAAATGAAATATTGGAGGACAAAATGCCAAATATTTTAGCGGTTTTGCATAAAGTGAAGGATATTCTCTCCCAAGAGTTGGGTGAACGTAAAGTATTTGATAAGGATGTGGCGGAAGCTTTAGGGATCAATCAGCTGACCCTTGCGACGATGAAAAATCGTGCCAAAATTCCTTATAAAGAGATTCTTGAATTTTGTGCGAAACGTAAAATCTCTATTAACTGGCTTTTGTTTGACCAAGTCGTCGAGAGTTTGCAAGTAGAGACCGATAAATTTGCGCGGGTGCATTATTTTAGAGATATTTATGC
Organism: Sulfurospirillum multivorans DSM 12446; assembly: GCF_000568815.1. Classification (NCBI taxonomy): domain Bacteria; kingdom Pseudomonadati; phylum Campylobacterota; class Epsilonproteobacteria; order Campylobacterales; family Sulfurospirillaceae; genus Sulfurospirillum; species Sulfurospirillum multivorans. The sequence continues at coordinate 1,102,012 of NZ_CP007201.1, forward strand.
TTCGGCAGGTGGTGGAGCGCTGAATGAAGACGAAGAAGGCGAGATGATGTACCTTGATGAGGAGATCGTTGAAAAGCTCGGTGGACTTGGGATGATTAAGCACATTCAAGCCATCAATGTTTTGGGCGATTCGATGGAGCCAACACTGTTTAGTGGGGATGTAGTGTTCATCAACAAAGAGTACACCAATGCTTTAAAATCAGGTATTTACGTGGTCTCTACGCCTGTAGGATTGTTTATCAAACGCCTTCAACTGCATGCCAATGGCGCCGTAGCCTTGGTGTCAGATAACGAAGCGTATGCCCCTGAACTGATCAATGCAGAAGATGTTCAAGTGCTTGGCAAAGTGGTTGGAAAGCTCTCTTCTAATATTTAACCCTAGAAGCGCGTAAAGATGCTTACGCGCTTAAACTCTATTTTTGCCTTGACCAATACCCTGCAAGTACAGCCCCAGAGATGTTGTGCCAAACACTGAAAATGGCGCCAGGCAGTGCGCTCAGTGGTGTGAAATATTTCATAGCGAGTGCGACTGCTAAACCAGAGTTTTGCATACCGACTTCAATCGCAATTGTTTTACAAATCGCATGACTGTATCCCAACCATTTTGCAGCATAATAACCACTTGCCAGCCCTGTGAGGTTATGAAGCATGATGCCAAGAACCGTTAAAAACGCAATATTTGCAATGCGCCCTTGGTTGAGTGCGACAACAATCGCAATAATAAACACAATCGCAACCATCGAAAACGTTGCCAAGTAAGGCTCATACCGTTTAATTGTTGCCTGTAAAAAATAGTTTACAACCACGCCCAAAACAACAGGTGCAAGGACAATTTGTGCAATGCTTAAAAGCATATCCGTTGCAGGAACAGGAACACTTTGTCCCACGTACAAAAGGGTTAAAAAAGGTGTGACGACCACGGAGAGCAAGGTTGATGTGAGCGTCATGGTAATGGAAAGTGCGACATCGCCTTTGGCAAGATAGGTCATAACATTCGAAGCCGTACCTCCAGAAACAGCACCTACGAGTACCATTCCCACCATGAGTTCGGTTGAAAAATGAAACGCTTTTGAGATCAAGAGTGCAACAAGTGGCATAATGAAAAATTGTAAAACTACGGTTAAAAGAATCGCTTTAGGTGCTTTAAGGACACGTGCAAAATCTTCCAAACGAAGGGTCACACCCATAAAAAACATAATCGCAATCAGCAAAGGTGTAATGGAGCCTTTCAGCGGTACAAAAAGCGTTGGCATATTATACGCTACCAGCGAAAAAAGAATAGCCCAAAGAGGGAAGAGTGCATTGATACGATGAATCATAACAATCCTTTTTAAAAAGATGAAGGATGATTATAACAAAGAAGAGGGGGAATGATGCCAAAAAGGAGCGCAAAAGAGTGTTTACATGTAAAGCGTTACCACTTTACATGTAAGATAAAAATTAAAGTGTTTCTTTGATCTCGATGGTGATCATTGCATCGTTTTGTGCGATGCTATCAAGCACTTTGAAGCTCTCTTTGTCATCTTTTGCAATGGCACCAAAAACGGTGTGAACGCCATCTAAATGAGGACAATCCACAAAGCAGATGAAGAACTGACTTCCGCCAGTGTTAGGACCTGCATGTGCCATAGAAAGAGATCCTCGTTTGTGTTTGCTTTTTTGACCTTTGCATTCGCATGCGATGTTCCAACCCGGCCCTCCGGTTCCGCGACCGCTTGGACAACCGCCTTGTGCCATAAAGTTTTTGATCACACGGTGGAAAATAAGTCCATCGTAGAATTTGTCATTGGCAAGCGTTGCAAAGTTGGCAACTGCTATAGGAGTCTCTTCAGGATTGAGCTTGATGATAATATCGCCTTTTTCCATCTTGATAATAGCGTATTGAAAAGCAGCCAATTGCTCTTTTGTGTAGTCATAGGTTTTGAGCGCGCTCATGGTTTGTAGCCTTTATGATTAAGTTAGATGTGGATTATAACAAGCGATTCCTATAAGCTCTATTAACCCAGTTTTTTAGAAGGAATGGTGCGGTAAACCAGCACGTTTGAAGGATACAGTGGATTTTCCAAGGGAGGCTCCAAGCGGATAATGTGATGCAAGATGTCAAGTTTGTGGCTCTCTTTTGCAAATTCGACTAAGAGTTTATCCCCTTTAAAAAAGTGCAAATAATGGACAAACGATTTTTCCCAATCAATGGCATTATCCATCTCTTGGTGCGCATCTTTAAAGTGAGCAATGTAGATTTTTTTCATGATATTGGCACTGTTTTGTTTACATGTAACAATGCTCACATAAGGCTCAATATGGCTCAAAACGCTCTCATATTCTTTGGCATCAATGAGCGCCATCTGTTCATTGAAAAATCTCTGCTTCATCCCTTCAAGTTCGTTCACAAGCGCGTAGTGACTTTGCAGCTGATACTGATCTTGCAGTTGCACCGCTTCAAAGAGCAGATTTTTCGCTACGTACTCCTCTAAAAGAAGCAGCGCTTTGGAGACCTCTTTGAGTCTATTGGCTTGGTTTTGGTAGGGTCTAAATGGGTGTAAAAGCTCAGCAAGCAAGGACGCTTGATGGTAGTTTTTTGCTTCAAGCAATTTAAGCGTCTCATTTTGGATACGCTCTCCTATTTGAAGCACTTTTTGGTAGAGTGGTGTGGATTCTAAAAAAGTATTTTGTGCCACGAGACGGAAGTAAAAGTGGAAGTTTTTCTCTTTAACCGCTGTTTCTGCCATGGTAAACGTGCCTGAGCGTTTGAGCATGTTTTCAATGAGTTGTTTTTTTCTTCCACCTCTAAAAAAGCACGCAAGCTCTCTTTCGCCGCTTCTTTATTCAGCAATGGTTCTCGTGAGAGCAACATTTGCGCTTGTTGAAGATTTTTATTCCATAAGGCTTCAACATGCGCAAAGAGGGAACTTTTTCGAAGCTCAGGCTTGCGCGCAACCAGATCGTACGCAGGAGCATAGCTCATGCTCCTGAGGTAGCGTTGCAGTGCGATGAGATGGGGCAGAAGTGTTTCAAGTTCGCTAAATTCGAGTTTGCATTTGGGATGAAACATAAAAGGTTCCGCTCTTTTTTGCGCTTGCTCAATGTCGCTTCGTGAGAGCAGGTTCATAATGGTCTCTTTCTCTTCTTGCCAGTATTCGTAAATCTTTTTGGTCTCACGATGCGACATCAAAAAGATATTTTTTTGAAAAATAAGACACGCCTCTTTAATCTGCTTAAGGGTAATGTGCGCGATAAATTGCTCTTCAAGTTCACGGTGGTTGTAAAAAAGAAGCTCACCCGTTTTAAATCCCATAATAAAATACTTTTGCGTTCGGCACAGTGTCGTAACGCCATGGTAGGGGAGTTTGACTTGGTAGAGAATATCAAGCGTTTTGACATACACTGCAAATAGAGTGGATTCACGTGTGCCTATGTAAATAAATTTTTTACTGTGTGAGAGCACCATCGTTGAAGGCCAGATATTTTGATCGAGCTCTCTTTGTTTCGTTACCTCGCCTTTACAAAGATCAATAGCGATAATTTTACCATTGCGAGTGATGGCAATAAGTGTTTGCTCATCCACAAACAGCATCATTTCAACCACCGCATCGATTTTTTGATTAAAAAGCGTGGTAAAACTGTTCATTTTATAAACAACCAAGTCGCGTGAAAACGAGGCATACGCTCCAAGATGGTAGGTATCCGAGACGGCTACTGCGGTGATGGCATCAGAAGATGGTGGCAGTTCTGCTTGGATGGTCCCATCTTCTGCGCTGATGATGTAACTGCGTCCGCGCTCATTTCCTGTGATCAGATAGATGTCATTTTCACTCAAAGCGGCTTTGGTGATACTTTCCGTTTGGTTGTAGTGAAACGTTGTGATGGGCACAATCTTAGCATGTGTGTCGATGACATGCTCAAGTCCTTGGTCTGCAAAGGAGAGGTAGGCTAGATTTTTTCCTACGGCAAAAGGACGCTTGTAATAATCAAAAGGGGTGTTTTCATGACGGGTTAAAAGAGGGGTGCTTTTAATGATTTTAAGTTCATTGAGATCAATTTTGTGCAAATGACACTGATGGTCGATGATTTGGAGTGTGGATTCATCCACCACGCATGCGCTAGAGATCGCGCTATGAAACGTTATCTCTCTTGAACTTGGCAACATAACTCAAACTCCTCTTGTTTGACGATGCAGATGAGATAGCGGGTTGGTTCATATGGGCTGATTTTGACCAAAATTTCAAGCATATGCGTGATGGATTTGAGAACGCCTTTAAAGGTAATATCGCCCTCATAGGACCAATTGCCTTTGATCGCTTCGATCGAGTCAAAATACTCCATCTCTTCAAAATCCACCACCTCTTTGAGTGTGAGGGCTTCCTGTGTGAGTTTGAGTAGTAAATGCTCATCACTGTGGTTATTGACAAGTTTTTCAAAGAGTTTATTGTAGGAATGAAAAATCATATCATTGCTCATTAGTGCGCACGGGAAGGGAATCTGCTTTAAAAAAGACGCTTCATTAAGGCTCAGTGCCAAAGAGAGATTTTCACTGTTTTGCTGTTCCCTTAGCGCGTGCAGTTTCGTCAAATCTTGGCAAATACTGATAAACTCACTGATCTCTCCCTCCGTGTTCACGATAGGCACAACGGTGGTGTAGTGGTAAAGCATTCTAAGGTCTTTGGTTTGGTTGATGATAAGTCCTTGCCATGTCTTTTTAGCTAAAATCGTCTGCCACAGTTCTTCGTACACCGCTTTTGAGGTGGAGGGATGGCTGATAAGATGGTGCGTTTTCCCAATCAGCTCTTCTTTGCTGTACCCCGTTGTTTTACAGAAATTTTCATTGACATCGGTGAAAATGCCGTTTTTATCGGTGAGTGAAACCATGGTTGCTTTATCAAGTGCTTCTTTGTAAGCTTTGAGTGTCGCACTTTGTGCATTTAAAGAAGCGGCTTGTAGGTGTGTAAAGTGTTTCAGTTTTTCATGGGCAATCTCTAAATCCTGCTTGTACTGCACCAGTGCTTTTTCTTGGTAAATGCGCTCAATAATCGTGTATAAAACCTTTAAAATTTGATCACTCTGCAGAGGTTTGGTAATGTAATATTGAATGCCAAGGTTGATCAATTTGATGAGGTATTCGCTCTCATTGTGTGCAGAGGTAACCAAGATGGGCTGTTTAGGATAGCGCTCTTTAATGGCTTCAATCATCTCAATCCCATCCATAACGGGCATACGAATATCGGTAATAACAAGATGATAGTCGTTTTGTGCGAGCATATCGAGTCCCTCTTGACCATTGGGCGCTAGATCGACACGTTTAAAAATATCACTCAGAAAAAGGCTCACCTCTTCACGCAACGCAAGGTCATCTTCGACATACAATACGTTTAACTCTTTACTCCAAGCGATCAGCTGGTCGATCGAATTTTCCATAATCACGCTCCCATGGATTTTATCGTTTCATTATATACTGTAGGCGTTGTATTTGGGTTATATTTTTCGCTATACTTAGTACAATGTGTGGTAACGCGGGCAAATCTACTCATTAAGGAAAGACACAATGCGAGAAACGTTAACGTTACTCCTTGTTGAAGACGACCTCTCTTTAAACGAAGAGTTGGGCATTTTTTTATCAGATTTTTTTGATACGATTGATTCGTGTGGCTCTGCTGAAGAGGCGTATGAAAAATACCTGAAAGCTTCGTATGACCTTGTCATTACAGACATCCAACTTCCCCACCAAAGCGGTCTTGGCTTGGTTGAAAAGATCAAGAAAAAAAATCCTTTGCAAATGGTCATTGTCATCTCGGCGTACAAAGAGGTTGACTATTTTCTCAAAAGCATCAACCTTGGTATCTACAGTTTTCTCACCAAACCATTTGACTCACAACTGCTGATCAACACGATGATCAAAGCAACCACTCAGTTAGAACAGCAAAAGGGTAAAATTGATAGCTCAATCGTTATTTTGCATAAAGGAATCACGTTTGATCTTAAAACCAAAACCTTACATGTAAACCAAATGCCACAAGAATTAACCGCAAAAGAGGAGCTTTTACTGTTTGTTTTGGTGAAAAATGCCAACGCATTTGTTCGTAATGAACAGCTTTCTCAAGAGATATGGCAGAGCGATGAGGTCAATAACTCAACGCTTCGAGCCCTTGTGAAACGCGTGCGAGACAAGCTGGGGTATGATGAGTGCATCATCAACCTCAAACATCGAGGCTATAAACTCTCTACACATCCTTCATAGGAAGTTGTAGTGGAGCGTTGAAAAAGTAGCCTTGTGAGTAGTCAATTCCCAATTTTTTGACCGTCTCAAACTCTGCTTCGTTGGAGACAAATTCTGCAATAACCTGCATTCCGATCTTTTTTGCCATGGATGCGATGGACTCGACAATGTCTTGATTGCGAAGGTTGGTGTCAATGCCTTTGATGAATTGCCCATCGATTTTGAGAAAATCCACCCCTAAACTTTCCAAGCGATTAAAATTAGAGCGATCGCTTCCGAAATCATCAAGGGCAAGCAGATAGCCCATCTTCTTGAGCACATGCAAGTTTTGAAGCGGTCCACGGTTAATATCGCTGATGATGATGTCTTCTAATATCTCAAATGTGACCAAGGCTGGATCGATGCGATAGAGTTTTTGTTTGGTTTCTAAAAAGTCGATAAAGGTTTGATTAAGCAGATCTTCATTGGTAATGTTCAGCGAAAAGGCGACGTTTTGACCTGCAAAAATTTTAAACGATTTGTTGATCATGATGCGTGTGAGATTGCTCATCAGCCCGCTGCGTCTGGCAGCTTCAAGAAAATGTGCAGGTGAGATGATCTCGCCATCGTCTTCAATGCGCGCTAAACATTCGTACTTGACCACGCTCAAGCTTTGGTTATCAACGATGGGTTGGAAGTAGGGCACTACGCGGTCTTCTTCGAGGGCTAGACGAAACTTTTGTATCCATGAGGTTTCGATTTTGGCACGTTTGAGAAAAACATCTTGGGTGTTGTAGATGTTGTACTGGTTCGGCACACCTCGCATACGCGCTTCACGCAGGGCAATACGCGCATTAGGAAGCAGTGAAGAGGGCGCATTTGCCGTTGCAATGCCACACGAAAGTGTGATATAGATAGGTTTTTCTTCGTATTCTCCAATGGGTGTTTCTCTGAAAAAGGCTTGGATTTGGATGGCGACAAATTCGGGATTGATGATTTGTGGATCGAAAATAATGACAAATTCATCGGAATTGTAGCGGTAGAGATGCACCTCTTTGGAGAGGTTGTATTGTAAATATTCGCCGACTTTAAACAGCGCTTCATCGGCAAACTCAGCCCCATAGGTTTGGTTGATAAAGCTAAAATTATCGATGTTGTAGAGCATAATAGTCAGTTGATGATTTTGCGGAAAGTTATCTAAAAAGTTGTAAAGCATGGTGGCATTTTGAAGTTTGGTGACCGTGTCTATGGTCAAAAAGTCATGCACGATTTGAGAATTTTGCGCCAGTTGCTCGCTCTGTTCTTCGAGTTTTTGCTCTAATGTGGCTTGGCGCGAAGCTTTCTCAAGGCGCTCTTTGACAAGCGATGCCACTTTGTAGAGTGTTTCGATGAGCTGGTCAAAGTCGATTGGTTTTAAGATGTAGCCACTCACATTGTTGCGAATGCTCTCTAAAAAATACTCGGTTTCATTGTGCGCCGAGACCACGATAATAGGCTGTTTGGGGTTGATCGCTTGAACGTGTTTAATGAGATCCATGCCATTCATGTGCGGCATATTAAGATCTGTGATGAGAATGTCATACCCATAGGGGTGTTCTTTGTAGATTTTAAGCGCTTCCGCACCATCGCTTGCTTCATCGATTTCACTGAAAAGATCGTGCAACAATGAGACGGTGTTTTCACGCAGTATCAGGTCGTCTTCAGCATATAAAACACGCAATTTTGAGGTGAGATTGACCAGATCGGTCAGACTAATTTGCACGGTGTTCTCCACGAATCTTAATCATAAATTTGGCGCCATGTGCTTTATTTTCTACATGTAAAGAGCCATGGCAATGCTCTTGTACAATGGTTTGAGACATATACAGTCCAAGCCCCGTGCCATTACGCTCTGCTTTGGTCGAAAAATAGGGGTCAAAAATTTTAGGAAGAATGGCATCAGGGATGCCTCCTGCATTATCCTCTATCTCGATGACAAAAAAGGCGTTATCTTCGTACGCATTGATCCATATAGTACCATTTTCTAGCTTTTTTTCAAGGATGGCATCTTGCGCATTTTTCAAAATATTGATGAGCACTTGCATCATTTGCGTCTCATAGGTGATGAGTGAATTGGACGATGTATTGTTTACATGTAACGTAATTTGATGCACCGATAAACTCTTTCCAATCAGCCCAAGTGCCCGATCGATAATCCTCTGGAGTGAGCTTTGTTCTTGCTGTTGTTCGGGTCTGAAAAAGTTTTTAAAATCATCAATGGTCGTTGTTAAAAACTGGATATAGGTCTCAATTTTACCAATGGCACCCAGTAAAAATTCCTCTTGGTCGGCTCTTCCTTGCTCACATTTAAGATCAAACTTTTTAAGGCTTTGTTTGAGCTTGATGCTAGCAGTCACGGCTGAAATGGAGCCAAGTGGCTGACGCCATTGATGTGCGATCATGCTGATCATCTCACCCATTTGTGCCAAACGTGATTGATACAGCATCATTTTTTGCGTCTCCATGTGTTCAACCACGCCCTCTTTGATCTTCTTATCCATCGAGTCGTACAGCTCTTGGAGCTCTTGACTCATCGCGGTGAAATTGTCCAGAAGTGTGTTGATCTCGACAATGTTGGAGCGCTCTATTTGTGTCACTGTGAGTTTGTCTTTGAAGGTTTTGGTCGCTTCGATGAGCTCTTGCAAAGGGTTGAGTATATGGTTTGAAAACGTTTTCGCACGCGCTAAAAGGATGCCAAGAAAAATGAGGTAAAAAAGTCCCATAAAGCCTAGTGCAAGGTAGCCGATAACGTTTGTTTTCGCTTTGAGTTGGGTGCTGTTTTTGAGCAAAGAGTCTTTGTCGAGCAAAAGGACAAATTTCCAGCGTGTCTGCGCAATGGTATTTTGCGTGATAATAAAATCACCCTGAGTGTGTTGCAGCTCTAGTATGGCTCTGTTCTCTTGAATCATACGACTGAGCGCCATTGCAAGAGGGTTTGTGGTGTTGGTGAAAAGATTGAAATCGCGAGGCTTCGTGATGGTCGCTTCAATGGGCGCATCATAGGTGTGTGTTTTGAGCTCTTTAATCCCAAGATGCGCTTCCAAAGCTTCGCTCATCGCAAGAATATTGCCGCGCTCATCAACAAGCATGCTCATGGAGCGATAAGGCAGTTGAAGCGAAAGCATGGTTTTTATGAGATGCTCTATCGTCACATCAATGCCCACAACGCCTTCTAAAAAATCACCTTTATACACAGGCGCAATCGCACTGATCATCCATCCAGCTCCTGCTGGGTCTAAGTAAGCATCGGTCCAGACCACGTTTTTGTCTGGATTGTGTGCCGCGTCAGCAAGGTAGTAAAAATTAAACGTTGGAATGGCGATGTCATGGGCGTATTGACCTAGCGCATTGGGCATAAAAGGGCAGAGCCTGTTCATGGAGTCATAACTGTTAAAATAGACCTGCGCGATATTGGTATTGCTCTGCAGAATGGCTGTGTAAAAGGGGTCGAGTTTCTCCGTGGCGATGGCTTTTTCCAAGCGGTTTGGGCTCTGTTTTTGCGCGTTTGAGAAAAAAAGTGAACAGCTCTCTTCATTTTTTTGCGTGTTAAACAAAACGCCCGAATTGGTTTGCACATAGGTACTATCAGTGGTGTTTACATGTAAAGGGTTAAAGGTGGAAAAAAAGTGCTCATGCTCTTTTTGAAAAAGCCGTGTTAAGCTTGAGAGCGTTTTAAATTCGTTATTGACGATGGTGGCTGAGCGTTTGCTCAGCTCCTTGATATGCACTTTGCTCTCTTCAATCAGCGCCGTTTTCGTGGTTGCATTGACATACGCATTGCTCCAAAAATAAGCCACTAAAAGCATCATTTCTATGAGTAAAAGCGGGAAAATGATAGAGCGTAAGTACTCTTTTTTGACCAAGCGTGCAAGGGTGTTTTGAACCATAGGTTAACCTTCTTGAAGTTTGATGGTAAATTTGGCACCCATTGAAGTATTAAAAGCGAGGATTTCTCCACCACAATGCTCTTCAATAATTGTTTTGGACATGTAAAGCCCAAGCCCTGTGCCATTTTTTTCCGATTTGGTCGAAAAATAGGGCTCAAAAATGTGAGGCAACACCGATTCAGGAATGCCTCCAGCGTTATCTTCGATGCTGATGATTTGCCAACTGCCTTCATTTTCAATCGTAATTAGAATCTGCGCGCGCTTAATTTCACGCTCTTTGATGACATCTTCCGCATTTTTCAAAATGTTCAAAATGACTTGCGTCACTTCGTTGGCATAGGTAAAAAGCTCATGGTTTGAGCGTGTTTCAACGTTGATGGTGATGCCGTTGATCTCCAGCGCTTTGCCGATGATCTCCAGTGTTCGGTTCACCAGTTGCGCAAGGGTCACACTCTCTTTTTGTTTATTGGGTTTGAAGAAGTTTCGAAAATCATCAATGGTATGGGTGAGAAACTGCACATACGATTCGATTTTGCTCATCGCTTCGCCTAAAAAAAGCTTGCTCGTTTCAATGCCCTCAGGCGTGGTGTAGTCAAAACGGTTGAGCGAAGTTTTGAGTTTGATGGACGCCGCAACCGCCGAAATAGAGCCTAGAGGTTGGCGCCATTGATGCGCGATCATGCTGATCATCTCCCCCATTTGTGCCAAGCGAGACTGTTGCAAAATGTGCTGATCTTTTTCTCTGTTTTTAAGCACTTCTTCTTCGACACGACGTTCCAGTGTTTGGTTGATTTCGATGAGTTCAAGATGGTTTTTGCATGCCTGAATGGCATTTTCCAGTTTGGATTCAAACGAAGCGATGATGGCTTTGATGAGTTCGATTTCTGCCTCAGAAGCTTGAAAGATAAACCCAATCCAATCCTCTCCCACCTTTACATGTAAAAGATGTTTGCCACTAGCGTGATTAAAACGAATGGACTCCAGTGGTGTTGAACAAGAAGGAGGTACAAAGAGCGCTTGATACGCCTTTTTGCCGTTGAGACAGAGCTGTTTGTACGTGTGTGCTTTTGGGTCATACGTCCAATAAATAGAGGCAAGGGCGCCCATTTTGCGTGAAAAAACCTTTAAAAAATGATCCATCATCTCTCGAAGTTGCAGTGACGTTCCTATGGCACTGACACATTCAAATGTGATGAGAAGTTGCTCATTGAGTTGTTGCATCAAAGCCCCCTAGAAAAGGATCATGTGGATGATTCACTATACTGTAAGATACCATAAAGAAGCTGATACAGACAATAATGATGACGTTTAGAGGGTACCGACAACGCAGGTTTTATTGTAAAACTCGATGCCTTCTTGGTTGGCATTGGCGATTTCCCCGAGGCTTAGAGCGCCCCAAAGAAGGCTTTTACTAGGGTAAACGCTGGAAATAGCTTCCAACTCTTTGGGAAACAATTCTTCTAAAAACAGATACCGCGCGATACAATCGATCAGCAGTATGGACTGAACCGTATCCTCTTCTTTATTGAAACGTGAAATCTGTGCCGCTTCTTTGGCTGCTTCTAAGAGATCTTCTTTTTCGCCTTTGAGAATTAAGAGGACAGAGTTCTCATCAAGATCACCCACTAAAACGATAGCATTGCCATCGGTGCTGGCAGGCTCTCTAACGATAAAATCTTTGTTGTAGCGTACAATCCCCAGTGGATAACGTTGAGAAAATTGAAAAAAAGGCGTTGTATCAAAGCAAAATCCACTCTCGTTTTCGACCGCTTCTTTATAGATGGTAAAGGCGTCTTGGTAGTTCATCTTTTCCAAAACATTGCCTTTGCACGACGTAGCGATAAAGGGGCCTAAGAGAGGTTTCCACCCATGTTTGACACCCACACCAATGGTATGCGGTGAGGTGATGATAATCGCCGCATTCATGTAAAAACGGTACGTATCAAAAATAACAGGCTCTTGGATGAGATTGGTTTTGCCCGCTCCGCCTCCGATAAGTTTTGTTTTCTCAGGTAAAAGTGAATAAAACTCTTCTAAAAAGTCATCAATTTGCGTTGAAAAACCATCAACAATGGCAAAGATAGCGCTGGTGTTAGGATCGGTGCGAAGTTGCTGAGGCTCGTCCATATCGATGATCTGCATCGAAGACGTTGCGCTAAGTTTAGCGGCAATAATACCTTGCGTATACGTTTTGCCTTTAAAAATAACCCTTGGAAAAATAGCACCACACAGCGTCACGCCCTCTTTTTGCAAGATCTCCAAAAAAGGAGTCTCCTCCGCAATCAGCAGGACATACGTGCCTTTTTTTAGCTTTACATGTAAGTCCTCAATGCGCTCAAAAAAAGAGATACATTCAAACATCGCGTGCTCCAAAAGTTTTCTTAGAGGCATTGTATACTCCAAGTGTGACAAACGCGTTGTAAAATCTTTACATGTAAAGATTTAGTGCTTTGTTAAAGATGCACACATTGCTTTTGAAGCTTCAATAAGAACCAAAGGTGAAAGGCGCAGTTGCACACCCCGAAGCCCCGCACTGACGTACACTTTTTCATGTTGATGTATGCTTTCATCGATAAACGTCGCGTAATGTTTTTTCATAGCAAGCGGTGAACACCCACCACGAATGTAACCCGTAAGCGCTAAAAGCTCTTTTACTGCCACAAGTTCGCACCGCTTAGCCTGCGCCACCTTCGCCAAAGCCTTCAAGTCTATCTCATCAGCCGCTGGAATGCACGCCACCACAATACGCTTAGCATCATCCCTCGCAACGAGTGTTTTAAACACACACGAAGCATCCACCCCAAGCGATGCCGCCGCATGCACCGCACTTAAGTCCTCTTCATCTACTTCATACGAAGTCATTTCATAAGGCAGTTTCAGTGTGTCCAAAAACCGCGCCGCATTGGTTTTTTTTAGGCTCATATTTTTCTTCCTAGAAACATTTTTAAAAAGATGGTAGCACAAAATATATCAAAATGAAATATTTTGAAATCACTTGATAAAAATTGTAGTAAGATTATTTAATCTTAAAAAAAAGGATTTTGTGTGAACTATTTTGAACTGACATGCAAGGTATTTATTAAGAAAAATATAGCGTTTCAAGCAAGCTTTGAGTTGCTCTCCAAATACATCAGTTTTTCGATGTACCAAGAAGGGATAGGCGAAGTCCATCAGAAAGAGGGCTTCAAATACTACGTTTTCGGAGGGCTTCTACCCATCGAAAAAGAGAAAGTCTACAAACAAGGCAATCTCTACAGCTTCACCATTCGCTCCTTAGATGAAACGCTCATCGACACACTCAAAACCACGCTCCGCCAAAACATCAACAACGAAAATCTCCTCGTCGTCGAAGCCCATAAAAAAACTATTTCACAGTTTTTCATCACCGAACTCTACAGCGCCACCCCCGTCATCGTCTCCGTTGGAAACGGCAAATACTGGACAATGCAAGAAAGCGGCGACATCATCCAACTCCAAAAACAACTCCACGAAAACGCCGAAAAAAAATACCAAAGCTTTTTTGGCGAATCTTTACATGTAAAAGAAAACTGCATTCAAATGATTAAAATTCTTAATGAAAAGCCTCAAAATATCGTTATCCATAAAGACGGCAAAGCCATCCGTTTTTTTGGTAATAAAGTTAGTCTAATAATCAACGAAGATGAGGTGAGCCAGAAGCTGGCGTTTGTTGCGCTGGCGTGTGGTTTAAGTGAAAAGAACAGTTATGGAGCTGGTTTCATGCTGGGAAGGGGGATGAAATGATTAATGATGTTTATTTGAGATTTAAAGAATTGTATATCCAAACAGATGGAAAGATTTTATCATCAAAATTTGCATTAGAAAAAGAGCCTGCTATTTGTATTAAAATAGATGAAGATGCCAATATTGTAGAAAAGCTAATTGTTGATAAAAATGTTAAAAGAGATGATTTATACGATTGGTTTAGCATAAGAAGCATTAAAGCGAAATACCTAAATAACAACAAAGCTGTTGGAAGTCAAATGATTTTCAGTAACAGTAATTTGGCTTTATTTGGGAGATTTGATACTTTTCCAATGGTAACATTGGAGAGTTTTAAAAAGCTTTTTGATGTTAAGCCTGATCCTACTAATAAAAAAACGACAGCAAAATCACAATTTTATTCCAAGTATCAAAATAATGTTATAGCAATATTTCAGCCATCTGATACGGTTTATTTTGTAGATGAATTTATTCAAAAATGTGATTTTTTGAATGAATCAGATGTGAAATTTCTTTCAGAAGAGTGCTTTATTACTGAAGTAGCACTTTCGGCTTATTTTAAGAAATTGGTTGAAGATTATACTTGTATAGAGGAACAATTTTTTACTAAAGAGAAGCTTTTATATATTCTCTCCCAACTAAAAAATGAATTTAAAGAATATGCACACAAACAGATTAAAGTAAAAATATTTAGAAATAAGTCTGTTCAAGAGTATCAAGAAAGCGAAATCAAATATTTATCGAATAGTTTATTTACGGTCGAAGATGAAGGCAAAAAAATAGGTGATTTAGGGTTGCCTTTTTTAGATAATACTTTGAATGCAAGTAAACCTTTTATGTTGCATCTTAATACAAAATATAAAATCTCCTTTCCAAAAAGTAAAGACGAAGCTTTATATATTAAATACTTGGATGATTATCTTTCAATTGATAAAGGAATTTTTTATCTTGAAATTGAAAATTTTACGACACAAGAAAAACCTTTTTTAAATGCGGATTTTGGTCAATTTATCATTATGAAAAAGAAAAATTATGAATTATTTGAGTTTTTACCAAGTTTTATCAGTGAATTTAAGAAGAATCCATTTATTCTGAAAAATCATCTTTTATTGCTGAAAGATAAAATTCCTATAGATAATAAGCAACCTTTTTATGAAGAATATTTATTAGAAGATGAAATAAATAAATTATTTTTTAATAAATTGAAAACAAATTATTTATCTGAAAAAATTGATAAAACAGAGGGAAAGCTTGTAAATCTTATTTTTATAGTTAGAGGGATTTGTTTTTCCTATTTTAGGAAAGGACAAATTACAGGAAAAGAATTTTATGCAAAAATTGCAAATTTTATAACAGATATGATTTTATATCATTATGAACATGCCGATGATTCAAAAATTAAATTTTTAGTTTCCGAGTTTTTAAATTTAAAAATATCTCTAAATGAATACTACAAAGGGGAAGTTATGGATATTCGATCTAAGTTGCAGACACTAAAAGAGAAAATTAGTGTTAATGATTATGAGAAGTTATCAAAGGAAGATTTTTTATTGCTCTCAGGGCAGATGGCATATTACTTGGTTTCTCAAAGTGAATCAAGTAATAGAACATTTAGGTTGGTGGAACATTATCTAAAAGCAAAAAATATCAAAATGCTTAAAAATCATCTGCGAAATGATTTGGAAAAATATAAACACAAATTAAATTTAGTCTCCAAAAATTCTAAATTTAAAAATGCTTATTCAATGCTCTTGGCATTTGAAGACAATGAAAAAATTAACCATGATGATATAGATGTGCTTTTAATTGGTTTGATGACAGATAATATATTTTATACAAATTAAAGAGGAGAATTAAGATGACTAGAGTTTATGGCGTAATCGGGATTAAAGCAAAAATGGCAAATTGGAATGCGGATTTTACGGGAAGACCAAAATCAACCAGTAACGGTGATATTTTTGGAAGTGATAAAGCACTTAAATATCCCATGAAAAAAATGTGGGAAAATGAAGGTAAAAAAGTTCTTTTTATTAAAAGTTGGAAAGATGAAAAAGGCTCAATTGTTCCAAATCAATTGGGAGAAAGATACAAGCTACTTTTTAACGATATTGATAAAAAAACTGAGACAAAAGAAGTAATGAATAATCTTTTTAAAGCGATTGATGTTAAAAATTTTGGAGCGACATTTGCAGTGGAAGGACAAAATATTTCGATTACGGGTGCAGTGCAATTTGGTCAAGGGTTTAATAAATATGACGATACCAATATAGAAATTCAAGATATTTTATCTCCATTTACAGATTCTAAAGCAGAAGAAAAAGGCAAAGAAGCAAAGCAATCAACACTAGGTACAAAAATCACCGTCGATGAAGCGCATTACTTTTACGGTTTCAGCATCAACCCCAAAAATTATGATGAATACAAAACCCTTTTAGGCTCAGAGTTTCAAGGCTACACCGAAGCAGACTACGCTGAGTTTAAAAAAGTGGCATTAGTAAGTGCTACGGCATACAGTACCAACTCTAAATTTGGATGCGAAAATGAGTTTGCTCTGTTTCTTACATGTAAAGATGAAGAGTGTTATTTGCCTGATTTGAGTGACTATATCAAATTTGATAGCCAAAAAAGAGAGATTGATCTTAGTGATCTTGAGAAGTTAATTGAGGGAAAATATGCGAGTGTTGAAGTTTATTTCAATCCATTTAAACTTAGTCTAAAAACATCTTTGAGTCGATTTAATATCTTTACCCAAGAGAAACTATAACCCATGAAAGCGCTTAGGTTTATACTCAGCGGCAAAACGGCATGTTTTAGAAAACCTGATGTGAATGTATTTGCCTATTTTACCTACAATAACATTCATAAACCAGCACTTTTGGGAATGCTTGGAGCTATCATCGGACTTGGTGGGCATAATCAACTGTCTAATAAAAATCGAGGTTTGAAAAAAGCTTCTTCAAGTTATGACGATGGCTTTCCTGAGTTTTATGGAAAACTAAAAGAGCTCAAAATTGCCATAACACCGCTTGCACCAAATGGCTATTTTAGCAAGAAAATTCAAACGTTCAATAACAGTGTTGGTTATGCCAGTTTTGAGCAAGGTGGTAATCTCATTGTCCGTGAGCAGTGGCTTGAAAATCCTGTGTGGCAGATTTTGATACTTGATGATGAAAGTGAAGTCTTTCAAAAAATCAGTGAGTACTTTTTGAACGGCAAGTCAGTTTTTATCCCTTATCTTGGGAAAAATGACCATCCTGCAAAGATTGATGATGTGAGAATTATTGAGCTTTTACCGTTTATCAAAGAGCAAAAAGTATCTTCACTTTTTGAAGAAAATAAATTGCAAATAGTCAAATCTCCACCACGTGGTGAGCTATCGTACTATTTTAAAGAAGTTTCACCTATTCGCCTTAACGAACAACATCATTTTTATGAGTATGCCAACTTGATATTTACAAATCATAAAATTGAAAATGAAAATGTCGAAGATGTTTTATCTTGTGAGGGCAACAATTATGCTTTTATCTGATTTTGGCATAGATGAGAGGTTTTTTGCACACACACGAGGAAGCGATAAAGAGATGTTATCGACGCATCTTAATCTTACATGTAACTATTATCAAAAGATCGTTACATGTAAGAATCTTGAACCATTAATTGACTCAATTATTCATACAATCGATAGTGCGAATGCTGTATTGATCAAAGAAATGTTTGAAAATGCGATTTTTTTACATGATTTAGGTAAAAAAAATCCATGTTTTCAGGCAAAAAAGATGTTAAATCCTCTCTTTAAAGAGCATCTAAATTGTGGCGACAGCTCGCATTCACGTACTGGAGCGCTAGAATATATTAGCTATTACAGACCAACCATCAATCAAATAAAAGATGACACTTCATTTTATCGTTTGACGTATATTCTTTATAATTTTGCATATCATATTGACAAGCATCATGGCTATTTAGGCAACATTGAGAGCTACTGTTCTAAAACGACTAAAGAGCAAAATGACCATCCTGATTTTAATAATATTAAAAACAATATTGACGAATACTTAGATAACAAGTTTGAATTTTACATCCTCAATAAACTTCTTTTTTCACTCCTTGTTTCTAGTGATTATTACGCTACAACCGATTATATTGCAGGATTACCAATAGATGATTTTGGAGTGTTCTCAAGCTCTGCTAAACAGAGGCTCAATGAACTTTTTTCTACCTTTACATGTAAACTTGAAAACCCTGTGGGAATCAACAAATTACGAATTGAACTGTTCCAGGAAGCAGAGCAAAATCTGCTTAAAAACCTAGATAAAAATATCTTTTACCTTGAAGCTCCAACAGGTAGCGGCAAGACCATTACTTCTATCAATTTAGCGCTAAAACTTTTAGAGAGCAATGAACATATCAATAAACTTTTTTATATTTTCCCGTTCAATACATTGGTGGAGCAAACTAAAAATGTGTTTGATGAGATATTTAAAAATAAACTTACAATAGAAGTAATTAATTCCATAACACCTATCTCGACAAAAGACCAAGAAGAGGAAGAGACGAAGTACGAAAAGTCTTATATTAACCGCCTTTTCTTTCATGCTCCTGCGATTATTACGACGCATGTGGCACTCTTCAACATTCTTTTTGGAACATCTAAAGAAGATAATTTTCCTCTGTGGCAGTTGGCAAACAGTGTCATTATTTTAGATGAAATACAAAGTTACAATAACCATTTATGGCATTATATGGTGGAGTTTTTCGACCAATACGCTGCATTACTCAATATAAAAATTATCATCATGTCAGCAACTTTGCCTAAACTTGATTACTTCCTAAAAGAGAAAAATAATTTTGTTGATTTGATTTCAAAAGAAAAGAGAGAATATTTTTTTACGCATACTCTTTTCAAGGATAGAGTGCAGGCTGATTTCACATTTTTAAATGAGACGATGACTTTTGAACATTTAGAAGAAATATTAAAGGCTCAGCCAAAAAGCAAAAAGATTCTTTTTGAATTTATCAAAAAAAAGAGCGCACGAGAGTTTTATACACGCATCAAAGCGACATATAAAAATGTTTATGAACTTAGTGGCGATGACAATAAGGCATATCGGCAGTTAATTATTAATAAAAGTAAAGAAGATATGCCTCTTATTATCATTGCAACGCAAGTCATTGAAGCTGGTGTTGACATTGATATGGATATAGGTTTTAAAGACATCTCAACACTCGATAGTGAAGAGCAGTTTATGGGGCGAATCAATCGAAGTTGTAAGCGTGAAGGGAAAGTCTATTTTTTCAATATGGACGAAGCATCAGAAATTTACTGTAACGACCATCGTTTGAACTTTGATCTGACGCATGAAATCTATAGAGATATTTTGGCAAATAAATCGTTTGGAGTTTATTATCAAGAAGTTTTAGCGGAGATTAAAAAAAGTAGTGATAGGTTTGAGAACGGCTTACTGACAAATTATGATAACTTTACAACATTGTTAAAAAAGCTTAATTATAAAGAAATTGCTAAAACGATGACATTAATTAGCTCTAATAATTTTACACTCTATTTTCCTTTTAAAATTGACATTGCTCAATACAAAGGCGTTCAAGAATTTGCCCCGAAGAATTTAGAAGAACGATTTTTAAGTGATGGTTATTTAGATGGTCAAAAAGTATGGGATGCTTTTTTAGCCTTAAATGAAATAGATGGCTTTGCAAAAAAAGAGGTAGCAAAATCTCGAATAAACGCACTCATGCAGTTTTTTACATTTACCATTTTTAAAAATCATGAAGGGCAAAGACCGAGCATTGGCGATGAAATGTATGGCTATTATTTTGTACAAGAGTATGGTAATTTTATTACCTCAGAAGGTAAGTTTGACAGGGAGCAATACAATGCAATCAAAAACTCTCATTTTTTATAAAAACAAGGAATCCCATGGAAAAAATACAACTTTTTGAATCGAAAAAAATACGAAGCCATTGGGATGAAGAGAATGAGCTTTGGTATTTTAGTGTTATAGATGCGATTGAGGTTTTCACCCAAAGTTCTAATCCTAGAAAATACTGGAGCGTATTGAAAATACGCCTTAAAAACGAAGGAAGTCAACTGGCTACAAATTGTAGCCAGTTGAAAATGCAAGCAAGTGATGGAAAAATGAGAGCTACAGATGTGGCGACAACTGAACAGCTTTTACGCCTCATTCAGTCCATTCCTTCTCCTCAAGTCGAACCATTTAAGCAGTGGCTCGCAAAAATAGGTTATGAGAGAATCGAGTCGATGCAAGACCCTGAAAAGTCCATAGATCAAGCGATGCAGGACTATCTCAAATTGGGATATACCGAAAAATGGATCAACCAACGACTCAAAAGTATCGAAGTGCGAAAAGAATTGACTGATGAGTGGAAAAAAAGAGGTTTAGAGGAGGGCAAAGAGTTTGCATTTTTAACTGACATTATTTCACAAGCATGGAGCGGTCACACCACACAAGCGTATAAAAAGTTAAAAAATCTCAAAAAAGAAAACCTTCGAGACAATATGACAAATTTGGAGCTGGTGCTCACGATGCTAGCCGAAGCAACCACCGCAGAAATCTCAAAAGAAAAAAAGCCTAAAGGGTTTGATGAGAGTAAAAAAGTCGCCAAACAAGGCGGTATCATTGCAGGAGATACACGAAAAGCGATTGAGAAAAAGACGGGTAAGAAAGTGGTGACGAAGCAAAATGCTAGAGGATTATTGGAAGACAAATGATCACAGGAACCCTCATCAACTACTATTTTCATTGTCGCACGCAGTGTTGGCTTCACGCCAATCGCATCAACCTTGAAGACAACAGTGAGGATGTGCGCATCGGGAAAGTGTTGCATGAGATCAGCGAAGAGAAAGCGCAAAAAGCCGAAGTGAAGATAGACAATGTCAAGATCGATAAGATTACCAAAGAGTACCTTGTGGAGCTAAAAAAGTCTGACTCTGATCCTGAAGCGGTGAAGTGGCAGGTGTTGCTTTATCTGTACAAACTAAGAGGCAAAGGCATTGAGCGCAAGGGCAAAGTCGAGTATCACGAAAAAAATCACAACACCAAAAGTGAGATCATTGAGCTAGATGATGCGAATGAAAAAGCACTTTTGTCCGTTTTGGAAGCTATAACGACGCTGATTACTTCGCCGACACCTCCAGCGCCTAAGTTTGAGAACAAATGCAAAAAATGCGCTTATTTTGATTACTGTTTTATATGAGGTAACATGGCAAAAAATCACACACGCTACATCTTCTCGATGGGCGAACTGAAACGAAAAGACAACTCCATCGCCTTTAGCAACGAAAAGGGCAATTTTTACCTGCCCATCGAAGAGACGAGAGAGCTTTACTGCCTCAATGAGGTGAGCTTCAACACGAAGTTTTTGGACTTCATCGCTAGGGCTGGCATCACGATGCACATCTTTAACTACCACGGCAACTACAGCGGCAGTTTTTACCCCAAAGAGTATCTCATCAGCGGCGATTTGACCATAAAACAGTCTTTGAGTTTTGTCAATGAACGCTTGGTTATCGCCAAAAGTATCGTCTCCGCCATCGCTCAAAATATCCACGAAGTGTTGTACCACTACTATCGCCACGACAAAAAAGAGCTCAAGCCGTATATCGATTGGCTGAAAAACGATGTGCCTTCTCTTTTACATGTAACGATGAAAGTGGAGCAGATACTCTTTGTCGAGGGGCAGATTTGGAGTCGGTTTTACGACAGTTTTAAGTATTTTTTACCTGAAGATTTCGTGATGAACAAGCGTGTCAAACGCCCACCCGACAATCCCATAAACGCACTCATCAGCTTTGGCAACACACTTTTATACACCAAAACCATCGCCTCCATCTACCACACACATCTTAACCAGTCCATCAGTTTTCTTCACAGTCCAAGAGAAGGGCGCTTTAGTTTGAGTCTGGACTTAAGCGAAGCATTTAAGCCAGTCATCGTGTTTAAAACCATCTTTGATTTGGTTGGACGAAAGAAACTTCAAGTGCTCAAACACTTTGACAAATCCCTAAACTACGCACTTTTAAACGAAGAGGGCAAGAAGATTTTCATTGATGCATTTGAAGAACGCATGAACGAAACATTCTTACATGTAAAGCTTAAACGCAAGGTCTCCTACAAACATTGCCTCAAACTAGACGGCTACAAACTCATCAAAACCATCGTCGAAGGACGAGAATTTACGCCCTTTTTGCTCAAGGAAAAGATGTGAAAAAAGACACGACCAATTACAATTATGTCTTTTTATTTTATGACATCGCAGATGAGTTTAGCGAAGTCGGCAAATACCGCGTCGCCAAGGTTTTTAAAATCTGCAAAAAATACCTCAAACACCACCAAAAGTCCATTTTCAGAGGCAACATCACCCCTGCCAACCAAATAAAACTCCAAAGTGAACTCAAAAAAGTGATCGATAAAGAGATAGATTTTGTGACAATCATCAAGATGCTAACATCGGGAAGCTTCAGCGAAGAGACGCTAGGCAACCCAAAAAAGGAGAGCGAAGGAATTTTCATCTAATTTTTCCAACCAAAGTTTAGTTTTTTTTAGGCGAAAAGTTGCTAAAATAGGGCGTTAAGTCGCCTTTTTGATCTTTAACAATTCATTGTTAATTTTAATTGGAAAAAATGACACAAATGGCTATTTTATGGGATTTTGTATTTTAGAAAGCACCATAATCTAGCCCTCGAACCGACACAAAGGTTGTATTGAAACGCAATCCATTCAGACAAATCGCCGTCAAAGTTATTTCTCGAACCGACACAAAGGTTGTATTGAAACAGTCGTAGAATACACCGAAGAAGATTATAAAGTAGACTCGAACCGACACAAAGGTTGTATTGAAACCTTGTATATTCGCCTCCGTCAGGGTGCGACATTTTGCTCGAACCGACACAAAGGTTGTATTGAAACTACATATAAGATACCGCCTACCTTACGTCCACGTGCCTCGAACCGACACAAAGGTTGTATTGAAACGCAACTAATAGAATACGTGCCAATAACTCACCGTCTCGAACCGACACAAAGGTTGTATTGAAACTGCAAAGATGCAATAACAAAAATAATAAAAGATATACTCGAACCGACACAAAGGTTGTATTGAAACTACATATAAGATACCGCCTACCTTACGTCCACGTGCCTCGAACCGACACAAAGGTTGTATTGAAACCTTAGTAATATTTGCCTAAAACTATGTACATGACCGCTCGAACCGACACAAAGGTTGTATTGAAACACTGGTGCAGTTATTGACGGCAATCCATTAAGAGCCTCGAACCGACACAAAGGTTGTATTGAAACCGTGTTAACAGAACGTGACTTCTTAGAACAATACAACTCGAACCGACACAAAGGTTGTATTGAAACTTAATTAGAAGCCTCTTTTACATTGCTTTCGATTGCTCGAACCGACACAAAGGTTGTATTGAAACATAAGATATTGTTTGCAATCACTTTCTCTCATCTTACTCGAACCGACACAAAGGTTGTATTGAAACAATTGCAGTGTGCAGAGAGTGCCACGATTACTGTCACTCGAACCGACACAAAGGTTGTATTGAAACATGCTTTCCATTCTCCATATCCTCGTTCTCTGAACGCTCGAACCGACACAAAGGTTGTATTGAAACTTTGTAAACTCCTTGAATAATCGTATTTTTTTGGGACTCGAACCGACACAAAGGTTGTATTGAAACTCGCTTCCCGTTTTGTTGTAAAGAATTTCGCTACTCTCGAACCGACACAAAGGTTGTATTGAAACAAAAAGATAATGCGATGAGCATTATCGGAATGATTAGCTCGAACCGACACAAAGGTTGTATTGAAACTTGAGGCACGCACATGTCATCAGTAACGCAAAAGGCTCGAACCGACACAAAGGTTGTATTGAAACCGTAACTTCTTAACCCACGTTTCAGTCTCGGTAATACTCGAACCGACACAAAGGTTGTATTGAAACCATTCCACCTCTGTTAAACTGTTTAGAGGCATCTTGCTCGAACCGACACAAAGGTTGTATTGAAACAATTATGATGATTACCCAGATTTTGAACTTATTAATCTCGAACCGACACAAAGGTTGTATTGAAACCCGTAAATGCTTCTTACCTGCGCTAAGCTCTCATAAAACTCGAACCGACACAAAGGTTGTATTGAAACAGACTTTAAAAATAATACTCTTAAATGTTTAATCGGCTCGAACCGACACAAAGGTTGTATTGAAACACGCCACGCAAACCAACAGATTAACGTTAATACGCAAACTCGAACCGACACAAAGGTTGTATTGAAACTATTGTTTTAATGCCCCCTTGGTTATAGGCATACACTCGAACCGACACAAAGGTTGTATTGAAACTCTCTTCTCTTTTGGTAATGAAAGGAGCACGGATAACTCGAACCGACACAAAGGTTGTATTGAAACCGCAATTACGCCAGTTTATAAACCAACGTATAACACACTCGAACCGACACAAAGGTTGTATTGAAACAATATAAAACCTTTCATTTCCCTACTCCCTTCCCTTCTCGAACCGACACAAAGGTTGTATTGAAACGAATGTAAGGCAGTCATGTTTTTCGCACTCGTTTTCTCGAACCGACACAAAGGTTGTATTGAAACATGGTAGAAGGTATTGAATTTTATCTTAAAAATTTAACTCGAACCGACACAAAGGTTGTATTGAAACTGGAACTTAAGCACGTCCAAAAGTTTATCTGTGTACTCGAACCGACACAAAGGTTGTATTGAAACTTTTTATACAAAAGAACAAGTGGTGGACGGGTTTGACTCGAACCGACACAAAGGTTGTATTGAAACTAAATGATGGAGTAGTAGAACGTGCGGGAGCTTCTACTCGAACCGACACAAAGGTTGTATTGAAACCAGCTTTACAATTTAGATAGTTTTGATGCGTTTAACTCGAACCGACACAAAGGTTGTATTGAAACAAGTCAAGCATGATCGTATTACATTCTTCCAAAACTCGAACCGACACAAAGGTTGTATTGAAACTTGCTTAACGCTTGTTTACGTACGCTTAATTTTGCCTCGAACCGACACAAAGGTTGTATTGAAACAATAAACTACAATAAAAAGTTTTTGGCATTGCGTCCTCGAACCGACACAAAGGTTGTATTGAAACAGCTAGGCTCGTTTAACTTCCACGTTGACTCTAAATTCTCGAACCGACACAAAGGTTGTATTGAAACCAAATTAAAGAAGCTTACGAGAACAAATGCATTTCTGCTCGAACCGACACAAAGGTTGTATTGAAACGACACGTATGCCTTTGCAAGTGCTTTTTTTGGCACTCTCGAACCGACACAAAGGTTGTATTGAAACTTGATAGCTTAACTGGTGATATTCCTTTAGCTTCCTCGAACCGACACAAAGGTTGTATTGAAACTTTTTAGGGGCGTTTAGACTGCTTTTTTATGTCTAGCTCGAACCGACACAAAGGTTGTATTGAAACTCGTAAAATCTCCATAAAGTCGGCGTGCTCTCGTTCCTCGAACCGACACAAAGGTTGTATTGAAACATGGGATTTAATCCGCATTTAAATTTGATTACTTCTCGAACCGACACAAAGGTTGTATTGAAACTCGCTCACGGTTTCCGCTTGGCTTTCGCTTGGCTCGCTCGAACCGACACAAAGGTTGTATTGAAACTCGGGGCAACCGCCCCTGATTGGCTCGAATATGTCGCCTCGAACCGACACAAAGGTTGTATTGAAACCGGGGCAACCGCCCCTGATTGGCTCGAATATGTCGCCTCGAACCGACACAAAGGTTGTATTGAAACCTGAACGGTTTGTTTTTTTGCGTTCTTGCTAAGCTCGAACCGACACAAAGGTTGTATTGAAACGACTGACGGTGAAGAAGAATGGCAAGTAGGTACATGCTCGAACCGACACAAAGGTTGTATTGAAACTTTATTTTCCTTATTGATAAATTATACCATTCGCCTCGAACCGACACAAAGGTTGTATTGAAACACGGTAGGCATATTCCCTAAAACCTTAACTTTCACTCGAACCGACACAAAGGTTGTATTGAAACAAGAGTGCCAATATTAGAGACGGTGCTGATTTCTGCTCGAACCGACACAAAGGTTGTATTGAAACGTCTGTGTAGGTTGTGGTATTTAATAGTCCCATCCTCGAACCGACACAAAGGTTGTATTGAAACTGTCGTAGCTTGTCCCGCTTGTGAGCGGGATTTCGTCTCGAACCGACACAAAGGTTGTATTGAAACTGTCGTAGCTTGTCCCGCTTGTGAGCGGGATTTCGTCTCGAACCGACACAAAGGTTGTATTGAAACTTTTTAGGGGCGTTTAGACTGCTTTTTTATGTCTAGCTCGAACCGACACAAAGGTTGTATTGAAACCTTTGTCTTTCCTCTCATCGCAAAGCGGGCGACCATCTCGAACCGACACAAAGGTTGTATTGAAACAGTGTTCCCGCTTGAATTTGAGCCACGAGCATAGCTCTCGAACCGACACAAAGGTTGTATTGAAACATTATTGCCTGCTTAAAATCAATCTTCTTTTTTTCTCGAACCGACACAAAGGTTGTATTGAAACATTCGTCATCATTGTGGCTTTCGATAAATTGGGTCACTCGAACCGACACAAAGGTTGTATTGAAACCTTTGTCTTTCCTCTCATCGCAAAGCGGGCGACCATCTCGAACCGACACAAAGGTTGTATTGAAACCAAAAGAAGATATTTTGCTAATGCAGAACTTCGCCCTCGAACCGACACAAAGGTTGTATTGAAACCAAGCGGGACAAGCTACGACATGACGAACGCCTCCCTCGAACCGACACAAAGGTTGTATTGAAACGATGAAGCGATGACAATGCGGGCATTTTTTACGACTCGAACCGACACAAAGGTTGTATTGAAACCGAGCACATCGCCCGCTTTTAGCGAGCCGATGAGGCTCGAACCGACACAAAGGTTGTATTGAAACAAGGAATTGTACTAAGAACAAAACCACGCAAATATCTCGAACCGACACAAAGGTTGTATTGAAACTGTCGTAGCTTGTCCCGCTTGTGAGCGGGATTTCGCTCGAACCGACACAAAGGTTGTATTGAAACTGTCGTAGCTTGTCCCGCTTGTGAGCGGGATTTCGTCTCGAACCGACACAAAGGTTGTATTGAAACGTAGTTCGATGGCGTTCGATGATATGGAAACTGAAGCTCGAACCGACACAAAGGTTGTATTGAAACTAACAGCAAGTACATGAGAAAGATTGACACTTTAGCTCGAACCGACACAAAGGTTGTATTGAAACTCTCTAAATAACATTAGATGTCTCCTTCTTTCCAACTCGAACCGACACAAAGGTTGTATTGAAACGTTATAATTCTCCTAATGACACCCCTAGCGCATTTGCTCGAACCGACACAAAGGTTGTATTGAAACCTGGTGGTCGCACAGTCGATAAAGATTTTGGCATCTCGAACCGACACAAAGGTTGTATTGAAACTTAAATCCACTTACTCTGCTTTTTTCTTTTGCCCCTCGAACCGACACAAAGGTTGTATTGAAACTGCTTCTAAAACTGACGGTAACACTAGGGGTGCTGGCTCGAACCGACACAAAGGTTGTATTGAAACAAAGTCGTTCATTATTGCACACGCTCTCTTTTCTCGAACCGACACAAAGGTTGTATTGAAACTAAATAAAAGGAGAATAGTTCATTTCAGTTCTTAGCTCGAACCGACACAAAGGTTGTATTGAAACGCGTGTACGGAGTAACGACAGTAACAGACGTTAAAGCTCGAACCGACACAAAGGTTGTATTGAAACAATTTACAAATGTTGGAGCTCAAACTGCACGAATTACTCGAACCGACACAAAGGTTGTATTGAAACTGCTTAGCTGTGAGGTGGTACGACTAGGTAAATATACTCGAACCGACACAAAGGTTGTATTGAAACTACAGTTATCTATATAGATACTCTCGAGAATCTTCTCGAACCGACACAAAGGTTGTATTGAAACTTAAGATAGCACCACAAGATTGGAAGAGTAAGTTAGCTCGAACCGACACAAAGGTTGTATTGAAACCCTCGTGGACATGAGGACGAACTCGCAGAAATGACACTCGAACCGACACAAAGGTTGTATTGAAACCTTGGCGGTTGTCGAACATGGGAGATGCGGAAGCGCTCGAACCGACACAAAGGTTGTATTGAAACCAAAGCGTAGGAGAGATTAGCGTATCTTATGCGCAACTCGAACCGACACAAAGGTTGTATTGAAACATTTATTGAGTATAAAAGCAAAGATTTTAAAATTATCTCGAACCGACACAAAGGTTGTATTGAAACTAAGCTATCTTTCCGCCCTCTGTGTACTCTATTGGACTCGAACCGACACAAAGGTTGTATTGAAACTTTGTAGAAAGTACACCCTGCTCGTCTGTCATTACCTCGAACCGACACAAAGGTTGTATTGAAACCTATTACAAGTGATACAACTGGCGCAACTTCTGCACCTCGAACCGACACAAAGGTTGTATTGAAACCCACTAAGCCTACAAGCACAAAGAACAATCAAGACGCTCGAACCGACACAAAGGTTGTATTGAAACTTCAAAAAGAGGGAACAGCCGCACAAGCAGACAACCCTCGAACCGACACAAAGGTTGTATTGAAACTAAAATTTTGAAAAGTCGTGCCAATCATCACATACCCTCGAACCGACACAAAGGTTGTATTGAAACGATGCACTTGGTTCTTTTACAAGTAAAACGGTAAACTCGAACCGACACAAAGGTTGTATTGAAACGATACTAATACTCTGCATTGTGCATTATCCTCATCACTCGAACCGACACAAAGGTTGTATTGAAACTGCAGGTACACTTCGAGGCTCTCAAAAGGACAGATTCTCGAACCGACACAAAGGTTGTATTGAAACGGGTTACTAAGAGATAGAAAAGGAGCCTTAGCAGTAACTCGAACCGACACAAAGGTTGTATTGAAACTAAGTCGACTATGATTAAGTTCTTAGACTTTGGTACACTCGAACCGACACAAAGGTTGTATTGAAACTATGCAATGGAGAACAAAGATTTATTATTGAGAAATCTCGAACCGACACAAAGGTTGTATTGAAACTCGTTTACATACACGCATTTAGGGGTAAGCGAGCTCTCGAACCGACACAAAGGTTGTATTGAAACGAGTTTGAAAATGCATATAAACAAACAATGCTAACTCGAACCGACACAAAGGTTGTATTGAAACTGTATGGCGATCTTAACAACGATAAACAATCCTTTCTCGAACCGACACAAAGGTTGTATTGAAACCGTATGTTAAGAAACTCATGCCGGTTTAAGTTTACTCGAACCGACACAAAGGTTGTATTGAAACTCCAATTTTAAAAGATTTGGAACAAAAAGAAAATACTCGAACCGACACAAAGGTTGTATTGAAACCGTATGTTAAGAAACTCATGCCGGTTTAAGTTTAACTCGAACCGACACAAAGGTTGTATTGAAACGATAAATTAAAAGTTTCATCTGGCTTAAATTCAGCTCGAACCGACACAAAGGTTGTATTGAAACCAATAAGCAGAGAACAATCCAAACTTACTTATAACTCGAACCGACACAAAGGTTGTATTGAAACTGATTGGTGTCATAAAAATAAAGCGTTGAGCCAGGCTCGAACCGACACAAAGGTTGTATTGAAACACTAAATAAAACATACCACCTATTAATGCGCCTACCTCGAACCGACACAAAGGTTGTATTGAAACGTTGGTTAGTCATTTTCCACTCCTTGATTTTTTCCTCGAACCGACACAAAGGTTGTATTGAAACCAAATTACACCATGCTCCTGTGGACCGAGATGACCTCTCGAACCGACACAAAGGTTGTATTGAAACGACAAATACCTTAACCCCTGGGTCTCCTGCAAGCGCTCGAACCGACACAAAGGTTGTATTGAAACTCCCTGCGGATGAGTGGGTAAATATGCCTGCTACACTCGAACCGACACAAAGGTTGTATTGAAACTAGGCAAAATACAATACTTCGCCGCATAGGTTTTAACCTCGAACCGACACAAAGGTTGTATTGAAACATACTTGCGTAAGATAAACACGCCTTTTCACTTTCTCGAACCGACACAAAGGTTGTATTGAAACCTATGGTAAAAAATACTATGGCATCGCTAGATAAACCTCGAACCGACACAAAGGTTGTATTGAAACAGCTCTTATAGAGAAGTTTAATGATGAAAGTATAGGCTCGAACCGACACAAAGGTTGTATTGAAACTCGCTTGCAATAGGCTTTACCTTGTCGCCTAGTTCTCGAACCGACACAAAGGTTGTATTGAAACCCTATGTAATAATTTATTACCCAGTACAAATATAAGCTCGAACCGACACAAAGGTTGTATTGAAACCAAACCACTGCACGATCACGAACCACTGCATCATCTCGAACCGACACAAAGGTTGTATTGAAACACGCTTAAGCGTAGTTCACTCAAATACCAATAACCTCGAACCGACACAAAGGTTGTATTGAAACTGGCGTACAGTTTGGGGTGATCCTGAAATACAAACTCGAACCGACACAAAGGTTGTATTGAAACGTGACTACTGCAAACTTAGGAAATGGTATAGTAGCTCGAACCGACACAAAGGTTGTATTGAAACGGAAGTAGATAGCGTTAACGTTCTTAACCAAGATTACTCGAACCGACACAAAGGTTGTATTGAAACTTTTGTCCCAAAATTCTCCTTTAAAAAAGACATACTCGAACCGACACAAAGGTTGTATTGAAACCATAAGCAAAGAATTATAAACAGTAAGCCTTTACACCTCGAACCGACACAAAGGTTGTATTGAAACCCTATCTCTGTTTGTGTTAATTTAAACAGTTTCCCTCGAACCGACACAAAGGTTGTATTGAAACTTTACTAAAAAGGATAAACATGTCTAGAGTACTCGCTCGAACCGACACAAAGGTTGTATTGAAACTTAAACGCCAGGACAAAAACGGTTACAACGGTGCGTTCCTCGAACCGACACAAAGGTTGTATTGAAACCTTGATACATGTCCTCATACGTGCTGCTAAACCAAACTCGAACCGACACAAAGGTTGTATTGAAACTCTTCTCCAATGCGATCTCAGGCGCAGACTCATTTCACTCGAACCGACACAAAGGTTGTATTGAAACTAGCATTTAAGATCAATCAATGACATGTAATCACCTCGAACCGACACAAAGGTTGTATTGAAACAGGCTGAAGAAAAAGAGACCATTTACCATAACAACTCGAACCGACACAAAGGTTGTATTGAAACTAAGAAAAGCACTCTGCCAAAAGTTGAAAAAGTCCACTCGAACCGACACAAAGGTTGTATTGAAACCGGACTCATCAGGGCTTAAGTGTGTGTCTAAAAACTCTCGAACCGACACAAAGGTTGTATTGAAACAGGTTTTAGTGATGCAGAAATAGAGGCTATTCAAACTCGAACCGACACAAAGGTTGTATTGAAACTTTACTAAAAAGGATAAACATGTCTAGAGTACTCGCTCGAACCGACACAAAGGTTGTATTGAAACTTAAACGCCAGGACAAAAACGGTTACAACGGTGCGTTCCTCGAACCGACACAAAGGTTGTATTGAAACCTTGATACATGTCCTCATACGTGCTGCTAAACCAAACTCGAACCGACACAAAGGTTGTATTGAAACTCTTCTCCAATGCGATCTCAGGCGCAGACTCATTTCACTCGAACCGACACAAAGGTTGTATTGAAACAGGCTGAAGAAAAAGAGACCATTTACCATAACAACTCGAACCGACACAAAGGTTGTATTGAAACTAAGAAAAGCACTCTGCCAAAAGTTGAAAAAGTCCACTCGAACCGACACAAAGGTTGTATTGAAACCGGACTCATCAGGGCTTAAGTGTGTGTCTAAAAACTCTCGAACCGACACAAAGGTTGTATTGAAACAGGTTTTAGTGATGCAGAAATAGAGGCTATTCAAACTCGAACCGACACAAAGGTTGTATTGAAAAGTGGAACACAACATAACCAAAGAGCAGAATTAAACTCGAACCGACACAAGATTTGTATTTAAACACGGACGATGGTACGACATCTATTTGCTAAACTCACTCGAACCGACACAAGATTTGTATTTAAACTAGTTAGGATCGCTACAATTACGCTCTTTGATTTGCTCGAACCGACACAAATAGTGTTATGACAATGAGTAAAATTATAAGGATTTTTACATGTAACGTATTTTGTTCTAAGCTTTTCAAAATAAATTAACATCAAAGGTAAAAAAATGGCTAGAAGTTTAAGTATTGATATTTGGGGGCTTGATTGGTATATTGAAACAGGCATAAAGGTAGAAAATGAGGCGTCGTATGATTTTCCTATGATTGGAAATTATAATGTTGTGGATGGAAAAATTGTCCATTTACACGATTATATGCTCTCCGATAAATTGTTTAAAGCGTGTAAGGACTTTGGAGGTGTTTTGTTAGAAAAATGCTCTTTTCTTTACATTCCAAGAGATAAAGAAGGAGAGTTAAATCCCAACGATGAGCAAAGTTTTGAAGGAACTTTTCTCGACGCATTGGTTTTTATTAAAAAAGAGCTTGAAAAAGAAGAGAAAAGAAGAAAATATCCTTACATGTAAAGTACTATAGGTTCATTTTTCCATCTTTTTATAGCTTGTTTTTACGCCCAAAAGGTTGACTTCGATGGTTTTATCGCCCGTAATGTAAAAGATAATCCCTGTGTCTGTTGCCACATCAATGACCTGGATCTTTGTCTCATCGATGTCGTATTTAACCATCGTGGAAATGCCAAGCGCTTGAAATTTATCTTTGGCAAATTCGATGTCGCCTACGGGTAAGAAAACATTTTTTCCTTGCGGACGCCATTTGCCGATGAGAGGATTGGGTGTTTCATGAAGGATTATGGCTAAAATGACGATGCCAAGCACGAGCGTTGCGAGAGCTATCATTATTTTTGGATGGTGTTTTGGATTCCAGTCTCGCTCTTGCATACATTGGCGCATTTTTTTCAAAACGGATTCTCTTGAAGCGTTGTTCTGAGGTGCTGTTTGCTCTTCTTCTTGGGCATTAAGATGGTCGATAAACTGCTCTTCTTCTTCCATTTGACGAAAAAATTCATCTTCATCTGCTTGATTTAAAGGATCTTTAAGAACTCTTTTTTTGTTTTTTAACAGTTTGTCTGGATCCATGTAATCCAGTGTATCATCGGGTTTTATTTCAAAAAATTTCTTAATTTTAGAAAACATCGTCTGCCTTATGTATTAATCTTTGTCTTAAAAAGTATAGCACTTGAAACTTTTAATGCTGATGAGAGGGGCTAAAATGGTTACATGTAAAGCAAAAGCGTAAGTTTTTTTCAAAATGCTATAATGATGCACTTGTAACACACTAACCTAAGGTCCTTAATGCTTCCAAATGCGGTTAACCCCAAAAAAACGACCAAGTCTTTAAAACCAAAAACAACGGCTAAAAAAGTAGCGTCAAAAGCACGAAAAACAGATGCTCAGAAAGTTCCAAAACGCCCATCGTTACTTTTAAATCTTTTGGCGAGTTGTGTGGTACTTCTTTTCATAGGGTTTGGCATAAAATACGTGATAGATCATACGATCAACTACAACCCACTGCTGGGAAAGTGGCGCGCACAAACGGTTTTGGGCATTATGGAGATAGAGTTTGATCGTAGCAGTATCTCCTCTTTTGGCACTAAAAATCCTGTGACATACGATATTTTGGAAGATAAAGTCATCGTCATTGACGATACCATCAAAGTCGGCAATACCTATAAAATTGTCGATGAAAACACCATTTCTACGGAAGCTGGTGGTTTTAAAACCGTTTATAAAAAAGTAAAGTAAGGCAAAGAATCAGTTGAAAAACGTAAGGTATAACGATGCATCATAAAGAACATAACACACTAGATCTCCTCGAACAATTCACCCACAACACACAAACCTCTAGCAACAAGAGCGACGATAATGAAAATAGGATGTTTCAAGAGTTGGGGCAATTTATGTCAAAATCTGATAAAAAAGGAAGCAATAGCATCTTTGGAATTCCCAATTTTATCTGGTATATCATCATGCTAGGCATGTTTGGCTATCTCATCAAAGAGATATTTTTTCTCAATGAAATCAATGATGTCTCGACCGCTGTCTCTACCATCAATCAAAGTGTCACCAAGGAAATATCAGAAATCCAAAACAGCGCACATAAAGCTTTGGAAAATGCGAATGCTAAAAAAAAGGAACGATAAAAGTAAGATTTTTGAACACTCCCACTATGACCAAAACGTGGTCCCTTGCCGCTTAGCGAATCCCCAAGAAGAACATCATTTTAAGCTTGATTTTATAAACATAATAATAGTATAATTTCTATACCTAATTAAAAAGGTCTTTGATGTTTGAATACGATGAAACAAAGAGTAAAGCCAACAAAGAAAAACATGGAATAGACTTTGAAGAAGCACAAGCTCTTTGGCAAAATAAACAACATGCCGTTTTTGATAGTGTTTATGTGAATAATGAATGGCGACATCTTTTAGTTGGTCTTATTGGTGAGCTTTGTTATGTAGCTATTTTTACCATGCGTGAAGACCATATCCGTATTATCAGCGTTAGACGATGTCGAAAAAATGAAAAGGAGATATTATGAAAACAATATCAGCAGAAGAATTTGATAGAAAATTTGATAATGGTGAAGACATCTTACCTTACATTGATCTCTCTTCAAAAAGAACGCTTAAAGAGTTTGAGAAAGAGATGTTAGCTGTAAAAAAAGTAAATGTGGATCTTCCATCTTGGGCTATTGCCTCTTTAGATCAAGAAGCAAAACGTATGGGTGTTACGCGTCAATCTATCATTAAAATGTGGCTTATTCAGAAGCTTGATGATCTTAGTCTTAACCGTAAGTCTTTAAAACAAGTGGGATAACTTCCCACTTTATCTATAATACCCAACGTTACTTGATGAACTTCCGGGTTTTATTTCCTCTGTCTCTTCCGTTTTTTGAATCTGTTTTTGGTTTGATGATTGCTCTGGTGTAAGGGTGATGGTTACATTCTTTTTTGTTTGCTCTACTTTTGGAGTCATTTGAGGTGTAACGGTATTTGGTGTTATTTGAATCTTAGGCGTTGATTCCATGATTTTTAATGAAGTTCCTGTAATCTCTTTGATGGCTTTTTCTTGTTGTTTGATCTCTTCTTTGACAGCTCTGCTAAATTGCTCTCCAACAGCTTCCATCTTTCTAGCTATGCGTTGCTCTTCGAGTCTATCCATGAAATTAGTGATGATGAAGTACCCTATAAAAACAACGACTGCAATCCACACAAAATGAGGAACACCATTATTATTTTGATAGTTCGTTTTAAATTGACCATTTTCTTTTTCTTGGAATTTGTTTTTTCGGTACTTATCCAAGAGATTTAATGTATCGTCGTCTTTAAACACTTTCAAGACTCCATTTTTATTTGATGGTTTTATAATCCATTGAGCCTATGTAATAATAAGGTTTTTTGAGATGATCGTCATAGCGTGATTTTAGCATTGTGTAGCTTTGCCCTGGAGAGAGTTGTAGATCGCTAATACTTTTACTTTGTCCATCTAATGTTGCACTTATATTTTTTACCAATATATTATCTCTAGAAAGATTGACTATGATGATTTCTGAACTCATAGCACCTTTATACAAATAAGCACATACCATTTGATTAGGTAATTCGCAGGGTGGTATTGCATACATACTTGTGAGTAATCCAACAAGGATAAGTATTTTCTTCATTCTAGCCCCCTAGTTTGTTTGTGTAATATTAATATTATTTACCTTTAAGTTTTCAAGTTGGTCTATTCCTAGCCCTTTATCTCCACTTGTGTCTCCATAAACACTATGTACAGGATTGTCAAAAATCTTTTCAATCGGTGCTTTAAGTAGATCGAGCAATTTGTCCTGATCTTGCGTGAAATCTTCGTTCAATCTATTGTAGTTCTTTATAAGTATTTGAGCCATTATCTTTTTATAGTCAAATTCTTCATATAATCTTTTTGTTTTTATGTTTGAATTTTATGACGTTTTGAAAATGTCTAAATAATAGCATTTTTTTCACTTATTTAAGTAATTTTGCACTAAGTTCTCGTGATTTGAAGAGTTTAATTTTGAAGGAGTATATAGGATTCGAACCTATGAATACCACGACCAACGCGTGATGCCTTACCGCATTTTGATATGAAACGAGTAAATAAGTCATTGAGAAGATTTTTTGAACATTGAAAGTGTTTGAAAAATTTGATTCGAAGAAAAGAGGGTGGATGGGGATATAGGATTCGAACCTATGAATACCACGACCAAAACGTGGTGCCTTACCGCTTGGCGAATCCCCAAGAAGAACATCATTTAAAAACTGGTTGCGGGAGCCGGACTTGAACCAGCGACCTTCGGGTTATGAGTAGTAAGTCCTTAGCCTCATTTTTTCGATAAAAAAGTAACTTTGCTTACATTAATGCGCTCTCTTTTTTCAATCCCGCAACATAGAATGCATGTTTTTGGAGTATAATTTTTTGATAAATTTATTTTAGGAGAATATTATGGCAAATAGAGAAGTTACAGGTCAAAAAGCTGCAACAGCTGCATCAAAAACTTTGCAAAGTTCAACTGCAAGCAAATCTTCGAAATCAGCTGCAGGTTCTGCATTATCACAAACAAAATCTCCGAGTAAAGTCACTTCTCCACAAACTGCCACTGCAGCATCTAAAACTTTACAAAGCTCCACAGCAAGTAAATCAGCTAAATCAGCGGCGGGATCTGCTTTAACACAAAAGCCTAATCGCTCAAAGTGATGTTGATGATATTTTATTTTTTATAAGGAATAGAATATGCTTTTAATTTGACAATACAATGTCAATTTTATATAATCGTGCTATAATCATCCTATGTTTGACACGATTTTTAAAAATGTGTATAATCTCCATCCGAAAGTTTATGAAAGGGGTTAATATGTGCGACAATATTAAATTATTTTTTATTGGTATTGCTAATAGTCTCAGTACCGATGGATATCGCGATATTGTAATTGCTCCTAAAAAATTAGGTATGATTGCTAAAGACACAAAAGAGAAGCAGCAAACAAGTTACAAAGAAATTTTAAAGCGTACTAATGGGCAAATTGAGCAAGCGCAAGCATTATCCTAATACCGCAAGTCAAAGTGCACATAATGGTGTATCTGAATCGGATTCTATTAAACAACAAATAGCCAATATTCAAAATAACAATTTTAATTTTGTACAGAATATTGACCTTGGTAAGTTATCCCATTTGGAGCTTACTAATCCTGAATTGGCACATCGTATCACTAAAATATATGAAGATCAATTTGAGCATGTAAAATTTGTTGATACTGCTATTATTGAACTAGAAAAAAAAGAACAATCTTTAAGAGAAGCTGAGCTACCACATCAAAGAAAGTTTGCCTTTAGGTCTCAATTTTTTGCTGTATTGATTTCCTTAGCAGGATTATGTACCGCAATTTTATCAATGTATTATGGTTACCCTTGGTTAGGAGGAACTGCAATTACGATTCCTATTGGTGTTGTTGCTGTTAATCTGTTGGGGATTAAAAATAAAAATCAAAAATAAATTTTAAGCGTTTATTCTTTTGTTTAGCTCTATTAGTTCACTGCTATTGTAACTTTTCAAAATCTTTGTTTATGGCTATATAATATTCAATTTGAGCTTGAGCAAAATTATCTCTAAAGATATTATATTCTATATTATTCATAAATATTTCATTTTGCTTGTTCAATCTATTGTATTCATCTACAATAATATCACTCATTTCTTTTATTTTTTTTGTAGAACTATAAAAACCTAATAATGTGAGTTTTGAACATGCTTTTCTAAGGTTACCAAATTCTATTGATAACGCATTTTGAGTAGTTTGATATTTTTTATACATGAGTTTATCTTTTTTTTCTAATTCGGGACAAGATAATATATTACGATTTTTACATGTAAGTAATATATCAAGGAATTGCTCACATACCATAGAAAATTCATCAATTTGATTTTGAGTATTTTCTAATATTTTTATTTTCATTTGCAATTTATATTTCTGTGATTCGCTCTTATGAGTTCTATCTAATTTATTGATTTCATGCGTATGATTTTTCATAGTTACTAAATATGAAATAACTCCACTAATTAATGCACCTAATCCTATCTTTATCGTAGTATCCCATAATTGATATGCTTCTTTACTCATTCCTATGGTTTCTTGAGTAATATTTCCATCAAGCATTTTTAAACCTTTTAATTTTATTTACACAATTTATTCATAAGTAACAATACCAATACTCTCTACTGCAAAAAGTGGCAATGTAATGAGCATAGAAGCGATTATTAATTTTTTGTACATGTTTCCTCTTTCTTTAAAATTATATCTTCATCTCTTTATCCCAAAGAAAATATCCGCCGTATTTACTAGCTCTCCATTCTCCTCCAACGTCTTTTCCTTTTTGGGTTAAATGTTCTTTCTCATTTTTGATTTCTAGGTAACCATCTTTTAAAAGTTTTGATAGTAATTCATCTGTTTTTATTTTTAATTTTGTTGCTAATTTTGATGTAGTTAATTTATCGTGTTGATCTTCTTCATTTTCTTTTTCGATTTTTTCTACTTTTTCAACTGACATTCTTACTTCATCGCTGACACGTATAATTCTCTCTGCTTCTTCTTTGGTATCATTGTAAAGTTCTTGATCGTCATCTCTCTTGATTAAAATACCCATTTCATTATTGTTGACTTGACTAAATTCATAGAGGTTCATACTGGTTACAATGCACATTTTTTCATTCATATAGCATTTAGCGTGTAGGTTCTCGCAAAAGCTTGTTCGTACAAAAGAAAGCTCTTTGAGCCAATTAATCTCTTCATTTTTCATTTCGATTTTTCCATAGACAATTCTTATGTCTATCTTCATTCTGTTTTTATCTTCGAGAAGTTCTTTAATGCGATTGTTAAGTTTTAAAAAAGGGCTTATTAAAATCAACTTATCATTGGTAGATTTAATAAGCTCTTCTAAGAAGTAGTTGGTTGCACTTGTATTTAAAAACTTCGCCATATTGTTTCCTTGTTATAGTTTATTTGATTAAAAAGGCATAATAATATATTCGATTTTTCCAGTGTGCTGTATAAGGTATTTATCAAGTCCAAATTCACTTTTTTCGCTTGATGTTACAAAAACTCTTTTTATGTTTTTTTCTTTCAAATATGGATTATCCATTAAAAATGTTAAGCAATTTCCCATAAATTCAACTACATATCTTCGTTTCATTTCTATTGTTTGTTCCCATGCCTTGCATTGAATAAGTAGTGTTTCATGTTCATTCTCAGCAAGGAGGTCAATTCCTCCATCTTTCCTACCATTTAGCAATCCATTGTAAATAACTTTGTAGCCTTGGCTTTCATAGTATTTCCCTACATGTATTTCGTAGTCATTACCACGCTTTTTTCTTTCTTGATAACTTGGTTTTTTATTTGCCATTTGACTGAAAAATGTTTTTTCCATGCTTTGGATATTTTCATTTACATGTAACGAATTTTGAATTGATTGTGTATTTAAAGGTTCATGTACTTTGATATTATTTTCATTTTTGCGTGTTACATGATCTTCTTCTGTAACCACAATTTTAATGTCTGAATCGCGGACTTCTTGAGTAAATTTATTTGTAGATTTCGGCTTAAAAATAAGATATAGAATAGCAATTACAAAAGCAAGACCAAATATAATATTTAATGCTTTGATAATAGTTTCTCGATAATAATACATTACGAATAAAGCAAGAAAAATTAGATAAACAATAGCTTCTATTTTCTTATCTTCTCTTTTTCTTTTGTAGTACCGATATCCCAATTTTAGCGCCCTTATTTTTTGTTAAATAATTAATTTGCCACTATCTGCTTTTTCTTTCATTTTTTTGAGTTGTTCTAAAGATTTTTCCATTTCCTCTATTTGATTTTCTAGCATTAATCCTGCATTTATTAATTTGATAAGTTCAGGTTTGTTTTTTTCCCAATTCCTTAATGTTGTGGGATCGACTTCTAATTTTTCTGCTAGTTCTTTTCTCGTCATTTTATGAATAATTCCTTTTTTATATAAAAAAACATGAATAATTCAATAAAACTATTGCTTTTTCTTTTTCTTTTTGCTATAGTTATAAAAGAATAATTCATTATTATTGTTAATAAAACATGAATAATTCATGTTTTAGGCTTTTCTTTTTTATGGTGTGTTTTCAACGTAAATATCAAGTTTTAATTATATCGTTTTTAGGCAATTTTGCCTTAATTCAATTTGAAGCCCTCGTTATTTGAAAAGATCACTTTTCAAATAACAAGGTCTTTAAGATCTTAGCACGGAGTTTGTTAGCGCCTACTCCGTGGCTTGTTAAATGGCGCTCAAATCTTAAAAAGGTGCTTATCATGCAAGACAATTCAACCAAAGTTTACCCACACTTCGTCCAACAAGCGTACCAAGCTGATGTTTTACTCCGTAGAGTTTTATTGAGTTCTGTTGGTACACGTTACCCACACAAAGATCAAGTCGTCATCACTGCTGAAAATACCTATCAGCACCCAACAAATGCCATTTATAGCTTCTCTCACCGTATCGACGTTGTCGTCAAATGTGAGAACCGCATCGAAGCAGTGAAGCTCAATCAAGCGATACGCGAATACCTCTCAAAAGATATGATGCTCCCTTTACATGTAGGCGTTTTCCAAAAGCCATTCACCAAAGATAACCAAAAAGCCCGTAAGTATTTTGCTTACTCCAATACCAACGCCAAAGAGCTCTTGGAGACGCTTCCAAAACTCGAAAAAGACAAATCGCTCAAATTTGTTCTTGGTTCCAGTCCAATCGAAAGCAATGTCCTAGCAAATGGTTTTGATCTCACTTACTCTATCTCTGATTTCGATTTGGAACATACCATTTTTACGATTGAAGATGCCAAAAAATCCAAAACAGAGATCACTAAAGACATTTACAAAGTGACTCTTTACACCTCGACCATTTTTGAAGTCGATGCCGATACCATTGAAGAGGTACTCATCAATTTTGAGATTAATGGCGAAAGTGCCAGTGAGCTTGATATTCTCGCCAATAAATTAACAGAGCTCAAAAATAACGGAATCGTCTTTACATGTAAAGGTCAATTTCCAAGAGCAGAACGAGACTTTTACCGTGTATCGCTTTCCAAAACAGCAGGTGAACTCATAGCGCAACTAAGCACAACGATCAAGCCTGAGTCACAACCTAAAGTGTCTTAGCTTTCTACAAATCCCTCTTACTACATGTAAAGGGATTGATAGAGGGTTTAAATACTCTACTTTATCAAAAGGGGTTTAAGATGCGAAAAATCTTAGACGGTGTGTTGGTTGTTTGTATAAAAGGTGCTTCTAAAGCTAAAGAGATTGCAACTAAAGCAAAAGATCATACTCTTGCTTTAGTTGGTTTTGGTTCTGCTACGTTTGGAGCAGTTCAATCTAAGGCGGCTATTATTGTTGACCCTGCGACTGGTGTTATGTCAGGTTCAATGGAAATGGGACCGTTCTTTGGTGGTGTTACTATTGCGGCTGCGGCTATTGCTGTTATGCTTTCTGTTTTTCTTGGTATTAAGGCTCTTAAAAAAGTCGCTTAATGCTTGGGGGCTTTTTAGCTCCCTTACTTTTTTGAAAGGTTTAAAATGACACTTCCTTTTCTTCATATGTCTAGTTTCATCTTAAGCTATTTCGGTGTTTTAGGTGTTACGCTTTTTCTTTATAAATCTGCTGAAATTTCTATTATTGCATTAAAGAAAATCAATGATTAATGATACATTAGGTTTAACTTTATTCGACTATAATGCTTTGATGGCATTAACTGGTCTTATTTGCGGTCTTTTGGTTAGTGCATTTACTGCAATTATTTTAAAGATTACGTTATGAAATTTATTATCCTTGTATCTTTATTGTTTAATTTTTCGTATGCTCTTGATTTTTTTGTTATTCCTGTAACAGATAACATTGCGTTTAATTATTTCTTTAGTTTTCCTGTTTGGATAACTATAGTTTCTATTCCTGTAATGATGTCACTTACAATTTTAAAGCATATCAAATGAATTGCTTTTCGCTCTTAAGAGAAAAATTTAACGAAAAAAAGAAGCTTCAACTTGAGAAGAGACGCAGTCGGGCACACGATGTGAAAAACGACCGCTTAAGGTTTTTTCACGTCGGGTTCACGCAAGTCGGACGATCAATGGAGAAACCCTCTTTGGGTAATTTGGTTTTTATCGTAATAGATGTCGAAAATTTCAAAAAAGCTCTTGAAATAGAGCTGATTTGGACTTCAAAATGAAAAAAATACTCTTAGCTTTAATGATGTTTTCTTCGTTTTTATTTTCGGGTTCACCTGTTCCGGCGACTTATGAGGGTAATGACATTTATAAAGCTGAGGGTGTTTGTCGTAAAATAGGCGTTTGGCATGATTGGAGTTCTGGTACTACTGGCTATTCTGCTTACAATTTTGAGGTTGGCTATATTGTTATTGCAGATTTTGCAAAAAATCAAGTTAATTATTATTTATATACAGATGCTATTTGTCCTGTTCCTACTCCTACATGTACAGCTGATCAAGATTTAGTTGCAGGTGTATGCGTTCCAAAATGTCCTACTGGTTCACATGTTGATTCTGATTTAAATTTATGTATGGGCGATTACAATCAAACAAAAACTACTTTTGATAATGGTAATTTTATAGTTTATTTTTCTGATGGTGCTGAAATGTATTGCGATGTTTCTGAAGAAAAATGTATTACACATGATAAAAATTTTAACGTTATTCCAAATCGTTTTTTAAATCCTAATTTAAATCCTGATGGTACTGTAGGTAGTGTTCAAGATTCTGTGTCAACATCGGATAATTCCTAAAATTGTATCATAAGTTTAAAGCGTCATCAAGCCGTCCCTCAAAGTGAATGGCTAATTGAGAGATTGTTAAGCTCCAGTTTCTAATTGGCATAGTCCATTTTTGCTGGGCATTTTGAATCCCCATATAAAGTAGTTTTAGCAGGCTATCATCATTGGGAAAAGCACCTTTGGTTTTCGTTAGAGTTCTAAACTGGCGGTGGACTGATTCGATGATATTAGTTGTGTAAATAACTCTACGTATATCTTCTGGATATTGGAAGTAGACAGATAAATTATCCCATTTATTTCTCCAAGATTGAAAGACGATAGGGTATTTTTTACCCCATTTTTCTTCCAACTTATCAAGCTCAAATTCTGCTTCTTCTTTGGTAAAAGCTTGATAGACGGCTTTGAGTTCTTTAGCAAATTGTTTTTGATAAGCAGAGCCCACATATTTGAGACTGTTGCGTATTTGGTGAACTACACAGAGTTGCACCTCCGTATCTGGAAAGACTGAGTTTATCGCTTCTGGAAAGCCTTTAAGCCCATCTACCGAAGCAATGAGGATATCTTTAACGCCACGGTTTTGCAAATCGGTAAGCACCTGTAGCCAGAATTTGGCGCCTTCACTTTCATTGAGGTAAAGTCCCAAGACTTCTTTCTTGCCATCCACTCGAACACCAAGCACTGTATAAAATGCTTTTGAGATGTAGCGACCATCCTCTTTTACTTTGTAGTGAATGGCATCTAAGAATATAAATGGATACACAGCTTCTAAGGGTCTTGTTTTCCACTCTTGAAGCATTGGTATTATCTTGTCGGTTACGGCGCTTATAGTGGCTTTAGAGAAGCCTACGCAGTAAAAATCCTCTATGTGTTTGGCTATTTGGGAATAGCTATTGCCAAGTGCGAAGAGAGAAAGAATCTTCTCTTCGATTTCACTCGTCATGCTGGTCTGGTTTTTCTTTACGATTTCAGGTTCAAAGCTACCGTTACGGTCTCTTGGAACATCAAGTTCAAAGGCACCATGATCGCTTTTCATAGTCTTTGAACTATAGCCATTTTTTCGATTTCTATTGAGGTCTTGGGAGAGGTGCGAATCTATCTCAGCTGCTAGCGCGGCTTCGGTTAGCTGTTTGATGAGTGATCCTAAGGCTCCATTTGAGCCACCAATACTCTTGCCGGCTTTAATATCTTGAGCAAATTGCTCTACGTCTATTTCTATCTTCATATCTGTGTCCTTGGGTATTTGTTATTTTACCCGATTGACACAGAATTCTGAACGGTCCCGTACTGTAAAAGATAATGGTCTTATTCCTGATTCACTTCCTGTTTCTTCTTGGTTAAGTACTGCTTATGATGCTTATGGAAAACCTATAACGAATGCTGCAGGACAATTTTTTCAAGCTCTTGGTTGGGTAATTGCTTATGAATCGACGGGTGATGGTTCATTTGTTATTTCACCAACTGGTTTGAATTCTCTTAATCCTTTTGCTGTTCTTGGTTCAGGTCTTTTCACTTTGGGTTCTGCAATGGTAACTCCTGATGATGTTGTAATTGCTACACCTACAAATACTG
Organism: Sulfurospirillum multivorans DSM 12446; assembly: GCF_000568815.1. Classification (NCBI taxonomy): domain Bacteria; kingdom Pseudomonadati; phylum Campylobacterota; class Epsilonproteobacteria; order Campylobacterales; family Sulfurospirillaceae; genus Sulfurospirillum; species Sulfurospirillum multivorans. The sequence continues at coordinate 1,146,497 of NZ_CP007201.1, forward strand.
ATAATGGTGTTACTGTTAATGTTTCTAGTAATTCGGGTGTCTCTTTTGATCAACTTTCAACTGTTGCGTCTTCAACGCCTGAAAGTGGTACACCTGTTTTTTCTAAAAATGGAATATATACTCAAAGACAAATTACGGAAGCAAATTTAAAAACTGTTTGGGATAATTCCGCAGGTGTTGGTAAAATGCCTGCTACTGCTTTAATTTTGGGTAGTGATATTATTTTTCCTACAAATAGTCCAAGCACTGCGCTTATTAATTCACCTACACAAGTCGAAATTGTAAAAACAAGTCCTGATAATACAGCGCAATCAATCGTAGTTAATAAAGCAGATTTGGCAAATACTGCAAGTAGTGGTACTGATCTTCCTTATACGGTTAAAGATTATAAAGCTCCTGTAATTAATAATGATGGAACGGTTACACAAGCAACAACTTCAACGCCTTCATCCACATCGCCTTCGAATGGCAATACAACAAGTACAAACCCTACAACAGGTCAAACAACAACTACACCTTCTTCTACACTTAGTGGAACTGCTACAACCAGTGATGGCAAAAGTATTGATCTTAATGGTGTTACTGGTCGTTTAGATAGCCTTGGAAAACAACTCGAAAAGGGTAATGGTCTACTGGAAACTGGTAATGGTCTCTTATCTGGAATAAAGGGCAATACTGATTCTATGAAAGGGAGTTTAAATGGTATTGAAAATACTTTAAATATTTTCAAAAATACGAGTGGTTTTTCTGCTGATACAATTGAACATAATATTCCTAATGTTCCTTCTGAAATTGATAGTTGGGAAACAACGTATAATAATTTAAAAAGTGATTTTGACAATGTTTTATCAACAGTTGATGAATTAAAATCTCTTGTAAATGGTGCACCTTTAACATTAAATCTTTCTCGTGGTTCTGTAACAACGTGTCTTTATTCACAAGATGTTGATTTTGTGTATTTTAATGTTCCTTTTGAAATGGATTTATGTGCTGTTTTTTCTCCTTTTTCCTCTGTAATTTATCTTTTTACGTATTTTTCTTTAATGATTTCAATAGTTTTTTTTGCTTTTAAAGTTTTATTGATTATAGGAGTCTGACATGCCATTTCTAATATCTGTGAGTGCTTTTTTTTCACGTATTTGGGGATTTTTTAGTTCTGGTGGTCCTTTAATGGCTTTTTTTGTTTGGTTAGGTAAGAAACTTGTTATGAAATTTGGAATGGTTCCAGTTCAGTTTACTATTACGGCTTTGTTTTTTTCTTCTAAAGCTTTTTTCTTTTTAAGCTGTCTTGACTTGATACGACGTTTATACAACAAATTTAAAGAGCTTTTTGATACTTTGCCTTCTTCTATTTCTTCAACACCTTCTTTAGACATACCTTTTAAAGTACTTCAATCTACACGGATTATTGATGCTTTTTTAGATGCTTTTTCATTTTTTGTTTTGGTCTTCTCATCGCTTCTTTTGATTTATATTTCCAAAGTTGCGACTAAGGCATTAGAGCAAATTAAAAATGATTTTCATAAAATGTCAATGTTAATGATGGCTTAAGATGGCAATTACATATTTAACGGGTATTCCTCGAAGTGGAAAAAGCTATTGGGCTGTTTATAAGCTTTATCATTATTTTGTAGAAAAAAAACGTAAACGTCCTTTTTTGATTGGTTTTTTTTATAAAAATTTTTACAAAAAAGTTAAAAAAGAAAATCGTAAATCTTTTATTATTGCTCTTTATAACATATTTGGTAAAAAAGAAAAGTTTTTCTTTTATGCCTATACAAATATTAATCAATTTGATTTTTCAAAATCTTCTCGTATCAAATTTTTTGATTATGATGTTCTTTACTCTCATCTTGAATATTTACATGCCATGTATCTTTCAAAATGTAATGATGCTGAATTGCTTGATTATGCACGTTTGCATGATTTATATAAAGTTTTTTTTGTAATTGATGAGTGTCAAAACTTTTTTGCTAAAGACAATATAGTCCTTACATGGTGGTTTAGTTATCATGGACACTTACATCAAGATATTTTCCTTATTACACAAAATCTCGGACTTATCTATAAAGAGTATTTTAAATTAGCAGAATTTTTCTATCGTGCTATTCCTCCATCAAATCGACTTTATGCTAATAAATTTCGTTATATGCAGTTTAATTCTTATCAGCTTTATAAAACTGATCGTATAGGTGTTTTTAACGTTCCTATTGTTCAAGATGTATTTAAAATGTATGTGTCTGGCGCTGAAAATAATAGTCCTAGTGTTGTAAGAAAGTATTTTTTATTTGCAATTCTTTTTTTTGTTTTTTTGTTTAGTGCATTTATTTTATTTTTGGGTTCTTTTTCTACGGACACACCAATATCAGCTACTACTCTTGATAGTAATGTGACTGATCAGCGTCAAATATCTGTGACACAACAGGATAAAAAACAAACTTCAAAAGATATTATAGAGGCTAAAAAACTCTCAAATAAAGATGACAAAGAAATCAAAAATGAACTCTTTGAAATTCGATGTATTGACATGCTTTGTACATACAAAGGTATTGATTTTCCAAAACCTCTTTTAAATAAATTGACCGCTAAGTTAGGGCCTGAATTCATATGGTTTTTTAATGATGGCTCATACATTCAATACTTTGTCATGCTCCCCTCTGATACGTTTGATTTTCTCCAAAAAGATGAAAAAAAAGAAAAATCCACTAAGGAAAATAAAAATGGTGCTAACACTTCAAAAGAGAATAAAATCTCTAATCCTATGCCTACTGCTTTCGCTATTCATAAGTAGTTCTTTTGCTGAGAGTATTAAGTACTCTGTTCCGCTTCGTGAGTTTGCTCAAAAGGTAGCAACAGATAACAAAGTAAACATTCTTATTCAAGAGTCTGTTGACGATGAACAGGTAACATTCTTTATAGGCGATAAAGATGCAACGGTGTATCTCCCTGCATTTAAAAAAATGCTTTATCTCAAAGGTCTTGATCTCAAAAAAGATAAAAGCGATTTTTACTATATTGAGCCAATACCTGAAAAAAAAGAAGAACCAAAAAAAGAGCCTGAATCGATCAAAGACGTTTTTCATTCTGTAACGCTTAAAAATCCTGTTTATTCTGATGTCGAAAATCTTTTAAAAATGCATGAAGGTGTTAAATATACCTATATCTCTTCGACAAATTCAGTTTCGTTTTTTTGCAAACCTGAATACTCCGCAGAACTTTTAAAAAGTATCGCTTCACTTGATGTTCCATACAGCCAAATTCAGTTTAAAATAACGGTGCTTGAAACGAGTTTGGAAGATGTCAAAGATAGAGGCGCAAATCTTAGTGCTTACATGCAATCTGTTCAAAAAACTGATAGCGATGGCAATTCGGTAAATTCGTCTTATAACTATTTTTTAAACCTTATTACTATGCCTTATTCTGCAACGACGAATGTACTTGAAAATTCAAAAAGTGGTTTCTATGGGGTTCTTAAATATCTTAATCAAAATGGTTTTACTGAGATAAAAAACTCTCCAGTGATTACGGCACGATCTCAAACTGAAGCTTCTTTTTCAAGTGGTCAAAATATTCCTTATTTGATTAATACATCTACATACAGTAGTGCTTCTACAACGTCCGCTAATTCTTATTCTTATAAAGATGTTGGGCTTAAAATAATAATCAAACCGATCATCATCGGTGACAGTGTAAATTTTGATTTAACACTGACGCTTGAAGATTTGTTGAGTAGTTCTGATTCAAGGACCCCTACAACGTCCAAGAAGGAGCTAAAAAGCACTTATCTTTTAAAAAAGGGTGAATTGCTCGTTTTAAGCGGTATTAACAAAGAAACGCAACTGGATAGCTCTTATGGCATTCCTGTCCTTCAAAACATTTTTTTACTAGGAGAGCTTTTTAAATATGAGTCTAAGACAAAAACGAACTCTATTGTAACGATTACGATTGAGGTGCTGTGATGTTAAAGAGAAATTAGCATCGCAGATAGAAGAGAGCGAGGCATAGCCTATAAGCGAACGTGAGGACTAGCGCAGCGTAACAGTACATAGTTACAACCTGCAAAACGATGAGAACGTAAGGTGCTGTAAAGGGCGAGAGTGAGTTTTGAGACTCTATCCTAAGCAGCTGATTTTTTGAGTGAGTGAATGAGAGAGTGAGCCTGCGAACGAACGAATGAGCGAAGCTCTCTTGTCAACTTAACAAAAGTTTCCCGAACTATTTTAAAAAAGGTGCTTATTATGAAATATGGTCTCAACTCTTTCGATGTCGAAAATCAACAGTTAAGAAATGATCGTCAAAAAGAATATATGCTCAATTCAACATTCACAACTTCTAACGGTACGGTTAAAACGCTTCTTGATGTTTCCATGAGTGCAAATATCTCAACGCGCTATTACGCACAGCTTGTTAACAAAGTAAACACACTTCAACAAGCTATGACAAATTTGAATCAAATGCCTATTTTTATGACTATAACCCTTGATGGTTGGTTACATGCTCTTCACTATGGAGACTATTCGGATTTTAAAGACGAGTATTTAAAAAAGCTTCCTGAAACTGATAAGTATGGCTATCTCAAAACTAAAGCATCTCTTAGAGAGGCTTTTGATGTGCATGATCTCTACATGGTCTTACGTTGGCAATGGGATAAATTTATGAAAACAAATACTATTCAAACCATTCGAGAGGATAACCAAGTGGCTTATCTCTTTGCGGTAGAACCACATGAGAGTGGTGTACCGCATGCCCATGTTCTGCTTTATGTTCCTTTTGGCTCTATTGAAAAGCTTATAAAAGAGTTCAAAAAAATCTTTGGCACTTCTCAAAACAAAGGTCAAGATAAAAAACGTCTTTCACCTGAACAGATTGCTAATGGTGAGATGAACGGTTTCCAATGGACGTTAACGAATCCCGTTGGCTATATTCTCAAATACGTTACTAAGTCATTTATGGATATTAAAAATCAAGCACAGATAGATGAACTGCAAGCTTGGTACATGAAATATCGTATTACACGTTTTTCCACTTCTCACACACTTGTGCCTCAATGGGTTTACAATAAAGTTTACCCACTTGAAAACGATTGGCTTTACCTCTCTGATCTTAAAATCAATTCTATGTGTGAATGGTCTGCCGAAGATGATTACTTCAAATTTGAAGATACAAAACTTGGTAAAACGCTTATGTACAACCGAGGTCTTTATCAAATGTTTCAAGATGGTTCAATCGTCCATGAGTTTGGTGAGATGAGAGAGCTTGCAGAACCTAATACTATGCGTTATAGAGACAAATTTGTGATTAGAAAACATAAAAAACCGATCAAAATCGAATTAATCAATCTAAAGGGGCAAAAAATAGACTTTTACCCAAAACCAATAGCACATCGTAAAAATTATGATCTCGTTCAGTACTACCACAAACTTAATCCTGAACTTTGCAATCTTCAACACTTTGGCTTAGTTCAAAATGAATGTATCAAACGTGGGCTTATTGATGGTCAAATTCAATCTTTAAATGACTTTAATACAGATTTTGAGATAGGTGCATAAATGACACTCCAAAACTTCTATGATGAATTCTTCGAGTTAACTGTGCCTATTCAGTCCGAAAAGACAGTTTCAACAAAGAGAGCTTTTTTTAAAAATAGAATTCTTCCTGCTCTTGGTGAGATAGAAATGAATGAAATTAAATACAAACACATCCAAGAATTCGTTAATGCTCTCTTGCTTGAACTCAAACCAAAGACAGTTAAAAATATCATTAGTGGTCTTTCTACCTTATACCGCTATGCACAAAAGCATGAAATTGTAGATAGTAACCCTTGCGTTTTTGCAGAACTTCCACAATTCGATAATAAAAGAGATTTTGAATATTCCAAAGAGGTTCAGATCGAATTCGTTAAATCTGCATTGACGTATCGTGAACCCATGATGAGAGATATCTTTCTCTTTTTGTTCCATGGTCGAAGAAAAGGGGAGGTATTGAATCTAACGTGGGATATGGTCGACTTCGATCAAAGGCTCTACCGAATCCCCGCAATGATAAATAAAGCACGTAAAAATATGAGTTATAAAATGACTGATATTCTCTATGATCGTCTTATGTTCCATTATCTGCATGAATGTATTAATCAAAATACACGCTTCCCACGTGGCTATGTGTTCGTTAATCCTGAAACACGTACGAAATATTCCTATTTGAAAAAAGCATGGGAGCGATTTTTAGAGTCCAATGATCTTCCAAAAATTAGACTTCATGATATACGCCATCTAATAGGTACGTATTCGATCAATATTTTAGAGTTACCGATTGAAAAAATCAGTCATACGCTTGGTCATACGAATGTAGCAACGACAGAAAAATACGTCACGATAAAACCTGAAACAAGTAAACAAGTGATTGATAAGATTTTTGCGAGTGTTGAAAGTATTTGAAAAGTTTGATTCGAAGAAAAGAGGGTGGATGGGGATACAGGATTCGAACCTGTGAATACCACGACCAAAACGTGGTGCCTTACCGCTTGGCGAATCCCCAAGAAGAACATCATTTAAAAACTGGTTGCGGGAGCCGGACTTGAACCAGCGACCTTCGGGTTATGAGCCCGACGAGCTACCAACTGCTCTATCCCGCGATATTATAAATCAAAGGGAAGTGAACCCTGATAACTGGAGCGAAACCAGCTTATCTCAGCGCTTGGCGATATTCAACCAAGTCGTTAATTGAGGTGAAATTATAGTCATTTTTAATTTGTTTGTCAAGGGTAATTTACTATAATCATTTAAAATTATTTTTGGAGCGAAAATGCCTATTCAAAGAGTCAAACAAGCGATAGAAGATATCAAGCATGGCAAGATGGTAATGATGGTCGATGATGAGGACCGAGAAAATGAGGGAGACCTTGTTTACGCCGCAACGTTCTCTACTCCTGAAAAAGTTAACTTTATGGCTTCGGAAGCCAAAGGTTTGATCTGTGTTTCATTAAACGAAGAGATCGCTAAGCGTCTTGAGTTGAATCCGATGGTGAAAAACAACGACTCACAGCATGAAACGGCATTTACAGTTTCTGTGGATGCACGTGTCTGTTCTACGGGTATTTCAGCGTATGAGCGTGACATTACGATCAAAATCCTTGCCGATGCGCTCAGCCAACCTTCCGAGCTTGTTAAACCAGGGCATATCTTCCCGCTAATAGCCCGTAAAGGTGGAACGTTGGTTCGCACAGGGCATACAGAGGGTTCGGTTGATCTTTGTCGTTTAGCAGGGCTTCGTGAGGTTTCAGTGATCTGTGAAGTGATGAAAGAAGATGGGCACATGGCGCGTCGCGATGATTTGGATATTTTTTGTAAAAAACATGACATCAACATCGTCTACATCTCGGACATCGTTGCGTACCGTATGCAGTCTGAGTCCTTGGTGCGTGAAGTGTTTTCATCCAATGTCGAATTTTTTGGAGCGCACACACGCAAAATCGACATGGTCGACCATGAAGGGAACCATCACATCGTTTACGCTTTTGGCGAGATCGGCAAAACCAGTGCGGTGAAGTTTCACCATATTTTGCCAGACAACGAGCTTTTGGCGCATGAGAAAAAATACCAAGGCATTTTAAAAGCGATTGAGTATCTCAAAACACACAATGGCGTTTTTATCTTTGTCGACAGTGAATACACCACCAATCCAGAGCTGAGAGAGTTTGGCATTGGTGCGCAAATTCTTCAAAAACTGGGCATTGAAAATATTGACCTTATTTCGATTACTTCACGCAAAGACTATGTAGGGCTTGCCGGTTTTGGGCTGAATATCAACCAAGAAATTATTCTGTAAATCTTTACATGTAAAGGGGTGTGAATGGACTTTTTTCTTCTTTCGTCACTGGTTCTTCTAGCGGTCACTGCGATTATGGTGACCATTTCCAAGCATATGGGACTTGGCTCCATCTTGGGATTGCTGATCGCTGGAATTATCGTAGGACCGTATACGCCAGGTCCCATTGTGACGAGCGAAGTGGAGTCTATGCGCCATTTTACGGAGTTTGGTGTGGTGCTCTTGCTCTTTGTGATTGGGCTAGAGATGCAACCTGCAAAGCTCTGGTCGATGCGCAAAGAGGTTTTTGGCTTGGGTTCGCTTCAAGTCATTGTCTCCGGTCTTGTGCTTGGATTTTACATGAATTTTTTTGTGGAAAGTTTAGGTGTAGCTATGCTTTTAGGCTTTACTCTGGCACTCTCTTCGACCGCGTTTGTTATGCAGATTTTGCAAGAAAAAGGTAAGCTCAACACGGAACACGGTAAAAATGCGTTTGCGATTTTGCTCCTTCAAGACTTAGCGGTTGTTCCTCTTTTAGCCGTACTTCCACTGCTCTCACACCAACCGCAAACCTCGGAAACTTCTTGGCTTGAGTCGTGCATCAATGTTGTCGCGATGGTCGCACTATTGATCGCATTTGGGCGTTACATCATTCCTAAAGCACTCGACAAAGTGGCTAAACAACGCAACAAAGATGCTTTTTTACTGGTAACGATGCTCAGCGTAGTGCTCTCTGCGTACCTCATGGATCATGCGGGGCTTTCGATGGCGTTGGGCGCTTTTTTGATGGGCATGTTTCTCTCCACATCACGCTATAGCTTTCAGATCGAATCAAGCCTTGAGCCGTTTAAAGGTATCTTGATGAGCCTTTTCTTCATTGCTGTGGGTATGTCGATCGATTTTAAAGCGATTATGAGCGATCCTTGGGTTTTTAGTGGGCATGTTGTGGTGATTTTAGTGCTGAAAGCTTTGGTTATTTTTGCCTTGATGCTTGCGTTTGGTGCCACGAAAAGCGGTGCGATTAAACTTGCCTTTTTGCTCAACCAAAGTGGTGAGTTTGGCTTTGTTCTCTTTGGTGCGGCAAAGGCTCTCGGCATCATCGACGATCAGCTTTTTGTGATAGGTATCGGCGTTATTTCCATCAGTATGCTTCTCACTCCTGCACTCTATTCGTTTGGGTGTTCACTGGCGAATCGTCTGGCAAAAGTCTCACAGTTTTCCTACTTTAACACTGAAAATGCGAGTATGGAGCAAAAAGTGGTGGTCGCAGGTTTTGGAAGTACCGGAAAAGTCATTGCGCGGATGCTCAAAAACAGCTCGATTCCTTTTATCGTCTTTGACATCAACACCAACGAAGTAGCCTTGGGGCGCAAAGAGGGCTTGCCCGTCTTTTTTGGTGATATTACCGATCTTAAACTTTTAAGTACCATCAAACTCGATCAAGCATCGATGATCATTGTCTCCATCGACCATAGCCTCAACGCGATCAAAGTCGTGAAGCACATCAAAGAGAACTATCCGCACATTAAGATTTTAGCACGCGCCCTTGACATCAAAGCAATGGATAAAATGCTCTCAGCTGGTGCGAGTTGGGTCATCGCGGAGACGTTGGAGAGTAGCATTCGCACAGGCTCGGAGGCGCTGAGTCAAATGGGCGTGCCAACCGATGAGATCGCTAGCTTACTTGAGGCGTTTCGTAAAAATGAGTATGAGCTCATTCGTGAGTTGACCAAAGAGTAAAGCGTTACATGTAAATCGTTTCCATGGTATGGGTTTCTGCTTGAAAAAGGAGCTCTTCAATCATTTTTTGAAGAATCATAATCTCCTCCAGTTGGGTCTGCAAAATCGTACGGTATTCGTCATTGGGGCGCTGTTTGCGCAGGGCTATTTCGATCTCTCCTCGCATGATGGTGAGCGGTGTTCGCAGTTCATGTGAGGCATTCGTGTTAAACTCTTTGACCCCTCGAAACGCTTTTTCAAGGCGGTCTAACATCTCATTAAATGCAAGGGCAAGATGGTTTATCTCATCATTAAACGGTCTTTGCTCGATGCGCTTGGAGAGGTCTTTGGGCGTAATCGCTTTGATCTCATGAAGCATGGCGTGAATGGGTTGAAAGTATTTATGCACCAAAACATACCCTCCCACACTCGAAAAAATCAAAATAAATGGGTTCAGTAACCACAATGTCCCAAGAAAATGCTCGATGGCTTCATGCGCTTCTAGCGTTACATAGGTTCTTTCATGCAACGTGTGCTCGACATTGATATAGAGGGCATAGTTAAACCCTGCTAAAATCAGTGTTTGAATCGCTAAAAACCATAAAAGCAATTTCACTTTAATGCTCAGCATGTTCTCCCTTTGTCAGTTTTAGGATGACCACTTCACTAGGCGTCCGAAACCGAAAATCAAAGCCCCAACTGCCATACCCCGTGGTGACAAATATCTGCGTTTTGTTCTTTACATGTAAGCCTTGAAGGTAGGGCTGAAAAAGCCTCACGATGTACCCAAACGGATAAATCTGCCCGCCATGCGTATGACCGCTCAGTTGCAAATCGATAGCAAACGTCTGTGTCAAACGAATATCTTTAGGCTGATGGGCGAGTAAGATGGAAGGAATCTTCGCATCCAGCTCACTAAACAGCTTCTTTGGATCTCGTTTGATGCCAAAATAGCGACTAAACGCATCGCTCAGACCCACGAGTTGGAGCGCTTCATCACCACGTTTGAGGGTAATGAAACGGTTGTCTAAAAGCGTAAATCCAAGCATCTCAATTTCACGTGCCAACTCTTTACATGTAAACAAAAGATCGTGGTTGCCACTGACAAAATAGACAGGATGTTTGATGTGACTTAGGCGCTCAAGTTGGGAACGTATGCGTGCAGGATTGGTATCGAACAGATCGCCTGTGAGTGCGACCATGTCGATCTCCAGTTCATTGATTTTATCGACCAACTCTTCAAACGCATGCAAGGGCGTTTTAGCGTTTACATGTAAATCGCTCAGATGCACGATGGTAAAGTTTTCAAAAGAGGAAGGTAGGTTTTTGATGTCAACCCTCAAACTTTTAAAATTCACCCTCGCATACGCTTTTTCAAACAGCATGGTGTTTTTAGTTTTTTGCCAAAGCAAGGTCATAAGAGACAACGACTTCATCACGCACACTTAAAAAAAGAAGGGTTGGAGGCTCGATGCCAAATTCACTCATCTTGATACTGAAGTTTCCTTTGAGTTTAACAAGATCGCTTTGATCGGTAATGTCCGCTTTGGTGGTGATCTCTTTGGTCTGTTTATTGAGAGTGAGTGTGCCTAAAAGATGGTAGCCATCTGCCTCTTTACTGACCTCTTTAAGTTTGAAAACCGTGCTTGGATGTTCTTTTACATGTAAAGCCTCATACATGTGTTCATCGCGCTTTTCATTCTCACTTTTGAGCGTTAAAAGATCGATGGAGATGTCACCTTTGAGGGATTCTACAGCGTCATCCATGGTAAGTTTTGTAACGACATGCGTGCTTTTAGGCGCGATATTGCTATCACCAAATATTTCCGTTTGAGCGCCAATGAAGCCCTCTTTAAAGCTAAGCTCTTTAGCATAAACGGCACCACAAAGTAGGGATGCGGTAAGAAGGGAGAGAGCGATTTTACTAAACATTGTTAATCCTTTTTTGAGAAGTTTGATAAATAAAACTATAGATTTCCGCGCACAAAAGGACGCAGATAAAGATAACGCCAACATAGGTGTAGCCGCCAAGCGCGCTAAGGAGCCCACCTCCTCCTGCGATCCAACCGGTAAATACCATGATAACACCAAGCAATCTTAAATTGCCAAGCTTTGAGAGTCGTTTGAGAATGACAAAGTTGTAGTACGAGATCACAAACGGATAGATCATACTTAACAGCACCGCTTCACGTGCCGCGTAGAGCATGTAACTGAGCGCAAATAAAAGCACGATGATAAACGAGTGATGCTCCCTTAGCGTGTCACGAAGCAGATAGGCTGAGCCCATTCCTACCAAGTGAAAGACTAAGATGATGTGCCACGTCTCTGCTCTCCAGATGGAGATGTCGCTCGTGCGTGAGAGCGTTTCAAACAGATTGGAATCCAAATACGCCCAAATGGACATCGATAAAACCGCGTAAATGCTTAGTCGCTCAAGCGCAATCTCTTGCTCAAGATCTGGCAAACGGTGGATAAAAAAGCTACATGTAAACGCAATGAGTGAGAGCGCAATGGCAAGATTGCCCCGTAAAATGGGTTCATACGTAAAGAGTGCCGTCGCAAGTGCGTAGGTTATACCAAGGGCTATGGCAATTTCAGTGTAGCGACCTTTGGTAAATTTAATCAAAAGCGGTGCGCTCATACCCAAACTGACGCCAAGAGCGCCCAAAACCACAAGGTTTAACGAAGGGTAAAAGAGTGAGCAGAGCGCTTGAAGCCCCACAAAAAAGATAATTTTTTTCTGGTCGGTATTGAGCCAGCCAAACGAACGGTACACCAGCAAACTTCCCAGAACACCGCCTAATGGAAGGGTAAAGAAGGCTTGGATGTCAGAGTGAAACACTTCAATAATCCCTGTTTGTGCGATGAGCAAGTAGTAGCAAAACTCACTCGCAACAAAGAGTGTAAAAAGGGCATTAAACATAAAGTCTCCTTTCAAATTTTGATGCAAACATAATATATACAGAGGCAAAAACAAGGTCATACACAGCGATAAGCATCGCTTCAACACCCAACTGGTGTGAAAGATAAAGCGATAAAAACATAGCAGAGACGACGATGCGATTAAACGCGCTTATTTTGGCGAGCATAGGCGCATATAAGGGCTGAAGCAAACCAAAAAGATGCAAAATGCCTGTCGTTGTCATAAACGCAAAGGCGATATATTCGTACTTCCCTTCAAAGCCAAATCCTAAAAGTGGGTAGAGCGTCGCGGCAAAGGCAAACAAAAAGATGCCACCCAGTGCATCAGAGAGAAAACCTGTGAGATGATAGAGTCTAAGAGAATCCAGTTTCTCAACATTGAGCCCAAGTTGTGGGTAGAAAAAGCCTGTCGTTACGAGGATAATGAAGAGTCCACAGAGCATTCGAATCGTCCATAAAAGATGAATATCTGCTTGAATAAAGCCCGCTTCCATTAGTCCTGCCATCGAAAGTGCGATAAGCATCAGCGTAAAACCAAGTGTGTAAAAAAAGCTAAATGAAAGCTGGTTAAGTTTTTTAAGGTAAGGCGAAACGACTGCCATCGCCATAAAAAAGATGCCCACACCCATGGCGATATGTGCGTGTGCAACGATCAGGTCATTGCGGTGAAATAACCAGCGAATGGAAGGGATAAACAAGATGTTTCCCTCGATGTCCACAAACAAAAACGAGTAGACCGAGATGGTCAAAAATGGGTTGTTCTTAAAGGTGATGTTAGCATCTCTCAGCCATTTGATAAGCAAAGGCACAAAACAAAGCGTTAGGTACTGAAAAAACCACTCTTGATTGTAGCTAAGATCACCGATAAAAATGCGGTGCGCAACCGAAGCAATGTAGCCAACCAATGGAATGATCCACATTGCGTGATACTTCGCAACAAACGTCTCTTTGGCATGCAGTTTGATAAGAAGGTAAAAAATAGGAATCAGGGTAAAACTCATCCCCAGCGTATTGTCTCCATGCGGTCCTACGATGGTCTTTTCCACTTGTCCGATGATGGGATTCATAAGCACCAAAAGTGCTATGGGTGAGGCAATCACAAGGTATAAAGAGACTTTGATCCACAAGGGAATGACTTTGTACGCTTTGATGTAGTCGTACAGCGCTAAGATGTAAAAAACACCCGAAAAGGCAAGAATGAAGTTAAGCTCATACGCAAAGTCATAAAATACGAGTCCACGATGCACGCCCAAAAGAAGGCTGATGGTCATAAAGACCAAAAAGATGCACCAAAGGGTAAAGTAGATCTTGAGTTTTTCAAGCCCTTTTTCACTGTGAACGTTCTCTTTTTCCATCAAAACAAACGGCAAAAACGAGAGCATCAACGGCACAAAACCATAGAGCATCAACGAAACATGCGCACTTCGAGCATTGACCGCTGAGAGCGTGGAAGAGGGCAGAAAGTAGCCCAAAAGGTTGAGCGAATACTCAAAGCCAAAGGCTAAGCCAAGGACTAAAAAAAGTGAGCCTATCGCAAAGGCTTTTTGTATAAAACTAGAGAATTTTTCCATCTGTTACCTCGATAATTTTGTCTGTATAGGTCGATACATTGCGGTCGTGCGTCGCGATGATAATGGTCGTGCCATTTTTGGAGAGCGATTTGAATAGCTCATAGATAGTGTGCGAATTGTGTGAGTCTAAGTTGCCTGTTGGCTCATCGGCGAAGATGATTTTAGGTGCATTCACGAGTGCCCTCACGATGGCGGCACGTTGGCGTTGTCCGCCTGAAATCTCATCGGGGTATTTGTCTTTGATCGCTTCGATGCCACATTGCTCAAAAAGCGTGTCGATGTAGGGGCTTTTTTTGTCAATGGCGGCAAGCTTGATGTTTTCCAAAACCGTTAAATACCCGATGAGGTAGTGAAACTGGAAGATAAACCCAATCTCTTTTTGACGAAATGCGTCTATGTCTTTGATCTGTGCGTAGGCTTTGCCCTCAAAGAAGAGTTCGCCAAGGGTAGGACGAAGCAGTGAGGAGAGAATGGAAAGCAGAGTAGATTTACCGCCGCCGCTTTCTCCAACAATGGCGATAAACTCACCTTTTTTTGCCGTAAAATCGACGTTGTCTAAGGCAAGATCGTGTTTGTAGTAGTGCGTAATGCCACGTGCTTCGAGTATCATAATGCACCCCTTTGAATGAGGATGATCGGATCGATCTTTGAAGCGCTATACGCTGGAAGCAGTGCACCTAAAAGCGCCATGAAAAGGGAGAAACCAAAGACAGTTACAATCGTCTCGAAGCTAAGCTCACCGTTCACATAGCCCTGAAACTTCTCAATGTGCGCGATCATAAACAGAAGCCCTTTGGAGAAAAGAAGAGCTGAGAGAAAGCCAACGCAGGTGATGACAAACGTCTCACCGACCACCATCGTTATGATGAAATTGGACGACTTACCGATGGCTCTTAAAATGCCAAATTCACTGCGACGTTCGTTAATCGTAATGCTGATAAGACTTGCAATCCCAAGCAATCCCATCAAAAATGCCACCGCGCTGATGACGTTTGAAGAGGTTTCGATGATCTTGAATTGATTGTAATTGTCCACAAACTCATGTGTGGTTTTCGCTTCGATGTCAGAGCTAAGCGCGTTAATATGCTCTATCATCGCATTTGCTTCATCACCTTTTTCCATGCTCACCAGTAAGATGGACGCCTCTTTGTTGAAAATAGCACTCGCATCTTCACGGTTCAAAACCGCCCCACCATCTTCAAAGCCAACACCATTTTCAAAGATGCCTGAAACGGCGAACGTTTTATTGGAGATCGAGACGGATTTTGGCGCATGAAGACGTGCGTTGATGTTTTTACCAAGGATGACTTCGCCCTTTTTGGGGTAAGCACCTTCGGTGAGTGCATAGGTTTTAAAGCGGTTTTCACTCACCCCATAAATCGCAGCGATGGGAAGCTCATTAATCGGACTAGCCCCAAGGATAAGCGCATAAACCTCTTTTACTCCTGCAATCATTTTGATTTTGTCGGCAAGAGACGCGTTCACATCGCTGAAAAAAGTATCGGCGATTTTGGCTTGCGTGACGATAATGTCGCCCTCGGTTTTCAGCATCGTGGAGTACATGCCGATGATGCCGCGTGAAATCGAGGTAATCATAAAGATCGCCATGATCGCAACGGTAATGCTCGTGTAAATGAGAAACGTTTTAAAGCGGTTACGATTCAGCGCTTTAAAGAAAAGTGAAATCAATCGAATTCCTTTTGTGTTATATTTTGATGACAATTTTAAATGATCAAAATGAATGGAGTATGAATTTTCTTTACATGTAAAACATTTAAAAGCTAGTTTGACGTACAATGAGGCACAAATGTAGATGAAGGCACGCTATGAAAATTATTGTTTTAGATACCGAAACCACGGGAATGTTTGAGAAAGATCGCATCTGCCAGCTCAGTTTTTTAGTGCTGAACGAAGAGTTTGAGATCGAAGAGGTTCATAACGACCTCTGCATGCCGCCACTTCCTATCTCTTACGAAGCAATGGCGATTCACCACATCACGCCTGAAATGCTTGAAGGCGAGCCAGCATGTGTGCAAACCAAAGCGTATAAAAGGCTGTGTGAGTTGAACACGGTTTCCAACATTCTCGTCATTCAAAATGCCGCGTTTGATCTTGGAATGCTTACCAAAGAGGGTTTTACCTCGCAGATGAATCTTATCGACACCTTTCGCGTCTTACGCGCTCTTTACCCCAACGATGGCTCTTTTAGCTTGCAATTTAAACGCTACCAATGGGGACTCTACAAAGAAGAAGAGGGCATCGCCAAAAAGCTTAACATCACCATCAAAGCACACGACGCACTAGGCGATGTCATCGTACTCAAACACCTCTTTGAACGACTGTGCGAAGAACACTCCATGCCAAAAATGATCCTGCTCTGCTCCGAGCCCATCATCCTCAGCCACATTCCCTACGGCAAAAACAGAGGCAAAAAGTTCGTCGATGTCGCAAAAAGCGATCGCCAAGACCTCCACTATATGCTGAGTTCCAACGGACTCGACGAAGACATGAAAGCCTCCATACTCCACGCGTTAGAGAGCACCAAAGAGAGCGTGACCCTAACCATCGGCTTTGGAAAATACGCAGGAAAAACACCTCTGGAAGTTTTAGCGCTTGATCGTAACTATCTTGTGTGGATGGTAAATAAGATGGATAATTTGAGTAGCGAACTCAAAGAGGCGATAGAGAAGGTGTTGGTTTCGTATCCGTAAGATCTTTACATGTAAAGAAAAATATTGACTTTCCAATCTTTTAAGTATATACTTTAAAATATATACTAAGGAGCTAAAATGACTTCCACAGCAAAATTATTTCAAAACGGTCAAAGCCAAGCCATACGCCTTCCCAAAGAGTTTCGGTTTGAGCATCAACAAGAAGTTATCATCAAAAAAATCGATGGTGCCATTTTGATTTTCCCAAAAAATGATAAAAGCGTTTGGGAAAAAATGTTTGAAACACTGGGTAACTTTTCAGATGATTTTCTAGCTCAAAGGGTTCAGCCAACGCAAGAGCGAGAGGAGCTGTTTTGAAAAAAATGCTCGACACAAACATCTGCATCTATATCATTAAAAACAAACCACCAAGTGTTTTAGAAGAGCTCAAAAAATGCGATGTAGGCGACATTATCCTCTCTTCCATTACTGTGTCTGAGTTGATTTACGGAGCACATAAAAGTCAATTTGTCGAAAAAACCCTCAAAGCCATTGAGCATTTCCTCATTCCTTTTGATGTCGCTGATTACGATTACAAAGCATCGTTAGAATACGGGAAAATACGTGCAAATTTGGAGCAAAAAGGACAACCCATCGGCTCTTTAGACACACTCATCGCCGCACATGCGAAGTCACTTGATGTTGTGCTCGTGACCAATAATATGAAAGAGTTTGAGAGGGTTGAGGGTTTGAAAGTTGAGAATTGGGTGAGGTGAAGGTGAATCTAGACTCTTCTTTCATCTTTTATAACGCGTAAATAAATTTATTTGATAAAATATAAATACAAAACTTTGAAGTAAGGTTTAAAATGCCCATAGATGCTAATGATATAGATAAGTATATCTTTGATCCAAATAATCCAAAACAATGTAAAGCTTACAAATTACTTTTAAGTTGTGCCAAGAAAAACCCTTTTGTGTATATCTCTTCTGATTTTTTAACCATTGATTTTGAAAAAGCGATATTAGAGGGTGGTTTTAAAGATGAATTATGGGATGAACCAGAGGGGTATGAGAATTTAAATATTGTAGAAAAGGTTAAAGTTTATAAAAATCTTCTTACCCAAAAAGATTATTTTAATTATATAGATACTCTCAAAATAGATGCAGATGCATTAACCTATAGAAAACTTTTTAATACTTTTTTTGATTATAAGTTTGCCAACCCTTAGTCATTTTACAGTATAACTTCATATAATGATATATTGATAAAATCAAAACTAAAATTTCCTTTGGCATATGAAATGAAAAGCCCAAAAAACATAGGCGCATCATATGAAGAAATACAAGGAAGTAAAATAATTTTTGAAAATAATGATTTAAGGATATTGCAGACTGATACAAATTTCTATGATATGGCTTCTGTTGTAATAACAAGTATTAAAAATACAATTAAGTTTAATAACAATGAATTTAGTAATAACGTAAAACCAATTTTTTTACAAGATTTAAATGATGTGAATCTTTTGCTCAATGTATTGCAAGATGATTTGAAGCGAGAAAAAAATAGATCAAAAAAGAGTGAAGAGCCATCGTATATCAGTAGCATTAAAATCAAAAACATCTTTAGTATTAAAGAGATTATGTTAGAAAATTTAGATGATAAAAAAGAGATTTATATTGTGGGTGAGAATGGTGATGGTAAAACGCTCTTGCTACAATCTTTAGCTTTAGGGCTAAAAGGGATTGACGAGGGCGTTGTATTTGATTTTATCAAATCTCAAAAAGAAATCTACAGTATAGAAATAGAAGATACGCATAAAGTCGTTTATAACTCAAAAAATGGAATCTATAAAAATCTGTTTGCTTATGGTGCAAATAGAAATAATAACTGTCAAATGAAAGAAGATGAGACAGGGTATTTAACATTATTTCATCCTTCATTTGATTTGAAAAATCCTATTGAATGGCTACAGCGTATAGATTATAATGACAAAGCTGGTACTAAAAATATTATATCTGTCGAGGATGCAAAAAAGCTTTTAAAAGAATTGCTCAATAGCGATGTTGAAATTGAAATTTCTCCTAGTGCTGTAACCTTTTCTGAAAAAGGCTCTCACGTCAATTTTGAACAGCTCTCCGCTGGATACCGAGGGGTTATAACTATCATCGCAGATTTGCTTATTAGACTTAGTGAAAATCAGCCTGATGTGAAACATCTGAAAGAGTTTAAAGGCATAGTGATTATTGATGAAGTAGAGTTACATTTACATCCAAAATGGAAATATAGCTTTGTGAAAAAGCTAAGAGATGTGTTCCCACATTTACAGTTTATTATGACGACACATAGCCCTACAGTATTGTTAGGTGCATCACAAGAAGCAGTTTTTTATAAGATATACAAAGAAGATGGTGAAGTTCAAATATCAAATCAGATTAAAAATGAAGGTTATACCAGTAATTCATTAGTATCTTCTCCTTTATTTGAGTTAGAGACAATTACATCACGAGACTATACGAAAAGTGTCAGTAACGATGATTATGTGTATGCAAAAATCCACCAAGTAATTTCTGAAAAAATCAAGAATGAATCTGCGATAGACGAACAAGAAATTTTGAAATTAATAGAAGAAGAATTAGCGAAACTATGACAAAAGTTGAGAAGAATTTTGAAGATATCCCAAGTATCCTCAAACATGCAAGTCGAAAAGATGCTTTTGAGAAAAATGTAAATGCACGGGCATATTCTTTTGGCAAAACATTATATAAAACAAAAGAGGCTCAGAAAAATCTTAAAGAAATTTATCATTTAAAGTGCGCTTTTTGTGAAAAAAAACTTTTAGATGCTGATAAGCATATCGAACATTATCGATCTAAAAATACTTATTATTGGCTAGCATATTCTTGGGATAATTTATTATTAGCATGTGGAAATTGTAATAGAGCTAAAGGGAAAAAATTTAAAACTGAAAATAGCAAAGTTATCTATAAAAATGAGACCTTTGAGGAGATTCATGCGCTTGGGAAAAGCTATGATGAAATAGAAAAACCATTTATCATTCATCCTGAAAAAGAAGATGTACTACAGTATATCAAATATGATAAAGAGGGAAAGGTTTCATCTGAGAATCCAAGAGTACAACATACAATCGAAGAGGCATGTAAATTAAACAGAGAAGAACTTGTTCAAAAAAGGCTAAGTGTTTTGAATGATTTTATTAACCAGATAAATAAACATTATATTTTATTCACACAGGAAAAAAGTAGTTTATCTAGGTTTAAACCTGATATTGAAACTTTTATAGAAAAAGCTGATAAAGAAAGTGAATTTTATTCATTTAGGTATTTTATTCTTCATAACATTGAGATATTTTTTGAAAATAAAAATATACAAAAAATTTTAATTTCGTTTTGGTAGTGTTCAAGATTCTGTGTCAACATCGGATAATTCCTAAAATTGTATCATAAGTTTAAAGCGTCATCAAGCCGTCCCTCAAAGTGAATGGCTAATTGAGAGATTGTTAAGCTCCAGTTTCTAATTGGCATAGTCCATTTTTGCTGGGCATTTTGAATCCCCATATAAAGTAGTTTTAGCAGGCTATCATCATTGGGAAAACCACCTTTGGTTTTCGTTAGAGTTCTAAACTGGCGGTGGACTGATTCGATGATATTAGTTGTGTAAATAACTCTACGTATATCTTCTGGATATTGGAAGTAGACAGATAAATTATCCCATTTATTTCTCCAAGATTGAAAGACGATAGGGTATTTTTTACCCCATTTTTCTTCCAACTTATCAAGCTCAAATTCTGCTTCTTCTTTGGTAAAAGCTTGATAGACGGCTTTGAGTTCTTTAGCAAATTGTTTTTGATAAGCAGAGCCCACATATTTGAGACTGTTGCGTATTTGGTGAACTACACAGAGTTGCACCTCCGTATCTGGAAAGACTGAGTTTATCGCTTCTGGAAAGCCTTTAAGCCCATCTACCGAAGCAATGAGGATATCTTTAACGCCACGGTTTTGCAAATCGGTAAGCACCTGTAGCCAGAATTTGGCGCCTTCACTTTCATTGAGGTAAAGTCCCAAGACTTCTTTCTTGCCATCCACTCGAACACCAAGCACTGTATAAAATGCTTTTGAGATGTAGCGACCATCCTCTTTTACTTTGTAGTGAATGGCATCTAAGAATATAAATGGATACACAGCTTCTAAGGGTCTTGTTTTCCACTCTTGAAGCATTGGTATTATCTTGTCGGTTACGGCGCTTATAGTGGCTTTAGAGAAGCCTACGCAGTAAAAATCCTCTATGTGTTTGGCTATTTGGGAATAGCTATTGCCAAGTGCGAAGAGAGAAAGAATCTTCTCTTCGATTTCACTCGTCATGCTGGTCTGGTTTTTCTTTACGATTTCAGGTTCAAAGCTACCGTTACGGTCTCTTGGAACATCAAGTTCAAAGGCACCATGATCGCTTTTCATAGTCTTTGAACTATAGCCATTTTTTCGATTTCTATTGAGGTCTTGGGAGAGGTGCGAATCTATCTCAGCTGCTAGCGCGGCTTCGGTTAGCTGTTTGATGAGTGATCCTAAGGCTCCATTTGAGCCACCAATACTCTTGCCGGCTTTAATATCTTGAGCAAATTGCTCTACGTCTATTTCTATCTTCATATCTGTGTCCTTGGGTATTTGTTATTTTACCCGATTGACACAGAATTCTGAACGGTCCCTTCGTTTTTGTCGCCTATTACAAAACAAACGGAATAATTCTTTTCGTTTGTTGCCTATAGTTTCTATATTCACTAGACTGCACCATCCACAACATCTCCTCTTGTAAGCTTCCAAAAAATAATGTTCGTTTTTGTCGCCTATTACAAAACAAACGGAATAATTCTTTTCGTTTGTTGCCTATAGTTTCTATATTCACTAGACTGCACCATCCACAACATCTCCTCTTTGTAAGCTTTCAAAAACAGCGTTACAACTAAAAGCACGTAGATGAAAAGACTGAGTAAAGAAGGCTCAGACACCACAACTCCAAGCATCATCACAAGGACAGAAAAATACATAGGATGCCTGATGTAGCGGTACGCTCCTGTGGTGATGAGGGAGGCGTTTTGTTTGATTTCGGGGGTGATGTTGAAGTTGCTAAGTGTGTTGCATTTTAGGGTATAAAGCCCAAAGCCACTGCCTGCAAAAAAGATGAGTAAAGCAAAGTTACTTGGCGTGTGCAAGCCATGATGTAGAACTAAGATTGCGATGAAGATGAATTGTAATGAGACTAAGATGTAAGAGTATATTTTTGAAGTCATTGCAGATTTCCTCTTTCAAACACTTCAACCAAACTGTTCAAAAATGCTTTTACATGTAAATCATTTTCTATCTCAATGCGTTCTTTGACTTCATGAGTAGTGATGCGTAAAGATTCGACACATTCATCGTAAAGTACTAGAGTTTCGTTAGGACTTAGCTCACAACTCTCTTTGCCAAAACGGAGTAGAAATGCTTTGCTCCACCATTTTTTACTTCCCAAAAGATGCAAAGCTGGGATGTCTTTTTGGATGTATAGTGTGGTGCAGACGACATCGTATGCAGGTGCAAGCCAAATATCGTGGATGTTTTCATAGAGCACACCAAAGTTTTTAAGGTGCGCATCACCATTTTGTACCAGTGTGTTGATGACCATCATCTTGAAAAAGTCTCGTAAAGCCTTTTTCTTGTGTTTGGGAGAGACAAAGGTTTTGATGCTTTTGGCAACATATTCGTAAGAGCCTTCGTATTTTTCATCGGCTTGACGTGCTTGAAGAACACACATATCTTCAAAGCCTAGATAGCTTCCATCGTCTTTGATGTCAAAGCGCTTCATGATGAAGAGCTTGTTGTCATCGGAGAGGTAAAACTCAGGCACTTTGATGTCAGCTTGTTTGACGATGCTCATGCAGTAAAACTCATTGAGTGCTAAGTGTGGATATTCATCACCCCATGACTTGACGATGTACTCTTGCAGTGGCAAAGTTACTTTGTCGCGTACTTTGGCTAAGACTTTGGGTTGTACACCACTCAGTGGTGAGTTGAGTGCAAAACGGCTTACGAGTTCATCAAAGAGCGTTTCACTTTTGGGGTGCAGAAGTGCATCTAAACTAAGGGGTGCTTCTGCTTGTGTGGCATCTGCTTCGTACGTAAGTCTGCCTTTAATGCTATGTGCCATGAGCTGAAGCAGTCCGAAGTCATCGGTTTTGGTTATTTTTGAGAAATGTTTTTTGATGATGGAAAGCAGATACCCCTCAGGCAAGTGCATCTCAAAGATGGGGTGGAGTTTGGGGTTCGCATAACTTTTGGCTCTCACAGGCATACTCAGAGATACAAAGGCATCTTGGTTCTCAGTGGTGTAGTCAAAAATGTATTCGTTATTTTCAAGAAGTATGCTTCCCACTTTTTCGTTAGAAACTTTTACATGTAAACTATCTGGCATCTCTTAACTCCTCAAATATAGGGAAGGGCGATTTTTCTTTACATGCAAGCTCATATCCTAAGTAGTCAAGTATTTGGAGTATTTTTTTGATGCCGACATCGGAGCTTGTGCCATTTTCAAGGGAGCTGATGGTAGCACGTGAGATGTTAAGGTCGCGGGAGAGTTGCTCTTGCGATACTTTTTTTTCTTTACGAAGTTGTGCCATGTGCGCTCCAAACTCTCTTAAGTCCATAACAGTTCCTTGACTAATATTTTAGACATTTTATAATTATAATCTATAAATGTCAAATATATTGTTCAAATTGTAAAAAGAGAAATGGGGGAAATTGAAGGAAAGTAGTTTACATGTAAAGCCAAAAGCCAAGCTTCGCACTTTACATGTAAAGCTTATTTTGTCTCTTCACCCTTAGTAGGTGCGACAGGTTTTTTAGCAGGTTTGGCGATGATCTCGATGTAGCATTCGCTCCATTTTGCGTTGTGGGCTTTGTCGATCTCTTCGCCAAGGTCGGCTTGGTGAATGGCTTGTGCGTTTTCACTGGTTTCGCCGAATTTGCAGTCAAAGTCCCAGAAATGGAACCCTTCTGGTGTTTTTTTGGTGCGTTCACGTTTGATGTATTTTCGGATTTCATGTTTGATGGACTCTACGAGTCGGTCACTGTTTTTATTCTCAACTTGGAGGTGAAATATCTTTTTCAAGGCTTGCCTTTTAGGTTTTTATTGATGTGCGATATTGTACTTTATTTCACCTTTGAGCGTCACTTTATTTGAACTCTGCCTTATAGGCTTTCTCTAAAATATTCATAAATGAGGCTGGGTCCATATAGCCTGTGTAGCCTTCGATGATGGTGTGGCGCGATGGTGAGAGGATGGCGTTGGCAGGGACATACTTTGTGTGCAAATCTTGGGGGAGGGCGGGATCATCTTGGTCGATGGAGACGAAAACGAACTTTTGGTCTATCTGTTTTTTGTAGGTTGCATTGTTGAAAATTTCGCGTTGCATTTGCCGACAGTAAGGGCAGTCATCCCGTACAATGTTGACAAGAATCAGCTTTTTTTCACGAAGCGCTTTAGCACTCTCTTCTTCTAAAAAGCCTGCATGAAGTGTTGTGATGCCAAGAAATACTACCAAAAAAGCTTTGAGGAGCGTGCGCATGGTGTTTTACCTTTGGAATAATTTTCTAAAACTCTAACACACGTGGATGGTCTTGTTGCTTAAAATAACGCTCTTTAAAGTGTGACTATGCTAAATTACTCCCAATTTTAAATGCTAAGGAAGAAGCGATTATGGCAAATCTTCGTGAAATTTACCAACTTGGATCGGATGTGATACGAAGCGTTGCGGAAAAAGTAAGCGATGTTCATGCCGCGGATATTCAAAGTCTGATTGACGATATGATCTTTACATGTAAAGAGTCAAAAGGTGTCGGAATTGCCGCTCCGCAGGTGAATTGCTCCAAATCGATCATCATCATTGCCTCCTATCCAAGCGAGCGTTATCCGAATGCGCCGATGATGGAACCCACAGCACTTATCAATCCGAAGATCATCTCTCATTCGTCATCGATGCTCAAAGATTGGGAAGGGTGTTTGAGTCTGCCAGGCATCAGAGCGCAAGTGCCGCGTTACCGTGAAATCGAGGTTTCGTATACCGACAGAGAAGGCAATGAACATACCGTCATGTATCGCGATTTTGTTGCACGGATTTTTCAGCATGAGTATGACCATCTGGTCGGGAAAGTCTTTTTAGACCGCATAGAGTCGACACTCGATGTTGTGATGGAAAAAGAGTATCAACGCCTAATGAGCGATGAAAAAGGAGAAAGAAGTTGAAAACACGAGTCTATTACGATGACACCGATGCAGGCGGTGTAGTGTACCATGCCAATTACCTCAAATTTTGCGAGCGTGCGAGGAGCGATCTTTTTTATGAAAAAGGGAAAAGTCCTGCTGTAAATGGTGGGCATTTTGTGGTGAAATATCTTGAAGCCGATTTTATCCAGTCGGCGAAATTGGGTGATGTGATCGAAGTGAAAACCAAGCTGTTACTCCTGAAAAATGCTTCGCTTATTTTGCAACAAGAGGTATGGAGAGAGGAGGTCAAACTCTTTGCGATGACTTCTACACTTGCGTATGTAAAAGAGGGGAAGCCTTGCAAAATTGATGAAGAGACAAAAGCCTTTTTTAGAGGCTTTTTCATTTAGAGTTTTTATTAATTTCCGCGAATAAATTCATTGCGACCCGGTTGGTAGAGTGAGGTGTTATAGACCACTTGGTTGCCGGTGATGGTCTCTTTGAATGTGCGTTGAATGGTTCCATTGAAAAACTGCTGACACAGATAATCAGCACCAATGGACGTTGAGTAATTGACCCAATCATAGACGATGTCATGTCCAAACATCGTGTTGATCTCTTCGAGAGCTGCGGGTGCTTTTTGTATGGAGTTGGCGATGTACATTTGATCACGATCTTCATACTGCGTCAGGGTTAAAAGCAGTGGATTGTAATTGACTTGGGTTGAAAGAAGCGTGTAAGGATGAATGTCATTGGCGCGAAGTTGCGATGCAATGAGGCTTGAAGTTACGAGCTGTGTATTGAGATAAAGCGATGCGTTATTGAGTGAGCCATTGCCTTTAAACATCTGCCTAAAATTCGCTTTGGGGCTCTCTACGCGTTTTTCATACACTACGCGATTGCTGTTTTTCTTCACTAAAGCATTGAGCTGGTAACTCAGACCACTGCCATCTTCAAAGGTACCGACTCGCTCATTGGCTTTTCCTGCCAAAAGGGCGATTTGCTGGTCATAATCAATCCCACCAAAGATAATGTTAGCCCCAGAACTTCGCACATTGGAGCTGTGCAGTGTGGGGATAAAAACAAGGGTATCTGTGACACGACTGGCGATAATATTGGCGCCTTCGGCAGTGACAGGTGCAATGATGTAGTGGTATCCACCTGCTTGAATGTCAGAAAGCGCTTTGGCGATCGACTCTTCTTTTTCATCGCCTGAGTTAAAGACGTTCAGATCAAAGTAGTAGTTTTTATACAAAAGATAGGAAATAACGGAGTTTACAGAGGTAATCGCATATTTTTTAATGGTTTTTTGAGGTACCAAAACAGCGATCTTAATCATCGTGCTATCATCATTAAGTGGTTTTGGCATCGGTGCTGCGATGACGGGCTCAAAAGGTTGATCGGATGTCGGCTCAACGCTTGTACTCGGTGTGGGTGTTGCCATGGCAAGTGTCGTGGAGCTAATCGTTGAGTCAATCACAATAGGAGCAGAAGGCGGTAAGGTTTCCGATGGGGTTATTTCAGAACCTGGATAGGTTGCGGTGCTTTTTTGATTGATTGCTACGCCTTTTTTGGCGTTGGAAGAGATATTGTACGTTGTTGGTTTGTAGGGTGCAGGTGCTTGGTTTGTGGCGGTACAACCTGCAAAAAGAAATAAACTGAGGGCGAGGGGCAACCAAAGTTTCATAACATGCTCCTTATTTTTAACATATCTGCAAAAACCTCTTTTTTGCTACTGGGGTTTCGCAGTAAAAAACTGGGATGGAACGTTGGGATCAATTTGGCTTCACCAAAATTGAGCACCGATCCTCTTATTTTATCAATAGGTGTATCATATTCTCCTGTGAGATGATGAAAACTGGTCGATCCAAGGGCGACAATAATTTTGGGTCGAATGCTTTGGATCTGTTGCATCAGATAAGGTTTGCAACACGCAACTTCTTCGGGTGTTGGAACGCGATTATCGGGTGTTTTGCACTTCAAAATCGTGGTCACATACACTTCTTCTTTAGGAATCAACAAGACATTTTCAATCATCTTTGCTAGTAGTTCACCACTTTTCCCTGTGAACAGTATGCCTGTTTCATCTTCACTGACACCAGGGCTATCCCCGATGAACATCACCTTGGCGTGCAGGTTCCCTGCGCCAAAAATAACATTTTTACGACTTTTAGCAAGGGCACAGAGATGACACCCTGCAACGCTACTTTTAAGCTCTTCTAAGTTGTTCGAGAGGGTGGGCTGTTTGCTTAAAGAGAGTGGTCTATACTCTTGAAAGAATTCAAATCCCATGGCTCGGTACTGGTATAAAAGTTTTAAAAGTCGTATTTTTTCAATTTGAGTCATTCTTATATGGTAGCCAAGCAGGAGTTAAAATATCCTTATTCAACGTCGCAGTACTCTAAGGAGGGGATACTAGGCTTTTTCAGGTCATGGTTGTTGGCGATAAAAAGCGTTTTAAGGTGGGTGAGGTTTTGGATGGAGTTTGGAAGGGAACTGAGGAAGTTTTCTTCAACATCAAGCTCATAAAGACTGACCAAATTGCCGATGCACTCTGGAAGCGTGCTAAGGCGGTTGGCACTCAGGTCTAAGGAGGTAAGTTTTGCAAGTGTGCACAGTGCAGCTGGAACATGTTCCAGCAAATTGTTTTCCAACGAGAGAATTTGCAGATCTTCTAATTTGGAGAGATCAAAGTCGATGGAGGTGAGATGATTGGAAGCAAGATTGAGTTTGACCAGCATATCGTGCGCTTCGAGGGAAGGAAGATTTTTTAAAAGATTGCCCTCCAAGATGAGCGTTTCAAGCTCTTTTATCTCACCGAGTGACTCGGGCAAGGTGGTCAGTTTATTGAACGAAAGATCTAAAAAATAGAGCGATTGCATCGAACCAAAGACTTCTGGGAGGCGCTCAAAATAGTTGGTATCTAAGCTTACATGTAAAAGTTTTTTGAGGTTTTTAAACGCTAGATCAAGGTGGCTCAGACGGTTCACAGCAAGGGTCAGTCGGGTGAGATTTGTGAGATCATAAAAGCTCTGAGGAAGAGCGTTTAGTTGATTGCCATTGAGATTTAAAATTACCAAAGAACGAAGCGCTCCAAAATTTTCAGGAAGACTTTCCAACAGATTGTTTTCACACTGTAAATTACGAAGATTTTTAAGCGAGCAAATACTTCTTGGAAGCTCTCTTAAGCGGTTACCTGATATTTTAAGCACACTAAGGTTTTGCAACGCTCCGATGCTCTCAGGCAAATTTTTAAGCTTTTTACGATTCAAATCAAGTGTGGTTAAATTTTCCAGTTTGGAGAGTTCACGAGGAAGCGTATGTTCCAATCCTTGGGACTTAATCCACTGTGCAAAATCGCGAATCTGCTCATTCATCACTCTCTCCTTGCTCAAATCGGCTGTTTTTCTGATCGATCAAAAAGGCAATCTCTTCGTAATCAATTTCACCAAATTCTACCATATTAAACAGTGCCATCAAAGGACGTCTGCAACACGTCTGGTTACATTCAGTGACCAGTTTTTTAGCTTTTTTGTAGGGTAGGGTGGTGGATTTGAAAATATCAATAGCATCTTGAATGGTTTTTTGTCCGCATTCACAGATGATTTTTGAGGCATACTCTTGCATAAGTTTATCCCGCTTTTGAAGCGATATAGAGCGCTTTTAGCTCCTTCTTGTTGAGCACTTTTTTACGGTTAGTGACCATTTCACGCACTTGGGGAAGCATTTTATTGATGACCTCGTTTTCAGGCTCATAGCCCATGGCGCGTAGATGAAAGAGAAGCGTTGAACTGCCTGAATGCTTGCCTATCGGATAACTTCGTGTCATCCCCACACTTTGTGGGGCAAAGGCTTCGTAGGCTTTTTCATGCTTAATCATACCATTGACATGGATGCCAGATTCATGCGAAAAGATGTTTTTACCCACAATTGGCATCGCCGCAGAGATGCTTTGATTTGAGGCTTTTTCGACCAGTTGAACCACATGCTTCAGTGCGTCTGGATTGATGATGCGCTCTTCGCCAAAGAGGTGAGCAAGGCTCATCAACACTTGCTCGAAACTCGCATTACCAGCGCGTTCACCCAGTCCAATGACGGTGGTGTTGACGCTCATAGCGCCCGCTTCGAGTCCACTGATGGCATTCGCCGTTGCCATACCAAAGTCATTGTGTGTGTGCATCTCGATCTCTAAAAGGTTAAGGCTCGTGAGGTAGGAGATGTGCTCATAAATTTGATGCGGACGCATGATGCCCACGGTGTCGCAGTAACGAAAACGGTTGGCTCCAACACTTTTACCTAGCTCCATCACCTCTTTTAAAAATCCGAGATCGGCTCTGGAACTATCTTCGCCACCAATGCAGGCAAAAATACCCTCTTGGCGGCTTACATGTAAAACCTCTTCGAGATTTTTTAAGAGCCGTGCTTTGTCACCTCGAAATTTGGCTTCGATGAGAATGTCCGATACGGGAATAGAGAGATCAACGGCTTTTAAACCACACGAGAGTGAAGCTTCAAGGTCACACATCGTGGCACGATTCCAACTCATAATGCGAAGAGGCAGATCAAGGGCTAATATCTCTTTAATATCCGCTTGCTCTTTGGCTCCCATCGCAGGAATACCCACTTCAAGCTCATCCGCACCTGCTAAATAAAGTGCGGAAGCAATGGCGATCTTCTCTTCGGTATTAAACGCAACATACGGCGCTTGCTCACCATCTCTGAGTGTGGTATCGTTGATAATCATCGTGTGTTCCTTTGCTTCTTATGAAGCGGTGAAAAAGTGTTTACGCACACCTTTTAGAACAGAAATCTCAATAGGCTCATCCGCGAAACTCTCATCACACGTGAGGTGAATGCTCTCCAACTCTTTTTGTGGGCAATCACCAATTTTTTGGGTCAAGAGAAGATGACAATCGGAGAGGGCATTTTTGATCTCTTCGATAGGATACGTTCCATTGCAGTTCTCTTTGCCCATGCAGTACGAGTTTTCCACTTTACGGTGCATGATAAATTTGATCGCTTTATCGCCCGCTTCGTAGATAAGAAACTCTTTAGCACTGCCGAAGTGGTCATTAATCAGTCCATTTCCCCTCGTTGTCACAGCGACAAGCATTGTGTTTCCATTAGAGCTGAGTTCGTCTTTGTTCGTCGCTTCTTCTTGATTGATTTTGCCGTTTGCCGCTCGAAGCGCTCTTCTCCATGTTTCGATGTTTTCGTGCGTTTTCATACGTTGGTTCAAGTCGTAGTGGTGCGCAAGTTCTTCAAAGCTTTTGTCGGCAAAACTCTCTTTGAAAAATTCATCGCTGCGATCTTCGCCTAAAAGCCCAACTGCATCGGCGCGACATTGGCGACAGTGACGCATCAATTTGACATTGACATCACACGCTTCTTGTGCTTTCATCAACTGTTTATGCGTAGCACTTGGAACGCCATCCAGTCCAAATTTGGTACCGTATTCTGGCTTTGAGATAATCGGCATGACGTTTTGAATAAACACACCTAGTTCCTTGACCTTTCGCGCAACAAAAGGAAGATGTTCGTCATTGACGCCTGGGATTAAGACCGAGTTGACTTTAACAAGAATACCTCGCTCAACGAGCATTTGAATACCAAGAAGTTGTTTTTCAAGCAATAATTTGGCACCCTCAACTCCACGGTGTTTTTTATGTTCATAAAACACCCATGGGTAGATTTTAGAGCCAATTTCGCCTGTTTCATCAACGGAGTTCAGCGTCACTGTGACATGTTCTATGTTGTACTTTGCAATCTCATCAATATGTTTATGAATCATCAACCCGTTCGTTGAAAGACAGAGTTTGATGTCAGGAGCATACTTTTTAAGGAGTGAAAAGGTCTCAAAGGTTTGCTTAGGATTGGCAAGTCCATCGCCTGGTCCTGCGATGCCAACGACGCTGAGTTGTTGGATCAGACCGCCTACATGTAAAACCTTTTTCACCGCCTCTTCGGGGCTTAGTTTATAGCTCGTAACGCCCGGGCGACTCTCGTTGGAGCAGTCGTACTTGCGGTTGCAGTAGTTGCACTGAATGTTACATGCAGGGGCTACTGCCACATGGATACGCGCATAATGTTGGTGGGCATCTTGAGAGTAACACGGGTGGTTGTTAATCTTTTGCATGATGCTGGCATGAAGTTCATTTTGGGTGTTGGTGGATGATGAACAAGAACAACTCATGTGCGATCCTTTAGAATTTCTTTACCCTAAAGTTTGCACAAAGTGTTCCTTAGATTAGATGGACTAGTCTTTGAGTTCCTGATAAATCGTATAAATTTTGTCGATATTTTTGTCAAAAAGGGCAATGAGCGTAGGGTCGAAATGCGTTCCACTGTGCTGTTGCAAGTGTTGATGTGCCGTTTCAAAACTCCATGGCACTTTATACGGACGTGTTGAAATGAGTGCATCAAAAACGTCAGCAATCGCAACAATGCGCCCAAAAATAGAGATATCTTCACCTTTTTTACCGTGAGGATAGCCTGTACCATCCCATTTTTCATGATGTTCCAATGCAATCAGTGCTGCAGCTTTGAGGTACTCGTTCTCCTCATCAAACAACAGATCGTGACCCAATTTAGTATGGGTTTTCATGGTTTCAAACTCTTCAGGTGTGAGTTTGTCTTGTTTGAGTAAGATTTTATCGGCAATACCAATTTTTCCTGCATCGTGCATGGGAGCAGCGAGTTCAATTTTGCTAATCTCATCTCTGCTTAAGCCATACTGCTCCGCTAAAAGCGCACTGTAAAGTCCAACACGTTTGGTATGTTTTGAAGTCTCTTGGTCTTTAAATTCCGCAGCGGAAGCGAGTTTATTGATGATTTTGGTTTGAGTGTCACGCAATCTATCGTACAAAATGGCATTTTCAATCGCAGAAGCCGCATAGTTTGAGATCAGCAGTAAAAGCTCTGCATCCACGTTCGTGAAGATACTTACCTTTTTATTGAGGGCTTGGAAAACGCCAATGATCTGGTCTTGATTATCTAAGAGTGGAACAGAGAGAATCGTATGTGTCAAATAGCCTGTGGCTTTATCAATCTCGGGGTTAAAGCGGTAATCATTGTAAGCATCCACAACAATTTGTGTCTCTTTGGACAGCGCTGCATAGCCTGCCACACCTCTTTGCGTGCTAAAGTGAATAGGATGGACTTCATGGGCAACTTTTGACCAGAGCTCATCCTTTTCTTTATTGTAGACAAAAATGGAGCAACGATCTGCTTGTAAAATCTCTTTCGCAAAATGTGCCATGGACTCTAACACATCATCTAAACTTTTGGTTTTGTTGATAACTTTACCAAATTCCATTAAAATTGAAAGCTGTTTTTCCGCTGAGTTCATAATTTTCTCTTTGGTCGTAAATGATATGCGCGCATTATAACAAAGTTTTAAAATGATATTTGCAAAATCATGTGCTTTATGTATAATACAAAATAATATAATGCTTGGAGTGTTTCTCAAAATGCAAAAGAAAATTAAAGTTCTCTTAATAGAAGATGACTACGATGCGGCAGGTCAAGTCGCGCAGTATTTAGAGAGTGTAGGGTTTGAAATTGATATTTCTGAAACTGCCATTGATGGGCTTTTAAAGCTTTCTGCACAGCAGTATGATATTTTATTGTTGGACTTAAGCCTTCCTGATTTTAGCGGTTTTGAAGTGATTAAACAGATCAACAACCAAAGCAGTATTCCTATCATTGTCTTAAGCTGTCACTCCAATCTAGAAGCAAAAGTTCAAGCCTTTCGTTTTGGTGTGGATGATTATTTGTGTAAGCCTTTTATGCTTGAAGAGTTGGAAGTTCGCATGTGGGCAATTTTAAAACGCTGTTCGATGATTAAAATGGAATTTAATAAAAACAATCTTGCCATTGATTACAACAACCAAACCATTCTACTCAATCAAAAACCCGTTTCGCTCACAGCGATTGAGTACAAAATCCTTTCTTTCCTCATAGAGAACAAAAATAGGGTGGTTTATCGCAATGTTTTAGCGATTCATCTCTCATCTTTGAGCTCACCGCAATCTTTAAATTACCATATTCAAAATATTCGTAAAAAGCTAGGCGACGACCCAAAGAAGCCACGTTATATTATGACGGAGTATGGAACAGGGTATCGTTTAGTGTTATAAAAGTGTTACATTTCTTAGAATCCTCATAATAAACGAATAATGAACCATATTTTTGAGCTATAATCCATCTATTGATCCAAAAAATAAGGCATATGATGGATACATCAGCGATGGAGCGTCTCAAATCTCGTTGTAAAGAGATACGAATTTTATACATTGAAGACGATGAGGTTACGAGAAAATATACGCATTCAATTTTAAGTGAATTTTTTGACTCCATTGATGTTGCCAGTGATGGGCAACATGCGTATGATCTCTTTATTGATGCAGAACTTGATATTCCAGCCTTAGGTCTCTCGTGTGAGCCTCAATCGAGGCGTTATAATTTGGTGATTACCGACATTAAAATGCCCAAATTTGATGGCATTGCCTTGATTGCTAAAATTCGTAAAATTTGCAAAGAGACGGCGATTATTGTCACATCGGCGCACAATGATGTGGAGTATTTGATTGAGACGATTCGTTTGGGTGTGGATGGGTACATCTTAAAACCAATTGAATTTGACCAATTGTTTGACTCACTTGCATCAACGGTTGAGACGATTTTACTCAAAGAAGAGCGACGCGCTTATACAAGTTCACTCAAGCAAACCATTGTACTGCAACAATCGGCTCTTGAAGAGCAACTCCATACGGATGCATTGACCAAACTCCCCAATAAAAATACACTCGACAGCATTTTAAGTCACATTCAACCCGTTGAAGTTCCCTCTTTGTTTCTCATCAACATCGATCGGTTTAAAAATTACAACAAACTCTATGGTATTGAAGTAGGCAATCAGATTCTCAAAGAGTTTGCTCACCACCTCAAAGAGGTGGCTACATCGATGTGTTACAGTGTTTTTCGTGTCTCTTCCAATGAGTTTGCAATGCTGCATCTTGATACCGAGCTCAATCCTGAAAAAATTTACGAAGATATTAACCAAACACTGGAGCTTCTCAATGGCATCGCGATTAAAGTTGAAGGGCTGAATGAGAGGATTCTGGTTCATATCTCTATGGGGGTTACTTTTGATCAAGAAAATCTTTTCAATAAAGCCTTCACTGCGCTTGATTTTGCCAAGCAATCGGGAAAATCGTTTGTGGTATACACCAGCAATTTAGATGAAACAGAATCCCTTGCCAATGATTTTTACTGGCAAGATGTGATTGCCGATACGCTGGATAAAGACAATGTGGTTCCTTTTTTCCAACCCATCTGCAACAAAGAGGGTGAAATTATTAAGTATGAAGCGCTGATTCGCATCAAAACGAAGGACAAATTGGAGCAAGAACAATATGTCTCTCCGTACTACTTTTTAGACATTGCGCGTCGCACCAGACAGTACGATAGTCTGAGTCACAAGATGATCGAAAAAGTGTTGGAGTTGATGGTAACGCATCCCACTGTTACTTTTTCCATTAATATCAGTTTTCGTGACATGCTCAACAAAGAGATTCGCGACCTTTTACGTTCAAAAATGGAGGCATTTCGCGCTCAAAATCAAGCGATTAATCTTGTCTTTGAAGTGGTTGAGAGTGAAAAAACGACCGATTTAAACACGGTGAAGAACTTTTTAAAATATATCCAATACGAAGAGGCACCCATCGCTATTGATGATTTTGGTACAGGGTATTCTAACTTTTCGCACGTCATGCAACTGAATCCTGCGTACATTAAAATTGATGGTAGCCTGATCAAAGAGATCGATATGAGTGAGAAGACGCGTCTTCTTGTCCAAGGGATTGTCTCCTTTGCAAAAGCGTTACATGTAAAGACGATTGCAGAGTATGTGCACAGCCAGTTGATCTTTGATCAACTGGTGGAGATGGGAGTTGATGAGTTTCAAGGCTACTACATTGGTGAGCCTTGGTTGGAGTTGCCATGTCGTCTTTAACCCTCTTCACAACAGTTTTTGTCATTGGATTTATCCTTCTGGTGGGTATTTTATGGATTTATCTGCTCTTGCAGCAGAAGCGAAAATTTAAGCAGCTGATCGATTTTGCCATTGAAGGTATGGTCGTCTCCCATAAAGGGTGTGTGATTGAGATTAATGTGCAAGCGTTGAAAATTTTTGGTGGAACCGATAAAGAAGAGATTTTAGGCAGACCATTGCTCGATTTTATCGCCCCTGAGTCGAAAGCTTTGATACAAGAACAGTCAACAAAATCTCGTACGGAAATGTATGAGTGCATGCTTGTGCGCAAAGATGGCACAATTTTTCCAGGCTTGGTGCGAGGCGCTAGTGTCAAAGGGTTTGGAAAGACGGTGCGTATCTCAGCGATCATTGATCTTACCGAGCTGAAAGAGGCGCAGTATGCACTGCAAGCACTCAATGAAAACTTAGAAATGCAAGTCAAAGTCCAAATCGAAAAAAACCGCCAACAAGAGATGATGCTCTTTCAACAATCACGTCATGCCCAAATGGGCGAAATGATCAGTATGATTGCGCATCAATGGAGACAACCCCTCAATGTTCTCTCTCTTTTAGCGCAAAACATTGTCTTTAAGTACAAACTTCAAAAATTAGATGAGCGTATCATGGATGAGTTTAAAGAGGACTCAATGCGCCAGATTGTGCAGATGTCTAAAACGATTGATGATTTTAGAGACTTTTTTAAACCCGACAAGTCGATCAAAGTGTTTGACATCAAGCAGCAACTTTCCCATGCCGTAGAGATGGTCAAGCCCATCGTTGCCGCGCATGGCATTGAAATTGGTTTTGAAAGCGAAGAGGGGCTGAAAATCGAGAGCTATCCCAATGAATTTGGGCAGTCCATTATTAATATCCTCAACAACGCCAAAGATGTGCTTTTAGAGAGTTGCGGAGAGTTTTCCAAACGGATCACGGTTCGTGCAAAACGATGCGAGGCGGGGAAGATTATTATTCATATCGAAGACAATGGTGGGGGAATCGATGCGTTTGTGATGCCTTACATTTTTGAGCCCTATTTTTCAACCAAAGGGGCAAAACATGGAACAGGACTGGGGCTTTACATGAGCAAAATTATCCTTGAAGAGCACATGCAAGGTCACATCAGCGTTGAAAATACCGAGACAGGCGCAAAATTTGAGATTGTTTTGCAAGGGTTGCTGTAATGGATTTAGCGCTACTCAAAGGTATTCGTCCGTTGATTATTGAAGATGAAAAAGATATTTTAGACTCATTTTTTACACTGTTTGATACGATTTTTGATGAATTTTACACCGCACGCAATGGCGAAGAGGGGTTGTATCGATTTTACCAAAATGCTCCCGATGTGATTATTACCGATCTGCAAATGCCTTTTATGGGTGGCTTTCGCATGATGGAGCGCATTCGTATGGAAAATGCCGAGATTCCCATTATTATCACTTCCGCGCACAGTGAAGAAGAACACCTTACCCGTGCCAAAGCGCTTAGGGTCGATGACTATCTTCGCAAACCTTTCGATATTGATGAACTCTTTGAAAAGATTTATACCTGCTGCATTGTTAAAAATGGCTCAGGCAAGATCAATTTCGACCATTTTACCCTGTAAAATTTCTGCAAATTCTACCCCAAATTCATAGCAGGTTTCAAGCTCTGCCACACTGGGAATCAGTTTGATTTTCAGAGGTGTGAGTGGCGGTACACGAAGTTTAAGCGATTTGAGACGTGCCAAGATATGATCGACCGCTTCACCACTCCAACCGTACGAACCAAAAGCGCCTGCACATTTGCCTTGTTTGTCTAAAAACATCAAGCAAGAGAGCAAGTCCCACACAGGTTTGGGCGCATCGGCATTGATCGTGGGTGTGCCGATTAAAAAGCCATCGCTTTCTTCCAAAATCGCCATCATGTTTTGCTCTTCAATGGAAGCAAGATCGTACATATTGGCAACCACGCCTTCGACACTCTCGCACCCCTCAAAAATAGCTTGCGCCATCTCTTGGGTGTTTTTATAGCTGGTAAGGTAGAAAATAGAGAGAATTTTTTTACCCGCTTTGTACTTTTCGACTTTATGGCTCCACTGACGGTAAGACTCAATATACTGCTGTGGATTTTCACGCAAAATAGGACCATGAAGCGGCGCAATCAGTGCTATGTCAAAACGTTCGTACAGTTTCAACGCACTTCTAACATAGCTTTGGAAAGGGCGCATGATGTGGTCATAGTAGTATTGAAACGCGTAGGAAAAGTCGCCTACTTTATCGTTAAAAAGGCGTTTGTCGTAGTAGTGAGCACCAAAAACATCGCCGCTAAAAAGGAGTTTATCCTCATGCACATAACTGCTCATTGTCTCTGGCCAGTGCAGATAAGGCGTCGTCAAAAAGGTAATCGTTTTGTCGCCCAACGTGAGCTGCTTGTTGGTCCAAATGGTCTCAAAGGTGATCTCAACACTGCCTGCAAGCGCTTTGAGCATCGTCGTGGCTTGAGGTGAGATGAGTACTTTGGCGTGAGGCGCTCTGGTTATGAGTTCAGGCAAGGCGCCTGAATGGTCAGGCTCGATGTGGTGGATAATGACGTATTTGATCTCATCGTACGAACAGAGTGCCTCTACATGTAAAAAGAAGTCGTCTTGAAACTCTTTTTTAACCGTATCGACGATGATGACACCTTCGGTCGTTTTGATGAGATAGGCATTATAACTTGAACCATTGGCGGTTTTCATGACAATGTCAAAGGTACGAATATCGGGGTCAAAGACACCTATAAAATAGATGTCCTTAGCTAGGGTTATGGGAAGATGCGGCATGGAGAAACCTTTGCATCCAAAGAGGCGGATTGCTGTTTTTTAATGTCAAGAGCGTGGTTAAAAGAGTGTCAATGCGCTCATTTTCTTTCTCAGACTTCAGCACAAAAATGCCCGATCCCTTGACCATGAGCGATGCGCGAGGTCCGATGTGCGAAGCGCACAGAATGTTAGCATCTTCTAGGCATTCGATTTTGTAGGCGAGTTTATCGCCTTCTTCCGCGATCTCATTGGGTGATTCGAGGGCTCTTAGAAACACAAAAGAGTCCTCTTTGAGTTCGTAGAGGTAAAAGCATTTACACCAACCAAAATGGTCATTGACATGAATGTTATCGGTCGATGCAAATGCTATTTTCATGATGTTATCCTGCTACAGGGGCGTGCGCTTGGCGATCAGCGATAGAGATCGCTTCGCGGTAAGGTTTTGGAGAGACCTCAGGAAACATAATGCCGTTTTTCTTGT
Source organism: Sulfurospirillum multivorans DSM 12446 (assembly GCF_000568815.1). Taxonomy (NCBI): domain Bacteria; kingdom Pseudomonadati; phylum Campylobacterota; class Epsilonproteobacteria; order Campylobacterales; family Sulfurospirillaceae; genus Sulfurospirillum; species Sulfurospirillum multivorans. Next base: position 1,184,715 of record NZ_CP007201.1, read on the forward strand.
GTTCACGAATATTGTAAAGACCGCTCTCGTGACCTGCAACATAATACGCATTGTATTCAGGCGTATACGGCAAATCCCAAACGATAGCGCCCTCGGTAGGACAGGCGTCTGCGCATTTTGGTGTCGTACCATCCGAACACTCGATACATTTTTCAGGTTTAACATAGGTTGTGTCGCCATTGATCGGTGAATCGCTTGCACTAACGATTGCGGTTGCTGGGCACTCGTCGATACAACTGTCACAATTAATACATACTTCTGTAATTCTTACTGCCATGATAAATCCTTTGATGGGAATGGATTAGTAACTCAAAAAATCCTTGCTGAAAAGTACCCACAACATGGAAGCGGGGGCAAACCACATTGTGAGTATCTAAGTAAGGGTTTTTAAAGGTACACGCTCCTCTCTTTGCAAGAGGTGTTCCGTAAGAATTCTTTTGCATAAATTTTTAACAAGCATTAAAAGCCTCTTATACGGAATGAATTGTGCAAATTCATTACTATGGTAAACAAAAAACTGATCAAGGATTTGTTAAACGAGAGTGCTTGTTCTCATAACAAAACCAAAAAAAGTAGCTGTGATAAACCGAAACCTGGAGCGACGAGCGGAGGGTGTGCGTTTGAGGGAGCGCAAATATCACTTTTTCCTTATGCGGATGCTGTGCATTTGGTGCATGGTCCCGACACTTGTCTTGGCGCTTCGTGGGAGACTCGAGCTACGCTTACAAGCTATGAAGGTGAAAACAACACGCCACTAGGCTATTGCACCAATGTTACGACTCAAGACATCATTTTTGGTGGTGACAAAAAGCTAGCTGAGGCGTTGGCGTACATCGTGGAGCACAAAAAACCTAAGGCGATTTTTGTCTATGAAACCTGTGTGACAGCGATGATCGGGGATAATATTGACTTTACATGTAAAACCGCAGAAGAGCTGTTTCACATCCCCATCGTGCCTGTGCATTCACCCGGTTTTGTTGGCAGTAAAAACTTAGGCTCTCGTCTTGCAGGGGAAGCGGTTTTAGACGCGCTGGTGGGTACGCGTGAGCCTGAAAGCATTCATCCGTTTGGCATTAACTTGATCGGTGATTATAACGTCACGGGCGATATGTGGCAGTACAAGCCTATACTTGAACGTATCGGAATCAAAGTCATCTCTTCTCTCTCAGGAGATGGCAGACTCGAGCAGATACAAATGGCGCACACCGCAAAGCTCAATGTCATCGTCTGTGCGAAATCCTTAGTCACCTTGTGCCGAAAAATGCAAGAGCGCTACAATATCCCTTATGTCAGCGTTTCCTTTTACGGTAAACGCGACACGTCCAATGCGATTCGCTCTATCGTGAACGCGTTTGGTGACGCAGAACTTATCACCAAAGCGGAAGTAATTATCGCCGAAGAAGAGGCGAAATTGGCGGAGCGTTTGAAGCCGTACCATCTGATGCTTAAAGGCAAAAAAGCGATTTTAAACACGGGTGGCAACAAATCATGGTCGATCGCTTCAGCCCTTCAAGACATTGGCATCGAAGTGGTCGCAACCTGTGTGCAAAAAGCAACCGAAGAAGATGTGGCGATAGCGAGTGAATATGTGCCCATCGTCTTTAAAAACCCAGGTGTTGAACAGCCCAAACTCATTGATGAACACAAGGTTGACATCTTGCTTGCAGGTGGGCGCAGTCTTTACACGGCGATTAAAAAGCGCATTGCCTTTGTCGATGTCAATCAAGAGAAAAAAGTGAGTTACGGTGCGTACGGTGGGCTTGAAAATTTGGCGAGTGATGTCTGTTCGGCTCTTGCAAATCCTGTCTTTAAACTGGTTGGAAAGGCTGCACCATGGGAGCTAGTATGAATTTAAAAGAGCTCAGAACAATGAGCATGAAACCTTTACATGTAAACCCTCTCAAGCTCTCTCAGCCGATGGGCGCGACACTGGCATTTTTAGGCATTAAAAACTGTATGCCTTTGATGCACGGGGCGCAAGGGTGCGCTTCCTTTACGAAAGTGCTTTTTACGAGACACTTTAACGATCCTATCGCCATTCAAACCACCGCGGTCAATGACATTACCGCCGTCATTGATGGCGGCGATAAAGGCATCTCCGAAGCGGTTGAAAACATTACTAAAAAAGTAACGCCCGATCTGGTCGGGCTTTTTACAACGGGTATGACCGAGACTAAAGGCGATGACATCAAGGGTGCGACACTGCTTTTAAAAGAGAAGCAAAAAATGGTCTATGTGCATACGCCTGATTTTGAAGGAGGGCTGGAGAGCGGTTGGAGTTTGAGTGTGCAAAACATCATTACGCAACTCATAGAGCCAACCACGCAAGTCAAAAAAGATAAAGTGCTCCTCATCCCCAATGTCAATTTTAGCCCCATCGAAGTCGAAAAACTCAAAGAAGCGTTAGAGCTTTTGGACTTGGTGGTCTTCGCACTCCCCGATCTCAGCGATTCGCTCGATGGTCACTTGGGCGTCAAACAAGGAGCACTCAGCAGCGGTGGCATTAGTGTTTCCGACATCGAAAAACTAGGTGATGCGGGGGCTGTGATCACCATTGGGCGGTCGGTTAAAAAATGTGGCGAGCTCTTTTATGAGAAATTTCCTCAAAGCACGCATTTGCATTTTGATAGTCTCATCGGTTTAGAAGCAAGTGATGATTTCTATGCCAAAGTGTTTGAATTTTTACAGTGCAAAAGTGTACCAAGCGTCGTCAAACGATGGCGTGCTCGCTTGCAAGATGTACTCTTAGATACCCATTTTACCCTTGGAAAAGCGAAGATTTTGATCGCCGATGAACCCGATAGTGCGTATGCAATGTCTAAAGCGCTTAGAGAAGCAGGAAGTACGTGTGAAGCGTACATCGCGCAACGCAGTGAGATCCAAGAAGCCTTTACATGTAAAATGCAAATCGGCGATTTTGAAGAGGTGGAAAAGAGGCTTCCTGAGATGGATATGCTCATCGCCAACTACCACGGTGAACGTTTAGCCCATAAGCATCACAAAGCGCTTCTCATTCGAGGATTTCCCAATTACGAGCAGGTCGGCATCGGGCTTCGTTATAACATCTTGTATGAAGGCAGTTGCGCCTTTTTGTGTGAGGTGAACAATCTTTTAGCCCATCATTAAACGAGTGATGATAGTATTAGCTCATTAAAAAAAATGAGGATAAATGATGAATCCTATTGAGAAAATACTCGAAAAGCAAAAAGTGCTGATCATTGACGGTGCATTTGGTACCGAGTTGGAGCGCAAAGGTTATGATATTAACGACTCTTTGTGGTCGGCTAAATTTCTGATGGAAAAACCAGAAGCGATTGCGGAAGTTCATTTGGATTACCTCAAAGCTGGCAGCGATTGCATTACGACGGCGAGTTACCAAGCGAGTTTTGAAGGGTTTATGAAGCGTGGCATGAGCGAAGAAGAGGCCAAAGAGCTGATACAATCTTCGATCACCATTGCGCAAAATGTGCGCGATACGTTTTGGGAAAACGAGCAAAACCATCTCAAACGAGAAAAACCTCTGGTTGCCGCTTCGGTGGGGCCTTATGGCGCTTACCTTGCCGATGGTTCTGAGTTTCGGGGCAATTATGGGCTGAGTGTGGAAGCGTTGATGGATTTCCACCGTAAACGCCTTACCACACTTATCGAAGCCAAGCCTGATCTTTTGGCGTGTGAGACGATTCCCTGTTTGATCGAAGCGAAAGCACTGTGTAAACTCTTGGAAGAACACCCTACAATGTCAGCGTGGGTGAGTTTTAGCGCCAAAGATGGAACGCATATCAACAGCGGTGAGTCCATACGCGAATGCACGGCGTTTTTTGAGACGCAAAAGCAGATCGTTGCGATTGGCATCAACTGCACCGCTCCTCAATATATCGAATCGCTGATCGACGAGATTAAAGCTGTTTCCTCAAAGCCGATTATCGTCTATCCCAACGGTGGATCGACCTACAATGCGCTGACCAAAACATGGGATGGCATCTCTCAAAGTTCTTCCTATGGCAAGATGGCGTATACGTGGTATCAAAAAGGGGCGCGTATCATCGGGGGATGTTGTCAAACGACACCTGAGGACATTGCTCAAATTGCACAGTGGGTGAGAGCTTAGGGCGGAGTGTTTCTTTTCTTTACATGTAAGATTAAAAATGCACCAAAAATATTTTTTCTGATAACCGTTTACATTTGGCGAGTAGAATGGGTTTACATGTAAACTTATTTAAGGAGCATACCATGGCAGAAACGAAAGTCTATCAGATGTATATCAATGGTGCGTTTATCGCTTCCAAAGAGACGATTCCCGTCACTAATCCTTCGACTAAAGAGGTGATTTCGTATATTCCAAAAGGCAGCGCGAGTGATGTTGCTGCGGCGGTAGAATCTGCTCAAATTGCACAGCGCTTATGGGAAAAACTTCCTGCGATTGAGCGGGCTGGGTATTTGAAAAAGATGGCGCAAAAGATTAGAGACAATGCCGAAATGCTCGCTCGTACCATCACGGAAGAGCAGGGCAAAGTGTTGGGACTTGCAACGGTTGAGGTCAATTTTACCGCCGATTATATCGACTACATGGCTGAGTGGGCGAGGCGGTATGAGGGTGAGATTATTCAAAGTGATCGTCCTAATGAAAATATCTTTTTATTCAAACTTCCCATCGGTGTGGCAGCAGGCATTTTGCCGTGGAACTTTCCGTTTTTCTTAATCGCACGAAAACTAGCCCCCGCTCTTCTTACGGGCAATACGATTGTCATCAAACCAAGTTCTGATACGCCCAATAACGCCTTTGAATTTGCCAAATTGGTCGACCAAATCGGACTTCCTAAAGGCGTTTTCAACCTTGTTTCGGGTTCTGGTTCACTGGTCGGGCATGCACTTGCAGGGCATGAAAAAGTGGGCATCGTGAGTTTCACAGGCAGTGTGGAAGCGGGTGTGAAAATCATGGAAGCGGCGGCCAAAAATGTCACGAAAGTCTCGTTGGAACTGGGTGGAAAAGCGCCTGCGATTGTGATGTGCGATGCGGACATCAACCTTGCCGTTGAAGCGATCAAAAATTCGCGCGTCATCAATAACGGTCAAGTCTGCAACTGCGCTGAGCGCGTCTATGTGCATAAAAGCATCGCGCAAGAGTTTTCGGATAAGATCACCAAAGCGATGGCGGCAACGACCTATGGCAATCCTCTCACTGAGAAAGTCGATATGGGACCGCTCATCAATGAAGCGGCGATAAAACATGTGCAAGCGTTGGTGGATAGTGCTCTTAACGCAGGGGCAAAACTCACGACGGGCGGTAAACGCGCGTCTCGTAGTGATGGTTTCTACTACGAACCAACGGTGTTGGTCGATGTCAAACAAGAGATGGGTGTGATTCAAGAGGAGATTTTTGGTCCCGTGCTTCCGATTATGACCTTCGATACGCTGGATGAAGTGATTGGCTTAGCCAATGATTGCCAGTACGGTCTGACCTCGTCCATCTACACGCAAAATCTCGATGTCGCAATGCGTGCGTGCAAAGAGATCAAATTTGGAGAGACCTACATCAACCGTGAAAATTTTGAAGCGATGCAAGGATTTCACGCGGGATGGCGAAAATCGGGAATTGGTGGAGCCGATGGAAAACACGGGCTTGAAGAGTTCTTGCAAACCAAAGTTGTTTACCTGCAATACAACCTCAATAAGCAATAAAACCGCTTTACATGTAAGGATTTTTCCTTACATGTAAACGCTTCTTAGGCTTTAAATTTGCGAAGCTTCCGACGCTTCTGGTCTTTCTTCAATGTGTTTGGGTTGAGACTGAAAGAGCGCTAAAGCACTCTTCTCATCACTACTTTTAATGTGCACATCCTGTTGTGGAAACGGAATTTCGATGCCATGCGCGTTGAGCGTGTTGTAGATAATGATCAAAAATCTGGACATAGTTTTACTCGGTGCCAAAATTTCTTCACCATGAATCCACACTTGCAGTAAAAAATCAACACTACTGCTTCCCATACCTGTCATAATGACGTTGGTGAATCTATCGTGTGCCTCAATAATATCGCTGTACCCGCTGTTTACAACGGCTTCTTTAATCACCGCAATTACGTGCTCAGGTTTAGTGCCATACGCAACGCCAAAAGGAATATCGAAACGTTTTATTTTATCGTGCATTGTCCAGTTAATCACATTGCCTTCGATAAAGTTGCGATTGGGAACGATGACATCGATGTTTCCGTTGGTATTGAGCGTGGTAGAGCGCATGCGAATGTCAGTGACGTGACCCCGCACGGTTCCAGAGAGTTCAACAAAATCACCAATTTTAATGCTGCGCTCAAACATCAAAATGATGCCTGAAACAAGGTTGGAGACGATATTTTGCAGACCAAAACCGATACCCACCGAAAGGGCACCTGCAACAAGTGCGATCGAAGAGAGGTCGATGCCTAATACATTTAAGGCGATAAAAAAAGCGGCTAAGAGAATGACGTAATAGCCCATATTGGCTAAAATCGTACGAGTTGCCAAATTGATCGATTTGCTATTGTTCGCAATTTTTTTAATGCTGGTTTTATAAAATCCACCGCCAAAAACGCCAATGAGAAAAATAAAGAGCGCTAAGATTAGTTTCAACGTTGTGATCGGCGTACCATTAGCTGTAAAAATAGGCTCGCTGAGCATGTTCCATGTCGATTTTACAATATTTTTGAACTCTTGTGTTGTGGAACCCGTGATCGTATCGAGCGTACCAAAATACTTTTTTTCCATCGCATGTAAAAGCGACGCCATGGATTCGTTCATAACGCCGGTCGAATCTAAAAGTGCTCCTTCATCAAGGATGCTTTTTTCTAAGGCAAATGCCTTTTCATTTTTGGACTTTAAGGCATTGGAAAACTCTAAAAACAAAGAGGTCATCGTTGCTCTTAATGCTTTCGCGTAGGCTTCTTCTTTGGCGCTGATGGTCGCAGCCGAAACGCCACGATCGAGGTTGTCTCCTAAAAGTTCAAAACGTTCTTTCTTCACTAAAAAATTATCGATGGTGGTGCGCAATTTTAAAGCGTCTTCGCGATTACTGGCTGTTTTTTTGACCTGATTTTCGGGATCAAAGGGTATGTTTTTCAACGATTCGGTTAACATTTTCTCAATGGAAAGCATCTCAGATGCTAACGCTTCACTTTGATCTTTAAATTCTTGCAGTGATTTTGTATAGAGCGCATTTTGAAGTTGCAGAGTACGAACCGAAGTGCTATTGTTGTCCAAACTTTTAATCTCTTTTTCGAGCGTCTTGATTTTCAATGCAATTGAGTTGACTTTTTTATCAAGAGAGACTTTTCTCAGAGCATTGTCATTATAGCGATTAAAGAGATTACTGTATTCATCAATGGTTTCGGGGATGTTTACAGGAACCTTTGTGATGGTAGAGGGTTGTGTGTTGATGAGCTTTTCAAGGAGCACTTTTTGTAAAGCAATTTCATCGTTCGCTATTTTTGACTCTTTGATGCTCTTGAGCAAATTAACGTAAACGGCTTTGTCTGCATTCACTAAAGAGCTATTTTGGTCATCGGCAGAGGCAAGCGAAGAGAGCAATAATGCGACAACAATGAACGATTTAAAGGGATTTAACACCATAAATTAACTCCAAGATTGAATAGAAAAAAACAGAGAAACACCATGGAATACTTTGTAAATTTTCATGTTTATTATACCCGTAAAGGGTTTAAGAAGCATTTTTCTTCAGGTCACACGCTTTACATGATTCGCTAATGAACTTTTTGCATTAAGTTTTTCATAATTTTTGGATAATCATGCAACAGCGTTTCGATCTGGGCAATGTCAAATGTATCGATTTTGTCCAGTAATGTTTGGCTGTACTGTTGAAGATACGTGATGGTGTGACGTGTTGATAGCTCTCGTAAAACTGAAGCAAATTGGGCAATAATCTTAAGATCATTTTGAGCAATAGCGTCTTGATATAAAGGTTCTATATCTAATTCGTGTAAGAAATTTTTTAAGTCCGCTGCATTGTCTACTTCAATGACTTCTTCGTGGGGTGCTTCTGATAATTTTGCTGTATATTTGAGAAATTTTGCAAGCTCATTAAAGAGTTCATTTTTGGAAACAGGTTTGCGCAAATACCCATCAAATCGTTGCTCTTTTATCTTCGTCAACTCCTCTAACATGATCGAAGCGGTCAAGGCAATAATAGGAATATCACAAGACTCTTTGATAATTCGTGTGGCACTGTACCCATCTAAGATAGGCATTCTAATGTCCATTAAAATTAAATCGATGGGATAAGTCTTGGTTTTTTCAATCGCCTCTTGCCCGTTGACGGCTTCGATAACCTCAATCAACGTCGAGTCAAAACTCTCTTTGATGAGTTGTCGGTTTTGGTCAACATCATCTGCCACTAAAATCATTGCTTTTTCAAAATTGATTGCAGTGTGGTTTAGGGCAAGGTCACTTTGAACCGTCTCATTTTGCATAGACGCAATATCTAAATGGTTGAGTTTTAGAATAAAGACAGAGCCTTTTCCCACATCACTTTGCACGTCTAGTGAACCACCCATAAGCGTTGCTAATTTTTTGCTTATCGCCAGCCCCAGTCCGGTGCCTCCATATTTTCTTGCATCTTGATTCTCTTGCTGTTCAAACATATTAAAAATCTTACTTTGAGCCTCTTTTGGTATGCCAATGCCACTGTCTTGAACGCTTATGACAATGTCTATTTTGCTGAGATGCTTATGGACACGATGCACGTCTACGATGACTTTGATAAATCCAACATCTGTAAATTTTAGAGCATTTCCGATGAGATTCGTGATGATTTCTTTCACTCTAAAGGCATCCACAAAGATGACTTCAGGTATTTTTTTATCGATCTGTAACTCTAAATTTAGACCTTTTTGTTCCGCGTGTAAAGCAAACGTTGCAATACTCTCTTAATAATTTTTTGATAGGGGTTGCTTTGGTGATAATCTCAAATTTTCCTGATTCAATTTTTGAGAGGTCTAAAATATCATTGATTAACATGAGTAAACTCTCACCTGAACTTCGTATGGTTTTGATAAATGATTTTAGTTTTTTATCTTCTATCTTTTCATCCAACAGCTCGGCAAAGCCTAAGATGGAGTTCATTGGAGTCCGTATTTCATGGCTCATGTTGGATAAAAAGTTCGATTTTGCATTGGTAGCGCTTTGCGCTTCTTGGTTTGCAATAAGAAGCTTTTTATTTAATTCTTGTAATGCTAATTCGACTTCTCTTCTTTTTTCTATCTCAGAAGAGAGCTTACGATTCCAAAATAAAGTCCCCAGCATAATCACTAAAAATGCCCCAGCAATCTGAAAAACGATGGTATAGTCAATGCTTTTATCGTATTTGACTTGTACCCATTGATTGTAGATACTATTTCTCTCGTCTTCAGAAATGGAGTCCAGCGCTTTATTAAGAACTGCTATGCCTTCACTATCCCAATCATTGCGCAGTGCCATATGAAATTTTGATTCGTACTTGCTAATGCCTGAAACTTTTAGATTGGAAAATCCATTTTTTTGGATGTAGCTACTTGCCACAGGTAACAGATCTATATAAGCATACGCGTCGCCTTCAACAACGGCTTTAAACGCATCCACAATATCTTTGACGACAACAGCATGTATCTGTGGATGTTCTTTTTGGATGAGTTCACTTTGTGCATAACTTTCCACTAAAGCAACTTTTTTCCCGTATAACTCTTTAATATCCGTTATAAATTTAACATCATTTTGGGTAATAAAGACTTGTGGCATGGTGATATACGGTTGTGTAAAATTGAGAATGTGATCTCTTTGAGGTGTGCGTGTCAAACACGTATACATGTCAGCCTCATGTGCATTGACTTTTTCAACACTTTTTGACCATACGCTTGTGGGGATTCTCTTAAAATTTATTCCCGTTTTTTGACTGATGAGTGTTAAATAGCTACTCGCAATACCTGCGTGCGTGTTTCCATCTTTCGTGAGATATTCTAAAGGCTCAAAATGGTTATCGATAACATAGCGTATCTCTTTATGGGTATCGATCCACGCTTGTTCTGTTGGTGTAAAGTTTAAAAGTTCTTTGGATGTTTCTAAGGCTTTACTCCATTTAGCGTTGATAGCTTGAGCTTCTTTGGATGATATCTCTTTGAGTGTTTTTTGAATGATATTAAAAAGGAGTGCATTGTCTTTGTCTATAGCAAGGCTGATGGAGGTTTGAAATTCTTCCAGTTTAGCGACAATTTTGAGGTTATTGAGTAAGTATTGATTCATAATATACGTACTCACGGCGAGATTGCCCACATACGCATCTACTTTTCCCAATGAAAGCATCTCCAGAGAATCTTCATTCGATGTGGAGGGAAGAAGTTTTATGGAAGGATATTTTTCTTGGAGCCATTCATGAATATAAGAGCCTTTGTTGATAGAGACGACTTTGCCTTTTAAATCATCCAGTGTTTTGATATCGTTCGTGTTGGTATTGGCAATAATCACCATAGGAACATTGAGATAGGGTTCGGTAAAAGAGAGGAATTTATCGCGCTCTTCAGTTTTAACGGCGCAGGTGAGCCCATCGTATTTTTTATCTTTCATATTTTGGATGGTTTCAGCCCAAATAGCAGGATAGATTTTAAACTGCAAGCCACTTTTTTGAGCAATCAGTTGGATATAGTCATAAGAAAGCCCTGTTGGAACGCCATTTTTATCGACAAAATCAAAAGGTGGCCATTTATAATCCGAACCCAATGTGACGACAGAGTTGTTTTTAATGTAGGCTTGCTCTTCGGGTGTAAAAATAAGTGTAGCGTAGAGTGTTGAAAAGGTGATGAACAAGATGGCTAAAAAGCGCATCATCGCTTTAAGACTTTTCTTCGATAATTTTTTTAAAGCTTTCTAGATTATGGCTAAAAAGCTCTATGAGATAGGGGTCAAACTGGCTCCCTTTGCGCTCAATGATATACTTAGCCGCGGTATCAAAATCCCATGATTGTTTGTACACTCGCACATGGGTTAGCGCATCTAAAACATCGGCAATCGCTACAATACGCGCATAGATATGAATTTCTTCTGCTTTAAGTCCTTGAGGGTAACCTGAACCATCCCATTTTTCATGATGTTGATAAGCGATGATGTCGCCTGCTTTCATCAGTCTTCGGCTGGATTTTTTAAGCAGATTATGTGCATTGGTCGTGTGTGCTTGCATCGCATGAAATTCTTCATCGGTGAGTTTGCCATGTTTATGGAGTATCTCATAAGGAATCGTAATCTTGCCTATATCATGCAAAGGCGCTGCAAAAAAGATATCGTCTATCTCCATGTCAGACAAACTATGATGCAGTGTCGCTAATAACTTTGAGATATCGGCAACTCTTTTAATATGCTTTCCTGTTTCATCGGAGGTATCTTCCATCAGTTCTGTCAGTACGTATATGATCTCTTTTTGGCTGTTTTCAAGCTCTGATAAAAATCTTTTTTCACTTTGAAGAATCTTTACATGTAAATCTAAATTAACCCAAACTGCTAGTTGAGAAGATGGTTTGAAAGTTGCTTTAAACTCCATAAAAAGCCGTGGGAGGCGAGATTATGGAGCGAGATATTATAACCGTTTATTGTTTAATTGATGAGTATTTGAAGGTATCAGGGATAAAAGATGATGTTAGAGCTAAGATTAGTAATGCAGAAGTGCTGCTTATCGGGTATATGGCAGTGAATGATTTTAATGGCAACTATTTCAAAGCACATCAGTATGTTAAGATGATGCACTTGGTGAAAGAGATTGACTACACGAGATTTTTGCGCCGCTTAGTAAAAATAAATGACGTGTTGTCCACACTTTTTTTGTTTTTAGGCTCATTGTTTCAGCGATTAAACGGTGCAAAGATTTACTCTGTTGATTCTTTTCCTGTTGAATTGTGCCAAATCACAAGGCAAAGCAGAGTCAGATTGTGGAGTGATCCATCTTTGAAGGGGTATAATGCATCCAAAGGAAGATTCTTTTATGGGCTTAAAGTCCATATGGTAGTCACAGCCGATAAAGAGCCTGTAATGGTACATATCTCAGAAGGCTCCATACACGATGTTACGGCGGGGTATCAATTTATGCACTATCTACCCCAAAAATCAATCACGATTGGAGATAAAGGGTATGTTTCATCAAAGTTAGAAGCTTTTTTAAAACAGTTTGAGATTGTACTTTCACCCATTGGGCGTAACAACATGCAACAAGAAAACAAAGAAGAGTATTTTACCAAGCGTAGAATTAGAAAAGGTGTTGAAACTGCCTTTTCTATGATCACTGCTAAGTTTGGTAAAGTGATTAAGGCTACAACCATTGGTGGCTTTTTAACAAAGCTTAGACTTTTCATCACTGCGTATGCTATCAACTGCTTTTTGAAGCTTAGTGATGACAAAAAAGCTCTTCTGTTTAACTAGCAGTTTGGGTTAAATTATTTTGTTGCAATACTTTTTTAGCTCGGTAAAGTTCGATGTGCGTTTTAACACGAGAGATCAGTTCATCTGCATAAAAAGGCTTTGTAATATAATCAACGGCACCGACTTTAAAGCCTTTTGAAAGAGAGTCCAAGTCGGCTTTTGCTGTTAAAAAGATGACGGGAATATCGTGTGTTTGAGGATCTTTTTTTAGATGTTCGCAGACTTCAAAACCATTCATTTGTGGCATCATAATATCGAGTAAAATAATGTCAAAAGATTTTGTCTTGATAATTTCTAACGCTTGTTTGCCATTGAGCGCGAAAGAAAAATTGTAGTTATTCTCTTTTAAGATATTCATTGCCACCTTGATGTTATCACTAACATCGTCGACAATTAAAACATTATAATCAGCACTCATCATTAATCCTTAATCATTCGTAGGATCATAACGCAAAGAATTACGGTTCAAATTCTAGCACAAATTTTTATAAGTTAAAATTACTGGCAAAATCCCCCTTCATAGCGTCCTAAAATAATCTTTGAAACAACTGTTTTCCTACGGAACACTTCTTGTATAGTGTTTAAAAAAATGCCTTTTTTGAGTTAAATTGAGTATACGCTCTAAATCTTCTTAATCATTAGACTTCTTGCAAAACGTATTTACAAGAAGAAAAGCACCAAAGGTGCGCGGGCTTTTCGCCAAGGAAAACCTAGTGTTAACGTAGTTTTTAGAGCTTTGCTTTAAAAACGTATCAAGAGCTCTGCAAGAACTCTATCAAAAAGGATTATTATGTCTGAGCAAAACAATACCACACGTTACAATGCCTACATCCCCGAAGTTGTTGCTTACCAAAAATCACTCGATCAGCTCTCCGAGAGATGGAATCTTCTCTCATTATTAGGTCAGATGAGTAATATCGGTATGGACATCTCAGAAACCAGACAAGCGTTTAGCAATCTCTCTGAACAGCTTTTACAACGACTCAGCGAAGAGACGGTCAAAAAACTTTCCATAGAGCTTGGGGCTAAAGCGCAAGTGGCGATTGATATTTTAATCCGCAACCTCTTTGAACGTACCGCAGACATAGGCTTTTTGGCGATGGACATGATCATTTGTGATTTTGCAAAGCAAAGCAATGAAGAGCAAAAAAATGCACTGCCTGAGCTTCAAAACCGTTTTCACGAGTACATCGAAAAGTACAGTGTTTACAATGATGTGCTGTTGTTTAATCTTGAAGGTGTCTTGATCGCTTCCACCAAAGATGAAAAAATTGGCAAAAAGATCGACAGTGCTTTTATCTACGAGGCGATGCACACGTCCCAAGAGTATGTAGAGAGTTTTGGTATCTATCCTAGCATCAGCTCAAAAGAGAGTCTGCTTTACAGTTACCGTGTGTGTGATGAGAGTGGTACACCGCTTGCCGTGCTTTGCCTTGTGTTTAAGTTTCAAGATGAGATGCAGGTGATTATCTCCAACTTGATTGAAAATGAGATATGGGCAGATATTTTACTCTTAGATGAAAAAGATCGTACCATTTACAGCAGTAACCCTTTTCATTATGCTCTGGGCGCTCCTCAAAAAACAGCCTTAAAACGTTTTGATATTATCCCTTTTTCAGGCAGTGAATATGTCGCTAAAACCCAAGCCACCAAAGGGTACCAAGGCTTTTACGGTCTGGGATGGAAAGGGCATGCGCTTATGCCACTATCTTTTGCTTTTGGGCAACAACAAGCCCACGTTCCTTTTACCGAAGAGCAGATCAAGATCATCAAACACTCTTCACTCTTTTCAGAAGAGTTTACCAGCATTCCTACCAAAGCCGAAGCGATCCAAAGACGTCTTGATATGACGATTTGGAATGGTAATGTACAAATCGCCAACCAAAAAAGTGGGGATAACTCCTTTTCAAAATCACTCCTCAATGAGATCTCACGCACAGGGGCACAAACCAAAAAAACCTTTGAAGAGTCCATCGGCAATCTCAATTGGACGGTTGTTGCTTCGTTTATCAACGGGGCTGCGTTTAAAGCAAAACTGGCGATTGATATTATGGATCGAAACTTGTATGAGCGTGCCAATGACTGCAGATGGTGGGCTCTAAGTCCCGTATTCATTAAAGCATTTAGCGCTAAATACAAAGATTTTTCAACGATTCGCAAAGAGTTTGGGCATGAAATGACCGAAGTGCTCAGTGCCATCAATGCGCTCTACACCGTTTACAGCAATCTCTTTTTGTTCGACAATCAAGGCAGTGTCATTGCGGTGAGCCAAGAAAAATATGCCCATCTCATCGGCAAACGCATAGGTGCTCATTACATCGCACAAACCTTGGCGCTGAAAAGTTCCAAAGAGTATGTGGTGAGTCCGTTTGAGAAAACAGAACTTTACGATGGAAAACATACTTACATCTACAGTGCGCCTATTTTTATCGAAGGGGCGAAAGAGGCGCAAGGTGGCATTGGTATTGTGTTTGATGCTGAGACACAGTTTGAAGCGATGCTAACCGATGTTGTAGGCGCCGATGAACGCGCTTTCGCGCTCTTTATCGAGACGAAAACCAATAATGTGATTGCTTCTACAAACCCTGACATTGGCATGGGTGAGCGATGTGTTTTTTGTGATTCGTCTGAAAATATGGTGCTCATTAAGGATGATTATTACATTGTGGGCAAGGCGAAGTCTCAGGGGTATCGTGAGTATAAATGCAGCGATGGCTACAGCAATGATGTCACTGCCATTGTCTGCATTAAAGTTGCTAACAAAGAAGCCTGCGTTGAGCCTGTTGTCAAAAATGGCAAAAAACAGTACCTCTACCCAAAAGTGGGTGCGTCTGAGAAGACAGTTGAGCTCTCAACGTTTTGGATG